>NZ_JAPFHA010000004.1 GCF_026586805.1 Niveibacterium sp. 24ML | reverse complement strand
GGGGGCACGCAGAACGACTGGCTCGACGGCGGCAACGGCGCAGACAGCCTGCAGGGGCAGGAAGGCAATGACACGCTATATGGAGACGCATGGGGAGCGCTCGATAGGCAAGCAGTCAGCTCCCTTGTGCTCTACGCCCGTGGCACGCCCGCATTCGGTGTGTATCCGACCATGGAGGTCTGGATAGATGGCGTGAAGATCCAGAGCTTCACGGTCAACTCCACCGATTTCGCTCCGTACTCGGTCACAGCGCCGCTCGGCATGAACGCACGCCAGATCGACGTGGCTTTTGTGAATGATGCGGTGGACGCCGCCACGGCGCAGAACCGCAACCTCTACCTCGAAAAACTGGTGGTTTCCGGTCGTGAGATCAAGGCCAACGCCAACGGCAATATCTGGGATTTCGGCGCTGGCGCTGGTGCGTTCGACAACCTGAACACCTACGCCGCCAACGGATCGATGGGTGACAACGGCGCCATTCACGTGCGCCTGCAAGGGGCTGACTACCTGGACGGTGGCACCGGCACCGATTCAATGGTGGGGGGGATCGGCAACGACATCTACATGGTTGATCAGGCCGCTGATGTGATTGTCGAGTACGCCAGTGAAGGCCATGACGATGTTCGCAGCTCGGTGAGCTACACCCTGTCGGCCAACCTTGAGAACCTCACGCTCACCGGTTCCAACGCGATTGACGGTACCGGCAACGCTGAACGCAACATGGTCGTGGGCAACAATGCCGCCAATCGACTCGACGGTGGAGCCGGCCAGGACACGCTTTCGGGTATGGGCGGCGATGACACCTACCTGGTGGACAACGGCGGTGACTTCGTTTGGGAGAACGCCAACGCGGGGACCGACACGATCCGCTCATCGGTCACCTTCACCATCGCCAACAACGTCGAGCACATGGTGCTGACCGGCAGCGCAGCGATCAATGGCACGGGTAACACCCTCGCCAATCAGATCACCGGGAACGACGCGGTCAACAGCCTGGTCGGCGGCGCAGGCAATGACACGCTCAAGGGCGATAGCTCAGAGAGCTATGCCGGCGCTACGCAGCAACTCAGCGCTCTGGTGATCTATGCGCGCGGCACTGCAGTGGCCAATGTGCTGCCCAGGGTGAGCGTGCGGATCAATGGCGTGGAGGCTTACACCTTCGATATCACCAGCACCACGCTGCAAGCCTATATCGTGCCCGCCGACAAGCTCGGGCAGATCGCCCGTACCGTAGACGTGGTGTTCCTCAACGACGCCGTAAGTGCCGATGGCAAGGAAGACCGCAACCTCTTCCTCGATCGGATCGAACTCAATGGCAGCACCACCTTGCGCGCCAACGCCGAAGGCACGATCTGGGACAACGGCGCGATCGACGGCAAGTTCGCGAAAGTCTCCGATGGCACGCTTTTCTCCAACGGCGCGTTGCGTTTCAACCTTGATGGCAGCGACGTACTCGATGGTGGCATCGGAGCGGACACATTGGTTGGAGGGCTGGGGAACGACACCTACAAGATCGACAATTCGGCCGATTCTGTGACCGAGAAGGCGGGCGCCGGAATTGACGTGGTTCGGTCAACCGTCGATTACACACTGACCGAGAATGTCGAGTTGCTCTACCTTGACGGCACCGCCGCTCAGGGAACCGGCAACAGCTTGGACAACACGCTCATCGGGAATGCGACGGCTAACCTGCTCAAGGGCGAAGGTGGCGACGACCTGTTGCATTCGAGCGGCGGCAATGACACGGCCTACGGCGGACTCGGCAATGACTGGGTCTATGGTCACGACGGCGATGATGTCTTGTACGGCAACGACGGCAATGACTATCTGGAAGGTGGAGCCGGTGCCGACGTGATGGAGGGCGGTGTCGGCAGCGACACATACTCCGGCGGCGCAGGTAACGACACCTACGTCTTTGGTCGCGGCGATCAAGCCGACAGCGTAACCGACTCCGACACCACGGTAGGCAACACCGATACGGTGGCGTTCGGCGCCGGCATCACGGCGGATCAGCTGTGGTTCCGGATGGTCGGAACGGATCTTGAAGTCAGTGTCATTGGTACTGCCGACAAGATCACCGTCAAAGGCTGGTCTGCAAGCGGCGCAGGCACCAAGAACCAGATCGAAGTCTTCAAGACGGCGGACGGCCGCACCTTGAGCAACACCAAGGTCGCGGCTCTGGTGACCGAAATGGCCAAACTCGCCCCGCCGGCGCTGGGGACGACAACGCTTCCGGCGGCCTATCAGACGGCGCTCTTGCCTACCATCAACGCCAACTGGACGTCCAAACCGGCTGCGGCCATCGGCGTGCTGACGCTTGAGCCGATGAACGCTGCAAACCAAGCTTTCGCACCCGATCTGGTAGGTTGCGAGCGGTGGCCCGCGAGCGCGCCGCTGGTTGCGGAATGTGTGCGTGATCAGCGCATCGCGAGCCTCGTAGACGCCATGGCCGCCTTTGGCGCACATGAAAGGGCATTCGACCGGACGGACACTGGGCGCCTCAGTGACTACCGTTACGGCATCGACCGACCGTTCGCGGTCCAGCCGTAACAGACCAAAGGGCCAGGCAACAATCGCCTGGCCCTTTGGCTTTTGACCCGTTGCACGATCAGACGATACGCCCGGACCTCGGCTGAGCGATGGCGCACCGGCATCCCGGGCTTCCGGATTCACTCGCATCGAAGACTTGGATCCCCGCAACGGATCGAGCCGCGAAGGGCTGTTTTCGGACTCACTCCGCACATTCGACATGCGATCGCGAACTACGGCGAATGGGCGAACACCGATGAATGCCTCGATGCTCGTGAGCTGACGTTCATGAACAGTTCCCTTTGGAGCCCAACGACCGATAAGGCCGAGGTCCGGGCGCATGGCATAGGTCGTCAGAGGGGCTCTCAGCCTTCATAGCACTGGCCGGCATCTCGTCGGCCATAGCGGTCCCTGGGCACCAGGGTGATCGGCTCGCGAACGTCAGCCAACGAGCGTTGAGGCGCTCGTTGGCATCCGGCCAACTGCCGACGCTCGGTTTCCCGCTTGAGCAGGCTTCCAGAAGACCGGTCCACCGCGATTCCAGTCGCACAGTACGCGCGATCGCAGCAGCGGCAATGATCTCAGACCTGTCACTCAGCATTTGCACTCGGCCGCTGGGCGAGTGACTGCTCATGCAAGGCAAGCCGACTGCAGCGCAGACTTGCCGTGATTGAGGCCGCGCGGCTAGGTCTCGATGGTCACCTTGAGCGCTCTGGTGTCTGCGGCGCGTCCAAAGGTTTCGTGAGCGTCGAGGATCTGGTCGAACTTGAAGCGATGGGTGATGAGTCGCGCGGGGTTGATCTTGTGCATCCCGACAACGTTAAGCAGCATTGGCGTACTAACGGTATCCACCAAACGAGTCGTGATGGTGATTTTGCGATCCCACAGTTTTTCCAAGTGGAGATCCACCTTCGTACCATGCGCGCCGATGTTGGCGATGGTGCCGCCCGCCCCGATGATCGCCTTGGCACATCTCGAATGTGGCCGGAATACCGACCGCCTCGATGGCCGTGTCGACACCCCGGCCACCCGTAATCTTCATGACCTATTCCAAAGCCTGGCCGTCGCTGCTGTTGACCGCCGCCGTGGCGCCGAAGCGAATCGTCACCTCGAGGCGATTGCCGTCGAGGTCAATGATGATGATGTCGGCCGGTGAGCAGAACTGTGCTGTCAATAGTGCGGCGAGCCCGATCGGCCCGGCGCCGACGATCGCTACCGTGCTGCCTGGCTGCACCTTGCCGTTGAGTACTCTGCACTTGAAGCCGGTCGGCAAGATGTCACTCAGCATGACCAAGGCGTCTTCATCCGCGTCGTCCGGAATGTGATGAAGGCTGGTGTCGGCGTAAGGTATGCGAACGAACTCTGCCTGCGTGCCGTCGATCCTATTACCGAGAATCCAGCCGCCGGAGGTGCAGGGTAAGTTCAAGAGCTTGCGGCAATACGCGCACTTGCCGCAGGCGCTGATGCATGAAATCAACACTCGATCTCCAGCCTTGAATGCCGCCACGGCCGGGCAGACCAGTTCGATCACGCCGACCCCCTCATAGCCAATAACTTGACCGGGCGTGCAGGTCGGATCGTCGCCCTTGAGGATGTGCAATTCGGTGCCGCAAATGGTCGTCCTTGTGATCCTGACGATCGCGTCGGTTGGAGCAGTGATCACCGGTTGCGGACAAACTGCCCTCTAGTTCATACCGGCGGCGTAAGTCGCACGATCGGCTTCATAGCAGGAGCACGCTGCCGCCTCGAGGCCGATTCGGTCGAGGATGGTAATTTCGCCGCGTGCGTAGTGAATCAGCTGGCGCCGCTGCAAGGCGCCGGCGGCTGTGGTCACGCCAACACGGCGCACGCCCAGCATCCAGGCAAGAAATTCCTGCGTGACGTGCAGGCCATCGGCATGCGTGCGGTCGTGCGTCATCAGCAGCCAGCGCGCAAGACGTGCCTCGACCACATGGAATCGCGTACAGGCAGCTGTTTGCGCAAGTTGCTGCATCAAAACGTACAGGTAGCGGGACAGGATGCGGTGCAGCGCGCTGTCGCCGGCCGCAACTGCGAGAAACTGGGCCCGACTCATCGAAAGCGCCGAGCCCTGCCCCTGCACCAGCGCATGCAATGGCGCGAGATCAACGCCCAGCAGCAAGGTGGCCCCCAGCATGCCTTCGTCACCGATCAGGCCAACCTCAAGCCCCTGGTGCGGCCCGATCGAAGCGGTCAGCGAGATGATGCTCTGCAGCGGAAACAGCACCTGGCGGATGGGGGCGCCCGCTTCGGCGAGCACTTCCCGGAACACCAGTTCGACTTCCACGCATGACACCAGCACCTTGGAAAGTGCTCGCCGCGGCAGACGTCCGAGCAGTTGGTTGCTTTCTACAGATACCGCCTTGGTTTGCACGTTAAGCCCCTGACGCAGCGTTGCGATTGGCCGCGGGCGGTTGCACCGCGGCGCATGCAGCTCGCAGCCTGCGTTGAGTCAGTGGTGCTGTCTGGGCGATAGCGCACACAGGCTTGCGTCGGCGAAGCGCTGCGGCACGCGCGGCGTTCAGGTCGGTGCGTCAGGCAGCAGGCGGTCGCACTCCCGTTTCACGACGGCGTAGCACTCGCAGGACCGCGCTTCGAGCCCCGCCCGGTCAATCACCGTGATGTGGCCGCGGTGATACTCGATCAGGCCCGCCTTTTGCAGGTTGCCGGCTGCCTCCGTGACGCCTTCGCGCCGAACGCCGAGCATGTTGGCGATCAACTCCTGCGTCATCACCAGCTTGTTGCTGGGCAAGCGATCCAGGCTCAACAGGAGCCATCGGCATAGCTGCTGATCGAGCGAGTGGTGGCGGTTGCACACGGCGGTCTGCGCCATCTGCGTAAGCAGGGCCTGCGTGTAGCGCAGCAGCAGGCGCTGCAGCATATCGCCCCGTTCGAACTCGTCCTTGAGCACCTGGCCCTTCATCCGGTAGGCGTGGCCCGCGCTCTGCACCACTGCGCGGCTCGGCGTCGTCTCCCCGCCCATGAACAAAGAGACACCGACAATGCCTTCGTTACCGACGACGGCAATTTCGGCCGAGGCGCCATCTTCCATCACATACAGCAGCGAGACGATCGAGGTGGTCGGAAAGAACACGTAACGCATCGGGATGCCGGGTTCGTAGAGCACCTCGCCCAAGGTCATCGTGACGAACTCCAGCGCTGGCACGATGCGCGCCCGCTGGTCCGCCGGCAAGGCGGCAAGAAGATGGTTCTGAAGCGGGGAGTGGCTACTTTCCATACGGGGCCTCCAGCCTTGAACGCCACCGGGCAAAAAGGGGCCTGGTCGGCGAGCAATGCAAGTTGCATGTGCAGTATAGGACGCCAATACCTCTACCTGTGTTCGCTATCGAACATACGCGCGCAGTCACTTACGTTAGCGCGGGGATACGGGGCTTTACCAGCCTTCAGGCAGATCAAAGTATCCGGTGTCGCGCGGTGTTTGTGTTGCGGAGGCCGGCTTGCCCCCTGCCACGGTGCGTCAGCGAACAGACGCCACGCACCAGTGCCCGCTAGGCTCCAGACATCCGAAGCGCGGCCTGCCCAAGAAGTTTGGCGGCGGTCGCCAATCCCCTGCGCATTCGGATCTGCCACACGGCAGCCGCGAACATGGGCCCACAAGGCAGTGTTCGCGGGATCTCAGCACAAACACACCAGAGAGGTCTCACCATGAACCACATCCGCACCGCCATCGCCCTGTCTTTCGTTCTGGCCTTCGCGCCTGTCACGTTTGCACAAGGCATGACCAAGACTGATTACCGCACCCAGCAGGACAAGATCGACGCCGACTACAAACTCGGCAAAGCCGCCTGCGCAAACATGTCCGGGCAGCAGAACAAGCTCTGTGTCACGCAGGCGAAATCCACCCGGAAGATTGCTGAAGCCAATCTGGAGGCGAGCTACACGCCGACCCGCAAGACCCACTACAAGGCGCGCTTCGCCAAGGCCGAGGCCGACTATTCGGTTGCACGCGAACGTTGCAACGACAAGGCCGATAACGCAAAGGATGTCTGCATCAAGGAGGCCAAGGCCGCCGAAACCAGCGCCAAGGCCGACGCAACCGTACAACTGAAAACCGCGGATGCCGCAGCCACCTCAAGCGAGAAGACCGCCGTCGCAAAGAGCGACGCGCAAACGGCATCCACCGACGCCCGCACCGACGCCACGGTCGAGAAACGCGACGCACGCTATGCCGTGGAGAAGGAGAAATGCGATGCCCTTGCAGGGGCCGCCAAGGATCGTTGCCTCGCACAGGCCAAGACGAATTTCGGCATGTAGCCCATGGCACGGCCGTTACGCCGTAGCGGCCCGCAACGCAGGACGAGATGGGAGCTTCAAAATGAAAGCACAAGGAACGACGCACTACGCGCTCGCCACCGCGCTGATCCTCAGCATCAGCGGATGTGCAGGCATGTCGGCTCAGGACAAGGGCACCTTGATCGGCGCGGGCGCCGGCGCGGTGGGCGGCTCGATACTCACTGGCGGTAGCCCGGCCGGCACCGTTGGTGGAGCCGCGGTCGGCGGCATCATCGGCCACGAGATCGAGAAGCCCGACAAGAAATGAGCCCGCACTCCACACCGAACGGGGTGCCAAGCGCTCCTTGGCATCAGCCCTTTACGTGCGGTGACGAACAGACGCTCGACGCCCGCACGCGCAAGCTCACTACAGCAGAACTGGTTCGCTGGCCCACTGCAGCGCAGGCAAACCGACGAACCGCCTGCAGGCACAGCAAGCCGCTTATCCACCCCTGACACAAACGGGCAGATTGCCCACCACGGGAGACCGTCATGTTGAGATGGGCCCTGATCTTCTTTCTCGTTTCAATCGTCGCGGCAGTTTTCGGATTTACCGGTGTCGCCGCCGGCACCGCCGAGATCGCGCGAATCCTCTTCTACGTCTTCATCGTCATCTTTGTCGTCACCCTGCTCTTCGGACTCGGCCGCGGTTGAACACCGACCGCGCGCACCCGGATCAGAACCACCAGCCAAGGAGGCATCATGAACATCGAAATGAACCCGACGCCCAGCGTCGGAAGCAAGGAACGACTGGCCGCCGACCTGAAGCAGGTTGCGACAGACACCAGCGGATTGGTCAAGGAGTTCTCCGCCGCAACGGCAAGCGATATCGCGCAGGTCAAGACGATGGTCGAGCAGTCGTTCTACGACGCAAAGGCCTACGCGATCAGCGGCCGAGTCGCACTCAGCGACAAAGTTCGCGGGGCGGCGATAGCCACCGATGGCTATGTGCGGGAGCACCCGTGGAGAACACTGGGCGGAACCGCCCTTGCCGGCCTGGTGATCGGCTTCCTGTTCAGTCGTCGCTAACGGCTGCCACGATGCACCGCCCTTTCTCCGCGCCCCGCGGCGCGCTTTGCCGCGCTGTAACAAGCCTCGCGATCGGCTCTGCGCCTGACACCCGCAGGCCCGAGGCCTCAACCCGGGTCGCGCCAATGTCCGTAACGAGCAGCGGCCACCCCCGCTGCCCCACCGGGAGGCCAACATGAGTCTCGGAACACTGCTTCTGATCGTGCTGATCGTCCTGCTGATTGGCGCCATACCCACATGGCCGCATAGCCGCAGTTGGGGCTACCTGCCCAGCAGCGGTTTGGGCTTGGTCGTCGCCGTCATCATCGCACTGCTGTTGTTGGGCCGGCTGTAACGCCGTTCTTCGTCAGCCGCTTCCGCACCCACGCGGCGCACGCGCCGCAAGCACGCCATCCCGGGCCCAATGCCCGACTGGCGCTCACATGAAGGAGTACGTCATGAACTGGCAAATCGTTGAAGGCAACTGGAAACAATTCAAAGGCAAGGTCAAAGCCGAATGGGGCAAGCTCACCGATGACCACCTTGAAGTCATCGCAGGCAAGCGTGTTGAACTCGCCGGGAAGCTTCAGGAAAGCTACGGCATTACAAAGGACGAGGCCGAGGCGCAGATCGCCCGATTCGAGAAACGACACGAAGACCCGCAACCAACCCGACTGTCCTGAAGTCCGGCAGTCCATTGCCCCGAGCGGCGATGGCTGCTCCCTCCCCCCCCGAAACGCGCGCCTCACCGGCCCCTCGGCGCATGATGGTTTGTTGTCTCCCTTTCCCTGCACGCGAATGCGTTGAAGGCGATCAACCCCTGAGCGCTGAGCACCAGTGGCAACAGCAAACCGACGAGACCTTCGGACCCCAAGCTTCTCGCTCCCCCGTGGCAACACGCCAGATCGATGGGCGCGCGAGCGCGCCTGTCGCCCCCTTGCGCGCAACACAACAGACCTTGCGGCAGAAGCCAATGAAGCGACCCACAACCAGGATCCTCCTCGTCGAAGCAGACCAGTTCGTCGCCGAACGCGTGATTCATGCGCTCTCGGCGCCGGCCGTCGCCGACTTCCGCGTTCACCGGGTCACACGGCTTGCGGACGCGCTTGACTGGCTCAAGGGCCATCGCGCCTCAATGGTGCTGCTCAACCTGTCGCTCCCCGATCAGCACGGCATTGGCGCTTATCTGCAGGTCAGCGTCGCGGCGCCCGACGCAGCGATGCTTCTGCTCTATTCCGGGCAGGACGAGCCAATCGCACGCGAAGGCGTCTCGCTGGGGGCTCACGGCTACATCGCCACCGCCCCGCTTGATGCCGGCGCCTTGCCACAGTTGTGTCAGCACGTCATCGCGGCCTGCGCCGCGCAGCGTGCGGTGCGCGACAGCGAGGCACGCTTTCGCGCGATCAGCGATGCCTCGCCGCTGGGCATTCTCGTGTCCGACAAGGATGATCACTGCGTGTATGCCAACACCGTCTACCAAACGATCGTTGGCACAGGCCAGGCATCCGCACTCGGCGCATCCTGGTTCAGCACGATCCATCCCGATGATCAGAAACGGGTTCGCGCGGAATGGCGCCATGCGCTGCACACGGACCAGCGCTTCCAGTCCGAACTGCGCCTCTGCCACCCGGATGAACCGGAGCGATGGGTGCGCGTGCACAGCGCAGCCCTACCGCGCCTGCGCGCCCGGCACGGCCATGTACTGACCTTCGAGGACATCACCGGCCGCAAGGCGGACGAAGCCGTGCTTCGCGCAGCGGAAGACGCGCTGTTCGATGAGAGGGAGCGCGCGCAGGTGACGCTGAACTCGATTGGCGACGCCGTACTCGCAACCGATGTCGAGGGCAAGGTCAGCTACTTGAACGTCGTCGCCGAACGGCTCACCGGATGGCCCAGCGCCGAGGCACTCGGCCGCCCGCTGAGCGAAGTATTCCGCACGATTGACGGCGAGGATCGTACCGAAGCGGCCAACCCCGCCCTGCTCGCCATTCGCGAAAACCGCACAGTGGGCCTGGCCGCCGGCAGCATGCTGATCCGGCGCGATGGTTCCGAGGCCGCGATCGAAGACTCGGCGGCTCCGATCCACAACCGCCACGGGGCCGTGGTCGGCGCCGTCATCGTGTTTCACGATGTCAGCGAATCGCGGGCGATGACCGTAAAGATGGCGCACCTCGCCCAGCACGATTTTCTGACCGATCTGCCCAACCGCGTCCTGCTCACCGAGCGGCTGTCGCAAGCGATCCGCTTTGCGGTACGGCATCGCAAGCAGACCGGGTTGCTGTTCCTCGATCTCGACCACTTCAAGCACATCAATGATTCGCTCGGCCACGCAATCGGCGATCAACTGCTCAAATCGGTCGCCAATCGCTTGCGGACCTGTGTCCGCACAACGGACACCGTCTGTCGACAGGGGGGCGACGAATTCGTGATCCTGCTTGCAGAGATCGAGCGGCGAGAAGACGCCGCGCACATCTCCGAAAAGATCCTCGCCGCGTTTGCGCCCCCGCACCCAATCGGCGGCCAGGAACTGCATGTCAGCTTGAGCATCGGCATCAGCATCTATCCGGACGACGCACAGAGCCTCGATTCGATGATGCAGAACGCGGATACCGCGATGTACTACGCCAAGGCGGCAGGCCGGAACAACTACCAGTTCTTCCAGGCCGAGATGAACGCTCAGGCGGTGCAACGGCTGTTCCTTGAAAACGGTCTGCGCCGCGCGCTCAAACGCAAGGAGTTCGTTCTGCACTACCAGCCCAAGGTCAACATCGCGTCCGGCGCAATCACCGGCGTCGAAGCCCTGCTCCGCTGGCAAGAGCCGACGTTCGGCCTGATTGGGCCGGGGCAATTCGTGCCGATTGCCGAAACCTGCGGGTTGATCGTGCCGATTGGCCGTTGGGTGTTGCGACAGGCCTGCGAGCAATTGATCGCCTGGCAGCGCGCCGGACTTGAAGTGGTGCCGGTGTCGGTGAATATTTCGGCGCTGGAGTTCCGCCACCCGCTGTTCATCCATGAACTTGCGAATGTACTGGCGCAAACGGCGATCGAGCCATCTCTGCTTGAGCTTGAGCTGACCGAAAGCGTGCTGATGCACGACGCTGAAATCTCGGCCACGGCACTCGAAGCCCTCAAACACATGGGCATCCAGCTCGCGATCGACGACTTTGGCACCGGCTATTCCAGCCTCAGCTACCTGAGGCGCTTCCCGATCAGCACGCTCAAGATCGATCAGTCTTTCGTGCGCGACATCGAAACGGACGCGGATAACGCAACCATTGTTGGCGCCGTCATCGGCATGGGGCGAAACCTCAAGCAACGCGTCATCGCCGAAGGCGTGGAAACGGCAGAGCAGCTTGCCTTCTTGCGCCGCGAGCGCTGCGACGAAGGCCAGGGTTTTCTGTTCAGCTATCCGCTGCTACCCGACGCACTCGGGCGCCTGCTGGCGCCCCGGCCTGAACCGGTGCTTGCCTGAGTCGCGCGCAAGAGCATCACCGCCGCAGCACCTCGCCGCAATGTGCGGCAGCGTACCGACGGCCGGGCGACAACCGGCTACGCTGCACCTGTGGTTTCCGCCAGGTGATCGGGCAGCGTTGAGCAGCAACTCTTCGTGCCGGGAGCACTCCGGGCAACCCGCCTCATCGGAGGCATCAATGTCACTTATTGGATGGATCGTCATCGGCCTGCTCATTGGCTTCTTCGCCAGCATGCGCATGCGCCGTTCCGAGCGCAGCACCCTGATCGACATCGGCGTCGGCACCGTTGGCGCCGTCACGGGCGGCAGCGTCATCACCAGTTTCGGGCACAGCGACATCGCGGGGATCAACCTGCCAAGCCAGCTGCTCGCCATCGTTGGCGCCACTGCCCTGCTCCTGGCCTACCACGCAGTCTTTCGTGTCGCTCGCTGACCCCGGCGCAGCCGACCCTTCAATGCGCAACAGGCTCGCATCGGCAAGCAGCAAGTGCCCCGCGAAGCTCAACGCAAAAACGTAACGCGGAGCGTGTAACGGCTCAACGCCGCCAACGCCCCAGCGCTGCGCCTTCCCTCAACATGAATCGCAGGAGTCCCACCATGGGCAATACACGCAAGTACCTATCCAGCATCCTCATCGCCGCTTCGTTGTTCTCAATTGTCGGCTGTGCCTCGACACCACGCTCTGAAGGCACCGGCGAATATGTCGACGACACCGTCATCACAAGCAAGGTCAAGGGCGCAATCTTCAATGAGCCGAGTCTCAAGTCGGCCGAAATCAATGTCGAGACCTTCAAGGGTGTCGTTCAGCTCAGCGGCTTCGTAGCGTCGCAGAGCGCCATCAACAAGGCGATCGAAGTCACACGCGGTGTCGGTGGCGTGAAGTCGGTCAAGGACGACATGCGTATCAAGTGAGCAAGGGCTTGCCCATGACCGTCACCGGCGCACTGCGGCGGTGGCCACAGACCGTCTGCACACCGCAAACGGGCAGCCCAGCGCGATTCGTGGCACGGACAGCATCCGCCCGCGTGCGCGGCCCCAAAGGCGTCTGACATGTCAAATGATCACCGCCCCATGGCCGAACTGTTCTGGACGCCGCTGCGCGCATCACTGCGCGGCCTGACGCGGCAACGCGGCGAGCGGGCCGACGAGCCGCCCCTGCGCGCTGAACTGTTCAGCGCCAGGCAGATGGCTCAACACGGCAAGCGGCTCGCCGCCACGCATGTGCTCATCCATGCCCGTGATGCAGAACACCTCTTGCTGCGCTTGGCCGACAACGAGAGCGTGCTCGAAGAGGTCTGTCGTACCCTCAACGACAGCCCGGCCGGAAGCCGCCGCTTCACCCCCGCAGGCGAATGGCTGCTCGACAATTTTTACCTGATCGAGGAGCAGATCCGGAACGCACGGCGACATCTGCCCAAGGGCTACAGCCGCGGCCTGCCACGCCTGAAATCGGCCTACGGGCCGCCCTTGCCCCGCGTGTACGACATCGCGCTGGAGATCGTCTCCCATGGCGACGGCCGCATCGACCCCGACGGCTTGAGCCAGTTCGTGTCCGCCTATCAGACGGTGACGCCGTTGCGGCTGGGCGAGCTGTGGGCAACACCAATCATGCTGCGCCTTGCCGTGATCGAAAACCTGCGGCGCGTGGCGATCCGCATCGAGCGCAGTTGGGCCGACCGGAAGCTGGCAGGCGCCTGGGCCGACCAGATGACCGCAGCGCTTGAAACCGACCCGAAGAGCCTGATCCTCGTCATTGCCGACATGGCGCGATCCAGCCCGCCGATGAGCAGTGCCTTCGTCGCCGAGCTCGCGCGCCGCCTCCAGGGCCGTGGGCCCTCGCTCGCGCTGCCCCTGACCTGGATCGAGCAGCATCTTGCCGATGCCGCCCTGACGATCGAACAACAGGTGCAGGCAGAAAACCAGCAACAGGCAGCGGATCAGGTGTCGATCAGTAACAGTATCGGCAGCCTGCGTGTGATCGGCGCAATCGAGTGGCGCGAATTCGTCGAGGCCCACAGCATCGTTGAAAAGACCTTGCGCGAAGACCCCGACGGCGACTACGCCCGCATGGACTTCGCCACCCGAGATCGTTACCGCCACGCCACCGAGGATCTGGCCAAACACGGGCCTCTGAGCGAAGGCGAGGTGGCGCGCGCGGCGATCACGCTGGCCCAGTCGCGCGCTAATGCTTGCACTCCCACCACCGCCGCCGATGCGCCCGCGAGACACGTCGGGTACTACCTGATCGGCGACGGACTGATCGAACTCGAACGCCTGGTGCAGGTGAGCCCACCGGTCTTGACACGCATTGCACGTGCCGCGGCGCGCTCGCCCTTGCTGATCTACCTCGGCGCGATTGTCGCCCTGACCCTTGCCCTCAACACGGCCCTGCTCGCACTGGCTGGCTCGACCTCGCTGCCGCCGTGGGCGCTACTGCTGATCGGCATCGCTTCGCTGCTCAGCGCAAGCCGCTTCGGCGTCGCCGCAGTCAATTGGTTGGCCAGCCTCGTCGTCAAACCGCAGCTGCTGCCGAAGATGGACTATTCGGCTGGTCTGCCGGCGCAGATGCGCACCCTCGTCGTCGTGCCGACGATGCTTACCTCCCATGCAGGACTGCAGGCCCTGATCGAGGCGCTGGAGATCCGCTTCCTCGCGAATCAGGATCCGCATCTTCACTTCGCGCTGCTCACTGATTTCTGCGATGCGCCGACCGAAACACTGCCGGGCGATACCGCCCTGCTTCGGGCTGCCGAAAGCCGGATCGACGCGCTCAATCACAAGTACCCCGGCGGCACTGCGGGTGAGGATCGTTTCTGCCTTCTCCATCGCCCGCGCCTGTGGAACACGCACGACGGCATCTGGATGGGCTTTGAACGCAAACGCGGCAAGCTCGCCGACCTGAACCGGCTGCTGCGCGGCGCCACGCCAGACGCCTTCTCGCTGGTCGTGGGCAAGTTTGGGCCGCCAGCCGGCGTGAAGTACGTGATCACGCTGGACACCGACACCCTGTTGCCACGGGATACCGCCCGGCAGCTGATTGGCACGATGGCGCATCCGCTCAACCGGCCGCATTTCGACGGCGCGCTAGGCCGCGTGGTGTCGGGCTACGGCATCCTGCAGCCGCGGGTCGCCAGTACGCTGCCCGGCAATAATCGCTCCCGCTATGCCCACATGGCGGGTGGCGTGCCGGGGATCGACCCCTACACCTGCGCGGTGTCAGACGTTTACCAGGATGTCTTCGGTGAGGGCTCATTCACCGGCAAGGGCATCTACGACGTGGATGCCTTCGAACAGGCGCTCGGCGGCTGCATGCCCGACAATCGCATCCTCAGCCACGATCTGCTTGAAGGCTGCTACGCGCGAGCCGGGCTGCTGAGCGATGTGCTGCTCTACGAAGATTACCCGTCGAGTTACCGCGCCGACGTACGGCGCCGCCATCGTTGGGTACGCGGCGACTGGCAATTGTTCGGTTGGCTGCTGCGCCGCGCGCCGGGTGCGTTACCCACTGCGGCGCCACCGCGCAACCCGCTCTCGCCGCTGTCGCAGTGGAAGTTGCTCGACAACCTGCGGCGCAGCCTCGTGCCCAGCGCGCTGTTGGCGATGCTGCTGATCGGCTGGCTGATGCTGGACTCGCCCGGAACGTGGACGCTCGCGGTCCTCGCCATCCTGAGTTTGCCCACCCTGTGCGCCGCCATCGTCGCTTCATTGAAAAAACCGGCCGAAGTGCGGCCCCTCCAGCATATCGCGGGCGCGGCGCGAGCACTGGTCACCCGGTTTGGGCAGCAGGCCTTTGAACTGGCCTGCCTGCCGCACGAGGCGCTCTACACGCAGGGCGCGATCTTGCGCACCGTGTGGCGCCTGATGCGCCGACGCGGCCACATGCTGGAATGGAACACCACGAGCGAGGTCGAACTCCGGGCGGCGGCGCAGAATCAAGACGGCCTGTTCGCCACGCTTCGGCTGATGTGGTGTGCGCCGGTAATCGCAGGCCTCGTTGCTGCGGTACTCGTCGTCACCGCGCCGACTACGCTGATGCTCGCCGCCCCGATTCTTGCCATGTGGCTGTGTGCGCCCTGGCTCGTGTGGTGGGTCAGCCAGCCACGGCCCGAACACGCAAAGCCGCTATCGGCCGAGCAAACCCGCTTCCTGCGCACCATCGCCCGCAGAACCTGGGCTTTCTTCGAACGCTTCGTCGGGCCCGAAGACCACTGGCTGCCGCCCGACAACTGCCAGCACTATCGCGCTGCAGCCGTTGCGCACCGCACCTCGCCAACCAACATCGGCCTCGCGTTGCTGGCGAATCTGAGTGCCTTTGATTTCGGCTACATCCAGGGCGGACGCCTGCTCGAACGTTGCGCTGCCACGCTGGCGACCATGGCGCAACTGGAGCGCTACCGGGGCCACCTCTACAACTGGTACGACACGCAGACGCTGGCGCCACTCAATCCACGCTACGTTTCAACCGTCGACAGCGGCAACCTGGCCGGCCACTTGATGGTGCTGCGCGCGGGCATGCTGGCGCTGGAAAATGAGCCGATTTCGGGGCCGCTACGGCTGGAAGGCTTGCGCGATACGCTGGCGGTCGCCACCGCGGCCGCCGAGGCCGCGAGTGGCGACGTGATGGCGCAACTTGCGGCGATCGACCAAGGCATCGCCGCGGCGATCGCCGCCCGGACGGATGCGCTCGATCCGTTTCATTGCGTACTTGGCGCGATCGTTGCGGACGCCGAACGGCTTGTCGCCAGCGCCGCGATCGCACACCCGCCCGAAAACACCAGCGTGCGAACGGAAACCCCGCTCGGCACCCCAAGCCGCGACGCCTTGCACAGCCTGCTCAACGCGTGTCGCGAACTCACCGACGAACTGACCGAACTCGCGCCATGGCTGTTGTTGCCGCCAGCGCCTGCGGGGCTGCAGGCACCGCTACGCAGCATCAAGGGCATCGCAGAGGTACGGACGGTCAAGGACATCGCAGGGCTTGAGGCATTGGTCGGGCCATCAGTATCCGCGTGGGGCGCGCGTGTCAGCGCGGCCGATGAGCGCGTGTGGCTGGAGCAACTTGCCGCGGCCGTTGCGCTGGGCAGCCAGCGGGCACAGGCGCGGCAAGCCCTCGCGAGGGCGCTCGCGAGCGAAGCCGGAACGTTGGCGCAAATGGATTACGACTTCCTCTACGACGCCAGCCGGCACCTGCTGAGCATCGGCTACAACATCGCCGACCGCCGCCCGGATGCCAGCTACTACGACTTGCTCGCCTCCGAAGCGCGTCTGGGCTGTTTCGTTGCCATCGCGCAAGGCCAGATCCCCCAGAAAAGCTGGTTTGCACTGGGCCGGCTGCTGACCGGCATCGGCGCGTCGCCCGTCTTGCTGTCGTGGAGCGGGTCGATGTTCGAGTACCTGATGCCCTTGCTGGTGATGCCGAACTACGAGCACAGCCTGCTCGATGAAACCTGCAAGGCCGCAGTGACCCGCCAGATTGAATACGGCAAACAACGCGGCGTGCCTTGGGGCATCTCGGAATCCGGCTACAACACCGTCGACGTGCAGCTCAATTATCAGTATCGCGCGTTCGGCGTGCCGGGGCTGGGACTCAAGCGTGGGCTCGCCGATGATCTGGTGATTGCCCCCTACGCGTCGGTGATGGCACTGATGGTGGCCCCCGAGGCCGCCTGTCGCAACCTGCAGCGCCTGGCCGCCGAGGGTTTCGTTGGCGAATACGGGCTGTTCGAGGCGATCGACTACACGCCGGTGCGGCAACGCCGTGGCCAGACCAGGGTGGCAATCAAGGCCTTCATGGCGCACCACCAGGGCATGAGCCTGCTCTCGCTGGCCTACCTGCTGCTGGGCCGTCCGATGCAGCGCCGCTTCGAGGCGGAGCCGCTGTTCCAGGCGGTGCTGCTACTGCTGCAGGAGCGGATCCCGACCCCGACGGAGCGCTTCGTCATGCGAACGCTGCCCTTCGATACCGGTGGATCGGACCCCACCACCGAGCTGCCGCTTCGCAGCTACACCGGGGTGAGCACCGCCGCACCGGAAGTGCAGTTGCTCTCCAACGGCCGCTATCACGTGATGGTGACCAACGCCGGTGGGGGCTACAGCCTTTGGCGCGACCTCGCCGTGACACGCTGGCGCGAAGACGGTACGCGCGACAACTGGGGCAGCTACTGCTACCTGCGCGACGTCGCCAGCGGCGATTTCTGGTCGAACACCTACCAACCCACGCTCGCAATGCCGACGGATTACGAGGCCAGTTTTTCGGAAGGCCGCGCGGAGTACCGCCGGCACGACGAAGTGGATGGCGGGCGCACGGCCTACGATACGCAGACCGAAATTGTCGTCTCGCCCGAGGACGACATTGAACTGCGGCGGATCCGCATCACCAATCGCAGCCGGCGCGCCCGCGAACTTGAGATCACCAGCTACGCCGAAGTAGTGATCGCGTCGCCCGCCTCAGATACCCTGCACCCCGCCTTCAGCAATCTGTTCGTGCAAACCGAGATCCTGCCCGGACGCAGCGCGATTCTCTGCTCGCGCAGACCGCGCGCGGCCGACGAAGCTACGCCGTGGATGCTGCATGCAGTCACTGTGCACGGCGCCAGGACCAGTGAGGTGTCGAGCGAGACCGATCGGGCACGCTTCATCGGCCGCTGCCGCAGCACCGCCTCGCCCATCGCGATGAGCGATGCGCGAGAACTGTCGGGCACCGATGGATCCGTGCTCGACCCGATCGTCGCCGTGCGCTACCGGATCGTGCTGGAGCCCGAGCAATCCGCGCTTGTCGACATCGTGACCGGCATGGCCGAAACGCGCGTTGCGGCGCTGACCCTGGTCGAAAAGTACCGAGACCGTCACTTGGCCGATCGCGTCTTCGAGCTCGCCTGGACCCACAGCCAGGTGGTGCTCCGGCAACTCAACGCCAACGAGCGCGAAGCGCAGTGGTATGCCCGGCTCGCGGGCGCCGTGATTCACGCCGACGCGCGGCTGCGCGCAGACCCTTCGGTCATGCTGCGCAACCGGCGCGGGCAGCCTGGCCTGTGGGGCTATGCGGTATCGGGCGATCTGCCGATCGTGCTGCTGCAGATTGGCGACGCGGCCAACATCGGCCTGGTGCAGCAACTGATCCAGGCGCACGCGTACTGGCGACTCAAGGGTTTGCAGGTCGATCTGGTGATCTGGAACGAAGACCACGCCGGCTACCGCCAGCGCCTGCAGGAACAGATCATCGGCCTGATCGCCTCGGGCATCGGCGCCAGCTTGCTCGATCGCCCCGGCGGCATCTTCGTGCGGCCTGCAGAGCAGATATCGAACGAAGACCGCACGCTGTTCCAGTCGGTCGCCCGGGTGATCCTCAGCGACAGCTGTGGCACGCTGGAAGAACAACTCGACCAGCGCCCGACACGCGACCCACGCCCGCCGCGCCTGGTGGCCACGCGCCAGGATCGCCCGGAGCCCCCTGCGCGTGCGACACCGGCAGACCGCAACCTGCTGCTATTCAACGGCCGCGGCGGCTACACCCAGGACGGCCGCGAGTACATGATCCTGCTCGCACCCGGAGAGACGACGCCGGCGCCCTGGGTCAACGTGCTGGCCAATCCGGACTTCGGTACGGTGGTGTCGGAAACCGGCGGCGCCTACACCTGGGTGGAGAACGCGCATGAGATGCGCCTCACGCCCTGGCATAACGACCCGGTGTGCGACCCCAGCGGCGAGGCCATCTATCTGCGCGACGAAGAGAGCGGCCACGTCTGGTCGCCGACACCGCAACCCACGCCTGCCGCCATGCCCTGTGTGGTGCGCCACGGATTCGGCTACAGCGTGTTCGAGACCCACGCCGGCGGCATCGAATCCGAGCTGTGCGTGTTCGTCGCGACCGATGCACCGGTGAAGTTCTCGGTGCTTCGTGTGCGCAACAGATCCGGGCGGGCCTGCCGGCTCTCTGCCACCGGCTACGTCGAGTGGGTGCTGGGTGACGTGCGGGGCAAGTCGGCCATGCACGTCAGCACCGAAGTGGCCGCGCAAAGCGGCGCGGTCTACGCCCGCAACCCATACAGCGCCGAGTTCGGCGCACGGGTCGCGTTCTTCGATGTGGACGACCCGACACGCAACCTTACCGGCGATCGCAACGAGTTCATCGGGCGCAACCGCGCGCTTGAAAGCCCCGCGGCAATGGAGCGCACACGCCTTTCCGGCAAGGTGGGCGCGGCGCTCGACCCGTGCGCGGCCATCCAGGTGAGCTTTGAGCTCGCCGACGATGAGGAGCGCGTCATCGTGTTCCGCCTCGGCGTCGGCCGCGATGCAGACGATGCCGCAGCGTTGGTCAGGCGCTTCCGCGGCCTCGGCGCCGCTGAGGAAGCGCTCGACGCGGTGCACCGGCAGTGGCACCGCAGCCTGGGGGCCGTTCAGGTCGACACCCCCGACGCAGCGATCAACGTGCTCGCCAACGGCTGGCTGCTTTACCAGACGCTCGCCTGCCGGCTTTGGGCGCGAAGCGGGTACTACCAGTCCGGCGGCGCATTCGGATTCCGCGACCAGCTTCAGGACGTGATGGCACTGGTGCACGCCGAGCCCCAACTGGTGCGAGCGCACCTGCTGCTGTGCGCGAGCCGGCAATTCGACGAAGGTGACGTCCAGCACTGGTGGCATCCCCCCTCAGGGCGCGGGGTACGCACCCATTGCTCGGACGACTACCTCTGGCTGCCGCTGGCAGTGAGCCGTTACGTTGAATGCACCGGCGACGCAGCGGTCCTGAATGTCGAGGTCACAGGGCTTGAGGGCCGGCCGGTAAGCCCCACCGATGAGGCCTACTTTGATCTGCCCGGCCGAGCCGCTTCGCCAGCCTCGTTGTATCAGCATTGCGTTCGCGCAATCGAGCATGGCCTGCGTTTCGGGCGCCACGGCCTGCCACTGATCGGATCCGGCGACTGGAACGACGGCATGAACCTGGTCGGCGCCCGTGGCGAGGGCGAGAGCATCTGGCTCGGCTTCTTCCTGTGCGAGGTCCTGCAGCGGTTTGCCCGGATCGCAAGCGATCACGGCGACACCGATCATGCCGCGCGCTTCGCGACGCAACGCACACAGTTGCAAGCGCAGATCGAACAGCACGGATGGGACGGCCACTGGTATCGGCGCGCCTACTTCGACGATGGCACGCCGCTTGGCTCGGCGAGCAACGAAGAATGCCAGATCGATTCGATCGCGCAGAGCTGGTCGGTGCTCTCGCACACGGCAAGCACTGAGCGCGCCGCAGGCGCCATGGACGCGCTGTATCGCCGCCTGGTTCGCACCGGCGACGGCCTCGTACAACTGCTCGACCCGCCCTTCAACCACTCGCCGATGAATCCCGGCTACATCCGCGGCTACGCGCCGGGCGTGCGAGAGAACGGCGGCCAGTACACTCACGGCGCCATCTGGGCCGCAATGGCCTTTGCAGAGATGGGCGACCACGAGCGCGCCTGGGCACTCACGACGCTGATCAACCCCGCCCACCACAGCGGCAGCCCAGCCGAGGTCATGCGCTACCGCGTGGAACCCTACGTCATGGCCGCCGACGTCTACGGCTGCGCCCCGCACATCGGCCGCGGCGGCTGGACGTGGTACACCGGCTCGGCCGGATGGATGTACCGGCTGATCACCGAATCCCTGCTCGGCCTGCACCGCCAGGGCAACACCCTGTCCTTCGCGCCATGCATCCCGAAGTCGTGGCCAGGCTTCAGCCTGACATACCGCTATGGTGAAACGCAGTATTCGATAACGCTGATCAATCCAATCGCCGCCACTAAAGAGACCGCGACCGATCGCCCCCCTGCCACCGCCAACCCGCCCTGCACCGCCATCACACTCACTGACGACGAAGGCCCCCACCACATTGAACTGGCCCTCACCGCCAAGGCATGAACTCGCATCGCGAGCCGACCACGTCGTTGGACGTTTCGACAAGATCCCCCTTCGAATGGCGGAGTCCAAGCGCCGTGGATTCGGTCCAGAAGCTCCCGCGACCGTCGGCGGGGACAGCTGCATTTCCAGACGCAACCGCGTTTGAACATCGAACCGCACGAGGGGGTGCTTAGGGTTGGCGCCGCCGCGTCACCAGACATCAGCGCAATCATTCGGAGCCTTCATTCAAACAAGCCGGAACCGAAGGTCCGGTTTGAGGTGGCCAGCAGTCGTACGGAGCACCGATCATCGAATGACCGGATTTTGCGAGGGCCTCCGTTCGCGTTTTCCCAGTGAACGTCCGCAACCAGCCTGAACTGACTGCTTGTCGCTTCGTGGCGAGCGGCTGCTTCTGGCCGGACGCCGATGAGTGCCTCGACCCTCGTTAGCTGACGTTCGCGAGCCGACTACTGCGGTGCCCACCGACCGCTTTGGCCGACAACCTGCCCGTGAGCTTTAGCCCGCTCTGTTCGCTTCCAGGCTGAAACGATCTTCGGCCGCGGCCGGCAGTTTGGTGGTGGGGTGACAGCCTTCATGCCGCGATGGGTTTGCCAGAGGTTTTCGACGTCTGGGCATAGCGGGCTTTGGTGTTTGGCACGCTTCGCGTCGTTGCGAAGAGATTCAACGCGTTGCGTGCGTGACTCCGAAAGACTTTGTTGTCCGGATTCACCGGCGTATTTGGGCACCGCGAGTTCGTCGCGGACGCTGCCGTCGCGAGCGAGCCAACTGCGGCATGCGACACTCTGCTGAGGCGACAAGCTGGTTACCACTCGCTTACTTTTGCGCGGTCACCTTGCGCGCCGCGGCAGGCGGAAGCAGCCAGCGCTTCTGGTCGTCCGGGTTGGGAATCTGGTCAAGATCGGGGTTTTCAAGCCGGATGATCGTGCGCTGGGCCAGCTTTGCGCGCCGCAGTGATTCGGAAAATTCTTTCTGGAACAAGGCATCGTAAGAGCCGTCGGCAATCGCGCGCTCCAGCCCGCGCTGGATGCGATGGGCGAGTGCAGTGTTGCCCTTGCTCACGACAAAGTAGTCCGGCATCGGGTAGTAGAGCGCCAGGCTTTCTTCCACCATCAGGTCGGGAAAACGCAGTGCGCGCGGCTCGACTTCGCGGTAGGGCTCATGCACGCCGCGCGGAAAGTAGTCGAAACGGCCCGCGGCAAGCAGTTCGAAGATTTCCTCGTAACTCGGCGGGGTCACCACTGGAATGCCGTTGCTCAACAAGATCTTGGTGTCCAGCCAGTCTTTCTGTTGGCCGGCCGAAAGGTGCTTCAGATCGTCGAGTGACCGCACCGCGGCAAAGCGCGGCGCCAGTTTGCGGTCGATGATGAAGATGCGGATGCCGAGGATGCCCTTGCGGATGCAGATCGGAATGAATTGAAGCCGGTTTGCCAGCTCCCGTTTGGGCGGGTAGTTCGCCACATCGATGAGGCCGCCGCGTTCGATTTCAGCTTGCACGCGCGCGTTGCTCATCGGCTCGGTGGCTTGCACAGCGCGTGCCGGGCCGTCTTCAGCCGACGTTTTGTCGAGCGCCAGTTGCAACATGCGAACCGGGTAGTCGTAGCGGAAATCGGTGGGATTATCGCCGCGCGGATATCTAACCAGGGTTTCCTTGCCGGAGGCGCTTGCGGCGCAAGCGAACGCGACGGCGATCAGCGCAATGCGGGCAATCTGCAGCACGGCAACTCCTGTGGTCGAGTCATCGGGGCTCTGGCTTTCACCATAGCACCGCAGGGCTGATCGAGTCTTCCGCAACAAATCGGGTAGGCTTGGCAACCATGGTGCAAGTGTTGCGTTCATCGAAATTCGGCTTCGGACTGCTGGCGCTGTGCGTGGCGAGCGCCGCGCAGGGCGTGACGATTGCGCAGGTCCAGGGCAGTGGCCACCTCTCGCCACTGGCCGGGCAGTCGGTGGATGCGCTTGGCGGCGTGGTCACCGCCGTCACCCGCAACGGCTTCTGGTTGCAGGACGAAACGCCCGACGACGACCGCCGCACCGCCGATGCGCTGTACGTCTTTCTTGGCAAGGAAAAGCCGCCGGCGGTGGGCGACCGCATCGCGGTCAGTGGCCGCGTTGGCGAATACCGCCCTGGCCGCAACCCCGACAACCTCACCATCACCCAGCTGAGCGATGCCCGCTGGCAGCGCCTTGCAAGCGGTATCCCCCTGCCCGCCCCCGTCGTGCTGGGTCGCGGCGGGCGCTTGCCGCCGAGCGCCGCGATCGCGCCGACGCTGGGCAACGTGGAAGCCGCGCGCCGCCCGCTCGACCCCGAACGCTTCGCGATGGATTTCTTCGAGAGCCTCGAAGGCATGCAGGTCGAGATCGACGAAGCCATCGCGGTGGGGCCGCGCGGCGAACGGGGCGAGGTGGCGGTGATCCTGGCGGCGCAGGCCGATGCCGGCTTGCGCACGGCGCGCGGCGGGGTCGCGATTGCGCCCGGCCAGTTCAACCCCCATCGCATCCTGCTCGACGCATCGCTGACGCCCACGCCGCCGGGCATCAAGACGGGTGATCGCCTGCTGAAGCTGCGCGGCATCGTCGACTACAGCTTCGGCAACTACCGCCTGCGCCTGACCGAATCCCCGCAACTGCAGGCACGCGCCCTGCCGGCGCAGCTTGCCGCGCCGCTGGGCCGCGGGCAGTTGGGCGTGGCGGCCTACAACCTTGAAAACCTCGGCGGCAACGCGCCGCAAGCGCGCTTTGACGCCATCGCGCGGCAGATCGTCACCCAGCTCGCCTCGCCGCACCTGATCGCGCTGCAGGAAGTTCAAGACGACGACGGCCCGCGCGACAAGGGCGTCACCGATGCCAGCCAGACCCTCACCCGCCTGAGCAACGCGATCCGCGCGGCCGGCGGCCCCGCCTACCGCTGGGTGGGCGTTGATCCGGTCAACAACGCCGATGGCGGCGCGCCCGGCGCGAACATCCGGCCGGTGATCCTGTACGACCCGGTCCGGGTGCAGCTCGATGGAAGCGTCGGCGGCCCGCGCGACGCCGTCAGCATTGCCGCCGGCGGCAAGCTGCAACCGGCGGCGGGCCGCATCGCGCCAGACGATCCGGCCTTCGAATCGAGCCGCAAGCCGCTCGCCGCGCAGTTCACCGTGGCCGGCAAGCGGCTCGTTCTGGTGGCGGTGCACTTCGCATCCAAACGCATCGACCAGCCCCTGTTCGGCCCCCAGCAGCCACCGTTCGCCGCCTCGGAGATCCAGCGCACCGCCCAGGCCGGCGTGGTGGCGGACTTCGTCCGCAGCCTGCTCGCCCGCCGCGCCGACAGCGCCGTGCTGGTGCTCGGCGACTTCAACGACTTCGACTTCGGCCCCGCATCGCAGTCCATCGAAGCAGCCGGCCTGAGCAACCTCACGCTCAGCCTGCCGGCGGCCGAACGCTACACCTACATCCACGACGGCAATTCGCAGGCGCTTGACCATGTCTTCGCCTCACCCGCGCTGATGCAGGGCGCCCTGCGCAGTTACCAGGTGCTGCACATCAACGCCGAGTACCCGGACGGCGCGTCTGACCACGACCCGGTGCGGGCGGTGTTCGACATCGATGCCATCCCGCGCTGAACGACGGCAAGCTTTCGCCCCGATCGCGCGCGCCGACGCACGGCTGCTGATCCTCGGGTCGATGCCCGGCGCAGCCTCGCTCGACGCGCAGCAGTACTACGCCCATCCGCGCAACGCGTTCTGGCCGATCATGGGGGCGCTGTTCGGCTTTGACGCGGCACGCCCCTACGCCGAGCGCCTGGGCGCGCTGCAAGCGGCCGGGGTTGCCTTGTGGGATGTGCTGGCCGCCTGCCGCCGCAGTGGCAGCCTTGACTCGGCCATCGTGGCGGAGAGCATTGAGCCGAACGACTTTGGCGCCTTCCTCGCGCAGCACCCGGCGATTGTCCGCATCGCCTTCAACGGCAGCGCCGCCGAGGCCCTGTTCCGCCGCCACGCGCTACCGCAACTGAGCGCATCCGCGCGGCAGATCGAGCGGATGCGACTCCCCTCCACCAGCCCGGCAAACGCCGGCCAGCGCTTCGAAGACAAACTGGCCGCGTGGCGCCCGGCCGCTGCGGGCATCGCGCCCCGCCCAAAACCGGAAGACTGAATGCGCGACCCGCACGGCAATGCCCGCGGAACGATCCGCTCGCCGTACCCCGACCAAGGCAACGAAGCCACGCCAGGCCGATGCGCGAGTGGCCCACGGGCACCCGGGGCCTCTGCATCGCAGACACGGATGCAGCGTTAAGGAAGGTCTGAGTAAGTGAGCGAGAGGGATGCAGCGCAAGGCGCGGCGCGCGCAGCGACCAAGACATATCAAAGGGATAGGCGCGGGAGCGAGCACGCCGCAACGCAGCGATGCGCCGTCGCAGCCACTTATTCAGGCCTTCCCTAAGATGGCGATCCGGGCGCGCCCCTTGCGCCGATTTCTGCATTGAGAGCCACCCATGAGAAACGTGCGACTGCTCTGCCTGCTGGTCGGCCTTTCCGCCTGTGCGACACAGCCGCCGATGCCACGCCCTGGATCGGACCAGGACGCGCATGGATGCCGCGGCTCGGCCGGCTATGCCTGGTGCGCACGAGAAGCGGCGTGTGTGCGCCCTTGGGAGCTTGCCAAGGAAAAGACGCTGGAACCCGGCGCACCGGCATTCGAAGACTATTGCCGGGCGCCGTAGCGCGACCGCAGACGGCCTTCACAGGCCGCGCTTCGCTCGAAGGCCAAAGCGAAGAAAGCGATTGAAGGATTCCGGCCTCCAAACCAGAATGGCCGCCGAACCCTTGCCTCTTCTTGTTCAATCCAGCCCCGAACCGGAGATCACCATGATGAACAACCGTCGCTCCATTCTTGCTGGCGTCTCCGTGAGCGTGCTGGCGCTCGCCCTGTCGCCGGCAGGCCAGGCCGCGCAAGCCGTGGCCGATGCCATCTACGCCGGTGGCAAGATCGTCACCGTCAACGATCTTCAGCCTGAAGCCGAAGCAGTGGCGATCAAGGGCGGCAAGATTCTTGCCGTGGGTTATCGCAACGATGTCATGAAGTTCAAAGGGGCAAAGACAAAGCTGATCGACCTGCAGGGCAAGGCGATGCTGCCGGGCTTCATCGACCCGCACGGCCATGTGTTCAACACCGGCATCCAGGCGATTTCGGCCAATCTTCTGCCTGCGCCGGACGGCAGCGTGAACGACATCGCGGCGCTGCAGGCCACGCTGAAGGCCTGGGCGGCACAGAACGAGACGATCACCGGAAAGTACGGCTGGATCGTGGGCTTCGGCTACGACGATGCGCAGCTCAAGGAGCAACGTCACCCCACGCGGGATGACCTCGACCAGGTCTCCACGCGCTTGCCGGTCGTGATCGTTCACCAATCGGGCCACCTGGGGGTGATGAACAGCAAGGCGCTGCAGATGCTGGGGCTGACCGCGGCGAGCAAGAACCCGCCCGGTGGCAACATCCGGCGCAAGGAAGGCGGGCAGGAACCGAACGGCGTGCTTGAAGAGAACGCCTTCTTCGGCCCCTTATTCGGTTTGATGAGCAAGCTCGGGCCGGATGCCAACAAGGCGCTGTTTGCCGCGGGCGTGAATCTCTACAAACGTTTCGGCTACACCACCGCGCAGGAAGGCAAGGCCTCGCTCGGGTCGGCCGCCACCATGGAAGCGGTGGCCAGGAGCGGCAAGCTGGATATCGACGTGGTCGCCTACCCGGACATTACGGTGGGCGCCGAGGCGATGAAAGCGCCGTGGTTGTCACGCAGCTACACGCAGCACTTCCGCATTGGTGGCATCAAGCTCACGCTCGATGGCTCACCGCAGGGCAAGACGGCATGGCTGAGCAAACCCTACTACAAGGCTCCGGATGGCCAGAAGCCGGACTACCACGGCTACCCAGCCTTCACCGACGAACAGGTGCATGGCTTTGTCGATCAGGCCTTCCAGAAGGGCTGGCAGGTGCTGGCGCATGTGAATGGCGATGCAGCAATCGACCAGTTCATCGCCGCGGTGCGTGCGGCGGAAGCCAAGCACGGCAAGTCCGATCGCCGGCCGGTGGCGATCCACGCACAGACCGCGCGGGAAGACCAGGTTCAGGCCTTCCGTGACCTGGGCATCTTCCCTTCATTCTTCCCGATGCACACCTACTACTGGGGCGACTGGCACCGCGACTCGGTGCTGGGCGCCGAGCGCGCGGTCAATATTTCGCCCTTGGGCTGGGCGATGCAGCGCAACATGATCTTCACCTCGCACCACGACGCGCCGGTGGCCATGCCCGACCCGATGCGCGTCATGCATGCCACGGTCAATCGCGTCACCCGCAGTGGTCAGGTGCTCGGGCCGGAGCACCGTGTCTCGCCCTGGGTGGCGCTCAAGACCCATACGCTCTGGTCGGCCTGGCAGCATTTTGAAGAGCAGCGCAAAGGCTCGATCGAGGTCGGCAAACTGGCCGACTTCGTGGTGCTCGACCGCAGCCCGCTTGATGGCGACCCGATGACGATCGACACGATCAAGGTCATCGAAACCATCAAGGAAGGCAAGACCGTGTTCCGCCGTGCCGCCGGCGAGAAAGCGGCAATCGGCCTGCCCAGCTGCGCCGAATCCGAACCCTGCATCAAGGCGGCAACCTTCGCTCTGAACAATGCCGGCGTGATTGACATCCACCGCCACGACCACTGAGCCACGTACCGGGATCGGGGCGCTGCCCCGGTGCCGGTAACGACCCGGCGCACGCATGGACTGGCGGCCCGCATCGCCAGCGCAAAGCGCCGGCCACGGCAGACCCTGACCGCCTTGGCGCTCAGCTCGGCGCGGGCGGCGTAGCAGGCCTGCACGGCCGCCCCTCACCGACCGCGCTCGACCACCCTTCTGCCTGCCACCCCCGGACAGGGCTTTTCAGGATTCCGCTGAAGCGGCGCCCGCCACAGCCGGGCAGCGGCGCAGGAAACGCTGCATGCCGATTGCCGAGCAAGGCGCAAAAGGCCGCCGCTACGTCCGGCAGGCAATGTTTGCGTCGTATCAAGCAGAGGCGAGATCACCACCAAGGGTGTCGCAAAATGTAGAAGGGGGCATTCTCGCCAGTGCCATGATGGGTTGGCTATTTCCAGCACTTCGCCGTGGTGGTCGGGCCACGCTGTCGAGCCTCCCTTTTGCCACAGCTCATTGGGCGCGCATGCATGCGACGCCATGATGCCTGTCGGCGCCGGACGCTTCCTTGATGCCCGCCACACTTGACTGACGGGAGATCAATCAGCATGAGCACATTCTCTGCCTTGCATCGCGGGGCAACACTCCGGGCCTGGCTTGCGGCACCGCTGCTGGCCGTGGCGATCCACAGCCCGCTGGCGCAAGCCGATGGCGTCAGCCCCGACGCAGCGAAGCTGCTGCGCGCGGCAACCGACTTCCTCGCCAAGCAGCAAGCCTTCTCGATCGAAACCCGCAACTCGCTCGAAGTAGTGCTGCGCTCGGGTCAGAAGATCCAGTTCGATCACACCGGCAAGCAACTCATCCAGCGCCCGAACAAGCTGCGGGTCGAACGCGGCGGCGATCTGGTGCATCAGGTGTTCTACTACGACGGCAAGACGCTGACGCTGGAGAACCCCGCCGACAAGGTCTACGCCACCGTGGCGGTGCCGCCCACACTCGATGGCATGCTCGACTACGCGCGCAGCCAGCTCGACGTGATCGCCCCGGCCGGCGATCTGCTCTACACCAACGCCTACGACATCCTGCTCAGCGAGGTCACCACCGGCTTCGTGGTTGGCAAGGGCTATGTCGAGGGCGTGCGCTGTGACCACCTGGCCTTCAGCGCGCCGCATGTCGATACCCAGATCTGGATCCAGGAAGGCAAGGAACCGCTGGTTCGCAAGCTGGTGCTGACGACCAAGGATGTGGTCAACGCCCCGCAGTTCTCGGTGGTGGCGACCAAGTGGAACCTCAAGCCGACGGTCAGCGACAAGGCCTTCACCTACAAACCTTCTGCCCAGGCCAGGAAGGTCGAGTTCCTGCCGCCTGGCGCGGCGCAGTGACCGACGTTGAGGAGCCCTTCATGATCCATCGAATCGCTTCGCTTCGCCCGCTCGCACTGGTGCTGGCGGGCACTGCACTCTGGCTCGCCGGCGGCGAAGGGGGCGGGCTTCTGTCTGCCGTACAGCCCCGCTCGGCCTCCGCCGTGGTGGGTGCGCCGGCGACCCCCTGGTCGGTCGCCGGGGTGGCCCGGCGCACGGCAGTGCGCACAACGGCGGCCGCCTCGACGGCGGCCAGCGCCAACGCACAGCAACAGCAAACCGCAGAACAACAGAAGGCGGTGGCCGAACAGCAAGCTGCGACGGCCAAGCAGCAGGCGGCAACTGCCGAGCAACAGGCGGCCGTCGCGAAACAACAAGCGGCTGCAAGCACGCCGCCCGCCAAGGGCGCGGTGGTGCCGGCGCTGCCCAGCGGCTGTGTCTCGGCACCGAAGGACGGTATCGAGTACTACAAGTGCGGCAACGTCTATTACCGAGCCGCCTTTCAGGGCAACAACCTGGTGTACGTCGTCCAGTAGCCCGGTTTGTGCAGCACAGCCGCGTCATCGTAAGGAGGTCGGATATGCGCGTAAATGTCTTGTTTTGCAGATACCTGGCAGGCAGCGTTCTGGCGCTGCTGGCGGGCGTCTCGGCCGCAGTTGACCCCGGTGTCGGTGTCGGCGCACCAGGGCCCGGCGTGAGGCGCGGCGTGGGTGTTGGCGCACCGGGGGTGGGAGTCACACCCGGCGTTGGTGTGGGCGCGCCCGGTGTGGGGGTAAGCCCCGGCGCCGGTGTCGGCGCACCCGGGGTCGGTGTCGTCGACCCAGGCATCAATCAGCCCGGCGCGGCTGGCAACGTGGGTGTCGGTGCGCCCGGCGTCGGAGTCGGCGCGCCCGGTATCGGCGTGGTCGACCCCGGCATCAATCAGCCCGGCGTAGCCGGCAACGTGGGTGGCGTGGCGCGCCGCTCGGTTCGGTAGTGCGTCGGTCGGCGGCTCGGGCGTTGCTGATTAATGAATCGCAAACGGGGAAGACAAGGATGAAACTCAGCTCTGGACGGATGTTTCTACTGTTGGCCAGCGCCTCGGCACTGGCTCAGCCCGCGTGGGCGCAGGAGGACGAGGCCGCTGAACTGGCCAAGAAACTGTCGAACCCGGTTGCATCGCTGATCAGCGTGCCGCTGCAGTACAACCATGACGAGTACGGCGGGGCGAACGATGGCGCCACGGCCAGCAAACTCATCGCCCAGCCCGTCGTGCCGTTCGCCTTGAACGAAGACTGGAACCTGATCACGCGGACCCTCATCACGTTTGTGGATCAGAAAGACTTTCCGGTGGCGGCAGCGAATGAGTCCGGGATTTCGGACATCACAACGAGCCTCTTCTTCTCGCCGAAATCTCCGAGCGCAAACGGCCTGATCTGGGGTGTGGGGCCGGTTCTCTTGTTGCCCACGGCCAGCCAGGAAGTGCTCGGCACAGAAAAATGGGGCGTCGGGCCAACCGGCGTGGCCCTGAAGCAAACCGGCCCATGGACAGTCGGCATGCTGGTGGGCCACATCTGGTCAGTCGCGGGCAACGACGAGCGCCACGACGTCAACACCTCCACGCTGCAACCATTCTTCAGCTACACCACCGCGTCGCACACAACCATCGGCGCATACACGGAATCGGCCTACGATTGGAAGGGGAAGCAGTGGCAGGTTCCCTTGATCGTTCAGGCAGGTCAAATGTTGAAGATCGGGCCGCAGATTCTCCAGCTTGCCGTCGCAGCCAAGTACTGGGCCGACGCACCGGATAACGGCCCGACTGGATGGGGGCTCAGAGCCCAGCTGACCTTCCTGTTTCCCAAGTAGCGCCAAGCAGGAGATCCAACGATGTCCAAGCGCGCAACGAACAAGATCACAGGCGGCGCAGCAGGACGAGAGTCTTCCTACCTCTCGCCCGACGAGCGTCGAGCCAAGGGCAAGGCGCTGCGCGAAGCCGTGCCGCGCGAATCACAAGCAGGGTGGAAGCGGCCGAAAGCCCGTCAAGACCCGGTTGCCATCGTGAGCGCAGCGAATGTGGGGCGCCTGACCGAACTCGTGCCGATCCGGTTCGGCCGCATGGCGGCGTCAGCATTTGCCTTTTATCGCGGCTCCGCCGCGCTGATGGCGGCTGACCTGGCAACGACACCGAGCAGCGGAATCCGGGTCCAGGCATGCGGTGATGCGCACCTGATGAATTTCGGCGGCTTCGCCACGCCCGAGCGCAACATCATCTTCGACATCAACGACCTCGACGAGACGCTCCCGGCGCCGTTCGAGTGGGACCTGAAACGCCTTGCGGCAAGCGTTGTGATCGCCGCCCAGCATCTTCGCCTGCCCGACAGCGAAGCGGCCCGCGCCGCGACCGACGTGGCGCGCGAGTACCGCGAACGCATTGCCAACTATGCGTCGATGCGCGCGCTGGAAGTCTGGTACGACCGGATCGACCTGGCCGGATACGAAGACCGCGCCGCAGACCCTGCGCTGCAGAAGGAAATCCGCAAGCGGACTGCCGAGCGGATCGCCGAGGCACAGCGCAAGGCCGCCCCCGAGTTCCTGTATCCGAAGCTGGTCTCGGAACATGGGCTAAGGCCCACGATCAAGGACGAGCCGCCACTGATCTTCCATCCGACCGCGGAGCAGGCGCCCGGACTCGTCACCGGCGCCAAAGCGGTGATCGCAGCCTATCGCGAGAGCTTGCCCGAGCATATTCGGACCCTCTTCGATCGGTATCACTTCTTCGACTACGCGGTGAAAGTCGTGGGCGTCGGCAGCGTCGGTACCGTGTGCGGCGTGTGCCTGTTCATGGCGGCAGACCACGACCCCTTGTTCCTGCAGGTCAAGGAGGCCCGCGCGTCGGTGCTCGAACCGTATGCGGGCAAGAGCCTGCATGCCAACCACGGGCAGCGTGTCGTGGCCGGTCAGCGCCTTATGCAGACGGCAAGCGACATCTTCCTCGGCTGGACGCGAACTCAAGACGGACGCGACGTCTACGTTCGCCAGTTGCGCGACGTGAAGGTCACTGCCGTCATCGAAGACTGCGATGCAGGGCTGCTGCGGCACTACGGCCGTCTGTGCGCGCATGCATTGGCCCGAGCGCACGCGCGCTCAGGCGACGCCGCGATGATGGCTGGCTACATGGGCTCCGGGCGCAGCTTCGACGACGCCATCGGTGAATTTGCAGTCGAGTACGCCGATCAGAACGCGAGCGACTTCAGGGCTTTCACCCGAGCCATCCGCGAAGGCCGCATCGAAGCGCAAAGCGAGATCTGAATGCCTGGCCACACCACTGCACTGCCAGCGAAAGCGCCCCGCACAGCTTGGTCCGCGGGGGGCTTTGAACGCCCGCGCATCGGCCAGCCAAGGATGCAGCGCCGATCGCTGCCGCCGCCAGGCAGACCTGTGATGACCGAGCGCGTAACTGGCCGCAGCGAGGTTACGTGCATGCGCTCCGCGCCATCACAACCGCCGGCCGGCCCTCATCAATGTAGCCGCCACCTCAGCGGGTGCTGCGCAAGCACTGTTTCAGCGCGTTTTGCAGACTGGATTGGTTGCGTGAAGACGCCAGAAAGCAACGCCCAACTCGATCGCGCGCGCTGTCCGAAACTCACCGGGCAGCCAGGCCGAAGCCGGATCGTTGAAGCCGCCCTCCAGGGAGCAAGTCACCCATGACGCAAAGGCAGACTCAAGCGATTGTGATGATGAAGGCCCGCCCCGAGCAGGCCCCGCGGCCAGCCGGCGCGGGGTATCGCTTTCATGCGATGGTCAAGCCGATCGGTTCGCTGTGCAATCTCGACTGCCCTTACTGCTACTACCTGCACAAGGAGACCTTGCTCGGCCAGCCAAAGCAGCCGCGCATGGTGGACCAACTGCTCGAAGAACACATTCGTCAGTACATCGAGGCACAGACGGGCGAAGAAGTCGTCTTCAGCTGGCAGGGGGGCGAGCCAACGATTCTCGGGCTCGAATTCTTCCGCAAGGTGGTGGCCCTGCAGGCACGCTACAAGAAGCCGGGCCAGCGCATCGAAAACGATCTGCAGACCAACGGCACCCTGCTCGACGCCGATTGGGCGGCCTTCCTGCGGCAGCACGGATTTCTCGTCGGCCTGAGCTGCGACGGCCCCAAGGCCCTGCACGACCGCTATCGCTTCACGAAAGGCGGCGCATCGACGCACGACAAGGTGGTCGCTGCCGCGAAGTTGTTGCAGCAACACGGCGTGCCGTTTGTCGCGATGTGCGTGGTCAATCGCGAGAATGCAAAGCAGCCACTGGAGGTCTACCGCTTCCTGACCCGCGAGCTCGGCGCGAAACGTGTGCAGTTCATGTCATGCGTCGAACCGCAAGGCTTCGACAGCGTGGCGCCACAGCACTGGGACCGGGACCGCTTGCCGGTGGTCGGCACCCCACGCGCCAGCCCCGGCGCCGAAGATTCGATCGTCACCGACTGGTCGGTCGCGGCGGAAGACTGGGGCAGCTTCCTGAGCGCAGTCTGGGACGACTGGTACGCACACGATTACGGCAAGGTGCATATCGACCTTTTCGAGAACGTGGTGGCGCAGTCGCTCGGCATGCCTGCACAGCGCTGCGTCACCGCCGAGTTCTGCGGCAAGGCGCTGGCGGTCGAACACAACGGCGACGTCTTCTCGTGTGACCACTATGTCTATCCCGAGTACCGGCTGGGCAACATCGCCGACACCCATTGGGGTGACATGGCCTACTCGGCACCGCAGCAGAAGTTTGGCTTCGCCAAGCGCGACACCCTGCCGGAGTACTGCCGGCAGTGCAGCTACCTCAAGCTGTGCTGGGGCGAATGCCCCAAGAACCGGCTGGTGCGAACGCCCTCAGGCGAGCCGGGCTTGAACTACCTCTGCCCGGGCTTGAAGCACTTCTATGCGCATATCCAGCGCGATATGCCGAAGATCCTTCAACAAGTCTCGGCGAGCCTGCGCCGATCACGAGGAGGTTGAAAGAAGAAGCTCGTACTGGCGCCCCTCGACTGGCCTCTTCCCCGCATCGCTTGGGCGAGCGGAAAGAAGCGGCTGACACAAGGTCGATTGCTGGCGTGTTTTCTTGATCTTGCCCAAGCACTTGAATGCCCGCCAGCGCTGAAATGGTTTCGCGCGGGAAGTTGCCGCAGCTCCCAAGCGGCGGGCTGTATAACTTGATTGGAGAGCATATGAAAAGAGCATCCATGACCGTGATCGCCGCAACCATTGCGGCGTTGTTTGCTGCCCCGGCGCCCGCCCAGGCGCAGGCCCAGGCGCAAACCAAGCGGCCCAACATTGTGATTATTCTCGGTGACGACCTGGGCTATGCCGACATGGGGTCGTTCGGCAGCGAGATCAAAACCCCTAACCTCGACGCCCTCGCCAACGATGGCGTGCGCTTCACCAACTTCTACACGCATGCGACCAGCTCGCCCACGCGCTCCATGCTGCTCACCGGCGTTGATACGCACCGGAACGGCATGGGCAACATGGATGAGTTTACGGCGCCGAATCAGCGCGGCGTGCCCGGCTACGAGGGCTACCTGAACGATCAGGTCGTCACGCTGCCGCAACTGCTCAAAGCCGCCGGCTATCACACCTACATGGCCGGCAAGTGGCATCTGGGCAAGGCGCCCAACCTGATCCCCGCGGCGCGGGGCTTCGAGCGCGACTTCACGCTGCTTGACGGTGCCGGCAGCTACTGGGACATGACCAACTTCACGGCCGCCTCACCCAAGTCGGTCTTCACCGAAGATGGCCGCTACCTCAAAGAGCTGCCGAAAGACTACTACGCAACGAAGACCTACACGGACAAGCTCATCAGCTTCATCGATGCGAACCACGGTGATGGCAAACCCTTCTTTGCGTATGTGTCTCACCAGGCCCCGCATGACCCCTTGCACCTGCCGCCGGAGTGGCGCAACCGCCATGTGGGCGAGTACGACAAGGGTTGGGATGCGGTACGGCAGGAGCGCCTGAAGCGTCAGATCGAGCTGGGCATCATGCCGGCGGGAACGAAGCTTGCCGAACGCATGTGGTTCTTGCCGGACCCGATCGTGCTCGCGCCGGCAGCCCGAGCGATCATGGGCAAGAAGATGGAGCTCTACGCCGGCATGGTCGAGAACCTCGACCACCATGTTGGCCGCTTGATCAACCACCTCAAGGAAATCGGCGAATACGAGAACACGATCTTCCTGGTCTTCGGTGACAACGGCGCCGAGGGGACCGATCTGCTCAAGATGATTGCGGGCTCACCCGGATCACGCGACTTCCTTTTCGCGGCCATCAACTGGTCGCAGACCGACCCGAACGCATGGGGCGAGCCCGGCTCCTATCCCTCCTACGGCCCCATGTGGGCGCAGGTATCGATGACCCCGTTCAGCCAGTACAAGGGCTGGATGGCCGAAGGTGGCGTGCGCAATGGCCTGATCGTCAGCGGCCCGCTGGTCAAACGCCAGAAGGGCAGCATCAACCATGGCGTGATGCATGTGGCGGACATCGTGCCGACCATGCTGGAGGTTGCTGGCACCACCTATCCGGAGAGCAAGGACGGGAAGAAGCTGCCGCCGCTGATCGGCAAGTCCTGGGGGCCGGTACTGGCCGGCAAGGCGGATTCGCCGCGCACCGACACCGACTACCTGGCCTGGGAAGTCTTCGGCAACCATGCGGTGCGACAAGGCGAATGGAAGATCCGCTGGCAATACAAACCCTTCGGCACCGAGAGCTGGGAGCTGTTCAACCTGGCGAACGACCCGTCCGAGCGCAAGAACCTGGCGGCCGAACGCCCCGACAAGGTGAAGGCGATGGTGGCGCTATGGGATCAGTATGCGCGGGACAATAACGTGATCCTGCCCAGCCGCTCGATGTTTGAAACGATGGAAGACACGATGCCGCCGCGTGTGCCCGATGACGAGGGCTACCCGCCACTGATCTACAAGAAGCAGTTTGTCCCGCCTGCGGATATGACCGCGGACCCGAAGCCCTAAGCGCTATGGCCACGAACAACCCATCATTCAGGAAAGACGGACTGTCATGAAAAACGATGCAATGCAGAAATGGCGCTCTGCCGGGCTGCGGTTAGCCGCCGCAGCGATTCTTGCCGTCGGTGTATTCGGCGCGCAGCAGGCTTCTGCTCAAGTGCCCGGTCGGTTCTATTGGAAAACACTGTCGGACGCCAGCGCGGTGCCCTTGATCGTTGAATCGATCAGCGGCAATACCAATCCGTTCGACCCTTCCCATCTGGTCACCCCCGGCGGCAGCTTCGACGCCACCATGGCGCTGGGCGGCTACGCCCAGACCTTCACGCTGATGGATCGGTCAGCGATGGCTGCGGTGATCCTGCCAATGGGGCGCCTCAAGGGCGAAGCCCGGACAATCAGCGGCACGAGCATTCAACAATCGTCCGCCGGGTTCGGCGATCCGATGCTGGAGTTCAACATCAACCTCATCGGGCCGCAGGCGCAGAAGAACATTCCGGACGTGATTCGCTACCAGCCGGGCTTTTCGCTGGATTTGCTGGCCGACCTCGCAATCCCGATCGGCAAGTACAACAGCGAGCAGGCCTTGAACCTTGGCCAGAATCGTTGGTACGGCCGGATCGGTGCGCCGATGATCGTGCAGATTGGCCCATGGGTGCCGGGGCGGCGTACGACGCTGGAGTTCCTGCCTGCCGTGTGGCTATTTGGCGAGAACAGCGATTTCGTCGGGCAAACACTCAAGACCGACCCGCTGTTCCAGATCGACGCCCACCTGACGCGTGACTTCACCGAGCATCTGTGGGGCGCGATCGACAGCTCGTGGTACTCGGGCGGTGCGGCCACCATTGACGGTAACTCGGGGAGCAGCCGCAACGACCTCGCGTTCGGCCTGACCCTCGGCTACACGATCAACGAAAACCTGAATCTGACCGTCGGCTACAAGTCGACCGTCAACGACAGCGCACCGGGCGACATGCACATGGACAACTTCATGATCACGCTGGTCTCCGGCTGGCACCCGCTGATCGAGGGGTCGCGCAGGCTGCGGTCAGAGTAGCAAGCGCCCCAGCGCACCGCTTTTGATCACAACCGCCCCGGCGTCAATCCGCGCCGGGGCGGTTGCATCAGGCAAGCGTGTTGTCGCCGGCAGCCAGGCCAAGTCAGCGCGCTGCGCTGGTGACACGCGTGCCCGTGAAGCCCGCCTTCGGGGGCCGAAAAGTCGCCGGGCACAATGTGACACGCCAATGCGCGCCCCGCCCCGTCTGGCTGCTTGTGGCTTGAGGCGGGCGCGCCGATGCCGTTGCATTGCTCATCGACGCGCGCCAGCCGAGTGCCGTGCGTTCGGTGATCGTTTTCACGGTCGTGCCAGCGCTCCGGTTCACCGTCGATCACTGACGCGGACAAGGGCAGCCCACGCTTGACCGTAAGCCCGTTGGCGGGTGGCCTCACGGTGCGCGGCGCGATGCCCCGCCAGTTCGAAGGCGGCATCGCCGGCAGCCGATACGACGCCCGGTTCGCGCTCACCGACGGCTCCGGCGCGCGCGGCTCAAGGCCCGCGTCGGCGTTTGCGCCATGGATATCTCCGTGCCCCGCACTGAATCGCGCCACTCAGGGCCTGGCGCGGCCCCTGAAACTGGCACTGCATTTTTGAACCGCTTACCCAGAATGGAACATCGTGTGACCCGGATTTCAGAGCAATTCATCTTCTGCGCAGCCGTTGCGTTTGTCTGCGTGGGCAGCCCGGTCCGCGCCGAGGCGCCAGCGCCCTCGGAAGCTGCTGTGCCGCCACTTGCGATGACACCGGCCTCCCCCGCCGCGAAGGAAGACGCCTCGCCCTTCATCGACCCGGCAGATGGGCAACTCGACGTCAGCCGTTTTCTCGCAACACCTCGGCGTTTTCTCCCCGTTCCTATGGTGGTGACCGAGCCCGCGGTCGGCTACGGCGGCGGCATGATCGCCGCGTTTTTCCGGCCCCGTGCGGACGCTGGCGAAGAAGGCTGGGCACGCCCCGACATCTCCGCGATCGGCGCAATCGCAACACAAAACGGCACCCGCGCGGCGTTCGCGGGCGATGTCAGCCGCTGGCTCGATGGTCGCGTGAAAACGCTGGTCGGCGCCGGCGCCGGACAGGTCAATCTCGACTTCTACGGCCTTGATCCGCGTTCAGCCGACAACGCAGTGCGTTACACGTTGAAGTTCGCCGGCGGCGTGGCGCAGGCGAACTGGCAGGTCGCCCCCAAGTCGCCTTGGGCGATCGGGCTGCGCTATGTGTATGCCGACGTCGAGCCGCAGCTTCGCGATGCCCCCGTGGCGCCGGGGCTCGCCGACCGCATCCAGGTCAAAGTCTCGGGGCCCACCGCGATCCTCGAATTCGATACCCGCGACAACATCTTCACGCCAACGCGCGGGGCCTATTCGGAATCCTCGTGGTTCGCATCGCGCAAGGGACTGGGGGCAAGCGAAGACTTCGATCAATTCCAGCAGGTCCTGATGGGCTGGCTGCCGGCCGACGACAAGGTCACGCTCGGGGCGCGCTTTAACTATGCATGGACCTCCTCCGACACCCCGTTCTTCTTGCGGCCCTTCGTCATGCTGCGCGGCGTACCGGCGATGAGCGTACAGGGCGATCAGATGGCATCGCTGGAAGCCGAAGCACGCTGGCAGTTCTACGGGCGCTGGAGCCTGATCGGATTCGGCGGCGCGGGCGCAACGCGAACAAGCCTTGCCGCCACCAGCACGGCGAAGAACGTCACGAGCGGCGGCGTCGGCTTTCGCTACGAACTTGCGCGGAAGTTCGGCCTGCACGTCGGCGCCGATCTGGCGTACAGCGGTGACGACCCGGCGATCTACCTGCAAGTGGGTAGCGCCTGGCTGCGGCCCTAAACTGGCAAACGGCTGCGGCGCCGCAGAAGAACTGTCATTGACGGTGCGCAGCGGGCTCGCGGGGCAGATCAACCGGCGCTTGGGTTTGATTCGACGATATCATTAGCGCCCCGCGAAAGCCGCGCCGTGCAGGCACGACCTGCCCGCCTGCACCCCGCAACCGCGCGCGGCCCCACAAGAACAGTGGCATAGATCGGCCGTCGTCCAGCCGCCAATTCAACACGAGCAATCGCGATGACACCCGCTCCACGACTCCCCGCCCTTGTGCCGACGGGCTTCGCACGCGTCGGCATCCTGAGCCGAGCCCCGGAACTACTCATCGAACTCGGCTGCTCGCCGCAGCCCATTCTGGATGCCGTCGGCGTCAGCGAAGCGTTTCTCGCCTGCCCGGATAACCTCATCAACTTCCAGACCGCCGGGTCGCTGCTCGCGCGCTGTGCGCTGGCCACCGGCGACGACTTTGGCGTGCGGCTTGGCGCAAGAGCCAACACCACCACCCTGGGCCTGCTCGGTTCGCTGCTGCTCACCGCACCCAATGTGGGCGAAGCGCTGCGTCTGCTGATTCAGCATCTGCACATGCACAGCCAGACGGCGGTTGCAGCGCTTGACGAGATGTCGGACACCGTTTCCTTGAGCTACGGCATCCACCATCTGCCCGAGACGGGTTCAGAGCAGGTGTATGGCGGGGGCATGGGGATTGCGCTGGGCATCATGCGATCGCTCTGCGGCGCGCAGTGGCGGCCTGCGGCGGTGCATTTTCCCTTCCGCGCCCCTGCCAGCCTCGGCACCTTTCGGCAGATCTTCGGCTGTTCGCTCCTCTTCGATGCGGATCTTTGCGCAATGAGTTTTCCGGTCGCCTTGCTCGCGCAGCCGATCCAGAAGAGCGCCTTCAATGTTGCCAAGCACTTTCACCTGCTGCGCACGATCGCGGAGTTCCAGCGCCATCACCCGGAAGCCGTCACGCCGCGCGTGCAACGCACGGTGCACCAGTTGTTGCTCGAAAGCCGGCTCTCGGAAGAAAGCCTCGCCGAGAAGCTGCATCTTCACAGGCGAACCTTGAACCGCATGCTGGCGCGCGAAGGCACCAGCTTCCGCGAGCTGGCGCGCGAGGCACGTTTCAATGTCGCCAAGCAACGCCTGAAAGACAGCAGCGCAACGATCGAGCAGATCGCCCTGACCCTCGGCTTCACCTCATCCAGCAGCTTCGGCCGCGCTTTTCAGCAATGGGCCGGCACCAGCCCGACGGTATTCCGCCAGCAACACGGCACCTGAGCGGCGCACGAGCGCCTGTCGCCCATGAAGCGCTGCGCGCGGATTCAGACCGGTGCTGACTGCGGGGCCTGATGCGGGACGCCCAGGCTGGTCGCGATTTCGTGCTTGGCGTGTGCAGCAAGGTGCTGGCGTTCTGCCTGCGAGTCGATCGCGGCAAGCGCGGTGACTTCGGCGACCAGGCCCTCTGCCAGGGCGACAGCGCGAATGCACTGCCACAGTGAAACATCACCGTCGTAGGCAGGGGCGGGGCTGATGGCGTGCAGTGGGTCGCGATAGCGCAGCGCCACCGGCAGCACCGGCACGCCCGCATCCACCGCCGACTGCAACAAGGCGGGGCGGAACGGCAGCATGTGGGTGCCGTTGGTGGTGGTGCCTTCAGGGAATACGACGATCGCATCACCCGCCTGCAGGTGCGCCACCATGGATTCAGCCGTGCGACGCGCGGCGGCGCGATTGCCGCGCTGGATGAAGATTGTGTCAACGTTGCTCACCAGTCCGCCGATCAGGGGCCAGTCCTTGACGTCGTCCTTGCAGACAAAGGTGCAGGGCCGGATGGCGTTGATCACGAAGATGTCCAGCACCGAAATGTGATTGGCCACCACCAGCGCGCCACCGTCGAAGACCGTGCCGCGTGCATCCAGCGCAACGCCAAGTTTTCCAAGCAACTGCCGCGACCAGCGTTTCTTCACTTCAAGCCGCTTCTGCACGCTCCAGCGACGGAAGAAGAAAGCCCCCAAGGCACAGCCGTAGAGCAGGTGGATCAGGGTCAGCAATAGGCGCCATGCGGCGCGGATCTGTTTGAACAAGGCGGTATCGGATCGGCGAGGCTGAGAGTTGGCCGGGGCTGTGCACCGCCGGCCAGGCGCGCCGCCCAAGCAGACAGTGTCGGACAGCAAGGGCCGATTGTAACGCGCGAGCCCGGCCGCCTTGCCAGTGCCAAGTGTGCCAATCGCTTGGCGCTGGCGCGCCCGGCACGGGCAAGGCGGCCCGTGCATCAGCGCCCCGGCGCCGGGGCGTGATTACTCGCCGCGCCCGCCGATGAAGTGCCGTGCGTAGCGGGCGTCGGTTTGCCCCATTGGCAGCAGGATCAGCAAATCGGCGGTGTTGAAATCCGGATCCCATGCGGGCTCGCCACACACCATGGCGCCGGCGCGTATGTAGCCCTTGATCAGCGGTGGCATCTCGGCCTTCTGGCCATTGCGCAGCGCTTCGAGCGGCAGGCGCACCCGCGGAAACCCGCGCCATTCGGCCGGCGCCTGGTGGGCCTCGAGCTGATCGTAGATCGCCGCCGCGGCATGGCCGCCGTCGGCCATGCTGATGCTCGCGCAGCCCATCAGATACTCGTAGCCGTTTTCCTGCATGAAGCGTGCGAGGCCCGACCACAGCAGTGCGATCACCGCGCCGCTGCGGTAGTCCGGGTCGATGCAGGAGCGGCCGATCTCGACCAGGCGATCGCGGATCAGGTGAAAGCGGGTCAGGTCGAATTCGGTTTCGGAGTAGTAGCTGCCAACCCGGCGCGCCGCCGTTGGCGTGAGAATCCGGTAGGTGCCGACGATGCGCCCGGCGGCCTCATCGCGCACGATCAGGTGATGGCAGAAGGGATCGAAATGGTCGCGATCCACGCCGTGCTCACGGCTGTTGAGGCGGGCGCCCATCTCGTCGGCAAACACGCGCCAGCGCAGCTTCTGCGCCTCGCGGATTTCGGTTTCGCAGCTCGCCAGCCGCACTTGCAGATCACGCGCACGGGCCCGCTCGGGCCTCGATTCGATTTGCAGCATTCTTCTCACCTTGTCTTCTCTGTTTTGTCGGCGAGACTCTAGAATCCGGGCGTGACCCAAACATGACAGCCGGGTTACCTCCGTGTGACAGCGTATTTCTGGAAAGCCCGTGAGCCCGAAGATCCCCTCTACCCCCGCCAACCGCTTGCTCAAGAGCCGCGGCATCGCCTTCACCGAACACTGTTACAGCTACGTCGATCATGGCGGCACGCGCGTGTCGTCGGCTGCGCTCGGCGTGCCCGAACACAGCGTGGTGAAAACGTTGGTGCTGCAGGACGAGCGCGCGCAACCACTGATCATGCTGATGCATGGTGACCGCGAGGTTTCGACGAAGAACCTCGCGCGCGCGATCGGCGTGAAAAGTGTTGAGCCCTGCAAGCCCGAAGTCGCCGAGCGCCATTCGGGCTACCGCGTCGGCGGCACCTCGCCCTTCGGCACGCGCAAGGCGATGCCGGTGTATGTGGAGCGCACGGTGCTCGATCTGGAAAAGCTCTACATCAACGGCGGCAGCCGCGGGTATCTGGTCGGCATTACGCCGGCAGACCTGGTGGCACTGGTGGCACCCACCGCGGTCGACGCAGCCACCGGCTAAGGAAGGTCTGAATAGGTGAGCGAGAGGGATGCAGCGCAAGGCGCGGCGCGCGCAGCGACCAAGACGTATCAAAGGGATAGGCGCGGGAGCGAGCACGCCGCAACGCAGCGATGCGCCGTCGCAGCCACCTATTCAGGCCTTCCCTAATTGGCGCCGGGCTCAGACCCCGGGCGGGGCCGATGCCGCACGGGCGGCAGGCAGGCGATCGCGTCGCCAAGCCCCGCGCGCCCAATCGAGCAGCTCAGGCACCGGAGCGCCGCGCAGCGCGGCAGGCGGCGCATGCCCGAGAAACTCAAGCGCCAGGCCCAGCGCATCAGACGGCGCCAAGGCCGCCACCGCCCGCGCCAGCGTCTGCTTCGATAGTTTCTCACCCGCCGCATTGCAGGCCACCGGCAAGTGCAGATAGCGCGGTTCGGGGTAGCCCAGCAAGCGCTGCAGAAAGATCTGGCGCGGCGTCGAATCAAGCAGGTCGGCCCCGCGCACGATGTCGGTCACCCCTTGTTCGGCATCGTCAACAACCACGGCCAGTTGGTAAGCCCAGACGCCGTCGGCCCGCAGCAGCACGAAGTCACCCACCTCGCGCTCGATGTCCTCGCACTGGCGCCCCTGCAGCGCGTCGTCGAAGCAGATCAATCCGGCGTGCGTGCGCACCCGCTGCGCGCAGCCCCCTTCAGCCACGTAGGGCGCATTGCGGCAGGTGCCGGCGTAGCGCAAGCCGCCATCGCGGGCGCGGCGCTGACTGGCCGCCGTAATCTGCTTGCGCGAGCAATGGCAGGGGTAGATCAGCCCTTCGGCCCGCAGGGCTTCGAGCGCAGCACGGTAGCGCCCGGTACGCTGGCTTTGCCAGAGCACCTCGCCATCCCAGTGCAGTCCGAAGGATTCAAGGTCTGACAGGATCGCCTGGTCGGCGCCGGGCACGATGCGCGGCGTATCCACATCCTCGATCCTCACCAGCCACCGCCCGCCGGCGGCGCGCGCATCCAGCCAGCTGCCCAGTGCGGCAACCAGCGATCCGAAGTGAAGCAAACCAGTGGGCGATGGTGCAAATCGGCCCACGGGTGTGAATGCCGACGCAGTCGGGTACGAAGCAGTCATTTTCGCTAAGGGCAGCAAACGGCATACTTTGGCGTCCGACTGTACCACCGCCACGAATGCCTACCGCCCCCACCCCTGTCGATATGCCACTGGATCAGCGGCTGCTGGTCGAGCAGGTTGCGCTGCTCGGCGAAAGCTCACGCGTGACCAGCGTGGCAGGCGGCGTAGCGGTGGTGGTGATGGCTGCCACCCTGTGGAGCTTTACCGCCAGCCCACTGGTTGGCGTGTGGGCAGGGCTGATGATGCTGCTGGTGCTCTCGCACGTTGCCTTCCATCGCACGATGTGCGCGCCGGATCTCACCGTTGCCCGCGCCGAATGGCTGGAACAGCTTTACCACGTGCGCAACGTGCTGACAGGGCTCGGCTGGGGAATCACGGTGTTCTTCGTGCTGCGCCCCGGCGGGCTCGTCCAGATCGGCACCGTGGTGCTGATCGTGATGACGGTCGCACTGGCCAGCACCGGCACCCAGGCCGCCAACCGGATGAGCTTCTTCACCATCGTGCTGCCCAGCCTGGGGCCGCCGATTGCGCTGCTGCTGATCCAGCCGCCGGAAACCGTGCCGCTTGCCGGTGGCGGCGTACTCGGCTATTTGCTGCTGCTGTTCGGCCTGCATCGGGCCTTTAACCGAACCCTGTTGCGCACACTGCAACGCCGGCTCGAAAGCGAAGCGCTCGCGCGCGAGCAGCAGGTGATCTTCGATACCGCGGCAGAGGCGATCGTGCTGGTGAAGGGGCCGCACATCCTCAAGTGCAACCGGCGCTTTCTGCAGTTGATGGGCTGCAGCGAGGCCGACGTGGTCGGCAGCCCGATGTGGGTCTGGCACCAGAATGCCGACGACTGGCAGCGCCACAGCGAAGCCGCCCTCACCGCGATGCACGACGGGCGCGCCTACACGTACGTAGCGCCCCTGCGCCGGCGCGACGGCAGCACCTTCCAAGCCGAGATGATCGGAATGCCGGTCTCGCCCGAGCGGCCCGAGGCGGGCATGGTCTGGATGGGCTCTGACATCACCGTTCGCCTGGAAACCGAACGTGCGCTGCGCACCAGCGAAGAGCGCTTCCGGCGCTTGGTCTCGATGTCGTCGGATCTCTACTGGGAGCAGGATGCCGAGTTACGCTTCACGCATCTCTCCGGTGCCGGCATGGATCGCATTGGCAACGCTTTGCACGACTGCATGGGCAAACGGCGCTGGGAGGTGGCGAAGATCGAGGGCGTGCTGCCAGAACAATGGCAACAGCACAAGTCGCAACTTGCCGCGCATGAAGCCTTCCGCGACTTCGTCTTTTACGTCTCGCGCGCCGATGGCACCCGGATCTGGTTTTCCACCAGTGGCAACCCGATTTTCAATGAGAACGGCGAGTTCGCCGGATACCACGGCATCGCCAGCGACATCAGCGAGCGCATGCGCAATGCCGAGCGTTACCGACACCTCGCCTACCACGACCCACTGACCGGCCTGCCCAACCGGCGGCTGCTGTCAGACCGGCTCGAACAAGCCATTGCTCAAGCCAAACGACGCGAGACCCAGGTCGGGCTCATGCTGCTCGATCTGGACGACTTCAAGATCATCAACGACTCCGATGGCCATGCCGTCGGTGACGCAGTGCTTGCAACCATCGCGCACCGACTGCGTCTGGCCGTGCGCGACGCCGATACCGTCGCCCGCGTCGGCGGCGATGAATTCGTCGTGCTGCTGCCCGAGGTAGAGGGCCCGCAAGCGGCCGAAGCCGTGGCCACGAAAGTGCTCGAGGCGGTGCGGGAGCCGGTGACCTCTGATCAGCGCGACTACCTGCTGGGAGTCTCGATCGGGATCGCCCTCTATCCGAATCACGCCGCCACCGGCGAGCAACTCATGCAGCGCGCGGATGCCGCAATGTATCGCGCCAAAACCCTTGGCGGCCGCAGCGCGGTATTCGCAAGCATTACGAACAAGGGCTGACCAGGCCCGCGCAAGCCGCTCGGCACGTCTACGGCGCACGCCCCCAGCGATCCGCCGGCGCAGCAGGGCCGAAACCGGCTACCCTCACGATTTCGCTTCCAGGAACTGCCATGCCCCAACTGCCCAGCGGCCGCCGGATCGGCCTGTCTGCCGATCGCGTTTTCGAGCGCGTACTCGCCTCTGACCCCGACACCATCGCGCAGATCCAGGCCGATGTGCAGGATCCCAACGACCTGCTCCCCTGGGTCGATCTGGTCGAATTCATCCCACAAGTGGGCGCCAAGGAGCCGGGCGTGGAGACCGCAACCGGGCTCGTCGCCGCCGACGTCGGCACCGAACGCTGTGACTGGCCGCAAGCGGACCAGGACGCGCTCAACAAATGGCTGGGCGCCTCGCAAGCACAGGAGTGGCTGGAAGATCGCTTCGACGAACTCGAGGCCGCTCTCGAAGAGCAGGACGACCCGGCCTGAGCGCCAATGCAGCGGCGCCCCAGCAGCAACGCGGAAGCCAACGCACCGGGGCGATCCGGCCCGACCGGGTGACCCATCCAATGAAAAAGCCCCGCCGGCAACGCGCCGCGCGGGGCTCTTGGCTGAAAGCGCCGAAACGATCAGACGTTGAACAAGAAGTTGAGCACGTCACCATCCTTGACGATGTACTCCTTGCCTTCCGAACGCATCTTGCCTGCCTCCTTCGCGCCCGCCTCGCCCTTGTAGGCGATGAAATCTTCAAAGGCTATCGTCTGGGCGCGAATGAAGCCGCGCTCGAAGTCGGTATGGATCACACCGGCAGCCTGCGGTGCGGTGTCGCCCTTGTGGATCGTCCAGGCGCGCACTTCCTTCACACCTGCTGTGAAGTAGGTCTGCAGACCCAGCAGATCGTAGCCGGCACGGATCAGGCGGTTGAGGCCCGGCTCGTCGTAGCCGAGGTCAGCGAGGAATGCCATCTTGTCCTCGTCTTCCAGCTCAGCCAGTTCCTGCTCGATCTTCGCGCACAGTGCGACGACGGGCGCGCCTTCCTTTGCCGCATGCTCGCGCAGGCGGTCGAGGTAGGGGTTATTCTCGGCGCCGTCTTCGAGCACGTTGCCGACGTACATCGCCGGCTTGATCGTCATCAGGCAGAGCGGCTTGAGCAAGAACTTGTCGTCGTCAGACAAATCGAGCGTGCGCACCGGCTTGCCTTCGTTCAGATGTGGCAACACCTGCTCAAGCACCGCAACCAGCTTGCGGGCATCCTTGTCGCCAGCCTTGGCCTTGTTGGTATCGCGCTTGAGCGTGCGTTCGACCACAGCCAGATCGGCCAGCGCCAGTTCGGTAACGATGGTCTCGATATCGGCGATCGGGTCGACGCGGCCGTTCACGTGCACCACGTTCTCGTCGTCAAAGCAGCGCACGACGTTCACGATCGCGTCGGTTTCGCGGATGTTTGCGAGGAACTGGTTGCCCAGGCCCTCGCCCTTCGATGCACCAGCAACCAGACCCGCGATGTCGACGAACTCGACGATCGCCGGCTGGATCTTCTGCGGCTTGACGATTTCGGAAAGCTGCGCGAGGCGCGGGTCAGGCACTTCGACGATGCCGACGTTCGGCTCGATCGTGCAGAACGGGTAGTTTTCGGCCGCGATGCCCGCCTTGGTCAGCGCATTGAACAGCGTGGACTTACCGACGTTGGGCAAACCAACAATGCCGCATTTCAGACTCATGGTGATGGCTCTTTCAAAAAGCTAACCGCGGATCACGCGGATGAAGGCGCAGATTTCGCCGATGCATTCGCTTTGAACACATCCGCGAAATCCGCGGCTAAACAGGTTTGGGTTTCGGCTTTGAATTGATCGCCTGCGTCGCGCGTTCCCACTCGCCGGCCAGCATCTTCGGCCACGCATCCAGCGCACGACCAATCGACTCATCGATCAGCGTCTGTTCGTCGCGCGAAGGGCGATGCAGCACGAAGTTGGCCACCTGGTTACGGTCGCCCGGATGGCCGATGCCGATCCGCAGACGCCAGAAATCGGGTGTTCCCAGATGGGCCTGGATGTCCTTGAGGCCGTTGTGGCCGCCATTGCCGCCACCGCACTTGAGCTTGAGCTGACCAGGCAGGATGTCGAGCTCATCATGGGCAACGAGGATCTCGTTCGGCTGGATTCGGTAGAAACGCGCCAGGGCACCCACCGATTGGCCGGAGCGATTCATGTAGGTCTGCGGCAGCAAGATCCACACGCCCGCGGCACGGGCATTACCCGCGACACCGTGGAAGCGCGACTCGTGCGAGAGCGAAACACCCAGCTCGCGCGCGAGCTGCTCACAAAACCAAAACCCGGCGTTGTGCCGGGTTTCGACGTACTCGGGCCCCGGATTCCCAAGGCCAACGATCAGCTTTGGCGCGACTTGCGTCATGCGTGTCCGATCTGTGGCCTCGGTGTTCCGGTGCGGGCTCAGGCTCAGGCCTGGGCTTCGCCTTCGGCAGCAGCTTCGCCGCCCTTGGTCTTCATGATGGTTGCAACGACCGGGTCACCGTGCGTCACAGCCTTCACGCCTTGCGGCAGCTTGAGCGCCGAAACGTGGATCGAGGCGCCCGAAGCCAGATCCTTGAGGTCGACTTCGATGAAGGTCGGCAGATCGCCCGGCAGGCACTCGACATCCACTTCGTTCATCACGTGCGACACGATGCCGCCTTCGAGCTTGACGCCCGGCGCGATGTCGGCATTAACGAAGTGCAGCGGCACCTTGGTGTGCATCTTGTGGGTGGCGTCCACACGCTGGAAGTCAACGTGCAGGATCTGCTGGCGGTAAGCGTGCCACTGGGTGTCACGCAGCACGGCCGTTTCCTTGGTGCCATCGACGTCGATGGTCAGCACGGATGCGTGGAAGGCTTCTTTGCGCATGGCGTGGAACAGATCGTTGTGATCCATCGTGACCTGAACCGGGGCCTTGTCGCCACCGTAGATGATGCCCACTGCTTTGCCAGCACGACGCAGGCGGCGGCTCGCACCCGTACCTTGTTCGACGCGCTTTTCAGCTTTGATGATGAATTGCATGGTGTTGCTCCAATTGACCCGCCCGCGACCAGGCGGGGTTCTGATGAAAACAGGGGCGCGGTCACCGCACCCCTGTCTGAAAACCGATTACTCGTCGGTGAAGAGAGAGCTCACCGACTGCTGGTTGTTGATACGCATGATCGTGTCGGCAAGCAGGGAGCCGATCGAGATCTGGCGGATCCGGCTGCAGCCACGCGCATCTTCACGCAGCGGGATGGTGTCGGTCACGACCAGCTCGTCAAGATCCGACTCCGAGATCCGGCTCACCGCAGCGCCCGACAGAACCGGGTGCGTGATGTAGGCGAGAACCTTTTTCGCACCGTTCTCCTTGAGCGCCTGGGCCGCCTTGCACAGCGTGCCGGCGGTATCGACGATGTCATCGACGATCACACAGGTGCGGCCCTTCACGTCACCGATGATGTTCATCACTTCGGAAACGTTGGCCTTCGGGCGCCGCTTGTCGATGATCGCCAGATCGCACTCAAGCTTTTTGGCGTAGGCGCGTGCCCGCACCACACCACCCACGTCCGGCGACACCACCATCAGATCGTCGCCGCGGTGGCGTGCGAGGTCATCCAGCAGCACCGGCGTCGAGTAGATGTTGTCGACCGGGATATCGAAGAAACCCTGGATCTGGTCGGCATGCAGATCGACCGTCAGCACGCGCTGAACGCCCGAGGCCTGCAGCATGTTGGCGATGACCTTCGCGGTGATCGGCACGCGCGCACTGCGCGGGCGGCGATCCTGGCGGGCATAGCCGAAGTACGGAATGGCGGCGGTGATGCGACCGGCCGATGCGCGCTTGAGCGCGTCGGTCATCACCAGCAGTTCCATCAGGTTGTCGTTGGTCGGGTAGCAAGTCGATTGCAGCATGAAGACGTCTTTGCCTCGGACGTTTTCGAGCAGTTCGACATTCACTTCGCCATCGGAAAAACGCCCGACGGTTGCCGCACCGATCGACATACCCAGACGCTTGACCACATCAGACGCCAATTTAGGATTGGCGTTACCCGTAAAGACCATCAGGCTGCCGAAAGCCATGATCGACCCCTATTTGTTGGAGAAATCAGTATCCGCTGCGCCCCGCGCGCAACGGATCAACCGCTCTCCGCCGATTCAGAAAATCGACGAAAAAACAGCGGGCAGGCCTAAGCCTGCCCGCTGTGTCTGGCTGGGGAAGAAGGATTCGAACCTTCGAATGCCGGAATCAAAATCCGGTGCCTTGACCAACTTGGCGACTCCCCAAGAAACCTTTTACTGCTGCGCTTACCGTCCTGACCCCGCCCAATCGTGCAACGGGTGCCAATCCATCCCTTGCGCCACCCAAGCCACTGTACCGCCCGGGAGCTTCGCAAGAACTGCCTGCGCTTCGGCCTCGCTACCGCAAGCCAGAAAAACACAGGCACCAGAACCGCTCATCCGGGCATCGCCAAACACGCCGAGCATTTCAACCGCACGAGCCACCGCCGGGTAGCGGCGACAAACAACTGGCTGAAGATCGTTCCGTGTAGATGATTCCGGAAAGCTCGCAATTATGGTGGGTTCGGTATTTCTTGTCAAATCGTCTGCCGAAAAAATCTCTCCGGTCGGCACCTCAACGCCTGGCTCGACGACGACATACCAAGCCGGCACAAGATCAAGAGGCTGCATCCGCTCACCAACGCCCTCGACAAAGGCACTGCGTCCAAAGATGAAAAATGGCACATCCGCACCCAGTTCGAGCCCCCACGCTTCGAGGGTCTCGCGTTCGGCATTGATGCCCCACAACACGTTGAGCGCCAACATGACTGAAGCGGCATCAGAGCTGCCGCCGCCAAGGCCGCCGCCCATCGGCAGAGTTTTCTCCAGTTCGATCTCGACACCCAGCCGCACACCGGTCTTCTGCTGCATCAGGCGGGCCGCCCGCACGACTAGGTCCTGCTCTGCCGGCACGCCCGGCAGCTCGGAGGTCCGCAGGATCGCGCCGTCATCGCGCACGCTCAGGGTAAGCCAGTCGCTCCGATCGATCAGGCGGAAGGCGCTTTGCAGCAGGTGATAGCCGTCGGCGCGTCGCCCGACGACATGCAGGAACAAATTTACCTTGGCCGGCGCAGGCACACGTGCCACGCGCCGGCGCGCATCGACGCTCTTCACTCGACGCCTCCGCGCACCCAGGTTTCTATCTTGATTCGCACAAGTACATCCTCTCGCTTTGCTTCGATCAACGATGGTCCGTCGAGAGATACCACATCTCCGTGACCGGCGTAGCTGAGCCGCCAGCCGGCGTCGGACATCGTCAGCACGCGCCCTGCCGCATCGCGCTCAATCTGGCTCGCCGCGCCGCCCGGCTCGGCCTGAAGCCAGCCGGCGAACCGGCGCAGCGGCAAAGCGGTGCCGATCACCTGGCTGGCAAGCGCGCTATCGTCGGCGGCCTCGAACTCGCGCCCGTCACCGAGCCGCGCGCGGGCGAACCCCTGCCCCATGCTCAGCTCTGCCAGGGTTTGGCCCAGCGGCGTCTCAAGCCGGACATCGTCGGATTCACCGCGGTGCGACCAATACAGGCGCAGCACGTCCGCGCGCTCGGCCTGCCGCACGAGCACGCGCCCGCTCATGCTGAAATCGCTTTGCGCAAGCGGCGCCGGCAGCGGCGGCACACTGGTGCATGCGACAAGGCCTGCGGCGGCCAGGACTGCCGCGCTTTGACGCCACATCTTCACTGCCCGAATCGCTTGAGCACCTTGCCCAGCTCTTCGTTCTTGGGATGCGCTTGCAGTGCGTCCTGCCAGGTTTTGCGCGCCTCGTCCTGACGGCCCATCATCCAGAGCACTTCGCCGATATGCGCCGCGATTTCCGGATCCGGGCGTTCCGCGAAGGCACGCGCCAAGTGTTCGTGGGCCGCAGGCAAATCGCCTTTGCGGTAGAGCACCCAGCCCATGGAATCGAGAATGAAGGCATCGCCCGGCGCCAGTTCAAGCGCCTTGCGGATCAGTTCATAAGCTTCGGCGAGACGAATATTGCGATCGGCCAGCGAATAGCCAAGCGCGTTGTAGGCCTGTGCTTCGTCGGGCTTGAGCTTGATCAGGCGGCGCAGATCACGCTCCATCACATCCATTTTGCCCAGTCTTTCGGCAAGCAGTGCCCGGTCGTACATCAGCTCGGGGTCGTCAGGCTGTGTACGCAGCGCGGCATCGAGCAAGCCGTATGCCTCGGCCACCTGGTTCATTTCACGCAGGATCTGCGCCTCGGCCAGAAGGAAGGCATTCGCATCCTTCGGGTACGCACTGCGCAAGCGCGCCAGCTCGGCACGGGCGCCGGGCAGATCACCACTGCGCGCCTGCAGCAGCGCCGCGCGAATCCAGGCATTGTTGCGCTGCGCGCCGGCGCCGATCGAGCGGTACGAAACAATCGCTTCAGCCGTGCGCTTCTGGTCTTCCTGCAGGCTCGCGATCTGCATCTTTACCGTATCGGGGTCCGGCTTGCCCAAAGCCAGGAGCCGCTGAAACTCGGCCTCGGCCGCAGCCGGCTTGCCGGTCTGCACCAGCAGCAGAGCATAGGTGTAACCCACCTCGCCGTTATCCGGCGCTTTCTTGACCAAGGCCTCGAACTCGCTTGTCGCCAGCTCGTACTGCCGGTCGGCGGCCAGCAGCCGCGCACGCGCGAGCCGGGCGTCGAGCGCATCGGGCCGCCCCTTGATGAAGCCATCCAGAAAGGCAATCGCCTCCTTGTTGCGCCCTGCCTGCTGCATCAGCTGGGCCTTGAGCAGGGCAGCGGGCTCCCAGTCGGGCTTGATTCCGAGCGCAAGCTCAAGCTCCACCTGTGCGCCGGGCGCATCGCCGGCATTGAAGGCCGCGTGGGCGCGGGCAAAGTGCGCCTCGGGCAGCTTGAGGTAAGGCTCGGTCAGGCGATCAACGCTGCGGCGCACCTCCGCCTTGTCCGGGTAGCGCTGCAGGGTGGAATTGAGCGCCATCAACAGCGCCGCCGGCCCCTCTGCGTTGCGGGCGAGAATGCGCGCCAATTGCGGCTCCAGCTCGTCAAGCCGCCCCATGCCGCCGGCAAGCAGGCCGGCGAGCATCTGCACCGCCTGCGGGTTATCCGGCTCCAGCTCGTTCCAGAGCCGCGCCGCCTCAAGCGCTTCGGGCACCCGGCGCGCATAGAGGGAGACCTCCGCCGCCCGGCGGGCGATGCGCGGATCCCGCGTTTCGCGCGCCAGCTCAAGATAGCCCTGCGAAGCCAGCGGCAAATTACCGCGTGCGCCGGCGATCTCGGAAAGCAGGAATTGGTAAAGGATCTTCGGCGTCAGTGCGCTGGGGATTTCCGCCGGCTTGCTGGCGGCAAGCGGCTCCGAAGCGCTGGCCGCAGGCTCTTGTGCCGCGACGACCAGCGCGCCAGCAGCAAGGCCGAGTCCGAGCGCCCAACGCATGAGGGATGAGCGCCGCGCACGCGAGGACATGGGGGAAACTCCGTTCAGGTGAGACGTCATTCGGACAGTCCGAAGTAACATGGGTTCGACCGATGTTATCAGCTTGCCCGGAAGCACCACGATGCCAGAGCTCCCCGAAGTCGAGACCACCTGCCGCGGCATTGCCCCGCATGTTGAGGGCCGCACCGTCACATCGGTGATCGTGCGCGATGCGCGGATGCGGCGGCCAGTGCCGCATTCACTCGCGCTGGAACTGCCCGGCGAGCAGATCGAACGCGTTCAGCGCCGCGGCAAGTACCTGCTGCTGCAGGCGCAACGCGGCACCCTGCTGATCCACCTGGGCATGTCCGGCAACCTGCGGGTGATCGAAAGCACGGCTCCACCACGCAAGCACGATCATGTCGACATCGTGTTCGGTACGCGGGCGCTGCGCTATCACGACCCGCGCCGCTTCGGCGTGGTCGACTGGTGGATCGGCCCGATCGAGGCGCACCCGCTGGTGGCGCCGCTGGGCATCGAGCCGCTGGCGGCCGCGTTCGACGGCGCCTGGCTATACCGGGCGACGCGAGGCCGCCGCAGCGCGATCAAGCTGTTCCTGATGGATGCGCACACGATTGTCGGCGTCGGCAATATCTACGCATCCGAAAGCCTGTTCCGCGCCGGGATCCGGCCGGGCACCCAGACCGGCAGGCTATCGCTGGCGCGCTGCGAAAAACTGGTTGCAGCCGTCAAGGAGACCCTGCTCGCTGCCATCCAGGCCGGCGGCAGCACCCTGCGCGACTTTGTCGGCAGCGATGGGGCGCCGGGCTACTTTCAACATGAGGCCTACGTGTATGGCCGTGCCGGCTCGCCCTGCCGGCGCTGTGGCGGGCCGATCCGGCAAACCACGCTCGGCCAGCGCAGCACCTTCTGGTGCCCGAAGTGCCAGAACTGACAGCACGCTGAGCGCCGTTCGTCGGAGATCAGCCGCCTCGCCGCAGCGAATTTCGTTATGCTTGCCGAATTCGCCAAATTCAATCTGGACCGCATCCACGGCCTTTGCCCACGGATCTCCACCCCCCGGGAGCGGGTATGAACCTGACTGACAGTTTCTCCGAGTTTTCTGAGTGGCGCGACAGCGTCGGCCAGTCGATCACGCAGCTCAAGAGCTGGCTCATCCGCAACGAAGTGGGCGACGCACAGACGGATCTGCGCCTGAACTACCTGCTCGAACGCCTGCGCGAAGAGAAACTGACGGTGGCGTTCGTCGCCGAGTTTTCGCGCGGCAAATCCGAACTGATCAACGCCGTGTTCTTCGCCGACTACGGCGACCGCATCCTTCCCTCCTCCGCCGGCCGCACCACGATGTGCCCGACCGAGTTGCACTGGGAAGCGGGGCAGGAACCGTCGATCCGCCTGCTGCCGATCGAAACCCGCGCGCGCGGGGCTGGCGTGCAGGAATTCAAGCGCCACCCGGAAGAGTGGATCACGGTGCCGATCGACGTCAGCTCCACCGAGAGCATGCAGCGCGCGATGTCGCGAGTTGGTGAAACCAAGCGGGTCTCGCCGCCGGATGCCGTGCGGCTGGGCTTTGCGGTGGACCCACACGGCAAGAAGGGCGCTCGCATCGAAGCAGACGGCAAGGTAGAGATCGCCGCCTGGCGCCACGCGATGATCCAGTTCCCGCACCCGCTGCTCAAGCAAGGCCTGGTAGTGGTCGACACGCCGGGTCTCAATGCAATCGGTTCGGAACCCGAGCTGACGCTTTCGCTGCTACCGAACGCCCATGCGGTGCTCTTCATCCTAGCGGTAGACACCGGTGTGACGCAAAGCGATCTGGCGGTGTGGCAGGAATACATCGTCGCCGGTAAAGAGGCGCAGCGCGGTCGCGTCGTGGTACTCAACAAGATCGACAGCCTGTGGGACGGCATGCGCTCCGAGGCTCAGATCGCAAAGGAAATCCGCGGCCAGGTGAGCAGCGTCTCGCGCACGCTTTCGGTGCCGGAGAACCAGATTTTCCCGGTCTCCGCACAGAAGGCCCTGCTTGCAAAAGTGACGCGCGACCCGGAGCTGCTCGATCGCAGCCAGGTCGAGGCGCTTGAAAGCGCGCTCACCAGCGAATTGCTGCCGACGCGGCAAGAGATCGTGCGCGACAACGCGCGCGGCGAAACCGGCGAGATCATCCGCCGCACCCGCGAACTGCTCAACGCCCGCCTGCGCAGCGTGCAGGAACAGGTGCGCGAGCTCTCGGACCTGCGCGGCAAGAACCGCAGCGTCATCGAATACATGATGCGCAAGGTGCGCGCCGAGAAAAACGAATTCGAACAGGGGCTGCAGAAGTACCACGCCACACGCAGCGTGTTCACCAGCCTCTCGAACAACCTCTACGCCCACCTGGGTCTTGACGCGCTGCGCACCGAAACCCGCCGCACCCGCGAAGCGATGCTGGAAGCGAATTTCTCGCGCGGCCTGCGGGAGGCAATGGAGAGATTCTTCGATCAACTGCGCGACAACCTGCGCAAGTCGGCCGACGAAGTGGGCGAGATCCAGCGCATGCTCGACACGATGTACAAGAAGTTCGCCGTCGAGCACGGCCTCAAGCTCGCTTCGCCAACCGGTTTCTCGACCTTGCGTTACGAAAAGGAAATCGAGCGCCTGCGCGCCGCCTTCAACCAGCAACTGAACACCGTCGGCGCGATGGTGCTGCACCGCAAGGGCACCGTGACGCAGCGTTTCTTCGACACGATCGCGCTAGAAGCGCGCCGCACCTTCGAGATGGCCAACCGCGATGTCGACCAGTGGCTGCGCGCGGTGATGAGCCCGCTCGAAACCCAGGTCCGCGAGTACCAGATCCAGCTCAAGCGCCGTCTTGAAAGCGTCAAGCGCATCCACGAAGCGACCGGCACGCTTGAAGAGCGGATCGCCGAGCTCGATCAGTCGGAACGCGCCGCGCTGCAACAACTGGCCGAACTGTCGCGCATCGAGCGTGGCATCGCCGGCGCGATCGGCATCGTCGGCGAACTGGCGCCAGCGGAAGCCCCGGCACGCGCAGCCTGATTCGGACTTGCCAAAAAAAGGGGCGACCGCGGTCGCCCCTTTTTTGTTGCTGATCGCCGCAGCGATCAGGCTTTCTGTGCGGTCAGCTTGAGGAACTTGTCCATCAACTGATCCTTCGACTCCACATGCTCCGGGCTCAGCGGAATGCAATCCACCGGGCAAACCTGCTGGCACTGCGGCTCATCGTAGTGGCCGACGCACTCGGTGCACTTGTTCGGGTCGATCTCGTAAATCTCGGCACCTTGCGAAATCGCGTTGTTCGGGCACTCGGGCTCGCACACGTCGCAGTTGATGCATTCGTCGGTAATCATCAAAGCCATATCGCTACCTCTTCCTCATCCTCTCAGGGCATTGATCTTTTCGCTCAGCCGCGCCTGCACGGCCGGATGAACAAATTTGCTGACGTCGCCACCGAGCAGTGCAATCTCGCGCACCATCGTGGCAGACAGGAACATGAACTCGTCGGCCGGCGTCAGGAACACGTATTCGACCTCCGGATAGAGCCGTCGGTTCATGCCGGCCATCTGGAATTCGTACTCGAAGTCGGACACCGCGCGCAGGCCGCGCAGCACGATGCGCGCATCCTGCTTCTTCAGGAAGTCGAGCAAAAGGCCAGAGAAGCCGGCAACCTCGACGTTGGGGTATCCAACCAGCACTTCCCGCGCGATCTCGACACGCTCTTCAAGCTCGAAGATCGGGCGTTTCCCGCGGCTGTCGGCCACCGCGACGATGACGCGTTCGAACATGCGCGAAGCGCGCCGCACCAGATCTTCATGGCCACCGGTGAGGGGGTCGAAGGTCCCCGGGTAGACCGCTACGCGCTCCCTCATGCGGCGCCTCCTTGAAGCAGTTGATAGTAAACCTGGCCGGCCTTGCCGGCCTTGATGGCCCGCAAGCCCCCCAACGACGTCACGGGCGCCTCGGCCTCGACATAAACCAAGCCTTCGTCATTGAGCACCCGTTCGATCACGGGCGCGAGCTTTTCCAGCCATTGCTGGCGAAAAGGCGGATCGACAAACACCAGGTCGTAGCGCCGCGGGCTGTTTTCAATGAAGCGCAAGGCATCGCCCCGCTGGCACTGCATCGCGCTGCCGCCCAGCAGCCTGGCGTTTTGCTGCAGAACAGCAAATGCAGTGGCATTCTGCTCCACAAAGCACACCTGTTCAGCCCCGCGCGAGGCGGCTTCAAAGCCCAGCGCCCCACTGCCGGCAAACAGGTCGAGGCAGGACCAGCCTTCCATGTCCTGCCCCAGCCAGTTGAAGAGCGTTTCGCGGACACGGTCGGGCGTCGGCCGCAAACCAGGCACTTCAGCCACCCCGAGGCGACGTGAACGCCATTGCCCGCCAATGATTCGAAGCTGGCTCATCGGGCGGATCCGCGGGGAACTGGCGTAAAGCGTAAGGGGGGCATCTGCTAGACTTGTGGGTTGAAAATTCCTGCCGTTGCAGCCTCTGCAGGGCTGCTGCGGGCGCAGCATATTAGCGGCACACGGGCGCGGGCGCCACCCGCACGCGCCAGCAAGGACAGATCCTGCCATGTTCGATTTCTTCAAGAAGAAGCCCGCAAGCGATACGGCGGCCCCTGTATCGGCCGAGAATCCGGCGCCGCTCACGCCCGCACCCGCCACCACGCCGCCCCCCGTGCCTGCCACGCCAGCACCGGCACCCGGCGCCGAGCCCGAAAAATCGTGGGCCAGCCGGCTGCGTGAAGGCCTCTCGAAGACCCGCGCGAAGCTCAACGCCGCCGTCGGCCCCACACTGGGAGCCGACGTTGGCGACGTGATGTCCGACCTGTTCTCGCGCCGCAAGATCGACGACGAACTGCTCGACGAGATCGAAACAACGCTGCTGACCGCCGATTGCGGCGTGCAGGCCACGCAGTACCTGATCGACGAGATGCGCAAGCGCTGGAAGCGCGACAAGCTCGAAACCGGCGACCAGCTCAAAGGCGTGCTGATGGAGCTGCTCGAAGGCCTGCTCAAACCGCTTGAGCAGGCGCTCGACATCAACACCCACAAACCCACGATCATCATGCTTGCCGGCGTGAATGGCTCGGGCAAGACCACCTCGATCGGCAAGCTCGCCAAGCGCTTCCAGAGCCAGGGCAAGAGCGTGATCCTCGCCGCCGGCGACACCTTCCGCGCCGCCGCGCGCGAGCAGTTGCAGGAGTGGGGCCGGCGCAACGACGTGACGGTGATTGCGCAAGACGGCGGCGACCCTGCCGCGGTGATCTTCGACGCGATCAGCGCGGCCCGCGCCCGCGGCATCGACATCGTGCTGGCCGACACCGCCGGCCGCCTGCCGACCCAGCTGCACCTGATGGAAGAAATCGCCAAGGTACGCCGCGTGATCCAGAAGGCCGACCCGAGCGGGCCACACGAAGTCCTGCTGGTGCTTGATTCGAACATTGGCCAGAACGCGCTCGCCCAGCTTGCCGCCTTCGACAAGGCGGTTGGCGTCACCGGACTGGTCGTCACCAAGCTAGACGGCACCGCCAAGGGCGGCGTGCTGGCCGCGATTGCGCGCACCAACCCGAAGCCGATCCGTTACATCGGCGTCGGCGAGGGCATCGACGACCTGCAGCCCTTCGTCGCACGCGAGTTTGTCGACGCCCTGTTCGACGCCGCACCGTCCAACTGATCGACTGGCCCGAGGAGGCTGCCGCGTGATCCAGTTCGATAAGGTTTCGAAGCGCTACCCCGGTGGCTACGAAGCACTGGTAAACGTGACGCTGCGCATCGAGCGCGGCGAACTCGTCGTGCTGCGCGGCCATTCCGGCGCCGGCAAGAGCACCTTGCTCAAGCTGCTGCCGGTGCTCGAACGCCCCACCAGCGGCCGCGTGCTGATCAGCGACCAGGATGTCAGCCGCCTGCCGCAAAGCGCGATCCCCTATCTGCGGCGCAGCCTCGGCCTGGTCACGCAAGACAGCCGCCTGCTCTACGACCGCAACGTCTACGACAACGTGATCCTGCCGCTCATCCTTGCCGACATGCCGGCGCGCGATGCCAAGGCGCGGGTGCGCGCAGCGCTCGAACGCGTCGGGCTCGCCGAGCACGAACGTTCGATGCCGATTTCGCTATCGGGCGGCGAGCAACAACGGGTGGCGATCGCCCGCGCGATCGTCAATCGCCCCAGCATCCTCATCGCCGACGAGCCCACCGCCAACCTCGACGCCGCTTACGCGCAGGACATTGCAAACCTGTTCCGCGATTACAACGAAGCGGGCGTGACGATGATCATCGCGACCCACGACGAACGCCTGTTCGCCGACCGCGCGCCGCGCCGCATCGAACTTTCAAAAGGAAGGCTGGTGACCGAATGACCCGCTGGCTTGCCTTGCATGGATTGGCCTTGACCCGCTCGGTGCAGCGGCTGGCGCACACACCGCTGGGCACCGTGCTCTCGGTGCTGGTGGTGGCGATTGCGCTGGTGCTGCCCGCGCTGGGCTATGTGCTGGCCGACAGTGTTGCGCGTCTCGCGCAGGGGCTTTCGGGCCGCCCGGAAATCAGCCTGTTCATGGCCGTTGGCGCCGACAAGGCACAGGTGGCGGCCGTCGAAAAGGCGCTGCGGGCCGAGGACGCGGTTGCCGGCCTGCGCTTCGTGGCGCGCGAGGACGCCCTCAAGCAACTGGCCAGCGGCGCCGGCCTGGGCGAACTGGCACAAACCCTCGGTGAGAACCCGTTGCCAGACGCCTTCATCGTCACCCCGCGCAGCGATGCGCCGGCCGAATTCGAACGCCTCAGCAGCGCCTTCCGCAACTTGCCCGGCGTCGCCCATGTGCAACTGGATACCGCATGGGTCCAGCGCCTGGCGGCCGTCGTGAGCCTGGTGCACACCGCGGTCGGCGCGCTCGCCGGCCTGCTCGGCGCCGCATTGGTGATCGTTACCTTCAATACGATCCGCCTGCAGATCCTCACGCAGCGGCATGAAATCGGCGTGAGCCTGCTGCTTGGCGCCACCCAGCAATGGGTGCGGCGGCCCTTCCTGTGGTTTGGTGCGCTGCAAGGCGCGCTGGGCGGGCTCACCGCCTGGGGGCTGCTGCTCGGCATCCTCGCCCTGATGCGCGGCCCCGCCACGCAACTGGCCGAGTCCTACGGCATCCCGCTCGAACTGAGCGGGCCCGATCTGCTGGGCGTACTCGCCCTGATCGGCTTCGCCGCCCTGCTCGGCTGGCTCGGCGCAGCGCTATCGGTACGCCGGCACCTGCATGCGGCAGGCGAGCGCGGCGACGGCTGATCGACGCCCCCTCCGGCCCGATTCATCAGCCCGGCACCCGATGACACAGGCGCCGGGCCTCCATCAGAACGGCCGCTCGCCGTAAGTGGCCGCGTAGCGCGCGGCGATCTCGTCGCGGCTCGGGGCGTAATTCTGCGGGCCGCGCACCTCGATCTTGAACGCCCCCATCACGCTGGCGAGGCGACAAGCCTTTTCCAGCGACCAGCCGTTGCGCAGGCCGTACAGCAAGCCGCCGCGGTAGGCATCGCCGCAACCGGTGGGGTCGGCAATCTGCGTTACCGGCACCACCGGCACCACGGTTTCGCGGCCCTCGGCGTAAATGGTCGAGCCCTCGGCGCCGCGCGTCACCACCAAGCCCTGCACCTTGGCTGCAATCTGCGGCAGCGTCAGGCCGGTGCGCTCGCACAGCAGGTGGGCTTCGTAGTCATTCACGGTGCACCAGGTTGCCCAGTCGAGGAACTGAACGAAATCCTCGCCGGAGAACAGCGGCATCGCCTGACCCGGATCGAACACGAAGGGGATGCCGGCCGCGTGGAAGTCGCGCGCGTGCTGCAACATGCCGTCACGCCCGTCCGGCCCAACGATGCCCAGCTTCACGCCCTGCGCATCCGCCACATGGTTTTCGTGCGACCAGCTCATCGCGCCGGGGTGGAAGGCGGTGATCTGGTTATCGTCCAGATCGGTGGTGATGAAGGCTTGCGCGGTGTAGGCACCGGCAATTTCACGCACATGCGTGTCAGGTATATCCAGATCGGCCAGACGCATGCGGTAGGGCGCCGCGTCCTGCCCGGCGGTCGCCATGATCAGCGGCGCACCGCCCAGCAGCTTGAGCGCGTAGGCGATGTTGCCCGCGCAACCGCCGAACTCGCGGCGCATGTCCGGCACCAGAAAGGACACGTTCAGGATGTGGATCTGCTCGGGCAGGATGTGTTTCTTGAAATGGTCCTGAAAGACCATGATCGTGTCGTAGGCGATCGACCCGCAGATAAGAACGGACATGTTGGCTCCAAACGTGTGAAGCCGCGATTCTATGCCGGACGGTGCAGCAGATTGACCGACGAGCCGCCCTGCCGACAAACAAAAAGGCCGGGGCGCCCCGGCCTCTTTCGAACGCAAACCGTGCCTGCGGATCAGAAACCCCAGACGATGTTCACGCCACCGTAGTTGGCCTTGACCTTGTTCTCGTTGGACAGGTCGTAACGCAGGCTGCCCACCTTCAGGGTTTCGGGTTCATATTCCTCGATGCCGACACGCCCATTGACCCAGCCTTGCTTGGCGAAACGGTAGCCCGCCTCAAACACATAACCCAGAGCATTGGAAAACTCGATCGTTTCCGTCGCCAGCCCATCGCGCTTGAACTCCGCGCTGACGCTGTTCACAAAGCGCAGGCCCGCGCCAAAGCGCCATTTGCTGACCCCGTTGTAGTAGCCCATCACCTCGACCGGCACACGCGAAAACGAGGCGTGGCCGTTGTCGGCACTGGCGTCATCGACGTGGTAGTTCAGGGTCGCCTGTACCGACATCGGCATATCGGCTGGCGCCCACAGCAGACCAGCACCAATGTTCACCAGATTGCCCGCCCGCAGTTCGGTCGAGGTGCCATTGGTGTACTCGATCGTAGCGATCTCGTCACCGCCAAAGGTCAAGCCGCCGGTCAGCGCGAAATACACCGAGCGGCCTTCGTCGGCCTGGGCACTCAGGGAGCAAAAACAGGCCGCCACCGCGGCCAACAACATCTTCTTGTTCATCTTGATTCGGGTCGTTGTGCTTGCGAACAATCGCGGCAAGCGGCGCGAACACTCAACCAGCTTGGCGAGGGCGGGCGGATTGTGCCGTGCAGGTCACGCCTCTGGCACCCGACTCCATCACGCCATGGAATCGCATTACGCCGCAATTGATCTCGTGCAAACATCATCATCACCAGAGACAGGCTTGGCGGCGTCAAATAGCCCTGACTGCGGGCCAACTGGGTGGCTTGGCGCTCCGACGCAAAAGCGAAGGGCTGGGCGCAGCAGTCAGGCATGACAAGGTGCTAGGTGGAGCCATGTCAAATGTGTGGCCTGACGCGGGACTTCTCGGCTACGGCTCGAGCAAGAATGTGTTTCTTGAACTGGTGTTGAAAGATCAGGATCGTTTCGTAAGCGATCGACCCGCAGATGAGAATCGACAAGACAGCTTTGGCTTTGGCTTTGGCTTTGGCTTTGGCGAAGACGCGAATCTGCGCGCGCAATTCGGCTATTGCCAATAAGTGCTCGTTTCGGAACGGTCCTGACATTGCGCCTGCGATTGGTTTCTGGAGCGTCGCAACGACCGGATGATCAGAACGATCAGCGCCGGCACCCACGCGGGATGCGCTGAAGCAGCCTGTATTGATCTGCTTCAGCGCAGACGGGAGTGTTCGCGGCAGGGACAGGAGAGGGGTTGCCCTTGCCGTTTGAAACCCTTCGGGACGATCGAACTTACCGAAGGGCACGCTTCCGTCAGTCGGGCTGCAAACTGTGTGGTGTCACAGCCCGGCTTCCTGTGTCATCCCTTACCACCACGCCTCAAACTGCATGCCGTAACTGGCGCCGTTGGTCGTGTCGTCAAAGCCCTGCGCTTTGACATTGCAATCGCGGCCGGTACAGGTCACGTTGCTGCCTTTCAGTGCGTCATTCCATTTGGCGTAGGTGTAGTAGGCCCGAATAGCCGGACGCGACCAGAAGCTCTTGCCTGCGGTGATCTGGGCGGCCACGGTCAGCTTGTCGAGCTTGCGAGTTTCAGCCCCGTTACCAGGCTTCACTTCAATGTGGCCCAACTCGCCGCCGACCGAGTACAGATCGTTGAAGTGGTACCACGGCCGCACGCCAATCGTGAATTGCTTAGCCGTCGGCCCATCGCCATTTTTGTCGCTCTGATAGCCAATCACTGCCGAACCATTAAACGGCCCGCTATCGAAGACCATCTGATCCATAACCTGAAAGCCCTCGTACTTCAACGTGTCATCGGCGTACCACTTGGTACCGTGGTTGAGATTGGAGCCGTCTTTTGCAAAGCTTGCATGGATGCGGTTGAAACCACCCAGAACACCGATCGTATGCTGGGCCGTAAAGGCATACCCCCCCTTGCCCTTCACGTCTTCGCGGTTGTTCGGACTGGCAATATTGAGTATCGCGTCAATCGATCCATAGCTTCCCAAGGCAATACCTTCGAGCCGCAGGTCATGGTTTGTCATGCTCTTGTTCCCGCCCGCCGAATAGTTCGGGAAGAAGTCGTTAAGCGGCGGATCGTTGTAGTCAAGGTCGCCGCCCGTGCGCATATAGGCATATGAAAATTTGCCAACGCCGCCAATGTCAATTCCTTCAATACCTGCGCCCGGCCCAGCGACTTCGACGTACCAGAAATCGAGCATATCGACATTCTGGCGTTTGTAGTAGCGTTTGCCCGCCCACAGACTTGCATTGCTCAACGGCCCTGCTCCCACATTCGTCGCTTCGGCCCAGACTTGTCGCCAAGCCGGCGCGCTTTGCTCCCAATCATTCAGTTGCTGCGTGCCCGCGACGATCATCGTATGCAGCTTAAAGACGGAATCCCCCTTTTCCGCGAGATTGGCGTCAAAGGCGAGTTCCATGTAGGTATCGCACTCATTGCCCAGTCGATAGGCTCCCATTGACCCGACGTTCTTGAAACAAACAAGGCTGCCACCCTCGGTGGACGCGCCAACACCGGAACGCGCATACCCATGGAAATCCACTGTCGCAGCTTGCGTTGTCGCAGCAAATGAAGCCAATGCCAAAGCTACCGCGGCTGGAGTGATACCGATCTTGAACTGCATACTTACCTCTTTCTGTGTTTTGTTGATGGAAACAGAGGTCGGATGCGTAATTTGGCGGGTCACTCTTCTGTAGCCATTCCGTCGGCCAACGCTTTCGCAGGCAGCGCGGTTCGAGGTGCATGTCGTGACGCGAACCATCAGCGAGCCCCTAATGGATAAGCTGTCGCTACACGTTGTCACAAAATCGCCAAAACAAATCCGAACGTTCGTTAGATAATATCCAACAATCGAACGATCGTTTGTTTTCAGAAATCAGGAATCGCGCTTGTTTGACAAAACTCAAGCCGATGTCATCGTTCGAACTTTTTGCTGGAAGGGTCACGTGAAGGTCACTCGAGAACTACTTGACCAGCAGCTATGCACGCTGTTTCACATCTACGGGCTAGAGGGAACAACGATTGCGCGTTTGGCTGAACGCATGGGGCTGCAGAAAAGCAGCCTGTATCACTACTACCCCGACGGCAAAGACAGCATGGCCAGGGCGGTACTAGAGCAGTACCTCCAGTGGGAGGAGTCATTCAACGAGACCGCCGCGCAGGGCCCGGGAAGCCCGAGAGAGCGACTCGAGCGAATCCTCGCCAACATACGCGGCGTCAATACCAATCCCGCCCAGGTCTCAACGCTCGATGTATTCACAATCGGTGAAGCACGAGAGCGCTATCTGCCCTGGGTACAAGCGCTGTATGAGAAGCGTCGTGCATTGCTGGCGAAGCTCGCCACCGAAGCCGGTATCGTCGAACCGGAGCTTTCAGAGAGGCTCGATCTGTTCTTCATTCAGTTCGAAGGCGCCCACGTGATGTTCAGGGTGCTGGGTAATTTTGAGCAGTTCCATCGGACTCTCGATTCATTACCGAACGTCTTGCTCGGCTTCCAAGCACCAACGAGTGACTGAGTGTTTGTAGCCTGAATGGGGCGAAGCGGAATCCTGGCTACGACAGCCCGACAACAGTTGATCGTCGACGCGCTTCCCTCCCCCTCTGAAACGCCGAGCAGCGCAGAAGCATCGGGTTCCGACGCGCGTTGCGCGGCGGTGGCGAGGACTGTTTGAGCACCGAGCGCAGCGAGGGCGAGTTCCGCAGCCACCCGATGCTTCGAGCAGCGCAGGGCACCGCGTGCGAAGCGCGCGGCGTTGAAGCGGGGCGACTTTCTCTGGGTACTTTCTTTGTTCGCACAAAGAAAGTACCCCGCCCGCCGGGGCGGGACCCGGCTTGAGCGGGAAGGCCGGCGCCCACCGGCAAGACCCATCGCAAGCCAAACCGCTGAGCTTCGCAAAGCCCAGCACCAACCTACCTACCACCCACAAAACAAAAGAGCCCGCAGCAGCGGGCTCCCTTCCTCAGCGCACCAGGCCGCCGAAACGGCCGCAGCCAAAGCCTTACTTCAGCACCGCCAGCGCCGCCTCATAGTTCGGCTCGTTCTTGATTTCGCTGACCAGCTCGCTGTGCAACACCTTGTTGTCGGCATCGAGCACAACCACGGCACGCGCCGTGACGCCAGCAAGCGGGCCACTGGCGATATCCACACCGTAGGCCTGCTTGAAGGCCTCGCCGCCGCGCATCGTCGACAGGGTCATCACGTTCTTGAGACCTTCGACTTCGCAGAAGCGCTTGGCGGCGAAGGGCAGATCGGCGGAGACGACCAGCACGACGGTGTTGTCGAGCGATGCGGCCTGCTCGTTGAACTTGCGGGTCGATACCGCGCAGGTCGGGGTGTCGAGCGAGGGCACGATGTTCAGCACCTTGCGCTTGCCGGCGAATTCGGCGAGGCCGTGGTTGGCGAGGTCGGCACCGACCAGTGCGAAATCGGCGGCGGTGCTGCCAGCGGCGGGGAAGCTGCCGGTGACCTCGATCGGGTTGCCGCCAAGGGTGACTGTGCTCATGGTGTTACTCCTGTCAGGGTTGAGGGTGTCGGGCGCCATCTGTCGGACGCCTCGGGTTCTCTGTTTGTACGCGGATCGCGTGACAAGTTCGCGAGCCTACATCCTTTCGCCGGTTTGCAGCCGCCAAAGTGCGGCGTACTGGCCGTCAGCGGCGAGCAGGGCGTCGTGGGTGCCGTGCTCGACGATGCGGCCCTGCTCCATCACGTGGATGGTGTCGGCGTGCCGAACGGTGGAAAGGCGGTGGGCGATGATCAGGCTGGTGCGGCCAACCGTGATGCGTTCGAGCGAACGCTGGATCGCCGCTTCGGTTTCGTTGTCGACCGCGCTGGTGGCTTCGTCCAGCACCAGGATCGGCGGGTTCTTAAGGATCGCGCGAGCGAGCGCGATGCGCTGGCGCTGGCCGCCGGAGAGCTTCTGGCCGCGCTCGCCGACCGGCGTGTCGTAGCCCTGCGGCATCTGTGCGATGAACTCGTGCGCTTCGGCCGCCACCGCCGCGGCGACGATGTCGTCGCGCCGGGCGCCGGGCAGGCCGTAGGCGATGTTGTCGGCGACCGAGGCATCGGCAAGGAAACTGTCTTGTGCGACGTAGCCGATCGCGCGGCGCAGATCCTGCAAGTTGGCGTCGTTGATCGGCGCACCGTCGAGCAGGATGCGGCCGGCCTGCGGCTCGATGAAGCGCAACAGCAGCTTGACCAGCGTGCTCTTGCCGCTGCCGGTGCTGCCGACGAAAGCCACCGTGCTGCCCGCCGGCACCGTGAGTGCAATGCCGCGCAGTGTCGGCTGCTCGCCATAGGCAAATTCAAGCTGGTCGAACACCAGTTCGCCGCGCACCGAACCGGCCGGCAGGTGGCGGCCTTCGTAGGCAATCGCGAGCGGCGTGTCGATCAGGTTCATCACCCGTTCGATCGAGGCCATCGAACGCTGGTAGAGGTCGGTCATGTCGGCCAGCCGGGTCAGCGGCCACAGCAGGCGCTGCGTCAGATACACCAGCACCGAGTAGCTGCCAACGCCCAGTTCGCCATTCAGCGTGAGCAGGCCGCCGTAGAGCAGGGTCACCGTGAAGCCGGCAAGGATGGCCATGCGGATCACCGGCGTGATCGCGGCCGAGAGGCGGATCGCCTCGGCATTGCGCACGCGGTAAGCGTCCGAGCCCTGACGGATGTGCTCGGCCTCGTAGGCCTCGGCGGTGTAGGCCTTGATCGTTGCGATGCCGAGCAGGTTGTTCGACAGGCGCGACGCAAGCGTGCCGGCCGCCTCGCGCACGCTGGTGTAGCGCGGCGCCAGCCGGGCCTGGAACCAGAAGGCGCCGTACAGGATCACCGGCACCGGTACCAGCGCAAGGAAGGCGAGTTCGGTGGTGAGCATGAAGAACACCGCGCCCACCATCAGCGAGGAGCAGAACACCTGGATCAGATCGTTCGCGCCGCCGTTGAGGAAGCGCTCCATCTGGTTGATGTCTTCGCCCAGAATCGACATCAGGTTGCCGGTGCGCTGGCGCTCGAAGAAGCCCATCTCCAGCCGCTGCACATGCTGGTAGGCCTCTTGCCGCAGGTCGTGCTGCAGGTTCTGCGCGAGGGTGCGCCACTTCACGTCGTAGAGGTACTGGAACAGCGACTCGCCAACCCAGATCAGCGCAGTCACCGCCGCGAGCAGCACCAGCTGGTCCTTCGGATCATGCACGCCAACGCGGGCGAGGAAGGAATCCTTGCGATTGACGACCACGTCCACCGCCACGCCGATCAGCACCTCCGGCAGCACATCGAAGAACTTGTTGAGCACCGAGTACAGCGATGCGAGCCACACATCGCGCCGGTACTGGCGGGCATGGCCGAAGAGGCGCTTGAGCGGGTGCGGAGCGTTCATCGGCGCGGTCATGGCTGCACGGCGCTGGCGCTCAGCTCGCCGGGCTCGCGCTGGGCTTCAAGGGCGGCAGCAATGCGTTGCCAGGCCAGCGCCAGGCGCTCGACCTCGGCCACCGCCTGCTCAATGGTCGGCAAGTCTTCGGCCTGCAGCTGCGCCCGGGCGTAGGCAAGCACCTGCGCGGCCAGTTCCGGATCGCGCGTGCCTTCAAGCGGGTTGGCGAGGATGTAACGCCGCGACCAGGCGGGCGCCCGGGCAAACAGGGCGTCGCGCTTTTCCAGCGTAAAGGCCCACACGGCCGGGCCGTTGCCGTTGTAGGCCAGCCAGCCGGCCAGTTCGCCGCGCACGTTGCGCGCAATCTCGTCGCCGAGCGTCAGCGCGAGGACTGCGCTCACCGCCTCGGGCGTGCGCGCCTGCGCCACCGCGCGGCCGTAAGCCCAGTTCATGGCCGGGTCCGCATTGCTGCGGAAGCGAGCGAGCACCGCGTCGAACTCCGCCGCAGAGCCGCGCGCGGCAAGCACACGCAGCAAGCCGTAGTAGAGATCGCGCTCAACCGTGGGGCTGGTCAGCGCAAACTGCTGCTGCGCCAAGGCCAGCACCGCCGGATCGCCGGCCCGCCCAAGCAGGATCAACGCATCGCTGGCGAGCGTGCTGAAAGCCGCCTGCGCGCGCTGATCGGCCGGCAGCGCCGTCAGGCGTTCAGCCACCGGCGCCAGCCAGCCACGAATCCGCGCATCCCAGCTGGCAGCCTGGGGGGTGCCCTGCGCAAGGTGCTTGACCTCGCTCATCACCGAAAGCGCCACGCTCCAGGCTTGCGGGGTGTCTGATACCGGCAGCGCATCGAGCATCGCGACCACCGTCTCGAAGCGTACGTCGCCGGTCTGCGCCAGCGCCCAGGCATCGCCGAGCAGGCGCGCGCGTTGCTCGGAACTCAGCAGGGCAAAGCGCGAGAGCAAGGCGTGCAGGCTCGCGTCATCCCACGCCACCCGCCACAGATCGAAGGGCGCCGGCTCAAGCGTCAGGCCTGGCTTGCAGGACGGCGCACTCAGGCTCGCTGGCGCATCGCCCAGTTCGATCGTCTGCGCGGGCTCGCCCTCACGCCCGGCAAAGCGCAGCGGCAGTGGCCAGCTGTCGGGGGCGGCCGCCACCGCGCCGAAACCGTAGCGCAACTGGCGCAGGCTCAGCTTCGCCTGCCCGTCTTCGCAGACCTGCTCGGCAAACACGATCGGATGGCCCGGCCGCTTGGTCCACGCCTGGGCGAATCCGCCAACCGGTTTGCCCGACGTGCGCGCGAGGGTGCTCCAGAAGTCCGCCCCGCTTGCATTGCTGTAGGCGTGCTTGGCAAGGTGCGCGCGGATACCGTCGCGCCACGCCACTTCGCCGAGGTATTGCTCCAGCAGGCCGATCACCATGTGGCCCTTGTTGTAGGTGGCCGAATCAAAGGAATCGAAGGCCGCGGCATCACTGAGCACCGTGCGCGCAATCGGCCGGGCCGTCACCAGGGCATCGGCCGCCATGGCCTCTTCCCGCTCCTTGACCAGGGTTGCGCCAGCTTGCCAGGGCGGGTTGAGCGTCAGCGCCGCCTTGACGCCCATCCACTCGGCAAAGGCCTCGTTGAGCCAGAGGTCGTCCCACCAGGCCATCGTGACCAGATTGCCGAACCACTGGTGCGCAATCTCATGCGCGATCGTGATGAAGGCACCTTGCTGCTGCTTCTGGCTGACGCGGACTGGATCGAGCAGGAGCAGTTCTTCGCCGTAGGTGATCAGCCCCCAGTTTTCCATAGCGCCCTGCTTGCCGGGCACGGCGATCTGGTCGAGCTTGGGCAGGGGGTAGCGGCTGCCAAAGTAGGCATGGAAGTAGTCGAGGATGCTTTTCGTCGCGTCCAGGGCATAGCCGGCATCGGCCGCGCGCCCCTCGGTGGACCAGATCGCCAACTCGATGCCGTCGTGACGCGCGCGCGTCGCTTCGAACTCCCCCACCGCGAGCGCCAGGAGGTAAGACGCCATTTTTGGCGTGGGCACGAAACGCACCCGCTTACGGCCGTCGTCGAGCAGCTTTTCGCTGGCCTGCGGCATGTTGCTGAGCACGGTGAAGCGGGCCGGTGTCGTGATGCTCAGATCAAACCGCGCACGAAAGGCGGGCTCGTCAAACAGCGGCAGCATGCGGCGCGCCCCGACCGGCTCCATCTGCGTCGCGAGCATGCGTTTGATGGCCCCGTCCGGCGTGCGGTAGCGCGCGACGTAAAGCCCTTCTTCGTTCTCTTCAAGCTTGCCCTGCCACGCCAGCGACAGCGTGTGAACGCCGCGTTCGAGCATGGCGGGCAGGCGCACCGTCGCGGTTTGCGCCTGCGCATCGGTTTCCACCGTGAGATCCCGCGAACGGCCATCAAGGGCCGTTGCCTGCACCGCAAGGCCGTCGGCGTGCAGGAGGATTTCGCGCGTCGGCTTGCGCACCTCGAAGCGGATCGTCTGACGGCCAGCGAAGCTTGTGGCGTAGGGATCGGCCTCGATCTCGATCTTGTACTCGATCGGTACGACCGTGCGCGACAAGGCGCCCGGCGTTTGTTCAAGCTTGAACGCCGCAGCCGGCGTGGCAATCAGGGCGAACAGCAGCGCGCACAACCACGCGCCGGGCAGTCGATGCAGCATCGGAGTCTCCGCTAGCCGAGCGTCGGGCACGAGGCGCCGCGCCCAAAACGCCGCAGTCTACCGGGGAGACGCAGTCAGTGACGATTTGCGGACGGCGCGCGTCCAGCAGAGGGGTTTCACGCGCGGCGAACGGGCGTGGGCGCAGCCAGGCCAGGGACTGACGCCCTGACGCGAATCGCAAGATTTACTAAATTCGCAACTTTCGACAAAGCCTGTCATGGCAGTTCAAGGACAATCCGCCAACTGAATTCTGCGTAATGACTCGAAAACCAGATGAACGCCTTGTCGCCACTCCCCTGTGCAGGACTCTGCCGGCACTTTGCACCGGACAGCTCGCATTGCCGCCTGCACGGCAAAGGCATCGAGTCGCCATTCGAGCAACGTTGCGATCAGCACGAAATCGCGAACGAAGCCACGCTGCTCGGCCACAGCCTGCTGGGACACGGTACCGACGACCTGCGCGCGTGAAGCCACGGCGCTCCGGGTGCGCGCCGTGTCGGGCGATCAGATTGCTTCGGGATCGAAGGACATCCCGGCGCCCGGTTCGAGGGCTTCCCACACGATGTTCTCTTCGAAGGCGACATGTGCCGTCAGCGCGGTTGCGAACGCCCGCACGCCTTCGACGGTGGGTTGGCTGAGCTGATCGGCAAGTTCGCGCAAGCGGTCATGATCAAGGCGGGTGCGTTCGACCAGATCGTGCCGCCCAGCGGCTTCGAGCCGCGGCACGACATGGTGCTCTTCTTCCTGGAAGTGCACCGAAAGTTCGCGCTCGAAGGTCTCGCGGATGCGTGCGGCAATCGCCGGCAACGACGAAGGATCGTCCGGCGTCAGCGCCCGCACCGCCAACGCGAGCTTGAGCGCCGAGGCGTGTTCGTGAGAAAGATGGATGAGGCGTGGGCTACGTGACATGTTTGCTCTGTTCGGACGGGCTTTATAGGTATGCCCCGCCTGCGGGCGGGAAAACGGCAGACTGCGATGCTGCCGCAGGGCCGCGCCACCGCGCTTGAGCACGATCAAAGGTCGCACAGCGTCCAAACTGGCCGGCAGACGCTTGCAGGCGCGCACTCAAGCCCCTAACCTTGCAGCCTTCGTCCAGATCACCGATCGCGGGCACCCCTCGCGAACCAAAGGTGAGCAGACGCGTCTGACCCGACGCCCTCGTCTGAACTGCCCCGCCAAAGGAGCCCCCACGCATGCGCACGGCCCTGTTCGCCGCCGTACTGCTTGCGCAGATCGCAAGCAACAGCCTCTCCGCCGCAGAAGTCCCGCCCGGCACCAAGTTGCACCCCATCCAGGAAATCGTTCGCGGCAACGGCACCGAGCCGGCGACGCTTGATCCGAACAAGGCGGAGGGGCGGCCCGAATCGAACATGGCGGTCGAGTTGTTCGAAGGGCTGGTCACGCTCAACCCGGACGGGCAGGTGATCCCGGGCGTCGCGGAGAAGTGGGAAAGCCGCGAGGATGGGCGCGTCTGGGTCTTCACGCTGCGCCGCAACGCGAAATGGTCTGACGGCAGCCCCGTCACCGCACACGACTTCGAGTACTCGTTCAAGCGCATGGTCGATCCGAAGACGGCCTCGCAGTACGCGTGGTACCTGGGCAAGGCCAGCAATGTGAAGAACGGCCGCGCGATCGTCGAAGGCAAGGTGCCGCCCTCCGAACTGGGGATCAAGGCGCTCGGCGAGCACACCCTGGAGGTCACGCTCGAAAAGCCGGTTTCGTACCTCATCGCCACGCTCGCGCATGGCAGTTTGATGCCGGTGCCGCGCAAGGCGATCGAAAAGTACGGCGACAAATGGACCGAGCCGGGCAAGCTGGTCTCGAACGGCCCCTACAAGCTCGCCGAGCGGGTGGTGAACGAGCGCATCGTGCTGGTTCGTAACCCGCACTACTGGGCCAACGCGAAGACCGTGATCGACAAGGTCACCTTCCTGCCGATCAACAACCAGTCCGCCGAGTACCAGCGCTACCGCGCCAACGGCATCGACATGACCGCCGACGGCGGCGTGCCGCCCGAGCAGCTCAAGCAGATCCGCCGCGAGATCCCGAACGAGCTGGCGACCTGGCCGCAGCTGGGCACCTACTGCTACGTCTTCAACTTCCGCAAGAAGCCGTTCGACGATGTGCGGGTGCGCAAGGCCTTGTCACTGGCGATCCAGCGTGAAGTGATTGCAGAAAAGCTGGTAGGCACCGGCGAAACCGCCGCCTACAGCTTCACGCCTGACAGCGCCCAAGGCTACAGCCCGATCGTGCATGACTGGCAGCGCTGGACGCAGGCGCAGCGCGAAGCCGAGGCGCGCCGCCTGCTCGCAGAGGCGGGCTACAACAAGAACCGGCCGCTGCGCTTCGAACTGCTCTACAACACCAACGAAGGCCACAAGAAAATCGCGCTGGCGGTGGCATGGATGTGGCGCCGGATCGGCCCGGTGGAAGTGGTGCTGGTCAACCAGGAGTGGAAGACCTTCCTCGATTCACGCAACCGCGGGCAGTTCGAAGTGTCGCGCTACGCCTGGATCGCCGATTACAACGAGCCTTCGACGATGCTCGACCTGTTCCATTCCAAACATGGCAACAACGACGGCAAGTACAACAACCCGAAGTACGACGCGATCATGGACCGCGCCAAGAGCACGCTCGACGCCGGCGAGCGTACAAAGCTCTACCAGGATGCCGAGCGCATCCTGGCGCAGGACTTTCCGACCGCAAACATCTACCACTACAGCAACCGGCGGCTGATCAAACCCTGGGTCAAGGGCTACGGCCGCAACCCGGAAGGCCGCGTGCTCACGCGCGACCTCTACATCCTCGCGCACTGATCGCCGCAGGCCCCATCCATGCTCAAGTTCATCTTCCGCCGCGTTTTCCTTGAAGCCCTGCCGACCCTGCTGGTGCTCATCACGGTGACCTTCTTCCTGATCCGCCTCGCGCCCGGCGGCCCGTTTTCGAGCGAAGCCAACGTGCCGCCCGAAGTGATGGCCGCCATCGCCGCCAAGTACCGGCTCGACCAGCCGGTGTGGCAGCAATACCTGGGCTACCTCGCCGATCTGGCGCGCGGCGATTTTGGGCCTTCGTTCAAGTACAAGGATTTCAGCGTCAATGACCTGGTGTATGCCGCAGCGCCGGTGTCCTTCCGCCTCGGCATCATGGCTTTCATCGTGGCGATGCTGATCGGCATCAGCGCCGGCATCACCGCCGCACTCAAGCAGAACACCTGGGTCGATTACGCGGTGATGGGCGTTTCGATGGTGGGCGTGGTGCTGCCCAACTTCGTGCTTGCCCCGGTGCTGGCGCTGGTGTTCGCGATCTGGCTCAAATGGCTGCCCGCCGGCGGCTGGGAAGGCGGCGCGCTGGCGTATGTGGTGCTGCCGGTGGCGGTGCTCTGCAAGCACTACATCTCGGTGATCGCGCGCATCACCCGCGGCAGCATGATCGAGGTGCTCTCCAGCCCCTTCATCCGCACCGCCCGCGCGAAGGGCCTGCCGATGGGCTACATCCTGCGGCGCCATGCCATGAAGCCCGCGCTGTTGCCGGTGATCTCCTACCTCGGGCCGGCGTTTGTCGGCATCATCACCGGCTCGGTCGTCGTCGAAACCTTCTTCGGCATCCCCGGCATCGGCCAGCTCTTTGTCAACGGCGCGCTCAACCGCGACTACCCGATGGTGCTGGGCCTGACGATCCTGGTCGGCGCGCTGACGATCTTCTTCAACGCCGTGGTCGACATCCTGTACGGCTTCATCGACCCGCGCATCCGCATCCACTGAGGCACTCGCCCCATGACCACGCTTTCCGCACGCGAGGCGTTGCGCCTTGCCAAGCCCTTGCCGCCGCTGCCCGGCCTCGACGAATCGATCAACCTGAGCATCCGCGGCCGCAGCCTGTGGGCCGACGCGCGCCGGCGCTTCCTGCGCAACCACGCGGCGGTAGCCAGCCTCGTGATCCTCGCCATCATCGTGCTGCTGTGCGCCTTTGGCAGCGTGGCCTCGCCGCACGCCTTCGATGAACCGGATTTCGAAAACATGCATGCCGCGCCCTCGGCCGAAACCGCACACTGGTTCGGTTCGGACAACCTCGGCCGCGATCTGTATGTGCGCACCCTGCTGGGCGGGCGGATCTCGTTGATGGTGGGCGCGCTCGGCGCGGTGGTGGCGGTGCTGATCGGCACGCTCTACGGTGCCACCGCAGGATTCGTTGGCGGCAAGACCGACAGCGTGATGATGCGGCTGCTCGAAATCCTCGCCAGCTTTCCGGTGATGTTCCTCGTGATCCTGCTGATGACCTTCTTCGGCCGCGAGCTGTGGCTGATCTTCCTGGCGATCGGCGCGGTGAGCTGGCTCGATATGGCGCGGATCGTGCGCGGCCAGACGCTCTCGCTCAAACGCAAGGAGTTCGTCGAAGCGGCGCATGTGTGCGGTGTTTCGACCTTCGGCATCATCACCCGCCACATCGTGCCCAACGTGCTCGGCATCGTCGCGGTATATGCCACCCTGCTGGTGCCCTCGATGATCCTGTTCGAGAGCTTCCTCTCCTACCTTGGCCTTGGTGTGCAGGAGCCGATGACTTCGTGGGGCGCGCTGCTCGAACAAGGCGCCAAGTCAATCGAAGCCGCACCTTGGGAACTCGCCTTCCCGGCGACCTTCCTGGTCACCACCCTGTTCTGTTTCAACTTCATCGGCGACGGCCTGCGCGACGCGCTCGACCCGAAGGATCGCTGAGCCATGACGAGCACGCTTCTCCAAGTCGAAAGCCTCAACGTCCGCTTCGCCACGCCAGAAGGCGAGGTCGCCGCGGTGTCGGATCTGTCCTTCACGCTCGCGGCGGGCGAGTCGCTCGGCATGGTCGGCGAATCGGGCAGCGGCAAGAGCCAGACCGCCTTCGCGCTGATGGGCCTGCTGGCCAAGAACGGCCGCGCGAGCGGCGCGGTGCGCTACTGCGGCGTGAATCTGCTCAGCCTCACCGAGGCGCAACTCAACGAGCGCCGGGGCGCCGAGATCGCGATGATCTACCAGGATCCGATGACCTCGCTGAACCCCTACCTGAAGGTGGGCGATCAGCTGACGGAAGTGCTGCGCTTCCACAAGGGCTTGGATCGCAAGGCCGCCTTCGCCGAATCAGTACGGCTGCTCGACGCCGTGAAGATTGCCGAATCGACCAAGCGCATGGGCATGTACCCGCACGAGCTTTCCGGCGGCATGCGCCAGCGGGTGGTGATCGCGATGGCATTGCTATGCCGCCCCAAGCTGCTGATCGCCGACGAACCGACCACCGCGCTCGACGTGACGGTGCAGGCGCAAATCCTCAAGCTGCTGGCCGATCTGCGGCGCGACTTCCAGACCGCCATCATCATGATCACGCACGATCTGGGCGTGGTGGCCGGCGTATGCGACAAGGTGCTGGTGATGTACGCCGGCCGGGTGATGGAGCAAGCCCTGGTCGATGATCTGTTCGGCTCGCCCTCGCACCCCTACACCAAGGGTTTGTTGCATGCGGTGCCGCAGATGCATCACCAGCATGGCGCCGACCGACTCGCGACGATTCCGGGCAATCCGCCCAACCTGCTTGCGCTGCCGCCCGGCTGCCCCTTCGCGCCGCGCTGCGTTGAACGCTTTGAAGCCTGCCTGAAGCCTGCCCCCTTGCAGACTTTCGACGGCGCGCGCCAGCGTGCCTGCCATCGCAGCGTCGCCGAGATCGCCAAAGCGGGCGCGAGCGAGGTGATCGCATGAGCGCCCCCTTGATGGATGTTCGCGATCTCGTGGTGCAGTTCAATGTCGGCCGCAGCGGCTTGCTGCCCTGGGCGCCTGCGCGCCAGCTCAAGGCAGTGAACGGCGTCAGTTTCAGCTTGAATGCGGGCGAAACGCTCGGCATCGTCGGCGAATCGGGCTGCGGCAAGAGCTCGCTCGCGCGTGCGCTGATCGGCCTCAACCCGATCAGTGGCGGCAGCGTGAAGCTCAACGGCCGCGAACTGGCCGGGCTGGCGCAAGGCGACTGGCGCAGCCTGCGCGCCGAAATGCAGATGATCTTTCAAGACCCGCTCTCTTCGCTGAACCCGCGCATGACAATCGGCGAAATCATCGGCGAACCGCTGCGCATGCTCAAGGCAGGCATCAGTTCGAGCGACGTGAAGGCCGAGGTCGAACGGGTGATGGCACGCGTCGGCCTGCTGCCCAACGTGATCAACCGCTACCCGCACGAGTTCTCGGGCGGGCAATGTCAGCGCGTCGGCATCGCGCGCGCCCTGATCGTCAAACCCAAGCTGATCATCTGCGACGAGCCGGTCTCCGCACTCGACGTATCGATCCAGGCGCAGGTCATCAACCTGCTGATGGATCTGCAGTCCGAAGAAGGGCTCGCGCTGATCTTCATCGCACACGACCTGGCGGTGGTCAAGCACATCGCCCAGCGGGTGATGGTGATGTACCTGGGCCGCGTCATGGAAACCGCGGCGACCGATACGCTGTTCAACGCACCGGCCCACCCTTACACCCGCGCCCTGCTCTCGGCGGTGCCGATTCCCGACCCCGCGCTCGAACGCAGCAAGGTGATCCAGATTCTCGAGGGCGATCTCCCCAGCCCGATCGCGCCGCCATCCGGCTGCGTGTTCCGCACGCGCTGCCCGCAGGCAGAAGCCGCCTGCGCCGCCCAAACCGTGTCACTGCGCGGGCTGGCGGCCGATTCGCACGCGGTGGCCTGCATCAAGGCCGGCGCGCCGGAATCCCGCTAGCGCCGACGCCGAACGCAAATTGCGCAATTCTGGTCAAGTGCAGACGCCGGTGGCGGATCGCCGGCGAAACACTTTGCCGCACCGCAGTATCCGCCGCCGCCTTTTGCCGGCAGCCAACCCAAAGTTGGCGTCTATTTCCGCGTACGGCGCCGAAATGCGCACAAACGCTTGCTCTCTCGCACCCAAGCGCGACTAGCTCGCCGGCATACATCCGTGCGTTTCACTGATGCAGCGCAAGATCAGAAAACGCGAAAAGCATAGCTTTTTGTCATTTTCGACAACTAAAATAACCAAAGTGATCAAGACGCCGCTCCGCCCCCGGCGAAGAATGGCATCCAGAGACAAGACCGCTACGCCACCCCGGCGCAGCCGTGCAAACACAAACGAGACATGAGCATGAGCACCCAAACCTTCGAAGTCGGCCATCGCGTCCGCATTGGCCATCTGGACGCCAACACCGCAGCGCGTCAGGCTTACTTCAATGGTCGGACGGGCACCTTGGTGCGCAAGAACCGCATTGGCGGCGCCTCACGGGAAGCGATGTGGTACGTCCGCGTGGACCCGGATGAAGCCTGCGCCACGCTTGAAGCGTTGTTCTACGCGTCGGAACTCGAACCGGTCGCCTGAGCCCCCCTCTTTCCGCTTGAACACGCGCCCGGCCGTCCGGCCTGGGCGCGCGTCTTGCTGGCTTGCCGCCCCGCGCTTGGCTGGCCCGTCTCGTCGTCATCGGCGGTTTGGCCCGCGCTGTGCGCGCTGCAACACCTGATTACACCTCCGCATGCACGCGGTGGAACTCACAGGCACAATTAGCACTCCCACACGTCGAGTGCTAAAATTGCACTGACGGTATTGCAGGAGTGCACGACAGATGACTACTTCCCTCTCGTTCCCGGTTCCTTCGGCCCTTGGCAGTCTGGATCAGTACATCCAGGCGGCGAATCGCTTTCCGATCCTGACGGAAGCGCAGGAGCTGTCGCTCGCGCGCCGGCTGCGTGATGAGCAGGATGTCGATGCCGCGCGCCAGCTGGTCTTGTCGCACCTGCGCCTGGTCGTATCGGTGGCCCGCAACTACCTCGGTTACGGCCTGCCGCACAACGACCTGATCCAGGAAGGCAACGTCGGCCTGATGAAGGCCGTCAAGCGTTACGACCCGGATCGTGGCGTGCGCCTGGTGAGCTTTGCGATTCACTGGATCAAGGCCGAGATCCACGAGTACATCCTGAAGAACTGGCGTCTGGTGAAGATCGCCACGACCAAGGCGCAGCGCAAGCTGTTCTTCAACCTGCGCAGCATGAAGACGGACAGCACGACGCTGAACACGCACGACGTGAACGAGATGGCGCGCGTGCTGGGCGTCAAGCCCGAAGAAGTGCGTGAGATGGAAACCCGCTTTTCGGGCGGCGATGTCTCGCTGGAGCTAGGGCCGGAAGAGGACGACGACGGCCGTGTTGCGCCGATCGCCTACCTGGCGGACGCCAGCAGCGAGCCGACGGCGGTGATCGAGTCGCGCGGGCGTGACCGCCTGCAGAGCGAGGGCCTTGAGAGCGCGCTCGAATCGCTCGACGAACGCAGCCGCACGATTGTCCGCCGCCGCTGGCTCGCGGATGACGAGAGCGCCACCTTGCAGGAGCTGGCAGACGAGTACGGCGTGTCGGCCGAGCGGATCCGCCAGATCGAAGTCAAGGCGCTGCAGAAGATGAAGGGCGCGCTGGCCGCGTTCGTCTGATCGCAGCCCGCTTCAAATACGAAGAAGGCCCCGCAAGGGGCCTTCTGCTTTTCTGCTATTCGATCTGGCGGCCCGGCTGGCGCGGCCGCTCTGGTTCGCCGCGCATCCGTTGGCCCAGTTCGTGCAGACGGCGCGAGTTGCCGTCTTGTGCCGCCGGAACGCTGATCGGCTGCGCCGGGCGCTCGGCCGCCGGCTCGCTGCGCTGACGCGGCTGCTCCGGCACTTGTGGCGCCGGCCGGGGCGCCGGCGTGTGGCCAAGCGAACCCCGCATCACCGGGCGCGGGTCGGCAGGCGGCTCCGCCGGCATCGGGATCGGCGCCGGCCGCTGCACACTGCCCGGCTCACGCGACGCCGGCATCCCACCAAAGCGCCAGCCGTCGGGCGCCCGCTTCGGGCGATCCACCCCCGTTGGCGCAGGCTGCGGCGACGGGCGTGCCGGCGCCATGCCGGGCGGCGGCGCGGGCAGCGGTCTGACGTCCCGCTCAATCGGAATGCTCGGCGTCGGCATCGCAGTCACCGGGCGTTCGTTCGGGATTCGCCCCTCCATCCCGCTGGCGCCCCGCCCCGGCCAATTTGCGGGCGGCAGTGGCGCTGCTTGCGGGCGCGCGCCGATCGGATAACGCGGGAAATCGCCCCGCTCATCGCCCGGCAAACGAGGTTGCGGTTGCGGCATTGCAGGCGGGCGCGATGGCCCGTCAGCGCCGCCGGCACCGCGTCCGCCGCCCGGCGCTTGCGGGCCATCCGGCTGCGGCGTACCCGCGACCGGCATGCCCGGTCTGGACGGCCCGCCAAAACGCCCGGGCGGCACGCCCACCGGAAGGCTTCGCAAGTGGTCGTTGCGCAGGCCGTCATAGCCCGCGTTGATGGGGCGCGAGCGCACGAAATCGTCATGCGCGATGAAGGTCGCGGCATCGCGCCGGCCGCCGTACCGGTAGTCCTGCGGCCGGCGCGGGTAATCGCCATCGAGGCCACCCGGGGTTGGCGGCGTCACCCGCGTGATGTTCGTGACATGCGTGATGTTCACCCGGCGGATGTAGGTGTCGGTGCAGTGGTGATGGGGTCGATAGACCTCGAAGGGCGCCAGCGGGAACCAGCCAACCACCGGCCCGATGCCGACGCTGACCCGCACGCCGGGCCCGCCGCCGTAGAAGCCGACCAGCGCGGGCGCATAGACGGGCCGCGCAACATAACTGCCTGGCGCCCAGGCCCAGCGCACGCCCACCTGCACCCAGCGGCCATAGTGAAAGGGCGCGAAGCCCCAGGGCGCATCGTCAATCCAGGTCCAGCCCCAGGGCGCGACCCAGGCCCAGCGGCCATACCGGTAGGGCGCCCAGCCAGCCCGCACACTCACCGGGTACCACAGCGGCCCGTAGCGCCGGTCTTCTTCCCACTGCCCGTGGGCATCGAGCGCCTCGATGCCGGTCATTTCGGGCGACACGTAGCGATGCGCGATAGCGCTCTCCTGCTCGCGGTCGCGCCGCTCAGACCAATCATCGAAACCGCTGTGCCCCGCCTCACCCATGGCGATCAGCCGCGCACTCACCAGGTCGAGCTCCACCCGTTGCCCGGCCAGCACCGTGAGACGCTCCACCACACCGGCAATCCGCACGCGGCCGCTGTAAACGGTGACTGCAACCCGGCGCGCGGCCGGGTCATGTTCAATCCGATAGTCACCGGCGCGCTGCGCTTCGACCCGAATGGCGCCGGATGCGAGCACCAGCGAATCGTCGTCGGCCAGTGTGCGCAGGCGCACCCGCGCAACGCCGCGTGGCACTTCGAGCAAGAGGCCGTGGTCGTCGATCCGGGTGAAGTTCGCCTGCGTGTCGCCATCGAGCCGCACCGCCGTACTGCCGATCCGCACTTCGGCACGGCCGTCGGCGGCCGTCCACAGCCCGGTCCCGGAGGTGATGGGCGTGTTGAGGCTGATCGGCGACCAGGCGCTCGAATCCTGAGTCCAGGCTTCGGTCTGCCCCTCGATGAAACTGAGGCGGCCAACGCGCCCGGGCGGATCTGGCTCCTGCGCCCCGGCGGCCGCTGCCAGCAGCATTGCGCCGCAGAACAGCAGCCACGTCCGGAGCGAGTTGATTCTGGGTGCCGCGCGCATGCTGCTTCCTTCTCTGAGCGCGCGGGGTCGGGCAAGCCGCGCGCAGACATGCCCGCCGGAATCGGCAAGCCATGCAGGGAAGAACGCGGCACGGCACCGCGCCGCTGACGAAGGCCGCGGAAGAGTTGTAACAGTCGGTGAGCCGGCTATTTCCCGGCGATCAGCAGGCGGAGATCGGCCGCAATATGCTCGGCGCTTTCGCCATGCCTGACGTACAGGCGCAAGCGCCCCTGCGGGTCGTACAAATAGGTGCCGGCGGTGTGGTCGACCGTGTAGGTGCCGCCCGCCACATCCCCCTGCTTTTGCGCAAACACGCGGAAGGCTTTCTTGACCGATTCGGTCGTCGCAGGGTCACCACGCAAGCCAAGAAATCCGGGGTGGAAGGCGGGCATGTATTCGGCGAGCAATTGCTGGGTGTCGCGCTCCGGGTCCACCGTGACGAACAGCACCTGTAGTTTGTCGCCATCGGCCCCCAGCAGTTTGACCACCTGCGCCATGGTGCTGAGGTTGGTGGGGCAGACATCCGGACACTGGGTGTAGCCAAAGAACAGCGAAACAGCCTTGCCCTTGAACTCAGCCAGGGTCCGCGTCTTGCCGTGCTGATCGGTAAGACTGAGGGCCTGCGCGTAGTCAGCGCCGGTGATGTCTACCGAATGGAATTTGGGGGCGTCTGAAACGCCGCAGCCGCCAAGAAGGGCGGCTGCGAGCACGACAAGGAAGTGGCGTCGCATCAGCGGTAGTGGTCGATCAGCAGGGTCGCAAACAAGAGCGAAAGATACAGGATCGAGTACCGGAAGGTGCGCCGCGCCAATGCGTCGGAATAGTTGCGCCACAAACGCCAGCCATAAGCAATGAACACCGCGCCCAGCAGCACCGCCACCGCCAGGTAGAGGCCGCCGCTCATGCGGGTTGCGAAGGGCAGCAGCGTGACGGCGAACAGGATCACCGTGTAGAGCAGCACTTGCAGCCGGGTGTACTCGGCGCCGTGCGTCACCGGCAGCATGGGCAGGCCGGCACGGGCGTATTCCTGCGTGCGGTAAAGCGCCAGCGCCCAGAAATGGGGAGGCGTCCACGCGAAGATGATGAGAAAGAGCAGACAGGCGTCCGCCGAGACTTCGCCGGTTACCGCGGCCCAGCCCAAGACCGGCGGCATGGCACCGGACGCGCCGCCGATCACGATGTTTTGCGGGGTGTTGGGCTTGAGCAAGGCGGTGTAGATCACCGCGTAGCCAACAAAAGTCGCCAGCGTGAGCCACATGGTGAGGGGATTGACCAGGTGCCACAGCAGGCTCAGGCCCATGCCGCCGAGCAGGCCGGAAAAGCCGATCGTCTCGATCGGCGAAAGCACGCCGCGCGGCAAGGGCCGGGCCCGGGTGCGGGCCATCAGCGCGTCGACCTTCTGTTCGATCAGGCAGTTGACCGCTGCGGCGGCCCCGGCGACCAGCGCGATACCGACGGTGGCGGCGATCACCGTCGTGAGCTGGGGCAAGCCGACCGGTGCGGCGAGGAACATGCCGATCACCGCGCAGAAGACGATCAAGGTATTGACGCGCGGCTTGGTCAGCGCAAGAAAGGCACGCAGGCGCGCGGCCAGCGGCTCGGCAAAATCAAGCGACAAGCTTCTCATGCGTCCTCCTCAGCACCACGGCCTGCGCAACCGGGCGCAGCACATAGTTCACCCGCACCATCAACAAGACCAGCAAGAGGGCGCCCGCGTTGTGCCCCACCGCCACCGGCAAGGGCAGGCTGAGCGCGACATTGGCCAGCCCAAGGCTGATCTGCAGCAAAAATCCGCCGCCGAGCAGGCAGCCGAGCAGGCGTGTGGCCGGCCGCCGCAGCAGCACCGCCACCAGCAGGAGCACCACCGCGGTGACGACCACGGCGCCGATACGGTGCGTCAGGTGGATGGCGGTGAGCGCGGCCTGCGAGAGCAAGTCGCCATCGGCGGTCATGCCCAGTTCGCGCACCACATGAAATGCGTTCGCAAAGTCGGTCGGCGGCCACCACTGGCCCTGGCAGGTCGGCAGATCGCTACAGGCCAGCGCGGCGTAGTTGGTGCTGGTCCAGCCACCGAGCACGATCTGCACCGCCAGCAGCGCGAAGGCCACCTGCGCCAGCCGCGCCGCGCCCAGCGGCACCGTGACACGCGGCACCCGGCTCTCGCGCCACAGCAGCAAGGCCAGCAAGGCCGCCGTGGCCAAACCGCCGATCAGGTGGCCGGTGACGATCGCGGGTTTGAGCAGCAGCGTCACCGTCCACTTGCCGAGCAGGCCCTGGAAGATCACCACCGCTACCAGGGCAAGCGGTAGCAGCGGCACTTCGCCCCTGCGCCGGGTGCGCCAGGCCAGCCACGCGATTGCGATGATCAGCAAGCCCAGCGAAGCCGCCAGGTAGCGGTGTCCCATTTCCTTCCACGCCTTGGCCATTGAAACCGGCCCGTGCGGCGCCTGCTCGACCGCGGCAGCAATCTGCTCGGCGGCGTGATGCGGGCTGAGCTGGCCATAGCAGCCGGGCCAGTCGGGGCAGCCCAAACCGGCATCGGCAAGTCGCACGTAAGCCCCCAGCACGATCACGATGGATGCCAGGCAAAGCGCGAGCAAGGCGAGTTTCCGGATCATCGTTCAGCCCGTGCGCGAGTACTTCAGGATGCGCTGGAAGTCGCGGATCATCCGCTTGGGCTCGGGCTGCGCGGGGTAGCGCATCATCCGGTTGCCAAGCGGGTCAACCACTTCGATACGCCCTGCGGCGCCGACCAGCGCGCTTGCGTTGAGCACGCGCAGGCCGGGGTGCTGTGCAAGCAAGTCCGGATCGGGCGCGGCGGCGTCGGTCACCAGCCAGACACGCTCGACGCGGTCCATCTCCTTGCCCTGCGCGGTGCGCACCTGGCGCATGGTCCACAGCGCCCTGCGGCATGCCTCATCGCAATCGGCACGGTTGGCATACACCATGAGCCAGCGACCACGCAGGCCAGCGGGATCGACCGCCGCGCCCTTGTAGTCGACCAGACGGCCGGGCTGCCACTGCGCCGGCTGCAGCAATTCGCCATAGTTGGCGCCGGCCGCGGGCTTCCAGAACCAGAACAGCAGATAACCGGCGATCACCGGCGCAATGCAGACCGCCGCAATGAGCAGCAAGGTCCGCCGAGCATCAGCTTGCATCACGACGCACACTCCTTATGCCCCAGTACAAAGTCAAAGCGGCCGCAATCGCGGCGAAGCTGAACCACTGCGCGGCATACGCGCGGTGGCGATCCGGCCCTTGCGATGGCGGCGCCCAACTGCGCACCAGCCCATCACCCAGATCGGTTTCCAGTTCCAGCACTTGCGGATAAAAGGGCGCACCCGCGGCATGAGCAGCCAGGCGCGCCGCTTCGATGCGCGGCCATAGATCGGCACTGGATTCGCCACCGCCCAAGGAGAACCCGCGCGTGCTCGGCAGCGCCGCAAGGCCCGCGACCGTGACCTCCCCTTGCGTGAGCGGGGGATCGGGCAGGCGCGCGCGGTCACCCGGCATCGGCGCCCAACCCCGGTTGACGAACAGCAGGCTGCCGTCGGCAAGCTGCAAGGGCGTCAGCAGATGCACGCCGGCGCGACCGGCGTGGGTGCGGTTATCGATCCACACCGTCCGCGCACTCAGCCAGGTGCCACGCACCGTCACCCGCAGCGCGTCGAAGCGCGACGCTTCGGACAAAGGCGGCAACGGCGCCGCCACCCCCCCCGCACCGCCGCCATGGCGCAGCAGCAGGCTGGCCTTGAATGCGGCGCGGTCAAGCTGCCACAGGCCGAGCGCCACGAAAGCGGCGGTGGCGACAAGGCCCGCCAGCAGTGCAACAATGCGGCGACGCCCCGGCCGCCTCACCGCGCCAGCGCCAGCGCCAAGCGGCACGCTAGACGGCGGCGGAATCGAAGCGGAGGAATCCATGCGCGTAGTCGTGATCGTGTTCCTGATACTGATCCTTGGCAGCCTCGCTTCGGCGCTCGGCTTTCTGCTGAAGGATCGCGGCCATGGCCGGCGCACAGCGACGGCACTTTCGATCCGGGTGGGCTTGTCGATCGCGCTCTTCCTGATCCTGATGCTCAGCCACCGCTTCGGGCTGATCAACGGGAAACTCTAGCCAGCCCGTCATGGCTTGGCGTGCCTGCGCGGGCGTCACAGCCAATACACCACAATAAACAGGAAGAGCCAGACCACATCGACGAAGTGCCAGTACCACGCCACCGCCTCGAAGGCGAAGTGGCGCTCGGCGGTGAAGTGGCCCTTGATGCTGCGCGCCAGGATCACCGCCAGCATCGTCGCGCCGATGGTCACATGCATGCCGTGGAAGCCGGTGAGCATGAAGAAGGTAGAACCGTAGATACCCGAGGTGAGCCTCAGGTTCAGGGCATCGTAGGCGTGCACATACTCGTAGACCTGCAGGCCAAGGAAGATCACGCCCAGCAGCACGGTCAGCACCAGCCCCTTGATCAGTTGCCCGCGCGCGCCCTTGAGCAGGCCCCAGTGCGCCCAGGTCAGCGTGGCGCCCGAGCTGAGCAGGATCAGCGTGTTGATGGCCGGGATGCCCCACGCCCCCATCGGCGTGAAGGCCTCTTCCACATAGGGGCCGGCTGACGGCCACTTCTTTTCGAAGCCGTCCCACAGCATCGCCGAGGCGCCATCGGCCAGTTCCGGCACCGACAGCACGCGCACGTAGAACAGCACGCCGAAGAAGGCGGCGAAGAACATGACTTCGGAAAAGATGAACCAGCCCATGCTCCAGCGGAAGGATTTATCCACCTGTTGCGAGTACTTGCCGGTTTCCGATTCGCGCACGACCTGGCCGAACCAGCCGAAGAGCATGTAGATCAGGGTGGCGAATCCGATGGCGACCAGCCATGGCCCGCTGCCGACGCGGTTGAGCCACATCGCCCCGCCGGCGCCGATCAGCAGCAAGGCCGCCGAGCCGTAAATCGGAAAGCGTGACGGTTCAGGTACGAAGTACTTTTCGAGCACAGCACTCATGCGGCCCCTCCCTGTCGATGCAGTTCTGACTTGCGGCGCAATCAGGCTGACGCCGTCACCCACTTCACGACCATCACCAGCAACAGCACGAAGATCGCGCCGCACAACAAGCCTGCAATGACCACCGCAATCGGGTTGAGCGACGCGGCATCGTCCTGGTAGTCACGCCGCTTGCGCACCCCGATGAACGACCACAGCACCGCCTTGAGCGTGGCAAGAAATCCCGCCCGCCCGCTTCCACTCACCCCTGCGCCCCGCCGGATGCGGGCGCCGGCGCCGCGCCTTCGATGGCGAAGAAGGTGTAGGACAAAGTCACGGTGTTCACCTCGGCAGGCAGGCTCGGGTCGATCACGAACACCACCGGCATCACGCGGCGCTCATGCGGCGCCAGCGTTTGCTGCTGGAAGCAGAAGCAGTCGAGCTTCTTGACGTACTGCCCGGCCAGTTGCGGGCCATAACTGGGAATCGCCTGCCCGACAATGGCTTTGTCCGTCGTGTTCTCCAGCACGTAGTCCACCCGCACCAATTCGCCCGGATGCACCGAGCGGCTGCCTTGCTGCGGCACAAAGCGCCAGGGCACGGCGTGCGCGTTCGCGTCAAACTCGATCGTCAGGCGCCGGCCGGTATCAACTTGCGTGTTGGCCGCCTGGGCATCGGCCTTCATCAGCCGGTTGATGCCGGTGACTTCGCAGATCGTGTTGTAGAAGGGCACCAGCAGGAACCCGAAGCCGAACATGCCCACCGCCGCGATGGCGAGCCGGACGAGCAGGCGGCGATTCTCGAGCGCACGGGCGGCGGTGTTCATACCTGATTCATCAGCCAGTACTTGAGCATCACGCCAAAGAAGAACACCAGCACCACCGATAGCAGCAACAAGGCTGATCGGCGGTTAGCCCGGGTCGGGTTCGACTTCATCGCCGCCGCGCTCACTTGACGACCGGGGGTTCTTCGAAGGTGTGGTAAGGCGCTGGCGAGGGCACCGTCCACTCAAGCCCTTCCGCGCCCTCCCAAGGCTTGGCCGCCGCCCGCTCGCCGCCGCGAATGCACTTGACGACCACCGCCAGGAAGATCAGCTGCGAGAAACCGAAGCCGAACGCACCGATGCTGGCCATCAGGTTGAAGTCGGCGAACATCGGGTTGTAGTCGGGGATGCGGCGCGGCATGCCGGCCAGCCCGAGGAAGTGCATCGGGAAGAAGGTGATGTTGAAGAAGACGATGGAGCACCAGAAGTGGATCTTCCCCAGCTTCTCGTCGTACATGTGGCCGGTCCACTTCGGTAGCCAGTAGTAGGCGCCGGAAAACAGCGCAAACAGCGAGCCGGCCACCAGCACGTAGTGGAAGTGGGCAACCACGTAGTAGGTGTCCTGCAACTGGATGTCGATCGGCGCGATGGCGCAGATCAGCCCGGTGAAGCCGCCCATCGTGAACACGAAGAGAAAGCCAACCGAGAACAGCATCGGGGTCTCGAAAGTCATCGAACCGCGCCACATCGTCGCGACCCAGTTGAACACCTTCACCCCGGTCGGCACCGCGATCAGCATGGTCGCGTACATGAAGAACAGCTGCCCCGCCGCCGGCAAGCCGGTGGTGAACATGTGGTGTGCCCACACCGTGAAAGACAGGATCGCGATCGACGCGGTGGCGTAGACCATCGACGCGTAGCCAAACAGCGGCTTGCGCGCAAAGGTCGGGATCACCTGCGAGACGATGCCGAAGGCCGGCAGGATCATGATGTAGACCTCGGGATGCCCGAAGAACCAGAACACATGCTGGTAGAGCACCGGGTCACCGCCGCCGGCAGCATTGAAGAAGCTGGTGCCGAAGTGGCGATCGGTGAGGATCATCGTTACCGCGCCGGCCAGCACCGGCATCACCGCGATCAGCAGGTAGGCAGTGATCAGCCAGGTCCAGCAGAACAGCGGCATTTTCATCAGCGTCATGCCCGGCGCACGCATGTTCAGAATCGTGACGACGATGTTGATCGCGCCCATGATCGAGCTGATGCCCATGATGTGCACCGCGAAGATCGTCAGATCCATGCCCATGCCCATCTGCACCGAGAGCGGCGCGTAGAGCGTCCACCCAGCGGCGGTGGCGCCGCCCGGCACGAAGAATGAGCCGAGCAGCAGCAGCGCGGCCGGCGGCAACAGCCAGAAACTCCAGTTGTTCATGCGCGCGAAGGCCATGTCGCTCGCGCCGATCATCAGCGGAATCTGCCAGTTCGCGAAGCCGACAAAGGCCGGCATGATCGCGCCGAACACCATCACCAGCCCATGCATGGTCGTGAGCTGGTTGAAGAATTCCGGCTGCACCACCTGCAGCCCCGGCGCAAACAGTTCGGCACGAATCGTCAGCGCCATCACGCCCCCGGAAAGGAACATGATGAAGCTGAAGATCAGGTACATCGAGCCGATGTCCTTGTGGTTGGTCGTCGTGATCCAGCGCATCAGGCCGCTTGGCTGATGGGCGTGGTGACCGTGTTCGAGGCTGTGAGATACCGCACTCATGCTCTGGCTCCTGTCTCGGATACGGGCGCGCTCAACCGGCCGAGGCCGTGCTGGCGGACGCCTGGGGTGCGGCGGGTTGGGCCTGCGTGGCCATGCGCTTCTTTTGCTCGGCCACCCAGGCGGCGTACTGCTCGGCCGACACCACGCGCACCTCGATCGGCATGAAACCGTGCTCCTTGCCGCACAGCTCGGCGCAGTTGCCGCGATAGACCCCCTCTTTGTCGGCGCGGAACCAGGTGTCGCGGATGAAGCCAGGGATCGCATCCTGCTTGACGCCGAAGGCCGGCACCCACCAGGCGTGGATCACATCGTTCGCGGTGGTGAGGATGCGGATCTTCTTGCCCACCGGCACCACCACCGGGTTATCCACCTCAAGCAGGTAATGTGCACCCTTGGCGGCCCCGCCCTCGATCTGCTCCCTCGGCGTCGACATGCTCGAAAAAAAGCGCACGCCCTCGCCCTCACCCTTGAGGTAGTCGTAGCCCCACATCCACTGGTAGCCGGTGGCCTTGATGGTGATGTCGGGGTTCGAGGTGTCCTTCATCGCGATCACCGTCTTGGTCGCCGGGTAGGCCATGCCGAGCAGGATAAGCACCGGGATGACCGTCCAGGCAATCTCGACCGTAGTGTTCTCGTGGAAGTGGGCCGCAACCGCGCCCTTCGATTTGCGATGCTTGAACACCGACCAGAACATGACGCCGAACACGCCGACGAAGATCACCAGACAGATCACCAGCATCCAGCTGTGCATGCCATGGATCTGCTCGGCGATGCCGGTCACCGGCGTCTGGAGGTTGTAGCGCGCGTCGCTTGCCGACGCCGGGAGTGCGGCGAGAAGGGCCGCCACTGAAATTGCTGGACGAGTGGTATGCCTCATGGGTCCCCGAAACACACAAATGATTGCTGCTTCTGACGACAGCCCCGCAGCAAATCGGCCACCGTATCCGGCCACCCACCTGCGCGTGCCGCAACTCCAACTCCCGAGCACAGATCACATGCCTGCCGGCATGCACTTCCGCCACCGAAATTCATGTTGCCACAGCGCGCCCGACAACAGCAACAAATGTTGATTCAGATCAATGCGTTACAAAACGTGACTTGTCGCAACGCAATATCAAACTGCCAGAGCACTCGCCGCCTTGGCTGCACAAGCAAGAAAAAAGGCGCCCGCAGGCGCCTTGTCAGTCATCGCGGCCGATCAGCCGGCGTTCAATCCGTCGAGCAACTTCTGATGCACGCCGCCGAACCCCCCGTTGCTCATCACCAGAATGTGGTCGCCCGGCGCAGCGCACTGCACTGCAGCACGCACAAGTTCGTCGAGTGAATCAAAGGTTCGCGCCCGCTCACCAAGCGGCAGGAAGGCCTCTGCCGGACTCCAGCCCAGATTGTTGGCATAGCAGAAAACAAAATCAGCCTGCTCAAGACTGCCGGCAAGCCTGTCCTTCATGGCCCCCAGCTTCATCGTGTTCGAGCGCGGCTCAAGCACCGCGAGAATGCGTCCGCCCGTTTCACGTCGGCGCAGCCCCTCGACGGTGGTCTTGATCGCCGTCGGGTGATGCGCAAAATCGTCGTACACCGTTACCCCACGCGCCACGCCCCGCACCTCCAGCCGCCGCTTGATGCCCTTGAAGCCCGGCAAGGCTGCGATTGAATCCTGCGGCCTCACGCCCACATGGCGCGCCGCTGCGATTGCCGCCACCGCATTGGCGCGGTTGTGCGCCCCCGCCATCGGCATGTCGGCGCGCCCGATGAGCGCGCCTTCGAAGCTGAACACCGCTTCGGCCGGCGTCGCCCCCTCGGCTGCGTGCCAACCGTCAGCCGTCTCGAACCATTCGATCTCGCTCCAGCAACCGCGTTTGACGACGCGCTGCAGGCTTTCCTCTGCGCCATTGGCGATCACGCGCCCCATGCGCGGGATGGTGCGCATCAGGTGATGAAACTGCGTTTCGATCGCGGCCAGGTCGGCAAAGATGTCCGCATGGTCGAACTCAAGGTTGTTCAGGATCGCCGTGCGGGGCCGGTAGTGCACGAACTTCGAGCGCTTGTCGCAGAACGCGGTGTCGTACTCATCCGCCTCGATCACGAAGAAAGGCGAATCGGTGAGCCGGGCAGACACACCAAAATCCTGCGGCACGCCGCCGACCAGAAAGCCGGGGTTCAAACCCGCCGACTCAAGCAGGTAGGTCAGCATCGCGGTCGTCGTGGTCTTGCCGTGCGTGCCCGCCACCGCAAGCACCCACTTGCCGGGGAGAATGTTCTCGGCGAGCCACTGCGGACCGGAGTTATACGCCAGCCCCTTGTCAAGGATCGCCTCAAGCAAGGGATTGCCGCGCGAAATCGCATTGCCCACGATGTAGGCATCGGCGCCCAACTCAAGCTGGGCGGGGTCGTAGCCTTCGAGCAGTTCAATACCAGAAGCCTCAAGCTGCGTGCTCATCGGCGGGTATACATTGGCATCGCAACCGGTGACCCGGTGCCCCGCCGCGCGCGCGAGCAGGGCAATGCCCCCCATGAAGGTGCCGCAAATACCAAGAATATGAATGTGCATCGAAGCTTGTGCGCAGCCGGCAGGCGCGCTGGGGAGTGGTTAGAATAGGGCTCGATTGTATCCGACCGATCCGCCCCCCCTCGCCCGATGCCCCTGCACGACGACCCACCTCCCCGCAGCACGCTTCGCCAGAACGTTGCAGCACTCGCTGCCCGCCTGATGACCGAAGACGGCATCAGCGACCACGGACTCGCCAAACGCAAGGCCGCGCGGCAACTGGGCATCACCGAAGGCGAAGCGATGCCGAACAACGCGGAAATTGACGCCGCGCTGCGCGAGTACCAATCGCTTTACCCTGACGATGAACACGAAGAACGCCTCCTGGCCATGCGCGAAACCGCCTGCGAAGTGATGCGCATGCTCGCGCCCTGGCGCCCGGCGCTCACCGGCGCGGTACTCGACGGCAGTGCCAACGGCTTCTCGGAGGTCGAGATCGATGTGTTCGCCGACAGCGCGAAGGACGTCGAGATCTTCCTGCTCAACGAAGCCGTCGATTACGAGCACCGCGAAATCCGCCGCCCCGGACCCGAGTCCCCGGAAGCGGTACTGACGTTCGACTGGGACGAAGTGCCGGTCAAACTCTGCGTTTTCGGCCCCTTCGCGGAGCGGATTCCGCGCCGCAACGGCTCAGAGCGCGCGCGCCTTCCGGCCGTCGAAGCGCTTTGCGCTGCCGACAGGCAACAAGAAGACTGAGCCCGTGAATCGCACGATCGCAATCGTACTCACACTGCTGGTCGCGGCCGTCGCAGGCTACGCCGGCTGGCGGAGCGGCCAGATCCGCGACGAACAGGCTGCGCCCCCCGCGCGCATCGACGCTGCAGCGCTTGGTCGCCTGAAGAACCAGGCACTCCCCGAAGCCAGCGGCCAGACGGCCTCGCTTGCGCAATGGCAGGGCAAAGTCATCGTGGTGAACTTCTGGGCCACCTGGTGCCCACCGTGTCGCAAGGAAATGCCGCTGCTGGACGCCGCCCAGAAGAAGTGGGGTGCACGCGGCGTGCAGATCGTGGGGATTGGCATCGACGAGCCCGCCGCGATACGCGCCTACGCAAAAACCAGCGGCCTGAGCTTTCCGCTCCTGATCGCCGGGCCGGAATTCGTGGACATCACCGTCGCGCTGGGCAACCTGTCGCAAGGGCTGCCCTTTTCCGTGATCATCGGTCGCGATGGCAGCGTCAAACACACCAAACTTGGCCCCTTCAAGGATGAAGCGCTGGATGCGCTGATCGAACCTTTGATCACGCAGTGATTTGTTGCGAGCTTCGCTTGCCAAGCGCCGAACTTGCTGTCATCGTGCATCGCCATCAAATTGCAGCCGGCTCGGCGGAATTTCTGTCATTCCTGCCACGGCGGTAGTCATCTTCGTCGATTTCCGGCAAACTTGTCGTCTATGGCGACTTCAACTCGCAAATCGAAAACCAAGGCTGAAGCGCCAAGGCAACGCCGGATTCTGGTGTTGCATGGCCCCAACCTGAACCTGCTCGGCACCCGCGAGCCGGAGGTCTACGGCCGCACCACGCTTGCCGACATCCACGAAACGCTGTCTGCGCGCTGTCGTGCAGAAGGCGTGCTGCTCGAATCGTTCCAGAGCAACCACGAAGGCGGCCTGATCGATCGCGTTCAGGCGGCTCGCAGCGAAGGGGTCGACTTCATCCTGATCAACCCGGGCGGCTATACGCACACCAGCGTTGCCCTGCGCGACGCATTTGCTGCGGTGCAGATCCCGTTCATTGAAGTGCATCTGTCGAACATTCATGCCCGTGAGCCGTTCCGGCATCACTCGTTCTTTTCCGAAATCGCAGTCGGCGTGATCTGTGGGCTGGGCGCCCAGGGTTATTCGCTGGCACTTGAGTACGCACTGAATCGCATTCGCGAGAATTGAGCCGTCACCGCCTCCCCTACACAAAGGGCGGGCCGGCAACCACGTGAGAGGGAGTAACAAATGGACCTGCGTAAGCTTAAGAAACTGATCGACCTCGTCCAGGAATCCGGCATCTCGGAGCTGGAAGTGACCGAGGGCGAAGAAAAAGTCCGCATCGCCAAGCACGCCCCGGCCTCGGCGGCTGCCCCGGCCCAGCACTATGTGCAGATGGCCGCCCCGGCGGCCGCGCCGGCCGTTTCGGTGAGCGCCAGCCCGGCACCGGCCGCTGCGGCCGAACCCGAGGGCCACGTTCTCAAATCACCGATGGTCGGGACCTTCTACCGCTCCAACGCCCCCGGCTCGAAGTCGTTCGTCGAAGTCGGCCAATCGGTCGCGATCGGTGAGCCGCTCTGCATCATCGAAGCGATGAAGCTGATGAACGAGATCGAATCGGACGCCGCCGGTACGATCAAGGCAATTCTGGTTGAAAACGGCCAGCCGGTTGAATACGGCCAGCCGCTGTTCGTGATCGGCTAAGGGTCTGCGGGCGTGCTCGCCCTCCCCCCTCATCCGACCTTCCACACCTTTCACGGACGCCCGCCACATGTTTGAAAAAGTCCTGATTGCCAACCGGGGCGAGATCGCGCTGCGCGTGCTGCGCGCCTGCCGCGAGCTTGGTATCCGCACGGTTGCGGTTCATTCTGAAGTCGATGCGACGGCCAAATACGTCAAGCTCGCCGATGAATCGGTCTGCATCGGCCCTGCATCATCGATGCAAAGCTACCTTAACGTTCCGGCCATCATCGCCGCAGCGGAAGTCACCGACGCCGAAGCGATTCACCCCGGCTACGGTTTCCTGTCCGAGAACGCCGATTTCGCCGAGCGAGTCGAGAATTCCGGCTTCGTTTTCATCGGCCCGCGCCCCGAAACGATCCGCCTGATGGGCGACAAGGTCTCGGCCAAACAGGCGATGATCGAAGCGGGCGTGCCCTGCGTACCCGGCTCCGGCGGCGCACTGCCGGACGACCCGAAGGAAATCACCAAGATCGCCCGCGCGATCGGATTCCCGGTCATCATCAAGGCGGCCGGTGGCGGTGGCGGGCGCGGCATGCGCGTCGTGCACACGGAAGGCGCGCTGATCCAGTCGGTCACGATGACCCGCACCGAAGCACAGGCGGCCTTCAACAACGCCACCGTGTACATGGAAAAGTACCTGGAGAACCCGCGCCACGTGGAAATCCAGGTCCTGGCCGACCAGCATGGCAACGCCGTGTATCTGGGCGAGCGCGACTGTTCGATGCAGCGCCGGCACCAGAAGGTGATCGAAGAGGCGCCGGCCCCCGGCATCGACCGCAAGGCGATCGAAAAGGTCGGCCAGCGTTGCGTCGATGCTTGCAAGCGCATTGGTTACCGCGGCGCGGGCACCTTCGAGTTTCTCTATGAGAACGGTGAGTTCTTCTTCATCGAAATGAACACCCGGGTGCAGGTTGAACACCCGGTCACCGAAATGATCACCGGCGTGGACATCGTCCAGGAACAGATCCGGGTCGCCTTTGGCGAGCATCTGCGCATCAAGCAGAAGGATGTGGTCTTGCGCGGACACGCCATGGAATGCCGCATCAACGCCGAAGACCCCTTCAAATTCACGCCCTCGCCGGGCAAGATCACGAACTGGCACACGCCGGGCGGCCCCGGCATCCGGGTCGACTCGCATGTGTACAACGGCTACACCGTACCGCCGAATTACGATTCGATGATCGGCAAGGTGATTGCCTACGGTGAAACCCGCGAACAGGCCATCCGCCGACTGCGTATTGCGCTCTCGGAAATGGTGGTCGAAGGCATCAAGACGAACATCCCCTTGCACCAGCAATTGCTGCACGATGGTGATTTCGTCCGGGGCGGCACCAGCATTCACTACCTTGAAGCGAAGCTCGCGAAGAAGGACTGAGGATCAGACCATGTGGTTGCAGGTGGCAGTACAGGCGGACGAATCACAGGCCGAGGCACTCTCCGAGGCCTTGATGGATGCTGGCGCCTTGTCGGTGTCCATCGACGATGCCGACGCCGGCACCGATGCCGAAGTACCGCAATTTGGCGAGCCGGGGCACCCGGCTCAGCCATTGTGGCAACACAGCCGCGTCATTGCGTTGTTCGACCGCGATGTTGAACTCGCAATTGCGCTCGCAGAAGCGGCTGCGCAGGCCGGGCTTGATGCGGTACCGCCATTCACCGTTGAAGAAATCGCCGAGCAGGACTGGGTACGCTTGACGCAGAGCCAGTTCGACCCGATCGAGATTGATCCGCGACTGTGGATCGTGCCCTCGTGGCACGTCGCCCCCGACCCTGCTGCAATTAACATCGAGATGGACCCCGGCCTGGCATTTGGCACCGGCTCGCATCCGACGACACGCCTTTGCCTGCAGTGGGTACTCGACAACATCGCGCCCGGCAGCAGCGTGCTCGACTACGGCTGCGGCTCCGGCATTCTTGCGATTGCGGCGGCCAAGGTCGGCGCAGGCAAAGTCGTCGGCATCGACATCGACGAACGCGCGCTCGAAAGCACGCGCGAGAACGCGCTGCGCAATCAGGTCGAGATCGAGGTCGTTCACAGCGGCACGCCGGTCACGGCGCGCTACGACCGGGTCATCGCCAACATCCTCACCAACCCGCTGTGCGTCCTTGCCCCCGCCATTGCGGGCTGTGTCGCAGACGGCGGCAAACTCGTGCTCTCGGGCGTGCTTGAACCGCAGGCCGAGCAGGTGATTGCGGCCTATGCGCCTTACATCACGCTGAAGGTGGGTGCAACTTACGAAGGCTGGGTGCGTCTGGAGGGCAGCCGCTGATGTTGATGACGCGCTGCCCGCATTGCGGCACCGCGTTCCGCGTCAAGCCCGAACAACTGCGGGCGCGTGGCGGCCGCGTGCGTTGCGGACACTGCCAGGCCCCGTTCTCGGCACTTGAATCGCTGATCGACAGCCCCCCGGCAGAGGCCCCGGAGCAAACGGATGCCACGCAGGAAACGGCGCCCCCGACCAGCCAACCGGCTCAAGCACCAACATCACCGGCAGCAAGTGTAGCGCCGGTTTCCGTGCCAGCGCCCACGCCAACCCCAGCGGCACCGGCAGCGCCGCGCGCCGACGCGCCGCCTGCCAGAGAGCCGTTCGCAGTGCAGTCGGCAATGGCAGGACACCGCACCAGCACCTGGAACATGCGGACAACGTCCGAGCTGGTGCCGCCGATTCCTGAGCTCGAGCCGACGCCCGTCAAGGCGACGTATTCGCTCGACTTCGACCTCGATGCAGATGAACTGCCCGCACCGCCCTCGCACGCGCCCGCCCCCCTTTCACCCAGCACCAGCGATTTCGTCCGCCCTGCACGCGCGGATGAAGAGACCGCGCTGACCTTTGACTGGCGCATGGCCGGCGACATTCCGGGCGGCCACGGCGGGGGGCCTGCTCCTCACGAAGCCGAAGTCGATCTCACCGCCTCGGACTGGCATGGCGCGCCGCACGAAACCCGCCACACGGATGAAGTGGTTGAGGAAGCACTCGAAACCGAAGAGCTTGCTAGCGACCCGGACCCACGCGAGCCGGTATTCGTGACCGCGTATGCGTCGCCCGCCGGCGTTTCGCGCGCCCCCATCTGGGCGGCACCCGATGCACCGCTCGAACCCTTTGAAGACGACCGATTCTCCCCCTTGCCGGATCACGTGGCGGCCTCAGGCGCAGTGGTGGGCGCAGAGACTGAAACCGCGCCGGACGAACCGGAACTGATTGAACACGAAACCACCGCGCCGGACACCGAAGCCGCCGCGCAAGCGGCTGACGAACGGCACGAGTTTGCCTGGGAAAAATCGCACGAGGCGGAGCCCGCTGGCTGGCCATGGGCGGTGGCAGTCGCGGCCCTCCTGCTGATCACCGCAGGCCAGGGTCTGCTCTGGGCGCGGCATGACATTGCGCGCGAACTGCCGGCCACACGCCCGCTGTTTGAAGCAGCTTGCGCCCGGATCGGTTGCTCAATGCCCTGGCCACGACTGTCGGCACAGATCAGCATCGACGCATCCGACCTGCACCCGCGCGGCGACGGTGAAGGCCAATTCGAACTGAGCGGCACCTTGCACAACAAGGCCGGCTTCGATCAAGCCTACCCGCACCTGGAAGTCACGCTGACCGACGTGTTCAATCGTGCGCTTGTGCGCCGGGCGCTGCCGCCAGAAGTGTGGTTACCGCCCAACCTGAAGGGTTCGTCGGCCTTTACGGCCGGCAGTGACATCGCGTTCACGATCTATCTGGATGCGGGCAATCAGTCCGCCACCGGCTACAAGCTCTACGCCTTCTATCCCTGAGTGTTTCAGTTCTGCGGCGGCGCACCAATTCCTGTTTATGCTCTGATCGCAAGCTTGAATTGGTGACTCGCCTTTTCGCCCTGTAGTCTTTGTGCTGTGCACAAGAAGCAATCAGTGCACAGTGCATGACCTACTGCAGGAGAATCAACATGAGCGAACACGCCTTGGAAGTTCTGGAAGTCTCGAATGGCTCGACCCACGTTTTTGCCGGCGTTTATGCCGCGAACGATGGCTTCTTCGCCGAGATCCACGAGCAGCGCGACGGCTCGATCCGCCGCCTTGGCAAGTCCGATGTGCTGCCGACGCAAGAAAGCGCGGTAGCCTGGATTCAAAGCCGGCCGTGGTTCAAGCACAGCGCCGCCTGATCGAACACCCCCAACCCCAAACATGACGAATGTGTGCCCGGGCCGGTCAGGCACCGACAAGCCGCATAGCTCCCCCGGCGCACACATTCAAGAAAACCATATAAATATCAGAAGCTTGAATTGGTGCCTGCCAGAGCTGTCACTACAATTCAAGCTACAGAGAGTTTAAAAAGGAACAATAATCATGGCACCCCTCCCCCTTGACGTGATGGATTCAGGTACCGGCCGCAACTGCGTTTTCGGTGGTGTTTATGCTGCTAACGACGGTTTCTTTGCCGAGATCCACGAACAGAAGAACGGCCGCGTTCGCATGATCGAAAAGTCCGAGTCACTGCCAACGCGTGAAGTCGCCGTGGCGTGGATGCGTTCGCGCTGCCAGGCAGGCTGATTTCCCCCAAGACCGGTCGCACCGCATGTGCGGCCGGACAATCGCCGATACAGGCGAAAAAACAAACTGGGCCTTGGGCCCAGTTTGTTTTTGGGGCACGGTTTTGCGCGCCACGCCAAGCGATCATCGGCAGCCTCACGCACACTTTCGCGATGCGGCTAGCGGGCATCCATGGCCCACTCGCGCACTGCCGGCCAGATGGTACTCAGGTGATCAATCAAGCACCCGAGCCGCTTCTGAGGAAGCTCGTCAGCGGGCCGCTATCAAACCCCATCGCCGACATTTGCGGCACCTCGATCGGCGGCAGCCAGCGCACAACGCGATTGCCGCCCTGCTGACGCGCTGCGGCGAGCGCAAGATCCGCGCGGCGCACGGTTTCATGCGGGCGCAGCCCCTCTTCGCTGTCGGCCACACCAATGCTGGCGCTGATGGCGATCGAACCATCGGCCAGTTCGACCGGCGCGGCGCCAATGGCACGGTGAAGCCGTTCGGCAAAATGCAGCGCATCGCCACGGCTGCTGTCCGGCAACAGGATGCAGAACTCGTCGGCGGTAAACCTTGCGCACACATCGTCGGCGCGGACTTCTGCCAGGATGCGGCGCGCCACCTCCGCAATGACGCGATCACCGGTGACGGTTCCAAAGCCGCCGTCAATCGATTCGAAGCGGTCGATATTCAGGATCACCAGACTGTAGGACTTGCCATTGCGCTGCGCCCGGGCATGCTGCCGGGCGAGACATTCGGTCAGCGACAGGCGGTTGGCGAAGCCGGTGAGATCATCGATCCGGGCCAGCCTGGCCAGTTGAGACGCCAGCCGCAAGTTGGACCACAGCACGAAGCCCAACGTCAGCAAGACGGCCATCGCGCTGACCCCCACATAGCAAATGGCGCGCGTCTGGGCGCCATGCGTCTCGAGCAAACCGGGCATCCAGGCTGATGCGATACGTGCGCAAAAGATCACCCCAACACCCAAGGCAGCAAGCAAGACCAGCAAACGTGCGGGCTGCTCGTCCGCAGTGCCGGGCTCCAGCACCCGCAGGGCAATTGCGCCGCTGACAACAACGAGGATCAACGACACCGCGCTCACGCGGATGCTCTCTGCCACGCCGGCTCCCGAAAAACCGGCGCTGACGGCAAATGCAATGCCGCCAAGCAGCAGAATCAACCAATGCCGGGGACGCCCACCCTCGAAGGCGCGGACGCCTTCAAGAAAGGCAACAAACCCCATCACAGCCAGCGTGTTGAACAGGACAAAGCCCGGCGCGAACCCCAGCAGCATCGCCGCCACCAGCAGCACCAAGGCACCTGCGACAAGCCCCATGCCCAGCGCGAACAGACCACCGCCGGGCAACTCGCTGCGGCGGCGAATCGTCAGCAGAAGCGCCAGTGCAAGCACGCCATGGATCGTTGCGGCCATGATGGCCATCGTGGGTTCGTGAAAAAGCATCGGGACACCTCCGGGTTGCAACGTCCATCGCCGGGGTCACGGCGAGATCGGCAACAGGCGCGACGAGTCGGCACGCAAATGCATGCTAACCCCCGAGATGCCTCACGTCTGCCAAATTCGTCAGATTTTTCGACAGACGGTGTCTGATTGTGATGAATCACTCGGCCTTGGGCGCCTGAGCAGACCTGCCATTCGCGCGCCGATCAGCAGCCCGAGCCCCATCGCACCGACGATGAAAACCGCCTTGAAGAAGCACGCGAAGGTACCGGCCAACAGCGCCGCATCCGCATGAGAACCCTCGCGGGCGATCTGCATCGCGCCGGCGATGCCCTGGTAGATGAATACCCCCGGCATCATCGGAACCGCCCCGGCAAAAGCCACGGCCGCAAAGGGCACGCGAAGCCGATCGACCGCCACGTTGGCCATGCCGCCAATGGCGAGGCAGGCAAACAGCGTTGCGATCTCCTGCGCAATACCGTGCTCCATCGCGACATAGCGAATGCCATGACCAACCATGCCGCACAGCACGGAAACCCAGAGCACGCGCCACGGCTCGTTGTAGAACGCCCCGAAGCCGCAAGCCGCCAAACCGGCGAGCAGCACGTCGGTGAGCAGCGTGAGCTGCGCGTCAGCGGCCGGCACCGCGGCAACGGTGCTCATCCCAAGCGTCAGCCAGCCGCCAAGGAACACGCCCAGCGCGGCACCGACCAAAATGCCGGTGGCCAGACCAAGGCGGGAGATGCCGGTCTGCATGTGGTTCTCGATCATGTCGTACATGCCATTGATCAGGTGCGGCCCCGGCACCAGCATCAGGGCCGGCACCATGAGACAGAAGCCGGGTGTCTCGGTCCAGCCCAGACGGATCACCAGCCCGCCGAGCAAGGAGCCGATTAGCGCGGCCGTGAAAGGCAGCGCAAACAGCACGACATGCCGCTTCGCCAGCGCTTGCCGCGCAAGCAAGCCGAGCCCGGACGAAACGCCACTGACGGCCACCGCCCCCCAGTCCGCGTGCAACAGGCGCGCAAGCGCGGCGGCGGCGACACCAAATATCAGCGCGAGGAGCCAGCGATTGTGGCGGCCCGCAGTGCGCTCGACCGATTCCAGCGCCGCAATCGCAGCCGGAAGATCGATGCGCCGCTCGCACAGATCGTCGATGACGCGGTTCACGCGTGTGCTCACCGCCACATTGATGCGCAATTCTGGTGCCTGCGCATGAAACTGGCGCCCTTGCGGCGAAAACAGCGTTACGCCACGGTAGCTGACAAAAACAAGCACCTCGACCCCGAGGTGATGTGCCGCATGCAGGAGCTTGCGCCGCAAGAGTTCGGATCGCATGTTGTATTCGAGCAGCAGCCGTGCGGCGAGCAGCAGGAAGCGCATGGCGGCGCTTGCGTCGATACCGGATCCGATATCGGGCGTATTGCTTGAAGCGGTGGTCATTCCTTACCTCGACATGGCGCGCGCGTTCGGCGCGGGCCGGGTGCAACCGGTGTCACTGAGTGCAGATCCTAGCCGAAGCAGCATCCACCGCCTCCCGATCACATCAAGCAGGCGCCAGCCTCGTTTCCTTGAGCAAGCTTCACGCCCGAATCGCAAGGCGGACGCAATCGCGACAATGCGTGCCGCACAGCGCCCGCGCCACGGAGATCACTCGCCACTGGCGCCGGGCGCCAACTTGCGGTACCAATTGCATCGCAGTTTCACCCCTTGCGCCCATGCCGACTGACCGCGCCGCCGCCCTTGAACTTGCCCCGCTCACGGCCTTGCACGCCGAGGCCTTCTGGCCGCACGCCCAGACCGAGGCCCTGTACGCCTTCGTGCCGATTGAAGCGCCCGCCTCAAAGGCTGAACTGGCCGCATGGTTTGCAAGGCTGGCAGCCGGCGCCCCCGCCCGGCTGGATGAAGAGTGGCTCAACTGGGCCGTTGTGCTGCCTCAGGAGAACACGGTGGCCGGCATTGTCCAGGCCACAGTCATGCGCGATTACGAAGCCGAGCTGGCCTATCTGATCGCCCCTGCATTCTGGGGACGCGGCATCGGCATTACCGCCGTCCGCGCCATGGTCGATTGGCTCTGGCGAGAGCGCGCCGTCGTCAGCCTGCGCGCGGTGGCCGACACGCGGAACTTGCGCTCGCAAAGCCTGCTTGAAGAACTCGGCTTCGTCCTCGCGGGCGAGGTAGCTTCATCCATTCGCGGCGAGCGCACCATCGACCGCGTCTACGCCGGGCACGCCAGCACTGTGCTACGCCCGGCCTGAGCGCTTGAACGCCTGCGCGCCTCAGCGATAGCCGCCCCCACTCGATGCAGTTGAGGCAGACTAGGCGCCTGATCGCCTTTCTGAACGCCAAGCAATGACCGCAACGCCCCCCGCATCCACCCCCGACCGTCGTGCCGCCAGCTCAAAGGAGGGGCGACTGACACTTGGCAAGGTGCTGAGCCTGCTGACCGCGGATGGCCACATCGACGCATCCGAAGCGGAGGCGCTGCATGCAGAGCGCAGCGCACGCCAACAACAGCACCCGCTGGTGGTGGTGGCGGGGATGAACTGGAAATCGCGGCGGGCGCCGAACAAGCTGCTCGATCTCGAAACGCTGACCGAGTGGCTCGCCGGCGCGCTAGGCATGCCCTACATGCACATCGATCCACTCAAGATCGATTTCTCGGCGATTACCAGCGTCATGTCGAACGCCTACGCGACGCGACGCCGCGTACTGCCGGTGCAGGTGACGGCGCGCGAGGTGGTGATCGCCACCGCCGAGCCCTTCCAGCGCGAGTGGGAGAAGGAGCTTCAGCCGATCCTGCGCAAGGAAATCCGCTGCGTGCTCGCCAACCCGCTGGATATCGAACGCTTCCAGGTCGAGTTCTACAACCTCGCGCGCTCGGTCAAGAACGCCAGCACCACTGGCGGCGCGGCCGGCATTGCGAGCTTCGAGCAACTGGTTGAGCTGGGCAAAACCAACCGTCAGTTCGATGCCAACGAACAGCACATCGTGCACATCGTCGACTGGCTCTGGCAGTACGCCTTCGAGCAGCGCGCGTCGGACATCCACATCGAGCCCCGGCGCGAGATCGGGCTGGTGCGCTTTCGCATCGACGGCGTGCTGCATCAGGTCTATCAGCTGCCGATGTCGGTACTCAGCGCGATGACCAGCCGGATCAAGCTCCTAGGCCGCATGGACGTGATCGAGAAGCGCCGCCCGCAGGATGGCCGCATCAAGACCCGCACGCCGCAGGGGCTGGAAATCGAATTACGCCTCTCCACCCTGCCGACGGCGTTTGGCGAAAAGCTGGTGATGCGGATCTTCGACCCGGAAGTGCTGGTGCGAAATTTCTCCGAACTGGGCTTTGGCGATGATGACCAGACGCGCTGGAACGCGATGGTGCGTCAGCCCAACGGCATCATCCTGGTCACCGGGCCAACCGGCTCCGGCAAGACCACCACGCTCTACTCCACGCTCAAACACCTCGCCACGCCCGAAGTGAATGTGTGCACCATCGAAGACCCGATCGAGATGGTCGAACCCGCCTTCAACCAGATGCAGGTGCAAGGTTCGATCGACCTGGGCTTTGCCGACGGCGTGCGTGCGCTGCTGCGGCAAGACCCGGACATCATCATGATCGGCGAGATCCGCGATCTGGAAACCGCCGAGATGGCGATCCAGGCCGCGCTCACCGGCCACCTCGTGCTCTCCACCCTGCACACCAACGACGCCCCCGCGGCGATCACCCGCATGCTGGATCTCGGCGTGCCGCCCTACCTGCTGAGCGCCACGCTGCTCGGCGTGATGGCCCAACGCCTCGCCCGCACCCTTTGCCCGCACTGCAAACAAGCCTCACCGATGCAAGACGACGAAGGGGAGCTGTGGGATGCGCTCGTCGCCCCCTTCCGCGCCAACCGGCCGCCGCAGATCCATCGCCCGGTCGGCTGCCTCGAATGCCGCATGACCGGTTACACCGGCCGCATGGGGCTCTACGAGATCCTGCTGATGAACCCCGCGCTGCGCAAACTCATCACCCGCGACGCAGACATCGCCGCGCTGCGCGAACAAGCCTACCGCGACGGCATGCGCCCACTGCGGGTATCCGGCGCAATCAAGATCGCCAGCGGCGTGACGACGCTGGACGAAGTGCTGAAGGTGGCGCCGCAGGCGAACGAGGGCTGAGTCGGTATCATCCCGCCGATGAACCACCCGATCCTGAACATTGCCGCCTATCGCTTCGTCCCGCTCGATGATCTGGACGCGCTGCGGGCGCGCCTGCTGGCCGAGGCCAGCGAACGTGCACTCAAGGGCACGATCCTGCTGGCAGAGGAAGGCATCAACCTGTTCCTCGCCGGCGCGCCCGAATCGGTGCGCGGCTTTCTCGATGCACTCTGCGCCGACGCGCGTTTCGCCGGCCTTGAAGTGAAGGAAAGCGGCTCGGATACCGTGCCATTCCGCTACCTGCGGGTGAAGATCAAGCGCGAAATCATCCGCATGAACCACCCGACCATCCGCCCCGCCAAGGGCCGCGCGCCGGCTGTGGATGCCGCCACGCTACAACGCTGGCTGGATGCGGGCGTGGACGACGACGGCCGCCCGGTGGTCACACTCGACACCCGCAACGGCTTTGAAGTGGACTTCGGCACTTTCGACAAGGCGATCGACTGGCGGATCACCAAGTTCACCGAGTTCCCGGCCGCGGTGGCAGCACACCGCAACGAGCTGGAAGGCAAGACCGTGGTGAGTTTCTGCACCGGCGGCATCCGCTGCGAGAAGGCTGCGATCTACATGCGCGAACTGGGCCTCGACCACGTCTATCAACTCGAAGGCGGCATCCTCAAATACTTCGAAGAGACCGACGCGCGGCACTACCACGGCACCTGTTTCGTGTTCGATGAACGCGAGGCGCTCGACCCGCACTTGCAAGTGAAAAACGCACAAAGCTGACGCGGCAAAATTGTCGCGATTCGGCGACAAATGGGTAGCGAATCCATGTCCGCTTTCTATACTTCCGGTACTGGCTGACGACGTTTTTTTCCGCTTCAATCGCACGGGCGCTCGCCCGCTGCGCCATGCTCGAAGCGCCCTTCAGCCCATCACGTGCGTTCTTGCGCCGGACACAATCCGGCGACGTGACTGCGCATACCACCCCCCATTCCCAGGAGAACCTGCTGATGACCTATCAAGCGGCCGGGTGAGCCTTTGCGTGCAAAACCGGAGCGGCCGCGTTGCCCATGGAGTGCAACATCATGAACCTCAAGCCCAGCGAGCCGTATGACCATGCGGATCTGCCGTCGTGGATTCCCAAACCCGGAAAGGTCGACACCACCATCAATGGTGTGCTGATGGCCGGTTTTGCCTTCTTCTTCGCCGCCTTGTTTGTGGGCTGAGCGACCCCGTCGGCCGAGGCGGGGCATGCAAGCAAAAGGGGGCCGTGTCACGGCCCCCCTTTTTTGATCAGACAAGCCCTCTTGCCACCCGTTTACTGAAGCGCGCCAGGTCTGCAAGAAGCCACACACCGACGGCTCAGGTCGATGCAGGCCTCGCGTTCAGGCCGCAAATCCGGATCACCTCATCCGCGACGGTCTGCGCGCTGATGTGCGTGGTATCCACGATCTGTGCAAAGCGCGGTCGCGCCATGCCGTCGGCGTGCATCCACCGGATTCGCTCGCGCTCCCAGTCTGAGAGCTCGCGCGTGCCACGGCACTGGGCGTTCTGCTCCGGCGCGCACCACAAGGCAAGGCTCAAGATTTCTTGCGTGGGCGCAAAGCGCGGCCGGATGAAGGCGAAATCGGCATCCGAAAGTGGATAGACGAACAAGACATCCAGGCCGTGCGCGAGGAAGTTGTTCGCCACGTCGCAGGCGTTGATCAGGTTGAGCGGCACCGCCTCGGCCAGATCCATCCACGCGATGCAGGCGCGCAAGTCGTCGACCTCGATGACGGCAAGGCGCTCGCATTGCGCCTTGAGCAGGCGTGCCACCGTCGATTTGCCAGCATTGGGCGCGCCGGTCAGGATGATCAGGCGCGCCATGACCGATCAGTCCATGCCAGACGGTTTGACCTTCGGCGCGATCGCCGCGCCCTTGCGTGCCCGCTTGCCGACGCAGGCCTGCAGTGCAACGCCTTTCACTTCCACCGCGATCTCCTTACCGCCGCGGCCGATGCCGTTGACGGTGACGACAGGCTCCGCCGGGCAGGCCACCGCGTTGAGGGTTTCCTTGTCGTCCAGCCCCATAACGATCACACCGCGGCCGCGCGGCATCACCTTCATCTCGGCGCGCGGGAACCACAGCAGGCGGCCGTTGGCCGAGGCCGCGGCAATCCACTCGCCTTCGCATGGCACCGGGCGCAGCACTTCTTCCTTGTCTTCCAGCGTCATGAAGGCCTTGCCGGCGCGATTGCGGCCGGCGAGCTCGGACAAGGTGGTGATGAAGCCGTAGCTGCCGGAGTTGGCGAAGAGGTATTCCTTCGCAGGATCGCCTGACAAGGCCTGTGCGACACGTGCGCCGTTCTGCAGTTCGATCAGCGTGGTGAGCGGCACGCCGTCGCCGCGCCCGCCCGGCAGATCCTGGATGCGCACCGAGTAGGCGCGGCCCTGGGTGTCGATGATCAAGAGCGGCCAGGGCGTGCGTGTTTCGATCACCGCGAATTCGCCGTCGCCGGACTTGTAGGTCAGCGCGGCGCGATCGACGCCATGACCCTGGCGCGCGCGCACCCAGCCGTTGCGCGACAGGATCACCGTGACCGGTTCGTCGAGCACCGGCGCTTCGGCCGCCACCACCGCCTGCGCGGCTTCGATCAGCGTGCGGCGGTCGTCGCCGAATTTCTTGGTGTCTTCGACGATTTCCTTGAGGATCAGGCGCGTCATCGCGGCGCGGTCTTCGAGCAGCTCGACCAGCTTGGCGCGTTCGACGCGCAGCTCGGCGAGCTCCGATTCGATCTTGATGTACTCAAGGCGCGCCAACTGGCGCAGGCGGATCTCGAGGATGTCCTCGGCCTGGATTTCGCTAAGCTTGAAGCGCGCCATCAGCTCGGCCTTGGGCTCCTCGGCCTCGCGGATCACGCGGATCACCTCGTCGATGTGGAGCCAGACGATGGCGCGGCCTTCGAGGATGTGGATGCGGCGGTCGACTTCGCCCAGGCGGTGCCGCGTACGGCGCTCGACGGTGTCGAAGCGGAATGCGATCCACTCATGCAGCACCGCCAGCAGGCCCTTCTGCGCCGGGCGGCCGTCGCGGCCGATCACGGTGAGGTTGATCGACACCGAGGATTCGAGCGAGGTGTGCACCAGCAGCACCCGCATCAGCTCTTCCGGGTCTTGCGTGCGGCTCTTGGGTTCGAGCACCAGGCGGACCGCCTCCTTGTCGGAGGATTCGTCGCGCGCGGTATCGAGCACGCCCAGCACCAGCGCCTTGGTCGCCTTCTCCTCGGCCGACACTTCCTTCTTGCCGGTCTTCGGCTGCGGGTTGGTCAGCGCTTCGATCTCGGAGAGCACCTTGGAGACCGACACGCCATGCGGCATCTCATTGACGATGATGCGCCACGCGCCGCGTGCGAGCGGTTCGACGCGCCAGCGCGCGCGCATCCGCAGGCTGCCGCGGCCGCCGGCGTAGGCGTCGCGCAGCGCTTGCGGCGGCGAGATGATCTGGCCGCCGCCGGGGAAGTCCGGGCCCGGCAACAACGCCATCACATCATCGAGCGTCGATTCGGGCTTCTTGATCAACAGTTGCGCTGCGGCCGACACCTCGCGCAGGTTGTGCGGCGCGCATTCGGTGGCCATGCCGACCGCGATGCCGGATGCGCCGTTGAGCAGCAGCATCGGCAGCCGCGCCGGGAAGAGCTTGGGCTCCTGCCAGGCGCCGTCGTAGTTCGGTACGAAGTCCACCGTGCCGCGGTCAATCTCGCCCAGCAGCAGTTCGGCCAGCGGCGTGAGGCGCATTTCGGTGTAACGCATTGCCGCGGCGCCATCGCCGTCGCGCGAGCCGAAGTTGCCCTGGCCTTCGATCAGCGGGTAGCGCAGTGTGAAATCCTGCGCCAGCCGCACCGCGGCGTCGTACACCGCAGTGTCACCGTGCGGGTGCAGCTTGCCGATCACGTCGCCGACCACACGGGCGCTCTTCACCGGCTTGGCGCCAGGGTTAAGCCGCATCTCGTGCATCGAATACAGGATGCGGCGCTGCACCGGCTTCATGCCGTCTTCCACCTGCGGCAGTGCGCGGCCGCGCACCACGCTCATCGCGTAGGCCAGGTAGGCACGCTCGGCGAAGGCGGCGATCGGCAGGTGATCGTCGGGCAGCTCGGTGAGCGTGGGCGGCGCCGGTGGCGCGGGCGGTTCGGCCGGCTCGGTCGGCGCCTCTTCGGGCGTGGGCGCGGCTTCTTCGTCGAAGAGATCGAGGTCGCGATTCGGATCAGGCTCGTTGTGCATGGGCAAACCGGTTGGGTGGTGCATGGAAACCGCGCGATTATCGCAGGCTTGTCACACCGGCGCGGTATCCGGCGGCACCCGTCGCGACTATGATCGGCACTCCCAAGCCCGATTGCGAGCGATGACATGCCCAAGAAAGCCATCTCCCACGCGGTGCGCCTTGAGTTCGGCGACCAGGCGCTGGTCAGCACCAACCTTTCTGGCGCCGCCTTTCTTGGCGAGGACCTCTGGGTGGCCGGCGACGAAGCCTGCGCGCTGACCCGCCTGACGCGCCTGCCGCCGCTGGGCAAGGAAGCGCTGCGCTACGGCGAAGCGGCGTCCTTCCCGCTCGCAGCCTTTCTGGACCTGCCTGACGCCGCAGAGATCGAGGCCGACATCGAGGGCCTCGACGCGGTAGACGGCTGGCTCTGGCTGGTGGGTTCGCACGGGCTCAAGCGCAAGAACCCGAAAACCGGCCGCAAACCCACCGAGAACATCAAGCGACTCGCGACGATCGAGCGCGATGGCAATCGTTGCCTGCTCGCACGCATCCCGCTTGAAGCCGATGCCAAGGGCCGCCTGCAACCGGTGCGGGAGGCGCGCGACGGCCGCTGCGCCACGCGCCTGCGCGGCGATACGCGAAGCAATGACCTGACCCGAGCGATTGCCGAGGATGTGCACCTGGCGCCCTTTCTCACCCTGCCCGGCAAGGACAACGGCTTCGATGTGGAAGGCCTGGCGGTGCGCGGCGAACAGATTCTGGCAGGCCTGCGCGGGCCGGTTTTGCGCGGCTGGTCATGCCTCCTGGAGTTGCGCTGCAATGAAAAGAAGGGCGAGCTGCGGCTGGCCAAGCAAGGCGGCGCGGCGCTGCGCAAGCACTTCATCAAGCTGGCCGGGCTTGGCGTGCGCGACCTGCACTGGGAGGGCGACGACCTTTTGCTGCTGGCCGGCCCGACGATGGCGCTGGACGGCGCGATCCGCCTGTTCCGTTGGCGCGACGCGGCCCTGGCGCTGGACGCCAACGAATCCGACGAAATGCTGTGGGAAGGCGTGGTGAGCGAAGAACTCTCGCTCGACCATGGGGTGGGCACCGACCGCGCCGAGGCCCTGACGCGCATCCCCGACGGGCTGCTGCCGCCGCCCCCCACCGGCGCCGCGCAGCCGCGCTGGCTGGTACTGCACGACGCCCCCGATCCGGCACGCACGGCTGCCGGTGGCGTGGTCTTGGCAGACCTGCTGGAACCCTGACCGCCCCGCGCTTCCCCGTGCCCGAAGGCACGGGGATAATCCGCGCTTTGCTTTCTTCAAGGCTCGAACATGGAATGGCTGGCTGATCCGAATGCCTGGGTTGCGCTCGCAACGCTGACCGCGCTTGAGATCGTTCTGGGTGTAGACAACATCATCTTCATCTCGATTCTGGTCGGCCGCCTGCCCGAATCACAACGCAACCTCGCGCGCCGGCTCGGCCTGCTGCTGGCGATGGGCACGCGGATTGCCCTGCTCGCATCGCTGGCCTGGCTGATGCAGCTGAAGGAACCGCTCTTCGTCGCGCCCTTCCTGGAGCGCGGCGTTACCGGGCGCGATCTGATCCTGATCGGCGGCGGCTTGTTCCTGCTGTGGAAGAGCGTGCACGAGATCCACAACGCACTTGAAGGCGCGGATGAAGTCCATGCGGCCAGCGCCGCGAAGGCAGCCTTCGCGTCGGTGCTAGTGCAGATCGCGATCATCGATATCGTCTTTTCGCTCGACTCGGTGATCACCGCAGTCGGGCTGGTGAGCAATCTGTCGATCATGGTCACCGCGATCATGGTGTCGGTGGGCGTGATGATGTTCGCCGCACGCCCGATCGGCGAGTTCGTCGACCGCCACCCGACGGTGAAGATGCTCGCGCTGTCCTTCCTCGTGCTGGTGGGCGTCACGCTGATCGCGGAAGGCTTCGGCACCCATGTGCCCAAGGGCTACATCTACTTCTCTATGGCCTTCTCGGTGTGCGTGGAAATGATCAACATCCGCCTGCGCAAGCGCATCAGTGAGCCGGTTCAGCTGCGCAAGGATCTGCCGGACTGAGGAATAAATTTCACGCTCCGCCTGCCAAGAAAAAACGCCCCGTTTTCGGGGCGTTTTTGTTCGCAACACAGACAAAAACGGTTATCAGTTTTGCTGTACCGCGACGCTGTAATTGCGGCCGTAGTTGTTGTCCCAGTACGTTTTTCCATCGACGGTGTAGCCGACGGCATACTCGATCCGGGTGGCGCCGGGCGCCAGTTGCAGGCCGAACGCCAACTCTTCGACGCCGTATTGGTTCGGGTTGGTCGCACTGCTGTAGTAGCTGCGCCAGAAATCGCCGTTCCACACCGCCCAGGCGGTCTTGCTGGTCTTCCAGCCATCGGTGGTGTAGCGGATCTCGGCCTGACGGTTGGCGCCGAGGGTCTTCACGCTGACGCTGCCGTAGTACCGGTTGCCATACACCACGACCGGGTTGCCGGTATCGACGTAGCGTGCGAGCACCGGTGCTTGCGGCATCAGGCTGCCCGAATCCTTGGCCTGCTTGTAGTTCGCGCCGCCATTGTTGTCCCAGTATTCCTGACCGTTGACCTTGTAGCGCAGCGCAAATTCCAGATCCCAGCTCTGATAGATGGGCCCGGTCTCCGTGCTGTCTTGATAGTTCGCAGCCCAGACTTCGCGGCCGTTATCCGCCGGGCGGCTGTAGGCAAGCGGCACGTCGATCCAGCTGCCATCCGGCTTCTTCAGGTGAACGTAAACCTCTTTGGCGTACGCCATGTTCTTGACCAGTGCCTCGAAGCGGACCGACTGCAAGCCAACCTGATAGTAGGCGGACACGGTGCTCTGCGAACGCAGCAGGCGCACTTCGTCGGCAGCCGATGCGATACCCGCGGAAACCAGCAACAGCAGGGCAAGGATGATTCGTCTCATGAGATCAACTCCTTCTTGCGCACGTAGCGACGCCTCGCGAAGCGCTGCGACACGGCGGAACGATGCGTGCTAAACGGTGGCGGGCCAGGCCCGCCGCAGGGGGCAGACGACGCCGTCGCGCACGGCAACGGCGTCAAACCATCAGGCGAGGCTCAGTTCTGCTTGAGCGGCTGCAGGTAGTTGCGGCCGAAGTTGTTGTCCCAGTAGGTGGTGCCATTGACGATGTAGCCGATCGCGTATTCCACCTTGCTTGCGGTCGTACCAACGTCGAGCTGGAAGTTCCACTCTTCGGCGCCGTACTGGTTGGGGTTGGCCGCACTGCTGTAGCCGCCAAACCAGAAGGTCGGGCTGAAACTCGCCCAGGCGGTCTTGCTGGTCTGCCAGCCATCGGTCGAGTAGACCACCTTGACCTGCTTGTTCGCCGCCAGGTTCTGCAAGGTCACGCTGCCGTAGAACAGGCCGCCGTAGATCCAGGCCGGGTTGTTCAAGTCATTCACGCGGGCCAGCACATTGGTGCCGAAGAGCATGCTGCCGCTGTCACGTGCCTGCTTGTAGTTGTTGCCACCGTTGTTGTCCCAGTACTCCACGCCATTGACCTTGTAGCGCAGCGCGAATTCCAGGTCGAAGGTCTTGAAGCTCGGGCCGGTGTTGGTCTCGTTCACATCGGTATAGCTGCCTGCCCACACTTCACGGCCCGCATCAGCGGCACGCATGAACGACAGGGGCGTATCAATCCAGCTGCCGTCGGGCTTCTTCAGGTGCACATACACCTGTTTGGCGTACGCGATGTTCTTGACGATCACCTCGAACCGGATGCTTTGGCTGCTCACGCCGTACTTCGACGACACCGTGCTTTGCGAACGCAGCAACTTGATCTCGTCAGCAGCGTGAGCGTTGGCGGCCAGCAGGAATGCGGCCAGAACGATTAGCAGTTTTTTCATGGTTCACCTCTTGCTCACTCGTTGGGGGATACACGTCTTGCGACGCCAGCAAGCAACAGGAGCCGTGTTGCTTGCTGGCGTCGCAGTGTGCCGTGCCCCGAGCTGCCGGCTTATCGAAAACTGCGGTTTTCGCGGGATCGGTTCTAGAAGATTTTTATGACATCAGGCGGATATTCAATTTGACTTGTGCGCTGCATCAAAAATCCGTAATGAATGCGCAAAGTCGTCACGAAATCCTTGCCTGATCAGCATTCCCGCCATTCGGCGCCACGAGGGGTATGGTCATCACAAAGCGTGCGCCAAGGCCAGGCCGGCCATCCACATCGATGCGGCCGCCGAGCACTCCGACCACCAGGTTGTACACGATGCTCAGGCCCAGGCCGCTACCGCCGCGGCCGTGTTTGGTGGTGAAGAAGGGATCGAAAATCCGCTTGACCGTACTTGCGGAAATCCCGACACCGTCGTCTTCGCACGACAGCTCGCACAGCCCGGCATCGAGCAGCCGCGCAGTGACCCGTATGCAGCCCTCCTCGCGACCCTCGAGTCCGTGAATCAGCGCGTTGTTAACAAAGTTGCTGATCACCTGTCCGAGCGGCCCCGGGTAACTGTCGAGCGTCACGCCCTCAACCAGATCGAGTTCCAGCCTCACCTTGTGCTTGCGCAGCAGCGGCCCCATCGTGGCCAGCACGTCGCGCACCGTTTCGGCCAGGTCAAAGCTGCGGCGCTTTTCACTGACCCGGTCCACCGACACCTTCTTGAAGCTGGCCACCAACTCTTCCGCCCGCATCAGATTGCGCTCGACCAGTTCCGCCGATTCGCAGACGAAGGCGGCGTACTCGACCAGCGACGACCGCTTCAACTGATTCGCCTCCACGTCGCGCAACACCTGGCGGGCGCGATCCCGCAGACTGCTTGCCAGCGTCACGCCATTGCCGATTGGCGTATTCAATTCGTGCGAGATCCCAGCAACCAGGCCACCCAGCGCAACGAATTTCTCTGAGCGCACCAGTTCGTCCTGCGCCAGTTCCAGCCGTTCGAGCGCCTGCTGAAGTTCGGCGGTGCGCGCTTGCACGCGGGACTCCAGCGTGGCGTTGAAGGCCTCAAGCTGCGCCCGCGATTCCTTGAGCCGCTGATCGCTTTGCTCGAACGCCCGCGCCAGCATGCCGATCTCGCCACTTGCGCCGGTGGGCAGCGCGGCCTGCGCGCCGGTGCCAATGCGTTGGGCCGCGTCCGTCAGTTGCGCGATCGGTTTGGCAATGCCCGCCGCCACGAGCCAGGCCGCCCCGACGATCAGGATCGACACCAGCGCCACCAGCAGGGCCACCACCAGCGTCGAACGGCGGTACGCGGCAAAGTAGTCGTCACGCGGATCAACCATTGCAAGCCGCCACGGGGCGTTGAGCAACTCCACCACGGCCACGCGGTCGGCGCGGCGGTCGCCCGTCAGATCGGCCCAGTTCAGGCCCGCACGCAGTGTCGACCACACTGCTCCCGGCACAGCGGCCTGGAGGCCGCTTGCACGAGCCACGTCCGCCTCGGCCGCCCACACCGCTTTGCCTTGCAGGCGGGCATCGTAGCCATGCGCAACGGCCAGGCCGGCCTGATCGAACAGCACCGAGAAGAGCGCGCCGGATTCGTGCAAGCCCTGCGCGCGGCGCACGAATTCCTGCAGGCGCACGGCGGAAATCCGCAGCCGCAGGACGCCGACGATCTCACCCCGCCCGTCGCGCAGGGGGGAAGAGGCCCACAGCACAGCGCCCTGCTCGCTGAAATCCGGCCCGGAGAGGACCGGCAAGCCCTGTGCCACCGCACGCTGGAACCAGGGGCTGCCTGCCTCACGTTTGCCGCGCCCGCTCAGATCGGTGTCGACCAGCACGGTGCCTTCGCGGTCAAGCAGCGCCGCAGAGGTGGTATGGATTGGGTCTTTGATGACGGTGTTGCGCAGCGTTTCCAGCACCTCGTTCACACGCTGCGCGCGCTGCTGCTCATCGGCCGCCAGATAGGCGCGCAGGGCCGGCAACTGCCCGTCGGCGCGCACGCCTTCGAGCGTGGCCGCGGCGAAGGTATCAACCGCCACCGCCAGCTCGGCGGCCCGCCCGAGCAGGGCGCGATCCTCGTGCGCCACGCGCACCCGCTCGTTGGCGCGCAAGGCGAAGGCGGCCGCGATGTAAAGCGGCACCAGCGCAACAGCGACCAGCGTCAGCAGCAGGCGGGTACGGATTCTCACGGCAGCAGACGGGGGTCGATCAGATCAAGGGCTTTGGGGCGGCGCACCAGGTACCCGCGCCCAACGAAGTGTTCAACAAACTGGTCCACCACGTGGAAGGCCGATGCGTCGGTGTCGCCGGGGCGGAACTTCGCCCGGTTGTCCGCAAGGCCCAGCAGGCGGATGCCCCGGCGGCTGACATCGGAGGTCTTGCCTTTGAGCAGGGCCAGCAGGCGCTGGTCTCCCTCGGCCGGGTAGCTGTTCCACCACGCCAGGGCGCGGAACCAGCTTGCCAGCAGCAGCCGCAACGCATCGGTGCGCGCCTCGATCACGGAACGATGAAAGATCAGCCCGTCAATGATCAGGCCCGGCGTGTCGGCACTCGAAAAGATCGCGGCATAGCCTTTGGCCTTGGCCTGGCTGACGTAGGGCTCCCAGGTATGGCCAAAGTCGAGTTCGCCCTTTTCAAGCATCGCCAGCACCTCTGAGGCATCGGCGTTGACCAGCTTGACGTCATCGAACGAAAGCCCGAAGCGCGCCAGGAATCGCAGCACCAGTAGTTCGCCAAAACCAGTCAGCGATGTCCCGATACGCTTGCCCTTGAGCGCCGCGGCCGAAGCGGGCGGGGCACGCCCGAGCAGCACGTCTGCGCCAGCCGACTCGTCCGACGCAAGCACCATGCTGATCGCCGGCGCGCTCCGGGTCAGCGTCACCATGTCGCCCATTGAAACGCAGACGCCGTCGTAACGCCCGGCGGAAAAATCGCTCAACAAGCGCCGCGTGTTCTCCGGAATGCTGACCTCCACCTCAAGGCCGGCGGCCTTGAAGTAGCCCAGTTCTTGCGCCAGCAGCAAAGGGTAGTAGCCCGCCCAGAGATCCATTGCAATCCGCAAGGGCGGTGCCGCCACCGAAGGGGCCGCAGGCTGCTCGCAAGCGCTCAACAGCCCGCCCGCAAGGGCTGCGGCGGCCTGCAGGAGGCGCCGCCGCATAGCTGAAACATCGTTCGTCCGGCTCATCAACCGCCCCCGCAATCCAAGCACCCTTATTGAATACGGCCCGGAATACACGCCCTTGAGCGCGGGGTCGGCTCATCGAGCCGCCGTGGCGCCGTGGTGCGCCGCTCGTGCAGCCGCGCGGCCCGCTACGCCAGGGTCTCCTCCACCCGCAGGCGTACCACCCCAGGCTCTTGCCCGCGAACATCACGCACCGGGTGGCGGGCGAAGACTACGGGGGATGTGATCGCGGCGTGTAGCACGCCCCCTGCAGGATACTCAGCCCACGCTGCACCGGGGCAACGCAGAGCTTGTTTTGCTCGCAGACGCCGGCACTGCATGCCAGCGCGCTATCGGCAAGCGGGCACCACACACCCGGCCACCGGCATCGCGCCCGCGGCCGCCCCGCCGGCCGTTAAAGGTCGGCTTCGACCAGGTTGCCCTTGGCTTCCATCCAGGCACGGCGGCCCGAGGCCTCGCCCTTGCCCATCAGCAGGTCGAACAATTCCTCGGTTTCGCTCAGCGCCACGTCGTCCAGCGTGACCGGCAGCACACGGCGGGTGGCCGGGTCCATCGCGGTTTCCTTGAGCTGCTCGGGGTTCATCTCGCCGAGGCCCTTGAAGCGGCCGATCTCAAGCTGCTCGGGCTTGACGCCTTCCTTGACCAAGCGATCGCGCACTGCGGCCAGTTCGCGCTCGTCGAGGCAGTAGAGCCGACGCGCCGGGCGCTTCTTGCCCGAGGCCGGCACATCCACGCGATACAGCGGCGGCAGCGCGATCCACACATGGCCACGCGCCACCAGCACCGGAAAGTGGCGCAGGAACAGCGTCAGCAGCAGGGTCTGGATGTGCGAGCCATCGACATCCGCATCGGCCATGATGATGACCTTGCCGTAACGCAGGTTGGTCAGCACCGACTCGGGTGCTTCCGGCGTGTGCGGGTCCACGCCCAGCGCCACCGCGATGTCGTGGATCTCGTTGTTTGCGAACAGGCGGTTGGGGTCGATTTCCCACGAGTTCTGCACCTTGCCGCGCAGCGGCAGGATCGCCTGCGTCTCGCGACTGCGCGCGAGCTTGGCCGACCCCCCGGCCGAATCGCCCTCGACAAGGTAAAGCTCGTTCTCGGCGATGTTCTCGCTCTCGCAGTCCGAGAGCTTGCCGGGCAGCACCGCGACGCCGGAGGTCTTCTTCTTCTCGACCTTCTGCGCATCCTTCAGGCGGCTTTGCGCCTGCTTGATCGCCAGTTCCGCGATTGCCTTGCCCTGCTCGACGTTCTGGTTCAGCCAGGCTTCGAACAGCGGCATCACCATCGTCGACACCAGCTTCACCGCTTCGCGCGAGTTGAGCTTTTCCTTCACCTGGCCCTGGAACTGCGGGTCGAGCAAGCGCGCCGAGAGCAGGAAGCTCATCTTGCCGCACACATCGTCCTGCTGCAGCTTCACGCCGCGCGGCAAGAGCGCATGGTGCTCGACGAAGGACTTCACCGCCTCGAACACGCCGCCACGCAGGCCGGATTCATGCGTGCCGCCGTTCACCGTGGGGATCAGGTTCACATAGCTTTCACTGCCGACGAAGCCGTCGAACCAGGTAAAGGCCCAGGCCGCGCCCTCACCGGGCGCGAAGTCCTCGTCCTGCCCGGCGTATTTCTCTTGCGCGAACACCGGCACCAGCGGGTCGACACCGCCGGCCATCTCGCGCAGATAGCCGGTCAGGCCGTCGGCGTAGCGCCATTCGGTCTTCACGAAGCTGCCGTCGGCCTGCTCCACTTCCAGCGTCACCGTCACGCCCGGCAACAGCACCGCCTTGGAGCGCAACAGCCGCTCGATCTCGGCCAGCGAGGCGCGCGGCGCGTCGAAGTATTTCGGATCCGGCCACACATGCACGCGGGTGCCGGTCTGCTTGCCGCAGGCGCCCATGTCGGCCAGTTCGCTGATCGTGCGGCCGCCGTCGGCAAACTCCACATGCCAGGCCTTGCCCTCGCGCCGCACATCCACCGCCACCTTCAGCGACAGCGCCGTGGTCACCGCCACGCCCACGCCGTGCAGGCCGCCCGAGAAGGCGTAGGCCGAGGCGCCGGAGGTCTTGTCGAACTTGCCACCGGCGTGCAGCACCGTGTAGGCCAGCACCACCACCGGCACGCCTTCCACCGGGTGCAGGCCGACCGGGATGCCGCGGCCGTCGTCGGTCACCGCGACCGAGCCGTCACGGAACATCGCCACGTGGATGCGCTTGGCGAAACCGGCCAGCGCTTCGTCCGCGGCGTTGTCGATCACCTCCTGAATGATGTGCGCCGGCGAGTCGGTGCGGGTGTACATGCCGGGGCGCGAGCGCACGGGCTCAAGGCCCTTGAGAACGCGGAAGGAGGATTCGTTGTAAGTCATGCTGCGGCTGCCTCGATTCAAACTGGCGTGGATGGTAGCAAATGCGCCGGCTCAGTCCGGCGGCAGCGCGAATCCGATCGCATGGTCCGCTTCGCGCGCGCGCACCCCGCGCCGCCCGGCCGCGAGCCAGACCCGCTGCGCCTCCAGGTCGGCGCCGTCCGCCCAGATCACGCCGGCGTCGTCGGCGCCGGTCGCCATCCGATCCGCCGGCCGCCAGAAGATATGCCGCAGCGAACCTTCCGCCTGCACGCCCAGCCACACCAGCGCAAAGCCGTGCTCGATCAAGGTCTGTCGCGACAGCGCATTGGCCGGCGCGGCCCGCACCAGCAGGTCCGGCAAGCCAAGCGCCTGCGCGCGGGCGATGCGGATGTCGATCAACTTGCCGTGCAGGCCAAGGCGGCGGTGCTCGGGCGCCACCATCGCGGCCGACAGCTGCGCCACGCGGGCGGCGCGCTCGGGCGGCCAGCCCAGATCCCGCGCATAGTTGTCGCGATCGTCGGCCCGCGGCAGCGTCAGCGACGCATAGGCCACCAGTTCGTCAGCCAGGAAGACGCCCCAGCTCTCGCCACGGGCGCCGACGTGGCTGCTGAAAAAGGCCTCCGGCCCACCCGCGAGGCGGAACAGTGAGGGATCGCGCAGGTCTGCCATCACCGCCGCATGCAGCGGCATCAGCGCAGGCAGATCGGCTTCGGTAAGACCGCGCAGGCGGCACGCGGCGGGCAGTTCAGGCAATGTGCTCATCGGTTTTCCCTTGCAGAGAGGGTGGGCGCGACGAAGTCGGCCTCCAGCATTTCAGCGTAGTTGAACATCGCTAGCGGTGGCAGCGCGCCAAGCTGGCGCGCCACCGGCAGGCTTACCTGCAAGGAAAAGCGCGTCAGCGTTTCGACCGGAATCTGGCTGGGCGGCCGTTTGTTCAGAAGAATCTGCTCAGCCTTGTAGCCGGCGAACTGGCCGACCGTGTAGTAGCGGCTCACCAGCCCGGCCAGCGCGCCGGCAGCCATCAGCGGTTCGGTCGAGGCAAAACTGGGCAGGCCGGCCTTCAGGGCAGCCGGCAGCACCACCGCCCGGGCCTGGGTGTTGAGGAAGGAATCCGGCGGCAGGTACAACCACTGGGCACCCGCCTGGCGAAGCTCGCCCACCAGCGCTTCGGCGCCGGCGGCGACGGGTTTGCCAGCGGCATCGGTGCGAAAGGCGCGCGCCTCGACACGAAAACCACGTCTGCGCCCTTCGGCCCGCAAGTCATCCAGCACGGCCAGCGCGTTCGGTTCGTTCGGCGAGTAGAGCACGCCGACGCAGCCGAACGCCCGGTAGGCGGCCATCACCTGCATCTGCGCCGCCACGCTCGCAAGATGGCTCACGCCGGTGACGTTGCGCCGCGACGATTGCATGGCCGGCACGATGCGCGCGCTCACCGGCGCCGCGACGAGGCTGAACACCACCGGGATGTCGGTGATGTATCGCGCCGGGTCGGCCTGATCCCACGGCCCGGCAATCCCCAGCGTGACGCCCGAGCCCCAGGTGTAGACAAGGTCAGGCCGCGTGCGGCGGATCTCTTCCACCAGCGCGGGCAGGCGCGAGGTGTCGAGCGCGATGTCGCGGTAGGTGATCTCGACCGGGATGCCGCGCGCCGCAAAGTAGTCGGCAAAGCCGCGCTCCACCTCGGTGGCGCCACGGTAGGTCACCGCATAGATGCGGAAGGGCTGCGCCGCCTGCACCGGCTGCAGCCAGATCGCCAGCATCATCAGCAGGATCGGCCAGCGCGCCTTCATGCGCGCACCTCGGCAACATGCACGCCGCGCAAGGCGCCCGCCAGCACCAGGAACAGCAGGCCGCAGCCGAGCACCAGCGCGGCGATCAGGGCGAAGGCGCCGGCATGGCCAAGCGCCGCCACCAGCACGCCGGCAAGCAGCGGGCCGCTGGCGTTGCCAAGCCGCTCAATCAGCCGGTAGCTGCCGAACAGGGCGCCGGTGCCGTGCGCGCGAATCTCATCGGCGCAGGCCAGCGACAGCAAACTGCTCTGCGCCGCGATCGAAAGCCCCTGCCCCAGCCCGAGCAAGGCCATCGCCAGGAACACCGGCCCCACCCCGCCCCACAGCAGCAAGCCAAAGCCACCCAGCGCGGAAAGGCACAGCCCGCCACCGACCAGCGACACCTGCGATACGCCACGCTCGGCCAGCCGCGCCGCCCAGGGCAACACCAGCACCAGCACCACCGCGTAGACCATCAGCGCCCGCCCGGCCGCCGCAGTGGGCGCACCGAGCGAAAGCACGTAGATCGGCACCAGATAAAAGCAGAAGCTGGCGAGGATCAGCTTGGCCGGCACTGCGGCAAGCAGCGTGATCAGCAGGAAGCGCCGCTCACCAAGCACCCGCGCCAGATCGCGCAAGGCGAGGGCGGGCGTCAGGCTGGCCTGCGACGCCGCCGCGGGCGGCAGCAAGCGCACCGCCAGGCCCGCAACGAGCGCAATCGCCGCAGCCACCGCGAAGCCCGCGCGCGCGCGCGCCAACATGATCGGCGAGGATGCCGCCCAGCGGCGGCCCACAGACCGCCGCCACCATGATCGCGCCGACGAACAGGGCGAAGCCGCGGGTGCGCTCGGCCTGCGTGGTGTGCGCAATCACGAAAGCCTGCGCGGCCACAAACACCATGGCGTAGCCCAATCCACACAGCGCGCGCCACAGCATGAATGTGGTGAGGTCGCGCGCCAGCGCGGCGCCCGCAAGCCCCACGAAGCCGATCAGCGCGCCCCACTGCATCGCGGCGCGCAGCCCGATCCGCTCGCTCCAGCTCGCCAGCAGCGGCTGGCCGAGCGCAACAACGAGCATGAACACCACGATCGGAAGGCCCACCGCCACATCCGCCGACACCGCCGTGTCCGCGCCGAGCAGCGTGCGCGCAAAGCCCGGCACGAAGGCGCGCGTCAGCTCTTCGGCCAGCATGAAGAGGAACAAGGGCACCCGCATGCGCGCAAGCAAGGCGCCACCACTGCCGGGCACGGCGCCCAGGCGCGGATCAGTCGCCGTGATGAACTGCAGCAGCTCGCGCGTGAGGAACACCGCCACCACGAACACCACCGCCAGATCGAGCAGCACTTCGAACAGGATGTTGCGCAGGTAGGCCACGCTGACACCCACCTCGACGCTGCCGAGCACCGCCGCCGCGCGGCCGATGGGCACCTGAACGCCGGCAGCCGCAGCGCGCTCGCCATGCTCGAAACGCAGCACGCCGCCGGCATCGCGGATCGCCAGCTGCGCCAGCTCGGGATGCTGCCGGCGTACCTCGGCCAGATAGGCGTCGACGCCAACCAGATCGGGCAGTGCGATACCGTAGCCGCTGGCCTTGGCCACCAGCTCGGCGACCGAGCGGCCCACCACCGCCGCCTTGCGCGCGAGTTCTGGCTGCAAGTTGTCGTTGAAGGCCTGCTGCGTCGCCCAGGACACACAGCCCAGCCCCAACATGACGGCCAGCAGGATCGCGGCGGCGAGGCGGGCGTGCAAGGGGGGCGCGCGGTGAGTCATCGCGCCGCAGGGCTCTGCGCCCGGCCACTGAAACGCAGCACGGCCCACACCGCCAGCATCGCCAGCAAGGCGGTGGCCGCCCCGCCGATCAGCGCAATCCGCTGCAACGCGGCACGCATGCGCGCGAGGGCCTGCTGCTGATCGGTCAGCGCGTAGCGCACCGCGACATGGCCTTGCGGCAAATCGAAACTGTTGCGCAGGGAAAAGCCGAGGACCGCGCTGTCGGGCTCCAGCACATGCCAGGCATCGCCCGCCGACGCACGGGCGGCGACAAGCCATGCGGCCGGGATGGCGGAGCCCGGTGCCGCGGCGCCGGCGCTGAACACGACGCGACCTTCGGCGTCGAACACCTCAATTGCCCGGATCGCGGCATCGGCCTGGCGCTCGCGCGCCAGCAGATCCGGTACGGCCGCAGCACTGGCCAGCGGCAGACCCAGCGCGAGCGAGGCCTGCACCCCTTCACGCACCGCCAGCGCCGGCACCGCCATGCGCGAGCGCGCGGCCGACTCCAGCGCGGACTTGAACTTGAAGTAGTTGAGGAAGGCGCTCATGCCCACGCCGAAGAACGCCACCAGCGCTGCAACAAGGAACAGGCGACCCAGCGGTGCTGGGGCGGGCGCGGCAGATTCGGCGGACTCGCGCTTCGCTTGCATGGAACGCACTCCCGGTGCAGGGTTGAACTATCGTAGCACCCGTGCCGCCACCCACCGGAAGCCGCCACGCGAAATGGATGATCAGAACACCGTGCTGCTGAGCCCCGAAGCGCTTGCTGCCGAGCAAATGCGTGCCGGGCCTTCACCCGCCGCCACGGACGACTCAACCGTGGTGCTGCCCGCCGGCGCCGCCGCAGCCGCACTGCATGCCGCGAGCGGGCCGGTGCCGATCGCGCTACCGGCCGGCTACCGCTTGCACGAATACCGCATCGACGCAGTGCTCGGCCAGGGCGGTTTCGGCATCACCTACCTCGCGACCGATGTGAACCTGCATGCGTCGGTGGCGATCAAGGAATACCTGCCGGCGCAGTTCGCCCAGCGCGCGCGTGACAGCACGGTGCGGCCGCGCCGCATCGACAACGTCCGCACCCTGCTCGACGGGCTCGATCAGTTCCTCGTCGAGGCCCGCACCCTGGCGACCTTCCGCCACCCGAACATCGTGCGCGTGGCGCGCTTCTTCGAAGCGAATCGCACCGCTTACATGGTGCTGGACTACGAGCGCGGCAAATCGCTCACCGACTGGTGGCAAGGCCGCGGGCGCGCGGCACCGGCACTCAGCCGCCTGCTCGGTGCGCGCAAGGGTGGCGCGGACGCGGGCGCGCCGCCGGTGTCGGAGCCCGATCTGCTGCTCTTGCTCGCGCCCCTGCTGGACGGCCTGGCGCTGGTGCACCGCACCGGCGTACTGCACCGTGACATCAAGCCGGACAACATCAGCGTGCGCGACGAGGACGGCAGCCTCGTGCTGCTCGATTTCGGCGCCGCGCGGCCGGCAAGCGGCGGTGCGGTTGATGCGCCGGCAATCCTCACGCCCGGCTATGCGCCGATCGAGCAGTACCTCGGCGATCACCAGGGGCCGTGGACCGACCTCTACGCCCTCGCCGCAACGCTGTACTGGATGGTGTGTGGCCAGCGCCCGCGCGAAGCGCCAGACCGCCAGGCCGCCCCGCAGGCCGATGTGAGCGCCGAAGCGGCTGGCGCGGGCCGCTACAGCGCGGCCTTTCTGCGCGCGATCGACTGGGCGCTGCAACTGCGGCCTGAGGATCGCCCGCAAAGTGTCGAGGCATTCCGCCGGGCGCTGTTCGCCGCGCATGCGGCCAGTCTTGGCCTGCAGGAAGCGCTGGCGGCCGGCAGCGAGGCCGCGCTGCCGGGGGATCGGGATCGTCAGCGGCCGCGAATCGGCCGCTGGCTCTGGCACCCAGGCTCATGGCCGCTAGCGGTGAAAATGTCGCTGGCGCTGGTGTTCGCGGCGCTGGTGCCGATGAGCATCACCGGTTACCACAACTACGCCAGCAGCGTGGATGCGCTGGCGCATGCAGAGCGCCGCAGCCTTGAGCATCTGGCGCTGAGCACGGCCGGGCGGCTGTCGCAGTTGCTGGAAGACAGCCGCCGGGTGACGGCGTTCATTGCCAACAACAGTGACGTGATCGCAGGCCTCGAATCCCCCAACGCAGCGGCGCTGGAGAGCATCCGCATGCGCCTGGCGGCCCTGGTCGCCACCAACCCGGACGTGCATCTGCTCACCCTGATGGACGCGGGCGGCACCGCCCTGATTTCAACCGCCCCGGAAGTCGTCGGGGGCAACTTCGGCTTTCGTGAGTATTTCAGGACGGCCATGTCGGGCCGCCCCAATGTGACGAGCCTGATCGTCGGCGCCGTGGCCGGGCGCTCCGGCGCCTACCTCGCGCATCCGGTGCGCAATCGTGGCGGGCAGGTCATCGGCGTGATCGTCTTGCGGATCCGCGCAGAGACAATCGGCGCGATCGTCGACAGCGCACACAACGCCAATCGCAACGCCTTCCTGATCGATGGCGACGGCGTGCTGATCCACCACCGTGATCCCGGCCTGATCTTCCATAGCCTCGATGCGCTATCGCCCGCCACCCAGGCCGAAATCGCCGCCGATCAGCGCTTTCGCCGCCCGCGCATCGAGAGCCTCGGCATGCCGGCGCTGGCGCGCGCAATGATCGGCGCACAGCGCGAAGGCAACCTCGACTACCCCTCGACGATCACGAAAACCGAGGAAGTGGCCGGCTTCGCGCCGGTCGCCGGCCACGACTGGGTGGTCGGCGTCACCGAAACCCACGAGAGCTTCGAGGCTCCACTGCAGCGCATGTTCCATCAGGTGCTCTACAGCCTGGCTGCGGTGGGCGTGGTCTTCGTGCTGCTCGCACTGGCCTTCGCGCGCTCGATCGTGCGGCCAGTCAGACGACTGATCGACGCAAGCGATGCGCTCAAGCGGGGCGACTACGATGCCGCGCATGTGCAGGTGAACACCGGCGACGAAATCGGCGCGCTGGGCCGCACCTTCAACGTGATGATCGACGTGCTGCGCCAGCGCGAGCGCGAACGCGGCCTCAATCGCCACGAGTAAGGGAACGCCCACGCCCGACCCAGCCGGGCGGCAGATCCGGGTCTATGCTGAAGGCAGCGATCCACTGCAAGGAGACATCATGCACACCCTGCACACCCGCCTACCCTACCTGCTCCTGCTGGGCCTTGTCGTCAGCCCGCCGGTGCTGGCCAGCGACGCCCCGCAACGCAAGGAAGGCCTCTGGGAAATGAAGATGGAGGGCGACGCCAAGGGCGCCATGCCGCCGATGAAGCAGTGCATCGACGCCAAGACCGACGCGGCGATGCAGAAACACGCGATGCAGGGCGGCGGACCGAACGCCTGCTCGAAGCACAGCTTCAGCAAGACCGCGACCGGCTGGGTCAGCGATGCCGTGTGCAAGCACGGCAACACCACCTCGACCACGCATTCGGTGATCAGCGGCGACCTCAACAGCGCCTACACGATCGACTCGCAGATCCGCTTCGACCCGCCGATGGACGGCAAGGCCGAGATGCGCAGCAAGATTGCCGTGCGCTGGCTCGGCGCCTGCCCTGCCGGCTGGAAACCAGGCGACATCGAAGCCGGCGGACGCCGCTTCAACAGCCTCGAAATGCAGAAGATGCAGGCCGGCACACCGCCCGGCGGCAAGATGAGCCCCGAGCAGATGAAACAGATGATGGAAGCGATGAAGAAGCAGCAGGGCGCGAACTAGCGCCCCGGCTTACAGGCCCAGCAAGCGGCGGTGGATCTTGACGACCGCCTTGCGCACCGGCTGCGGCGTGCTCACGGCGCAGCACGGCCGGTGCAGATCACCCGGATACACCACGACGAACTGCCCCGGGGCGAGATCGATGAACCATTCGTGGCGAGGCGCGGGGTAGAACGCGATATCGCGCGAATTGAGCAGATCGTCGATCGGCAGCAGCGCCGGATCGTGGCTGGCAATGCCGTAGCGCTCGATGCCGTCGAGCACCAGCTGGATGTCGGCGTGCTCACGATGGGCTTCCGGACGGCAATCCCCCGATGGCTTGGTCGTCACCTGCTGGATCAGCAGGAACATGCCGTCTTCGTCGAGCGGATAGCGGCCGGGCGTCAGCGCGGACAGATCTCGCCGATCCAGCGATTCGAGCGCGCGCGTGACCGCCGCGGGGAGCACCGGCGCGCGGCTGCGCCAGTTGGCAAGGTCTGAGACGAACATGGGCTTAACCTTCCGGGGGGTGCCTCATTGTGCCGCAAACGGCGGCCGCGCCGCAGCGCGCCCTTGCATTCGGCATTGGCGCGCCTGCCATGCCTGGGCCAGCAATGCGATCGAGCGGCACAACTATTTCTGCCATCGTTGCAAGTTCGCCACGCTGCGGACGCCAAGCCTGCGCTTTCGCGATAATGCGATGCAGCACATCGAACTCACCCCCTCTGATTCTGGTTGGAATGGCATGGATCACCCGGCGCAAGCGACGGTAACGCCCCCTCGAAAACGCAGGCGCATTGCGCTCCGGGTCTTCTTGGTCCTTGCGCTCATCGTACTGACGACGCTGGCGGTGCTGGCCTGGCGCGAAGCGAGCACCTCGCGACTGCAATCGCGTTACCTCAGCGAGTGGGGCCAGCGCATGAACTTCAAACTGGCGCCCGGCAAGAGCGATGCGATCCGCTTCCCGGCGACCGGCCCTTTCGATCAGCGCTTTGGCTACACCGCGCTGCCGCAGATCACGACGCGCCTGACGGCAAGGCACTATGCAGTCACCGACCAGGCGCGAATCTCGCCCGAGATGGCCCAGACGATCGATGCCGGCCTGTTTGCGCCCTACCGCGAAAAGACCCGGGGCGGGCTCGCGATCGACGATTGCGCCGGCGAGGCGCTCTTCGATGCGCAGATTCCGGTGCGCGCTTACGACAAGTTTGAATCGGTGCCGCCGATGCTGGTGCGCAGCTTGCTGTTCATCGAGAACCGCGAGTTGCTCAGCCCGGAACACCTGACCAAGAATCCGGCAATCGAGTGGGACCGACTGCTCAAGGCCAGCGCCGACCAGTTGATCCACCGCTTCAACCCCGACCACGATGCCCACGGCGGCAGCACCCTGGCGACGCAGATCGAGAAGTATCGCCACTCCGCCGGCGGCCGGACGACTTCACCGCAGGACAAACTGCAGCAGATGGCCTCGGCCTCGTTGCGCGCCTACCTGGGTGGCCCCGACACCAGCGCGGTGCGACGCCAGCTCGTGCTCGACTACCTCAACACCGTGCCGCTTGCGGCCAAGGCCGGCTATGGCGAAGTGATCGGCATCGGCGATGCGCTCGCGGCCTGGTACGGGCGAGACTTCGCCGAGGTGAACGCGCTCTTGCGCAACCCGAACGCGGACAAAGCCAAGCGCGCGCTCGCCTACAAGCAGGCGCTCTCGCTGATGATTTCGCAGCGCCGCCCGAGCGGCTTCCTGGCCGACCAGCAGTCGCTTGAAGCGCTGACCAATACCCACCTGCGCCTGCTGGCGAGCGAGGGCGTGATCGACGCCAGCCTGCGCGACGCCGCGCTGGCACAACCGCTGAAGCTGCAGCGCGCAGCGGCGGCCAGCGACAATCTGCACACGGTTGCCGGGCGCAAGGCGGTGCTCGTGACGCGCACCCAGCTTTCATCACTGCTGGGGGTATCGCGGCTCTACGATCTTGACCGCATGGACATGAGCGCGGTCAGTTCAATCGACAGCCGCCTGCAACGCGAGGTCACCGACACCCTGCGGTCGATCAACACGACCGAGGCCGCCAAGGCCGCCGGCTTGATTGGCGAACGCATGCTCGGCGGCGGCGATCCGTCGCAGGTGATCTACAGCTTCACGCTGTTCGAACGGGCGGCCGGCGCAAACCTGGTGCGGGTGCAGACCGATAACTTCGATCAGCCCTTCGACATCAATGCCGGCACCAAACTCGACCTCGGGTCTACCGCCAAGCTGCGGACCCTGGTGACCTACCTTGAACTGGTCGCCGATCTGCATGAGCGACTCGGGTCGATCTCGAAAGAATCCTTGCAGCAGGTACCGATCGCCCGCCAGGACGCACTGACCCGCTGGGCGGTGGACTACCTTTCCAGCACCAGCGAGCGCGGGCTCGAACCGATGCTGCAGGCCGCCATGGAGCGCAAGTATTCGGCCAGCCCGGGCGAGAGCTTCTTCACCGGCGGCGGGCTGCTGACCTTCGAGAACTTCGACAAGGCCGACAACGAACGAATCGTCTCGGTGCGCGAAAGCCTGCAACGATCGGTGAATCTGCCCTTCATCCGCCTGATGCGGGACATCGTGCGTCACACGATGTTCAACATGCCCAGTTCCAGCGCGACATTGCTCGACGACCACGACGATCCGAAGCGGCAGGAGTACCTCGCGCGCTTTGCCGACCGCGAAGGCAAGGCCTTCATCGTGCGCTTCTACAAGAAGTTCCAGGGCAAGAGCGAGAGCGAGATCATGGATGCGCTGCTGCAGGGCATCCGGCCGACGCCCAAGCGCCTCGCCACGATCTTCCGCTCGATCAACCCCGGTGCCAATGAAGCGCAATTCAGCGAATTCCTGACCCAACGGCTGCCCGATGCTTCGATTGAATCGACCAGCCTCGCGCGCCTCTACGATCAGTACTCGCCGGAGCGCTACGATCTTGCCGACCGAGGCTACCTTGCCGGCGTGCACCCGCTGGAACTCTGGCTGGTGGCTTACCTGCGCACCCATCCGAAGGCGAGCCTGGCGGAAGTTTTCGAGGCTAGCGCGGACGAGCGGCAGAATGTCTATCGCTGGCTCTTCCGTACCCGCCACAAGAGTGCCCAGGACGTGCGGATCAAGCAGCTGGTGGAAGTCGAAGCCTTCCTGGAGATCCACAAACGCTGGAAGCGGCTCGGCTACCCCTTCGAAACCCTTGTCCCCTCTTACGCCACCGCACTGGGCAGTTCGGCAGACCGGCCGGCCGCGCTGGCCGAACTGGTCGGCGTGCTGATCAACGACGGCGTGCGCCTGCCAACGGTGCGCCTTGATCAACTGCGCTTTGCCGTCGGCACACCGTACGAAACGCACTTTGCCTATCAGCCGGCGGCAAGCGAGCAGGTTTTAGCCCCCGAAGTAGCCCGGGTAGCGCGTGAAGCGATGGCGCTGGTGGTTGAGAAGGGCACCGCCAGACGCCTGAGTGGCGTGTTCAAGCGCCCGGACGGCAGCCCGATCGCGGTGGGCGGTAAAACAGGCACCGGCGATCACCGCTTCGAGGTGTATGGCAAGGGCGGCGTGCTGATCTCATCGCGCGTGGTCAGCCGCTCCGGCACCTTCGTCTTCTACATCGGCGAGCGCCATTTCGGCACGGTGACGGCCTATGTGAAGGGCCCCGCGGCTGAGCAGTACCAATTCACCAGCGCCTTGCCCGCCCAACTGCTCAAGATCCTGGCGCCCAAGCTGATCGACGAAATCAACCGCAGCGCCAACCCGGGCACCGACTGCAAGGCAGCGCCGGCGGCACCCAAACCTGCAGACAAAGCGGCCGCTTGAGCGGCCGCCTTGCGGCTGATTGCCGGCGCCGCCGGCAATCAGTTGATCGTGACCGATCGCAGATTGAGCCCGCCGCTCACGACTTCCAGCCGCACCGCCACCAAACCCGCCGGGATGGCCAGATCCAGCGCACTGCTGGTCGTCAAGGCGCTACCGCTCGCGAGCGTTACCTGCCCCTTCTGGACGCCATTGACCCAGACCTTGATCGTCGCGCCCGAAGCGGCGATGCCGCTGACACTGAGGCGCGCGTTGAAGGCTGCGGCCGCATGGGCAGGCAATGCCACCCATTCACCGGCATCGTTGCCCCCCACGCAGGGCTGCCCAGCGCACGTCGTGGCGTAGTCAAAGCCGGTCCGGATCCGATAGTCGGGCGTAGCTGTCGCGACAATCGTGCCCGGCAGCGCCTGCCCCAGCGTCACTGCGGCACGCGGCTGCGTCTGCAATTGATCGAGCGCCTTGTACTTGGGCGTCGCGAGCGTCGTGATGTCGGGCGTGAACTCCCACTTCGGCGTGCCACGGGCAACGTAGTAGACCAGCAAGTCGCCGCCTTGCTGCGACCAGGCGTCGTGTGTCTTGACGACCATGTCCTGCATGCGCGGATCGGCATTGAGCGCACGCGCATCGACATCGCCGTAGTTGTCGAGGCTCGGGCCGCCTTCGTAAGCGATGCGCTTGAGGCCGAAATTCGCCGCCCAGACCGCATCCACCCCAAAGCCCTTCACGTTCGGCGCAGGCGGATAGCTGCCCGCCGCGAAGTAGGCGTCGCGGTCGGCCTTGTTCGCCGGCTCATTGGTGGAGTTGTAGTAGCCGGAACCGCCGGCGCCGTAGAGGTAGTCCGATACCTGCCTGGCGGGTGACTGGCTGCGCGCATAGTGATCGAGCCAGTTGATCGCCTGCGACAGTGTCGCCTGCCCGTCGCCCTGCTGCGTCATCAGGACAGGGCGGATGCGCGTCATCATCGAAGCCTCGCCATACACGGCGCGGAAGATGTCGCTGATCAGTGCAGTACGGTAGGCGGGATAGCGCCACATCTTGAACCAGATGCTCGCCTCGGTCGGCGTCAGCAGTGGATGGCCGGCCGGCAGCGCGGCGACGATGTCCTGGATCACGCCAAAGCAGCGGAACCCGCCCGCCGAGTTCCAGATCTCATTGGCGTATTCGAGGTACACCCGCAGGCTCGGATCGAGTGGCGGATACACCGGGTTAGCCTGGGTGCTGGTGTAGGGATTGGTGCCGTCGGTGCCGTAGCGCAAAGCGAGTGCGAGCTTGCGCACGTAATCGTCATCCGCCGCAACCGGAACATTGATCCAGCAGTCGACATGCGCGGCATTGCAGAGCTGGATCTGGTGCTCGATCGCAACCCCGAGCGACGAGCTGTCATACACCAGCCCGCCCGGGCCGGTGTAGCGCCCGCCTTCACGAGAGAAATGCAACGGCGTCATGCGATCAGCCCAGTGCTCCACCAGGTTCGAGTTGGTCGCGGTCCAGTCCATCATCCGCACCGTATGCGTCTTGGCGAACGCCGCAATGAAGGGCGTTGTAAAGACGGCGCTGCCATCGGCCGGGTAGCCGGGCCGGTAGAGGCGCATGTTGGTGAAACCAGAGTTGACCGCACTGTTCGCGGTGCGCTTGGTGTTCTTGAGGATGATGCCGACGCTACCGGTCGCGTTGGCCGCGTAGGTCACATCGGCCGTGGTGGTATTGCTGGCGGCGTCATAGACCTTGTTGCTCACCGTGCCGCCCACCCACATCAGCGATACATCGGCCTGCCCGTTGAAGACCAGCTTGTAGGTACCGTTGATCTGAGCCGGCGTGCCGGTGAGGATGACAGTCGAGGCGTCGGCCGTCGGCCAGCCCAGCGCGTCGATGCCGCCAACCGGCTGGTGCCAGTCGGTGGCGTCCTGCCAGGGGCGCGCCTGCTTCATCGCATCGGCAAAGGCAAGGCCACCGTCCCAATCACTGAGGAACCAGGTATTCATGCCGAAACGGTTCTTGGTGACGTCCTCGGCTGGCAGGATCGGCAGGCCAGCGCTTGGCGTCGCGGAGACTTCCGCGCTGTCAGCGCTCTCACCCGCGGCGGTCACGGCCGAGACAACGTAGTGATACGCGCTGCCGTTGCTTCGCCCCGTGTCGGTGTAGTGCGTACTTGTTGGCGAGGCGATCAGCGTGTAGGGGCCGCCTACCGCATCGGAACGTTTGACGCGGTAGGCGGTGGCAGCGGCCACGGCCTCCCAGCTCAGGCTCACCTGCCGGTCCGCACCCAGCGCGATCACACCAGCCGGCGGTGCCAGCGCGGAAACCGGCGTCGCAGATACCTCGGCCGACTGCGCACTTTCGCCGGCCGAGTTGGCAGCGGTCAGCACGTAGTAGTAAGTCGTGCCGTTGCTCAAACCACTGTCAATGAAGGGCGTGCCTGCCGGCGCCGCCACTTCGGTGTAGGGGCCGCCAGCGCTGATCGCGCGCTTTACGTGGTAGGCGGTCGCGCCGGACGTGGCGACCCAGGCGATCGACACCTGCGCATCACCCGCCGTGGCCACCAGGCCGGTCGGCACAGCCGGCACAACGGTGCCCCCACCACCCTCTCCACCGCCTCCACCACAAGAAGGCAGGATCACTGCGGCACACAGCATCAGCAGGGCGAGTCGGAGGGTTCGCATGGCGGGCCTTGGATTTCCGGTCAAATGATGAACGCGAGGGATATACGTTCATCATAATCGCAAAAAATGACATTCGCCTTAACAAACTCAACAGGATTGCCATCAACGGCCGTCGCCAGTCTCAGAGCGGCATGACAATTGACAGATCCGGCTTCTCGACCCAACGGGCAAACGCCTCGGCGATTCGCTCGCACTCTGCCATCGCACGCCGCCAGGCCGCTTCGCGCGCAGCGTGGTCGGCACCGTAACGGTAGAAGTCGTTGCGATCCGGCAGCTTCCGATTCGGCAGGCGGGCGAGCAGCGCCTCGCTCGGGGCGATCAACAGCATGTTCGCCAGGCTCTCGCCGCCCCTGCCAAAGCCTTGCTTGCGCCACGGAATGAACTTGTCGAGCCAGCCCGGAATCACGCCTTCAACGAAGTGCGGGTAAAGCGTGATGCCGGGCAGTTGCTGATAGGGCAAGTGGATGTGGTAGTCGATCAAACCGCCATCCCAGTAGGGGGCATCAGGCAGGCCCGGGATCCGCCCCACCGCGTCGCAGATCAGCGGAATCGACCCCGACGCGGTAAGCGCCGCAACGCAGTTATCGGCGTTCAATCCATGCTGGCGGGTGGCGAAGCCGTCTTGCCAGAGCCCATCGAGCGGGCTGGCTGGGCCCGAGGCAAAGACCTCACGGTGAAAGTGACGCGCAAGGCGCCCGCGCGATACCGCATTGGCCGCGGCAATCCGCGCGAACGCACCACGTGAATCCTTGCCGGCGAGCGGCCCCACCGCACGCGAAACAATCACGCGCAAGGGCACATCGGCGCGCGGCTGCCAGGGCTGCGCCACCGACTCGGCGAGGCCGACAATCTTCTCCGCCACCTCACGCGGGGTCACCCCCTCGCGGTAACGCTGCCGGTGCACATAACACTCTGCAAGACGATCCAGTGCAGCCAGCGGCTCGGCCTGCGCCGCCGCGCTCATGCGCCAGGCACCGATCGAAGCACCGATCAGCGTCGGCATGCGCGTGCCGCGCGGCAGCCATTCACCGAAGAGCCAGCGGTCGAAGGGAATCAGTGCCAGGCCCTTGGGGCCACCGGCCGCGGCCGGGATACAGGCGATGTCGTCGGGCCTGAGCCCGTTGCGGCGAATGTGTTCAAGCGCGCGCGGACCGGCGCGAAGGCTCAATGGCATGGCGTTCATGGGCGAAGGATGGGCGGGCGCGCTCAGTCGTGCTCGTCGAGCCGGCGCCGATGGCGCGCGAGGCTGCCGGAGATCAAGCCGATGATCTCGGATGCGGCTTCGACGATCTGCGGCGGCGCGAACCCGGCACTCGACAGGTCGCGATAGAACGACTTTGCCAGCATCTTCGCAACCCGGGTTGGCGGCAGGGCGCCGCCGAACATCGCCTCAGGCGCATCCATGCCGGCCCGCGCAAGGCTCAGCTGCGCCACCCGCGAATGCAGCAGGCGATCGAGCCGGATCACCTGCACCGCGTGGGCCAGCAAGGCCGCCACAATTCGCGCCCGCACCGCATCGGCCTGCGAGAACGCCTGCTCAAGCGGTTCGCTGACGCAAAAAACCCCGATGCAGGCCCGCCCCGCTTCAAGCGGCACGCAGATGAAACTGCCGGCGGCGCCCCGTCGCGCGAGCGTCTTGTAGGGGGACGTCGCAATGTCCGGCACCCAGACCGGCTCGCGCCGCAACATCACCTGACCGGCAATGCCATCGGCAGCACTGACCGCATCGATCCATGCCGCATCGGGCAATTCGCCTGCGCTGGCAACCAGACGCAGGCGCAAGTGGGCCTCGGTATCGTCCGGCACCACCATCAGGCTGCATTGCCGGGCGTTCAGCAAGGCGGCGGCGGCGCGCATCACTTCGTCGCGCTCGCCTTCTGCGGGCGCCGACACGGCAAGCTGCCGCGCAAACACCGCCAGGGCTTCATCTGCCTGCTGCTGATTCATGCTCGCTCTCCGTCGTGGCGAAAAGGCGTTTCGCGATTGAAGTCTAGCCAAGCCGGCTTACGACTTCCGCTCTACCCCAACAAGGCCTTGCTCATGTTCAGATTCGTGGTGACAAAGCCGGCCTTCGCGTAAAGCCGGCAAGCCGCCGTATTGTGGGCGAACACATGCAGCGACAGGCGCTGCGCACCAAGCCCGCGGGCCCAGGCCTCGACCGCCGCCATCGCCGCCAGGCCAAGCCCCTGCCCACGCCACGGCGGATCAATCACGAAGTCGTACAGGTAGGCAAGGATCTGCGCGCCCGCGCCCTCATGCTCGGGCGCCACGCGCAACCAGGCGGTTGCGATCGATTGGCCGTCCTCGCGTACCAGCCGCCCGATGTGGTGCTGTGGCGTCTGCGCACCGTGTGGCAGGAGGCTGGCGAATTCCGCTTCGGCGCGCGCCAGCGCACCTTCCGCTGGCCAGTTGCCGGCCTCTACCTTGCCTTCCGCATAGCCGGCGACGGATTCATCGCGCCACAACGCGTAGGCGGCCTCATCAATCGGCACCCATGCCAGCGCCGCGCTCATTCGCGATACCAGGTCTGGCTGCGGCCAAACAGGGACACCCCGATGAAACCGCGCACTTCAAGCGTCTTGCCATCCGGCGAGAGGCTCATCTTGGCCCGATAGACCTTGCCGTTGTCCGGGTCGAGGATCTCACCGCCCTCGTAGGCGAGCCCGTTGCGCTTGAGGCCGTTCATGATCTTCATGCCGATGATTTTCTGACCCTTGCGCGCGTCGCTGCACTTGTCGCACAACTGATCGGGCTTCTCGCCCGGCCGGTAGAACACCTTTTCGACCACCGCCTCGTAAGCGCCCGCCTGCTCGTCGATCCGCAGGATGGAACGCGGCTTGCCGTCCTCGTCACTGATCGTCTTCCAGCGCCCGGCCGCAGAGGGCTCCTCGGCCTGCGCCACCGCCGCGCAGAGCGCCGCCACGAGCGAGACACTTCGAATGGCTGACTTCATGTGCCCCCCCCCTCAGGAAACCAGAATCGAGATTGCACCCACGCCGGCGATGCGGCCTTCCATGCGATCACCCGGAACCACCGGGCCCACGCCCTCCGGCGTGCCGGTAAACACCAGATCACCCGCCTTGAGCGTCCACAGCGTCGATAGGTGCGCAATCACTTCCGGGATCGACCAGATCATGTCCGCCAGATCGCCACGCTGGCGCTCGACGCCGTTGACGCTGAGCACGATCTCACCCGAAGTCGGCAAGGGGGCATGGCCGCGGTGCTGGATGTGCGAGATCGGCGCGGCAAAGTCGAAGGCCTTGCCGGAATCCCAAGGCTGGCCTTTCTCTTTGGCCCGGCCTTGCAAGTCACGCCGCGTCATGTCGAAACCGCAGGCATAGCCCCATACACAGTCGGCGGCCTGCTCGGGAGTCAGATCGCGCCCACCCTTGCCCAGCGCCACCACCAGTTCGAATTCGTGGTGCAGATTCTGCGTTGCGGGTGGATAGGGCAGCGCACCCAGTGCGCCCGCCGCCACCGGCAGCACCGCGTCAGCCGGCTTGCAGAAGAAGAACGGCGGCTCCCGTTCCGGGTCGTGGCCCATCTCGCGGGCATGGGCAGCGTAGTTACGCGCCACGCAAAAGATCCGCCGTACCGGGAACAGCGCATCGCTGCCTGCAACGGGCACCGCGGGGCGTGCCGGCGGTTCGAAAACATACGTCATCGTGTCGGATCATCCTTGGCTTTGAAGCCGCGCATTCTGAACGCCGCGCGGCCCGGCGCCAAGCTGCCGGGGCCTGGCACCACCCGCGTCAGCCGGGCTTTACCGTCGAAGCGTCCTGCCCGAACAAGACCTTCTTGTCCTCTTCGCTGATCTTCGCCGCGCTCGGGTTCACCTCGGCGGCACGCGCATACGCGCGCTGCGTGGCAGGGCGTGCGGCAATCGCAGCGAGCCAGCGCGCAACGTGTGGAAAGTTGGCCAGATCCTGCTGCTGGTTCTCGTGATAGAGCACCCACGGATAACAGGCGATGTCGGCAATCGAGTAGTCACCGGCGATGAATTCGCGATCAGCGAGGCGCTTGTTGAGCACGGCGTAGAGCCGCCCGGTCTCCTTCACGTAACGCTCGATCGCGTAGGGGATTTTCTCGGGCGCGTACTGCACGAAGTGGTGGTTCTGCCCCGCCATCGGGCCCAGCCCCGCCATCTGCCAGAAGAGCCACTGCAGGCAATCATTGCGGCCGCGCAGATCTTGCGGGATCAGCTTGCCAGTCTTGTCGGCGAGGTAGAGCAGGATCGCGCCCGATTCAAACAGCGAGACGGGTTCGCCGCCATCGGCCGGCGCATTGTCGACGATGGCCGGGATGCGATTGTTCGGCGCGATCGCGAGGAACTCGGGGCGGAACTGATCGCCCTTGCCGATGTTCACGCCATGCAGGCGGTACGGCAGGCCGGCCTCTTCGAGGAACATCGTGATCTTGTGGCCGTTGGGGGTGGTCCAGTAGAAAAGGTCGATCATGGCGGGGCTCCGCTTGCGGGTTTATCCGGGAAGCCGTTTGTACCCCAAAGATCCGCCATCCGGAACCGGGTTCAACCCGCGACCATCAGCCCTGCTTCGGCACGATCGTGATGCGGCGGCTGGCGATGCGCTGCTCGCGCTCGGCCTTGCCCTTGGCAATGTCCCGCGCGCGCAGCTGGCCGCAGCCGCCATCGACATCCTGCCCGGCAGAATTGCGCAGCTTGGTCAGCACGCCACGCTGATGCAGCGCGCGCGCGATGGCCGTGGCGCGCTCCCACGCCGGGCGCTTGAATTCCAGCTCCGGCACGGTGTTGTACGGAATCATGTTCATGATCGCGTACTTGCCGGCAAGCAAGCGCACGATGCCGTCGAGTTCATCGTCGCCGTCGTTCACGCCGTCGATCAGCGTCCACTGATACTGGATCGGATAGCCCGTAGTGCGGGCGTAGTGCTCACCCATCGCTACCAGTTCGGCCGGGTCGATACGCGGTGCGCGCGGCAACAGTTGCGCACGCAGATCGGCCTTGGTGGTGTGCAGCGACAGCGCGAGCGCGGGCTTCACGCGGCCCTGCGGCAAACGCTCGAATACGCGTGGATCGCCGACGGTGGAGAACACCAGATTCTTGTGGCCGATGCCGCCCGCAGTGCCAAGCAGATCGATCGCTTCGAGCACGTTATCGAGGTTGTGGGCCGGCTCGCCCATGCCCATGAACACCACTTTCTTGACGAAGCGTTTGCTGCGAGCGAGCACCACCTGCGCCACGATCTCAGCGCTGCCAAGCTGGCGCAGCAGGCCATCGCGACCGGTCATGCAGAACACGCAGCCCACCGCGCAGCCCACCTGCGTCGATACGCAGAGGCCGTCGCGCGGCAACAGTACGCTTTCCACCGTCTGGCCATCTGCCAGTTCCACCAGCAGGCGCGCGGAGCCATCCTCGCCCGGGTGCTCGGAGCGCAAGCGCGCAAGCCCTTGCAGATCGGCTGTGAGCGCCGGCAAGTCGTTGCGCAGCGCGAGCGGCAGGCAGTCCTGCGCCTTGTGTGGCCCGCTGTCCAGCGGTTTGGCGTTCACCCACGCCCGCAGCAGGCGCTGCTCGTGCAGCGGCTTCGCACCGTGAGCGAGCAGGCGCGCGCGGAGGTCTTCGATGCGCATCGCGGAGTTCGCCTCGGCCTGCATCAGAAGGGCGGGTTCCCCTCGCCCTTGAGTGCGAGGAACTCGTCGATCAGGCGATCAAGCACGGCCTCTTCGTCGCCCGCATCCAGCCCGAGAATCTGCGCCACCATGCGCACCTTGCCCGGGTTAACGCGCCGCGCGCTGGCCGGTGCGGCAATCGGCTCGGCGGATCGGGGCACCGGCACTTCGGCAATCGCATCCGGCTCAGCCGGTTTCTTCGCGCGCTTCACGCCCTCGGCCACCAGCGCCGCCTCCACCGCCTTCTTCGGCAGCTTTTCGCCCCGCTCCACTTCGGCAACCAGCGCATCGAGCCGGGCCTCGTTCTTCTGCGCCAGCTTGTCGAGCTGAACGGCCGTGGTGCAACTGGTGATCTGGCCGGATTCGAGCAGCGCCTCGACCTTGGGCGAAAGGTTCGCAGGCGCGGTTTTCTGTTCCAGCCAGGTCGCTGGCTGTCCAAAGTGCTCGGCCGCCGCCTCGGGCGATTCGAAACCGCGCGCGATGGTCTTGAGCGCCTGCGCCATTTCGCGCGGCGCCAGCGGCAGCCGCACACCCTGCCCGAGGTTCTCGAACACCTGCACTTCGAGTGTCTGGTTCGGCGGGCACGCGCGCACCAATGCCGGAATCTGCGCCTCGCCCGCCAGCATCGCCGCACGCAGCCGGCGTTCGCCCACGATCAGGCGAAACTTGCCTTCGGCGTCAGCCGGTTGCACCACCACCGGCTGAATCACGCCGACGCCGGTGATCGAGTCCGCGAGGCGCTTGAGCCCGGCCTCATCGTACTGGCGACGCGGGTGCGCCTCGTCCGGCACCAGCTTCGCCACGTCGATCATCCTGAATTCGGGAACCGTCTCTTTGAAACCCATTGCCTGCTCACCTATTCACTGCATGCCGGCCCCGCCCGGTGCGGGTCGACCAAAAGGGGCCGGATGTTCCGCGTTTTTTGGCTGCGCGGCAACTTCAACGCAGGCAACGGGCGACTGCGGCGGGCATCCAGCCGGACGCCCTGGCTCAGCTGATCGCGAACAGATTCTGGAAGTTGGCGATCTGCAGCACTTGTTTGACCATGCCTCGCGTGCCTTCGATTGAAATCACCTTGCCGGCATCTTTAGCCTTGCCACGGGCCACCAGCAGCATGCCCAGCGCGGCGCTGTCGATGTACTCGACGTCGCGCAGGTTCAGCACGATCTCGCTTGCATTGGAGGCAAGGGCTTCCTCGATGGCCTGGCTGAACTCGCGATGCGCGGAAAAGACGAGCCGCCCGCGCAAGGGCACGCTGTGTTGATGCGCGCCGTATCCTTCAGTCCCGCCCTTTTTCTGCACCATCTCTTCACCTTCTTTTACCGCGCACATGCGTGGCTAGAGTCCCGAAGCACCCTGTGCCCCGGCCCACCGCCGTGGTGGCGACCGCGACGCAAATGATGCCACGATCTGCGCCGGGCAAAATGCGTGTAACCCCGGCTGGCGATCAACTCGATGGGGCTGGATGCGCGATGCGACGAGAGCTTACGGTGCGCTGCACGAAGAGACTGGCGCCACGTGACTCACGGCTCACTCCGGTGCGCATAAGCGCGCCAGCAGCGCATGGCACGGCCCGCTGCGCGGACAAAAAAGGGGCGCGCCCGGCCGCCGCCGGGTCACGCCCCGTTCTCCTACCCAAACCGGACTATTCGAACACGCTGGCGCTGTACTCCTTTTCACGCAGCTTGGCCTGTGCCGCAGCCAGCCGGGCGATCGGCACCCGTGGCGCCGAGCAGGACACATAGTTCAGCCCAATCGCGTGGCAGAAGCGCACGGAATCAGGCTGCCCGCCCTGCTCGCCACAGATGCCAACCTTCAAGTCCTTGCGAGTCTCGCGCCCCCACTCCACGGCCATCTGCATCAGGCGCCCGACGCCCTTGACGTCGAGCACTTCGAAGGGGTTCTCGCGCAGGATCTTGGCCTCCTGGTAGAAGGGCAGGAACTTGTTCTCGGCGTCTTCGCGCGAGAAGGAGAAAGTGGCCTGCGTCAGGTCGTTGGTGCCGAAGCTGAAGAACTCCGCCACCTGCGCGAGGCTGCCGGCGCGCATGCAGGCCCGCACCACTTCGATCATGGTGCCGAACTTCACATGCGGCCGCTCGCCCAGCAAGGCGGCCACGCGATCGAGTTCGGTGTCGAAGATCTGCTTCACCCTGACCAGCTCTTCACGGGTACAGACCTGCGGCACCATGATCTCGGCATTGACGATCACGCCTTCGCGCATGCTGCCCGCCGCCGCTTCAAACAGCGCGCGGATCTGCATGGTGTAGATCTCGGGATTGGTGAGCCCGAGGCGCACGCCGCGATGCCCAAGCATCGGGTTGACCTCGTGCAGCGCGTGCACTTTGCGCAGCATGGCCTCACGGCGTGCGATCAGCGCATCGAAGCGATGCTGCTGCTCGTACTGCACCAGGTTGGCATTGAGGTGATCGAGGCTATCGACATAGGTGTGGTGCAACTCGGGGTCGAGCATGCGCAGGGTTTCCGGCAGCTCGTTCATGCCGCGCACGGCGCGCTTGAGGTTGCGCAGGTGGTCAATCTCGAATTCCAGTTGCGATGCAGTAGGCAGGAATTCGTGGATCGGCGGATCAAGCAGGCGCACCGTCACCGGCAGGCCATCCATGGCGCGGAAGATGCCCTTGAAGTCTTCACGCTGGAAGGGCAGCAGGCGGTCGAGCGCGTCCTGCCGTTCTTCGGGCGTATCGGCGAGGATCATCTCCTGCACCACCGGCAGGCGGCCCGGGTCGTTGAACATGCGCTCGGTGCGGCACAGGCCGATACCGACTGCGCCAAAGCGCCGCGCGCGCGCGGCATCGGCCGGCGTGTCAGCATTTGCGCGCACCTTGAGCGTTGCCGCTTCGTCGGCCCACTCAAGCAGGGTTTGCAGTTCGTCGAAAAATTCCGCTTCCACCGTGGGGATGCGGCCGGCGTAGACCTTGCCGGTGCTGCCGTCGATGGTGATCACATCGCCCTCGACGAACTCGGCATCACCCACCCGCGCGGTGCGCGCATGCACGTCGATCTGGATCGCCGCACAGCCTGACACGCAGGGTTTTCCCATGCCGCGTGCCACCACCGCGGCGTGCGATGTCTTGCCGCCGCGTGCGGTAAGGATGCCCTGCGCGGCGAAGAAGCCGTGAATGTCTTCCGGCTTGGTCTCTTCGCGAACCAGGATGATCTTCTCGCCCAACTTGCCGCGCGCTTCGGCGGTATCGGCATCGAACACCACGCGGCCGGAGGCGGCGCCGGGCGATGCCGGCAGGCCGGTTGCCAGGGCTACCGCGTTCGAGCCGGGTGCAAGCGTCGGCACCATCAGTTGTTCGAGCAGCGCCGGGTTGGCGCGCAGCAGGGCCTGCTCGCGCGTGATGACGCCGTCGTTGGCCATTTCAACCGAGGTCACCACCGTGGCGCGCGCGTTCATCTTGCCGTTACGCGTCTGCAAGGCGTAGAGCCGCCCTTTCTCGATCGTGAACTCGAAGTCCTGGATCTCCTTGTAGTGGCGCTCCAGCCGATTGCGAAGCTCCATCAGCTCGGCATGCAGGCGCGGCATCTCCTGCTGCATTTCTGCGATGGGCTTGGGCGTGCGAATGCCTGCCACCACGTCCTCACCCTGCGCGTTGGTGAGGTACTCGCCGAAGATCACGTTCTCGCCGGTGGCGGGGTTGCGGGTGAAGCCAACGCCGGTTGCCGAGTCGTTGCCCATGTTGCCGAACACCATCGTGCACACGTTCACAGCGGTGCCGTTTGCCATCTCGGGCGTGATCTTGAACTGGCGACGATAGTCCACCGCGCGCTTGCCCATCCACGAGCGGAACACCGCCGCGATCGCCATCTCAAGCTGCTGCATCGGGTCGGTCGGGAAGGGGTGGCCGGTGTGTTTTTCGACGATGCCGATGAAGGTCTGGGCCAGCTCCTTGAGTTGCGGTGCGGTGAGATCGACGTCCTGCGCGGCGCCAACCTTGGCCTTGAGCGCGTTCATCGCATCGTCGAAATGCTCATCCGGCACGCCCAGCGCGATCTTGCCGTAGAGCTGCACGAAGCGGCGCCACGCGTCATAGCCAAAACGCGGGTTGTCGGTCTGGTGGATCAGGCCCTCAAGCGTCGCCGGGTTGAGGCCAAGATTGAGGATAGTGTCCATCATGCCGGGCATCGACATGGCGGAGCCCGAGCGCACCGAAACCAGCAGCGGATTGGCCGCGTCGCCAAAGCCCTTGCCGGTCTTCTGCTCCAGTTCGCGCATGGCTGCGCGCACTTCGCCCATCACGCCTTCGGGCAGCGCATTGTGTTCGAGGTAGGCGAGGCAGGCTTCGGTGGTGATCGTGAAACCAGGCGGCACGTTCAACCCGATCTGCGTCATCTCGGCAAGGTTCGCACCCTTGCCGCCGAGCAGCATCTTGTTCTTGCCATCGCCCTTTTCGAACGAATAGACATAGGTGGTCATGGTCACTGTCTCCCCCGAGAGTGGTGACCTGACTCGATGAACCCGTCCTGGCGTTGGCCGTGGAGGTCGGCAGGGTTGCGGTGAATCGCTGCTGCCGGCACGCGTTCGAGCGTCAATGACGGCCCTCGCGTCAGGCCTGGTTGGCGTGTTGACGAAAGCACCGTTGGGCTGACGATATGCCTCTGCCCCGCCCGCCAACTTAAGCGAAGTCAACAGTCAGATGTAAGACATCCGGCCCTCGGCCGCGGCAGAACGCAGGTCACGATCAGCGCCCGGCTGCGCGTTCGGTTCCATGCGGACGCCACTCGCAAGGCGGCGGAAACTTGGTACGAAGTCCTTCACGGCGGCCAGATCGAAGCGCCCGGCATGAGCCCGGAGAGCCTGCGCAATGGCGTCACGCAGCGCGGGGGACTCCAGTTTTTCGAGCACCGCAGCAAAGTCCGCACAGGCATCCCAGCCCGGCAAGGCCCGATCGAGCGCGCCGATCGCGACCAGCTCGGGCGAGGGGTCGCCGGCGGTGACGGCGGGCAAGGCCGCCCCGCGTCGCATCAGCCACATCCGCACCTCTTCGCCCAGGGTGGAGGCGCGCGTGCTGTGGCGCGCCATCATCGCAAGGTAGCGCACACGGTTCTGGTAGCGCTTGACGGCGCGGGGCGTGCGCAAGGCGGTTGCCACCACCGGGTTCCAGATCGCGAGGGCATCGCGAAAGGCGGGCGAATCCCGCACCACCGGGCTGGGGCGGCGCACCGTCGCAAGCACAATGATGACGATGCTGGCGCTCAGCAGCAGCGCCGGCGTCAGGTAGTCCGTCCGCAAGGGCACTGCCGGCGCGAAGAAGACCAGCCCGGCACTCGGCGCGTCAGCGACGGCCGGCCCGGCCGTCGGCAGCTCGGGCTGCGCAAACACCAGCGCCTGTTGCGTAGCAGTGCCCGCACTGGCCGCGACCTGGGCGGGGCCACGCTCAACCGCGGCAGGCAGATGTGCGCCCAGCCAGGCACCCGCCACAATCGTGACGACACCGACCAGGGCGGGCCAGAGGCGGCAGATGCGGCGCACGGCCATCGGCACTTCGAAACTGCTGCCGGTTTCGCCCGCCTCGTCCTGCAAGTGTGCGCTGCGATTCGGATCAAGCCGTGGCACCGGCACTTCAATGTTGATGAGTTTTTCAAGGTACTGCTGGGCGTACTCGCGGCGGATGCGTCGTGCGCGCGCGTCTTTGTCTTCACCCGCCATTTCGGCGACCGCCTTGGCGCTTTCCGCTTCAACCAGCTCATGCGCCACTTTCTCGAACGCAAGCCCGACACAGGCTTCAACCCGCGCGCGCGCCATCCCCAGCACGACATAGACGCGGCCGGACGAGACAAGGAAGTTCACCGCCTCCATCACTTCAAGCACGGCCTCGGGCTTGCAGCGATCCAGATCGTCGATCAGCACCAGCATCGTGCGCGGCTCAAGCGCGGCGGTGACTTCAGAGAACTGTTCGGCAAAGCGCTGGCGAAAACTCGCCTGCGAACCGAGATCCTTGACCGAGGCATGCGAGGACAATGACGCTGCAAGCGCCGCCGGGTCCACGCCAAACGCCCGCATGCGCAACAGTGCGCCGATCAGGGGCACCATGGCGCCGGCCGCCAGCCCGGTGGCGCGCAAGCGCGCAATCAGCGAATCGGGATCGGGCTTGGCCTTGTCGTCGGTGAGTGCCGACCACAGATCGTTGGCGAGGGTCAGCCAGTTGTCCAGCACGGTGCCCGGATGACTGAAAGTCCAGCCGAACAAACCCACCGAGAATGCCACCGCGAGCGAGAGCGGCCAGTAGCGGCGGCCCCGGGTCCACATCAGGCGCAGGCGATACTCGATCCCCTCGAACGAACACCAGCCGGGAATGGCCTGATCGCGGATCGCCGTGAGCAGGGCCATCAGCAGGGCTTCCTCTTTCTGGTGGTGCCAGGCGTTGAACCAGACGCTGCGCACCCCGAAGCGGGCAAGGTCTTCCTTGAGCAAGCCCATCAGCGAGCTCTTGCCACTGCCCCAGTCGCCCGTGATCGCGATGGTCAGCGGCGCATCCGTCTTTTCATTGCGAAGGAAGGCCGACAGGCCCCATGCAAGCGGCGCGAAATCCAGGCGATCTTCGCGTGCGGCCGCCAGCGGTTTGTCGGACACGAAGGCATCGGCGGCGGTTTCCGTCACTGCCCCCGCACCGGCAGGCGGCCGCCGCAGCGCCACCATCACCAGCGCGGCAAGCCCAAGCAACCAGGCCAGCCAGAGCCAGGGCGCAGCAAAGCGGCGATGCTGCGCGCCCTGAGCTTGCCAGGTCGCGCCAGCATCCTGCGTAACGAAGCGGATGCTGCCCAAGCCAAGTGCCGAGCCTTCGCCGCCGGGGGCGATGCGAATCTCGCGAAGGGCACCGGCGCGGCCCGCGCTGAGCGGACGCCAAGGCTCAAAGATCGTCGCGCGGGTGTAGATGCTGCCGGACTCCCCCACCGCAAACTCGCGGCCGCTGGCGCGGCGCACGGCATTGAGGCGCACATCGAGCACCGCAACCCCAGCCGGCGCCCCCAAGGCGTAGGGCAGGCCCTGGGTGCGTTGCATCCAGGAGCCCGGCCCGGCACTCCAGACCTCACCTTTCTCGCTCAGGTTGAGGATACGGCCGCGGCCTTGCATCGGCGCGTCAGCTTCCGTCCAGCTCGCGCCCCCATTGGGGCTGTCAGCGAGCCGGCCGATCAGTGTGAGGGCCAGCACACGCCCGCTCGCAGAATCGATCGCCGCATCGGCGAGTGGGCCAACCTGTGCGCGTACCCGCCAGGACGACTGCGCAGCGTCGAACTGGTAAAGCACGCCTGCGCGGGTGATTGCGAGCTGGCGGCCGTCGGCGAGCGATGCCAGCGCCAGCACGGCCGCATCGAAGCGGGTCTGCACTTGCCAGGTTCTGCCGGCATCCGCGCTGCCGTACAGCGTGCCGTCAGACGCCCCGATCATCCCGTTGCGGCCGGCAGCGTCGAAGACCACCGCATGCAGATCGGCTGGGCGCGGCGGCTCGGGTTCAAGTGCCTGCTGCATGGGTTGCGCTGGTGTTTGGGCAGGTGTTGCGGTGACCGGCGCGGTGCCGTCGGGTGGCACTGCTGGCGAAGTGTCCTTGCGCGGGGCTGCGGCCGGATCGCGCGCCTGCGGCTCGGCGGGCAGACCTGAGTCGCGCTTGCTGTTGGGCTGCTTGGACGGCAAGGCAGGCAGGTCACCCGCGTTGGCGTCCGAAACCAGACTGAAGCTGAGCGCGGCCTTCGCGGGCTCTCGCGCGGGGGCCGGCGCAGGCGCTTCCTGCGCGGGCGATTGGCCGCCCAGCCGGCTTGGCGACCAGGTCGATCCGCCATCGCTTGAATGCAACACCAGACCGGCGTCGCCAACGACCCAGAGATCGCGACCACTGGCGCCGACATGGAGCCCGCGCAATTCGCCGCCAATGATTGGCAGGCGCAACGGCGCATGCCGCTCAAGCGGATAGCGCCACCAGTCCAGGCTCATGAAGGCCGGCGCGGCAAGCGGATCAGGGCGCAAATCCTGTGTCACGCCCAGGCCCGTCGTGACCAGCAGCCACAAGGATGCGGCACCCAGCAACCAGGCGCGCGACCCTGCGCGAACAGCGGCTGGTGCAGGCACAGCAGGCGTCGAGTCGCCCTTGAACATATGGTTCTCCGCTGGGTGCTTGATCATCCAAGCTAGACCGTATCGGCGCCGAAAGCAAAGCGGGGCCCGAATGGACCCCGCTTGTTCGATACCCGCCAGCGGCCCCCGCCGCGGAGGCTAACCTACCCGCATGATGCGCACGTCATTGTCCGCCGAGTCGACAAACACCACAGCCTGCATCTGCTTGATGTACTGCATCTTGGTTTCAACCAGGGCCGCGGGGCTTGGATAAAGATTGCCCGCTTCGTTTGCATACGACATCACGCCTGTGGCCGGGTCGATCCAGTAAAGGCACACCTTCTTCTGCGACGCAGACCATGTTGCCGACAGCAGCTTGCCCCGCTCGGGCACATAGGTCAGACCGCCGCCATCGTAATAGCTGAAGTTGGCGGTGTCGTCGCTCACGCCGGTCACCGGCCGCTCAACGCGCGTGTTGGTCCGTATGTCCAGAATCTGCAAGTTGGCTTTGCGAATGCTGTCCGGCCGCATGTAGGCGTAAAGCGTGTCCTCGTGCGTGCAGACCGCCGTTGCCCAGTAATAGTCGACGGCATTGAGGTTTACGTCTGACCAGGCGCACTGCTTGCTGGCCGGATCGAACTCGAAGTTGCGCCCCTGGTTGCCGTTCTGGGTGGCGTTGATCACGTAGCGATTGCGGAATCGATCCCACCACACGAACATGTTCTCGCCGGCGCTGGAAGTTGAACCGAGCGAGCTCATCTGGTTGGTGACCGACCACGCGCCACTGTCCAGATTCAACTGCCACATCCGCCGGCATCCCATGAACAACTCGTTCCGCGCCGGGTTGTAGACAAGGCTGCCGTAGGTGTGACGCGCCGTGGGTTCGTTCGGTGCAAACGGGTAGAAACAGTCGTACATGACCGAGAGGTCATTCGGATTTTCATCCTGATACTTCTGCGCCGGTGGATACACCGTGAAGGTGCCGTTGTCCCGCGTGTTGTAGGCGGCATCGAACTTGGCCGAGTCAGTCGGCATTTTCTGCACGGCCCAGGCCATCTTGTTGAAGTCGAGCCGGTAGACGCCATTGTTGCTGGAGTCGTGGTGCCCGCCGCCAAAGAAGAAGGCACGCGGCTGAAGCGGATCAAGCGCCATCCCGGACCAAGCCTTGAGCACGCCGTTGAAGCCCTGGGTACCGCGATCGCGCCAACCCGGAATCGCTGCCGCCACGACTGCATTGAGCGAGTCCAGCCGGGTGCCGGCTACCTTGACCCAGCGGTCAATCGGAACCTGCGCCCAACTGACCCGGGTGATCCGCCCATCGCTACCGCGGCCGGGCGTCCAGGTATCGGTCGCGGCGTCGAACTCGCCGGGCACGGCCTCGTCGGACCAGACACCCGCAATCGGCTTGGTGACAACGACAGAAAACGTATTGGATGTTGCGGTTGCCATGCCTTAACTCCGTGGCGCGATGCCAAAGCGCGGGTCGTTCGCCAGTGACGCCTTGCAGGTTTCGTAGTTGCTTGCAGAGGTAATGCGTTTGAAAGCCGAAGCGGCCCCGGCAACCCCTTGATTCACGCATTGCGCCAGCGCGCACATGCCGTATTCGAAATAGCCCGCGCCAAAGGAAGTGGCCTTCGTCCACGACGTGATCTTGTTCGGCGTGGCCCAGTTGTAGGCCTTGATTTCCCCGGTATCAAGATCGGTTCCGTTCGCACGCCCGTAGGCGCGCTCAAACGCAATGCCCCAGTTTGCGTCAAAACTGGCCTGGTCCTGGTTGGTCGGGAAGCTGGCATTGCTTACCACCGGCGAGTAAGCCTGGTACGTCCAGTGCCAGCCGCGCGGGTTGCTGCCATCCGAGAAGCGATCGACCAGCCCCTTGCCCATCCACTGCATGAAGGCCTGTGCGTCGCTCAGTTGCGTCCCGCTGAGGATCTTCTGATCCAGCACCCACGCCACGGTGCCCACGACATAGTCGCTCATCCAGGTGCGCTGCCCGCCGGGGTCACCCCAGGCCGCCTGGTCGGGCTCCAGAACGATCCCGAGCGGATTGGTGTGATAGCCCCGCAACCAGGTCAGCGAAGCCCCCACCGCATTGATGTAGGCGGCACGTTCGCGATCGGTATCAGGGGTCATGGCCGCGGCCATGGCGCAATTGCGGATCGCCCAGGCAGTGCCGCGCGACTGCAGGCTGCGCACCATCAAGCCGGTTGCATTGCCGCGCGCCGCAAGCCCACTTGAGTAATGCACCCATTTGACGAAGAACTGCAAGGCTTCCAGATGCCAGTAATCACCGCTCACGAGATACGCCGTGTAGCCGGGCAGCCAGCCGTGCGAGATGTCCCAGTCGGTGCCGTACTGGCCGGAATAGAAGTTCCGTCCGCCGTAGTTCGCGCCGGTCGAGGTCGGCTTCTTCACCGTCGGGTAGTCGCCATAGGCCACCACCTCGTTGCTCGCGCCATTGCGCCAATGAGTGGACCAGGCGCCCGATGCGAAGGAGTTAACCAGCACGGCGCGGTAGGCACGTGGATCGGCCGACACGACGTAGCACGCGTCCCACCTGGGCAGCCAGCCGATCGACGGGCTATCGCCGCCGCCCCCCAGCTGATTGCCGGGCAGATTGTGTTGCGCGTTCGGTTGGTAGCTTTGCGCCAGCCCGCCGAGTGTGGTGGCGCTGATGCTGCTTGCCTGAAAGGCGGGCACCGCGCCGGTTCGTTGCAGATAGGCCGTGTCGTGCATCGGAATCACGCCGGGGTCGCCGCCGATCCAGAGCTTGCCGCTGTGGCCCTGGGCCGCCACGACCCGGGTGTGATGCTTGATGTCGATCGGCGAAACCGAATCGAACAGGATGCGTGCGCCGGACTTCACCACAATCTGAACCGGCTTGTTGAGCGCGTCGGTGAAATCGAAGAAGCCGTTCTCGATGCTGACCATCAATTCGATACGCCCGCCCAGATACAGGCGCACGTAGAACCAGACCACCAACTGCGGGTCCTTCGGCAAGGCAGCCCGGTACTGCCACTCGGAAGCCATTGCGCCGGACAGCAATTGCCGATGCGGCTTGCCGAGCACCGAAGCCAGATCGACGGTGCCAAGACTGCCAAGCTGTACCGAAACATCGGGCGCGGCGGCAAGCAGATCCGCTTCGGTCAGGACCTTGCCGGCGGCCGCGCTGCCGCGCGCCAGCACGACGGGCCGCGCGACGCCGGCGGCGAAGTTGCAACGACCCGAGAGCACGGCGAACTTGATCGAACCGTCCGGCCAGGAGTTGCGCACCACGGCCTGGAAGTCGGGTACGTCGGCAATGATCGTGCTGCCGGCCGGGAAGTCGCCCTGACGGAAGAAATGCCCCGCCGTCCAGGGCAGGAGTTCGCCGCCCACGCTGGATGTCAGCGACAGCGCGACAATCCCGCCCGCGCTCACCCCCGCAAGCGGTTCGGCCGACACCGACAAGGTGAGGCCGCCAAACTGGGCGCCGCTGCCAGAGCCGTCATAGCGCAAGACGCCGGCGGTCGAATCGAAGCTCACACCGGCGGGCAAGGTGCCTTGCAAGGTAAACACCGGCGGCCCGTACCCGGCCGGCATTCGAACGTACTGCGCGAGCGAATGGCTCCCCGGCACCCCGCCGGTGAAGCTGATCTGAGGGATCGGGTCGATGACAATCGGCGAGGGCGTCGTCGCCCCGCCACCGACCGCGCCCCCGCCGCCGCCATCGGGCGGTTGCGGCGTCACCGTCGGGCCAGCTTCGCCCCCGCCACCGCCGCACCCCAGCAAACTGGCGGTACCCACTGTGGCGGACACCGCCTTGATGAATTCACGTCTGCGAAAGTTGCTCACGTCGACACACCGTCCGAAGAAACTGCTCAAGCCAATAAGTCTGACACGCTGCCGCTTTGAACGACCCGAAAAATGTCAGATGCGTGAATTATCTCGATTACATAGAGCGCGTCATGAGCCGAGCGACGAGCGGTTTTGTGCTCGCCGAAAGGCTCCACTTGATGTCGCAGCAGCGAATCTGCCGCCGCGCACCAGGCAGCTAAGCCGGGCGGAACCGGACTGCGCACTAGGGCTGGCTGACAACCCGAAGGTCGAGCCAGCGCTGGGTCAGACTGATGCCAAGCGCAAGCAGTGTCGGCCCAAGAAAGACGCCAACGAGCCCGAAGGCCAGCACCCCGCCGAACACGCCGAGCACCGCGATCAGCAAAGGCAGACTCGACGTGCGTGCGATCAAGAGCGGCTTGACGATGTTGTCGACCGAGCTGATCGCCAGCACGCCGTATAGCACCATGAAGATCGCCCAGCCCGTATCGCCACGGTCATACAGCCAGAACGCAGCGCCGCCCCACACCAGCGGAGGCCCTACCGGCACCATTGACAGGAAGAAGACCAGCGCAGCCAGCAGGATGGGCGCCGGCACGCCGGCCACGGCAAAACCGACCCCCGCCACGAGCGACTGTGCCGCGGCGGTACCGACCATGCCGACCATGACACCGAACACCGTCTTCTGCGCGGTGTCGAGCAGCTCCAGCCCGATTGCGCCATAGAGGCGCGCGATCGCGCGCTCCAGCGTATTGAGCACCTGCGGCCCGTCACGGTAGAGAAAAAAGAGCACGAAGATCGCCAGCGACACCTGCACCACGCCAATGCCGATGCCACTCACCACCTGGAGGCCAATCGTTCGCGCCGGATCGAAGAGTTTGCGGCCCAGCGCAGCCAGCTCTTCACGGCTTGAAATCAATGCCTGCAGGTGGTTGGCGATCGCCTCGCCCACCATCGGAATGCCCCGCAGCCAATCGGGCACATGCAGCGGCCCGTTTTCAGTCCGTGCACGCACCAGCCCAAGCAGCCAGTGCATCCCGTCTGTTGCGGCACCCGCCACCATGATCAGCGGCAACACTACCGCCAGAATGAATCCGGTACACATCAGCAAGGCCGCGACACTGCGCCGCCCTCCCAGCAGGCCGAGCAAGCGCTGATACAGCGGCCATGTCGAGGAGGCGATGATCATCGCAAACAGGATCGTGACGATGAAGGGCGCGAGCACGAGCCAGCAGCCGGCCAGCAACGCAAGGCACAGGGCGAGCTGGGCGAAGTTCTCGAATCGTTGTGAAGGCTGGATGGTCATGAGCACTGACGAGGGCGCGGCCGGCCATGATACCCGTGGCCGGCGGCCGCCCGGTTTCAATCGATGCGGCGCACGCTCGCCAGGCCATCCGGGTTGCGGCGCGCCATCTCGAGCGCCGCATCGGCGGCGATCATCAGCGCGTCGACCGTGCTTTCACTGCGTTCAGACGTCGCTACCCCGGCGCATGCCGCGATCTCGACATCGAAGCCGCCCAGCTCAAGCGGGCTGTAGCTGATCTCCATGATGATGTCGCGCGCCATGCCTGCACCTTGTTCGGGGCCGGCATCCGGCATTACGACGATGTAACCCTTGCCACTCCAGCGCGCAAGCATCTCGCGGCGGCCCAGCAGCCGGCGCAGACGGCTCGTCACATGGCGCAGCACCGCATCGCCCACATCATGACCATACCAATCGTTGAACTGACGGAAGTTGTCGAGATCCACCCGCACCACGGTGGTCGGGCGCGCCGCTTCGGCATTGCCCGCCAGCGCAGCTTCGATCGCATCGTTCGCGGCGCGCCGGTTCGGCAGCCCGGTCAGCAGATCCTCGAACTGCGAGCTTTCACGCAGGCGCGCCGTCGCCCGTTCGCCGATCAGCGTCATGCAGAGCAGGATCACGAACACCAGGGCCAGCATCACCGCCAGCACGATGAACGATTGAGCGGGGGATTCGCCGACGCTATCGAACTGCCCACGCGCAAGCCAGGCCAGAACCGCGCGCACGATCAGTGAGACTTCCATCAAGCCGAGTACGCAGAACAGGGCCAGCGTGATGGAGGGACGGCGCAGGCGCAGGCTCTTGTAGAGCTCCCACATCGTCAGCGCAATCGTCACGAACAGCCCGAAGCTGAAGGCGATGGTGCGCACCGCAGCATCCGGCGTCACCAGTCCGTACCAGAGCACGCACAGATAGGTGCTGACCAGGACACCGGCAACGTAAAGCACCCGCGCACGGCGATCGACCAGACGACATAGCCCCACATGGATCAAGCCCTGACTGACCAGCAAGCAGAGGTTACCGAGCGCCAGGGCCGGCAGTTCGAGTGCCGGCATGGCGCCACGCAAGGCCAGCGTCGCGGTGCCCGCGGCAAGCGCCAGGCTGCCCCACGCAACCGGCCGCGCGCCGCGCATCAGCGGCTCAAAGCTGCGGATGAACACCCGCAGCACCAGGCCCATGCTCAGGGCGACCAGGGTCGTCGCGAACAGGACCGAGTTCAGATCAAGCATGGCGCGCGTCAACCATGCACGGCACTCGGCCCCAAGCGGCCCGGGCCTCAGCCGGCCTGAGCCACCCCGATGCGCTACACGACATGTTCGCCCCTGCCGCGCGCTGGCAGCCAGCGTTCGAGCGCGGCATTGAGCGCGCTCAGGACGATGGGCTTGACGAGGAAGTCATTCATGCCCGCCTCGAAGCACTTGTGCCGATGCTCCTCAAAGGCGTTCGCAGTCAGCGCGATGATCGGCACGCTCGCCAGCCCCGCTGCCTGCTCCCGCTCGCGGATACGCCGCGTGGCAGAAATGCCGTCGAGCACCGGCATCTCGCAATCCATCAAGACCAGATCGAAGCTCGTATCGGCCGCGATCGCCTCGACGGCACGCAGTCCGTTCTCGACCATGCTCACACGGTAACCGCGCCGCTGCAGCATGGTTTCAATGACCTTGGCGTTGGTGGGGCTGTCTTCGACCACCAGGATGTGAAGCGATGAGGCATCCGCACGCAGCGGTGCGGCAGACACCGGATCAGCACTGAGCCTGCCCTGCTGCGGGGCGCAATCGAGCGCGCGCTCGGCGCGCACCCGGAACCAGAAACTGGCGCCCTGCCCGGCTTCGTTGCGCACGCCCACATCGCCATCCATCAGCAAAGCCAGGCTTCGCACGATCGACAAACCCAGCCCGCTGCCGCCCGCCGCGCGGGTTGGCGATGTATCCAGCTGGCTGAAGGGCTGGAAGAGCGAGTTAAGGTGCTCGGGCGGCACACCGATGCCGTTGTCGATGACGGTGAAACGCAGGTCCACCCTGGCGCCATCGGCGCGCTCGACTTCGCCCACCACGCGGATCACGCCCTGGTTGCTGAACTTGATTGCATTGCTGATCAGGTTGGCGAGCATCTGGCGCAGGCGGATCGGATCGGCGCGGAAGCAATCATCCGCGGCGCCGGCCCAGCGGGTTTGAATCGCCAGCCCCTTGCGTTGTGCCGCCTCCACAAACAAGGCCGCGGCTTCATCCAGCAGCACCGCCGGCAGGAAGCCGACCGGGTTCAGATCCAGGCGCCCAGCCTCAACCCGCGAGAGGTCGAGGATATCGTTGAGCAGGGTCATCAGCGTTTCGCCGGAACTGAGCACGGTGCGCGCGTACTCGTGCCGCTCCGCTTCGCTCAGCGCGGGCTCCAGCAGCAGATGCGCCATGCCGAGGATGCCGTTCATCGGCGTGCGGATCTCATGCGACATGGTCGCGAGAAAACGGCTCTTGGCAAGGTTAGCCGCCTCGGCGGCCTCTTTGGCCGTGCGCAAGGCATGCTCGTTGCGCTTACGATCGGTTATGTCGGTAAAGGTGCCGATGTAATTGCAGACCTTGCCGGCGGCATCCTTGACCACCGAAATCCCCAGTTGCTCCTGATACAACTCGCCATTGCTGCGGCGGTTGGTGATCTCGCCGAGCCACTGCCCGCGATGCTCCACCGCATCCCATATCTCTCGGTAGAAGGCCTCGTCGTGCAGTCCCGATGAGAGCACATGGGGTGTTCGGCCAATCACGTCGGCCTCGGCAAACCCCGTCACTTCAGTGAACGCACGGTTGACCCGCACGATCTTCTGCTCGGCATCGGTGATCAGGATGCCGTCGAAGGCAACATCGAAAACACGCGCGGCCAGTTCCACGGCCTGCTTCGCCGCGTCGCCTTCGCGCTCGCGCCGCAGTTGCACCCGATAAGCCAGCACACCGAACAGGCCCAGCACTGCCGCAAGGACCAAACTTGCAATCGCCAGAACGTACATTTCGCTGCGCCACTCGGCCAGCACCGCACGATGGGGAAAGCGCACCTGCACAACCAGCGGGTACAGACGCGAGGCGTGATACGCAAGGATGGCCGGCCCGCCCGGCTCGAGCGCGGCAGACTCGTACAGGCCGATTTCACGCAAGGGCAGGTGTTGCGCAAAAAGCGGGCTGGACGCCTGGTTGCGCCCTGGCGACGCGCCAACCGGATCGGTGCTCGCCAACAACAAGCCGTCGTAGCGGGAGAGGGCGACCAGAAAACCGGGCCGCGCGAGCAAACTGGTGAAGACGTTCGCGAAATAGTCGGGGTTGAGCACCGCAACGATGTAGCCCGAGTTGTCCGGGGCCGCAATGCGGCGCGCGGCGGTAACGAAGTATGGTGAGGTGCTTGCATCCAACGCCCCGAGCGTCGGGGCGCCGTCGGTCAGATCGCGCCCCGCCCAGAGGCCCGAGATGCGCAGCGGCACGCTATCGCTCCCGCCGGCCAGCGCCGTCATTGCGGCCGCCGATAGTCGGCGCCCCAGTGCTTCATGCTGGCTGCTGGCGAGCACGCGCCCGTCGCTGCTCACCACGGCCAGTGAGCGCAGCGCGGGCATGCCGCCCAGATCCGCCTGCAGCCGATCCTGGAAACCCGCCAGGCCGGACTCATCGAGTTGCTGCCACTCAAGGCTGCGAACTTCGAGCTGGCGGTCGATCACCTTCACGAGCAGGGTCAATTGCTGTTCGCTGACCCGCGCAATGCTGCTTGCAAGGCTGCGGTGGGTGGTCAGCGCCTCGCTGCGCAGCCGCGCTGCGTGATAGACCACGGCCGCAAGTCCGCAAACCGCGATCAGCACCATCGCGGCGACAATGCGGCGCGAGAGCGGCCAGCGCTGGAGCCAGGCCAGCAGGCGGGACACTACACTCATCGCGGATGCCCCGGCCCCGCCTTGTGGCGGCTAAGCGAGTGCCGATGGGCCTGCGGGCAGCGCGGCATCAGCGGGCATCCTGCAGCAGGATCGGATCGAGCGCGTAGCGCGTCGCCGCCGTCCGCAGGCGGCCATCGGCCCGGACCGCCGCAACGAACTCATTGACCCGCTTGAGCCAGGCCGCGTCGCCAGGCTTGAGCGCGTAGGCGGCATTGACCATGAAATACGGCGCAGGCGGCGCCAGCACGCGCACCCAGTCGTGGTTGTCGCTCATCTTGCGGGTGAAGGGAAAGTCCGACATGAAGACATCCACCCGGCCCGCCTCAAGTTCGGCTTCGCGCAATTGGGGGGCTTTGACCACCACCAGGTCCGCCTGCTGCAGCCGCTCTCGCATCAGGCTCTCATGGTAGGTGCCCGCGGCCACCGCAACCCGGGTGCCGGCACGGTCGATATCGGCCCAGGTGCGCACGCGGGTGTTCTGCCGTGTCGTCACGGCATAGACATCGCTGCGAAGATAGGCTTGGGAAAACGCGAGTCTTTGCGCGCGCTGCGGTGTCACCGCCACCGCCATCATCGCCAGATCGCAACGCTCGGCTTCCAGATCGTCGATCAGGCGCGCGAACGAGGAGTCGACGAAGTGCACGGCAACGCCAAGGTCACGCGCGAATTCGCGCGCCATGTCGGCATCGAGCCCGTTGATCACGCCCGTCTTGAGATTGCGGAAAGTGACGCCGTAGTATTCCGGCCAGATGCACACCCGCAGCACCTTGCTCGCCATGACCGCCGCCAGGCGCGGGCCGGCCGGCGCCTGAGCCGATGCCACCCACGGCAACAGACACGCCAGCACCAACAGTTGCCGCCCCAGCGTTCCGGAAATACGTCTCATGTGCCCCCCAGCCTTAGCTTCTGGCCGCGTGCGCGACGCGGCGGTATCTGAACTCAGGCGCCGCGGAAAGCGATCACATGATCCACGTCGAGGCGGATGCCGATCGCCTCGCCAAACGCGTGGTTATGGTGCGATGGCACCAGCGAGAGCACCTCGCGACCACTCGCAAGCCGCAGCGTGTAGAGAATATCGGCACCACGAAAGGCTTTCTGAACCACTTCCGCGCGCAGGGGGCTGGCGTCGTCGTGCACCACGTCGTCCGGCCGCAGCAAGACGTCCACCCGGCAGCCGCGGCCACAACGCCCGCAGCCCGTGCTGCATTCGATGGGCACGGCGGATTTGAGCGTCCCCAGTTCCACCTGAACGCTCAGATCGTCGAGCACCTCGCCGGGGATGAAGACGCCCTGCCCGACAAAGTCGGCCACAAAGCGATCGCGCGGCTGGTGGTAAAGGTTGTAGGGGCTGTCCCACTGCTGAATGCGCCCCTGGTGCATGACGCCGATCTCATCGGCCATAGCAAAGGCTTCATGCTGATCGTGGGTGACGAGGATCGCCGTCACCCCTTCACGCTTGAGGATGTCGCGCACTTCGGCGGCAAGGCGTTCGCGCAGATCCACGTCGAGGCTGGAAAACGGCTCGTCGAGCAAGACCAGTTGCGGGTTCGGCGCCAGCGCACGTGCCAGCGCAACCCGCTGCTGCTGCCCGCCAGAGAGCTCATGCGGGTACTTGTTGCCATAACCCGGCAACCCCACCAGCGCGAGCAGTTCCGCCACGCGTGCTTCGCGCTCGGCCACCGGCCTTGCGGTCAAACCGAAGGCAATGTTGCGCGCAACATCCAGGTGCGGAAACAGCGCGTAGTCCTGAAAGACCATGCCGATATGGCGCTGTTCGGGCGGCAGCATCCTTTCGGGCGCGCTGACCAGGCGATCGTCGATATGGATTTGCCCGCCAACCACCGGCTCGAACCCGGCAATGCACCGCAGCAGCGTGGTTTTGCCGCAACCGGACGGGCCCAACAAGCAGGCGATGGTGCCGGCCTCGAGCGCAAAGCTCACACCGTTGACGACGGTATGCGTGCCGTAACGTTGAACAATGCCAGAGAGTGAGAGGCGAGCCATGGGGGCGATTATAATTCGCATTCACAGCCATGCTCAGAATCCGCCCACTCCCGCCGCTTGTTGTTGCGGCCCTGCTGATCGCACTGCTCACCAGCCTGCCGGTGCTCAGTGTCAGCCTCAATCTTTTCGCTGGCGGCACCAGCGCAACCTGGTCGCATCTGATGCAGACCGTGCTCGGCGACTACATCCGCAATTCGCTCTGGCTCTGCGCCGGCGTCGGCTGCGGCGTGGCGCTGGTGGGCGTGGCCACCGCCTGGCTCACCTCAATGCACGATTTCCCCGGCCGCCGGGTATTCGAGTGGGCGCTGGTGCTGCCGCTTGCGATGCCGGCCTATGTGATGGCCTACGTCTACACCGATCTGTTGCAGTTCGTCGGACCGGTCCAGACCTATTTGCGCGATACGTTTGGCTGGGCGCATGGCGACTACTGGTTCCCCGACATCCGCACACGATCCGGTGCGGTCGCGGTGTTCGTCTGCGTGCTATACCCCTACGTCTATCTGATCGCCCGCACCGCCTTCATCGAACGCGCGGGCGGCATGCTGGAAGCGGCGCGCACGCTCGGGCTCGGGCCATGGCGCGCGTTCTTCAGCGTGTCCTTGCCGCTGGCGCGGCCGGCTTTGGCGGCCGGCGTAACGCTGGCGCTGATGGAAACCCTCGCCGACTACGGCACGGTGGCCTACTTTGCGGTCGATACCTTTACCACCGGCATTTACCGGGCGTGGTTTTCACTTGGCGACCGCATCGCCTCAGCCCAGCTCGCCGCGATCCTGCTCGGCTTCATCATTGCCCTGGTGGCCTTCGAGCGCATCAGCCGCGGCCGTGCGCGCTACCACAACACCGGCGCGCGCAGCCGCCCACCCGCGCGCAGCCGCTTACGCGGCATGGCCGCTGCGGGTGCCAGCCTGGTCTGCCTGGTGCCGCTTGCGCTGGGTTTTCTGCTGCCGGCCGGATTGCTGTTGAAGATGGCGCTGGCCGAGGGCGACGCCCAGTTCGGCGCACGCTTCCTGGCCCTGGCCCGCAATAGCTTCCTGCTTGCCGGCTGCACCGCGCTCCTTGCGGTCTGCCTTGCCTTGCTGCTGGCTTACTCGGCGCGCCAATCGCGCACCTGGTTCGCGCGCGGGCTCAACCGCATCGTTGCACTCGGGTATGCGGTACCGGGCGCGGTGATCGCGGTGGGCGTACTGATCCCGGTGACACGCCTGGACAACTGGCTCGCCCTGCAATGGCAACAGTACTTCGGCCACAACCCGGGCTTGTTGCTCACCGGCGGCATTGCGGCGCTGGTGTACGCCTGCCTGGTACGCTTTCTCGCCGTGGCGCTGCAGTCAGTCGAGGCAAGCCTGACCAAGATCACCGCCAGCATGGACGATGCCGCGCGTAGCCTGGGCTTGGGCCCGTCGGCAGTGCTGTGGCGGGTGCATGCGCCGATCCTGCGCGGCAGCCTGCTCACGGCGGCACTGCTGGTATTCGTGGATGTAATGAAAGAGTTGCCCGCCACACTGGTGATGCGCCCCTTCAACTTCGACACGCTCGCCACCCAGACCTACACGCTGGCCAGCGATGAACGGCTATCCGAAGCATCCACCGCGGCGCTGGCCATCGTAGCGGTTGGGCTGATCCCCTTGATTGCGCTGTCGCGGCAAATCGCCAGCACGCGGAAATAGCCGCAGCCTCAAACAAAAAGGGCCGGGAATCCCCCGGCCCGATTGACGCAACGCCGCGCTTAGCGGTAGCCAGCGCGGTCGTAGATCATCTGCGCCTTGGACTGGTACATCGCCAGGTTACGCACCGGCAGTTTGTCTGCCTTGAAGCTGCCGAGGGTCTCAAGCGCCGGGTTGCTGATCTTGAGCCCGGCGACCACCGGCCATTCATTATTGCCGTCGGCAAAGTAACGCTGTGCCTCATCGGAAGCCAGGTATTCGAGGAACTTGATCGCCGCTTCACGGTTCGGCGCGTGCTTCAGCACGCCGCCACCCGATACGTTGATGTGGGTGCCGCTGGTTGCCTGGTTCGGCCACACCACGCCAATCCTTTCAATCACCTTCCGGTCCTCGGGCTTATCCGAGCGCATCATCCGCGCGATGTAGTAGGTGTTGGCGGTTGCAACCTGGCACTCGCCGGCGGCCACCGCCTTGATCTGATCCGTATCGCCACCCTTCGGCGCCCGCGCGAAGTTCGCCACCATGCCGCGCGCCCAGGCCTCAGCCTGCGCTTCACCCTGATTGGCTATGATCGAAGCCAGCAATGACAAGTTGTACGGGTGCGAACCTGAACGCGTGCACACCTTGCCCTTCATGCCCGGCGCGGCAAGGCTCTCGTAGGTTTGCACCTCTTCGCGCTTGACGCTGAGCTTGTTGTACACGATCACGCGGGCACGGGTAGAGAACGAAAACCAGTCTTCGGTACGCAGATGCGCCGGAATGCGCGCCTCGAGCACTTTCGACGAGACCGGGGCGAACAGTCCCAGCTCGTGCGCCTTGGCCAAACGCGCAGCATCAACGGTCAGCAACACATCGGCCGGACTGTTGGCGCCCTCGTTCCGGATCCGCTCAAGCAGTTCATCTTCCTTGCCCTCGATCCGGTTGATCTTGATACCGGTGAGCTTGGTGAAGTTGCTGTAGAGCGCCTCGTCCGTCTGATAGTGGCGCGCCGAATACAGATTGAGCTCCTGAGCCTGGGCGAAGGCTGCAGAGGAAAAAGCGGCAAGCGCCGTCACAAGCAAAACGCGGGAAAGCATGGCGGAAGACTCCGGTTCCAGAACGAATCGGCTCAGTCTAAAGACTTCACACGTCACTGTAAATGCGAATGCTTTGCGTTTATATCGAGCCCGCCTACTCGACCGTGACGCTTTTCGCGAGGTTCCGGGGCTTGTCGACATCGGTGCCGCGTGCGCAGGCCGTGTGGTAAGCGAGCAGTTGCAAGGGCACGACATGGAGGATCGGTGAGAGCGGGCCGTAGTGCTCCGGCATGCGGATGACGTGGATGCCGGCTTCGCTTTCGATATGCGTGTCGGCATCGGCAAACACGTAGAGCTCGCCCCCCCGTGCGCGGACTTCCTGCATGTTGCTCTTGAGTTTGTCGACCAGCAGATCATTCGGCGCCACGGTCACCACCGGCATCGCCGCGTCGACCAGCGCGAGCGGGCCGTGCTTGAGCTCGCCGGCGGGGTAAGCCTCGGCGTGGATGTAGGAGATTTCCTTGAGCTTCAGGGCACCCTCCAGGGCGATCGGGTAATGCAAACCGCGGCCGAGGAACAACGCGTTCTGCTTTTTCGCAAACTCTTCTGACCAGGCCATGATTTGCGGTTCGAGCGCGAGTACCGCCTGCAAGGCAACGGGCAGGTGACGCATGGCCTTGAGGTGAGCGGCCTCGGCCTGCGGATCGAGATGGCCGCGCGCCTTGGCAAGCGCGAGGGTGAGCAGGAACAGACCCGCCAACTGGGTGGTGAATGCCTTGGTGGAGGCGACACCAATCTCGACCCCGGCGCGGGTGATGTAGGCGAGTTTGCATTCGCGCACCATGGCAGAGGTGGCGACATTGCAGATCGTCAGTGTGTTCTCCATGCCAAGGCCGCGCGCATGTTTGAGCGCCGCGATGGTATCCGCCGTCTCGCCCGATTGGCTGATGGTCACCACCAGGCTGCGCGGATTAGGCACGCTGTCGCGATAGCGATATTCACTGGCAATCTCGACGCTGGTGGGGATCTTCGCGATCGATTCGAGCCAGTACTTGGCGGTGGAGCCGGCGTAGTAGCTTGTGCCGCAGGCGAGGATCAAGACCGAGTCGACTTCCTTGAAGACCGCCTCGGCGGCATCACCGAACAGGCTCGCGGCGATCGACTCGACCCCTTGCAGGGTATCGCCAACAGCACGCGGCTGTTCGAAGATTTCTTTCTGCATGAAGTGGCGATACGGGCCCAACTCGGCGGCACCGGTATGCGCATGGACGGTTCGCACCGGCCGTTCGACACGAACGAATCCATCGCCCGCAGCGCGCGCTTCGATCCAGTACTTGCCAAGCTGCAGATCGACCACGTCGCCCTCTTCCAGATAGATGATCTGGTCGGTCACGCCGGCCAGTGCCATCGCGTCTGACGCAACGAAGTTCTCGCCCTTGCCAACCCCCAGCACCATCGGCGAGCCCTCGCGCGCACCCACAACGCGGTGCGGCTCGTCACGGCAGAACACGGCGATGCCGAATGCGCCCTTGAGGCGGGGAATCGCCTGCTTGACCGCTTCGAACAGGTCGCCTTCGTAAAGCGAATCCACCAGGTGCGCGATCACCTCGGTATCGGTCTGGCTATCGAACACATAGCCCTTGCGCTTGAGTTCGCTGCGCAGTTCTTCGTGGTTTTCGATGATGCCGTTGTGCACCAGCGCGATCCGGTCGCGCGAAAAATGCGGGTGTGCGTTATGCACTGCCGGCGCTCCGTGGGTCGCCCAGCGCGTGTGCGCAATGCCGGTGAAGCCTTCAACCTTGTCGGTGACAACCTGGGCATCGAGTTCCGCAACACGCGAAGTGCTGCGTGCGCGGCGCAGGGCGCCGTTCTGATGGACGGCGACGCCACAGGAGTCATAACCGCGATACTCGAGGCGCTTGAGCCCTTCGACGAGGATCGGAACGATGTTCCGCTGAGAGACGGCGCCGACGATGCCACACATGATTAACTCCGGTATCGAGGTAATGGATGCCGGCACTATAGGCGCCCGATTACGGAAGAGGCTTGCAAAATTCCTCACTCGGCGCAATGATCTTGCACGCAAGCACCGCGATGCAATTTTATTTTCTTTGGCGCATCAGGATGAACGATTCAATCAACAACTCAGCGCCAGTACAACTCGACGCGACCGATTTGCGGATTCTCGATCAGTTGCAGCGCGACGCCGCGCTGACCAACCACGCACTGGCCGAGCAGGTGCACGTATCGCCCGCAACCTGCTTGCGACGCGTACGGCGCCTGCATGAGCAAGGCGTCATCGAACGCCAGATCGCGATCGTTTCCGCAGACCATGTCTGCGCCGGTCTGACTGCCATTGTTGAAGTCACGCTCGACGTCCAATCGACCGAGCACCTGCAAGCCTTCGAAAGCGCCGCAGCGGCGTGCCGCGCGGTGCAGCAGTGCTACCGGGTCTCCAGCGGACCCGATTTCATCGTGATCCTGCAAGTGCCTGACATGAACGCCTACCAGGCCGCCGCACACCAGCTCTTTTCCGGCAGCACGAACGTCAGGAACGTGCGCACCTTCTTCTCGGTCAAGCGCAGCAAGTTCGAGCCAGCCATCCAGTTGCCCGCGGCGGCCAGCTGACGCAGGGCAAGCACGCAGCCGAAGCACCCCCGCGGGCAAGCGGGCGCGACTAACCAGCAGATCATGGGCGAAACGTTCGGCCGGAACGAAGCGATCGCCCGCCGGCCGCGCGCGCTGCAACCTCACCAAACAGTGCAAGCAGCACCAGGTAGCCTTCACTGCAGCTTGCCGGCGCCGCCGCAAGCAGCGGCAGCGCAAGGAGCGCGCGGAACAACGTCAGCGCGCGGCAGCCCGCCACCTTACTGTTTGCCGCCCTTGAGCGGGCGCTTCCAGCCGGGTACCGTCATCTGCTTGGCACGCGAGAGCGTGAGCTCGCCCGCCGGGGCATCCTTGGTGAGTGTCGTTCCCGCGCCCAGGGTGGCGCCCTTGCCAACCCGCACCGGCGCAACCAGCTGCGTGTCAGACCCGATGAACACCTCGTCTTCGATGATGGTGCGGAACTTGTTGGCGCCATCGTAGTTGCATGTGATGGTGCCCGCGCCCACATTGACCTTGCTGCCAATGTCCGCATCGCCAATGTAGGCCAGGTGATTTGCCTTGGAATGCGCGGCGATGCTGCTGTTCTTCACCTCGGTGAAATTGCCGATATGCACATCCTCGGCCAAGCGGGTGCCGGGCCGGAGGCGCGCAAAGGGCCCGATCAGGCTCTTGGGCCCGACCTCGGCGCCTTCGATATGACTGAAGGGGTGGACCAGCGCACCCGCCGCAATCGTGGCATTGCGGATGACACAATTGGCGCCGATCTTCGCGCCATCGCCCAGCACCACCGCGCCCTCGAACACGCAATTGACATCGATTTCCACATCGCGCCCCGCCTCAACCGTGCCGCGGATATCGATTCGCGCCGGGTCGATCAGGGTCACCCCCGCCGTCAGCAGGGCCAGCGCCTGGTTGCGCTGATGCATGCGCTCGAGTTCAGCCAGTTGCGCCTTGTCGTTAACGCCCAGCGTTTCCCACAATGCCGCCGGCTGCGAGGTTTTCACTTCGATGCCGTCCGCCACCGCCATCGCGATGATGTCTGGCAGGTAGTACTCGCCTTGCGCATTATCGTTGCGGATCTTGCCCAGCCAGCCCCGCAGATGCTGCGCCTGGCAGCAGATGATGCCGGTGTTCACTTCTCGAATCGCCCGCTCGGCTTCGGACGCATCCTTGTGTTCGACGATCCGGATCACCCGATGCGCGGCATCGCGCACGATGCGGCCGTAGCCGCTTGGGTCGTCCATATCCACAGTGAGCAAGGCGAAGCCAACGGTGCCCGCAGCATCGACCAGCGCCGCCAGGGTTTCACGGCGCGTCAGCGGCACATCGCCGTAGAGGATCAGCACCGGGCCAGCCTCGGGTAAGTGCGGCAGCGCCTGCGCCACCGCATGCCCGGTCCCCAATTGTTCTGCCTGCAAGGCCCAGGCCAGATCCGGCGCATCCAGCGCGGCGCGCACCTGCTCGCCACCGTGGCCGTAGACGACGCACAGCTTGTCGGCCCCCAAGGCGCGGGCCGTACCCAGCACATGCGCAAGCAAGGGCCGCCCCGCGATCGGTTGCAATACTTTGGGCAGCGCTGAACGCATGCGTTTGCCTTGGCCGGCAGCCAGAACGACGACGTGCATGGAAAGCCTTTCAGATTCGGGGAATCCGGCGATTTTAGCATCGCCGCTTCGGCGCCCCAGGCGAGGCACCCGGATGCCACGACGACGGATCTTCATCTGGATCAAGACCCGCCAATGCGGGGCGATGTGCAGTCCGCGAAAGCCCTAAGATGAGGTTTTTGCACTGCACCATCGCCGAGGTTGCCATGCCCGCTTTTGAGCCCGAACAGCTTGAGAACCTGACTTTCGACGAGATCGAGCCCGGTCAGTCGGCGCGCCTGACCCGCACGCTGCGGCTGCAAGACATCCAGCTCTTTGCGGTGGCCTCGGGCGACCTGAATCCAACCCACCTCGACAGCGATTACGCGCGTGATGTCGGCTTCTCAGGCGTGGTGGCGCACAGCATGTGGGGCGGCACGCTGGTGTCATCCTTGCTCGGCAGCCGCTTCCCTGGCCCGGGCACGGTCTACCGCAGCCAGAACCTGCGCTTCCTGGCACCGCTGAGCCTTGGCGACACCCTGACGGTGACCATCACCTGCATCGACAAGCACGCGGCCAGTCGTTGCATCACGATGCGCTGCGAGGGCGCGAATCAGGACGGCCTGCAGATTTTCGAAGGCGAAGCCGAAGTCATCGCCCCCGCCGAGAAAGTCAGAAAGCCCGTACCGAGCTTGCCCGAGATCACCGTCAACGATCAGCAGCACCGCTACGGCAAACTGCTCGCCCTCACCGATGGCCTCGCGCCAGTGCGTATCGCCGTCGCGTGGCCATGCTCGGAAGACTCGCTGCTGGGCCCGCTGCAGGCCCGCGACGAAGGGCTGGTGGTGCCGGTGCTGGTCGGGCCGCGGCAGCGCATTCACGCACTCGCCGAAAAGTTCGGAGCGGATCTGAGCGGGGTTGAAATCGTCGACGCCGAGTTCGAGGCCGACGCCGCCAAGGCCGCCTCGGCGCTGGCGCGCGATGGCCGCGTCGGCGCGCTCATGAAAGGCAGCCTGCACACCGACACCTTCATGGGCGCGGTGATCGCGCGCGACGCCGGCCTGCGCACCGGGCGCCGGGTCAGCCATGTGTTCGTGGCCGATGTGCCGACCTACCCGCGCCCGCTCCTGATCACCGATGCCGCGATCAACATCGAGCCGATCCTTGAAGAAAAGGTGGACATCCTGCAAAACGCGATCGAGCTGGCGCACGCGATGGGCATCAAGCTGCCACGGGTGGCGATTCTCTCGGCGGTAGAGATGGTCACCACCAAGATCCGCTCCACCTTCGAGGCGGCTGCGCTGTGCAAGATGGGCGACCGCGGCCAGATCACCGGCGCCCTGCTTGACGGCCCGCTCGCGTTCGACAATGCCATTTCGATCATCGCCGCCCGCGCCAAGGGCATCGAATCGGAAGTGGCCGGGCGCGCCGACATCCTGCTGGTGCCCGACATGGAGGCCGGCAACATGCTCGCCAAGCAGCTGCACTACCTCGCCGGCGCGCTGCTGGCCGGCGTGGTGCTCGGCGCCAAGGTGCCGATTGTGCTCACCAGCCGCGCAGACTCGGCCGAGAGCCGCTCGGTTTCCTGCGCGATTGCGCAGCTCCTGTCGCATCGCAAGCCAGCGGCGTACTGATCCGGGCGCTAGGATTGCGGGCCCGATACCAACGGCCCGCCTACCCATGAAACAACCCCAGGCCCTTGCCCTGATTGCACGCATCACCGGCTTTGCCGCCGTCTTCTTTGGCACCACCCGCCTGCTCGATGAGCAGTGGCTGGTCGGCGGCGCGCTGATCGGCGTGGCACTGGCGGCGGGATATGTCGCCTGGCGCATTGAACAAGACAGGCGGTAAGCGCTGGACCCCACAGTGAGCGGCCGCCCGGCGCATCTGGGCATCAGCGTGCTGCGCTGCACGCGGCTGCACACGACCGAAACAGTGATGCTGCAGTGCAACCGTATAATCGTGCCACTGTCATCATCCCCCACACCCCATGGACATCCTGCTGCTCTTTAAGGCGCTGCTGCTCGGCGTCATAGAAGGCCTGACCGAATTCCTGCCGATCTCCTCCACCGGGCACCTGATCGTGGCCGGCGATCTGATCGGATTCAACGATGAACGCGCGAGCGTGTTCAAGATCGCAATCCAGTTCGGGGCGATCCTGGCCATTTGCGGCATCTACCGTGAGCGCATCACCAGCGTGATCCGCGGCCTCGGTCGTGACCCGGCGGCAAACCGCCTCACGCTGAACCTGATCGCCGGCTTCCTGCCCGCCATGGTGCTGGGCGTACTGCTCCACAAGACCATCAAGACGCTGCTCTTCAACCCGATCACCGTCGCCAGCGCGCTGATCATCGGCGGCTTCGTCATTCTTTGGGCAGAGCGCCGCCAGCATGTCGCCACGGTGCAGGACATCGACGAACTGACCTGGCGCGACGCGCTGAAGGTGGGTTTCTGTCAGGCCCTGGCGATGATTCCCGGCACCTCGCGCTCGGGCGCCACGATCATCGGCGGCATGTTCTGCGGCCTCTCGCGCAGCACGGCAACGCAGTTCTCCTTCTTCCTCGCGATCCCGACCATGGCAGCCGCCACGGTCTACGATCTGTACAAGAACCGCGCACTGCTCTCGGCGGACGACCTTGGGCTCATCCTTGTCGGCTTCGTGGCGGCGTTCATCGCAGCCTGGTTCACCGTCAAGGCGCTGATCGCCTTCGTATCGCGTCACGCCTTCACCCCCTTCGCGTACTACCGCATTGCCTTCGGCCTGCTGGTACTGGCCTCGTGGCACTTCGGCTGGGTGGACTGGAGCACCCCCAACTGGTAAGCGCCACCCTGCCGCAAACCACATGCACGGCCCGGATGCGATAAGCTCCGGGCCGTGATTATTTATCTGCACGGTTTCCGTTCATCGCCCGCCTCCTCGAAGGCGCAGGATCTGCACGCGCGCCTCACCCAGCGGGGCGCCGGCGATCAGTTCTGGTGTGACGCGCTCTCGCACGCGCCGGCCACCGCCATCGCCCAGGCCGAAGCGGCGATTGCCGCTGCGCCGCGGCGCCCTACCCTGGTCGGCAGTTCGCTGGGCGGCTTCTACGCCACCTGGCTGGCCGAAAAGCACGACCTGAATGCCGTGCTGATCAACCCGGCGGTGTTTCCGGAGGGCTTTGATGCCAGGCCCTTCGTCGGGCGGCACGCCAACCTATACACCGGCGAGGAATTCGACTTCACCTGGGATCATGTGGCGCAGATCGAGGCGCTGCGCCTGCCAGCGATCGCGCGGCCGCAGCGGTTCTGGCTGCTAGCCGAGGAAGAAGACGAAGTCCTCGACACCCGCATCGCGGTGGCGCGATTTGCCGGTGCAAAGCAGACCGTGCTGCCCGGCGGCGATCACAGCTTCACCCGCTGGCCTGACTACATCGACGCGATCATCGAGTTCGCGGGCATCAAGTGAGCCTCACCGCGTCGCAGCGCGGGCTGGCCTGCGCGCTGGGCGCATTTGGCATCTGGGGCCTCTCCCCACTCTACTTCCATGCAGTGGGTTCGATCCCGGCGACCGAGATCGTCGCGCATCGGGTGCTCTGGTCAGTGCTGCTGCTCGCCGCCTGGATCGGCCTGCGGCAGGGATTCGGCGTGCTGCGGACCGTACTCGGCCAGCCTCGTCTGCTGGGCCTGCTGGCGCTGACCGCCTGCCTCACCAGCGCAAACTGGCTGGTTTTCGTCTGGTCGGTGGGCGCTGGGCGCCTGGTTGAAGCGAGCCTGGGCTATTTCATCAACCCGCTGGTCAACGTGCTCTTCGGGCGTCTGTTTCTGGGCGAACGCCTGCGCCCGCTGCAACGCCTGGCTGTGGGCGTTGCAGCTGCCGGCGTCGCGCTGAAGGTCTGGCAGACCGGCAGCCTGCCGTGGATCGCCCTTTTCCTGGCCGGCACCTTCGGCACCTACGGCCTGCTGCGCAAACGCGCACCGATCGACGCGCAGAACGGGCTCTTCGTCGAGACCCTGTTGGTCGCCCCCTTCGCGCTGGGTTATCTGGGCTGGCTCGCCATCAGCGGCGGCCTGCACCTGGGCGATCGGCCAGTGGTCACCGCGCTGCTGCCGGTGGCGGGCGTGATGACGACGATCCCGCTCGCGCTGTTCGCCGAAGCGGCGCGCCGCCTGCCGCTATCAACCGTGGGGCTGGTGCAGTACCTCTCGCCCACCTTGAACTTCCTGATCGCCGTGCTGCTCTTCGGCGAAGCCTTCCGCAGCGCAGACCTGGCCGCCTTCGCGCTGATCTGGGCGGCGCTGGCGCTCTACTCGGCCGACGCGCTGCGTGCGGCACGCCCCGCGGCCGGCTGATCTCACCAGCCGCAGCACCCCCTCCGGTATAATTTTCGGTTTGCTTCAAGCTGGGCTGCCATGCACGTGCTGTTCGAAGAGGATGGGGCCTTCAAGCCCGCGACGATCCTCACCCAAACCGATACCTCGCTCCAGGTGGAAACGCCGCACGGCAAGCGGGTGAAGCTCAAAACAGCCAACGTGCTGATGCAGTTCCATACGCCCGCCGCGAGCGAGTTGATGGCCGCGGCCGAACGCGAAGCCGAAGGGCTGGAGACCGACTTCCTCTACGAAGTCTGCGGCGAGGGCGAATTCCTGTTCTCCGATCTGGCGGCAGAGTACTTCGGCCATGTGCCGAGCGCGGTCGAGTCGGTGGCGCTGCTGCTCAAGCTGCAGGCCTCGCCGGTGCACTTTCACCGCAAGGGCAAGGGGCGCTTCCGCAAGGCGCCGCCCGAAATCCTGCAAGCCGCGCTGGCCGGGCTTGAGAAGAAGCGCCTGCAGCAGGAAACCATCGAACGCTACGCGAGCGAACTCGAAGCCGGCCGCCTGCCGGCCGAGGTGGCGGCCATCGTCACGCAGTTGCTGGTCAAGCCCGATCGCAACAAGCTCGAAACCAAGGGGGTCGAACTCGCCTGCGAGCGCAGCGGGCGCAGCCTGCCGCAATTGCTGCTGGCCTGCGGCGCCTTCGCGAACGCACACGCCTATCACCGCGCGCGCTTCCTCTCGGAACACTTCCCGGAGGGCATCGACTTCCCGCCGCACGAAGTCCCGGAACCGGTGCGCGCGCTCGAGCGCGCCGATGTGCGGGCTTTCTCGATCGACGACGCCACCACCACCGAGATCGACGATGCGTTTTCGGTGACGCCGCGCGACGGCGGCGGCTGGCGCGTCGGCATCCATATCGCCGCGCCGGGCATCGGCATGCCGCAGGGATCACCGCTCGACGCGGTGGCGCGCAAGCGTTTGTCCACGGTGTACATGCCCGGCGACAAGATCACGATGATGCCGGACGACGCGGTGAGCCGGTACACGCTGAGCGAGGGTCGCGACTGCCCGGCGGTTTCGCTGTACCTGGACGTCAATGCCGATCTTTCGATCGCCGGCCATTCAAGCCGCGTCGAGATCGTGCCGGTGGCCGCGAACCTGCGCCACCACGACATTGAACCGGTCTTCAACGAAGACACCCTGGCGGGCGAATTGCCCGACTTCCCCTGGCGCGACGAACTCAAGCTGCTGTGGGAACTGGCCACCGTGCTCGAAGCCGGCCGCGGCAAACCCTCGGCCAACCAGAACGCGTTCGACTTCAACTTCTACGTCGACTGGTCGGTTGAAACCGCCGACGGCCCCGGCCTGGTCGACATCCAGCGCCGCAAGCGCGGTTCGCCGCTCGACAAGCTGGTTGCCGAGTTGATGATCGCGGCCAACAGCACCTGGGGCCGCGTGCTCGCGGATGCCGGCATCCCGGCCATCTACCGTGCGCAAACCGGCGGCCGAGTCCGCATGACCACGGCCGCCGCGCCGCACGACGGCCTGGGGGTCGATTGCTACGCGTGGTCCAGCTCGCCGCTGCGCCGCTATGTCGACCTGGTCAACCAGCGCCAGTTGATCGCGCACCTGTGTGGTGAAACCGCCCCCTTCGCCAAAGGATCGGCCGAGTTGGCGGCGGCGATGAACGACTTCGAGCTGGCCTATGCCGCCTACGCCGACTATCAACGCCAGATGGAACGTTACTGGTGCCTGCGCTGGCTGCGTCAGCAAGGGCCCGACTTCCAGCCCGAAGGCCATGTCTGGCGCGAGAACCTGGTGCGGCTCGATGCAATCCCGCTGGTGATCAAGGTGCATTCGCTGCCGGATCTGCCGGCCGGCAGCCATGTGAGGTTGGCGATCGAGCGCTATGACGACCTCGCGCCCGATCTGGCAGTGCGGTACCTGGAGACCCTTGCGCCGGATGCCAATGTCCTGCCCGGCGACGAGGAAGACGCCGTTTGAGCCTCACATCACGCTAAACTCGCGCTCCGATGTCAAACGCACAAGTCCCTCGCAAGCCGGCCGCCACACCGCAGCCCGGCGCCACCGCCGCCAAAGGCCCTGAGAAGGCCGCGGGCACCGGGGCTCGCCCGGCCGCCAAAGCTGCGTCAGGCAAACCCGCGCCGCCCGCCAGGGCCGAGGCCAAGCCCGCCAGCGCTGACAAGGCGGCCGCGAAGCCCCCCACGAAACCGCCAGCAAAGCCCGCCGCCAACGCGACCAAAGCGGCCACGGCGCCGGCAGGCAAGCCCGCAGCCAGTCCCGCGGACGCAAGGCCGCAAGCCAGTGCCAAGACAGGCGCCCCGGCCAAGCGCCGCCGCTTGAAGCTGCCACCCGCCACCCGCCGCATCGGTAGCGAGAACATCTTCTGGGGCGCGGTCGCCGTGTCGATCGTGCTGCATGCGGCCCTGCTTGCGCTGCAGTTCAGCATGCCTGACGCAAAGCTCCAGCGGCAGCGCGACAAGGGGCTAGACATCGTGCTGGTGAACGCCAAGCACGCGCGCGCACCGAAAGACCCGCAGGCGCTGGCGCAAGCCAACCTGGATGGCGGCGGCAACAGCAAGCAGAAGGCCATGCCGACCACCCCGGTGCCGCCGCAGGACCAGAGCAAGGAAGGCGACACCCTGCTTGAAGCGCAACGCCGGGTCGAACAACTGGAAGAGCGCCAGCGCGAGTTGCTGGCCCGCAACAAGGGGCTGTCGCAGACGCAGGTCGCCCAGGCAAAGCCGAAAGAAAGCCCTAACGCGCCTCGCTCCAGCGGGCTTGACCTGGTGGAAAGCGCGCGCGCGATTGCCAAGCAAGAGGCCGCGATCGACAAACAACTGCAGGAGTATGCGCAGCGTCCGCGCAAGGCTTTTGTCGGTGCGCGAACCACCGAATATCGTTTTGCCCAGTATGTTGAAGACTGGCGCCAGAAGATCGAGCGTGTTGGCACGCTCAACTTCCCGCAGGATCGCAAGGGCAAGATCTACGGGAACTTGATGGTGGCCGTGGAGATCCGGTCTGACGGCACGATTGCGAGCGCCGAGGTCAAACGCTCGTCCGGCAATCGCACGCTGGACGATGCCGCAATGCGCATCCTGCAGCTTTCATCGCCGTTTGCACCCTTCCCGCCCAATCTGAAGAAAGACGTCGATGTGCTGGTGATTGCCCGCACCTGGAACTTCTCGAAAGAAGGCGACGCGCTCGAAGCGCGCGACAGCAAGTAAACCCGCCCCCGGAGCGCGCCATGGACCGTTACGCCGTTTTTGGCAACCCGATTGCCCACAGCAAATCGCCCTTCATCCACGCACGCTTCGCGGCACTGACCGGCCAGCCGCTCAGCTACGAAGCGCTGCTGGCGCCACGCGAAGGCTTCGCGGGCGCAGTGGCCGCCTTCCGCGCCGCCGGCGGGAGGGGCGCCAACGTGACCGTGCCGTTCAAGCTGGAAGCCTTCGCGCTGGCCGATCGGCGATCGGCGCGGGCCGCTGCCGCCGGAGCAGCAAACACCCTGATTTTTGATGCGCACGGCATCACCGCCGACAACACCGACGGCGTTGGCCTGGTGCGCGACCTGCAGCAGCTCGGCTGCCCGCTCGAAGGCCGCCGCGTGCTGTTGCTGGGCGCTGGCGGTGCGGCCCGCGGCGCTTTGCTGCCGCTGCTGGCCGAAGCGCCTTCGGCACTCACCATAGCCAACCGCACGCCCGAGAAAGCCGCGGCGCTGGCCACCGAGTTCCAGCCCGAAGGGCGCGCCTGCGCGCTCTTTGCGTGCGGCTTCGAGGCCCTGAGCGGCAGCACTTTCGACCTGGTGATCAACGCAACATCGTCTTCACTGTCAGACGACGCGCCGCCGCTTCCGGCCGGGGTGTATGCGCCCGGCGCGTGGGCCTACGACATGATGTACGGACGCGAGGAAACCCGCTTCATGCTCGCGGCCCGCGAACTGGGCGCCGAACACCTGGCCGACGGGCTGGGCATGCTGGTCGAGCAGGCGGCGGAATCCTTCTTCATCTGGCGCGGGGTGCGCCCCGACACCCGCACCGTGCGCGCCGAGTTGCGTGCGGCCTTGCAGCAAGCCTCATGAACGCCTGGAAGTGGTTCAAGCGTGGCCTGCTCACGCTGCTTTTGCTCTTGATTGCCTACCAGTTGTGGCTGTTCGGCCATGTGCTCTGGTGGACCCGCTTCAACCCCGGCGAAACGAGCTTCATGGCGCTGCGACTGAGCGAACTGCGCGAGAAAGACCCCGCAGCACAGCTCAAACACCAGTGGGTGCCGTACGAGCAGATCTCGACGAACCTCAAGCGCGCCGTGATCGCCGCCGAGGACGACGGTTTCGTTGACCACGACGGCTTTGACTGGGACGCAATTCAGAAAGCGCTGGAAAAGAACGAAAAGCTGGCCAAGCGCGGCAAGCCGATCCGCGGTGGATCGACCATCAGCCAGCAACTGGCGAAGAACCTTTTCCTGAGCCCGACCCGCAGCTACGTGCGCAAGGCGGAAGAAGCGGTGATCACCGTGATGATCGAAACGCTCTGGAGCAAGCGGCGGATTCTGGAGGTGTATCTGAACGTGGTCGAATGGGGCAACGGCATCTTTGGCGCCGAGGCCGCCGCGCGCCGCTACTACAAGGTTTCTGCCGCGCAACTGGGCGCAAGCCAGTCGGCGCGCCTTGCGGTGATGCTGCCCAACCCGCGCAAATACGAAAAGAGCTTCGGCCCGCGCCTCGCCAGCCACGCCGCACGCGTGGAAAGCCGCATGCGCTGGTCTGAAGTGCCCTGACCGGGGCGGCCAGCCCCCTGACGGCACGGCAGGGCTGCACGCAGCCAAGGTCACGCGGCGCCTTTGCCCGGGGCTCAGCCGAAGATCGGCAAGCTGCGGGTCGATTTGATTTCCTTGAGCGAGAAGCTGGAGTAGATCTCCTTCACGCCGGGCAAGGCGCGCAGCACGTCACGGGCAAACACGCCAAAGCTCTCCAGATCGCGCGCCACGACCTCGAGCAGGAAGTCGTAGCGGCCTGAGACATTGTGGCAGGCGATCACTTCCGGGATCTGCGCGATGCGCGCTTCGAAGTCGCGGCTGAGCGCCTGGGCATGGCTTTCGAGCATGATGCTGACAAAGGCGGTAACGCCGTAGCCGAGCTTGCGTGCATCCAGCACCGCCCGGTAGGTCTGGATGTAGGCCTCGTCCTCAAGCCGCCGCACACGCCGCCAGCACGGCGACTGACTCAGGTTCACCCGCTCGCCCAGTTCGGCGGTGGTCAGGCGTGCATCGTCCTGCAATTCGGCCAGGATGCGCCGATCGGTCGCATCAAGCCCGGCATCGTCTGATCTATTCATCCCCGTGCCCGCATAAGGTCAATCCATGCGCACTCTAGCCAAATACGCGCATGAATTGCAAAGAAACGCCGGCGGCTTGTGACTAGGATTCGCGTATCCAAAGATAGATCGAAAGTAAGGCGTCGCCATGGCCAAGCCCCCGCAACAGACCGGATTTGCAACCCGCGCGATCCACCACGGCTACGATCCGATGAGTCACCAAGGCGCGCTGGTGCCGCCGATTTACCACACCAGCACCTTCGCGTTTCCGAGCGTCGAACACGGCGCCGCCTGCTTTGCCGGCGAGGCGCAGGGCTACCTCTACACACGCATCGCGAATCCGACGCTCGCGCTGCTCGAAACGCGCATCGCCGCCCTTGAAGGCGGAGAGGCCGGCGTCGCCTTCGCCTCCGGCATGGGGGCCATCACGGCCACCTTATGGACGCTGCTCTCACCCGGCGACGAGATCCTCGTCGACACCACGCTCTACGGTTGCACCTTCTCCTTCCTGCATCACGGCCTCGCCAGGTTCGGCGTCGTCGTGCGCCATTGCGACATGACCAGCCCGGTGGCGGTGCAAGGCGCGCTGACCCCGCAGACCAAGGTGGTCTATTTCGAGACGCCCGCCAACCCGAACATGCGCTTGGTGGATATCCGCCAGGTTTCCATGCTGGCGCGCGCGAAGGGCGCAATCACCGTGGTCGACAACACCTACTGCACGCCCTACCTGCAACGCCCGCTGGAGTTGGGAGCGGATATCGTGCTGCACTCGGCAACCAAGTACCTCAGCGGACACGGGGATGTCACCGCCGGGCTGGTCGTCTGCGATGCGCCCACCGCCGAACGCATCCGCCTCGTCGGGCTCAAGGACATGACCGGTGCCGTGCTCTCGCCGCTGGACGCGAACCTCGTGCTGCGGGGGCTCAAGACCCTTGCGCTGCGGATGGAACGCCACTGCGACAACGCCAAGGCCATCGCGGCCCTGCTCGCCCACCATCCACTGGTCGAACGCCTGCACTACCCCGACCACCCGACGCACCCGCAGCGGGTGCTCGCGCTGCGTCAGATGAGGCGCGCCGGCGGCATGATCGCGTTTGAGCTCAAGGGCGGCATCGAGACCGGCCGACGCTTCATGAACGCGCTCAAGCTCGTCACCCGCGCAGTCAGCCTCGGCGACCCGGAAACCCTGGCACAGCACCCGGCCAGCATGACCCATTCCACCTACACGCCGGAAGAGCGCGCCGCCCACGGCATCCCGGAAGGGCTGGTGCGCGTCTCCGCCGGCCTTGAGGACCCCGAAGACCTGCTGGCGGATTTCGAGCAGGCCCTCACCACTGCCAGCGAAGCTTCAGCGCAAGCGGCCGCCTGAAGCTGGCCTGACGCTGAAATGAAAACGGGCACCCCAAGGGGTGCCCGTTTTCTTGCTGTCCATTCGCGGCGCGGGGGCGCCGCTGTGGATCAGTAGTGGTAAGCCGACTCGCCGTGCGAGGCGATGTCCAGACCTTCGCGCTCTTCGTCTTCAGCCACACGCAGGCCGATGAAGAGATCGACCAGTTTGTAGGCGATGACGGACACGACACCCGACCAGAGGATTGCGACCACGACGCCCCAGACCTGGCTGGTCACCTGGGCGGTCATCGAGAACTCGCCAACCTTGTTCGCAACGTAGTCATAGACACCCGCGCCGCCGAGTGCCGGGTCAGCAAACACACCGGTCAGGATCGCACCGAGGATGCCGCCGATACCATGCACGCCGAACACGTCGAGCGCGTCGTCTGCACCGAGCATCTTCTTGAGACCATTGACACCCCAGAGGCAGACCAGGCCGGCAGCGAGGCCGATGAAGATGGCGCCCATGATGCCGACGAAGCCACATGCCGGGGTGATCGCAACCAGACCCGCCACCGCGCCGGAAGCAGCACCGAGCATCGAGGGCTTGCCCTTGATCAGCCATTCGGCGACCAGCCAAGCCAGCGTTGCTGCAGCGGTTGCGACCATCGTGTTGGCGAATGCCATGCCAGCGATACCGTTGGCTTCAAGGTTGGAGCCAGCGTTGAAGCCGAACCAGCCCACCCACAGCAGCGACGCGCCGATCATCGTCATCGTCAGGCTGTGCGGTGCCATGGCTTCGCGGCCGTAACCGATCCGCTTGCCAACCATGAAGGCACCGACCAGGCCAGCGATACCGGCGTTGATGTGCACCACGGTGCCACCAGCGAAGTCCAGCGCACCCTTCTGGAACAGCCAACCAGCGGTTGCAGCGGCCTTTTCGCCTGCAGCAGCGTCGGTGTAGGCATCCGGACCCGCCCAGTACCACACCATGTGCGCCATCGGCAGGTAGGCAAAGGTGAACCAGAGGATGACGAACAACAGCACGGCCGAGAACTTCATGCGCTCTGCGAACGCACCGACGATCAGCGCCGGGGTGATGGCGGCGAAGGTAGCCTGGAACATCACATAGACGATCTCGGGGATATACACACCCTTGCTGAAGGTGGCGGCCACTGAGTCAGCTGTGATGCCCTTGAGGAAGAGCTTGTCGAAGCCACCAATGAACGCATTGCCTTCGGTGAAGGCGAGGCTGTAGCCATACACGGCCCACAGCACCACGCACAGCGCGAAGACGACGAACACCTGCATCAGCACCGAAAGCATGTTCTTCGAGCGGACCAGGCCACCGTAGAACAGCGCGAGACCAGGGATCACCATCAGCGTGACCAGCACGGTGGAGATGAGCATCCAGGAGGTATCGCCCTTGTTCGGTGCAGGCAGCGGTGCTGCGGCGGGTGCGGCTTCCGCTGCCGCCGGTGCCGCGGCAGCGGGGGCGTCGGCTGCTGCCGGCGCGGCATCGGCCGGCTTGGCTTCGGCGGCGGGCGCATCAGCGGCCGGCTTGGCCGTTTCGGTTGCAACCGGGCCGGTTGCTTCGTTGGTCTGGTCTGCAGACCAGGCCGGTGCAGCGACGCCAACGGCCAGCGCCGTCAGCAGCATCGCAAGCATCTTCTTCATTTTTGACTCTCCCTTTTCTGCTTTAGAGCGCTTCGCCACCGGTTTCACCGGTGCGGATGCGGATCGCCTGCTCGAGATCGAACACAAAGATCTTCCCGTCACCAATCTTGCCGGTGCTGGCAGCCTTCTCGACGGCCTCGATCACCTGGTCAAGCAATTCGTCGGCAATGGCGATTTCGATCTTCACCTTGGGCAGGAAGTCGACGACGTACTCTGCTCCACGGTACAACTCGGTATGACCCTTCTGACGGCCAAAGCCCTTGACTTCGGTGACGGTGATGCCTTGCACGCCAATGGCGCTGAGGGCCTCGCGCACCTCGTCAAGCTTGAAGGGCTTGATGATGGCGGTGACGAATTTCATGTTGGCTCCTTGGGTGGGATGCAGCGCCCCGACTAAGGGCGCTGCCTGCTAAACCGATTTCAGAGTGCCTTGCTGATCGTGAAGAGGACGCGGCCTTCGCCCAGATCCTTGTCGAACGGGTTGTGATAGAACTCGCCGACGTCGCCCTTGGCGTTGGTGCCGCTGTAGAACAGGCCGAAGGTCAGGCCCACTGCATCTGCCGTGCCACCGATCTTGTAGTCGGTGTAAGAGGCATCATCGAAGTCCTTGACGGCCTGGTAGCCGACGTGGCCGATCAGGTTGTAGCCCGGTGCAACCGGATAGGTTGCGGTCAGGTCAAGGTAGTAGCTACCGTTGGTCTTTTCGCCTTCCGGGGTCTTGGTGCCGAACAGGTTCGTAAAAGCGTAGGACGCCTTGAACGAGAGGAACGAATAGCTCGCGCCAACGTAGCCTTCGAAGGTGTTCGGGCTGGTGTAGCCGTCCGGGTAGGTGCCCGGGTAGTAGTAGTAGAGGCCGCCGATGTCGTAGCCGAAGTCACCCACCGTGCCCTTGTAGCCGCCGTAGAAATCGAGTTCAACCGGGGCGCTCACGCTGCCGGCGCCTGCGTCAGACAGCCAGCTGATGTTCGAACCCCAGGTGCCGAGGTAGACGCCGCTCTCGTGTGCGAAGTCAAAACCACCCTGGACGGCAGGCTTATGGTTGGTTTGCGAGATGCCGCGATAGATGTACTCGGAGGCGAGGGCAACGTTGCCGGTCAGCGTGTAAGGCGCCTTGGCCTCTTCAGCAATGGCGGAGCCGGAAGCGGCGAGACCAGCAAACAGTGCGGTGGCGATCAGGGTATTGCGCATTTCATTCTCCGTCTTGGGATGTGAATTCGGACGAGCACCCCAATGCAGAAACCGTGCCACCAAGTCGACACACGCTTGAAACAATGGCTTTGGACTGAAACCCGGTGCGGAAAAATACCGCGCCGCACTGTTTTGTTTCCGCTGCCGCACACGAACGCACCAAACATGTGCATCTGGCGCAGCGGGGCAGAATCGCACGTTTCCGGTGCATGAAAACGTGCGTGCTAAACTGGGCTGCTCCCTCTCAAACCCTTATGGAGTCAAGCCATGGAGCCGCCCAAGTTCGTCGACGAAATCCAGAAGAAGATGGCCGAGCTGCTCGAAAGCAGCCCCGCCAAAGATATTGAACGCAATGCCAAGGCGGCGTTTTCGTCGATGCTGGGAAAGATGGATCTGGTGACGCGCGAAGAATTCGACGTGCAGCGCGAAGTGCTGGCGCGCGCGCGCGAACAGTTGGCGCGCCTCGAAGCCCGCATCACTGAGCTGGAAACCGCGCTGGCGCAAAACAAGGGTGCCGGCAAGGATCAGTGAACGCTGTTCACCTGATTCACGAGAAACTTTCGCTGGAATGAGGGGGTCTGGGGCTCTAGCATGCAATCAAGCTGATTCGCATCCATCCTTAACGGCATTGCAGGCCCGGAACCCAGACGATGAACGAAACCCCCGCGCATTACACACGCACCGCGATCGCCCTGCACTGGGTGCTCGCCCTGATGATCTTCATCGCCTTTCCGGTGGGCTTGTACATGGTGGACCTCCGGCTATCGCCGGAGAAGCTGCAGCTGTATAGCTGGCACAAGTGGGCAGGCATCGCGATCCTGGTGCTCGCGCTGATCCGCTTGCTGTGGCGCGCAACCCATCGCCCGCCGGCCTTGCCAGCGTCGATGAAGCGCATTGAACAAATCGCAGCGCACGCCGCCCACCATCTGCTCTACGTCCTGATGATCGCCGTGCCACTGGTCGGCTGGATGATGAGTTCAGCCAAGGGCTTTCCGGTCGTGTGGTTCGGCCTTGTGCCCCTGCCCGATCTGGTCAGCAAGAACAAGGAACTCGGCGATCTGCTCGGCGAAGTCCACGAGTTGCTTGCCTGGGGGATGGCGCTGATCGTGATCGCACACGCCGCGGCGGCAATCAAGCATCACTTCCTCGCACGCGACGGCATTCTTGCCCGCATGCTGCCCTTCCTGAAATAAGACGCGGAGTTTCCATGAAACGCTTGATGACGGCCTTCGTCGCCGCAGCCCTTGCCATGCCTGCAACCGCAGTCGAGTACGGCACGGTCGATCACGCCAAAAGCAGCCTGAGCTTCACGTCCAAGCAGATGGGCGTACCGGTCGATGGCAAATTCAGCAAGTTCAAGGTGACGCTGTCGTTCGACCCGGCCAAGCCCCAGGCTGCCGTTGCAGGCTTCGATCTCGACGTGGCCAGCATCGACGCCGGCAGTCAGGAAGCCAACGACGAGGTGGTCGGCAAGCAGTGGTTCAACGTGAAGCAGTTTCCCACTGCATCGTTCAAGTCGAGCAGCGTGAAGGCGCTTGGCGGTAACCGCTTCGAGGTGAGTGGCCCGCTCACGATCAAGGGCAAGACGCTCAACATCAGCGCCCCGTTCACCTACAAGGCAGACGGCAAGAACGGGGTCTTCGATGGTGCCTTCGTCCTCAAGCGGCTGCCCTACGGCATCGGCGAAGGGCCCTGGGCCGATACCTCGACCGTCGCAGACGAAATCCAGATCAAATTTCACATCGTGGCGGCCGCCAAGTAAGCCGCCCGAACACAATCCGGCGCAGTTCGTCGCGCCACCCCAAGCAGAGACTGAAACGGAGAAAACCTCATGAAGAAACTGTTCCTTGCCGCCGCCGTCGCCGCGCTGTCGGGCACCGTTGTGGCTGCAGACACCTACACCTTCGACGTGCGCCACACCTTCCCGGTGTTCGAGATCAACCACCTGGGCTTTTCCACCCAGCGCGGCCGCTTCAACAAGACCAGCGGCAAAGTGGTGCTCGACACGGCCAAGAAAACGGGCAGCGTTGAAGCCACTATCGAGACCGCTTCAATCGACATGGGTCTCGAAGACTGGGACAAGCACATGAAGTCCGAAGACTTCTTCAACGTCGAGAAATTCCCGACCATGAGCTTCAAGTCGAACAAGATCAGCTTCGATGGCGACAAGCCGGTCGCTGCAGAAGGCGACTTCACGCTGCTCGGTGTGACGAAGCCGATCAAGCTGACGATCGCCAACTTCGTCTGCAAACCGCATCCGATGATGAAAAAGCCGGTCTGCGCTGCCGACATCAGCACCACGATCAAGCGTTCGGAATTCGGCATGAGCAAGTACGTGCCCGCTGTGGCCGACGAAGTGACGATCAAGATTCCGGTCGAAGCCGTCAAGGCAGAGTGAGCTGGCGCCTTGCGAGCAAACAGCCACCTTCGGGTGGCTGTTCTGTTTCGCGGGTCGACCACACCGCGCTGCCTCTGCGATGATGCGGCTCCACCCGGAGATGCCCCCGCATGAGAGCCTTCATCACCCCGCTTTGCCTGATTGCCGCCAGCCTGTTGGCATGTGCGCCGGTGCAGGCTGCCAAGACCCTGGTGTATTGCGCCGAAGGCAGCCCCGAATCGCTCACGCGGCTGTTCGCCAACGGCCAGAACACGTCGGACGCCGGCTCGCAGATCGCCGATACGCTGCTGGACTTCAAGTCGGGCACCGCCGAACTCCAGCCCGCGCTGGCCGAGTCCTGGGAGATCTCGCCCGACGGGCGGACCTACAGCTTCAAGCTGCGCCGCGGCGTGAAGTTCCATACCAGCAGCAGCTTCCAGCCAAGTCGCGATTTCAATGCCGACGACGTGCTGTTCACCTGGCAACGGCAGGCCAGCAAGTCACATCCCTACCACAAGCTCGCCGGCAATCTGGCTTATGTGCAGTTCAGCAACCTGCGCATGGACGAGAACGTTGAAAAGCTCGAAAAGCTGGACGACTACACGATCCGCTTTCAGCTCAAGAGACCGGAATCGCCCTTCCTCACCCGCATGAGTTTCGACATGCTCGGTATCCAGTCGGCCGAGTACGCGAACAAACTGGCGGCCGCAGGCACGCCCGAGAAGCTCGACCGCGAGCCGATCGGCACCGGCCCTTTTCAGTTCGTCAGCTACCAGAAGGACACGGTGATCCGCTTCAAGGCCTTCGCGCAGCACTGGCGCGGCAAGCCCAAGGCGGACGCGCTGATCATCAGCATCGTGCCGGACGCCACCGTTCAACTGGCCAAGCTCAAAACCGGCGAATGCCACATTTCGGTATCGGTGAAGCCGGCGGATGTTGCGCTGATAGAAAAAACACCCGGGCTGAGCCTGGTACAGCAGCCCGGGCTCAACACCGGCTACATCGGCCTGAATACCACCAAGAAACCCTTCGACGACAAGCGCGTGCGCCAGGCGCTCGATCTGGCGATCGACCGCAACGCGATCCTCGGCGCGGTCTATCAGGGCCGGGCCACCCTCGCGAAGAACCTGCTGCCGCCGGCTTACTGGGCCGCGAACGCCAAACTGCCCGCGATCGCCTACGAGCCTGCCAAGGCCAAGGCCCTGCTCGCCAGCGCGGGCTACCCCAATGGTTTCGACATGGAACTTTGGTATCTGCCGGTGCTGCGCCCACACAACCCGGACGGCAAACGAATGGGCGAGATGATCCAGGCTGATCTGGCAAAGATCGGGGTACGGGTGAAGCTCGCCACCTTCGAGTGGGGCGAGTACCTCAAACGGCAGCGCGCCGGCGAACACCAGGCCGTGATGTTCGGCTGGCTATCGGGCAACGGCGAGCCGGACAACTACTTCGAACCCCTGCTCTCCTGCGATGCGGCCAAGAGCGGCGGCAACCTCGCGCGCTGGTGCAACCCCGCCTTTGAAGACCTGCTGCAACGCGCCCGCCGCACGCCGGATCGCGCCGAGCGCACCACCCTGTACGCCAAGGCACAGGAAATCCTGCGCGAGGAAGTCCCGCAAGTACTGATCGCCCACGGCCACCGCTTCGGCGTCACCCGCAAGGAAGTTCAGGGCTTTGTTCTTGAGCCCACCTACCAGCTCGACCTGCGGAACGTCGAGCTCAATCGCTGAGGTCACATGAAAGCCATCATCGAAACCGAACGCCTGCGTTTGCGTGCCTGGACCGAAGCCGACCTCGACGTGTTCTACCTGCTTGGCACCGACCCGGACGCGATCCGCTACGCGCAGCGTGAGCCGTATGCCTCCCGTGCGCACGCGCTCGAAGTGCTGCACGCCGCCCCCTTGCGGGACTATGCCGAACACGGCTTCGGCCGCTTCGCCTGCGAGTGGAAGGCGAGCGGCGAAGTGATCGGCTTCTCGGGGCTCAAGTACCTGCCGGAATTCAACGAGGTCGAGCTTGGCTATCGCTTCCTGCCAGCCTGGTGGGGCAAGGGGCTGGCAACCGAAGCGGGCCAGGCAGGTATTGCGTTTGCGCGCGACACGCTTGAACTGCGCCGGATCATCTCAGTGATCCTGCCCGAAAACACGGCCTCGGCGAACGTTGTTCGCAAGCTCGGCCTCTCGTTTGAGCGCAGCGAATTGTATGCTCCGCTCGATAACGCCCGGGTCGACATCTGGGCGCGCTCGCTCGTTTGAGACAGCGTTGCCGCTCGCAGCACCGCGTGCAGCTCGGTGTTCGGGTGCCGAACTCGCCCGAACCCCGCGTCGCCGACTTCCGCGACACCAAGCCTTGCGGCGAGACCGCCGGGGAACAGCGGGCAAGCATGGATGCGCGCGCAAAACGTGAGCCGTGCGGCCCGCTTCGACCCGAACACGGCGCGCCAAACCGCTGCCGTGCTGTCATGGGCGCCGGGCGAAGGCCGCGCGAAGCATTGAAGCGAAACGTCCCGCGCGGCTATGATCGGGCTCGATCGGCCGAGCACCCCCCGGACGACCCCATCGCCCCCAGCACCGGCACCCCCGTCAGGAGAGAACGATGAAGACCTTGCGCCTCACCCTGGCCGCAATCGCGGCCACCCTCGCCTTGCCCGCCCTCGCCACAAAGACCCTGGTGTACTGCTCGGAAGGCAGCCCCGAGGGTTTCAACCCGCAGTTCTTCACCACCGGCACCACGCACGACGCTTCCAGCGCGCAAATCTTCAACCGTCTGGTGGAATTCGAAGTCGGCACCACCAACATCGTCCCGGGCCTCGCGCAGAGCTGGGAGATCTCACCCGACGGCCTCACCTACACCTTCAAGCTGCGCCGCGGCGTGAAATTCCAGAGCACCCCCAAGTTCAAGCCCACGCGCGACTTCAATGCCGACGACGTGATCTACACCTGGCACCGGATGGCCGACCCGAACCACCCCTTCCACAAGAACTCGCCGGCGCAAACCTATGCCTACTTCGCCGACATGGGCATGGCGCGCATCGTCAAGCGGCTTGAGAAGATCGACGAATCCACTGTGCGCTTCACGCTCAACGCACCGGAAGCGCCCTTCCTCGCCAACCTCGGCATGGACTTCATGTCCATCCTGTCAGCCGAACACGCTGAGAAAATGAAGGCAGCCGGCACGCCGGAAGCAATCGACCGCGAACCGGTCGGCACCGGCCCCTTCGCGCTGATGAGCTACCAGAAGGACGCGGTGATCCGTTACAAGGCCCACGAGGGCTACTGGGACGGGCGCCCCAAGGTGGACAACCTGATCTTCGCGATCACCCCGGATGCATCGGTGCGCTACGCCAAACTCAAGGCCGGCGAGTGCCACCTGATGGCCTACCCCAAGCCGGCCGATCTGGCCGCCATGAAGACGGACCCGAAGATCAATCTGCTGCAGAAAGAGGGCCTGAACGTCGGCTACATCGCGTTCAACACCGAAAAGAAACCCTTCGACAACAAGCAGGTACGCCAGGCCCTGAACATGGCCATCAACAAGCAGGCGATTCTTGACGCCATCTACCAGGGCGCCGGCCAGGTCGCGAAGAACCCGATCCCGCCCATCATGTGGGGCTACAACGACAAGGTGAAGGACTACGACTACGCCCCCGAAAAGGCACGTGACTTGCTTGCGAAAGCAGGATTCAAGGACGGCTTCGAGATGGATCTCTGGTACCTGCCGGTGCAACGCCCCTACAACCCCGATGGCCGTCGCATGGGCGAGCTGATCCAGGCCGACCTCGCCAAGATCGGCGTCAAGGTCAAGCTGCTGACTTTCGAGTGGGGCGAGTACCGCAAGCGCAGCAAGGCCGGCGAACACCAGGCCATGATGATCGGCTGGTCGGGCGACAACGGCGACCCGGACAACTTCTTCACCCCCCTGCTCTCCTGCGATGCCGTCAAGGGCGGCGGCAACAACGCGAAGTGGTGCAACAAGGAATTCGACGATCTGATCGCCCGCGCCACCCGCACCGCCGATCGCAAGGAACGCGCAAAGCTCTACGAACAGGCCCAGCTGATCGTCAAGGACGAAGCCCCTTGGGTCACGATCGCGCATTCCGTGCGTTTCGAGCCCGTCCGCAAGGAAGTCAGGAACTTCAAGATGGCCGCAGTGCCGACCAACCACTATTTCTCCAAGACAGAACTCGTCAAGTAAGGCCCGTGCAGCGACACCCGTCGCTGCAGCCGCACCACTCAAAGGAAACCGCAATGAGCAACCCCTACGCAAACACCGCCATCGTCGTTGGCAACGACGGCATGGGCCACGGCGACATCACCCTTCGCCGCAAGGTCGTCACCACCTACTTCCGCGCCCTGCTCGAAAGCGGCAACCTGCCCAAGATCATCCTGTTCTACACGCAAGGCGTGCAGCTGCTGGCCGGAAACTCACCCTGCCTGACGGAGCTTCGCGCCCTGGCCGACGCCGGCGTGCAACTGCTCGGCTGCCGCACCTGCGTCGAGTTCTTCAAGCTCGGTGACAGCGTGGCCGTGGGCGAGATCGGCAACATGCTCGACGTCATCGAAGCACAAGGCGCAGCCGAAAAGGTGATCACGCTCTAAGGCGCGCCGATGCTCGCCTTCCTGCTCAAGCGCCTTGCCGTCGTGATCCCGACCTTCATCGGGATCACGCTGCTGGTGTTCGCGCTGATCCGCATGATCCCGGGCGATCCGGTTGAAGCCATGTCGGGCGAGCGCGGCATGGACCCGGCGCGCTACCAGCAGTTGCTGCACGAATTCGGGCTCGACCGGCCACTGCCGGTGCAGTACTTCGAATTCCTTGCGCGCGCACTCAAGGGCGATCTGGGGGTATCCATCGTCAGCCATGAACCGGTGCTGCGCGAATTCATCGACCGCTTCCCCGCCACCTTCGAGCTCGCGTTGTGCGCGATACTGTTCGCAATGGCGCTCGGCATCCCGGCCGGCATGCTCGCAGCCGTCAAGCGCAACAGCCCGGTGGACTACGGCGTCATGGGGGTGTCGCTGGCAGGCTATTCGATGCCGATCTTCTGGTGGGCGCTGCTGCTGATCCTGTTTTTCTCGGTGCACCTGGGCTGGACACCGGTGTCCGGCCGGCTGGACATCCTGTACGACCCGCCGCGCGTCACCGGGCTGATGCTGATCGACACCTGGCTCTCGGGCGAAGAAGGGGCGTTCCGCTCGGCCGCTGCACACCTGATCCTGCCAGCCATCGCACTCGGCACCATCCCGCTGGCCACACTGGCGCGCATGACCCGCAGCGCCATGCTCGAAGTGCTGCGCGACGACTACATCCGCGCGGCCCGCGCGAAGGGGCTCTCGCCCTTGCGGGTGGTGGTCAAGCATGCGCTACGCAATGCGCTGATCCCGGTGGTGACGGTGCTGGGCCTGCAGGTGGGGGTGCTGATGGGCGGCGCGGTGCTCACCGAAACCATCTTCGCCTGGCCGGGCATCGGCAAGTGGCTGATCGAAGCCATCCATCGCCGCGACTACCCGGTCGTGCAAGGCGGCATCCTGCTCACGGCCACCCTGGTGATTGTGGTGAACCTGATCGTGGACCTGCTCTACGGCGTCATCAACCCGCGCATCCGGCATCCGCGATGACCCAATTCACCGCAGAAACGCCGAGACACGGAGGGCCGCAGAGAACGACCGAGCAAGGCAACGGCTGCCCGCCTCTGCGGCCCACCGCGCCTTCGCGTCTCTGCGGTAACACGAACCGAAAATGACCCATCAAGCTGTCGCTCCGCCGCACCCTGTCGCCGAACTCTGGCGCGATTTCGCGCGCAACCCCGGCGCCGTGGGCGGCCTCCTTGTCGTGCTCGGGCTGGTGTGCTGCGCCCTGTTCGCCGACTGGCTCGCGCCGCACTCGCCGATCGAGCAGTACCGCGATGCCATCCTCACGCCGCCGGCCTGGGTAGCGGGCGGGCGCGCCGAATTCCTGCTGGGCACCGACCCGGTCGGCCGCGATCTGCTCTCGCGCCTGATCCACGGCACCCGGCTCTCGCTGGGCATCGGGCTGGTTTCGGTCGCGCTCTCGCTGGGGTTCGGCATCCTGCTCGGGCTCGTCGCGGGCTTCTCCCGCGGCTGGGTGGGCACCGCAATCATGCGGCTGATGGACATCCTGCTCGCGCTGCCCTCACTGCTGCTGGCCGTGGCGGTGGTGGCCGTGCTCGGGCCGGGGCTGGCCAACGCGATGTACGCGATTGCGCTGGTGCTGCTGCCGCACTATGTGCGCCTGACCCACGCGGCGGTGGTCAGCGAACGCGACAAGGAGTACGTGCTGGCCTCGCGCATCGCCGGCGCAGGCACGGCGCGACTGATGTTCATCACCGTGCTGCCCAACTGCCTGGCGCCGCTGATCGTGCAGGCCACGCTTGGGTTTTCCACCGCCATCCTCGACGCCGCGGCGCTCGGCTTCCTTGGCCTGGGTGCGCAGCCGCCCTACCCGGAGTGGGGCGCGATGCTGGCCGGGGCAATGGAGTTCATCCAGTCGGCATGGTGGGTGGTTACCTTCCCCGGCATCGCCATCTTCATTGCGGTGCTGGCCTTCAACCTGATGGGAGATGGGTTGCGCGACGCGCTCGACCCGAAACTCAAGCGATGAGCGACGAACGTATCCGCCTGCGCCGCATGGCCATGCACGACGCAGCCGCGGTGGCCGCCCTTTCGGGCGAGCTGGGCTACCCAAGCGAAACCGCACGCATGGTCGCGCGCCTGAACATCGTGCTGGAGCGCGAAGACCACGCCGCCTTCGTGGCCACACGCGGTGAATTCATCCTCGGCTGGGCGCATGCCTTCGTGTGCCACTTCGTCGAGAGCGATGCCTTCGTTGAAATTGGCGGGCTGGTTGTCGGCGAATCGGCGCGCGGGCAGGGGGTCGGCACCAAACTGCTCGAAGCGATTGCCGGCTGGGCGCGTACCCAGGGGGTAGCCGAGCTGCGGGTGCGCTCAAACATCAAGCGGCCGCGCGCACACGCCTTCTATGAAGCGCGCGGTTTTGCCGAAACCAAGGCCCAGCTCGTGTTCGCGCGCAGCCTGCTCGCCCCCGCCGGGAACGAGGCCGACCATGGCGCTGCTTGAAGTCCGCCAACTGCGCGTTGAGTTCGGCGCCCCGGCGCATCCGCTGCATGCGGTCGATGGCCTGGATCTCGATCTGGATGCCGGCGAAGTCCTGGGCCTGGTCGGCGAGTCTGGCTCGGGCAAGAGCGTGGCATCGCTAGCGCTGATGGGCCTGGTCGACCCGCCCGGCCGCGTATCGGCGCAGCGCCTTTCCTTCGATGGCCGCGATCTGCTCAGCATGCGCCCCGCCGCGCGGCGCCAGTTGTTGGGGCGCGATATCGCCATGGTCTTCCAGGACCCGGCCACCAGCCTCAACCCCTGCTTTTCGATCGGCGACCAGATCATCGAAACCCTGGCCGTGCACGAGGGCGGCTCACGCCGCGCGCTGCGCGCACGCGCCCTCGAACTGCTCAAGCAAGTCGAGATTCCCGATGCCGCCGGGCGACTCGACAGCTATCCGCATCAGATCTCGGGCGGCATGAGCCAGCGCGTGATGATCGCCATGGCCATCGCATGCAACCCGCGCCTGCTGATCGCCGACGAACCGACCACCGCCCTCGATGTGACGGTGCAGGCGCAGGTCCTGCAACTCTTGCTGCGCCTGCAGCGCGAACGCGGCATGGCGCTGCTGCTGATCACGCACGATCTCGCCGTCGTCTCGGAGGTCGCGCACCGGGTGGTGGTGATGTACGCCGGCCAGGCCATGGAAACCGGCGCCGTGCCGCAGATCTTCAGCGCGCCGCAGCACCCCTACACCCGCGCCCTGCTCGACGCGCTGCCCGAACACAATCGCGGCCAGGCGCGCCTGCAAAGCCTCGGCGGCGTTGTGCCCGGCCAGTACGATCGCCCGCACGGCTGCCTGCTGGCGCCCCGCTGCCGCTTCGCGGAACCGCTATGCGCCCAGGCGCGGCCCGCCATGCAAGCGCGTGGCAATGGCGCCGTGCGCTGCCACTACCCGCTCGATGGCACCGGCGCATCGCCGGGTCACCCGGGCGTCACGGTCGAGGCCACGCAATGAGTGAAACCCTGTTCGAGGCACGCGATCTGACCCGCCATTACAGCGTGTCGCGTGGGCCGCTGCGCGCCAAGGCGGTGGTGCGCGCGCTCGATGGCGTGAGCTTCGGCGTAATGGCGGGCCGGACCCTCGCCGTGGTGGGGGAGTCGGGCTGCGGCAAGAGCACGCTGGCGCGCCAGATCACGATGCTCGAATCGCCCACCTCGGGCAGCCTCACGCTCGAAGGCATTGCGCTGGCCGACGCATCGAAAACGCAGTTGGCACAGTTGCGGCCCAAGGTGCAGATGGTGTTCCAGAACCCCTACGCCAGCCTCAACCCGCGCAAGCGCATCGGCAGCATGCTTGAAGAGCCGCTGAAGATTCACACCCGGCTCGATGCCACCGAACGCGCGAACAAGGCGCGCGAGATGATGGCGCGCGTCGGCCTGCGGCCCGAGCATTACGACCGCTACCCGCACATGTTCTCGGGTGGGCAGCGTCAGCGCATCGCCATCGCGCGAGCCCTGATGACCGGGCCGCGACTGGTGGTGGCCGACGAGCCGGTCTCAGCGCTGGATGTCTCGATTCAGGCGCAGGTGCTCAATCTCTTGATGGACTTGCAGCGCGACACCGGCGTGGCCTACGTGTTCATCTCGCACAACCTCGCGGTGGTCGAACATATCGCCGACGTCGTGATGGTGATGTACCTGGGGCGAGTGGTGGAGCATGGCCCCACCCGCGCGGTGTTCGAACAGCCGCGCCACCCCTATACCCAGGCCCTGCTTGCCGCCACGCCCAGGCTCGACCCCGCCGCAAGGCAGACACGCGCAATCGCGATTGGCGAGCCGCCCTCGCCGCTGGCACCGCCGCCCGGCTGCGCCTACGCCGGCCGCTGCCCGTTGGCGCAAAGCCTGTGCCACGAGCAGGTGCCCCTGTTGCGCGAGGTCGGCGGCCACCGCGTGGCCTGCCACTTCGCAAGCGATGCCGCCTGAAACGCGGCGGCGCCGGGCGGCGTGCGCGTCAGGCCAGAGTCGCGCCGAAGGCTTCCAGCTCGGCCGCGGTCAGCGGATCGAGCGCGAGGTTCGGCGCTTCTTCGCTGATCCGCGCGGCAAGCTCTTCACGGCTGCCGAACAACACGGTTTCGCCGGGTAGAACACACGCATACAGAACCGGATCCCCGACGCTGACCACGCGCCAGCGTTTGCCCACACGCTGAGGCGTCAGCTGGATCAGGTGGCCGTGCGGATCATCGATCTCGCGAAACGCGGAGATCTGCTCGCCATCGACGACCTGCACGTACAACCCGCCGAGCCCACCGAGCATGGGCTCAGCCATTCCATAGTGGCGACCTGTTGGAAGCAATACGCCGCTGACTGGCATGGTGGTGTCCATGATGACCTCCTTCACGCGCGCCGCAAGGCTTCCGCTGCCAGTTGGCACCGGCGAAGCCGCCCGCGCAAATCAAGTTTATGCGCTGCAACATCGAAGTCCTAGGGGGCAACACCCAAAAGCATGCGCAATATCGCACGCCGCTGTTGTTGCGGCGCAAAAAAAGGGCGGCCATCGGGCCGCCCTTTTGTTTGGGAGTGCGAACGCTTTACTTGCCGACCGCAGCGCGCAATGCCTCAGCCTTGTCGGTGGCTTCCCAGGTGAAGTCCGGTTCGTCGCGGCCGAAGTGGCCGTAGGCGGCGGTCTTGCGATAAATCGGGCGCAGCAGATCAAGCATCTGGATGATGCCTTTCGGGCGCAGGTCGAAATGCTCCTGCACCAGCTTGGCAAGCTGCTCGTCCGGCACCACGCCAGTGCCTTCGGTATAGACAGTCACGTTGATCGGGCGGGCAACCCCGATCGCGTAAGACACCTGCACCTGACACTGGCGCGCCAGGCCTGCCGCAACGATGTTCTTCGCCACATAACGCGCGGCGTAGGCGGCGGAGCGGTCAACCTTGGTCGGATCCTTGCCCGAGAACGCACCGCCCCCATGCGGGCAAGCGCCGCCGTAGGTATCCACGATGATCTTGCGGCCGGTAAGGCCACAGTCGCCCTGCGGGCCACCGATGACGAAACGGCCGGTCGGGTTGACCAGATACTTGGTGTTCTGCAGCAACTCGGCCGGAATCACCGCCTTGATGATGTCCTCGACCACCGCCTCCTTGATCATCTCCAGCGAGATGTCCGGCGAGTGCTGGGTCGACAGCACCACGGTGTCGATCGAGTGCGGCTTGCCGTCAACATAGCGGAAGGTGACCTGGCTCTTGGCGTCCGGACGCAGCCAGGGCAAGCGGCCATCCTTGCGCAGCTCACTCTGGCGCTGCACCAGACGATGCGCGTAGAAGATCGGCGCCGGCATCAGCTGCGGCGTTTCGTCGCAGGCGTAGCCGAACATCAAGCCCTGGTCGCCAGCGCCGGTGTTCAGGTGGTCGTCCGAGGCGTGATCAACACCCTGCGCGATGTCCGGGCTCTGCTTGTCGTAGGCGACCAGCACCGCGCAGCCCTTGTAGTCGATACCGTAATCGGTGTTGTCGTAACCGATGCGCTTGATCGTGTCGCGCGCGACCTGGATGTAATCGACGTTCGCGTGCGTGGTGATCTCACCTGCCAACACCACCAGGCCGGTGTTGCACAGCGTTTCGGCTGCGACGCGCGCGTACTTGTCCTGCTCGAAGATCGCGTCGAGGATCGCGTCGGAGATCTGGTCGGAAACCTTGTCCGGGTGGCCTTCCGAGACAGACTCGGAGGTAAAGAGGAAATCGCTGCTCATGGATTGCTCCAAATGAAAAAACCCCATTGCTGCCGTCGCGGCCGGCTCCGGGGTTTAACGAGCGGGCGACGCTTTAGCAGTATTTTTGATGCCTTGTTCAGACACCGGCCCGCCCTGCAAGTTGTCGGTTTAACTCGGCGGATCGGCTATTATCCCCCCTCCCCAGAAGTCCGGTCAAACCCAGGCCGGGCACCCTCGCCCTGCAATGAACACGCTCTTCCGCCTCTTCGGTCACCTGCCGCTGATCGTGCTGCACTTCATTGGCGCCTGTGTCGGGCTGCTGGTTTGGGCGGTCTCGGCCCGCTACCGTCGCACCCTTGCCGGCAATCTGTCGCAGGCGCTGGGTCGCAACGCGCTGCTGCGCGAATGCCTGGCGAATGCAATCGAGGCCGGAAAAGGCGCCTTCGAAACGGCATGGGTATGGACCCAACCGCAGACCCGGCTGGTGAAAGCCGTGCGTTCCACCAGCGGCTGGGAAGCGATGCTGGCCGCCCATGCCAAGGGCCGTGGCACGCTGTTCGTGACGCCGCATCTGGGCTGCTTCGAGATCTCCGCCCAGTACTTCGCCGCGCAGACCGGGCCGATCACGGTGCTGTTCCGGCCACCACGCAAGAACATCCTCGCGCCGTTGATGCAAGCTGGCCGCAACCGCGGCGCCATGCGTGCGGTGCCCGCCGACGCGGCAGGGGTGCGCCAGTTGCTCAAGGCGCTCAAGTCAGGCGAAGCGATCGGCATCCTGCCCGACCAGGTGCCGCGCGAGGGCGAAGGGCTGTGGGCGCCCTTCTTCGGCCGCCCCGCCTACAGCATGACACTCGCGGCACGCCTCGCCGGCAATGGCGGGTCGAGCGCGTGGATCGCCTTCGCCCGCCGACTCCGCTGGGGCCGGGGCTTCCACCTTCACCTTGAGCCGCTGACGCTGCCCGAAGGCGCGCCAGCCGCCCGCGTTGCGGCGCTGAACAGCGCGCTCGAACGCCAGATCCGGTCCTGCCCCGCGCAGTACATGTGGGGCTACAACCGCTACAAGTGCCCGCCCGGCGTCACCCCACCACCGGCTGACTGAGCCCCGCCAGCACAACCGGCACGGACAGCGGCGCAGCGCCTGCCGCGATGCATTTGCCCGCTGCAACCCGGTCAGCAGACCCCACCGCCTTGCGGCATCAGCCTTTGCGCACTACGGCAGCGCCTGCTACCCTGCTTGGTTCCGCCACCCCCCGGCGGTGATTGCCTGAACGAAGCGACCATGCAGACCGACTACCTTGAACGCATCCTGAACGCCAACGTCTATGACGTGGCCATCGAAACCCCGCTTGAACTGGCACCCAATATTTCGGCGCGCGCGCACAACCGCGTGCTGCTCAAGCGCGAAGACATGCAGCCAGTTTTTTCGTTCAAGTTGCGCGGCGCCTACAACAAGCTCTCTAAGCTCTCGCCCAAGGCGCGCGAGCGTGGCGTGATCTGCGCCTCGGCCGGCAACCACGCGCAGGGCTTGGCGCTGGCGGCCAAGGTGATGGGCGTGCGCGCAGTGATCGTGATGCCGGCCACCACCCCGGCGATCAAAGTGGACGGTGTGCGCTCGCGTGGCGGTGAAGTCGTGCTGCATGGCACTTCCTACGATGAGGCCTACGCCCATGCGCGCGAACTGGAAAAGATGGAGAAGCTCACCTTCGTCCACCCCTTCGACGACCCCGACGTGATCGCCGGCCAGGGCACGATCGGCATGGAGATCCTGCGCCAGCACCCGAAGCCGATCCACGCGGTGTTCTGCTGTGTCGGCGGTGGCGGCCTGATCGCCGGCGTGGCCGCCTACATCAAGCGCCTGCGGCCCGAGACCAAGATCATCGGCGTCGAAGCCGCCGACGCAGACGCGATGACGCAATCGCTCGCCAAGGGCGAACGGGTTCAGCTCGACAGCGTCGGCCTCTTCGCCGACGGGGCCGCAGTGAAACTGGTGGGCGAGGAAACCTTCCGCCTCGCCAAGGAATACGTCGACGAGATGGTGCTGGTCGATACCGATGCGATCTGCGCCGCGATCAAGGACGTTTTCGAAGACACCCGCTCGATCCTGGAGCCAGCAGGCGCCCTGGCGGTGGCGGGTGCAAAAGCCTATGCCGCCAAGCACAAGCTGCACGACAAGACCCTGGTTGCGATCGCATCCGGCGCCAACATGAACTTCGACCGGCTGCGCTTCGTTGCCGAACGCGCCGAAATCGGCGAGCAGCGCGAAGCGGTGCTGGCGGTGACGATCCCCGAAAAGGCCGGCAGCTTCCGCAAATTCTGCAGCCTGCTTGGCAACCGCAACATCACCGAGTTCAACTACCGCTACGGCGACAGCAGCACGGCACATGTGTTCGTTGGCGTGCAGGTGCATTCACGCGCCGAATCCCTGAAGCTCGTCGAGACCCTGCGCCGCCATGAACTGGACACGCTGGACCTGACCGACGACGAGATGGCCAAGCTGCATGTGCGCCACATGGTCGGCGGCCACGCGCCGGCGGCCGACCACGAACGCGTGTTGCGCTTCATCTTCCCCGAGCGGCCTGGCGCGCTGATGACCTTTCTGAACAGCATGCGCTCGGACTGGAACATCTCGCTCTTCCACTACCGCAATCACGGCGCCGACTACGGCCGGGTGCTGGTCGGCATCCAGGTGCCACCGGCCGACGACGCCGAGTTTTCCGCCTTCCTCGCCAAACTCGGCTACGAATACGTCGACGAAACCAACAACCCCGCCTACAAGATGTTCCTCGGATAAGCGCCGTGCTCAAACTCCTGCTGGTGGCCGGCGGCGGCTTTGTCACGAACTTCGCGATCCAGATCGCCGCAGGGGTGCTGATCGTCCGCATGGTCAACGGCCCCGGCGTCCGCTGGCTGGCGCGCAATCGCCTGGCCGGCGCGGTACAGACACTCTCTGCGGTGAGCTTCGCGCTGCTGCTGACCTTCTTCATCCAGATCGCGATCTGGGCCGGCATCTTCCGCGCGCTGCATCAGTTCGACGACATGGAAACCGCGGTCTATCACTCGGCGGTCAACTTCGCCACACTCGGATATGGCGACATTGTCATGGCCGCACCTTGGCGCATCCTCGGCCCGCTTGAAGCGATCTGCGGCAACCTCACGCTGGGCATTGCCGTTGGCGTGCTGGTCAGCGCATTGCGGGTGATACAGGGCAGCGAGCGTTGATGCGAATCAGCCGCGCGAGGGAGTGAGCCACGGATACTCACGCTTCCGCGGCCCCCCCCCCCGCCAGCAAAGACTCACACCATGCAGACCCGCCCGATCGCCCCCGCTGACATCCCCCTGCTGGCGCCCATTTTTGTCGACGTGTTCAACGCAGCGCCCTGGCACGATGGCTGGACGCTCGAGGTCGCCATCGAGCGGCTGGACGTACTCGCCGCCAACCCCAACTTTCGCGGCTTCGCAATCTGGGAAGAATCCACCCCGCTGGGCTTCGTGATGGGCGCGCGCGAACGCTGGAGCGACGGCTGGTTCTTCTTCCTGCGCGAAATGTGCGTGGCCCGCAGCCGCCAGGGCGAAGGCATCGGCCGCCGCCTGATGGAAGCCACCTGCGACGAGCTGCGCGAAGAAGGCATCAGCTCGATCAACCTGCAAACCGGCGCCGCCGCCCCCGCCCACCAGTTCTACGCCAAGCTCGGCTTCAGCGAAATGCCGCTGATCACCATGGGCCGCCTGCTCAATCCCTGACTGAAGCGCCGCGTCCTGCCTCAGAAAGTCAGCCTGAAGCAGGCGCCTTCCCCGGGTCTGCGCGTGTAGCGGACGGTGCCCCCCATGCCGTGGACGATGCAGCGAACCAGCGCGAGGCCGACACCAAGCCCCTTGGGCTTGGTGGTGAAGAACGGGGTAAAGATCGCCCCTTCGAGCCCGGCCTCGACACCGGGGCCGTTGTCCATCACCTCGATCGCAAGGCGCCCGCCCCGAAGCAGACGGGCGCTCACCTCCAGCACCGGTGAAGGCAACTGCGCGGTGGCATCGGCGGCATTGCGGATCAGGTTCAGCAATGCTTGCTCAAGCTGGCCGGCGTCTGCCATCAACTCGACCGAATCGTTTGCGGTGGCAAAGCGCACCACGCCACCACGCGCGCGCCACTCCGGCGCCACCAGTTGCTCGACACGCGTCAACAAGACCGCAACCCGAACCGGCGCCAGAGAGGGTGGCGGCAAGCGGCTCAGGCTCCGATAGCTCGACACGAAATCCACCAGATGTGCCGCCCGCCGCGCGATGGCTTCGAGCGCGGTATCCAGCTCGCGCAGCGCATCGCTGCCGGACTCGGCCAACATCTCCTGCGCGGTGCGCGAGAGCGACGCGATCGGCGTGAGCGAATTCATGATCTCGTGCGTCAGCACATGCACCAGCTGTCGCCAGGCTTCGAGCATCTCGGCTTCGAGTTCCGACTCGATCGGCATCAGCGCCAGCAGTTGCTGCGCGCGCCCCGCGATCACCAACTCGCTGCGCGCCATCACCGCGCGCTCGACCCCGCGTTCGCTCTCGAAACTGAGCAGGCTGCGCGAGGCCCCCGTCGCCTTGCGCAAGGCCTTCTCCAGAGCCGGATCGGATGCCGCGCGGCCCGGCGCCATCAGCCTGCGCGCTGCCGCATTGATCGGGTTGAGCGTATCGCCCTCGCGCTGCCATAGCGCCACCGGCGCGTATTCAAGCCAGCTCTCGAAGGCCAGCAACTGTTGTTGCATCGCGGCGGCGTCGCCGATCGGCGGAGATTCCTGCGGGCGTGTCCACTCGAAGCGCAAGCGCGCAAGCGCCCGGCCCCCCAGCCCAAGGGCCGCCAGCGCGGCCAGCGCGCACAACACCAGCACCCGCGGTGCCCCAAGCTGATGACTCGCGAGCACCGCGCTCGCCACCAACACCAGCGTCGCAAACACCACCCTCACGCGCAGCCAGCGCGTGGCACGGCAGGCATCCCGCGCGTGCCGCTCAGAGGCCATATTTTTCGAGCTTCCGGTACAGCGCCGGCCGGCTCACACCGAGCAGGCGCGCCGCCTCGCTGATGTTGCCGTCGGCCTGGCGCATCGCACTTGCGATGGCATCGCGCTCCCGGTCGGCAAGCTGCAGCGGCGCATCGCTGCGCAGCGCCTGAACAGGCGCCGCCACGCCGATCGAAAAGTCGGCAGCCTCGTACTGCATGCCGCAAGCGAGGATCACTGCCCGCTCGCAGCTATGGCGCAGGTCGCGCACATTGCCGGGCCAGGAAGAGGCCTGCAGCGCCTGCTGCGCATCGGGCGAGATCGCGCGCAAGTCCTTGCCGTACTTCCGTGCATAGTGCGCCAGGTAGTGCTGCGCAAGCGGCAGGATGTCTTCGCGACGCTCACGCAGTGGCGGTACGCGCAGCACGATGGTGTTGATGCGGTAGAGCAGGTCGGCACGGAACACCTGCGGATCGAACAAGCGCGCTTCGTCCAGGTTGGTGGCGCTGACGATGCGCACATCCACCGGCTCGGCGCGGTCGGCCCCCAGCGGCGTCACTTCACGCCGCTCCAGCACCGTCAGCAACTTCGCCTGGCTGGCGAGCGAGAGATTGCCGATCTCGTCAAGGAAGAGCGTGCCGCTGCGTGCACTCTGGAAACGGCCCGGGCGATCCTGCCGCGCGTCGGTGAAGCTGCCGCGGCGGTGGCCGAACAGTTCGCTCTCGAAAGTCGATTCCGGCAAGGCGCCCATGTCCACCGGCAGGAAGGGGCCATCGCTGCGACGCGATGCGGCGTGGATCGCGCGGGCGACGAGTTCCTTGCCGACGCCGTTCTCGCCGAGGATCAGCACGTTCGCTTCGGTCGGCGCGACGCTTGCGATCATCGCGCGCAGCGACTGCATCGCTGGCGCGCTGCCGAGCAACATGTCGGCCGGCGCCGCCGCGTCGGATGGCCGCTGGGCCAGCGCTGCGGCAACCGTCGCGCACAGCTTGGCGTTGTCCCAGGGCTTGGGGATGAAGTCAAAGGCGCCGCGCTTGACCGCATCCACCGCGAGCGAAACTTCTGCGTAAGCGGTCAGCACGATCACCGGCGGCGCATCGGAACGCGAAACGATCTGGCTCAAAAGGCGCAGGCCCTCCTCGCCATTGGTACGCCCCGGCGTGAAATTCATGTCCAGCAGCACCACGGCCGGCCGCGTGCGATCGAGTTCAGCAAGCAGGCGGCGCAGATCCGTCAGCACGATCACTTCGCCGAACTTGCGCTGCAGCATCAGCCGCGCGGCAAAGCCGACATCGGGGTCGTCGTCGAGGATCAGGATGGGCGCGTTGCGCATGGCCGGTCGCGTGGGGGATCAGGCCCCGACACTAGCAGCAGCGCTCGGCGCGGCGCAAACACCTGTCCGCTTCCGTACACCGGCAGGTGTCCGCGCGCGGACAGCGGACACCCGCGGCAACGCCACCGACCCCCGCGCAAGCCTTGTACGGCCTTGTTCTCATGCCTTGGCACAGGGTTTGCGGTACGGAGCATGACAAGGCCCACCGCACAGCATGAACGCACCCGATCCGATCCGCACTGAAGAGAATCCCCACACCGGCGCCAGCATGGACCGCGTGCTGCCGCGCTCGCGCAGCCGGCGCTGGATCAAGCCCGCCCTCGCCACGCTTGCCGCACTCTTGCTGGTGACGATTGGCTGGCAGGCTATTCCGCGCGGGCTCGCGGTGAGGGCGAGCGAGCTCGACATCGCACCGGTCACCGCGGGCCAGTTCCGCGATGAGCTCTTGCTGCGCGCCACCGCCGCCCCCTACGAATCGGTGATGCTGGATGCCGCCGAAGGTGGCCGCGTCGAGGCGGTGGAGGTGCGCGACGGCGCGATGCTGAAAAAGGGCGAGCTGATGTTCCAGCTCTCCAACCCGCAGCGGCAGCAGGAGGTGCTGGCGCGCGCATCGGACGTTGCGCAGCAGGTCGCCAACGTATCGACCTTGCGTGCCGCGCTGGCGATGGGCCGCTCCGAACACCGCCGCCGCATCGCCGATCTCGAATACCAGACCGAACGCACCCGCCGCACTCACGCGCGCAACGCGCAGCTTGCGCAGCAAGGCTTCCTCTCGCCGGCCGCGTTTGAAGAGTCGCGCGACACGCTCGCGCTGCAGCAACGCCTGCTCGACGAAGCGCGCGCCGACGCCGCCACCGAAGACGCCACACGCCTCACCGCAATCGCCGAAATGGATCGCGCCGTTGGCGGCCTGAATGCGGGCCTCAAACTGGTTCGTGCCACCGCCGATGCCCTGGCGGTGCGGGCACCGAGCGACGGCCGCCTGACCGACTTCCACCTGATCGTCGGCACCTCGGTGAAGCCCGGCGAGCGCCTCGGCCGCATCGACACGCCAGACCGCTTCAAACTGCTCGCGCAGGTCGACGAGTACTACCTCGCGCGCTGCGCACCCGGCATCGCCGGCACAGCCGAAATCGGCGGCCAGCCGGTCGAGGTGAAGCTCACGCGCGTGAACCCGCAGATCAAGGAGCGCCGCTTCGACATCGAGATCGAGTTCAAGACCGCCGCATCACCCAAGGGCCTGCAGCCGGGCCTGACGGTGGACACCCGGCTGGTACTCGGCCAGCCCGCTGCCGCCCTGCTGCTGCCGGACGGCAGCTACTACGCCGACAGCGGCGGCGCCTGGGTCTTCGTCGTCACCCCGGATGGCCGCGCTGCCGAGCGCCGCACCGTGCGGCTTGGCCGTCGCGCAGCCGGGCAGGTGGAGGTGCTCGGCGGCCTCGCACGCGGCGAGCGCGTGATTGTTTCCAGCTACCAGGGCTTCGGTGATTCACGCCGGCTGCGCCTGGATTCATGATTCCCCCCGATAACACCAACGCAAGGGCTCACCCGCCATGCTCAAACTCTCAGGCGTCAGCAAACTGCATCGCACCGGCGACATCGAAACGACCGCGCTCGACACCATCGATCTGGAAATCGAAAGCGGCGAATACCTCGCGGTGACCGGGCCTTCGGGCTGCGGCAAATCCACGCTGCTGGGCATCCTCGGCCTGCTTGATGTGCCCAGCGCCGGGCAGTACCTGTTCGACGGCACCGATGTCAGCGGCTGGAGCGAGAGCCGGCTCGCCCAGATGCGGCGCGGCCGCATCGGCTTCATCTTCCAGAGCTTCAACCTGCTGGACGACCTGACCGTGGCGGAGAACGTCGCCCTCGCACTCGAATACGGCGACGTGCCGGCACGCCAGCGCAAACCGCGCGCCGAAGAAGCGATGAGCAAGCTCGGCATCGCCCACCGCGCCGGGCACCGCCCCTCGCAACTCTCGGGCGGGCAGCAGCAACGCGTGGCGATTGCCCGCGCGCTGGTCAGCCGGCCGCGCGTGCTGCTCGCCGACGAACCGACCGGCAACCTTGACAGCGCACACGGCAACGAGGTGATGCGCATCCTGCGCGAGATCAACCGCGAAGGCACCACGCTGGTCATGGTCACCCACTCGCCGAGTCACGCCGCGCAAGCCTCGCGCACGCTGCGCCTGCTCGACGGCCGCATCCTCGTCGACGCCATCGCCGCGTAAGGAGAGCGCCGTGCACTTCAAGGATCTGCGCATCGGGCTGCGCCAACTGGCGGCCGACCCCGGCTACACCGCGGTGGTCGTGTTCGGGCTGGCGCTCGCAGCGGCGACGACGCTGTTGCTGCTGGCTTACCTGGACACCGTGTTGTTGAGTGACCGCGACGTGCCGGGTGCACAACGCGTGCTGCGGCTGGAATCGAAGACCAACACGCCTGGCGCTGACAAGGGCTGGATCGATGGCGGCGCGATGGCCTTTCACGATCACTGGAAGGAAAGCGGCGCGCGGGTTGAGGCATCGAGCCGCTACTTCACGCGCGAGATGTCGTTGCGTGTGGGGCAACGCATGGCCTTCGAGCGGATCAGTTTTGTCGACGCGGGGCTGGTAGATGTGTTCGGGCTCAAGCCGCTCGCGGGCGATCTGCGCGCGACACTCGAAAAGCCCGACGCCCTGGCGCTCAGCGCCCGCACTGCCGAACGCCTGTTCGGCCGCACGCCGGCGCTGGGCAAGACGATCACGCTCGCCGGCCGCAGCTTCACAGTGGGTGCGATCGTGCGCGACCGCGGCGCCGGCAGCGCACTGAAGACTGCGGTGCTGGTGAGCATTCTTTCGCCCGCAATGCCTGAACCCTTTCGGCTCAAGGAATGGGCTTCCTTGCGTGGCACGATCTTCGTGCGGCTCCAACGCAGCGCCACGTTCAGCGGCTTCAACGAGCAGGTGAACCGCTACTTCGAGCAAACACCGTTCTACCGCGAAGCCTTCCCGAGCTACGGCAAGATCGGTGAGTACCGCGGCACGCCGCTGCCCGACCTGCCGCTGGCCGGTGCCGAAACCGACTCGACGCGGCGCCTGGTGGCCGGGCTGTCTTTGTCCTGCCTCGTCATCTCACTGCTCGCCGCGATCAACTTCCTCAATCTTTCGGTCGTCCGCACGATCGGCCGGCAGCGCGAAATTGGTATCCGCAAGGCGCTAGGCGCCAGCCCCGCGCACATCGCGCTGCAATTCATCGGCGAAGCCATGCTGGTGGCCTTGCTCGCATGCGGCACGGGTTTCCTGCTTGCGTGGCTCGCGGCACCGATGGTGGGCGACTGGGTCGGTCTGCCAATTGCCGATTCGCTGTGGTCGCCCGCGCGCTGCGGCCTCGCCCTTGCGTTCGGGCTCGCGCTGGGCGCCTTGGCGGGTGCGTACCCGGCCTGGGTGGCGCTGCGCGTGGACTGCGCGCAATCGCTCGCGGGGCGCGGCCACACCGAAACCCTCGCTGGCCAGTGGCTGCGCCGCGGCCTGAGCTTGCTGCAGTTCGGCACCGCGATTGCGATGATCGGTTTTACCGTGACGGTGCTGTGGCAAACGCGTCACGCGCAGGGCGCGCACCCCGGTTACGAAACGGCGCCACTGCTGATTATCGACGCGCCGGCAGACATGCGAGATGAGCGCCTGCTCGCGCTGCGTGAGGCCATCAGTCATCTTCCTGGTGTCGATGCTGCGGGGCTCGCTTGGGATGTGCCCGGCCGCTTCAATCGCAACACCACGGCCGATCTGCAGGGGCAGAAAGGTGAAACCGTCTTGCAGGCATTCAGCTACGTCGGCCCGGACTTCTTCCAGTCTTACGGCGTGCGCCCGATCGCCGGCCGCGTGTTCGACGCGAAGGACGACCCGCAGGATTACGATGACCGCATCGTCATCAACGCCAGCTCAAGCCGCCAGCTCGGTTTCGCCACCCCCGCCGCTGCCGCGGGGCAGTTCGTGCGCATGGGCCGGCACAGCGTCGAGATCATCGGCGTGATCCCCGACATCCGCCAGCGCAGCCTGCGCGATGCCGCGAGCGGCGTGGTGTACTCGGTTGCTTCGGCAAGGATGGTGTCGGTGATGTCCATTCGCACGCGGGATCCTGCCGCAACACGGTTGGCGATCCAGCAGATGTGGCCACGTTACTTCCCGGATGACGTGCTGCGCATAGAGCCGGTGCGCACCCACCTCGCGCGCCTTTACGACAGCGACCTGCGCCTGGGCAAGCTGATCGGCGCCGGCGGCATCATCGCGCTGGCGCTCGCCGGCTTCGGGCTCTACGCGCTATCGGCCTACACGGTGCGGCGACGCACGGCGGAAATCGTGCTGCGCAAGCTGCACGGCGCGCGCCGTCGAGACATCGCCCGCCTGCTCGCGCGCGAACTGGGCGCAGCGCTGTTCGCCGGCGCAGTGCTTGGCTTGCCGGTGGCCGCATGGCTGGGTGAGCAGTACCTCGCCGAGTTCGTTGATCGGGCGCCGATCGGATTCTGGGCGCTGGCGATTTCCCTGCTGGTGACGACATTGATGGCGCTTCTCGCGGCGACGCGGCACACGGCGCGCGCAATGGCGATCTCGCCGGCGCACGCGCTACGCGCCTAGCGATACGTGCGAACCTGCCGTGCATGACGCCGCGATGTTCTGTATTGCGCCCGCAATGATGACAAAGCCATACTATCGGCCCATCCAATCGCGCAGGCCAACGCAGCGACTGCGCACCCCGCACAGGAGTCGTCATGAAGCATGCATCCGGTTTGCTCGCTCTTACGTTTGCGCTCGGCGCGCTGGCCTCGTCGCCAGCGATGTCGGCGCCGGCCTCCAGTTTCGATACCAGCGCCGAAGGCTGGCAGGTGGTCGACTTCTCGTGTTGCAACAGCTACGTGGCGCCGGCAAGCGTGTTTGCGCCGGTGTGGCAGGCGGGCGGTTTCATCGAGTTCAACGATCCGAGCGAAGGTTCGTTCTACTTCTCGGCGCCGACGAGCTTTCTTGGCAACCTTGGTGCGTACTCGGGCGGTTCGCTGCGCTTTACGCAGCAGGTCACCGCACCGGCCGGTTTCGGTGCGTGGCGCGACGACCCGGATGTGGTGATGGTTTCGGGCGGCCGTGCGCTGGTGTGGCGCGGCGACGCGAACCCCGGTTCAAGCTGGACGCCGCAACAGGTAACGTTCTCTGCCACCGGCTGGCACTTCGATTCGCTCGGCGGTGCCGCGGTCAGCGACAGCGGCTTTGCGAGCGCACTGGGTTCGGTGTCGGCGCTGTACATCCGTGGCGAGTACGTCAGTGGCGTGGTGGAGAAGACCGGGCTCGACGCGGTACAAATTTCTGCCGTGCCGGAGCCGGCGACTGCGCTGATGATGCTGGCCGGGCTGGGTGTGATCGCCGCGCGCCGGCGCCGCTAGCCCCCTGCAGGGGCGCCGCGCAGGGCACGCAAGCTGCGTCAACTGCGTGCCGCGCGGTCGCCACTAGAATCGTCACGCAAGCGCACTCGACAGACGATTCTAGGGGCGGATGATGGGCATGGTGGTGGGAAGGGAAGTCCGCTGGCGCAAGCGCGCCGCGCATGTGTTGATCTGGCTGACGCTTGCGCTGATTCTCTATCCCTTCGCGAACATGGTGTGGCAAGCGCTCACTGCCTACACCCGCGCCGACCAAGCGGCGACTTGGTGGCCACGTTTCACAGCCGACCATTTGATTCTGGTGCTGGGCTTGGGCGACACGACCGACGCGTCCACCTGGCGGCTGGCGGCGCGCGTCGACTTCTGGCTGTGGATGTGGAACTCGGTCAAGGTCGCGGCTATCACGACCGCGCTGGCCACCTCGCTGGCGCTGAGCACCGCCTATGCATTCGCGCGGCTGCGCTTCGGCGGCCGCGCCTCGCTCGACAACCTGCTCTACATGAGCCACTTCTTCCCCGGCATGCTGCTGGCGGTGGCGTACTGGAGCATCTTCAACCGCATCGGCAATACCTTCCCGTTGATCGGGACCGATACGCACGGCGGCCTGGTGCTGGCGCTTGCCGGGCAGGCCACCTTGGGCATGGTATGGGCCTTCAAGGGCTACTTCGAGCAGTTGCCGCTGGAGATCGAAGAGGCCGCGCGAATTGACGGCGCCACCGACTGGCAGACCTTCCGCATGATCGCGCTACCGCTCGCACGGCCGATGATCGTGGTGATGGTGCTGTTAACGGCGACTCAGACCATGTACGAGCCGGTGCTGAGCAGAGCGCTGCTCAATGCGTCCGACAACGCGACGCTGCCGCTGGGGCTGACCCGCTTCACGGTGGAAGCGGGCAGCGCTGGCGGTGGCACGTCGGTGGCGCTGCACGAGTTCGCCGCTGCGGCGCTGCTGGCCTCGCTGCCCGGGGTCCTGGTGTTCCTGTTTGCGCAGCGCTGGATGGATCACTCGCTGAGCGGCGCGGTGAAGGGATAGGCCATGCCGCACAAGCTCATCGCGGCGCAGCGCGTACGCCCCGCCCTGCCCATCATCCCCGCCAGCCTGCACACCGCACTGGCACTGTGGGGCCCGCGTGTGCTTGGCGCTGCAGTGAGCCTGATCGGCCTGCTAGTGACGATGCAACTCTACCTTGCCGGGCAGTGGTTGTTTGCCCTGGTCGCGTTGCTCGTGGTGTGTGCCGGGCTGTTCGTCTACATGCAGGCTCGCAGCAGCGCGTGGCGTTTCCTCTTCCCCGGCTTGCTTGCGAGTGTGCTGTTCGTGTTGCTGCCAATCGCGTACACCGTGTCGCTGAGCGGCTCGAATTACTCGTCGCAGAACCTGCTGACCTTCGGGCGCGCCACCGACTACCTGCTCAGCACGCGATACATGCCGGAAGGCGCACAGCGCTACAACTTCACCCTGATCACCGACGGCAAAGCCTACCGCGCAGTGCTTGAAAGCGAAGCAGGCGAAGCCTTCATGAGCGAGCGCTTCACGCTGGGGGGCTTGCGAAAGCCTGTGCCAATGAAGGCGATCAGCGGACCCATCGCCGACCATGCGGTGGATACGGCAAGGCTGATCCAGCACCTGAACACACTGCGCGCACTGGTACTGCAACTGCCCGACGGCAGCACGGCGCAGATGTCCAGCTTGCAGCGCTTCGACGCCAGCCGCCCGCTCTACCGCCAGAACGCCGACGGATCGCTGAGCAACCAGCAGGATGGCAGCGTGATCCGGCCCAATCACCAGAGCGGCTACTACGAGACGTCGGCCGGCGAGCGGGTGCCACCGGGCTTCACCGCATCGGCCGGCCTCCGCCAATACACCACCCTGCTGACCGACCAGGGCCTGCGCGAGCCTTTCCTGAAGGTGTTCGCCTGGACGCTTGCCTACAGCCTGCTGACAGTGGCCTTGTCGTTCGGCGCCGGCTTGCTGCTGGCTTCGCTGCTGAGCTGGCAGGAACTTGAGTTCCGCGAAACCTACAAGCTGCTCTACTACCTGCCCAGCGCAGTGCCGGGCATGATCGCGATCCTGATCGTAAAGATGATGTTCTTCACCAACACCGGTGAGGTGAACACGGTGCTCGACGCGGTGTTCGGCATCCGCCCCGAGTGGTTTGCCACCCCCGCCCTGGCGCGCACGATGGTGGTTGCGGTCAGCGTGTGGCTCTACTTTCCTTACATGATGATGCTGTGCCTCGGCCTGATCCGCGCGATCCCTGCCGACCTTTACGAAGCCTCGGCGCTGGCAGGGGCGGGGCCGCTGGCGAACTTCATCCACATCACGCTGCCGCTGATTGCGCGGCCGGTGTTGCCGGTGCTGATCGCCTCGTTTGCCAGCACCTTCAACAACGCCTCACTGATCATGTACCTCACTGAGGGGGGGCCTAGCTACCTCGATACCCGCGAACCGATCGGCATGACCGACCTGATAGCCTCAGCCACCTACAACATTGCTTTCTTCAGCGGCAGCAACTTCGGGCTTGCGGCTGCGATCAGTGTGTTGCTGTTCGCGATCGTTGCCGTGCTCGCGTTCGCGAGCCTGCGGCTGAGCAGATCCAGGGGCTTCATGGACTGAGCTGGCGCCGGGCGAGATTCGCGCCGCCCGGCCGCATTTCACCCCCCTTTGCTGTCGATTCGTCTTACCTGCGCTGACGAGCACGCGCGGCAATTCCAGACTGGCGTCATTCCCTCACACCGCAGGAGTCACGCCATGAAACCCACGCTCCGTTCCGCCCTGTTCGTCCTCGCACTGGGCAGTGCCTTCATCGTTCCCGCCGCCTTCGCCTATGACAGCAACGCCTGGCAGTCCGCGCAGGCGGACTTCCAGCGTGCCCGCGCGGGCGAGGCGGGCGCAGCGACTGACGCTGCCGAGAAGTTCAGCAAATTGGTGGCGACCGAGCCGACCAACCCACTGTTGCTGGCCTACCTGGGTTCGGCGCAGTCGATGCAGGGGCGCGATGCTTGGGCGCCTTGGAAGAAGATGAAGTTTGTCGAAGCCGGCCTCGCCGACATCGACCGCGCGCTCGCGCTGCTCAAGCCCGAGCACGCCCAGGCACCGGCCGGCGGCGTTTCGGTGAGCAACGAAGTCAAACTCACCGCAGCCAGCACCTACCTCGGCCTGCCGGGCTTCTTCAACCGCGCCGATGCCGGCGCAAAGCTGGCCAAGGAGCTCGCCGCGCAGCCGGGCTTCGCCACCACGCCCGAACGCTATCGCAGCGCCGTGCTCAAACTCACCGCAAAGGCAAAATCATGAACACCGCACTGCGCGACAACGCTCCCGTGGTGGCCATGCGCGGCGTCAGCAAGTCCTACCGGCTGGGCGCCGTGCTGGTCAGTGCCCTGCACGCGGCGGATGTAGCCGTGAGCCGTGGCGAGATGGTCGCCCTCACCGGCCCTTCGGGCAGCGGCAAGAGCACGCTGCTGCACATCGCCGGGCTGATCGACACCGCCGACAGCGGCAACTACCTGCTGGCCGGCACCGCGACCACGCAGCTTGACGAAGCGCGCCGCACGCAACTGCGCCGCAACGCGATCGGCTTCATCTTCCAGAGCTTCAACCTGGTGCCGGTGATGACGGTGGCCGAGAACGTCGAATACCCGCTGTTTCTCGACGGCATCTCAAGCAGCGAGGCACGCGAACGCGTCGCCGCGATGCTGGCCCGCGTTGGCCTTGCCGACCGCGCGAAACACCGCCCGGACGAACTCTCCGGCGGCCAGCGCCAGCGTGTCGCGATTGCCCGCGCGTTGGTCAAGCAACCGCGCCTGCTGATCGCCGACGAGCCCACCGCCAATCTGGATTCACACACCGCGGACGAAGTGATCGCGGTGATCCGCGAGCTGTGCCACGAAGCCGGCACCGCCTGCCTGATCGCCACCCACGACGCCCGCCTCACCGCGCACTGCGACCGCGTGCTCGCGCTGCGCGACGGGGTGCTGCAATGAGCACCTTAAAAAGCTCACCGCAGAGGCGCAGAGACACAGAGGGCCGCAGAGGGATGCCGGTGTGCATGCCGCACAACCACTTGAACCCGTCAAACAAGCTCGGCGGCCCTCTGCGCCTCCGCGCCTCTGCGGTCAATGCCGTCACCACACCGACAGGATCACTGACATGAACGCCCTGAAATGGATTGGCTTCGCGCTGCGCAACACGCTACGCAACCGGCGCCGCTCACTCGCCACCGTCACGCTCACCGCCTTGGGCAGCGCGGCGATTCTGATTGGCGGCGGTTTCGCGCTCTACACCTACGAATCGCTGCAGCAGGCCGCGGCGCGCGATACCGGCCACCTGATCGTGGCGACCAAAGATTTCTTCGACCGCGAGGAAGACACGCCGATGCAGTTCGGCATCGAGCACTTCGACAAACTGCGCGACACGCTTCTGGCAAACCGCGAAGTGCGCTACGTGCTGCCGCGCCTGAATTTCTCGGGCCTCATCAGCAACGGCGACAAATCGGTGGTGATGATCGGCAGCGGTGTCGATCCGCAGGCCGAGTTCTCGGTACGGGGGCCTTTCCTCACGCTCAAGTCCGGCCAACTGCTCAACGAAGATTCGGCGAAGGGCCCGGATGTACTGATTGGCGCCGAGCTGGCCAAGAGCCTCAAGGTGGAACCCGGCAGCGCACTCACGCTGCTGGGCTCCACCACCGCCGGCGCGCTCAACGCGATCGACGTGAAGGTGCGCGGCATTGTCAGCAGTGGCGTGCCGGATATCGACAAGCGCCTGGTGCTCACCAGCCTCGCCACCGCACAGGGGCTACTGGTGACCGACAAGGTCAGCAGCGTCGGCGTGTACCTCGCAGACATGGAACTGACCGCCGCCACGCGCGCGAAACTCGCGCCGCAGCTCGGTGCACTCGCCACGCGCACCTGGGAGGAGGAAGCGTTTTTCTACAAAGCCGTGCGGGGGCTCTACGACCGCATTTTCGGCGGACTCGGCTTGGTGATCGGCCTGATCGTGGTGGGTGTGGTGGCCGGCGCCATGGCGATGGCGATCGTCGAACGCACACGAGAGATCGGCACCCTGCGGGCGATGGGCACCTCACCGGGCCAGCTGGTGCGCGCCTTCGCGATTGAAGGCGCGGCGCTGGGCGCTTCCGGCGGCTTGCTCGGCGCCTTGGTCGCCGGCGGCGTATCAATCGCACTGGTGTTCGCGAATCTGCAGATGCCACCGCCGCCGGGGCGCTCGGTCGGCTACCCGCTGTATGTGAGTTTTTCGCCCGAACTGGCGCTGATCACCCTGGCGGCCGTGAGCCTGCTGGCAATGATCTCGGCCGCCGTCGTCGCGCGCATCGCTGTCAAGAAACCAATTGTGGAGGCACTGGGCCATGTTTGACTTCAGCTACGTTCACCGCGGCCTGCTGCTGGCCGCACTCGCCTTCGGCGCAAGCACTGCGCACGCCGAATCCCCCGAAGCCCTGCTCAAGCGCGCCGACACCTGGCGCCTGTCGGCCGAGCACATGAAAGCCGAGACACGGATCGAGGTGATGAGGAACGGCGCGCTGGAGAAGGAGCGCGACTATCTCGTCTTCCTGCGCCCCGGCCGCGAATCGCTGGTGCTGATGCAATCGCCCGCCGAGAAGGGCCAGAAGGTGCTGATGAAGGGCGACGACTTCTGGATGTTCCTGCCCGGCAGTCAGCGCCCGATCCGCATCACGCCCACGCAGAAGCTGATCGGCGACGCCGCAGCCGGCGACGTGGCAACGCTGTCGTGGTCGGAGGACTACTCGCCCTCGCAAGCCGTGGCCGAGAAGTGCGAAACCGTTGCCTGCACTCACCTGACCCTCATTGCCAAGCAGGCTTCAGTCACCTACGCACGCATCGAACTGTGGGTGGATACGAAGAGCGCACAACCGCTGAAGGCGGATCTCTATGTGGTGTCGGAAAAGCTCGCCAAACGCGCCCGCTTCGAGGTCGGTACCGTTTCGGGCAAGCCGCAGGTGACCAGCATGATCATCGACGACGAGATCCTCACCACGCGCCGCACCGTACTGCATTACCGCAGCCGCACCGCCTACGAGGCGCCGGAAGCGTGGTTCAACCCGATGTACCTCACCCGCAACGCGGTCACGCCATGAAGCCCTTGCTCGCCCTTGCGACGGGCTTGCTCGCCAGCACGGTGAGCGCCGCCGATTGGCCCGAGACCACGCTGGACTGGACGCTGCGCGCACAGGCCGAAGCGCGCAGCGCCAACCCGGATTCGGCGCTCGCACCCGCCGCGCAGATCCTCGGCGCCGGGCGCGACTGCGGCGCCGGCGAAGTGCGGCTGCGCGGCCGCGTCGGGCAGGTCGGCTTCGCCGGGCAAGCCTGGGCGGCAAGCTGCGACCCAAGCGGTGTTGACCGCGATGGCCGCGTCGACGAACTGTTCTGGGAGGGCGAAGCCGGCCCGCAGCACTTCACACTCGGCAAGAAAGTGGTGAGCTGGGATGTCGGCTTTGCCTTCCGCCCGCTCGACGTAGTGCAACGCGAAAACCGCCGCGCACTGATCGACCAGCAGCTCGAAGGTGTGCCGGTGGTGATGCTGGAACACTTCAGCTCGCGCCTGGCCTCGACGCTGGTATTCGCCAACCCCGGCCAGAGCGACCAAGCGCTGCGGCGCGACGAGCAGGCGCTCGCCTGGCGCGGCTTTGCGCAGACCACTGCGGCCGACTTGCACCTGCTCGCCCGCTGGGGCGCGCAGGAACGCGCGAGTCTCGGCGCGGGCTTCTCCGCCGTGCCGCTCGATTCACTGGAACTGCATGGCTCAACCCGCTGGGGTCAGCGCGCCACACGCCTTGTCGGCACCTGGCCATCGAACCAACCGCTCGCCACCGCATCGCCGTGGCAAGACGAAGTCGGCGGCGCGTTCTGGCAAGCCCTGATCGGCGCGCAGTGGACCGGCGAGAACAAGGTGTCGGTACTCGCCGAAGCCTGGTACGACGGCACTGCGCCGAGCGAATCCGAATGGGACGCCTGGCACGCACGCAACGCCACCATCAGCGCCTTCGCCTATGCGCCGGACATCGCGCGCGCCGGCAACCTCGCGTGGAACGCGCAGGCGCTCGGCCAGGTTAACCTGCACCGTGCCAACCTGCTGCTACGCGCCGCCTACGGCGGCGACACCTGGCAACCGGAAGTCGACTGGCTCTACACCCCCGCCGACGGCGGCAGCGTGCTCAGCGCGGCGCTGGCCTGGCAAGGCGACCGCCTGCGCATCGAAGCCGGCGCCCGCAGCTACCTCGGCCCGACTGGCTCGCTGTATCGCCAACTGCCGGATCGCGGCAATGCCTATCTGATGATGACACTGCCGTTCTGATACGAAGACATTCGCGTTGACTGTCCTCCAAAGCACCAATCGCTCACAAGGCTTGCGCTATCTGACCAACAATGCAGGATGGGTTTTTCAGGCCGATTTCGCCCGAAGCCAGTGCCGGCGCCAATCCAAACCATCACCGACTACTCGAACCGATTGGTTACATCCCTCCGGCGGAAGCTGAGGCAAACTACTATCGGAAACTTGCCAATCAGGCCGCTGTGACGGCCTGACTTAAACCAACAGCCTCCACGAACGCCGGGGCGATTCACGTGAGGTGTAGCAGATGATCGACGGAATCACCCGGAAGAGGTATCGATGAGCAGTTACTACATGCTTGAGTGCATTGCACCGGAAGACTGGGATGATCCCGCGCTGGTCGAAGGCATCGCGCCGCCGCCCGGCGAAGATTCATGGCGGCTTGGACGACGATTTCTCAAGCCGCCAACCCAGCCGATTGAAGTTAGTCTTCATTCCGACTATGGCGTCCAACTCAAAGAGTTACGTAATGTGGACGCCCTACTCATGACGAGGCGCCTGCACAAAGCTCTTCTGGACTCAGGAGTCAGCAACCTTGATGCGTACCCCACAATCATCCGGCACCGCAGCCGTCAATTTGAAACTGACGAGTATCTCGCCTGCAACCTGATCGGCCTGGTTTCGGCTGTCGATGCAGCAAAGTCGAAAATCACCGGATCAAGCGCTAACGGGCTGATCGACACCGATTTCGAATCTGTGGCGCTGGACGGCCAAAAAGCGCACGGAGCGCTCATGTTCCGTCTAGCGGAGAACACCAGCGCAGTTGTCGTGCATGAGTCGGTGAAAGTCCATCTTCAAGCCAAAGGGTTCGAGATGCTAACTTTCGTTGCGCCGAGCGAATGGGTCGGATGATCATCATGTCCCGCCGGTTCGTGGCGCCTCCATTCGGAATGATAGCGATGCCACGACTATTCCCTCTCCCTATGTAATGAACCCGCCCTGGACTGCCAGTGCGGTTGGGCTGGATGCAGTGAAGCCCAGCGCTCCTGAAGGAATGGCGTGGTTTTTGTGCTGCGCCTGGCTGGCCGAAAGTTGCACTTGCGCGGTGAGCGGCGTTCCATCGTGAATCCACCATTCACAGTTCAGGTGCTGTGGGCAGCCTCTCGCACTCAGCTCACACACAACACCCGCCCGAAACTGCCGCCCGACACCGGCGCGGTATCCCGCCGCCCGATATCGAGGTTATAGCCCCAAGCGTGGGTTTCGCCGCTGGGTTCGCTGCTCCAGAACCAGCCGCCGCTGAGCACGAAGTTGGACGATGCGTGGCAGAAGTTGGCGCCGCAGGCGACGGACTCGGCGGGGTCGTAGAGCGCTTCGAGTTCGTCGAGCGTGGGCAGGCGCCATCCGGGGCCGCGGCGGGCGCAGTAATCGCGGGCGTCTTGCCAGCCGATCTCGCTGCCGTTGTCTTCCTGCGCCCAAACGAGGCCGCTGCGGGCATCGCGAATCGCGCCGTCGGCCACTTCGTAGCGTGTTGCGGAAGCCTGCGCAGCGGCGGCGCAGGCGAACAAGGCCAGCAACAGGGCGCTGCGCGGACTCATGCGCCGCGCGGGTTCAGAAGTGCGCCGACACGCCGAGCATCACCTCGCCCTGCGTGAAGAGATCGCCCTGAATGCTGAGCAGACAGCCGCCGGAACAGAACAGCCCGCCTGTGCTGTTGATCAGCGTGGCGTAAACGCGCCCTTCCGCGCGCAGCGAAAGGTTCTTGCCAAGCATGTACTGGTAGCCCAGTCCAAGGTTCAGCGAGGGGAAGAGCTCCGCGTCGTAGCCCTCGCCGTCGATCGTCAGCACCGAAGCGCCGAGGCCACCCACCACATAGCCGCCGGTGCCCAGCGTGCCATCGAAGAAATTGGTGCCGCCCACATGGAGGTAAGTCACCGAAAACGGCAATGTCTCATTGCTTGGCGCCTTGGGCGCGGCGACCAATGTGTATTTGAGATCGGTGCTCTGGTACGAGGCAAAGAACTGCAGTTGCCGGCCACCATCGTAGGGCAGATCGAGCGCGATCGACCCGGCGCCGGAGCTCCCCGCGTCGATACCCTCGCCCGTACTTGAATCGGTAAAGCCGCCGCCGTTGCGAAACCCGCCGTAGACAGTGATGGCGCTACCCTCGGCAAACGCCGTTGCACTTGCGCAGGCAAGCAGGATTGCGGTGATGGTGCGCTTGAACATGGCTTTGCCTCGCGTGCGAGAACTATTCGAGATTGCAGGATTCTGCTGCACGCAGGATTGGCATGTCGACCCGCCCTTGCCACCTGCGCATCGCGACACGGGAACGAAACCCTTGTCCCGCAAGGTGTGCGCACTAGAATAGACAAGGGGGATCAATGCGCAGAGAAAGCACCATGCCGCACGCACTTCGCACTGCCTTGCCGCTGGTGGCGATGATGCTGGGACTGGCTGCGTGCAGCCCAACACCGGATGCCGACCTGTGGGACTGCCAGTTGAGCGTGCAGAAGGACAACGCCGGGCGATCGGAGGCCGATGTGGCCGAACGCGGGCACAGCATCACCGCCTGCATGAGCGCGCGCGGCTACCACCTGAAAAGCGGCGATCCGAAGTGCCTGCCCGGCGCCGTCACCCCGCATTGCTACGTCAAGTAAAGTGCGTGGATCGCGGGGCGTGGACATTGCCCTGCGGCGCAAGCGCCCCTACCCGGCCCCCATTCAACCGAGCCCCATGAAGGCAAGCCCATGATTACCGTTCATCACCTTGAAATGTCGCGCTCGCAGCGCATCCTCTGGCTCCTGGAAGAACTCGGGGTGCCTTACGAGATCGTGCACTACAAGCGCGATCCGAAAACCCGCCTCGCGCCGCCCGCGCTCAAGGCGGTGCATCCGCTCGGCAAGTCACCGGTCATCACCGACGGCGATCTGACGATTGCCGAATCCGGCGCGATCATCGAATACCTGGTCGAGCGCTACGGCCAGAACCTCACTGGCGAGCTTGCCGCGCTGGAGCCCCCGCGCGGCAGCGAAGCGCACCGCCAGAACCGGTTCTGGATGCACTACGCCGAGGGTTCGCTGATGAACTGGCTGGTGATGAAGCTGGTGTTCATGAAGATCCCCACCCAGCCGATGCCCTTCTTCGTGCGCCCCATCGCCCGCGTGCTGTGCACGACGGTGCTGCAGAAACTGATCGACCCGAACGTGCTCACCTCGCTCAAGTTCATGGAGGGCCATCTCGCCAAACACACCTGGTTCGCCGGTGAACAGCTCAGCATGGCCGACTTCCAGATGAGCTTCCCGGTGGACGCGGCCCTGGCACGCGGCGGCGACGCCGAGCGTTACCCGAAGCTGTGCGCCTTCAAGGCGCGTATCGAAGCGCGGCCGGCGTACCAGCGTGTGCTCAAGAAAGGCGGCCCGGTGCTGCTCACCGACTGATTGCCGTACAAGGCACCACCGCACGGCCACCCGAACCGGAGTCCGCCCCATGCCCGAACGCACGCTCAAACTCGGCAGTCGCCTGATCCTGCTTGATGCCCGGCCGGATCGGCTGGATCTGCGCGATCTGCCCTACCGCCCGCCGGTGACCAGCCTGCCGCAGCGCTGGCCGGACGACGCCACGGTGGCCCGGCTGCTGCCGGCGTATCGCAAGGCAGGGCTGGTGCTCGATCAGAAGAAGGACGGCGCCTGCACCGGCTTTGGCCTTGCTGCGGTGGTGAACTTCCTGCGCTGGCGGGCCAGTGGCTACACCCTCGACGCCACGCAACGCGTGAGCCCCTGGATGTTCTACCAACTCGCCCGCTTCTACGACGAGTGGCCCGGTGAGCGCTACGAGGGCTCATCGGCGCGCGGAGCGCTCAAAGGCTGGCACCGCCACGGCGTATGCCTCGAAACGCTTTGGGGCGCGCGCGGCCGCCGGCCCGATTCGAAGTGGGCCGAGGATGCGGTCACCCGCCCGCTGGGGGTGTACTACCGGGTCGAACGCCAGTCGGTGGTCGACCTGCAGGCCGCCATCGCACAGGCCGGTGCGGTGTACGTGGCGGCGAACGTCCACGCCGGGTGGCAGATCAAGCCGCGCAAGGGCGCGGCGAAGGTGTCGCACGCGAACCTGCCGGCAATCACGCGGCAGCCCGGCATGGGGGGTCACGCCTTCGCGCTGGTGGGCTACAACGAGAACGGCTTCGTCGTGCAGAACTCCTGGGGTGAGGACTGGGGCGCCGACGGATTCGCGCTGCTGCCTTACGAGGACTGGGCCGACAACGGGCTGGATGCCTGGGTGGCCGGGCTTGGCGTGCCGCTTGCGATTGGTGGCGCAAGCGGGCGCAGTACGGCGCCCGCGCAAAGCCGGCAGTATTTCGTGCAGTCGCGCAGCGGCGGCAGCGGCCTGCTCGCGGCATCGCAAGACCTTCTAGCCAGGCACCCGCATGTGTGGGACGAACAGACCGCCTACTGGCATACGCTGGTGACCGGCAACGACGGCACCGTGCTGCGGCGCCTGCCGCAAGTGGCGGACGGCGCCGACAACGCCCGTTTCGTGGCGAACGAACAGCCGCTTGCACGCTTCAAGGCGCAGGCCAAGGGCAGCCCGCGGCGCCTGGTGGTGTACGCGCACGGCGGCCTCAACAGCGAGGCCGATTCGATCAAGCGCATCCGCAGCCTTGGGCCCGCCTTCGCTGGCAACGGCCTGCACCCGCTCTTCGTCACCTGGAAGAGCGGCTGGTCAGAGGTGATCGGGCAGATGCTGGCCGACGGCTTCCGCGCGAGCTTTCCGGGCGAAGCCGCACCCGCCCGTGGGCAGGGCGACCGCGTGGTCGACGCGACCGATCGAGCCCTTGAAGCACTTTGTCGCCAACTGCTGGTGCGGGCGATGTGGAGCGAGATGAAGGAAAACGTCGCCCGCGGCGAGCAGGACGGCCAGGGCCTCGACGCGCTGGCCGAACAGATCACCGCGCTGGCCCGAAGCGCCGGCAAGGGCTTCGAACTGCACCTCATCGGCCACTCAGCCGGTGCCTTCGTTTGCGGCCGCCTGCTCACCGAACTGGCGGCGCACGGTATCGGTGCCGCCAGTTGCACGCTGTTCGCGCCGGCCTGCGATCTGGACTTCGCGCTGACGCACTTCAAAGCCGCAGTGGACGCCGGCCGCCTGCCGCACGAGGGCCTGCAGATCCACGCGCTGACTGATCGCCGCGAGTTGGAGGACTGTGTGGGCCCCTACCGCAAATCGCTGCTCTACCTGGTCAGCCGAGCCCTCGAACGCTGGCACAAGACGCCCCTGCTGGGCATGGCTAGCACCTTCGATCCGGCCTGCAACAGCGGCGAGTTCTGGCACCGCGACGCCCTGCCCGCGCTGGCGAGCTGGCAATCGTTCTGGTGGGGCGATCAGGCGCCATCCGGCTTCGCCGACGATGCGGCAATGCTGCCCGCCGGACGCCTGCGCTTGCTGGATGCCGCCCAGGTGAGTAACGGCAGCAAGCAGATCGCCACCGCGCACGGCTGCTTTGACAACAGCGTGGACATCGTTCGCGCAACCATCGAACGCATCACCGGCGGCCCGGCGCAGGGGCCGGTGGGCCCGCTGGGCGATTGATCCGGCGCTACATGTTTTCGATGTCGCGATAGCGCTGCAGGCGGGGGTCGGCCGCCTCACGCGGCAAAGCGGCATCGCGCAGCATCGGGCCCTCGCGGGGCACGATGCCCTCGCGCGGCAGGGCGCCATCACGCACCGGTGATCCGGCAGCGCTGCGCACCGCATCACTGAAGCTGACGCGGAAGGACTCTTCAATCTCGGGCTGGTCGGTCCGCTCGCCCAGCGGAATGCGGTCGCGCCGCACCGCCAGATCGCGCAGCCAGGGGGAGCGCGCGATACCCGGCGCTGACACCCCCGGCGGTCGATCCGGCGCGATCATTACGGCGCCTCATCCGGCTCAGTACGCCGCGCCGGGCATTACCAGCGGCGCACCTTCCATGCGGCGCAGCCGGGCACCGTTGGCCACGTCGTACAGGTCAAGATCCCATCGCTGCATCGCATGGCTTACCAGCACCGCCTCACCATCGGCCAGGCGCCCGTCCGCGTTCACGATGTCGAGCACCGCGCGCAACATGCGCTTGCGGGTCAGCGGGTCGCGGATATCGTCCAGCAAGGCATCGATGGTGGCTTCGTCCAGTTCGACCTGCCCCGACGGCAGGCGGTTGGCAGACACGAGCATGTCTTCGCAGAACTCGCGCACGACGCGATCGAATTCGGGGTGGGCAAGCCCCAGGCGTGCCACGACTTCGTGGCGTTCAAGCGCGGCGATCTCGTTCAGATCAATCGCACCGTCGGCGAGCAATGCCAGCGCGACGACGCGCGCCTTGGCTTCGGGGCTGTCTGAGGGGTAATGGCGCATGGTCTCTCTCCGTTTCAGGGGTCTTCGTTTGCCGCGGCGCCCTTGCGCTGCGGGTACGGCCACAGATTGCCCAAACGGCGCCATTAACTCCAATTAAACTCCACGATCACTCGCATTAACGAAAGCTAATTCATGCCACGTCGCCGGATCACCTTTCGCCAGCTTGAAACCTTTACCGCCGTTGCGCGCCTGCAGAGCTTCACCCGCGCGGCCGACGCGCTGCATCTGACGCAGCCGGCGGTATCGATCCAGGTGCGGCAGATCGCCGACACGATCGGCCTGCCGCTTTTCGAGCAGAACAGCCGCGAGGTTCAGCTCACCGCCGCCGGCGAAGAATTGCTGAACACCGTGCGCAGCCTGGACGATGTGTGGAACCGATTCGAATCGGCGATCGACGACCTCAAGGGCTTGCGCCGCGGCAAGCTGCGGGTGGCGCTGGTGAGCACCGCCAAGTACTTCCTGCCGCGCATGCTGGGCGCCTTCTGCAAGCGCTATCCGGACATCGACATCGAACTGGAGATCGCCAGTCGCGACAAGATCGTCGAGCGCATGCGCAACAATCAGGACGATCTGTATGTGATGTCGCACCCGCCGGCGGATCTGGAGATCGTCTCCTACCCCTTCCTCGACAACCGCTACGTGGTCATCGCGGCGCCCACACACTGGGCCGTGGGGCATCGGGTGCGCCTGAACGAGTTGGCGAGCGAATCCTTCCTGCTGCGCGAAGCAGGCTCGGGCTCGCGCATGGCGGTCGACCAGCATCTGCGCGAAACCGGGCTGAGCTTGAAGGTGCGGCTCTCGCTCGCCAGCAATGAAGCGATTCGCGAACTGGTCGCCAGCGGCATGGGGCTGGCGATCCTCTCGCGTCATGCCCTGGGGGAGCAGCCCGAAAGCCACGGCATCGCGGTGCTCGATGTCACCGACTTCGAGCTCAAGCGGCCGTGGACGGTGGTGCACCTGCGCAGCAAGCTGCTTTCACTGCCGGCCCAGGCGTTTCTTGATGCCCTGCTGCACACCGGGCTCGGCTAAGGAAGGTCTGAATAAGTGAGCGAGAGGGATGCAGCGCAAGGCGCGGGAGCGCGCACGCCGCAACGCGGCGATGCGCCGTCGCAGCCACTTATTCAGGCCTTCCTTAAGGCATACCCGCCCGGTGCGCCGTGGCTGTGTTTGTAACAATCACGCTCGACAATCGCAGCGGCCACGCCGCATGCCACCCCGGCGAAGATTTTTCCTGCACACCGGGGCACTTCTGCGGCCTTTTCCGGCCAAAGAGGCTGATGGCTTCATGGTTCAGCGCCCCCGCATTCAAACGCTCGACTCACCCGCCCCGGCATCTGGCAAAACCGGCGCCGTTTTCGGTGCTTAAACGCGTTTCGCGAAGTCACTGCCGAAGCCGTTTTCACAAAGCCATTAAACTAGCGCCCTTTGGTCGATCTCTGCTCTGCTTCAACCCGGCTTACGGGCGCACGCTTCGACGAGATTCACACCGCAACAATCAAGGATGGCAATGAAACGCGTCGATGACTTCCGCCTGAAACTGGGTAATAGCGAGCTGGTGCCGATCATGACCGGCGGCATGGGCGTCGACATCTCGACCGCCGATCTGGCGCTGGAAGCGGCCCGCCTGGGCGGCGTCGGCCATATTTCGGATGCGATGATCGAAACCGTGTCCGATCGCCGCTACGACACCAAGTTCGTGCGCGACAAGCTTTCGCTCTACAAATTCAACGTCGCCAACGAAGACAAGACGGCCGTCAAGTTCCACCTCGGCAAGCTCGCCGAAGCCACCCGCCTGCATGTTGAAGGCACCATGAACCGCAAGCGCGGCAGTGGCATGGTGTTCATCAACTGCATGGAAAAACTGACCATGAACGCGCCGAAGGAAACCCTTCGCACGCGCATGGTTGGCGCCATGGATGCCGGGATCGACGGCATTACGCTGGCCGCTGGCCTGCACCTGGGCTCCTTCGCGCTGATCGAAGATCACCCGCGCTTCCGCGATGTGAAGCTGGGCATCATCGTCTCGTCGGTCCGCGCGCTGCAGCTGTTCCTGAAAAAGAGCGCGCGCACCAATCGCCTGCCGGACTACATCGTCGTCGAAGGCCCGCTCGCCGGTGGCCACCTTGGCTTCGGCATGGACTGGGCCGAGTACGACCTGGCCACCATCGTCGCCGAGATCCTGCAGTACCTCAAAAACGAACAGATCGAGATCCCGGTGATCCCGGCCGGCGGCATTTTCACCGGCACCGACGCGGTGAACTTCCTCGAAGCCGGCGCGGCCGCCGTGCAGGTGGCCACCCGCTTTACCGTCACCGAAGAATGCGGTCTGCCGGCCAAAGTGCAGCAGGAATACTTCAAGGCGAGCGAGGAAGACATCGAGGTCAACACGATCTCGCCCACCGGCTACCCGATGCGCATGCTCAAGAGCAGCCCGGCCATCGGCGACGGCATCCGCCCCAACTGCGAGGCCTACGGCTATCTGCTCGACGCCAACGGCAAGTGCTCGTACATCGCGGCCTACAACCGCGAAGTGGCGGCCAACCCCGAGGCGCGCAAGGTCAAGGTCTTCGACAAGACCTGCCTGTGCACGCAGATGCGCAACTTCGAGCTGTGGACCTGCGGCCAGCTGACCTACCGGCTCAAGGACACCACCAACAAGCTGCCCGACGGCAGCTACCAGCGCCTGAGCGCCGAACATGTGTTCAAGGACTACCTCTACAGCGTGGACAACAAGGTCGCGCTGCCGCCGATGCCAAAGGAACTGACGACCTGATTGACGGCGCGGTCGGCCGGGCGCTCTGCTCAGCCGACCCGCACGAACAGCGGCAGCACATCCAGCGCCGCCGGCCAGGCGGTAAGCCAGCCGCCCGGATACACCGCGCCACCCCAGTAGTCGCGCCACTGGCCCGGCGGCAGCCAGATGTCGCGCGCGCGCAGCCCTTCGGCGAGCACCGGGGCCACCAGCAGATCCTCCCCCAGCAGGTACTGGTCGGCGATGCCGGCGGCTTCAGCGCGCTCCGGTGCCGCCCAGATCATCGGGCGGATTGGCGGCGTGCCGTCCACCGTGGCCTGCCGCGCTGCGGCGATGCGGCGCGGCGCCAGCGCCACATGCAGCTCGGTGTAACGCCGGCAGATCGCATCCACCTCGGCGCCCAGTTCCCAGGGCGGGATCGAGAACTGGATCGCCAGCATCGGCGCGCAGGCCTGCGTCCAGCGGATCATCAGCTCGGGCGACACGGTGTTGCCGTAGGCGTTGCCGCCCACCATGTCGGGCAGCACGAAGGGGTAGCCGACCAGGCCCAACGCCAGCGCCTGCGTAACAACTGACGCGAGCCCGTTGTCCTCGCCCCAGGTGCTGAACTTGTCCCACTGCCGGTAGAGGATGGCGTTGCGCTGGCCGCGCCAGCCGCAGCGCGCCTCGCCATAGGGGAAGTGCTCGGCGGCGAACTCCGCCCACAGCCGGCTGTATTCGCTGCGCTCGATTGGCGTGTGGGTGACCGCGTCGGCCGGCAGGAAGTTGGCCTCGCCGGCGTCGAACTTGTAGCCGGCGATGCCGGTAGCATGCTGCAGGGAACGGAGTTTGTCGGCCCACCAGTCGCGCGCCGCGGGGTTTGTCAGATCAAGCAGGGCGGCTTCGCCCTGCCACCAGCGCACGCGGTAGGGCGTGCCGTCGGGGTGGCGCACGAGATGGCCCAGTGCCTGCGCCTCGGCGGTGTTCGCCGCGCCATCGGCAAGGAAAGGCGTTATCCACAGCGTCGTCGCAAAGCCCAGCTCGCGCAGCGTCGCAACCAGCGCGGCGGGGTCGGGGAAGCGCTGCGGGTCGAAATCGGTCGCGCCGTAGGCCGACTGCCAGCGGTCATCAATTTCCAGCGTGGCGCCGGGGTAACCGTGGGCGCGGACCGCGCGGGCGAATTCGAGCACCCGCGAGGCGTCGATATCGGCCTTGTACTTGGCCCAGGTGGTCCAGATCGGCGCGGCGAGCAGCGGCTCCGGCGGTATCGCCACGGGGTGGCCGATCACGCTCAGCGCGGCGCGGTAGGCTGCTGGCAGATCGGCTGCGCAGATCAGCCGCAGGCTGGTGTCCCGGCTGGCGCGCAGCACCAGCCGGCGTGCCTGGGGCTCGGCCGCCAGCGGCGGTTGCGCGCCCTTGGCCTCGAACACGGAGACCCACGCACCAGCGCTGCTACGGCCGCTGGGGTTGATGCCGGCGCTGAGCGTTTCGCTCAGCCGCTCTGTGACCAGCGCGATGCCGTTCGACCCCAGCCACAGCGCTTCCTGGATGCAGCCATGCCCGGCAGGGCCGTTGTCCCAGCTCATCAAGGGCGCTGGATCAAGGCTCAGGCAGTCGAGCGGAAAGGCCTGCCGCACGAAGCTGCCCTGGCCGTACCAGCGCGCAGCGGGCGGCAAGTCGATCCAGCAGCCGGCGCCGGCCGGCATGTGCAATTGCCAGCCTTCGGCGCAGCGCGTGGCGGCGATCGGGCGATGCGCGGTCGGCAGCGCGAAGCCGCCTTCGGCATCGAACGTCACGGCGGCGCGCGAACCCTCGCCGCCGAGCCGCAGCAAAACACTGCCGTAGCGCAGGATCTGGCAGGCCGCACCCGCCGCGATGGCATGCAGCGGGGGCGGATTGTCGTGGCTCATGCAGGCAGTCTAGCCCCTGCCGCCCGCCGCATCGAGCCCGCCGCCGCATACCGCCTGCCGCACGATGCTGCAGCTCAACCCTGCCGGGCTGCAGTTCATCGCAGGCCGGCTGCAGCCCGCCCCTTACCCCCCTAGAGTCCGCCTCAACGGCCACCACCCCCGGTCGTTCCAAACCAAGAGGCTCCCCATGAACGGCTCAACCCTCGTTGCCCTGCTCACTTTCGCGGCGGTCCTGCTGCTGGTCGGATTGGCCAGCGGCGCCACGCTCCCGCCCTTCCCCGGCATGCGCTCGGGTATCGTCTCGGTCTCGGTGGCACCCACCGTGGCCCACAAGGCCTGCTGAATCTGGAATTCAAATGACTCAAAACTCCAACACTCCCGCTTCCGATACCAAGGCCCGGCTCACCGCCTGGGTCATCCGCACCGATTGGGCCAGCCTGCTGCTGATCAGTTTTGGCGTGCTGGTCGTGCATCGCGTGCTCGGCGTCATGCTCGGCATGCCGGGCTGGATTTCCGGCGCGAGCGCGCTGTCGGTCTTCATTTCCCTGGTCGGCTGGAAGCTGTGGGAGGTCGGCCACGACAGCCTGCGCGCCGAGTTCCGCGTGCGCTGGCAGCATCTGTCGGACTGGCTCGCCATCGTCGGCTGGCGGCGCCTGGCGGGTGTGAGCTTCTTCGCGCTGATCGCCGCCGGCATCGGATCGGACGCGCTCTCGGAAAACGGCGATGTGATGGCGCTCGTCGTCGCTGCCGTGTGCGTGATGATCGCCATCAAGATTGCGCGCGGCGCCACGCCGCGCAAGGCCGAAGCCGCTGCGAGCGCCAACGTCGCGATCCCCGCCACGGCGCCGCTCGCCAGCACCGATGCCAGCCTGGAGGGCCGCAGCTGGCTGCAACGCCTGACCTGGCCGCGCCTGCTGCTGCTCGGGCTGCTGATACTGCTCGCGGCAGGCCTTGCCAATCACATGATCGCGCCGGAAGCGCATCCGGTTGTGAAGATCGTCAAATCAGAGCGCGCCGCCGAAGCTGGCCGCAAGCCGCGCACCGAATCCCCCGCCCGCCCGGCGGCACCCGCCGAGCCCGAGTTGCCGGCCGGCGACGCCGCCCCGCTCGAAGCACCGATCCCGCCCGAGCCGGGCGATGCTGCGGCCGACCCATCCGCCACCCCATCGAAGCGACAGCACCAGCCGGAAGTCATCGTCGAGCCGCGCGGCATCGAAGTGATCGAGCGCGACAAGGACGGCAAGGTCACGCAGCATGTAAAGATCGGTCTCGACGGCATCCGCGTCAGCGACGGCACGGACAACACCGACCTCGACATCAAGCTGCCCGAGGCACTCAAGGGCCTGCCCGGCATGTCGCCGGAAAAGGCCATGGAGATCGAAGCGCAGATCCGCGAAGAGATCGAGCGTGAAACCGAGCGGGCGCAGGAACAACAGCGCAACTTCAACTTCGCGCCGCTCGCCTTCCTGGTCGTCGTCAGCCTCGCGATCATGAAGCTGCTGGCCGGCGGCAAGCGCCGCGCCGAGCTCGACGCCGGCTCGGCCCGCGTCGCCGCCGACATCGCCCGGCTCGAACGCGAAGCCGCCGACGCCAAGCTGCACGCGATGCAGGCACAGATCGAACCGCACTTCCTCTTCAACACGCTTGCCTCGGTCGATCAGTTGATCCGCACCGATCCGCAGCGCGCCTCGCAGGTGCAGAAAACGCTGATCCAGTACCTGCGCGCCGCGATCCCGCAAATGCGCGACGACGCCCAGCGCAGCACGCTGGGGCGGCAGGTGAAGATGTCGCAGGCCTATCTGGAGATCATGCAGGTGCGCATGGAAGAGCGGCTCGCCTTCTCGTTCAACACCCCGGAAGGGCTCAGCTGCGCCGAGTTCCCGTCGATGATGCTGCAGACGATGATCGAAAACTGCATCAAGCACGGCCTCGAACCCAAGCCCGAAGGCGGCCGCATCGACGTAGAAGCCGACGTGGCGCGCGGCAAGCTGCGGGTGAAGGTGAGCGACACCGGCGTCGGTTTCACCGCCGATGCGAAGGACGGCGTGGGCCTCGCCAACATCCGCGAACGCCTGCGCCTGCTCTACGGCACAGCCGCCAGCCTGACGCTCTCGCCCAAACCCGGCGGCGGCACCATCGCGATGATCGAACTGCCCTACCGCGACGACGAGGGGCAGCAGAACAAGGCTTGCTGACAATTGCGGGCGCGGGAGTAGCGAGTGGGGAGTTGGGAGTAAAGTCCCACCACGCCCTACTCCCTACTCCCTACTCCCCACTCCCCACCCCACACAGACCATGCCCACCGCCCTGATTGCCGACGACGAGCGCCTGATGCGCGACCAGATCCGCCTTGCACTGGCCGAGGCCTGGCCCGAACTGCAGATCATCGGTGAGGCCAAGAACGGCGACGAGGCGGTGCAGATGGCCGAAGCCCTGAAACCGGATATCGCCTTCCTCGATATCCGCATGCCCGGCCGTACCGGGCTGGAAGCGGCGCGCGAGGTGTGCCAGCACGCGCACGTGGTCTTTGTTACCGCCTACGACCAGTACGCGGTGGAAGCCTTCGAGCGCGGCGCGGTCGACTACCTGATGAAGCCGGTCGAGGCCGATCGCCTGGCGCGCACCGTCGAACGCCTGAAAGCGCGACTGGTGGAACCGCCGCCCGATCTGAACCAGATGCTGATGAAGCTCGCCGGCAACATGGGCGGCGCGCAGAAGAGCTACCTGAAGTGGATTCAGGCGAGCGTCGGCAACGCGATCCGCATGATCGCCACGCGCGAGATCCTCTTCTTCACCGCCGACGAGAAATACACCCGCGTGCAGACCAGCGAGTTCGAGGCACTGATCCGCAAACCGATCCGCGAACTGGTCGCCGAGTTGGACCCCGACGAGTTCTGGCAAATCCACCGCGCAACGCTGGTGAAAGTGGATGCGATCGCCGCGGTAACGCGCGACGAGCGTGGCCACCTGATGGTTTCGGTGCGCGGCAACCCCGAGAAGCTCGAAGTCAGCCGCAGCTTCGGCCACCTGTTCAAGCAGATGTAGGACAAGCGCGTATTGCGGTGCCGTGCGCGCCGCCGCATGATCGTGCCCCCGGCCGCCAATGCGGCCCGACTCTGCGGAGGCCCGTGCCATGATCCCGAAGCCGCTTGCATCCCCATCGCCCACCCGCCCGCTTTCACGACTCGGGCTGGCGCTGCTGGTCAGCAGCGCCGCCGTCATGGTCGCCTGCTGCGGCGGTGGAGGCAGCGATCCGGCGCCCGCTCCCGCCCCGGTCGCCCCCGCGCCGGAACCCTTGCCGCCCACCCCGACACCGCCGGTCGCGGCCGATCCGGTCGCCAAGACCCTGAACACCACGCTCGCCTCACCCTGGGGCCTCGCCTTCCTGCCGGACGGCCGCATGCTGATCACCCAGAAGGCCGGCACCATGGTGATCCTCAGCGCCGACGGCAGCAGCACGCTCGCCACACTGAACAACCTGCCGACGGTAGCGGCAAGCGGCCAGGGCGGCCTGCTCGATGTGGCGCTCGACCCCGATTTCGCCACCACGCCCTGGGTCTACTGGACCTACGCCGAACCGGGCAGCGGCAGCGAAGCCGGGCTTGCCGGCACTGCGGTTGCGCGCGGCAAGCTGGTCGGCGATACGCTGCAGGAAATCAGCGTGATCTACCGCCAGACGCCCAAGGTCAGCGGCGCCGGCCACTTCGGATCGCGCCTCGCCTTCCGCGCCGACAAAACCCTCTTCGTCAGCCTGGGCGAACGCCAGAAGGAAAGCCCCGCGCAAGACCTGAAGACCAGCCTCGGCAAGATCATCCGCATCAACCGCGATGGCAGCATCCCGGCCGGCAACCCGGCCTTCGCCACCGCCGGCGCCTTGCCCGAAATCTGGAGCTACGGCCACCGCAATCCGCAGGGCATCGCGATTCACCCGGGCACCGGCGAGCTATGGCAGAACGAACACGGCCCGCAGGGCGGCGACAAAATCAACATCGCGCGCGCCGGCAACAACTACGGCTGGCCGATCCGCAGCTACGGCTGCAAGTACGGCGACCCGGTCGGCAACGAATGCCGCATCGGCGGCGGCACCCACGCGCCCGACTACACCGAGCCGGTGAGCTACTGGGTCCCCACCTCCATCGCCCCCGCCGGCCTCACCTTCTACACCGGCAGCAAATTCCCGGAATGGCAAAGCAGCGTGTTCTTCGGCGCCCTCGCCGGCACCGCGCTGTGGCGGGTCGAACTGAACGGCAACGTCGAAGCCAAGCGCGAAAAGCTCTTCGAATCGCTCGGCCAACGCATCCGCTGCGTCAAACAAGGGCCGGATGGTTGGCTCTACCTGCTCACCGATGGTGGGCAGTTGATACGGATCGAGCGATAAGTTCGGTCACTGCGGGTTGCGCAGCCGGCCGACCTCGCCCGGAGCCCCGGCGAGTGCGTGTGCCTTACGGCGAACGTTGTCTGTTCGGAGCGGCCGTGCCACTCAAGCCGGGTCCCGCCCCGGCGGGCGTCTTACTTTCTGGCAACAGCACCAGAAAGTAAGCAAAGAGTGCCGCCCGGCCTTCGCGGTCAGGCGCTGCGCACCTGACTCCCCTGCGCTGCTCGCGAAGTCGGGCGGCTGCGGAACTCGCGCCGGGCTACGCCCGCCGCTCAGACAGTCCTCGCCGTCGGCGCTGCGCGCCGATCCCCCGACCCCGCTGTGCTGCTCGGCGCTCTCGACGGGACCCAAGGTCAAAACCATCGGTGTTTTCGCGCACTGCGCAATTCGAAATAACGGTCAACCGCCGACGCCGTTGATTACCCCTCTCAAACGCAGATCAGCTCAGAAGCGTCGGATTGCGTCGCGCGCAGTGCGACGGTGACGATGATCGTCTGCCGCCCGCTGGGCATAGTTCAGTCCTGAACCCACGCTCGGGCCACACGGCGACTCTCTCGAAGGTCAAAAGCGGGGAAGATGTTGCGAGGCTAAATTCTCGGCGTTATGGTTTCGGGTTTGAACAGCCAAGATCCAGAATTTATTTCAAGTTGGCAGCAATTCCATTTTCGACATTCGGACAGACTGCCAATCAATCCAGCATTCGTTTTATCTGTCGCCTCTGGACTTGTCATTTCTAGTCTAAACAGACCTTCGACTTAGTTCGGATAGCGCGCACAAAATCCCCTATCGATTCTCATGGCAATCAGACCGACACTCCAACAACCACGCCACGTGGCGCGGCGTTTCTTATCCCTGGAGTAAAAATGGACCCGATAAACCTTAGCACTGCCCTGGCGGCTCTATTCAGCACCATCAAAGCCCTGACCGAGCCCATCTGGAATCACTATAATCGAAAAAGGCAATTTGGCGAGACCGCAAGGATAGTCAGGGGCACTATAGAACAAAGCGGAATGACCGCAAGACTCATCGAGGAATATTTCAATCGCAAAGCACCACGCTCACCACAACATCAGTTGGAGATCTCAGTCAAGATATCCCATTTGTTCGAGGAGCTAACTTTGAAAAAGGCAGCCCTCTCGGCCAATCATGATTTGTATAACCTAGCGTCCGAGGCGCTCCTGGCGATCGATCAGCTCAAAAGAGTCTTTGAGAAATACTCATCCAAGGAGAACGACAGTTTTCATTCGCTCGGCGTGAGCGATACAGCAGCATCAATCGCGATAAAGCTAGATCGGATTCAAAGTGAGTGGACCGACGCTACGAAGAACGGCAGATGAATTGAAGGGGCGGGACCTCTAGTGCTAGATAAGACCTCCCGCCTTTAGTGCCGAGATTGCGGTTTCTGAGAGACTACCAGGTGAAGATCTCGTCCGAAAGAAGTAGTCAGGAAAGTCTTCCCGAACCACCCTCAACACACGTTCAGCGTCGCATTCCGCACCCAGCACCGATACGGCGCGATTCAAAGCCATTGCAACGTCTCGACGACCCGAGAAGATCGCGTCAAACGCCAAACTAACAATTTCAGCATTTCGTCCGAAATAGGTCTCGGCAAATTCCCGCTCAAAACTATTCGCAATCTCAGAGAACTGCTGAAACCGTTTGGACTCAAGCAGGTACGTACGAAATGACGCACTCAGAGAGCACGATAGATCGCGAAGTCTTGAATCAACAACTCCAAGTTCCGGATAGAATTTAAGTGCCGTTTCCCAATCACGCTTCGCTGACTCGTCCAATCCTAGTTCGCGATCATCGGCACTGTAAAATCTACTGCCGCCCTGGGCGGCAAACTCATTGTCGTATGCGGACCTAAGCGCTGGATCACTCAACACACGGTAGGCTTCATTGATAGCCAGCATGCGAATGTGAGCCTTGGCGGACTCGTCGCTTGTTACATATCGATCAGGATGGTATCGCTGGGCCAGAGCTTTGTACGCGGCCCGAATCACGACAAAGTCAGCGCTTGGCAGTACGGCCAAGACGGAATAGTGGTCAACTAAACTGGTCATTGCGGTTGTCGGTTTCAGAGTAGGGCTAAACATGCTACCGCGATGTATAGCAGTTTGTAGCTGGATACAGCGAAGCGGAATCCACGGCTGCCGAGTCTAAGGGCGCAACTTCACATCCCGGATTCCAGCCTGCGGCCTGCATCCGGGCAACTGGAGAACCACCGCGGTTGAGCGTCGACGCTCTTCCCTCCCCCTCTGAAACGCCGAGCAGCGCAGAAGCTTCGGGTTCCGACGCGTAGCGGCGGTGGCGAGGACTGTTTGAGGCCCGCAGGGCCGAGTTCCGCAGCCACCCGATGCTTCGAGCAGCGCACGGGACCGCGTGCGAAGCGCGCGGCGTTGAAGCGGGGCGACTTTCTTTGGGTACTTTCTTTGTTCGCACAAAGAAAGTACCCCGCCCGCCGGGGCGGGACCCGGCTTGAACGGGAAGGCCGCCGCAAGGCAGCAGCACAGACCGCGAGCCACAAACCGAAAGCTGGGCTTTGCAGAAATCAGAACGCCGCACGCAAGCGAATCAGTCCGCCAGATTCAGCACCAGGCGTGCAAGCAGCCCGCCCCCCGCAGCATTCTCCAGCACCAGCCGCCCCCCCATTTCGCCGATCAGGCGTTCGACAATCGCGAGCCCAAGGCCGCTGTGGCCGGCGCCGCCCCGCGCGGCATCGAGGCGGGTGAAGGGCCGCAGCGCTTCGGCGATGCGCTCGGGGGCGATGCCGGGGCCGTGATCGCGGATTTCGATCATCGCGCAACCGGCCTCGCTGCGTAGTTGCAGCGTCACCGGTGCGGCGCCGTAGGCGAAGGCGTTGTCGAGCAGGTTGGCGAGCGCACGGCGCAGCGCGGCGGGTTTGACGGCCGCGCGCAGGCCGCTCTGCAGCGCGAGTTCAAGGCCCTGGGCGCGCCAGGGCTCGGCCATTTCTTCGAGCAGCAGCGCGAGCTCGCGGGTTTCGAGTGGCTCGCTTGCGGCGCCGCCGGCAAAAAGCCGGAAGTGGTCGATGATTTCGCCGAGCTGGTCGAGTTCGCGCAGCATGGCGGCCTTGCGTTTGTCGTCGATGCCGTGCGCGCCGGCGGCCAGTTCGATCTGCAACTGGAGCCGGGTCAGCGGGGTGCGCAGATCGTGCGCGATGCCGGCGAGCATGGTGCTGCGGTCGGATTCCATCTGTGCGAGGCGCCCAAGCATGTCATTGAAGCGGCCGGCGAGCACGCGGATCTCGCTTGCACCGTTGAGCGGCAGTGGTTGTGGCGCGGCGGATGAGCCGACGGCCCCCAAGGCATCGCCAAGCTTGCGCAGCGGCCGGTTCACCTGCACCACGAGGAACAAGGCCGCCGCAAATGCGAGCACGAAGCCAAGCACCGGAATGACGATGGCCGGGTCGAAACGCCGCAGCGGTGGCGGCGGCGGCAAGGCGGAAGACGGGATCCACAGCCAGCGTGGCGGCTCACCCGCGAGCCGCACCCAGAGCCCGGGCCCTTCGCCCCGCAGCGCGCCGGGGCGCATCACGGCGGGGCGGCCAAGCGCCTCGGCCAGGGCCTGGTCGAACTGCGCGAGGTGCATCGTGCGCTGGTGCCAGCGGGGCATGTCCATCGCGCCGTCAGCCGGTGGGCCGCCGCGAGGGCCTAAGCCGCCGCCGTCGGGCGGGGGCGTTTCACCGCCCGGCACCGCTCCGCGCCGGCCACGACCACTGCCGCGTTCGAACCGAGGCGGCGCCTCGGCCTCGATGATGCGCAGGCCCTGGAGGGTATCGAGCGCGATGTCGGGCTGGCGCGCGAGCAGGGCCTCGGCCTCTTTGACGCGACTGGCGATGATGCTGGCCCCCTGGGTGGCGCGCACATCGGCAACGCGGGTCTGCAGCAGCCAGACCATGAGGGCGTAGCTACCGCCGAGCACCAGGAAGAGGATCAGCGCCAGCCGCAGGTTGAGCGACTGCGACCAGCGGCGCAGCGTGTTCATGCCGAGGCGTCAGCCGGGTCGGGGACGAAGACGTAGCCGACGCCCCACACCGTCTGGATATGGCGCGGCCGCGACGGATCGGGCTCGACGAGGCGGCGCACGCGCGAGATCTGCACGTCCATGCTGCGCTCGAAAGTTTCAGACTCCGGCCCGCGTGCGATCTCGATCAGGCGCTCACGTGTGAGGGGTTGATGCGGGTGGCGGGCGAGCGCGGCAAGCAAGGCGAATTCGCCGGTGGTCATCTCGATCCGCTCACCCTTGCGCCACAGGCTGCGGGTGGCCAGATCGAGGCGGCATTCGCCGAAGCTGACCGATTCCTCCTCGGGCAGGGGGGCGCCGGCGCGCGGCGCCTGGCGCCGCTTGAGCACGGCGCGGATGCGGGCGGAGAGCTCACGCGGCAGGAAGGGCTTGCCGAGGTAGTCGTCGGCGCCCATCTCGATCCCGACAACGCGGTCGATCGGGTCGTTGCGCGCGGTCAGCATGATGATCGGGACATCGTCGCCGGTACTGCGGATGCGCCGGCACACGGCGAGCCCGTCTTCGCCGGGCATCATCAGATCGAGTACCAGCAGGTCGGGCCGCTCGCGCGGCAGGCGCCGCAGCGGATCGGCGGCATCGGGGAAGACGCGCGTGTCGAAGCCCTCGCGGTCGAGGTACTCGGCGAGCAGTGCGCGCAGGTCGGGATCGTCGTCGATCACCCAGATCAGTGCTTGGCGTTCCATGCCTGTCACTCTAGCGCGCGCACGCGGCGCTGCGGGCTCACGATTCTTACAGAATGCGACCGCGCGCTTTACTCACGCCAGCGCTCGTAGTCGCGCCGGTCGCGCTTGGTCGGGCGGCCGTGGCGTTCGGCGGCGGGCTCCACCTTCAGGCGGCGGGCGTCGGCAGCCTGTTCGCGGGCGGCAATGCTCTCGGCGGTTTCCTCGTAGAGCTGCTGCGCCACCGGCGCCGAGCCGCGCTTGTCGGCAATGCCGCGCACGATCACCTCGCGGCTGACCGGCCCGTTGCTGAAGGCCACACGATCACCGTTGCGCACGTCTTTCGACGGCTTGATCGGCAGGCCGTTGATGCGCACCTTGCCGCCTTCCACCGCGTCGGTGGCAAGGCTGCGGGTCTTGTAGAAGCGGGCGGCCCACAGCCATTTGTCGATGCGCGTTTTCGCGCCGGGGTCCTGATCCATTGCTCAATTCCTGTGCCGGTTTCGGTGAAAGCATAGCGCGCCGCTAGAATCGTTTCCTTTTTGCAGCTGCATTCAGGAGCCGATATGCGTTCGATCATCCTTGCCGCCTTGCTTGCCCTGGGTAGCACCGTCGTCAGCGCCGCCGATGTGAAGGTTGAAGGCGCCTGGGTGCGCGGCACCACGCCTTCGCAGAAGGCCACCGGCGCGTTCATGAAACTCACCGCTGCAAGCAGGGCGAGCCTGGTCGGCGCCGCCTCGCCGGTGGCCGGCAAGGTGGAGGTGCATGAGATGAAGCTGCTTGCCGACAACATGAAGATGAGCCCGGTGCAGAAACTCGCGCTGCCCGCCGGCAAGACGGTTGAACTCAAGCCGGGCGGCTATCACGTGATGCTGATGGATCTGAGGCAGCAGGTGAAAGCGGGCGATATCGTGCCGCTGACGCTGGAGATCGAGCAGGACGGCAAGCGCGAGAAGATCGAAGTGGAAGCCGCTGTGCGCCCACTTGGCGATGCCAGCGGCCACGAGCACATGCAGCACTGATGCCCGGCATTCCCACATTGCGCATCGCCACCGCCGACGACGCGGCGGCGATAGCCCTGCTGCATGCGCAGAGCTGGCGCAACGCCTATCGCGGCGTGCTGCAAGAGGCCTACCTCGACCATGCGGTACAGGCCGAACGCGAGGCTCTGTGGCAGGCGCGGCTGGCCGACGGCGCCGATGCGCCGCTTGAAGTGCTGCTGCTCGAATCGCCGGCCGGCTTGCTCGGCTTTGCCTGCATTCGGCCGGATGCGGACCCGGAATGGGGCCCTTTGATCGACAACCTGCATGTGCAAGCCGCGCTGCGCGGCAGCGGCCTCGGCCGCATGCTGATGACGGCCGTGCAAGCGCGTATCGGCAGCGGGCAGCGACATCACCTGTGGGTGCTCGCGGCGAACGAAGCGGCGCGAGGCTTCTACGCACGCCTGGGCGGCCGCGAGGCCAGCACGGAAATCCACCCGATGCCGGACGGGCGCGATTACCCCTGCCTGCGCGTGGTCTGGAACCCGCAGCCCTAGCCCGTCGATGAACACCCGCGATCGCCGACAAAACACTGGCGAGCGCACTTGTCTCAGACGTACACTGGTCGGATGCGACGATCCGTTCCCGCGTGGGGTGGCTGCATGATCACCTTGCGAATTCAGCTATTCGCCTTGGGCTGGCTTGCGATTGGCCTGCCGGCGGGCGCGGCACCCGACACCCTGACCATTCACTACAACACGCGGGTGCCTTACGCCTATGTTGAAAACGGGGTGATGAAGGGGATCATGGCCGAACCGGTTGCTCGGGCGCTGCGCAAGGCAAAGATTCCCTACACCTGGGCGCAAACCCCCTTCTCGCGCGCGATGGCGATGGTCAAGGCCAATAACGGCAAGGACTGCATGATCAGCATGTTCAAGAAGCCGGGGCGGGAGCACTTCGGGCGCTTCTCGGCGCCGGTCTACCGCGACAGCGCGCAGATCCTGCTCGTGCGGCACGCCGACGAGGCGCAGTTCAAGCACTTTGCGAGCCTTGCCTCCGCAATGACCGAAGGCGGGTTCCGCCTGCTGGTCAAGCAGACCTACTCCTACGGCCCGGGCTACGACACCCTGCTCGATGCGCGTGAGGGGCCCACCGACCGCGTCCATGAGGAGAACGAGCAAATGCTGCGCATGCTGGCCGAATCCATGACCGACGCGATGATCATTGCGCCGGAGGAGGCCAGCGCATTGATCCGGCATCGCGGCCTCAAGCCCGAGCAGTTCGCCTACATCCGTTACCCCGATACGCCGGAAGGCGAGCTGCGGCACATCTGGTGCAGTCTGAACGTGCCGCAGTCAATGATCGACCAGTTCAACCGCGCGCTGCCGCCGGGCGCCCTCTAGCCGCCCGCGGCGCGGCTCAGACCGCCGCGCTGACCACCACTTCAACCCGCCAACCGGGCCGCGCCAGCCCCGCCACCCTGACACACGCGCGCGATGGCGCGCAGCCGGGTGGCAACCAGGCATCCCACACGGCATTGAAGCCATCGTAGTCCGCCATGTCGGTCAGGTAGATCGTGGCAGTGAGCAGGCGCGCCTTGCTGCTGCCGGCGTTTTCAAGCGTCGCGGCAAGCGTTTCGAGCAGGCCGGTCGTCTGGGTGCGGATGTCGCCTTCTTCGGCTGGCGGCACTTCCACTGCGTGGACCACGCCACCGTGAATCACGGCGTCGGCATAGCGCGGCGTGACGCCGATGCGCTGGATATCCATGTCTGAGCTTTCCTTTGAATTCAAACAGCAAGCAGGCCTTCGCCCATGAAAACAGCCTGGCCGCCCACGCGCACCGACACCACCTGCTTGTCGCGCACCTCGGCGCTGACGCGGATGCGGCTGGGGCGGCCCATGTCTTCGCCCTGCGAGATCTCCCACGACAGTGCGACGTCACGGTGCAAGTCGAACTGGGCCAGCAGCGCACCCAGCGCCGCCGCCGCCGAGCCAGTGGCCGGGTCCTCCAGCACGCCGAGCCCAGGGGCAAACATGCGTGCATGCAGCAGTGCCGGATCGTCACGATCAACGGTGTAGGCATAGATTGCGTGCGCAAGGCCGGCAAGACCGGTTTTCATGGCCGCGGTGTTCGGCGTGGCCCGCGCCAGCGCCTCGCGGCTGTGCAGCGGCACGCACAGGTAAGGCACACCGCACGACGCCACGCTCAGGTGCGGCAACACATCGTCCACCAGGCCCAGCATGGCGGCCACCGAATCAACGTCGGGCGCCGGCGCGTAGCTGGGCGCCTGGGCCGTGGCGAACTCGGCACACACCGGCTGCCCGCCTTCTACCGTGACGGTCACCGGCACCGGGCCGACGCCTTCTTCCAGCACGATCAGATGCTCACCGTCAGCCAGCGGCGTGGGCGAGAAGCGCGCGAGCATGAGCGCGGTGCCGATCGTCGGATGGCCCGCGAAGGGCAATTCGGTTGCCGGCGTAAAGATGCGCACCCGCGCGGTGTGCGCCGGGTCAGCCGGCGGCAGAACGAACACGGTTTCCGAAAGATTGAGCTCGGCCGCGATCCGCGGCATCAGGGCCGGGGCCAGCCCGGCCGCATCCGGGAATACCGCCAGCGGGTTGCCGGTAAAGGGCTGGTGGGTGAAAACGTCGGCAAGCCAGTAGCGCATGTTCGCCATGGTCGTCAGATCCAGACAAGGGGATGGCCGCAATTATGCCTGCCGCCGCATGCGCGGCGTTCGGCAAGGCGCCCGCGGCACGCGTTCGTCATGACTGTTGCATGCATCTGACGCCGCGTCGGCATCGGCGCAACAACAGATAGAATCCCGGCTCCTGTTGGCCGGCACGCCCATGTTTCTGCGCATCGTCTCGATTCTCTTCCCCCTGTTCGCCATCGTCGCCCTCGGCTGGCTGGTCGGGCGGCGCATGAAGCCGGACATGACGGTGGCCAACAAGCTGAACCTGGATGTGTTCGTGCCGGCACTCGTGTTTGCCGCGCTGGTTTCAAAGGACTTTCACCTGGCCGAGTTCCTGCCGCTGGCCGGCGTATCGGTCTTCATGGTGGTGGCATTCGGGCTTGCCGGGTGGCTTGCGGCGCGCTTGAGTGGCGTGGCGGTCAAAACCTTGCTGCCCCCGACCATGTTCAACAACTGCGGCAACCTGGGCCTGCCGCTCGCCGTGCTGGCATTCGGCGAACAGGCGCTGGCCCCTGCGGTGGTGATGTTCATGGTGTCGAACTTCCTGCATTTTTCCTACGGCGCCTGGCTGCTCGATCACAAGACGCGGCTTGCGACGATCTGGAAGGTGCCCTCGGTGATCGCCACGCTGGCAGGCATTGCGGTGGGCCTGGCCGGCATTGCGATCTGGCCGCCGCTGCTACTGGCGATCCGCATGGTGGGCGATATCGCAATCCCGCTGATGCTGTTTTCGCTTGGCGTGCGCCTCACCGACGCCAACTTCGGCGCCTGGCGGATCGGGCTGGGTGGTGCGCTGCTGCGCCCGCTGGCCGGTCTGGCGGTGGCGGGGCTGGTGGTGATGCTGGTCGATCTGCCGCCCCTGCAACGCGCGCTGGTGATTGTCTTTGGCGCGCTGCCGCCGGCGGTGCTCAACTTCATCTTTGCCGAACGCTTCGGGCAGGAACCGGAAAAGGTGGCCTCGATCGTGGTGATCGGCAACCTGCTGGCGCTGGTGTTCCTGCCGATCGCGCTGGCGCTGACGCTGCAGCACTGACATGCGGCACATCCGGTTGCGCCTGCTCGCGCTTTTGTTTGCGCCACTCGCCAGCCTTGGGGACGACACCCCGCCAACCGACTCCGCCGCCCAGACGGTGGTGGTGAAAGGCGTGCGCGACCCGGCGATGATGCCCTACCGCGATGCCTACGAATTCGCCAACCGGATCGAACGCGTGCCGCACGACAAAGTGCGCGTCAAGCTGCAACTGCGGCCCCGTGACAAGGCAACGCGGCAAGCGGACCTGCGGCTGCGGCTGGCGGGTGAAAACGTCGAGATCGCCGTGCCGCTGAGCGAAGACGGCGAGTTCGCGGTGCCGCGCTCACCCGAAGCGCTTGCAGACCAGGCCGAATTCGTCACCAACCAGAAGCGCGGTAACGTGAGCCTTGCGATCACGCTGCAACCCACGCTGCCGATCGCCCCCCAGATCGCCTATGCCGATGCACTTGAAGCGGCCACCCAGGCGCGGGCGCTGATCAAGGAAATCGTGCCCTGGTACTACCGCCTGCTGGTGGCGGATCCGAACGCCCTGCGGATCTGTTTCGAGCGCGCCGACGCGCAGGCCACCCTGGTCAGCCGCTATGGGGACGAGGCGCTACCGATTCGGGGCAAGCGCCAATGCGCCATCCTGGCACTGAATCACGATCGGCTCGACGACTGGCTCGCGCTCCGGCTCACGCCGCCCTACTCGATCGAGTTCAGTCACCGCAGCTGGTTCAAGGACGGGCTCGACGACTGAGCAAGGCGCCGCCCTGCGATAACCGGCACTGACATCTCGCTACGCTTCGGACACATTTGCCGGGCCCGCACCGCGCGATGATGCCGGCATTTCCCGCACAGGACTCCGCCCATGAAAGCGCTCTGCCTCGCCGCACTGATCGCCCCGCTCTGCGCCTACGCCGAGTCCCCACCGGCCCCGGCCGCGGACCAGAGCGCCCCGGTCGCCGACAGCGTGATCGTCAAGGGCGTGCGCGACCCGGCGATCATGCCCTACGCCGACGCCTACGCGTTCCAGACCCAGGTGCAGCGTGTGCAGCACGACAAGGTGCGGATGCGCTTGCAGGTCAAGTCAAACGACAAGGCCGTCAGCCCCGCCGACATCCGCATCCGCCTCACCGGCGAGAACACCGATATCCCGGTTCCGCTCGGGCCGGAAGGGGATGTGGAGATTCCGCTATCGGCCGAGGCACTGGCGGACAAGGCCGAATTCGTGACAAACCAGAAGCGGAGTTCGCTGGCGGTGCACCTGACGCTTTCGCCGAGGCTCGCCGATGACGGCAAGATCGCGTATGCCGATGCGCTGGAAGCCACCGAGCAAAGCAAGCGCCTGATGAAGGAGATCATCCCCTGGTACTTCCGCCTGCTGATCCCGAACCCCAACGCCCTGCGCTTCTGCTTTGAGCGTGAAGGCGCCCAGGCGGCACTGCAGACCCGCAGCGGGCAACAGGCACTGGAAATCAAGGGCAAGCGGCAATGCGCCGTGGTGCCGCTGGATGCCGACGCGCGTGAAGACACCCAGGCGATCCTGCTCAGCGCCCCCTACAAGGCCGAGTTCACCCGCACCGGCTGGTTCAGCGACGGCCACGAAGCGCCTTGATCGAACAGCGGGTGCAAGTCCCTGAGCGGCACGCCACTGCGCAACACGTGGATCCATCCGCCGGCGCCAAAGGGGTGACAGCAGCGTGGCCAGCACGAGGGTGACGTAACCGGCAGGCAACTGCTGGGCCTGTACCATGCTTGTGCAATCGCGACAGGGAGATGCCGCAAAAAATGCCCCGCTCGGGGCGGGGCATTCGGTGCTGCGGGACAGGCAGATTACTTGGCGTGGGTGATTTCCATCGCCATCGCTTCGATCAGCGTCACTTCCACCTGATCGCCGGCGGTCAGGTCGTTCAGCTGCGCCTTGTTGTGTACCTTCATCGTACGGATACCGCGCGGGCCGCGCAGCGTGATCGTGCCCTTCTCGGCATCCACCGCGGTCACATCGGCAATGATCACGACCTTCTTGCCGATCGCACCACCAGGCGCCTCGTCAGCCGTGGCCCGCACTGCATCCACCGATTCGATGCGCTGGCGGAACTTGCCACCGCCTTGCTTGACGTTGAGCGCAACCGCCTCGACGAAGGTCGTCGTCAGCGTGTCGCCCACCTTCAGTTCGGCAAAGCGCTTGACCTCCGGGCCTGCGACCACGTCGACCGTTTCACCATTCTCGCCCTTGAGGGTCACCGTGCGGGTTGCCGCGTCAATCGCGACGATGGTCGCGGTGACCGAGGCCTTGCCGGCGATGACAGCCTTGCCCTGCTCGGTGGCAACCACCACACCATCGGCCGCAAGCGCCGCAGCGAAGGGGGTGCTGGCAAGCGTGGCGGCAACGATCAGTGAACGAAGTTTCATTTGGAATTTCCTCATGACAGGGTTTTGAAAGTGGCGCCATGGTAGTCCTTCCGCATGGCCCGCGCCAGATTGCTGGATCAGGGTTTGCGCTTGGCGCGCGGGTGCGCCGCGTCATACACCTTCGCCAGGTGCTGGAAGTCGAGGTGGGTGTAGATCTGCGTCGTGGCGATGCTCTCGTGGCCCAGCAATTCCTGAACCGCGCGCAGATCGCCGGATGATTGCAGCAGGTGGCTGGCAAAACTGTGGCGCAGCATGTGCGGGTGCACATGTACCCCCAGGCCGCTGCGCTGCGCCCACAAGGCCAGCCTCTGCTGGATGCTGCGCGGCGCAATCCGCGCGCCACGGGTATTGACGAAAAGCGCAGGCTCGTCGGCCCGTGCATGGCGAGCCCGCTCCTGCAGCCACGCCGCAAGGGCTTCGCGCGCCTGCGTGCCGACCGGCACGGTGCGCGCCTTGCTGCGTTTGCCGGTCACCGTGACCTCGGCGTCACGCAGGTTCAGCGCGGGGCCGATATCCAGGCTGGCGAGCTCTGTCAGGCGCAGGCCGGAGGAATAGAACAGTTCGAACATCGCGCGATCGCGCAGCGCGAACGGATCATTCGCCGCCCCCTGCGGCGCATCGAGCAAGGCCACCGCCTGGTCGGGCGAAAGCGCCTGCGGCAAACCCTTGGCTGACTTGGGTGGGCGGATGCCCACCACCGGGTTGGCACCCACCGCGCCGGTGCGCGCCCACCATGCGAAGAAGCCACGCCAGCACGACAGTTGGCGGGCAATCGTGCGCCCCGAAAGCCCTTGCCCGTGCAGGCGCGCGACATAACGGCGGATGTCGTGCGGCGACACGGCCTCAAGCGGGCGGCCACGCGAGAGTTCCGCCAGTTGCAGCAAATCGCGGCGGTAGGCCGACACCGTCAGCGGCGCCGCACGCTGCTCGTGGGTCAGCACCGCAAGCCAGGCCTGCATCGGGGCGGGAAGCTCGCTCGCGCCGCTTGCCGTCATCTCAGGCCAGCGCGGGCGAGAGGTAGGCCATCATCAGGACATCGCCAAAGCCGTCCGGCACCCTGATCGCCATCCGCTTGACCCCTTCCTCGACGAAGCCCCGCTTGCGGTATAGCGCAATGGCGGCGTGGTTGTCGGTCCGCACCGACAACTCGATCCGCAAGAAACCGGCCGCGGTGGCGCGCGCCAGCGCAGCGTCGAGCAAAGCCGCCCCCACGCCGCGCCGGCGCCAGGGCTCAAGCACGCCGATGCCGAGCAGGCCGACATGGCGCTTGAGTGGCCGGCCCTCGGGGGTGATGTCGCACCAGCCCACCAGCGCACCATCGACCAACGCCACCACATGCGGATAGCCAAATTCAAGGTTGGTGCTGACAAATCGCGCGACCGCGTCGAGCGAGGGCGCCTCGTTGCTGGCAAGAAAGCGCCCCTCACGCGCGACCCGATCCACCGCGATCCGGAAGGGCACTACATCTTCGGCCTGGATGTCCTGGATCGAAACCGTCATGCGCGGAACACGGGGCAGCTAACCCAGGTGGTTGATCAGCGACGCGCTCACCAGATCCGCGATGCGTGCCACGTAGAGCGTGCCCATCTCGGGGTAGAAGCGCTCGATGTCTTCGCTGCCCAGTGCAAGCAGGCCAAACACCACGCCGTCGCGCCGCAGGGGCAGCAAGGCCACCGAACGCACTTGCGCGCCCGGCTCGCCGAACCAGCCCACCACTTCCGGCTGGGCCGCCGGCCCGCAGTACGGGTGGCGCAGATCGGCCGCGAAGAAACGCAACTCTTCAGACACCGCCGAGAACTCCACCGTATCGCGCTGGATGATGCTGTTCCAGACGCGCAGGGCGACATGCGGCACCGCAAAGTCTTCAACCAGGTGCGAATCGATCACGCCAACCACCGCCTCGACGCTGTTCGATTCAAGCAGGCCCAGGGTGAGGCGGTGCACCTTCTCGCCGATGACGTCGTTCTCTTCGCCGAAGCGCACCAGCTCTTCCATCTTGTCCTGCAGCATCTGCAGCTTTTCGCGCATCGCCAGCAGTTGCCGTTCTGTGAGCGAGATCGCCTGGCCGGTGTCCGGGTGCGGCACCGACAGTTGCGCCAGCAGGGCCGGTTGTTCGTTGAAGAATTCCGGATGCGCCTGCAGGTAGGCGATCACTTCCTGATCAGTCATGGGTGCAACCTCAAGTGCGCCGCAGCCGCTGGCCACGGACTTCAGTCAATCTCGATTTCGCCTTCGAACACGGTGACTGCCGGGCCGGACATCAGCACCGGCTGGCCGGGGCCACCCCAGGCAATGCTCAACTCGCCACCGCGCGCATGCACCCGCACCGGGCTATCGAGCAGACCGCGCCGGATGCCCGACACCACCGCCGCGCAGGCGCCGGTGCCGCAGGCCAGGGTTTCACCCGCCGCGCGCTCAAACACCCGCAGGCGGATCGTGTGGCGGTCGACGACCTGCATGAAGCCGGCATTCACACGTGCCGGAAAGCGCGGATGGTGTTCGATCAGCGGCCCCTGCGTCGTCACCGGCGCGGTATCGACGTCCGTGACCACCTGCACCGCATGCGGGTTGCCCATGCTGACGGCGCCGATCAGGATCGTTTCGCCCGCCACCTCCAGCGGCTGCGCCGGCGCATCGGAGTCGGAGATGAACGGGATGCGCGCCGGATCAAGCACCGGTGCGCCCATGTCCACCGTCACCAGCCCGTCGGCACCGAGCCGCGGCGTGATCACGCCGGCAAGGGTTTCAACGCGGATTTCGTCCTTGTCGGTGAGGCCCTTGTCGCGCACGTAGCGCGCAAAGCAGCGCGAACCATTGCCGCACTGCTCCACCTCGCCATCGAGGTTGAAGATGCGGTAGCGGAAATCGACGCCGGGCAAACGGCTCGGCTCGACGATCAGGATCTGGTCGCAGCCCACGCCGAAGCGCCGGTCGGCCAGCACGCGCGCGCGCTCGGGCGTCATCTCAAAAGCCTGGCGCACCGCGTCGATGACGACGAAGTCATTGCCCAGGCCCTGCATTTTCGTAAAGCGGAGTTTCATGTGCGCAATTGTCCCACAGGCGGCTGCAGGCCGATCATTCCGTCAGTTGCCGCCAACGGCGGTAGATGCAGTCATCCATCACGACCGTCGCGCCGGCCTCGCGCGCGCGCTGCGCAGCAGCTTCATCCACCACGTGATCCTGCATCCAGATGAAGGGTATGCCCAGCGCAACCGCTTCATCCACCAGCGGGCCGACCCGCTCGGCGTTGATGTAGAAGTCCGCGAGGTCGATCTTTTCCGGCACCGCCGAGAGGCTGGGGTAGGCCTTCTCGCCGAACAGTTCGCTGGCTGCCGGGTGGATCGGGATCACCCGCAGCCCCTGCTGCTTGAGGAACTGCCCGATGTAGTGGCTGGGCCGCTCCGCTTTGGGCGAAGCGCCGACGATGGCGACGGTTTTCACCTTCGCGATGGCTGCGCGCAGGGTGTCCAGATCGGGGTTCTTGAACATCGTGTCTCCGTGGGTTCAGCTTGGCCGCGGCGCCTTGCGGGCCGGGCGGATGAAGGGGCGAATCGCGGCCACCTGCCACGGGCGGCAGGCCAGCAGCAGGCTCACCGGCTGGCGCTCGGCCTGCGGCAAGGCGCCTTCGTCCCAATGCAGTTCGGCGAATTCGCGCGCGAGTTTCTTCAGGCGCTCGGCCAGGGCGTGGCGCGCGCCGGGCGTGAGGCGCCCGTTGAGCAGGAACATCGCCTCGCCCGGCGCGGCAAAGTCGCTGGCGAAGAAGTCCGCCACGTTGTCCTTGAAGGCTTCCATGATCGGGCCGTTGGGCGTCCAGGAAAACGTGCGTGCCACGCGCAGGCGGATGCGGTTGTTCGGCATCAGTTCGATGAAGCCGATGCGATCGAGCCGCGCGAGCAGGCCGATCAGCTCGGCGCGCTCGAATTCATACAGCGCGAGCATGTCCTCGAAGCCCAGCAGATTCAGCGCCGACAGCGCGGCGAGGAAGAGTTTGGGCTCGCCGACGATCTCGCGCTCCTGCGCCACGCTCAGGCGCGAGATCAGGCGCGCTTCGCGGTCAAAGCCGCCGGTCAGTTCCGCGAAATCAATGCCGACGGCGTTGCAGACCGTATCCAGCCTTGCCAGCGTGAAATTGCGCTGGGCAAACCAACGCTTGACGCTGGCTTCCGATTGCCCGACCCGCCGCGCCAGCTCGGCATAGGTGATGCCGCGCGCCTTGAGGGCTGCCTTCAGAAGATCGACAACTTCTACCGCCTGGGTCATGGGGGGCACCTGCGATGCGTAGCGCGGAATGATACCGGCGGCACCGCCATCGGCAACCTGCAAGGGCGGATCCGGTTTGCCGTCCGGAGCGCGCACAATTGGCGGCACCTTCATCCACGGGCTTGGCCATGACCCTCCGCATCCAGCGTACCGACCTCGACGCCGCCAGTCAGGCCGGCTTGATCCCCGCCAACGCGGCCGAGCCGCTGTGGCACTTCCTTGCCGCTCGCGGTGCCGCCGCCGGCGACGCACCGCGCTTCGATTTCACCCATGTGCTGTACTACCTGGGCGGCATGCTCGCGATTGGCGCGATGTCGCTCTTCATGACCCTGGGTTGGGAAGAATTCGGCGGCTGGGGCATCTTCTTCATAGCGCTGCTCTACGCCGGCCTTGCCTGGAAGCTGGCTGAACGCTTCGAGCGGATGGCACTGGCGGTTCCCTGCGGCCTCATGGCCGCGCTGGTCGTGGTGCTGGTGCCGCTTGCCGTGTGGGGCCTGCAGAACGCCTTCGGGCTGTGGGCCGAGGCCAGCCACATCAAGGGCTACCGCGACTATCACGCCTACATCGACTGGCGCTGGATCACGCTGGAGTTCGTCACCCTGATCGCCGGCACGCTGATGCTCTACCGCTGGCGCACGCCCTTCCTGGTGATGCCGATCGCCGTGACCCTGTGGTACATGAGCATGGACCTGGCGGTATTCCTGATCGCCGCCGATGCGCCGCATTACTGGAACGAAGCGGCCTGGACCTTCCGCAAGTGGTTCTCGCTGGCCTTCGGCTTGCTGATGCTGCTGGGTGCCTTCTGGGCCGAACTGCGCAGCCGTTCAGGCAAGGACTACCCGTTCTGGCTCTACCTGTTCGGCCTCATGGCCTTCTGGGGGGGCCTCAGCTCGCTGGGCTCGGGGCTGCTGTCGGGCAAGCTGATCTACCTTGCGATCAACCTGCTGCTGATCGGCATTGGCGCGGTGCTGGTGCGGCGAACCTTTGTCGTGTTCGGTGCGCTGGGTGTCGCGATCGTGCTGGGCGATCTCTCGCACCACTACTTCCGCGACAGCTGGCTGTTCCCGCTGGCGCTCACCGCCATCGGGCTTGGCATCATCTTCGCGGGCATTGCGTGGCGCCAGCACGAAGCACGGCTGAGCCTGCGCCTGAGGGCCTGGCTACCCGAGGATCTACGCCGTCTGATTGAGGCGCGTCAGACCACGCGCTGAGGCAGCGGCCGCACCGCCATCGCGTGCCCCGGCTGCATCAGCCAGCGCTGCAGCAGCCGCGCGATCTCCAGGTCGAACTTGCGACTCGGCGCTTCGCTGAGCAGGCCTTCAAGCGCCGCCTCGTCACGCGCAGTGCCCAGGTGGCACCACTGGTCGAAAACATGCGTCGCGGCGCGGCCGCTCTCTTCATGCAGTTCGGCAATCGCCACCGGCCCGGCCCAGGGCCAGGCGCGTGGCGCCAGGGACGCCAGCGCACGCAAGAGGCGGGCGTCGTGGATCTCCGGCCGCTCGGCATCCACGCAAACGCCGTCACAACGCTTGAGCCCGTAGGCCTGGCAGGCGCCGCGCCCGTTTTCAAGGCCAACCCGCTGCGGACACAGGCGATGCAGCAGCACCAGTTCGCGCAAGGTGTTGTCCGCTTCACGCTGGCCGCGGAAGGTGCCGAACACATCCCCCCACTCGCACGGATCGCTGCCGTGCAGCTCGCATTCCTCCAGCACCGGCGGGCGGCGCCGGTTCGGAATGAAGCGCCAGCCCAGCGAGCGGCTTGGATGCTTTTCCGGCACATGGCGGCGCAGCAAGGCCAGCTCTCGAAGCTGGGAATCCAGGTCGCCGGCGGTGAACTCGGTCTCCACCCGCCGCACCTGCGCGCTGAGCTTCACGCTCTTGGCATCGCCGCGCCCGGTGAACAGACCAAGCACCTTCGAGCGCAGGTGATTCGAGCGCCCGCACTGCAGCAGTTGCCCGCCCGCACCAAACAACAGGTAAACCCCCGGCGCCTCGGGCAGGGCCTCCAGATCGCCTTCGGGTAGCCTCGGTACCGCAGCCCCCTCGCTGCCTGCGCGGCGAAGCGCGAGCAGCAGGCGGTCGTGATCGAACAAGCCGGCGGCTTCCTGCATGAACTGCCAGACCAGATCGGCATCGGTCATCGCGCGGTGACGGTTTTCAACCGCATAGCCGTGACGCTCGACAATCGCATCGAGCCCGTGCCGCGCGTGCTCCGGGTAGAGCGCGCGAGAGAGCTTCACGGTGCACAGCACCGGCGGATCGAATGCGATCTGCCGCTGCGCGAAGGCGGCGCGCAGGAAGTTGTAGTCAAAGCGCGCGTTGTGCGCGACGAACACGGCGCCCGCGAGGCGTTGCGCGATCTCGTCAGCCAAGGCCCTGAAGTTGGGTGCCCCGGCGACCATCTCGTTGCTGATGCCGGTAAATTCCTGGATGCGGCGCGGAATCGGCATCTCGGGGTCGACCAGGCTGGACCAGCGTTCCACTTCAACGCCGCCTTCGACCCGCACGATTGCGACTTCGGTGATGCGGTCGCGGTGCGGATCGGCACCGGTGGTCTCCAGATCGACAATGGCGAGCGGGCGCTCGAAAAGCGGGTTCATTCAGCGCGATCGTGTAGATGAGTGGCCCATCGCAGGCCAGCACAATGCAGATGGCCCTGAACAGTGTCAGGGCCATGCAAGCGGGTAGAGCCGTGGATCAAACTTCGCTCTGGTAGGGGTAGGGCTTCTGCGCGATCTTCGATTCGGCATTGCGCCGCTGGGTTTCCAGATCCTGCGGCTTGTCCCACCACAGCGCGCGGCCCTTGCGTTGCTCCTCACGCTCTTCGGGGTGCTTGGCCATCCACTCGCGCATGAATTTGGTGTGTTCGGACTCGTACATCGCCATGTTGATTCCTCCTGAAGCGGCGATTTTAGCAGGGCTGCGCCGGATCAGGCCGCGCGCGCTTCCGACGCCTTCAGGCGGGCGATGCGCACCACTTCGGGAATCCGCCGCACGGCCCGCATCAGGCGCGCAAGGTGCAGGCGATCGGTGACTTGCAGGGTGAAGTAGATCTGGTGGTGGGCGGCGCCTTCGCCGTCCATGCTTACATGCTGGATGTTCGAGTGTTCTTCTGCGATCGAGGCGGCAATCTTGGCCAGCACGCCGCGGCGGTTTTCGGTGATGACGCGGATCTGCACATCGAAGAGGCGATCGGTGTCGGACTCCCACTCGACGTCCACCCAGCGTTCGCGGTCTGCACGATTGCGCGAAAGATTGGGGCAGTCGTTCAGATGCACTTCCATGCCCTGCCCTTTTCGTAGCAGGCCAACGATGGGGTCGCCCGGAATCGGCCGGCAACATCGGGCCAGTTGCACCGCCATGCCCTCGCTGCCGCGGATCAGGATCGCCCCGGCCGGGCGCGGGCGGATCTGCTGGCCTTCAACGCCTTCCACCCCCACCGACTCCACCGCATTGGCAAGCCGTTTGGCCACCACCGCGGGCAGGCGCTTGCCCAGCCCGATGTCGGTGAACACTTCGCTGCGGTCGCGCGCGCCGGCGTCGCGCAGGAAGCGCTCCCACACCAGATTGTTCAGCGCAGCCACCGGCAAGCCATGCGCACGCAGGGCCTGCGCCAGCAGCCGCTCGCCCAGCGCGACGGACTCATCCTGCTGTGCCGTCTTGAGGAAGTGGCGAATCTGCGCGCGCGCCTTGCCCGAGCGCACATACGAGAGCCAGGCCGGATTCGGGCTGGCGTGCGAAGCGGTGACCACCTCGACCTGATCGCCGTTCTTCAGCTCGGTCCGCAGCGGCATCAACTCGCCATTGATGCGGCAGGCCACGCAGCGGTTGCCGATGTCGGTGTGCACGGCGTAGGCGAAATCGACGACCGTGGCGCCGCGCGGCAGGTTGAAGATCTTGCCCTTGGGGCTGAAGACGAAGACTTCGCCGGGGAACAGGTCGATCTTGACGTGCTCAAGGAACTCGGTCGAATCGCCGGAGGTGGACTGCAGTTCGATCAGCGACTGAAGCCAGTTGTGGGTGCGCTGCTGGATATCCGACAAGGGGCCTTCGCAGGCCTTGTAAAGCCAGTGCGACGCCACGCCGCTATCGGCCACCTGGTTCATCTCGCAGGTGCGGATCTGCACCTCGACCGGCGTGCCGTAGGGGCCGAACAAGGTGGTGTGCAGTGACTGGTAGCCGTTGGCCTTGGGGATCGCGATGTAGTCCTTGAACTTGCCCGGCACCGGCTTGTAGAGCTCGTGCAGCGCGCCGATCGTGAGGTAGCAGGTCGGGATGTCCTTGACGACGATACGGAAGCCGTAGATGTCGAGCACCTGCGAGAAGGTCAGGTGCTTGTCCACCATCTTGCGGTAGATGCCGTACACATGCTTCTCGCGCCCCCACACTTCGGCGTCGATCTGCCAGCTGGGCAGGCGTTCCTGGATCGCACCGAGCAGCTTGCCGACGATCTCGCGCCGGTTGCCGCGCGCGGCCCGCACGGCCTTGGCCAGCACGCGGTAGCGCATCGGGTGCAGGTAACTGAACGAGAGCTCCTGCAGTTCGCGGTAGAGGTTGTTGAGGCCGAGTCGATTGGCGATCGGGGCGTAGAGTTCCAGCGTTTCGCGTGCGATGCGGCGCTGTTTGTCGGGCCGCACCGCGTCGAGCGTGCGCATGTTGTGCAGGCGGTCGGCGAGCTTGATCAGGATCACCCGAACATCGCGCGCCATCGCGAGGAACATCTTGCGGAAGTTCTCTGCCTGCGCCTCTTCATGGGTGCGGGCTTCGATCTTGTCGAGCTTGGAAACCCCGTCCACAAGTTCCGCCGAGGTCTTGCCGAAAGCATCCGCGATCGCCTGCTTGGTGATATCGGTGTCTTCCATCACATCGTGCAGCAGGGCCGCGATCAGCGCCTGCGCATCGAGGTGCCATTCGGCGAGGATCTCGGCCACCGCGACCGGGTGCGAGACGTAGGGCTCGCCGCTGCTGCGGAACTGCCCAAGATGCGCCTCGGCCGAGAAACGCGCGGCACGCTCAAGGCGGTCGAGATCGTCGTCCTTGAGGTAAGCCGCGGTGCGGGCGCGCAGGGTCGAAAGATCCACGCCTTCGAGCGGATCGATGCCCGCGGCGGCATCATGCATGGGCTCGTGATGCAGGGCACTCACATCGGTGCCGATCCGGCTGGCAGAGGCCTCCATCTCAGCGGCCTCCCGGATCACGCATGCAAACGCACGCTGCCGCAAACCGGGCGGCAGACCAGCGTTCAGACATGCGATCAGCGCTCATGCGTCGCCTCCGTCAATCGGCGCCACGCAGGAAGGCAAACGCTTCCGCATGACGCGCTTTCTGCACATTGAGGCGCGCGCGGCAGGCTCGCACGATTGCCGCCATGTCCGCCTGCGCCTCAGCTAAGTCATTGTTGATAATACAGTAATGGAACTCGTCGACATGCTCCATCTCGCCCCGCGCAGCCTCCAGGCGACGGGCAATCACCTCGTCGGCATCGGAGTTACGACCGCGCAAGCGACGTTCGAGTTCAGCCAGCGAGGGCGGCAGGACGAAAATGCCAACGGCTTGCGGAAACGCCAGCCGCACCTGCCGCGCGCCCTGCCAGTCGATTTCGAGCAGGATGTCCATGCCGGTGTTCATCTGCTGCTCGATCCAGCTGCGCGAAGTGCCGTACAGGTTGCCATGCACCTCGGCCGATTCAAGGAAGCCCCCGGCTGCGCGCATTGCCTCAAAGGCCGCGCGATCGGTGAAGTGATAGTGCTGGCCGTCGACCTCGCCCGGGCGCGGTGCGCGGGTGGTGTGCGAAACAGAGAGACGGATGCCGCGGTCCTGCTCCAGCAAGCCGCGCACCAGGGTGGTTTTGCCTGCCCCGGAAGGGGCCGAAACGATGTAGAGCTGTCCGGGCATGTCGCTTACTCGATGTTCTGAACCTGTTCGCGCATCTGCTCGATGAGCAGTTTCATCTCCAGTGCAATGCTCGACAGCGCGCCGGATACCGCCTTCGAAGCCATGGTATTGGCCTCGCGATTGAGTTCCTGCATCAGGAAATCGAGTCGCTTGCCGGCCTGACCACCCACCTTGAGCACACGCTCGACCTCGTCACAGTGCGCACGCAGGCGCGAGAATTCCTCCACCACATCGGCGCGCTGGGCAAACAGGCTAACTTCCTGGCGGATGCGGTCTTCATCGAGCGTCGCGACTGCGTCGCGCAGGCGCGTGGTGAGCTTCTCCTGGTACTCGGCCACCGCCTGCGGGAGGATCGGTTCGGCGCGCGCCACCAGTGCACGCAAGCCCTCGATTCGCTCCAGGATCATGGCGGCGAGTTTTTCACCCTCCCGCGCACGCGACGCGACCAGATCACCCAACGCTACGCCAACCAGCTCGATCGCTGATGCCACCAGGCCATCGAAGTCCGGGCCGTTGTCGCCCATCATGCCGGGCCAGCGCAGGATCTCGCCGACCGAGAGCGGCGCCGCATCGGGGAAGCGGTTGCGCAACTGGGCCTGCGCGGCCGTCAATTGGTCGACCAGAGCCGCATTGAGCGAGAGTTCCGCCGGCGCGGCCGCGATCGCCTGCCAGTAGAGGCGGCACTCAACCTTGCCGCGCGAAAGCCGGGCGGTGATCGCCTCGCGCAAGGCGGGTTCGGCCAGGCGCAGCTCTTCGGCCATGCGGAATCCGAGATCCAGAAAGCGCGAATTGACGCTTTTGAGCTCGATATTTAGACGCAGACGCCCGCTTTCACGGGCGCTGACGGCATAGCCGGTCATTGAGTGAATCATCAGAAGCTTCCGCTTTGAGGACTGCGAAAATTGCTAAATTGCACAGTCGAATTGCAGGGGTGGGATAAAAAGCTGAAAATCGAGGCCCTTTCGCCGAATCATACGTGCGCCCCGATGGCCACTCAAGCAAACTGCCCATTGCCGTCCGGCTTCCAGCTGGAGCAGTACCGCATCGAGCAGCAGCTCAGCCTCGGTGGATTTTCGATCGTCTATCTGGCAACCGATCCCGATGACATGCCAGTGGTGATCAAGGAATACCTGCCCAATTCGCTGGCGCTGCGCAAGGAAGGCGAGGTCGAGCCTCGCGTGCCGGACGACCATCAGGCCGCCTTCCGCTACGGCATGAAGTGCTTCTTCGAAGAAGGGCGCGCGCTCGCAAGCCTGAATCACCCGAATCTGGTGCGCGTGCTCAATTTCTTTCGCGCCAACAGCACCGTCTATATGGTGATGGCCTTCGAGCGCGGCCGAACCTTGCAGGACTTCATCAACAAGAACAAGGGCGACATCCGCGAGAAATTCATTCGCGGCGTATTCACCCGGCTGCTCAACGGCCTGCGTGAAGTCCACACGAACAAGCTGCTTCACCTGGACATCAAACCGTCCAACATCTATCTGCGCAACGATGGCACGCCTGTCCTGCTCGACTTCGGCGCTGCACGGCAGACGCTGTTCAACGACGCCCCGATGCTCAAACCGATGTACACCCCGGGCTATTGCGCGCCCGAACAATTCCGCGACCGTGAGCAACTGGGCCCATGGAGCGACATTTACTCGGTAGGCGCGAGCATGTATGCCTGCCTCTCCGGAACACCACCGCAGCGCTCTGACGATCGCATCAAGAAAGACCAGCTTGAGTCGGCGCGCAAACGCTGGTCGCAGCAGTATTCAGCGCAATTACTGGACACCATTGACTGGTGCCTCAAACTCGATCCGCTGGAACGCCCTCAAAGCGTCTATGCCCTGCAAAAAGCACTGGCACGCCGTGTGCGTCAGCCGGCACCGGGCAGCACGACAGAGAACACCTGGATCGGGTCCCTCGGAACAAAACTGCGGTCAATCATTTCGCGATCATGAAATTCACCATCTATCAGGAAAGCCGCCCCGGCAAACGGCGCTCGAATCAGGACCGCATCGCGTATTGCTATTCACGCGATGCGCTGCTGATGGTCGTTGCCGATGGCATGGGCGGCCACCTGCACGGCGAAATCGCCGCGCAGATCGCGGTGCAATACATCGCAGAGAGCTTTCAGCGCGAAGCGCGCGGCCAGTTGCAGGACGAGATGCTGTTCCTCTCGCGTGCGCTGACCAACGCCCATCACGCCATTCTCGACTACGCCTTCGACAAGAACCTGCCCGATCCGCCACGCACAACCATCGTCGCCTGCGTGGTGCAGAACAGCCTCGCGCACTGGGCGCATGCGGGCGATTCGCGGCTCTACCTGCTGCGCGACGGCCGCGTCGCCTTCCACACGCGTGACCACTCGCGCGTGCAGGTCATGGTGGAGCAAGGTCTGATCAAGGAAGGCGAACAAGCCACCCACCCCTTCCGCAACCGCATCTTCAGTTGCCTGGGCGGTACGCATTCGCCGCAAATCGAATTCTCGCGGCGAACGCCCTTGTACGCGGGCGACACCCTGCTGCTGTGCAGCGACGGAGTCTGGGGCCCGGTAGGGGCCGAAGAGGCGATCGCCGAAGTCGATACGAAGAACATCCTCGAATCGCTGCCCGTGCTGATGAACCGTGCCGAGACGCTCGCCGGCCCGACCGCCGACAATCTTTCGATCGTGGGCATGACCTGGCATGACGACTTCGCCGAATCGCCGCCCACGACAATCTCGACGATGACCATGCCGATGGACAGCTTCACCACCAAGATGGAAGGCTTCGCCTCCGGCCACACCGCGCCCGCCAACAGTGACCTGAGCGACGACGACATCGAGCGCGCAATTGCCGAAATCAACTCTGCGATCCGGAAGTACACGAAATGAGCACACCCGCCCAGCGCCCGAGTGGCCGCAGCCCCGACGCACTTCGCGCCGTCCGCATCACGCGCGGCTTCACCCGCCATGCAGAAGGTTCGGTGCTGGTTGAGTTTGGCGATACCCGCGTGCTGTGCACCGCCAGCATCGAAGAATCGGTGCCGCCCTTCCTGCGTGGCAAGGGCGAGGGCTGGGTCACGGCCGAATACGGCATGCTGCCGCGCGCCACCCACACCCGCAGCGCGCGCGAAGCGGCCAAGGGCAAGCAAAGCGGCCGCACCCAGGAAATCCAGCGCCTGATCGGGCGCAGCTTGCGCGCGGTGGTCGACCTCAAGGCGCTGGGCGAGCGACAGATCACACTGGACTGCGACGTGCTGCAGGCCGACGGTGGCACCCGCACCGCCGCCATCACCGGGGCCTGCGTGGCACTGCACGAAGCACTCGGAAAGCTGGTGGCCGAGGGCAAGCTGGCCCAGCACCCGATGCGCGAAATGGTGGCCGCCATCTCGGTCGGCATCGTTGCGGGGCAGCCAGTTCTCGATCTTGACTACACTGAAGACTCGGGCTGCGACACCGACATGAACGTCGTGATGACCGCTTCCGGCGGCATCGTCGAAGTGCAGGGCACCGCGGAGGGCACGCCCTTCTCGCGCGCTGAACTCGACGCACTGCTGGTGCTGGCCGAGAAGGGAATCGGCGAACTGGTGGCTGCGCAGCGCAGCGCGCTCACAGGCTGAACGACAAGCAGCTTCACCACAAAGACGCGAAGAACGCCAAGGGCCACAAAGCAAATTTGTTGTCACGCGACGATTCTTCGCGACCCTTTGTGGTCCTTTGCGCCTTTGTGGTGATGGAAATTCAAGGTCTTTCCCGATGAAACAACTCGTCCTCGCCTCGAACAACCCTGGCAAGCTGCGCGAATTCGCCGCGCTGCTGGCACCGCTCGGGATCGAAGTGCTACCGCAGGCGCACTTCAACGTGCCGGAGGCCGAAGAGCCGCATTGCACCTTCATCGAGAACGCGCTGGAGAAGGCGCGCCACGCCTCGCGCTACACCGGCCTGCCGGCCCTCGCTGACGATTCCGGCCTGTGCGTCAGCGCGCTTGGCGGCGCGCCGGGCGTCCAGTCGGCCCGCTTTGCCGGCGAACCCAAATCTGATGAGCGCAACAACGCCTTGCTGCTAGAGAAACTGGCCGGGCAGGCAGACCACGCCGCGCACTACGTTTGCGTTCTGGTGCTGGTGCGCAGCGCCGACGACCCGCAGCCGCTGATCGCGGAAGGCGAATGGCACGGCGAGATCATTGCGCAAGCCCGCGGCACCAAGGGCTTTGGCTACGATCCGCTATTCCTCCTGCCCGATCTCGGACAGACGGCGGCCGAACTGGACCCGGCATTGAAGAACACGCTCTCGCATCGCGGCACCGCCTGCCGCCACCTGCTGGAGACGCTGCAGCGCACCGCGCTCTGATCGATTGCATGAGCGAACGTCGCATCATTCCGCTGGTCACGCGGCCGCCGGTCATTACGCGTGCAGCACTGAGCGCACCGCCACCGCTCTCGCTCTACGTGCACTTCCCCTGGTGCGTGCAGAAGTGCCCCTACTGCGACTTCAACTCGCACGCAGTACGCGAGAGCATCCCCGAGCAGGCCTACCTCGACGCACTGATCGCCGACCTTGAAGCATCACTGCCGCAGGTGTGGGGCCGCCGGGTGCAATCGATCTTCATCGGTGGTGGTACGCCCAGCCTGATCAGCGCCGCAGGGCTGGAGCGCCTGCTGGCCGACATCCGCATGCGCCTGCCGCTGGCGGGCGATTGCGAGATCACGCTCGAAGCGAACCCCGGCACGCTGGAGGCCACTCATTTCGGGGACTTCCGCGCCGCAGGCGTGACACGGCTCTCACTCGGCATCCAGAGCTTTGACGACGCAGCTCTTGCGCGCATCGGCCGCATCCATGGCGGCGATGAGGCGCGACGCGCGGCCGCGCTTGCAGCAAAGCACTTCGACACCTTCAACCTCGATCTGATGTACGCGCTGCCTGCTCAATCGCTGGAACAGGCGCTGGCCGACCTTGAGATCGCACTGAGCTTCGCGCCCCCGCACCTGTCTTGCTACCACCTGACGATGGAGCCGAACACTGCTTTCGGCGCCAAGCCCCCCGCCGATCTGCCCGACGACGACTGCAGCGCCGACATGCAGGAGGCGATCGAAGCGCGGCTCGCGCAGGCCGGCTACCAGCACTACGAAACCTCGGCCTTCGCACGCCCCGGCCACCGCTGCCGGCATAACCTGAACTACTGGGCATTTGGCGACTACCTGGGAATCGGCGCCGGGGCGCATGGCAAGCTCTCGTCACACACCGGGATCGTGCGCGAGGCACGGCACAAGCACCCGAATGCCTACATCGAAGGCGTGGCCCGCGGCGATGCATTGCAGGAACGGCGCGAAGTGGGTACCGAAGAGTTGCCCTTCGAGTTCATGCTGAACGCCTTGCGCCTGATCGACGGCGTGCCCCCCGCGCTGTTTGCCGAGCGCACCGGCTTGCCGCTCGCGGCAATCGAACCCATCCTGGTGCGCGCCCGGCAGGATGGTCTGCTTGAAATGGACGCCAACGGTTTGCGCCCCAGCCTGCAAGGCCAACGTTTCCTGAACACGCTGCTCGAACGTTTCTTGCCCGAGGTCAAGTAGCACGAGCGCTAACTGCGCGCGGACGTGGCGCGCGGCACATTTGGCGAAACAGTGCATCAGTAGAATTCGCCGGTCACTTCACGAGCCCCCGCCGTGCGTATCTTCCTGATCCTGTTCGTCCTGACCGGCGCTGCCGTCGTCGGTCTCTACTCGCTGGTGCATGGCGAACCCAGTCCGCAATTGAAGGCCGCCGCATCACGCGCAACGCCCGACCTCTCGCGCCTCCCCGATCCACGGGATGTGATCGAGATCGAGCCGGCGCAGCCGCCCGGCGCAGGGATTCACAAGTGCACGAAGCGCGGCAAGGTGGTCTACACCGACCAGCCCTGCCCGGAAGACCACAAGCAAGGCAAACTCGACCCGGAGCGCAGCCAGATCGTAACGCTGCCGGCAGATAAGCCGGCCTCAGGTACCGCCAGCGCCGCCCCGGCAAAACCGGTTGCCGGCGGCATCGAGATCGCCGAAGACGGCAGCATCCGCCGCGCGCAGTAAGGTGCTTCAGCCGCCTTGCGCGGCAATCCAGCGGCGGATCTTGCGTTCGAGTACCGGCAAAGGCATGGCGCCATCGACCAGCAACTCGCGGTGAAATGCGCGCAGATCGAATCGCGCCTTGAGTTGCGACTCGGCCTCGCGGCGCAATTGCAGGATCCGCAGTTGCCCCAGCTTGTAGCCAAGCGCCTGGCCCGGATCAACCATGTAGCGTTCCACTTCGATCACTGCATCGCTATCGGCCATGACCTGATTGGCCTTCATGTAGGCGATCGCCCGCTCGCGTGACCAGCCCTTGGCATGAAGCCCGGTATCCACCACCAGGCGCGAGGCGCGAAGCATTTCATCGTTGAGTTTGCCGAACCACTGCAGCGGATCGGTGAACAAACCCAGATCGTGACCGAGCGTTTCGGCGTACAAGGCCCAGCCTTCTGCATACGCGTTGTCGCCAAAGAAACGCCGGAAGCGCGGGAGGTCTGCCACTTCCTGTGCCAGCGCAATCTGGAAGTGGTGGCCGGGCGCGGCTTCATGCAGAGACAGTGTCTCCATGCCCCAGATCGGCACCGCGCGCAGGTCGTTGGTGTTGATGTAGAAGATGCCGGGCCGGCTGCCATCCTGCGAAGGCGACTGATAGAAGGCACCGGGCGCTGCGGCGGCACGAAACGCCTCGACCGGCCTGACCTCGTAATCGGCTTTCGGGAAGAGCGAAAAGAGCGCGGGCAGGTTCGGATCCACCTTGCGCTTGATCGCCTTGAAGCCCTCCACCACCCCATCGGCACTGGTGTGATAGAAGCGCGGGTCGGTGGCCAGGTAGGTGCGGAACGCCTTCTGATCACCGCTGAAACCGATCGCGCGTCGCACCGACTCCATCTCACGCTGGATCCGCGCGACTTCCTTCAGTCCGATGGCATGAATCTCATCGGGCGACAACTCAAGCCCGGTGTTGGCGCGAACTCGCGCGCGGTACCAGGCGGTGCCATCAGGCAATGCGGACCAGCCAACGCTGCTGCGGCAGGCGGGGATGTACTCGTTGGCGAAATAGTCCGCCAGCTTGCGATAGGCCGGCAGGAGCTGCCCGACGATCAGGGCTTCGTAATCAGCCGTGAGGGCCGCGCGTTCGGCATCAGTGGCGCTGGCCGGAATCCGCTTGAGTGCGCCATGAAACACGCTGGCGCCCGGCGCGGAATCCGCGATCGCCCTGAGCTGAGGCAATACCCGCTCTGCCGCCACCCGGGGCAATGTCACCTGCCGCACAACACCTTCGCGCAGATTGGCCAGCGCGGTATCCACCCAGCGCGGAAACTGCGCCGCCCGCGCCAGCCACGCGCGATGCTGCGCCAGGGTGGCAAGGGGCTGCTGCCCGTCACCAGACCCGAGCAGCGCAAGTTCGATAGGCAGACTGTCGAGCTGCGTGATCGGCAACAGGTGCTCGGGAAAGCGACGCGCGTCGATCTGCTGTTCGCGCGCATTGATGAAGATATCGAGCGTCAACGCATCGGCTGGCGACAAAGCGTCACGCGCGATTGCACGCGCCGCCAGCAAGGATTGCCGGTCGAGCAGATCGAAACGCGCGCGTGTTTCAAGTGAGTCGGGATTGCCGAGCTGGTCGTCGTAGCGCGAATCGCCAATCCAGGTCGCAGAGAGCGGGGCAATCGCCAGCGTCTGTTCGAAATGCCGCTCAACAAGCTGGTAGACCGCGCTTCGTTCCGAGCTGGCCTCTTGCGCGCCAAGGGGCGCGGCAAAGCCCAATCCAATCCCGAGCACGGCGGCAAGCATGCTGGCAGACAGCCACTCGCGAATACGCCGCACGCCCCAAAGTCCACGCATGCAATCAGGCCGGTTCAGCAAGGAGGCGCTCAATTCGTTGATGCAACTCGTCCCAATCGGGTTCGCCCAGGTACTGGGCTGCGATGTTGCCCTTGCGGTCAATCAGAAAGCTGGTGGGTGTCAGACGCACGTCACCATATGCCGTGGCTGCCTCGCCAGTCGAGTCGAGAGCCACAATCACCGGCAGCTCGGTCCGCCGTGCGAAATCACGAACCCAATCCGGATTGTCGTAACTCATCGCGAGCGCGAGCATCTCGTAGCCACGCGGGGTGTACTGCTTCCAGGTCTCAACCAGACGGGGCATTTCCTTCACACAGGTGGTGCAGGTTGTTGCCCAGAAGTTGATCAGCACCACCTTGCCACGCAGGGACGTACTGTTCAGCGGCTGCCCATCGATTCGCGTTACGGTGACTTCCGGCGCGGGGCGCGCCTTGCCGAATCCGAACCAGGCGCCGGCCGCGAGCAGGCCGACCAGGGCCACGACAAGGATTTGCTTGAGTCTGATTTTCATTTAGGTCGCTTGCTCGAGAAGAACATCCGCGGACGATTGTCATTGCATTGACCGCGCTTGTCACCCGCGGTTCTCCACGGAGGCCCGGTGCGCCTGCGCACCGGGCGAGGCACTGCCGATGCGGCTAGAGCACGTAGCGCGAAAGATCTTCGTTTCCAGCCAGTGTCTCGAGGCGGGCGTCGACATAGGCCGCGTCAATCACAACGCGTGCCAACGCGGGATTGCCCGCCTCAAAGCTGACTTCTTCGAGCAGCTTCTCCATCACGGTGTAGAGGCGACGGGCACCGATGTTCTCCGTCTTCTCGTTCACCTGGAAAGCGATTTCGGCCAGGCGCCGGATGCCGTCCTGGGCGAATTCCAGGCTCACGCCGTCTGTGGCAAGCAAGGCTTCGTACTGGCGTGTCAGGCACGCGTCCGTTGCGGTGAGGATGCAGACAAAGTCATCCACCGAAAGCGAATCGAGCTCAACTCGGATCGGGAATCGCCCCTGCAGTTCGGGGATCAGGTCCGACGGCTTGGCAAGGTGGAAGGCACCGCTGGCGATGAAGAGAATGTGGTCCGTCTTGATCATCCCATACTTGGTCGTCACCGTCGTCCCTTCAACCAGCGGCAGAAGATCGCGCTGAACACCCTGACGCGAGACATCGGCACCGCCCACTTCCGAGCGCGACGCAATCTTGTCGATCTCGTCAAGAAACACGATGCCGTTTTGCTCAACGTTCTTGACCGCTTCGTGCTTGAGGTCTTCGTCACTGACCATGCGCGCGGCTTCTTCGTCGGCCAGCACGCGCATCGCTTCCCTGATCTTCATCTTGCGCAGTTTCTTCTGCTGGTTGCCCAGGTTCTGAAACATGCCTTGAAGCTGCTGGGTCAGCTCTTCCATGCCGGGCGGTGCAAAGATTTCGGCGGTCGGGCCGTGCGCCGCGGCTTCGATCTCGATCTCCTTGTCATCAAGATCGCCCTCACGCAGCTTCTTGCGGAATTTCTGCCGGGTAGCATTGTCCTCTGCCGCCGGTTCAGTCGCGAAACCGACCGGGCGTGCGGCAGGCAACAAGACATCGAGGATGCGGTCTTCGGCGGCATCCTGGGCGCGATCGCGCACCCGCCGCGTTGCCTGGTCGCGGGCGTCCTTGACCGCAATCTCGACAAGATCGCGGATGATCGTGTCGACATCGCGTCCGACATATCCGACCTCGGTGAATTTAGTCGCCTCAACCTTGATGAAAGGCGCGTTCGACAAGCGCGCCAGGCGCCGTGCGATCTCGGTCTTGCCAACCCCGGTCGGCCCGATCATCAGGATGTTCTTGGGCGTGATCTCATGGCGGAGCGCGTCATCCACCTGTGAGCGACGCCAGCGATTCCGCAAGGCAATCGCCACTGAACGCTTGGCGCGCGTCTGACCTACGATGTGCTTGTCGAGCTCGGAGACGATCTCCGGCGGGGTCATTTGAGTCATGGCATGTTCCCGAAAGTGTGGCGGCTTCAGCGGCCGCAGCTCAGCACACGCTGAGTGCGGCACGCGCGCTCACCACTCGAGGGTTTCGATCGTATGGCTGTGGTTGGTGTAGATGCAGATGTCGCCAGCGATGGCGAGCGATTTCTTGACCACATCCACCGCCGACAGCTCGGTGTTTTCCCAGAGCGCGCGCGCGGCGGACTGCGCGAACGCACCGCCCGAACCGATTGCGCCGATGCCCTGTTCGGGCTCGAGGACGTCACCGTTGCCGGTAATGATCAGGGTGTGTTCCTTGTCGGCGACCACCAGCATCGCTTCAAGCCGACGCAGCATGCGATCGGTGCGCCAGTCCTTGGCGAGTTCGACCGCACCGCGCATCAGGTGCCCCTGATGCTTTTCAAGCTTGGCTTCAAAGCGCTCAAAAAGGGTGAAGGCATCGGCCGTGCCACCGGCGAATCCCGCCAGGACCTTGCCATGAAACAGCCTGCGCACCTTGCGTGCGGTCCCCTTGATGACGACGTTGCCGAGTGTGACTTGCCCATCGCCCCCCAGCGCGACTTGATTCGCGCGGCGAACCGACAGGATGGTGGTGCCGTGATATTGCTCCATGGGTCTTCCAGTAGCGGCCGCTCGTCGGGCCCGTCCTACCAGTGTGGGGGCTGTGCCGCCAAACGCAAGACTGACTGCGTCAGATCCGCCGCGTTTCCATGCTGGCAACCTGGTGCACGCCCATCACCCGCAAGAGCGCTGCCACCATGGCATTGAGGCCACGGATCTCGCACAGCTTGCCTTGCGCCTGAAACTGCACAAGCACGTTGAAGAGATTGCCGGCAGTCACGAAGTCCATGCGGCGCAGGCGGCTGGCATCCACCGCGATCGTCTTGCGATCGGCACCGTACTTGGCCAGCTTTCGCACCACCTCGCTTTGGGCGGAAGTCAGTTCGCCCTCGATGACGAAATTGGCGGCGTCTTCCTCAATCGGGACCAGCTCCAGTGCCGGTGACGCGGAGGCGACCGCCTCGGCGTTCTTCATCGTCGGCGCGGGCGCCGCGATGGGCGCCTCGTAAGAAGGCGGAGACTCTTCGAAGGTAATGGCGTAATCGAGTGCGACCTCTTCGAAGCGCTCAACTTCTGCCAGCGCCTGAAGGAGCTCCAGCACCATCAACCAGATCGCCTGACCTTGCCGCTGCCCCTGCACCGCCTGGCCTTCAATCATCGGCAGCATGTTGCGGGCGTTGAGTATCGTCACCTGAACACGGGCCTGACGCAGCGCCTTGAGGCCGCTGACAAGCACCTCACAACCAGCTTCGTCTGCACCACGCAGCTTGCCCAGGTCGATCCGCAACTTGCCCGCCTTGATGGCGATGCGCGAAATCTGGTCGAACTGGGCCTTGGCTGCAGCCCCCAAGGTGCCGGTCAAGGCCACCGAGGGTGTCGCATCGCGCGACGCGATCTTGGTGGCAGGCGCCGTATCTTCTTCAGCCCAGATCGGTGGCGAACGGCCGAATTGTTCGGCGTAGGCGACGCCACGTTGCTCGAAGGCCTCGCGCTGCCCAACGACTCGATAGAGGTCGAACAGCATGCTCCAGAGCGTGTCATTGCCCTCTGCCCCGCCATCAAGCGCGGCCTCCAGCACTGCCGCGGCGACATCATCGCTGGCATTCGCGAACAGAATCGCAGCCTCCTCGACCGCCGGATGATCGGCGTCAGAGAGCTCATCGACCTGAATCTTGCCTGCGGCCTGCGCAAGCGCACGCGCATCACCCTGGGTGAAATCCAGTGTTGACGTGTTTGCATCGGGCTTGGACGCACGTGAGTCCGCCTTGTCGCCCGATGAAGGCTCTTGAACTTGCGGACCCTTGCGGAAAAACGGAATGGCCAAAATCGTCGCTCAGAAATGTCGAAGGCAGCCCCACCTGCACCCTTCGCACAGCCGCATAGGATAGGTTGCAATGCATCACACTGCAAATGAACTCACCCTAGAAGTTACGGCGAACGAGCCGCTTTCAGTAGATTCCAGCTATTTACAAGATGTGACCGAAGTCACCGGAATCCACAATGAATAGCGTGTGATCCGTCAGAATCAGTAAAAAAGGTCAAACGTTCGCTTACATCTTCCGCCAAAGTAGTCATTGCATTTTCCGAGATATGGGAAATAATTCCATTTATTGAAGGCTCGCGTACGAGCCAGGGCACGATCGGACATGGACACACCTACCGGACACCCCACCCGCGCAGAGGTTTTGCTGGACGAAGCAGACAGGCTCTTGCTGCCGCTGGCGCGACTGCTGATCGCCAATGGCGTCGGCTACCCGCAGTTGGCGGCGCGCCTCAAGGGTGTGTTTCTTGACGCAGCGCGCTGCGAGCTGGCCGCCCAGGGCGGACGCCAGACAGATTCGGCGCTGAGCCTGCTTTCAGGCGTGCATCGAAAGGACATCCGCGCGGCCAAGGCGGCAGAAGACGGCAGCTTCCCGCGCAGCGGCAGCGCCTTGTCTTTTGCGGCCGAGGTGTTTACCCGCTGGTTGCACGACCCGGCCTTGCGGGGCGCTGACGGCAACCCGCTTGAGCTGCCGCGCAACGGCCCGGCCCCCTCGTTCGAAAGCCTGGTCGCCGCCATGTCTACGGATGTGCATGCGCGCAGCGTGCTCGATGAGCTGCTGCGTCTTGGCGTTGTGCGCCTTGCCGGCGAAGTGGTGATTCCGAACCGGGACGGCTTCATCCCCCGCGAAGGCTTTCGCGAACTGGCTTTCTACTTCGGCGAAAACGTGCGCGACCACATCGCCGCCGCGGCAAGCAACCTGCGCGCGGTGGATCGGGGCGCGGCACCGGCATTTCTTGAACAAAGCGTTTTTGCCGATGGTTTGTCGGCGAAATCAACCGAAGCGCTGGCAGATGTCGCACGGCAACTGTGGCGCAACGCGTTCGACGGCATGGTTGAAGAAGCCACACGTCGATGCGAAGAAGACACGGCGGCAGAGGCTGATCGCCGCATGCGATTCGGCATGTACTACTACGCCGAACCGACAACACCCAAGGAGGACGAATCGTGAAACTCGGAATCAAAGGATGGATCGCTGCCATCGCAACCGGCGTAATGATCGCTGCGTGCGGCGGTGGCGGCGGTGGCGACTCGGGTGTTGGCTCGGGCGGCACGGGCGGCACGCTTCCAGGCCCAGTGGACGGCTTTGGCAGCGGCACCGTCACCGGCTTTGGCAGTGTGATCATTGATGGCGTGCGCTTTGATGATTCAAGCGCAAGCATCGAGACTGACCGCGACCCGTCGTCACCATCGGCAGGCACCAGCAGCGATGTGAAGCTCGGCATGAAGGTGGAGTCGGAACTGAGCGCGGACGACAAACTCAAGCGCCTGACCGTATCACCAGAGTTCTACGGCCGCATCAGTGCGCTCAACGCGAACGGATTCGTCGCCGCCGGCCAGACCATCGTAATTTCGACCGACCCCGCCACGCCAACGGTGTTCGAAGGGGCCGGTGGCCTGGCTGACCTGGCGGTCGGCGACATCGTCGAAGTGCACGGCGCACGCAATGCGCAGGGCGAAATCGTCGCCACCCGTATCGAGCGCAAAGCGCCATGGAACGAAACGCGAATCCGCGTGGTGGGCACCCTGGCCGAGCTGGATACCGGCGCCAAGAGCTTCAAGATTGGTGACCTGATCATCGACTACGCCAGCGCGAACCTGCTGCCGGCCGGCGCCACACTCACCAGTGGCCAGCGCGTCGCCGTCTGGAGCACCACCGCCATCAGCAATGCCGGGGTTCTGAGCGCCCAGGTCGTGCGGATCAAGAACCCGACGGTAGCCGATGGCGCCAAAGTCCGCCTCGGTGGTCTGGTGACCAGCCTGGACACAGCCGCCGCGACCTTCCGGCTTGCAGGCGTACCGGTTGACGCGAAGAACGCAAGCTTCGAGAAAGGCACCGCAGCGGATCTGGCGAACGGCCGCGCAGTGCGTGTCGAGGGCAGCTGGAAAGCCGGCGTGCTGCTCGCTAGCAAGGTGCGCTACCTGATCGACAAGGGCGATGCAGGCGTCGAGCTGACTGGCGCCATCACCGACTTCGTGTCAACGGCCAGCTTTACCGTGCGCGGCGTGCCGGTGGATGCGTCGAGCGCCGAATTCAGCGGCGGCAAGGCCGAGAATCTGGCCAACGGGGTGATCGTCAAGATCGAGGGGGCTTACGAAAACGGCGTGGTCAAGGCCACTGAAGTGAAGTTCTCGACCACGCCAGACGGCGGCGTGCGCACCTTCCCGGGCAAGATCACCGCCTATGACGCCGCAACCGGTGACTTCCGCCTGAATGGTTTCGAGGTCGCCATGCGCATCACCGACAGCACAGTCTTCACCAACGCCAACGGCAGCGCCGCGAGCAAGGCAGACTTCGCCAACGGCAAGCGCGTGCTGGTGCGCGGCAGCTTCGTTGCCGGCGTGCTGAATGCCCAGGAAGTGAAGTTCGTGCCGGACGCCACGGTCGATATCAAGCTCGAAGGCCTGCTCTACGCGCTCGACAGCACCAACAAGACCTTCATCATCAAGGGCGTAACGGTGCGCTGGAATGACAGCACCGTGTTCGACCCGAGCAGCAGCTCGGCGGCGGATCTGGCCAATGGCGTGAAGGTCGAAGTGCGCGGCAGCAAGGACGGCAACACGCTGCTGGCAACGAAGATCGAGATCAAGCGCACTGACCTGCCCGCCATCGCGGAAGTCAAAGGCGTGATCACCGATTTCGTCTCGGCATCAAACTTCAAGGTGGGCGGCCAGGCGATCACGACAACGTCCACCACGATCTACAAGGACGGCACCGCCAGCAGCCTTGCTGCCGGGCGCAGCGTGGAAGTGAAGGGCACATTGAGTGGCAGCACGATCAGCGCCGCCGTGATCGAGTTCGAAGACTAAGCCCTGCAGCACCACATCAAACCGGGGCCGGGCATTCGCCCGGCCCTTTTCATTGCGGCCCCGTGGGTGGCGTGATCGCCCGCCGCGACACGCGCGGTCCGGTAGAATCCTCAGCCCACGCCTGCGGTTCCCGATCCCGATGCTGTCCACCCTCAACGCCCCGCAACGCGAGGCGGCGAAATATCTTGATGGCCCCTGTCTTGTGCTGGCCGGCGCCGGCTCGGGCAAGACGCGCGTGATCACGGCCAAGATCGCGCATCTGGTGCTGACCTGTGGCATGAGCGCCGAGAACATCGCCGCGATCACCTTCACCAACAAAGCGGCGAAGGAAATGCAGGAACGTGTCGGCCATCTGCTCAGCGGCAGCGCGTCGAAGGGGCTCACGGTTTGCACCTTCCACGCACTGGGTGTGCGGATCGTGCGGCAAGAAGCCAAACTCGCGGGCCTCAAGCCGCAGTTCTCGATTCTCGACTCGTCCGACACCCACCAGATCGTTGCCGACATCGCGTCGAATGCCGACAAGGCGATGCTCAAATCGATCCACTGGACGATTTCGGGCTGGAAGAACGCGCTCATCACGCCGCAAGACGCAGAAAAACTGGCCGATAGCGAAATCACCGCTGCCGCCGCAAAGGTTTATCCGGCCTACGAGAAGACCCTGCGCGCCTACCAAGCGGTGGACTTCGATGACCTGATCGCGCTGCCGGTGCGGCTGTTCGACGAGCATCCGGAAGCCCGCGAGCGCTGGCAGAACAAGCTGCGTTACCTGCTGGTCGACGAGTATCAGGACACCAACCGCGCGCAGTACAAGCTGCTGCGCCAGATCGCCGGCGTGCGTGGCGCCTTCACCGCGGTGGGCGACGACGACCAGGCGATCTACGCCTGGCGCGGTGCGGACGTGGAAAACCTCAACCAGCTCGCGCGCGACTACCCCAACCTGCGGGTGATCAAGCTCGAGCAGAACTACCGCTCCACCAACCGCATCCTCACCGCCGCGAACACCTTGATCGCCAACAACGAGAAGATGTTCGACAAGCGCCTGTGGTCGGAACACGGCATCGGCGACCCGATCCACATCGTTGCCACCCGCGATGCGGAGAACGAGGCCGAAGTGGTGATCAAGCGCATGCAGGCGCACAAGTTCGAATGCCGTACGCACTGGCGCGACTACGCGATCCTGTACCGCGGCAATCACCAGGCACGCCTGATCGAGCAGACCCTGCGCAACTTCAAGGTGCCCTACGTCATCTCAGGCGGGCAGAGCTTCTTCGACCGCGCCGAGATCAAGGACATCACCAGCTACCTGCGCTTGCTGCTGAACCCGGACGACGATCTGGCCTTCATCCGCTCGATGACCACGCCGCGCCGCGGCATCGGGCCGGCCACGCTGGAAGCGCTTGGCAACTACGCCGGCAAGCGCCATGTCGGCCTGTTCTCCGCAGCCTTCGAGGAAGGCGCCGAGCAGCATGTGCCGCACCGCCAGCTCGAAGCGGTGCGCGAGTTCGGCAACTTCATCAACAAGATCGAATACCGCGCCAAGCGCGAGCCTGCCAAGCAAGTGCTCGACGACCTGATCCGCGCAATCGGCTACGAGGCCTGGCTCTACGAGCACTGCGAACAGCGCGAGGCGGAAACCAAGTGGAGCAACGTCTCGGACTTCGTGGGTTGGCTCGGCCGCAAGGGCGAAGAAGACAAGAAGAACCTGCTCGAACTGACGCAGACGATCGCGCTGATCTCGATGCTAGACAAGGAAGACGAGGACTTCGACGGCGTCCAGCTCGCGACCCTGCATGCAAGCAAGGGCCTCGAGTGGCCGCATGTCTTCCTGATCGGCGTCGAGGAAGGCCTGCTGCCACACCAGAGCAGCGTGGACGAAGAAAAGGTCGAAGAAGAGCGGCGCCTGATGTACGTCGGCGTCACCCGCGCCCAACGCAGTCTCACCATCACTTACTGCGAACGGCGCAAGGCAGCCGGCGAGTGGCACACGGTGGAGCCCTCACGCTTCATTGAAGAGCTGGGCGCCGAGAGCGTGAAGCGGCCGGACAAGAACGCCGTTGTATCGAAGGAAGACGCCAAAGCCAAACTGGCCAATCTGCGCGCGATGCTGGGGCGAAGCTGATCGCGCGCCTGGCGGCCTGACGAAACACACCGCATGCGCTACGCTGAACAGATCCACCGAGCCCACGGAACCACCATGCGCTACTTCACTCTGCTGCTAGCCCTCTGCCTCAGTCCGGCCGCCCTTGCGCAGCGCTATGTCGAAGTGAAATGCCCCCCGGCGTTCGACACCTCGCTGAAACTCAGCGGCGGCTACGCCAGCTTCGCGCCCGCCTCGGCCGCTGCAGGCAGTGCCGAAGTACCGACCACCCCCGCGGCGCTGGCCGGGGCCGAGGTGTATGTCGGCGCCCCCACCCAGACTCCGCAGCTTCAGGAAGAGCAAGGCAGCAAGGGCAGTCAGCGGATGATGTGGTACCTGCCGGGCCCGAAGATCATCGCCTGCCGTTACGAAGGCACCGAGCGGCGGATCTACCGCATGATCTATCCGCCCGCCAATGAATGTACGGCGCTGCGCACGCCGCCGGCCGGCAAACCGCTGATCGTGAGTTGCCGCACGCGGTAATCGCTCGCAGCGCGGCGCGATTACCGGGCTAACCGCCCGACAGCGCCGCCACGATCATCACTTCCTCGCCAGCGCCCACCGGCGCCTCAATGCCGGCCGCCGCCGCGCTGCCAACGAAGATGCGGATATGGCGACGGATGCCCTCCTGTTCATCGATCAAGCGATGCCGCACGCCGGGCCAGCGCGCATCGAGCCTGGCGAGCACATCGGCCAGCGTTGCGGGCGCTGCGCAGTCGACCTGAACGTCGGCCAGTCCGCCACTGTACTGGTGGAGGTGGGTTGGCAGGCGCACGCGCACCATCACGCAAAGCGCTCCGCTTCAAGCGCATAGATCTCAGGCAAATGCCGCGCGATGCAGCGCCAGTTGTCGCCCTCATCGTTACTCGCCCAAACCTCGCCGCCGGTGGTGCCGAAATAGACGCCGGCCGACTGCTCGCGATCGACCGTGAGCGCCTGGCGCAGCACGGTGAACCAAGCCTGCTCGGTGGGCAGGCCCGCACGGCACAGCTGCCAGCTGTCGCCACCATCGCGCGAGCGCATCACGCAGGGCTTGCCCTCGGGCGACACTCGCGGCCACACGCTGCCGGCATCCATCGGGATGGTCCAGATCGTGTCGGGTTGGTGCGCATGTATCACGATGCCAAAGCCGATATCGCGGCGCACGCCGTCCTGCGGCAGATTTGCGCCGATATCGACCCAGCGGCCGTCGGCCTCGTCGCGCCGGAACAGGCCGCAGTGGTTCTGCTGGTAGAGCCGACCAGGGCGCGCCGGGTGCATGCGCACACAGTGCGGGTCCTGCCCGAACACGGGATAGGGGTCGGGATAGAACTCGGCCCGCACGCCCTGGTTGATGGGCGCCCAGTCGGCGCCGCCCGCGCGCGATTCGAAGGTGCCACCGCTCGACATCGAAACGAACAGGTGCGCGGGGTCGCGCGGGTCGACCAACACCGAGTGCAGCTTGCCGCCGTCCGGCGTCTGGTCCTTGTCGTCACCGCACCAGGCGCGCCGATCGGGGTGCTCGTTGAAGCCCTCAACCGCCGCCCAGTTGGCGCCGCCATCGCGCGACACGAAGAGGCCCTGCGGGCTGGTGCCGGCGTACCAGGTGCCGGGCTCGCTGGCATGGCCGGGGGTGAGCCAGAACACATGATCGACGACCCGCCCGCCTTCCGCTTTTGGGAAGGCCGGTGGTGTCACGGCCTCCTGCCAGCTCGCCCCGCCATCGATGGAGCGAAAGACGGTCGGCCCCAGGTGGCCGGTGCGTGCCGCGACCACCAGGGTGCAGCCATCGCGCGGGTCGAGCCGCGCATGGTGGATCACATTGCCGAGAAAGTGCGGGCCTTCGAGCTGCCAGTCGGTGCGCGCAGCGTTGCCCCGCAGAATCCAGAGGCCCTTGCGGGTTGCAATCAAAAGGGCGGTGTCGGCCATGGCACAGCTCCTCACTCGATGCGGGTCACCATGACCTGATCGATCTTGAAATTGTCGATATCGACCGCCTCGAAGCGGTGGCCGGCAAACTCGAAACCTTCGGCGCGTTTGGGAATGCGCTTCATCATGTACATCATGAAACCTGCGGCGGTGTCGTAGCCCTCTTCCCCCGGCGCGTACTCAACGTCGATCAGGCCCTTTACGTCTCCGATCGGCGTCATGCCGTCGACCAGCCACGAACCCGGGCCGCGCTGCACGATCTGCTGGTCGTACTGCGGCACAACGATGTGGTCCATCAGGCAATGCACCAGATCGTCCAGCGTCACGGTGCCGACCACCAGTGCGTATTCGTTGACCACCACCGCAAAGTCGTTGCGGGCGTCCTTGAAGCGTTCAAGCATGTCGGCGAGGTTCAGCGCGTCGGGCACCACCAGCGGTTTGCGCAGCTCGAGGTGGCTGAGCGCCGCCGGCAGGTTGTCGATGTCGCCCGCGGCGAGCACCGGCATCAGGTCGCGCAGTTCGAGGAAGCCGATCACATCGTCGATGCGCTCGCGGCACACCAGGAAATCCTCGGCGTGGCCGGTCATCAGTTTCTCGCGCAGCGTGGCAGCATCTTCCGTGACATCAAGGAAGACCACGCTATCGCGTGGCGTCATCGCGGCAGCGACCGGGCGTTCGCCAAACCCCAGCACGTTGCCGATCAGCTGATGCTCGTTGCCTTGCAGGGCGCCGGAATCGGCCCCGGCGTCGACCATTGCCACGATGTCGTCCGTGGTGACGCGGTCCTCGCGCGAAGCGGGCAAACCGGTCAGGCGAAAGAACAGGTTGGCAATGCCATTGAACACCAGCACCAAGGGTGCCATCAGCAGGGTCAGCACGCGCATCGGGCCGACGATCCGGATCGCCCAGAGTTCGGGCTGCGCCATGGCGATGCGTTTCGGAATCAGGTCGGCAAACTGGATGAAGAGCGCCGTGATGGTGACGAAGGAGAGCAGGAAACCCACGGTTTCGGACGACTCCGCGCCAAGGCCGGCAAGCTGCACAAGCCGGGTGAAGGTGGGCGAAAGCGCCCCTTCGCCTACGATGCCGCCGAGGATTGCCACCGTGTTCAGCCCCACCTGAACAACCGTGAAGAAATGGCCGGGCTGCTCCTGCAGTCCGATGACCAGGGCGGCGCGCGCCTCACCGCTATCGGCCAGGGCCTGCAGTTTGATCCGCCGCGCGCTGGCCAGCGAGATTTCCGAGATCGAGATGAACGCGCTGAACACGATCAGGCCCAGCACGATCAGCAGTTGCAGCGACACTGACATCCAATCCCCCCACCTGTAGTTGTCCGCCCTGCGGACTATAGGTGATGACGCCGCGCACCGCGAGCACCGCCCGGAAACAACAAGGGCGGGCCACTTGGCGACCCGCCCCCCAACACACGATGCAGGCCCGTTCAGTCGCGGCCGTGCATGAGTTTCTTGAGCATGGGCGTGAGCGCCAGCAAGACCAGACCCGCACCGATCGACGAACCAACGAGGAACCAGTACAGGGGGATGCCGGAGTCCTGCAGCATATGCTCAAGGATCCCGGACAGATAGTTGGCGACGGCCGAACTGAGCAGCCAGACCCCCATCAGCAAACCGCCAAAGCGAGCAGGCGCGAGCTTGGAGACCATCGACAGGCCCACCGGCGAGAGCATCAACTCGCCAATCGTGTGCAGGAAGTAAACGATGAAGAGCCAGTGCGGCCCGACCGTGCCGAATTCTTCCGCACGGCCTTGGGCGATGGCCAGCACGATGAAGCCCAGGCCCAGCACGATCATGCCCAGCGCCTGCTTGGCTGTCACCGGCAAGGCGAAGCGCGAGCGATCCAGCCGCGTCCACATCACCGAGAAGACCGGCGCCAGCAGCACAATCACCAAGGGGTTGATCGACTGAAACCAGGAGGCCGGAATCTCGAATCCGAACGCATGGCGATCGGTCTGCTGGTCGGCGAACAGGTTCATCGTGCCGCCGGCCTGCTCGAAACCCATCCAGAAAAAGATGACGAAGAAGACCACGATGCAGATCGCGAGCACGGCATCGCGGTCTTCCCGCGTGAGCGGTTTGGCATGCGGGTCTTTGGCGCCAAACTGCGTTGGCACCCACAAAGCGAGGCCGATCACCGCAAACCCCAGCGCCAGTTTGCCCAACAAGGGCAACGGCGCGACAAAGCCGGACACCATCGACCAGACGCCCATCACGAGGTAGACGAAGGGCACGCTGGCTGCGGTGATCGTCAGAATCGTCGTCCAGTCGCGGCGATCGATGGTGGTTTGCCCCGGCCGCAAGCCCGCATCGCCGAGCAAATGCTGCCAGCGAAGCAGCACGAACACGCCGATGGCCATGCCGACACCTGCAGAACCGAAGCCCCAGTGCCAGCCCACCTTTTCACCGAGCGTGCCGGCGATCAGGGGTGAGAAGAAGGCGCCGAGGTTGATGCCCATGTAGAAGATCGTGTAGCCGCCATCGCGACGCGGGTCGTGCTCGCGGTAGAGCTTGCCCACCATTGACGAGGTGTTCGGCTTGAAAAACCCGTTGCCCAGGATCAGGAGGCCCAGCGCCAGGTGCAGCAGCGGCTCGAAGGCCATCGCGAAGTGCCCCAGCATCATGATCAGGCCGCCGATCACCGCGCCCTGGCGCATGCCAAGGTATTTGTCGGCAAGGTAGCCGCCCAGCAGCGGCGTCAGGTACACCAGCCCGGTGTAGATACCGTAGAGCTCCAGTGCATCCTTGCGCTCATAGTGCAGGGCGTTGACCAGGTACAGCACGAGCAGAGCCCGCATACCGTAGTAGGAGAAGCGCTCCCACATTTCGGTGAAGAAGATGACCTTGAGACCGGGAGGATGGCGTTCGAACTCGTCGGCGTCGGGGACAGCCGGATGCAGATGGGAAGACATGGGTTCTTTTCTATTTTGGTTGGGCCGGGTAGGCCGAAAAGAAAGCGGCGCACCGGTAGGTGCGCCGCGATTGTCGCATTCTCACCGCAGGGGCGCAGCCCCTGGCAGCCTGCGCGAATCAGTGGCTATGGCAGCCGCCACTGCCGTCGCAAGTGTGCGCAGCGTCGCCTTCATGGCTGTGGCAATGCTCGCCGTCCTCGTCATGATCGTGATTCTTGCAGGCGTGCGAGCCCCCGCAGGGTGAGGCGATCGGGGCCTGATCGATATCCGCCATCGTCAAACCGTTCTTGAGCATTGCAGCCAGCGCAGCATCCATGCTTGCGGCATGGTGGCGGAACCACACCGGCAACTCGGCGGCCAGACGGCGCGCCAGCCCGAAATCACCCTTGTCGAGCTCACTGCGCACCGCCCGCATCACCGCGAGCACACGCTCGTGTTCGTTGCGATGGCAAGCCGGAAAGCCGATCGATTCGGCCCAGGCGTTTTCCTGGTCGAAATGGGCGATGCAGTGTTCGATCAGGGCGTCGAGGCTCGGAGCCAGTTCGGCATCGGCGGCCAGGCACATGGCATTGACTGCGACAGCAAAGTCTTCATGCGTGGCATCCATCTCGGCGTGGCCGAACTGGAGTTCAGGGGTCAGTTCAAATGCGGCCATGGCGGCCTCCTGCAACAAAAGCGGCGAAGTCTACGTGAAGCGGGGCCCCCGCGTGGTGACCCCCATCAAGCAAAAAGGGGGCGCAAAGCGCCCCCAAGGCATCCGGGAGGAGACCCGGAAGACCGACTACAACCCTGTTTTCAGCGCTCGTTGGAGCCCGACATCACGTCAACCCACACGGCCAGCAGCAGGATGCTGCCCTTGACGATCATCTGCCAGAAGGTCTCGACACCCAGCATCGACATGCCGTTATCCAGACTCGTCATGATCAGTGCGCCGATCAGCGCGCCGGAGATCGTGCCGGAACCGCCGCGCATCGAAGTACCGCCGATGAAGCAGGATGCGATTGCGTCGAGTTCGCCCATATTGCCGGCCGAAGGCGACCCGGAGGCCAGCCGCGCGGTGGTGGTCAGACCCGCGAAGGCGCACATCAGGCCCATGATGCCGAAGATCGCCATCTTCACGAACTGCACATTCACACCGGACAGGCGGGTTGCTTCGAGGTTGGAACCGATCGCGTAGATGCGGCGACCGAACACGGTGCTGTTAGCCATGAAGCTGAAGACACCGGCGATCACCAGCACCACCAGTACCGGCACCGGCACGCCCTGGTAAGACTCCAGCGTGTGGACAAAGCCGAAGATCAGCGCACCGGTCAGTGCGAGCTTCATGCCGTCCTGCCACATTGGGTCAACCGTCAGGTTGTATTTGGCGCGGTTGGCACGGGTGCGCAGCATGATGAATGCGAGCAGGCCGAACAGGATCAGCGCAAGCAAGTAGCCGATCTTCGCCGGCAGGTAGGCCTGGCCGATGGCGATGAGGCCCTCGGACTCAACTGGCACGGTGCTGCCCTCGGTGATCCCGACCAAGATGCCGCGGAAAGCCAGCATGCCCGCCAGACCAACGATGAAGGACGGCACACGCAGGTAAGACACCCAGTAACCGTTGAGCAGGCCGACCAGCACGCCGGCAAAGCAGACGATCGCCACGGTGCCCGCAACCGGCACCTTGTAGGTGGCATCAAGCACGGCCGCAAGGCCGCCGAGCAAGCCCAGCAGCGAGCCGACCGAAAGATCGATTTCGCCCGCGATGATGACGAACACCATGCCGCACGCAAGCATGCCGGTGATGGCCATCTGGCGCATCAGGTTGGAAAAGTTGCGCGAGGTAAGGAAGGCGGAGCCTTCGTCGGTCATTGTCATGTAACCGAAGAAAGTCCAGATAAAGACGATCGCCAAGCCCAGCGCGAGTACTTTGTACTGCGAGAAGAGCTTCTTGATGCTTTTGGCAGCGGAACTCATTTGGTGTGCCTCTAGTTTTTTATAGTGATCTTGGAAATCAGGCGGCGAGCGGATGGTCACTCTGGCCGAGTGCAGCGGTAAGCACTTGCTCCTGGGTCAGGCCCTGGTTGACGAAATCGCCACGCAGCTTGCCCTCACCCATCACCAGCACGCGATCGCTGATGCCCAGCACTTCCGGCAGTTCGGAGCTGATCATGATGATCGACAGCCCCTGCTTGACCAGCTCGAACATGAGTTTGTAGATCTCGTACTTCGCGCCCACATCCACGCCGCGGGTCGGCTCGTCGAGGATCAACACCTTCGGGCTCGGCAGCAGCATCTTCGAGACCACCGCCTTCTGCTGGTTGCCGCCCGAGAGGCCGCGGATCTGCAGCAGCGGCGTCGCGGTCTTGATACGCATCCGCGCGATCGACTGCTGGATCGTGTGCATTTCCGCTTCGGCATCGATGCTGCCGTGCTTTGCATAGTTGGGCAGCGTCGAAATCGTGATGTTGTGACCCACGCCCATCAGCGGCACGATGCCATGACGTTTGCGATCTTCCGGCACCATGCAGATGCCTTGCTCGACCGCATCCTTGGGGGTCTTCACCTGGATCGTCTTGCCTTCGAGCGTCATTTCAAGCGAATGGTGGCCGGCGTAACAGCCGAAGATCGCCATCGCCAGCTCGGTCCGGCCTGCGCCAACCAAGCCGGCCACGCCGAGGATCTCGCCCTTGCGCAGCTGGAAGGAAACATCGTCCACCCGCTTGCGCTGCGGGTTGTTCACGTCGTAGCAGGTGACATGCTTGGCCTCGAAGACCACCTCGCCAATCGGGTGCTCTTCGCGCGGGAACAGGTTCTTGATCTCGCGGCCAACCATCATCGTGATGATCTCGTTGGTATCCATGCCCGACATCGGGCGGGTGCCCACATGCGTGCCGTCACGGATCACGGAAATCGTGTCGCACACCTCGGCGATCTCGTCGAGCTTGTGGCTGATCATCACGCAGGCGACGCCCTTCTTCTTCAGATCCTTGATGATGTTCAGCAGGATCTGGGTTTCGGACTTGGTCAGCGAGGAAGTCGGTTCGTCGAGGATCAGCAGCTTGGCCTTCTTGTTGAGGGCCTTGGCGATCTCGATCAGTTGCTGGTGACCGCCGCCGTAGTGCATCACCGGCAGCGCCACGTTGATATCGGGCATCTTCAGCTCATGCATCAGGGCTTCTGCGCGCTGGTACATCGCCGAGTAATTCATGCGGCCGCCCGGTAGCGTGATCTCGTTACCCATGAAGATGTTCTCGGCAACCGACAGCTGCGGCACGAGCATCAATTCCTGGTGAATGATCACGATGCCGGCATCTTCGGTTTCGCGGATCGTGCGGGCCTTGAGTTCCTTGCCTTCCCAGAAGATCTGGCCGTCCCAGGTTCCGTGGGGATAAACCGCCGAGAGCACCTTCATCAGCGTTGATTTGCCGGCACCATTCTCACCGCAGAGCCCGACACACTCGCCGGCGCGAACCTGCAGACTGATACCGTCGAGCGCCTTGACGCCGCTGAATTCTTTGACGATGCCTCGCATGTCCAGGAGGTATTCGGACATGGTTGTTCCTTATCTGGTTTGAGTGCGGCGAGAGGCGCCCCGAACGGACTTGGGCGCCCCTGCCGGGGCCAGCCCGGTTCGGATGAACCGGGCCGGGTCTGGCGGATTACAGGCCGAGTTGCTTCTTGGTGTAGAAGTTGTCGGTCACGAGCTGATCGATGTTGGCCTTGGTGATGACCGTCGGGGTCAGCAGGACCGAGTCAATCTTCTTGGCGGTGCCGTTATCGATTGCATTGTTGAATGCAACCTTCTCACCCTTGGCCAGTTGCACCGACAGCTTTGCAGCTTCCGAAGCAATCAGCTTGAGCGGCTTGTAGACCGTACCGGTTTGCGTGCCAGCGATGACGCGCTTGCAAGCAGCCAGATCGGCGTCCTGGCCCGAGATTGCGACCTTGCCAGCAAGGTTCTGTGCAGCCAGGGCCTGGATTGCGCCACCAGCGGTACCGTCGTTCGAAGCGACGATTGCATCGATCTTGTTCTTGTTGGCAGTCAGTGCGTTCTCAACGATCGACAGCGCTTCAGACGGGTTCCATTCCTTCACCCACTGCTGGCCGACGATCTTGATGTCGCCCTTGTCGACGTACGGCTTGAGGACCTTCATCTGGCCTTCGCGCAGCAGCTTGGCGTTGTTGTCGGTCGGCGAGCCGCCGAGCAGGTAGTAGTTGCCCTTCGGCTGGGCCTTCACGACCATTTCGGCCTGCAGCTGGCCAACGCGCTCGTTGTCGAAGGAAATGTAGGCGTCGACGTCGGCGTTCAGGATCAGGCGGTCATACGACACGACCTTGATGCCGGCCTTCTTTGCTTCCTTGATCACGTTCGTCAGCACCTTCGAGTTGAAGGGAACGATCACGATCACGTCAACCTTCTGAGCGATCAGGTTCTCGATCTGCGAGATCTGGCGCTGCTCGTTGGCATCGGCCGACTGCACGCTGACGGTTGCACCCAGGGTCTTGGCGGCTTCAACGAAGTAATCGCGGTCGCGGGCCCAGCGCTCAACGCGCAGGTCATCGATCGAGAAGCCAATCTTCGGGTTCGCCTTATCGGCAAATGCAGGGGCTGCCATCAGGGCAACACCGGCAGTGAAGGCAGTCAGCAGGGCACGACGCATCGGGCTTGATTTCATTGAAGTCTCCTTTGTAGTGGCTCTTGCGGGCTTGGTGCCCGCCATCTCTTCTTGTCCGCTCGCTAAGCAAGCAGGGGCGAAGCTCTTGAACTGGGACACCGCATTAGGGTTGTCCCTGATTGGGGTGAACCCTAATCCAAAGTTTGAGTGTTGCCAATGGGGTTATCAAAATATTTTTTGATTTAACGCCAAAACGAGCAACTTGTATCAAGCGAGGAAATCAGAAACCCCGCTGCAACCCAGTCGGACAGGCGCACATGCGCCGCACGCCACAGCGGGCGCGATGCGAAAAAGGGACGCATAGCAGAGGACGCCGGGGGCGCGCGGCGCACCGGCAATCAGCGGACCGCGCCGCCGAATGGAGGAAGGCTTACTTGCGCGCTTCGGCGCGCGACTTCAGTGCGGTGTTCATGGCTTCAAAGCCCGGCCGTGCCTCACGATCAAGGCGCATCCTCAGCAGGGGCACCAGCAGCCCGGTGAAGCACTGGCTATGGACCAAACGGGTACTGCCATCCGAACGCTGCACCAGCTTGAAGCGTTGCTCGCCGTCGAGCAGGCCGGCGGCCAGCAGACGGCCTTGCCAGCGCAGTTCGCGCGGCGCCTGCGACGCCAGCACCCGCGGCCAGAAGCTGCGCAGCGTTTTGGAAGAGGCCGTCACAATCGATACATTGAGCGAACGCCCGGCAATCGGTTCGCCCCGCACTTCGCGGATGAAGGGGTTCCACTCGGGGTAGGACGAGAAATCCGTGAGGATTGACCAGACCTGGTTCGGCGATGCCTGAATATCAATCGTAGTGCGCAATTCATGCATCGGGGCCAGCCACGCCAGTCGGCTGACCGGCAGAGTGTTTGAAGAGCCCGAAGTCTAACAGCGACGTGCCCACGCTGGCAGCCCTGACAAGGCGCCACCTGGTTGACGCACTTTGGCGCGCCGAACGCTCAGCTGCGATCACAATCGCCGCGCAGGTCGGCGTCAAACCAGTCGGCGCAGGCTCGGCGTTCGGCTACCCGGTGCAAGATCAGGCGCTTGTGCGCATCGTCCGCGCCTGACCATGCGCTGATCTCCTCGATGGTGCGCTGGCAGCCCTCGCAGTAGCCATTGCGGGGATCGATCCGGCACAGGCCGATACAGGGCGAAGCTGGCGCCTGGCCACTCACCGGCACGCGCGTGGCCCGCCAATCGCTACACACCCTGGCCTCATGTCTTGATCCTCACTCGCCGGCCTGCCGCAGGCGCCGCGCCAGCGCGGCCCGCGCTACCCGGCTCGCCGGCGCGCGGCCAAGGGCATCCGAAATGAAGGCCGCGGTATCCACCAACGCATCAAGCGATACGCCGGTCTCGATACCGAGCCCGTTGAGCATGTAGACCACGTCTTCGGTCGCGACGTTCCCACTCGCCCCCGGCGAGTAAGGGCAGCCGCCAAGGCCGGCCACCGAGCTGTCGAAGGTGGCGATGCCGTACCCCAGGCTGGTGAGGATGTTCGGCAGCGCCTGCCCCCAGGTGTCGTGGAAATGGCCGGCGAGCTTGTCGGCCGGAATCCGTGCGCAGAGCGAATCGAACAAGCGCGCGGTGGAGCCGGGCGTGCCGACGCCGATGGTGTCTCCCAGGCTCACTTCGTAGCAGTCGATCGCCAGCAAGCGTTCGCTCACTGCAAGCACCCGATCCAGCGCAATATCGCCCTCGAACGGGCAGCCGAGCACGCAGGAAACGTAGCCCCGCACGGCAACGCCGGCGTCGCGTGCTGCCGCCATGATCGGCGCGAAGCGCGCAAAGCTCTCGTCGATGCTGCAGTTGGTGTTCTTCTCGCAGAAGGTCTCCGACGCGGCGGTAAAGATCGCCACCTCTTTGGCGCCGGCCGCGAGCGCCGCCTCAAAGCCTTTGAGGTTGGGTGTCAGCACCGGGTAACGCAGGCCCGTGCGCAGCGGCAGGCCGGCCATCACCGCCGCGGCATCGGCCATCTGCGGCACCCACTTCGGCGAGACAAACGCGGTCGCCTCGATCACGCTCAGGCCCGCGTTGGCGAGACCTTCGATTAAGCCCAGTTTGATCGCGGTCGAAACCGGCGACTTCTCGTTCTGCAAGCCGTCGCGCGGGCCGACTTCAACGATGCGAACCCGCTCGGGGAAAGCCTTGGTGCTCATGCGTAGCCCTTCATCGTGTCGAACCGCGCTTCAGATCCAGCCCTTGAGCCGCAGCAGGCCCAATGCGGCAACCGTCGTCGCATCCTTGATCTCACCCTTGGTGATCATCGCGTCCACCGTGCCGAGCGGGAAGGCGCGCGCGATCAGATCTTCCTCTTCGGCGTCGCGCTGCTCACCGACGTGGCTCAGTCCGCTCGCCAGAAACACGTGGTAGCCCTGATTGCAAAAGCCGTAGGCAAGATACAGATGGCCGGCATTGCGGATCGAACTGGCGACCAGGCCGGTCTCCTCGCGCAGCTCGCCGGCGGCCAGCCGTTCGGGTGCTGCGTCGGGGGAGTCTTCCCACGCACCTTGCGGCAGCTCCCAGAAACGCCCAGCCACCGGGTATCGGTACTGCTGCACGAGATAGATCATGCCGTTCTCGATCGGCGCGATCACCACGAAGTCGGGCTTCTCGACCACGCCGTAGATGCCTTCGGCGCCGCTCGGGCGGCGGATACGGTCTTCGCGCACACGCAACCAGCGGTTCCGATACACCACCTCGGAAGCGAGGCATTCAATCTCTGCACTCATCGATTCGTGCTCCATCCGCAAAGCGCCATTCTGCTTGCAAAGGCAGACTCAGTAGCCCCGCGCCCGATCCACCCGTCCGCTCACGGATTGTCCGGCCTCGATCTGCGCGATCTTCACGGCCACCTGCCGCGCGGTCAGCGGGATTTGCGTGCGGGCAGCGATGTGCGGCGTCACCGTCACGCGCGGATGCCGCAGATAGACATGCCCGGCCGGCAAGGGTTCTTCGCGAAAAACATCGAGCAAGGCCGCGCCCAGGTGTCCGCTGTCGAGCGCAGCGATGAGGTCGGCGTCGACAATCAGACTGCCGCGCCCGGCGTTCAGCACCAGCGCGCCCGGGGCGAGCCGGGCAAAGCGCGCGGCATCCAGCAGATCCGTCGTATCCGGCGTATGCGGCAGCACGCACACCAGCGCATCGAGCCCGTCGAGGAAGCGGTCGAGCGTGGCACGCCCGGCATGGCACTCGACGCCAGCGATATCGCGCGGCGTGCGGCTCCAGCCACGTAGCGCAAAGCCCAGCGGAGCGAGCGCTGCGAGCACGGCCTGCCCCATCACCCCGAGCCCCATCACACCGACGCGCGCATCGGTGGCGGGCGGGCTGCGCCACGCGCCCCAGTCGCCACCGGCCCCAGCGGCCGCTGCCAGCGTGTCGAAGTTGCGCAAGTGGCGCAGCACACCCCACACCGCGTAGCCCGCCATCTGCGGCGCCATGCCGGCGTCTTCAAGCCGGATGATCGGCAAGTCACGCGGCATGTCTGAAGCAAGCAGGTGTTCGACGCCCGCCCCCATCGAAAACACCACTTCAAGCGTCGGGTGCGAGGCGAAGAAGCCGGCCGGCGGTGCCCACGCCAGTGCGTAGCGACAAGGCGGCGCCGTGTCCGCATCATGCACCCGGATCGGCGCCCCACAGGCATCAAACCCGGCCTGCCACTCGGCCGCGGCGTAGCCGCCCACCACCACCAGATCCAGCATCACGCAGTCTCCCAATCGAATACCAAGGCCCGCTCGATCACCGGCTGGCTCTGCGCCACAAAGGCCGTGTGCGCCTGGTGTACCAGGTAAGCATCGCGGGCCTGCGCCGTCGCGAAACTGAGCAGAAAGGCCTGATCAAAGCCGTGCGCCAGCCCCTCTGGACTGACATTGGCGCCATCCTCAAACGCCAGAACCTCGGCAATCGCCGCCGGCAATGCGCGGAAGGCGCCGATCACCGCCGCCTGCTCAGCAGCGCCCGCGTCGGCGCGGAAACGGACCAGCACCAGGTGGCGGATCATGCGGGCGCGACCTCGAAATCGAGCAGTTCGGCGCCATCGCTGACCTGATCGCCGACACCAAAACGGAAGGCCTTCACCGTGCCCGCCGCGGGGGCGGCAATCGTGTGCTCCATCTTCATGGCTTCGAGCACCAGCAAGGGCGCGCCACGTTCAACCGGCGCACCAGGCGTCGCAAGCAGGGCAACCACCTTGCCCGGCATCGGCGCCGCCAGCCCGCCACCGGCTTCGCGCCCCTGCGCACGGCGTACCAGCGGATCGACCGCCGCCAGCACCCAGCAACGGCCGTGCAGGAACACATGGCGCCGCTCGCGCGCCACCACCACGGTGGCGTTAAGGCGGCTACCGTCGAACACCGCGCGCAACTCGTCGCGCGGCCCCAACTCGCCGCAGGCCTGCACACTGCGGCCGCCGCATTCGAGCCGATAGCCCCCCGCCTCGTAGGTCACCAACACCCGCTCTTCGCGGTCGTCGTGGCGATACACCAGCACGCGCCGCGCCGCACCAGTCAGCCGCCAGCCGTCACGCGCCGCCCAAAGCGAATGCGCGTCGCGCCCCTCATGGCGTTCGCGCAGCAAACGTGCCAATGCCGCAAGCAGAAACACCTCGATCGGCGCCTCACTCGATGCCGGGAACAGGTAGTCGCGCTCGCGTTCGATCAGCCCGGTATCGAGCGCCGCCGCGGTGAAGGCCGGGCAAGCCACCAGGCGCGAAAGGAACTCGACGTTGTTACCAACCCCGACGATGCGGTAGCTGCCAAGCGATTGCAGCATTCGCGCGAGTGCGCGCTCGCGGGTTTCATCCCACACGATCAGCTTGGCGATCATCGGGTCGTAATGCGGCGTGATCGCGTCGCCCTCTTCAATACCGCTGTCGATGCGCACGTGCACGCCCTCGGCCGGCGTCTGCAGATGGCTCAGCGTGCCGGTGGCCGGCAGGAATCCGCGCGACGGATCTTCGGCGTACACCCGCGCCTCGATCGCGTGGCCACGCAAGCTGATCTGTTCCTGCGCCAGCGGCAGGGGCTCATCGGCCGCAACGCGCAACTGCCACTCAACCAGATCGAGCCCGGTAATCATCTCGGTGACCGGATGCTCGACCTGCAGGCGGGTGTTCATCTCCATGAAGTAGAAGCGCCCGTCCGGCTCACAGATGAACTCGACCGTGCCGGCACCCACGTAGCCAATCGCACGCGCCGCTTCCACCGCCGCGGCGCCCATCGCGGCGCGGCGCTCCGGCGTCATGCCCGGCGCAGGCGCTTCCTCCAGCACTTTCTGGTGACGACGCTGCACCGAGCAATCGCGCTCGAACAGATGCACCACGTTGCCGAAACGATCTGCGAACACCTGCACTTCGATATGGCGCGGCTGTTGCAAGTAGCGCTCAACCAGCACGCGCTCATCGCCAAACGAGGCCGCCGATTCGCGCTTGCACGAGGCGAGCGCCGCCGAGAAATCGTCGGCCTGCGTGACGATGCGGATACCCTTGCCACCACCGCCCGCGCTCGCCTTGATCAGCACCGGGAAGCCAATCGCCGCCGCCTTGGCAGCCAGCAGGTTCGGGTCCTGCACCTCACCGTGGTAACCCGGCACCAGCGGCACGCCAGCCTTCTCCATCAGCGCCTTGGCGGCCGACTTCGAACCCATCGCACGGATCGCCGCCGCGGGTGGGCCGATGAACACCAAACCCGCCGCCGCACACGCCTCGGCAAAGTCCGCGTTCTCGGAAAGAAAGCCGTAACCCGGATGCACCGCCTGCGCGCCGCTGCGCAGCGCCGCATCCAGGATCGCGGTGATCGACAGGTAGGACTCACGCGCGGGCGCCGGGCCGATCCGCAGGGCTTCGTCCGCCATGCGAACATGACGTGCCGAGGCATCGGCATCGGAATACACCGCCACCGTGCGGATACCGAGGCGGCGCGCGGTGCGAATCACGCGGCAGGCGATCTCGCCACGGTTGGCGATCAGGATCTTGTCGAACATTCATCTCCCCCGATGAAGGTTTTGGACGCGCCGCTGGGGCGGCGTTCTGGTGTGGGTTAGGTTGCGACGGCAGATCCCCCGATCTGCCGGGCGCCGGCTGCTTGAATGGTTCGCCATACAAGCCGCACGAGGCACAGACATGAGCACCGATGTGGCCCAATGGCCTGACTCCGTTTTGCTGTCTGAAGCTTGCGACTCGCCTGATTCAATAAGCACGCCCGTGCCGCTGAAGCCGGGTCCCGCCCCGGCGGGCGTGTTACTTCTTTTGCTTCGCCAAAAGAAGTAACCAAGAAAAAGCGACCCGGCGTTCGCGGTCAGGCGCTGCGCACCTGACTCCCCTGCACTGCTCGCGAAGTCGGGCGGCTGCGGAACTCGCGCCGGGCTACGCCCGCCGCTCAGACAGTCCTCGCCGTCGTCGCTACGCGCCGATCCCCCGACCCCGCTGCGCTGCTCGGCGCTCTCGACGGGACCCAAAAGCAAAAACGTCGCTGTTTCATTGCGCGTTGTGCATTCGTAGCCTGGATGCAGCGCAGCGGCATCAGGGGCGGCGGGAGAGTCCGAGGCAAGTGCACCTCCCGAACTCCGGCCTTTGGCTTGCGTCCGGGTTACCGGAGATCTGCAACGGTTGAGCGTCGACGCTTTTCCATTCCCCTCTGAAACGCCGAGCA
>NZ_JAPFHA010000049.1 GCF_026586805.1 Niveibacterium sp. 24ML | reverse complement strand
AACCGGACACCCAAACTGCTTAGCAGTTTGGGTTCCCTGCGCTGGCGCTCCGGTGCCGGTTACTTTCAACGTTAGCCCACAAGATATGACGCACCTTCGCAGTGAAGCCATACAAAGATGGTGGCCCACCACACAAGCACTCGATCTTGTTGAGGGCAATCATGAAATTGTTGCGGCAGCCGTTCACGCAGAGGTTTCTCGTTTAGTTGGAAATGAGACTGTAAGTACTTCTTGGGAGGTTTTCAAAAATCTTGATGCCGCATTTGGCGCAGCAACAGAGTTCGCAAACGTTCCAACTTTCTACTTGGTGTTGCCGACCCATTCCAAATGGAGTGTCCTCTGGAACAATAGCTTTCTATGTGACGGCTATGATTCCTTGTGCCACTGTTTAACCTTGAACCACGCGCTTACCACCTTGCACTGGTCCGCGCACGACGACTGGACATCAATGCAATCTGGAGCGAGATTTTGTCATCGTCAGGTTAGTGGCTCCAACGTACTTGAGCGCTCAGTACATGCCTCGCAGCAAGACACCAAATGGGAGTTCTTCGAAAGCGGTCCGGCATTAAAGGAAGAGGACCTGCAACTCTATAAGGCACGCCACAAACGAGATCGCCTAAATGAAGAACGAATGTCACAACTTCTGGCTCGCCTTGGCGCATCTCCTTGGTCTGAGCAGTTCTACGCCCTGTCAAAGCCTTGCTTTGTCATTCGTCGGACGACTTCACCTTCAACAATTGTCACGCGGTGTCGAGAAGATGTACTCAAACCCGGCTAACCCGGCAGTCGAGAGGGACGGCCACAAGCTGCGCTTGTGGTTCCCTACGCTTCGCTCCGGCCGCCCCTCACTTCTACGTTGGGCGTCAAAGCAACCGCATAATCCAGAGGAGAAGTTATGAAGAAGCTTCTTGCATGCACCTCACTCCTGCTCACTGCACAGTTGGCAATGGCCGACATTCCGCCCTCTGACTACCTTGCCTATTCGGATCAGCTTATCCGCGAGTACCACCTCCTCAGCAATGCTCCTTTGCCACAAGTGGAGATTTTGGGGCCGCAACTGCTGCACTCACAACCTCCCCTACCGACGTTGGCCGCGCAGTACATTCGAGAGGGTGACGCATTCAAGAAGCGCGATATTGAGATGGCCATCACCCGAACCCTCCAATCTCGTTTGAATGGCGCGCCATCTCGCTACGTCTCATTCCTCTACACATTGCATCTTGCGCCATACGATATTGATCGTCGTCGATTTGGAGTGTGTTTTGAACGGGAATGTTTAGATCGGCGACCGTATCCCATACATACGAAACTCGGCACCGAGAGATATGAGCTTGCAATATCCGACGCTCCAAACAGAATACTATTCTCGCCAGAAGAAGCCGTGGCGCGACAACTGGAAGCAGTTGCCGCGAAGTTCGGTCGCCGAACCCCGGCCTTGCTGGTCGTAGAGGTCACAAGTACTGAGGAGAAACAGTGGTCCGACAAGACGCCGTATCGACGGGTGTTGAGCAAGCTTGTTGGCATTCAGTTCCTTGCCGACTTCCCGAGGGACCCCAGATCCGCGCCAAGCGCCGAAGCAGTGCTCTACTCTATTTGGGAAAAGTGACGCCCAACTTGTCGCTCAACCGGACCCCCAAATGCTACGCATTTGGGTTCCCTCGGCTGCGCCTCGGTGCCGGTTAGCTTTACGTTAGCGTCAATGCTGAAAGCGTCCGAACTCGAAACGTGCATTGGCTCTGCGGGCGTGGCCAACGTTCCCGTGCAGCGCTTGTACCGTTTCGGTTCGGGGACCAATTCCTGCACGGCAGTTCGGTGCAATGCTCGGCTATCGTCTCCTGCGTGGTTTCGGGTTTTCCCCGCAACCGTTTCGCCTTCTCAATCCCCTGCACTTCGGGCCTGCGCTGCATGAATCGCCGTTCAAATTTCAACGCTGCCGCTAACAGGTCCGTCAACGGGACGCCAATCTGCTGCGCAGTTTGGTGCCCTCCGCTACGCTCCGGCGCCCGTTACGTCCAACGTTAGAGCTCAGATGTTCATCGCCCATATCCCGTCCGGCTACGTTTTCTCATCAATGCTCGTCGAGAGAGTTCGTAATCTGCCAGCCTCCGCCGCTGCAGTGATTACGTCTGGCGTGGCTGGGGCGTTAGCGCTCGACTTCGATATGGCGTATTTTTATCTGGCGGATCACCGCCAAACCCATCATCACAAGTACTTCACCCATTGGCCCATCGTTTGGCTGTTGCTGCTTGCGGCCTCAGCAATTTGGTTGCGGCTGTCCCATGCATCGAAAGCGTCATTCCTGTGTTTGGTCTTTTGCTGCGGCTGCATGCTTCATATAGTTCTCGATAGCTTTGTCGGCGATATATGGTGGTTCGCGCCCTTTATTGATCGGCCGTTCGCTCTGTTTGTCGTTCCAGCCGTTTTCGATCCATGGTGGCTAAATTTCATTCTCCATTGGTCATTTGTCGCGGAGTTGGCGATTTGCATGTGGGCGCTACTCATCTATCGAAGGCGCCGCCGCTCTAACAATTCGATCCAGGGGACACCCAGCAAGCCGGGTTCCCTCCCTGCGGTCGGAGCCCCTGATCTCAAACTTTAGAGCTCACCCCTCGTATGTCGTCCTTCATCGGCCATGCCTCAGTTGGCGCTGCCGTCTACTTCAGCCAAGCGAAGCTCAGTTCAGCTCATGCCAAGTGGGCGCTTCCGCTCCTTGTCTTTCTATCAATCGCTCCAGATCTCGACTACCCGTTCAGTTGGTGGCTCGGCATGGATTTCCATCCGCGCATCACGCACTCCCTTTTGTTCTGCATAATCATCAGCTTGCTCGCCTGGCTGGCCACTACGCGTACTCTCGCAGCTGGCGTTTCTCACCCAGGTTTACTCGCCTTCTGTGTGGCTTCCTGCTCCCACATCGGGCTCGATCTATTGGTTGGGGTGCATTCAGTTCCTGTGTTCTGGCCGTTCTCATCGTCTGAGCCCGCCATTGCCTTTGGCGTGCTGCCCAGCGCCGGCCACCTGAATTTATGGAATTACTATCTGTGGCGCAATTTGCTCATCGAATGTGGCGTTTTGCTTCCATTTCTTTGGTTTTTCGTAGCAATTTTTCGGGGCACATCTGTTCGCTCTCTTGCCTCAAACCTTGCGCTCATCTGTCCGATTTGGTTGGGGTTCTTGGTGTGGTCCATTCGCATTCACAACTAAGCTCTAACTCGTCGTTCAACGGGACTGCCTTCGGCAGCCCTTTAACTCTGCGTTAGCGTCAATGCTGAAAGCGTCCGAACTTGAAACGTGCGTTGGCTTTGCCGGCGTGGCCAACGTTCCCGTGCGGCGCTTGTACCGTTTCGGTTCGGGGACCAATTCCTGCACGGCAGTTGGGCGCCACGCCCGGTTATCGTTTCGGTCGTGGTCGCGAGCTTTTCCCCACAACCGTTTCGCTTTCTCAATGCCCTGCACTTCGGGCCTGCGCTGCATGAATCGCCGTTCAAATTTCAACGCTGCCGCTAACAAGTCCGTCAACGGGACGCCAAAATGCTGCGCATTTTGGTTCCCTCCGCTGCGCTCCGGCGCCCGTTACGTCCAACGTTAGCCGTCAAACAATTCCTATCTCGTAGAACGTCATGACCGAAATCAACCAACGACTGCATCAATTAGCCGTCGATCGAAAGCTCATTGCCTTCTTTAGCGTCAGCATTTCCGTTGCGGTCCTTGCTGGCCTTTGGTTCGGCCGCTTTCCGCCCGGTGCTGTTGCGATCGTTTGGTTCTCGTTTGCCGCAATCCTTGCTCGTGCAATCTCTTGGGCAACACCAGAAGAAATCGCGCGCATTACGGCAGCAGCCGGCCCCAGCAACGATGAAGCCGGCTAACAAGTCCGTCAACGGGACGCCAAACTGCTGCGCAGTTTGGTGCCCTCCGCTGCGCTCCGGCGCCCGTTACGTCCAACGTTAGGCAGCGCAGCAACCATGCTCTCCAGCAAACAGGCTCGTGAATACGTCAGCGCAAAGAGGCTAACTTCGGCAATGAACAACACGCGCTGGCAAGCACTTTTTCAATCTCTCAACGCCAGCCACCGGATGTTTCAGTATCGAAGGAAAGATCTAGATGGGTCATGGTTTCCCGAGGACGGCATAAGCTTCACCCCTGAAATTGCACAGTATTGGGGTGAGTTCAGTAGCATGGAGTGGTTTGACATCCTCGCCTACAAGGAAATCCGCAAAGGCGCGCTGCTTCCGATAGAAGTGGTCGACTATTCAGATGAACTGATAGAGATCGCGCGCTCAGTTGGCGCTAAGTTTTCAATCATTGACCACGGAATAAGAGTCTGGGGCTACATCAGAGAAAATGAACAACCCAATCTCCAGTAAATTGCCTAACAATTCCGTCGAGTGGGACGCCCAAAGCTGCGCTTTGGGTTCCCTCCGCGCTTCGCGCTACGGCGCCCCTCACGTCCAACGTTAGCGTCAATGCTGAAAGCGTCCGAACTTGAAACGTGCGTTGGCTTTGCCATCGTGGCCAAGGTTCCATTGCCGCGCTTGTACCGTTTCGGTTCGGGGACCAATTCCTGCACGGCAGTCGGGTGCCGCGCTCGGTTATCGTTTCTACGGTGGTCACCGGTTTTCCCCGCAACCGTTTCGCATTTTCAAACGAATTCACTTCGGGCCTGCGCTGCATGAATCGCCGTTCAGATTTCAACGCTGCCGCTAACAGGTCCGTCAACGGGACGCCAAAATGCTGCGCATTTTGGTTCCCTCCGCTGCGCTCCGGCGCCCGTTACGTCCAACGTTAGCCTCGTGCTCAATAGCTCTCAATTCCTGACGTCAGCAATTGAATCGCCGTCCCGGCGCCCTGCCCTTTGCACTGCGCCGCATGCCGCTGCGGGCTCCGCGGGTCATCACGCTGCTCGGTGCTTGCGCGCTCAACGGTCGCGGGCTTCAAAGGCGGCGCCATCAGCTGCGAGTGCGCGTTTTACGGCGTCCGCGTTTGGCGCCTTCGGGCTTTCGGTGCAGTCGTTAGCGGTTTTTCCCGGTGCGGCCGTCGCCGCTTTTCCGGCAGTCGTTTCTGGTCCCGCTGCAGGCTTTGCGGTTCGGGCTTTTCGTCGGTTGGCAGCTGCGGCGAGCCATTCGATTCCTCAATCGGTCACGGTTTGCGCGGCTAACACGTCAGTCAACGGGACACCCAAACGCTGCGCGTTTGGGTTCCCTCGGCTACGCCTCGGTGCCCGTTACCTCCAACGTTAGCCTAAGAAGGGAGGTGGCAATGCCCGACCCAGTAGGAATCATTGGCGTACCACTCTTGTACGTATTGGGCTTTTTGGTCATTTTAGTTGCAATTACGGCAACGAAGAAGAAACAGATTCCCGTTGTTGTACTTTTTGTCTACGTTCTTGTTCCTGTCATTTTCTTTGCGAACGAAATATACAAGAGCGATAGGTTTTGGAAGTCTATCAAGGATGGAGAGAGGTCGAACTCGGTCGCTTTTGCGAGATATTGCGCTGGAAGCAACCGCGTTGTTTACAGGCGCCCAGAAATTTCTCGCGGTGATTCTGTTTCAATTCACTTCGCAGAACCAGTTATCTGGCGCAAAACAGGATTTAATCAAACCCTATATGCTCCTGGACAACTTCAGGATTATATGAATAGGCACCCAAGCATCTGCGCAGCAACTTCGGTCGAGTACGTTGAAGGGTCATATAGCGGAGCATTCAACGCTGGTGAAAACCGCTACGAACAAGAGAATCGAAAGTTCTTGTTGTGCGGGGATCGACCACCAGAGATCGTTCCCACCCTCGAATCGCGATATCAACTAGTTCTTGGCGAAAAAGCGCAGAAAGACGAAGTCCCGTGGAGCAATAACGGCCAGCTTTGGATGGCTAAAGCGTCGGTGCGCCTAGTAGACACAACTGACGGAAGTATTGTCGCCGAGGACACTGTGTATACACTCGTGCATGGCAATGAAGCAGCATGCCCTTCTGGCCCAGAAGCACTGGCAAAATTGATTGTCGATGTGTTTCCACAGGCTAACTAATCGTTCAACCGGACGCCGAAAAAGCTGTGCTTTTTCGGTTCCCTCGCTGGTGCTCGGCACCGGTTAACTCAAACGTTAGGCGTTCGAATGACCACAGTCTCGTGCCTTCTCTTTGACCTCGGCGGCGTACTCGTCCGAAATTCCGCTTTCGATCGACTAAACGAACTGCTGCCGGCACCGTTGGGAGTTGAAACGCTGAAGTCCCAACTACTCGCGTCCCCGTCTTTTCGCGCCTTTGAACTCGGGCGCACGACCCCAGAGAGTTTCGCTAATTCGTTCGTGCGGGAGCTTGAATTAAAGTGCACTCCCTCTGAGTTTCTCCGAGAGTTTGCAAGCTGGCCAGAGGGGTTTTATCCCGGAGTAGAAGGAATGCTTTCCAGGCTCCGTACGAAGTACAAGGTCGCCTGCTTGAGCAACTCGAATGAACTTCACTGGGCGCGGTTCGATGGTTTTCATCAACACTTCGACGTCTCCCTATCGTCGCACCTAATGCACCTAATCAAACCCGACGCGGCGTGCTTTCAGCGCGCGCTCGCGGAGTGCGAGAAAAACGCGGGCGAAGTCATCTTTTTCGACGACGCGCTACCTAATGTAGCGGCAGCGCGTTCCTGTGGCATCCAATCGTTTCATGTGCATGGTTTCGATGAAGTGCGCTTTCATATCGAAGAGCTCGGGCTACTTCCGCATGCGCACGCCTAACCAGTCCATCAACCGGACGCCCAAAGCTGTGCTTTGGGTGCCCTCGCTGGCGCTCGGCGCCGGTTATGTCCAACGTTAGGCGATCAATGCGCCTCTATCTCCTAGCATTTACCTTTCTTGCCTTCGTGAGTGGTTCAGGGTTCTCTGAAGCATTTGCACGCGGTCTGTCACGAGACGAAATAGCAATCCAATCCGCCCGTGAAAGCAGTTGCTTTCTCACCAAAGAGAAGGAATGCGCTAAGAGCCTAGAAGACGAATGCCTTGCGGCTGGGGGCACTTGGGGTGGTGTTATCAGCGGCCGAGGAAGAGGTCCAGGCTGCACATACGTCACAAATGATGGCGGGAATCACTGCACAACCTCAAACGATTGCGCCGCAGCTTGTATTGCCACTTCCGCACTTAAAGAACCGATGGCTTGCCAATGCTCATCCCAGTCCCGCGAGCCCAAAGGCAAGAGCATCCACTTATGCACCGCAACCGGAATTTCTAGCGTCCATGCAGACTGATGCCATGCAAGAATCGCCTAACAAGTCTCTAAGGGACTTCCCGTCAACCGGGCGTTGTTGAAGCCGGCCGTCAGGCCGGTTTTGCTTTTCAGGTTTCTCGAT
>NZ_JAPFHA010000048.1 GCF_026586805.1 Niveibacterium sp. 24ML | reverse complement strand
AGCGCCACCACCGGTACCCTGACCTTCACGCCGGGCACCACGACCCAGACCATCACGGTGCCGATTGCCAACGACACGCTGGAAGAGTTGAGCGAGACCCTCAACGTGACTTTGTCCGGTGCGGACAACGCCACCATTGCCGATGGCAGCGGGCTGGGCACGATCAACGATAACGACGCGCGCCCGACGCTGGATCTTGACCGCTCTGCTGTGGGCACGGGATACAGCACGACCTTCACCGAGAATGGCGCAGCCGTGCCGATTGCGGATGTCGACGTGACCATCAGCGACGTCGACAGCACCCTGATGACCGGCGCAACGATCACCTTGACCAATGCCCAAGCGGGTGACCTGCTGGCGGCCGGCACCTTGCCGGGCGGCATCACGGCATCGGCCTACAACGCGGCAACCGGGGTAATAACGCTGTCTGGCAGTGCCACGATCGCGGATTACCAAGCGGCGATCCGCGCCATCACCTTCGCCAACAGCAGCGAGAACCCGAGCACGGTGACACGCACGATCACCGTTACGGTGACCGATGGCGGCAATGCCAGCCTGCCGGCGACAACCCGCATTAGCGTCGTGGCGGTGAACGACGCTCCGATCAATACCGTGCCCGGTCCGCAAACGATCGCCGAAGACACACCGCTGGTGTTCGACGGCGCGCGAACGATATCAATTGCGGATGTAGACGCGGGCTCAGCCAGCACCGTCAACGTCACCCTCGCGGCGACCAACGGTGTGCTCAACCTGGGCTCGACCGCCGGCATCACGCAATCGGGTAACGGTACCGGCACGGTCACGCTGACCGGTACGGTCGCGGCGATCAATGCCGCGCTGCTTGGCACCAGCTTTACGCCAAACAGCAACTACAACGGCGCCGCGCAAGTGACAGTAACGACCAACGACGCTGGCAATACCGGCACTGGCGGCGCGAAGAGCGACGCAGATACGGTGATGGTTACCATCACGCCGGTGAATGATGCGCCCGATGCGCGCAACGATGCGCCAAGCACGACGCTGACCGAAGACAGCGGCAGCTACACGCTCACCGGCAACGCGATCACGAGCGCAGTAGCCGGCAACGTGGCCGACTTCGACGTGGAAGGCAACACGCTGCAAGTCACAGGCCTTGCCGCTGGCACCACGGCACCGACCGGCAGCAGCGCGCTGGCGGCACCGACAAGCGTGGTTGGCACCTATGGCACCTTGCAGATTGCTGCCAACGGCGCTTACACCTATACGCTCAACAACAGCAGCATCGTCACGCAGAACCTGATTGCCGGCGAGATCGCGTTTGATACCTTCACCTACCGGATCAGCGACGGGAACGGCGGCTTTGACACTGCAACCATCAACATCAAGGTGCAGGGCGAGCAAGACATCGTTGCAAAGACGCCGTCGCTGCAGAACATCACCGCAAGCGGCCTGAATGGTGAGTTCTACGGTTACAACGAAACTGCCACAGCGCCCACCGGCAACCGCACGCATAGCGACGACGGCACGGCCACCTTCGGCAATTACGGCGCCGCCGGCAACCTGAACTCGGTCGAGGATCTCTACACCATCATCAACGGCCGCAATGCCCTTGCCGTAAGCGGTGGCACGGCGAATCTGGTGGGCACGTCGGCGGCGGCGGCAGCCGGCGTCGTGGACGTGCGCTTCCTCTCGCGAACCCTGGACTACGGCTTCAACCCCACCGTGCAATCCACGCTGGGCAACAATGAAAACGTCGCAGCCGGCAGCGCCTTGCCCGTCGGCGATGGCGATGCGAACTCAACCACAAGATCCTTGAGCAACTTCCTCGACCAGGACCTATCGACGGCAAAGGCAGAAGCCGGAGCCGGCAACACCGGCGACACCTCCGGCCTTGGAAAGACCACAGACGCGGCGGTCCGCCTGTCGGGCCAGTTCTATGTGCAGCCCGGCAGTTACGACTTCCGCGTGACTGCAGACGACGGTTTCCGCCTGAACGTGGCAGGCCAGACCCTGCTCGAGTACGACGGCAACCAGGGTCCTACAACGCGAATTTTCAAGAACCTGCAACTGGGTGATATCAACGGCGGCCTGCAAGCACTTGAATTGCTCTACTGGGAGCAAGGCGGCAACGCAAGACTGCGCGTCGAATTCAAACTAGCCAGCGACCCGGCATCGTCATATCAAGTACTCTCCTTGAGCAATGCAGCGTTGTTTACTGACGCGGCAGCGCCCCATCTGAGCGATCCCCGGATCCAGGATCTGGTCTACAACACCACGACCTTAAGCTGGCAGATCCGCACCGGCAGCGTGCTGGACGGTGGCAGTGGCAATGACGGCATCACCGGTAGCGCAGCCCGCGACGTGATCTATGGTTTTGCTGGCAACGACACGATTGACGGTGCTGCCGGTGCTGATTACCTCGACGGGGGTCTTGGCAACGACAACATCACCGGCGGCAGCGGCAGCGACAAGTTGATCGGCGGCGCCGGTACCGACACGATGACCGGCGGCACCGGCGACGATGTCTACGTGCTCTCGGACACGCTCGACACGCTCACCGAAAGAGCCAACGAAGGGATCGACACGATCGTCCTGGATGGCACCTACGTTGCAGCCAATGCCGGATCAAGCTTCTCGCTCGCCAGTCGGACCAACTTCGAAAACCTCACCGCCGAGGGCGCGGCCAACATCAATCTGACTGGCAACAGCTCAGATAACCGGCTGGAAGGCAATAGTGGTGATAACGTCATTTCGGGTGGTGCGGGCAACGACTACCTCATCGGCGGCGCAGGAAACGACACGCTGAGCGGTGGCGCCGGGTCAGATGTGTTTGTCTGGCGCCTGGCAGATGGCGGAGCGAGCACGGGCACTCCAGCGGTCGATACGATTACTGATTTCACCTACGGCGGCGGATACAGCAACGTGCAATCCACGACGGCGGGGGTGCCCGTCGGCGGCGGCGATGTGCTGGATCTGCGCGACCTGCTGCAGGGCGAACACTCCAGTTCGGGCGTCAATTCAGTTTCAACCGGAATCTCGACGGTCGAAATCTCGAACCTGCTCAATTACATCGACATCAAGGTCACCGGCGAGGGCGCGACGCTTCAGACGGAATTGCATATCAGCAAAGCCGGCGGCTTCACCGACGGTAATTTCTCCGCCGGAGCTGAGGATCAAACCATCATCCTCAAGGGGGTCGATCTCTATGCTGCAACCAGCGTGACGCCCGGGAATGAAACAGACCTGCTCAAGACGCTGATCAAGAAAGGGACGCTGTTGATCGACTGATTCGCGCAATACCAGAAACAACAAGGCCACCCTCGGGTGGCCTTGTTGTTTTTCGCTACTGCGAAGGCTGCGTTCGCAGACTCGCGGCAGGGCCGGTGACACCAGCAACCCCCAGTTCCTTGAGGGTGTTCCATTCCGCCTCGGAGTGCACCCGCTCGGCAATGATCTCGATCTCCAGACCGCGCGCAACGTCGGCGATCGCCTTGACCAGGCGCTGATTGCCAGCATTGTCCTCGATGCCAGCGACGAAGGTGCCGTCGATCTTCAGGTAGTCAACACGCTGGGCATAGAGCCGCGGGATCGCCGAGAAGTGGCGGCCAAAGTGCTCGATCCCGAGCTTGACGCCGTACTGGCTCAGAATCGGCGACACCGCTGCGAGCCCTGACAGGCCCTGATCGAGCCCCGCCTCGGCAACCTCCATCCAGAGGCGCCGGGCCGCCTGGGGCGCCGCAGCCAGCAAACGTTGCAGGCCCTCACGGAAGCGCAGGTCTTGCAGCGAGATGGGCGAAACATTCACTGCGATCAAGCCCGGGTGCGAGTAGAGCCGCTGCAGGGCAAGTTCGACCGCGAGGAGGTCCAGGTCGCAAGTCATGCCAAGTCGATCGGCGGCCGGCATGAACTGGCCGGCGGTCCACGGAGCGCCTTCGTCCGGCGCGCGCATCCTGATCATCGCCTCATCGTGCCAATGGCGCCCGTCAATGCGCAGGACGGGGAAGGTAACCAGCGCAAAGCCGCGATCACGTATCGCCGCATTGAGCAGCGCGCGCCATTCGTCGTGCGTGCGCGCCACCAGGGGCGCCTGGTCCGGCATCACGACCGGCTCGCTGCGCCCGGCGCTCTCCGCGCTCATCAAGGCCGCGTCGGCACGCGACATGACATTGCCGATCTCGTCGCCACGCTTGTAGCGGGTAACACCAATGTGCCCCACCGGCGTCTGGTCCGCATGACCATGCCGGTGCAAGGCCTCAAGCGCGCGCGCGGCACTGGCGGCGAACTCGGCGGCCTGAACCGTATCAACCCCAGCCATCAGCCATGCGAAGTCCGCGCCATTGAGCCGCGCAACCAACTGGCCCTCTTGCCGCCCGGCCAGCTCACGCAAGACGTCGGCCGCCGCACGGATCAGCGCGTCCGTGCGCTCGCGCCCAAGGCGCCGGTTGACCTCGGCAAGATTGGCCAGCCGCACGAGGGCCATTGCGCCGCTCGGCGCGCTGTCATCGCCATCGAGCTCATTGCGGAGTCGGCCCATGAAGAAGCCACGATTGGGCAATGCCGTCATCGCGTCGCGGTTGGCATCGGCGCGCAGGTCTTCGATCCGCGTGGCCTGCTCGGCAAACATGGCCTTGACCTGCTCGACCATCAGGTTCAGGGCACGCACCGCACTGCGCAGTTCAACCACCCGCGGCTCGGGCATCGTGATGAAGCGGCGCTCGCCAATCGCGGTGGCCTGCTTGACCATCTCAAGGATCGGGTTCTGGATCCAGCGCATCATGCGCGACATGATCCAGCCGAGGATCGCGGCCAGCGCCACCATCACGGCCAGCAATTGCAGCGTGCCGTTCCAGAGCGCGTCGTACGCGAAGCGTTTGTGGGCAATCACGGTGACTTTGCCCGCCTGATTCCAGCCGTCGCTGACCAGCGCTTCGCCCGGTTTGACGTTGATCGGCAGCATGCGGATGAACCACGTGGGCGCCCGGCTCTCAACCCCATAGTGACGGCGTTCCACAACGCCACGCCCAGCCAGGTCGCTGAAACGCACGAGTTCGAAGTGCCCGGAATCGAACAGCGCCGTCACCATCAACTCACGCATGGCCGGATCCTTGGCCGTCTGCGTCATCGACAGGGCGAGCGATGTGGCACCGTCGGCACTTTGCGCGAGCAATTGCTGTTGCAGGTAGTCACGCGCTGTGTAGGTGCTCACCGCAAAACTGCCCAACCACGCAAGCACGCTCGCGAAGATGACTGTGATCCAGAGTTGGCGAAGCAAAGACATCGGTTCTCCTCAGGGCGTATAGCCCTCGCCCTTCGTTTTCAATTGCAGATCCTTCCAGCGCGACAGACGTTCGACCGAGCTGACCGTTCCGCCGGCATACACGCCTTCAGCATTGAAGCTGAAGACCGGCAAGAGATCCGTTCGCTGCGCCGCGGGCCGGATGTCGCTGATCAGGTTGTCCAGCACCAGCGGCTGCGAGGTCGGCGTCTCGTAGTAGCCGAGCACCATGTGCGCCTGGGTCACGGAACTTGCAGGCCCGCCAATGCGCGCCTTTACGTAGATCAGGCGTAGCTTGTGCTCAGGCACACCCAATTCGCGCAGCGTGAAGAACTTGGCGATCGTGTAGTCCTCACAGTCGCCCGCGCCCTTCCCCAATAACTCGATCGGCGTCGCCCAGTAGTCAGCCTGCCCCCAGACCTGCGCGTCTTCGACAAAGCGCACGCGCCGGTTGAAAAACTCATTGACCCGGCGCAGCGCGTCGGTTTCGTTCGAGTCCTTCAAGGCCGCCACCAACGCACGCCATTCGCTCACCTGGGTGGCGGCCGGCACACCATAGCGCTTGCTGACCATGGCGATCAGCGCAGCATCGTCTGCCTCAAGCCACAATGGCGGCAGTGTACATACCAATGCCAGAAGCATTACGATCAACGGCCGTCGCTTCAAGCATGTTGGAATGGCTGCAAGCACGAACTCAGAGGCTGCCGGCATGTGGTCGCTGAGATTGCTGCCTTGACTGCAGACAAGCACCTCCAGCGGAGGCGCCCCGCATCGGGCAACCAAAATCGATAAATTTGCAAATACCGGTTAAATCGTCAATTTTCTGCGCGGAATTGATCACGTTGCCCCGGGTTAAGCCTTTGTTTATTTGGATCTTACGTGAATAATCCGGGCTCACAATTTATCTGTTTGAGCGAGCGATGACCTCGCACAGACACACAACAAGGCGCTAGCCCAATGCCGACTATTCGACCCCATCTTCTTGCCACACTGATTTGCGCCGCGTTAGCGGCCCCGGCGATGGCCGCCAACAGCCTCCCGGAAGCTGTTGAACAAGCCATCGTGAAAAACCCCGAAGTCCTGACCCGCTACCACCAGTTGCGTGCCGCCGAAAACGAACAAGGCGCCGCACGCGGCAACTGGCTACCCCGGGTGGATCTGCAGGCTTATGCCGGACAGGAACGACGCGACTACCCGAATCTTGAGACCGACTGGTACGACCGCCCCGGCGCAAGCATCGAACTGCGCCAGATCCTGTTTGATGGCTTTGCCACCTCAAACGATGTGAAGCGGCTTGGCTACAACAAGCTTGCCCGGTACTACGACCTGCTGGCCGTCTCGGACGAAATCGCCCTCAACGCCGCCCAAGCATATGCTGACGTGGTGCGTTATCGTCGCCTTGAGGAACTGGCGCGCGAGAACTGGGCCACGCACCGGGAAGTGTTCGGACAGATCGAAGAGCGTGTGAAGGCAGGCGTAGGCCGCCGGGTGGACCTTGAACAGGCCGCTGGGCGACTCGCGCTGGCGCAATCAAACTGGCTCACCGAGACATCGAACCTGCATGATGTGACACAACGCTATCGCCGCATCGTGGGCACCCAACCCGCCAACACGCTGGCAAACATGCCCGACGTAGCAGGCGCCTTGCCGCAGGGCGGCAATCCGGTCAGTGATGCCGTATCGGCCAACCCGGCCTTTCAAGCGGCGGTTGCCTCCTTGCGCGCAGCTCGCGCCGAAACTGATCTGCGCCGGGCCACTTACATGCCCAATCTTGAACTACGGGTCGGACAAAACTGGGACCAGAATATCGGCGGCGCACCGGGCAACTACAACGAGACCCGCGCGCAAGTCGTGCTCAACTACAACCTGTTCCGCGGCGGCTCCGACAATGCCCGCATCAAACAGGCATCCGAGCTTTACTACGCCGCGATCGATATCCGCGACAAAACCTGCCGCGATGTCGCACAGCAAACCAGCATCGCACTCAACGATGTTCGCGCGCTACGCGAACAGATTGGATACCAGCGCCAGCACGCGCTTTCCACTGAAAAAGCGCGCGACGCCTATCGCCAGCAGTTCGACATCGGCCAGCGCACGCTGCTAGACCTGCTCGACACCGAAAACGAGCTGTTCGAAGCGCGGCGCGCACTCACGCGTGCCGAGGTGGACGCCCTGGTCGCCGAATATCGCCTGCTCGCGCAAGCCCACCGGATCCTGCCTGCGCTCAATCTCGCACCGCTTGCAAAGGAAGCACCGGACGAAGACCGCGCCGATGCGCCGGCCGAAGACAAGGCGCTGACCTGCGCGACCGAGTTGGTGCAGCCGCGCCCGCTTGATACCGCCGCCGCGCTTGCTGGCCGCCCCCCACGCAGCGACGCGCTGAGCGATCGGGTGCGAGCCGCCGCGCTCAGCAGCAAGCAAAACGCCGATGCGTTGTTCAGCTACGGCAGCGATCAACTGCTCCCCAACGGGACTGCGCCACTGGACAAGTTTGCGAGCGATGCAGCCCGATTCATGATCGAACGCATCACCGTAATCGGCCACACCGACCGGATGGGCTCACCCGAGTTTAACCGCCAACTCTCGGAACGCCGTGCAGCCACCGTGCGTGACTATCTGATCAAGAAAGGCCTTCCTGCCAACAAGTTCGAAATTGTCGGAAAAGGCAGCGCCGAGCCACTCGCAAAATGCGAGCAGATCAATCCGAAGCTTCGTGACAATAAAGAGTACGTCACCTGCCTCGGGCCGGATCGCCGCGTCGTCATCGAACTCCAGGGCCAACCCAAGCCCTGACGACACACCACTGCCAAAAAAAGGCCGCCAACAGGCGTAATGCCAGTCAGTTAAGCCCGTAGGCCCGCTGATCCGGTAAAAAGGGAACGTGTTGAACACGTTCCCTTT
>NZ_JAPFHA010000047.1 GCF_026586805.1 Niveibacterium sp. 24ML | reverse complement strand
GACGTAACGGGCGCCGGAGCGCAGCGGAGGGCACCAAACTGCGCAGCAGTTTGGCGTCCCGTTGACGGACTTGTTAGGTTCGGCGCGCAAATGAGAACCTGTGGTTTTCATAAAACCTAAACACACCGTCCCGGATCTCTTCGAGGTCAAGTTCCATGTCGCCGTCTAACGGACGTAACTCTGTTTTGTCACCCGTCCAAGCATCTACGACATCTACGCTTGCACCATTCTCGACAAGAGATCGGATCATGGCAATTGCCTGAAGAGTAGCCTCAATCGCAAGAGCGTCTTCAGGAAACCAGTCTTCCGGTTCCCCAAAGCCTAATTCGGTACTGCCCGTGCTCAGATGCCTAAGGCAGCAGCTGCACCCAGATTGTGAGCCAACAAACCACCTATTCGGGAAGGCCAAATACTTTTCTTCCGGGAGACCAGGCAGTGTTCTCGACATTTTAAGAAGCTCACTATTGCGAGATGAAAGATCTTCTTTGGATGTCGTGCTCAGCAATGTCATGTAGCACATAGAACCTAACGTTGGACGTAACGGGCGCCGGAGCGCAGCGGAGGGAACCAAACTGCGCAGCAGTTTGGCGTCCCGTTGACGGACTTGTTAGGCAGGGCTAAAGCCGCCATTTGTAACGCGCTTTCCGTTGCCTGTGAACTTCACGATCATCGCCAAGCGACGTATGGTTGCCGGCCCCGAATAAACCAACCCAAACTGCGAGAAATGCTAAGCCGACCGCCAGAAGTAGGCCCCACAGCGCTTTGGGTTCCGCTGGCGGGAAATTGGCTACTCCGAGCCCCACTATGACGCCTGCAACGCCGAAACAGACGAGGCGACGAAGCCATAGCCACGCTTGAGCGGCGGTGCGCTCAACGGCCGATGGCGGGCGGTTGGGGTCTTCGGTGTTTTCATAAATGGCTTGCCAACTAGCCCAAAGGCCAACTGGCAACAGCAGTAGTTGTGCCGCCCCTCCATGGCCCAAGACAAAGCGAACCAAAGGAACCGGAATGGTGAGGACTGCGATGGCAAGAAGTACTCGGCGCTCAATGATCTCCCAACGTTCCATTTGTGCGTGGTCCGTGATTGCCTAACGTTGGACGTAACGGGCGCCGGAGCGCAGCGGAGGGAACCAAACTGCGTAGCAGTTTGGCGTCCCGTTGACGGACTTGTTAGAGCGCGGCTTCATAGAGATACACGCCCAGAGGAAAATATCGGTAGGAGGACATTGCGAACTCATGCTGCCCGTATTTGACGCGAATGGGCTGACCGCACTTGTGACACAAAAGATCGCAATAGTCGGTTTCGTAAGGCACGGTAGGACCACAGGCCTCGGTCAGCGCCTTGCGAATTTGAAACGAAAACTGAGGGGGCTCCTTCACGCGAAGATTGAACTGAGTAACAACGTCGCACTTGGAGCACCAGTACTTTGCGGGAACCGTAAATACTTTTTCGTCGCCGAACCTATCGTGCGTAAGACCTACCAGCACTTCATCGGGTTGCTTTTGAATTACAGACATAGCGCTCTAACGTTGGACGTAACGGGCGCCGGAGCGCAGCGGAGGGAACCAAAATGCGCAGCATTTTGGCGTCCCGTTGACGGACTTGTTAGGGCTCGGGCGTTTCATTGACAAGTACTGAGCCGACAAACCTAGCGATGCCATGCACTGACACCAAGCGAAGGCGTGGTGCCCACAGAAGTGCATAGCCGGTTGAGCCGGCGAGCGCCGCACGGTGGCCCGCAACCAAAGACAGTCTGGAACGAGGTACCGGCCTGGGAGATAAGACGCCCTTGAGAAGTTGCGGCACCGACTGCTGGGGCGTGGAGTGGCCGTAGCCACAGTAACTGCCCTTTGAATCGGGGTGGCGCGGGGTGCTTCGACCACGGTACCGAATGCCGACGGCCCGTTGAAATTGTGTAGGGAGCGGATAGGAGTTCTTGTCCTCGCGCCAAATGCGCGGGTCGTCCAATGACCGTGGAGACCCGAAAAACCAAATTCCATAGCGGCGCAGCAATTGGTGAGCCCTAACGTGGAGGTGAGGGGCAGCCGGAGCCAAAGGCGGAGGGAACCGAAATGCGCAGCATTTCGGCTGTCCCCTCGACCGCAGGGTTAGGCTGCCAGTTTAAGAACACGGCGAAGTCTCCGCAAATGCCGAGCGACCGCAGGCCAATGCCATACGGCAGGAGATTCCATGTCCGGATAGGTTGATGACCATACGTAGGCACGCTTCTCTGAGTTGGCTGAAACAAACGATTCAACACTTGACGGCTGCAAGGCCAAGTAAACAGAGATCAAGCCCCAACCGTTGGCTTGATATCGGTATGTGTGCCCATCACATTTTCGCGGGTCGAGTTCAATGCGAGTTCGAGAAAGTGAGCCCGACATATCTGAATAGAGGAGCTTGATGTGTACGCAGGCACCGCGTGACCCTCGATTTGCCATTGCATATGCACAAATTTCATCTGCGGAGTGGAACTCGCGAATTTCCTGCCCGAACGCTGAATATGCTTCAACAACTGCTATAGGACTCTCCTTGAAGATCGCCTCAGCTAACAGTGCTATCGCTGTATCAGTTACGGGACTGTGCATGGCAGCCTAACGTTGGACGTAACGGGCGCCGGAGCGCAGCGGAGGGAACCAAACTGCGCAGCAGTTTGGCGTCCCGTTGACGGACTTGTTAGACGCGGGGTTCGCCACGGTCATAGCCAAACCGATAGACCCTATTGTTGAAATCAATGGCTTCAACATGCTCCGGAAACAGTGAGAAACCTTCGGAAAAGACGTCGGCGCCGGAGGCGGACCAGACTATTGCGCCGTCCTCCGAAAACCGGCACACCTCCAACTCGCCGTGTGAAAACAGCGCATTTCGTTCACGACTCACATGGACGCCGAATGATGTTGCGTCATCGACCCGGAGTGACCAGCAGAATGATAGCGGGCGGGGAATAAACTTGACTACGTGGCGACCGACAGCCAAGTAGGCTGCTCCGTGATGGAACGCAAGCGAATGCCTGTGGACTGCGGAACAACCGCCAGCGTCGCCACATACGATCAGCGGTTGATCGTCCAAGAGCACGCCGTGAATTGAAGTTGGGTGATATGAACTATCGAGCAGAACCTCGGATGCGTATTGCCGGACGTTGTCCGGCGACCCAAACGAATAGTTGGGTTCGTTCAGGAGAGTGAGCGGACCTGCCGAGGACTCAAATTGCATAGCGTCTAACGTTGGACATAACCGGCGCCGGAGCGCAGCGGAGGGCACCCAAAAGCGTAGCTTTTGGGCGTCCGGTTGATGGACTGGTTAGCCATTACTTTCCATGCACTCACGGAACCACGGTTTAGATACTGATTCACGCCAAGCTCTCCACCCCGGCGGCAAATCACTTAGTTGGAACAAAGTAGGGTCTCGATCCACCGCACAGCCTAACGAGGCAACTATGCAGTGCTCGGGGTCTGCTGTGGTACCGCAAAGAATTTGCCAGTCTCCATCTTCCTCATGCGTAACGAGCAAGACTGGGAAGTTCTCGTATGCCACACGAGTTGTAGTAAAAGCTGCGGTATTTCTGGGCTGAGAAAATGTCCACTCCGCTGGCATAGAAATTCTCATTAATGGCTAACGTTGAAAGTAACCGGCACCGGAGCGCCAGCGGAGGGAACCCAAACTGCCCGGCAGTTTGGGTGTCCGGTTGACTGCAGTGTTAGGCGTATGAGGGCTCACGAGCGTGGAAAAACCTGATTTGGATCGTCGGCGATAGAAATCGGCCCCGCGCACCTTACGAAGAAGCCGGCATTTGAATCTTTGACTTCGAACCCGTCCTCGCCATCACTTAGCGTGACCCTCGATACGCTGAGCCTCACGTTGGACCACCGAGTTGGCCCCGCCAAAAACTCGCAGTAAAAGAAGCGCAAGCCGAACGGCTCGAGATTTTTGTTTGCGGGTGGCGCGATTTCTAGAACGAGATAATCGTGATCGTCTCGGTACGCGTTGAACGACGCGGCGTACTCGTCGAAGGCATCGAGTGCGCGTTGCAGCTTTTCAATAACGCTGTCGGTGATATTCATACGCCTAACGTTGGAGGTAAAGTGCAGCCGGAGCTGCGAAGCAGCGGAGGGAACCCAAAGCGCAGCTTTGGGCTGTCACGTTGACCGAAAGGTTAGGCAAATTCATTCGGGTAACTTAGCGTCAGTAACAAACTTATACACATCTGGAGTGCGTGTTCGCCAAACTCCAGTAGCTAGGTTGTTGAAATATGAAATGCAATATTTCTGAACAGCCAGCCGTGCGTCGTTTGTTGTTGAGGCAACTTTTAGTCGCGCTGTTGCATTTTCTTTCACTCGATCTATGTATTGCTGAATATCTGGATTTTTAGAGATCGCAATTGTTGCAAGTACCTTCGACTTTTCGATAACTGCAAACTCGTCTTGCTTCCACTTCTCATAATTGCTGCTGAGTGCAGCACTATCGGCTGGGAAGATTGAAGTGCACCCTTGGTGCAACGTTTCTGCTTCCGCCTGTGCAAATGTAAGCATTGCGACAGCTTCGTTAGTATTTGATGCGTCGTGAAATGTTGAAGCCTCGACAAAGGACACCAAGAAAACCGCAACGGTAATCTGAGGCAACAGGCGTTGAATCATGGCATTTGCCTAACGTTTGACGTGAGGGGCCGCCGTAGCGGCAAAGCCGCGAAGGGAACCCACAAGCGTAGCTTGTGGGCGGTCCCTCTCGACGGAATTGTTAGGGCGCATTTTCTGCAAAGTTACCCCATCCCTAGATCTTTGATGAATTCTGCCTCGCTAGTTATCCATTCCGGCTTCATCTCGAAATGGGAGACGAGATACTTCTTTGTTATCTCAAACACTTGGCGTTCAGATAGCGCTGTGAGCCCATGCTTCAACACCAGTTTGCGATGAATGTACGAAGCAAACTGCCCGACCGTCAAAATTCCCGCAGCCTCGCCATCCGGAATCCCTACCCCGAACTTTTGCTCTGCCCACAGTACCGTTTCTACGGTGTCGAGTCCCATGGATGAGCCCTAACGTTGGAGGTAACGGGCACCGGAGCGCAGCGAAGGGGACCAAACTGCGAAGCAGTTTGGTGTCCCGTTGACCGACTGGTTAGACATGCAGTTGGTATTGCTCACAGACGAGGCCTATGCCGTGGGGATTTGTTTGGAGAAGCGATAGATCGTTCGCTTGAGCCCTGAGCTCGCTTTGGACGACCTGGCTCGACAAAATTGCCTTCTCAACGGTGGGAGAGAACTCTTCAACTTCGAACTCGTCCTGTGCCCTTTGATCTGCTGCGTCGTACGCTCGGCGGGCAGCCCACAACGCGTTCTTGGCTTCTCCTGTTAATACGCACCGCAGCATGTATGCAGAAGCAGCGACCTGATCGTCGTCGAGCTCAGGCAGCTCGTCGAGAGACGACGACAACCGCGCAATCTCGCCCGCGGAGAACTTTGCAGTCAACAGGTAGGCCGCGACCGCGTGACGAGCATTTGCCAGCAATGTGCGACACGCTTCGGACTGGAGTTCGTGCCCCAGCTTTTGCACACGCATGGCTGCGGCGAACGCAAAGGCCACACGCTCTGCTGTTGGCAATTTTTCAAGCGCCGCAAAGAGGGCGGGTTCGTCAAAGGTGTGCATGTCTAACGTAGAAGTAACCGGCACCGGAGCGCCAGCGAAGGGAACCCCACTGCGCAGCGGTGGGGTGTCCGGTTGACTGACATGTTAGGCGCGCCCTCGTAAGGCACGCACCTTGCGAAAGAGCCATGGAACTGCGACGAACCATTGCAGATAGCCAAGGCCGGCAAGAGCGACCCAGTATGGCAATAAGTCAAGAAACGGCTGGTATTCAAACCCGAAGAACGACGATAGAGGCGGCCATACAATGCCTACTAAGGCTGCGCCAAGAGCGCCGGTGGGAAACGATAGGAGAATCATTAACCACATGAACGCTACCGGCATGTCGTGAATGTCTTGCTGAATATAGGAAAACGCCAGCACTGCAAGGCATCCCGATGCCCAGGTTGCGCGAAGTATGTGGCCCAGTGATTGAGAGCGCCCCATTCCGGTACGCCTAACGTTGGACGTAACGGGCGCCGGAGCGCAGCGGAGGGAACCAAAATGCACAGCATTTTGGCGTCCCGTTGACGGACTTGTTAGGCCGCACGATGGGTGGAGCTGGCGGCTGCATGCGCATGTCGGAGGCGTAATACCTTCCCCGTGCGCTCTACTAGCGGAACGCCAATACCGAACACAACAGCGATGGCAATGAGCGCGGCGTGCATGATGCCATCAATGAACAGCAATGGAACTCTCCCTGCAGCGGCAGCCACTACGCCGAGGAATGCGTACGAAAAGAAGTAGTAGTGATATACAAGCCATTGGTTCGAGCGGCGAAAATAGGCATGCCACAGGCCCAATACGATGTACGCGAAATTGAATACTGCTAATGGATGAAACCAGCTTATGCCAGAGGATGGAATGAAAAGAAACGCTGTGATGTCCGTGGCTAGCATTGATGCGACGAAACTGCGCCCCAGCCAAGTGTGCAACACCGTTCCCTTCTGATTGCGCAGAACAAGCGCACCAGCAATCACTGAGTAGATAGCAACTGCAATGTGGATGTTTCCGACGAGACTCATTGCCTTCCCTCCTGTCGAGTGATGGAAACTACGCGGCCTAACGTGGAGTTGAGGGGCGCTGCGCGGCTGTATCGCGGAGCGTCCCCTCGAACGTAGTGTTAGGTGCGGGCTCGGAAATGCAGAGTTTTTTCATTGCATAACCTCACGCGGTTTTGCCAAATGTACATCGCCCGCTTTGGTGGTTCGGATTGTCACAAACTGCATTTCAGCGCATCGACAAGGAAACCGTTTAGTGAAGTGCTGCTTAGTTTTCTTCCGATATTGCCACTTCAGCAACCCAAGCTTCGCTAACCGGCTTGCTATCTGAATAATTGCCTTTCTTTCGAAGGGCTTCTCGTACCAGATTCCAAGCGTATCTCGCGCAAGTTGAATGGTAACTGGATCACCTTCACACATGGCCAGCAGACGATCTTCAATGTCGGAGAGCAACGCCACAAAGCACCTAACGTTGGACGTAACGGGCGCCGGAGCGCAGCGGAGGGAACCAAAATGCGCAGCATTTTGGCGTCCCGTTGACGAACTGGTTAGGCTGCGAGGTCAAAACATTGACTTCGCCCATTGTCCGTTAGTCCTCGCAAGGATGATTTGCGAAAGAGCCAATGCCTTGTCGGCAAGCGGGATTCTCGCGCACTTTGCGATCTTCTGCATCGAACCTGGAACCTTTGATCCCGTGACAAAGAGAAGGTCGCGTGCGGGTACCACCGCAAGCGGAATGCCCGGCAATTCGGAAGTAAGCCTTTCCCAAAAGCCGTCAAGCAGCAGAAGACTCGCTTCGAGTACTCCGCCGCAAGCAACGCCGTATAACCCGTCGTCGAGTTGCTTGAACACAACCTCCTCAATGTGTTTCGAGATGTTTGATACGGCAAGAGCGTGGAGTTGATCGCCGGTTAGCCCGATTTGCGATAGCTCCCGATTGCTCAAGTAGACAAGCAAGTCGGGTTGATTGAATGCGTATAGAACTGAGATGTCAGCGGTGAATTCGCGCATCACCGGCGAATCTTCAACGCTGAGAGGAATTGCTTCCCCTCGGTGCGCGAATGCCGACGTGGACTTGAGAACAGGCACTAACTGAGACAAAGCGTATTGGTTTGACATGGGTTGGTAGTCGGTAACGTATGAAAACTGTGGGCCTAACAGTGTTTACACGGACCCAAGGGGGTCCGTATATCAATTGATATTTAGGGCGCGGGCTTTTCGTGGTAACCCATTGATTTCTTGGGCGCGCCGTTCTTGTGTGTCAGTATAACAACAGCAATATTGGGGGGTACGTGCAGCCGCAAGGTTGCGCAGGTAGCCTCGTGACTTTTCTGACAGAAAGGAGTCCCCTTATGGGGCACACAGCCCCCTCGCCTGCTTGATCAAGTCTCGCTGGTCTGTCGCCGCCGGCACTTCAGCGCCAACACCGAACAGGCCTATCGCTATTGGGTCCGTCAGTTCGTGCTCTTCCACGACAAACACCACCCCGACTCCCTGGGCGCCAAGGATGTCGAAGCGTTCTTGAACCACCTCGCGACCGATCGACGCGTTGCGGCCTCCACTCAGTCGCAAGCGCTCAATGCGCTGGTGTTCTTGTATGACGCGGTGCTCGGCCTGCCGCTTGGTGACATGACAGGCCTCAAGCGGGTTCAGCGGCGCCAACGTATTCCGGTTGTGTTGTTACGCGAGGAGGTGCGGGCTGTACTCAATCAGCTCGATGGGACTCGCCGGCTCATGTGTGAAGTGCTCTATGGCGCGGGGCTGCGTGTGCACGAGTGCGTCACGCTCAGAGTCAAGGACGTCGACGTGGCGGCGCGGACCCTGTCGGTGCGCAACAGCAAGGGCAGCAAGGACCGCACGACAATCCTGTCGGAACACGTCGTCGCCCGCTTGCAGGAACATCTCATCCGCGTGGCCACGCTGCACGCAAATGACCGCGCGCGTGGCGGCGGCCTCGCGCCCATGCCGGATGCGCTTTCACGCAAGTATCCGACTGCGGCAGCGTCATTGAGTTGGCAGTTCGTGTTCCCGTCAGCGGTATTACGCCCTTGGGGGTCAAGTGAACGCTTTGTTCGCTGGCATGTCTCGGACTCAACCGTGCAACGGGCGTTCAAAGTCGCGCTCGATCGCGCGCAGATCCACAAGCACGCAAGCGTGCACTGCTTGCGGCATAGCTTCGCAACGCACTTGCTGGCGTCAGGGACGGATGTCCGCACGATCCAGTTGCTGCTGGGTCACCGTAGCCTGCAGACCACGATGATCTACACGCACGTCGAGGCCACCGCGCGCAATGTGATCAGCCCACTTGATCTGCCTTGACACTCGGTTACGCGAGGGGGGCGTGTGCAACCCTCGCAACGGGACCGCCGCGTCAGGGGCGGAGGTCGTTCGGTGTTCGGCCACGTTGCGCGCCACCGGCAATCCGAATTCTCAGTGGTAGCGGGTGTGTTCCCCCCGACAGCTGCCGTTCGAATGGCAGCTTGCGCGAGCGTTGGGATGAGCGCCAGGTTTGCCAACGAAAGACTGCTTTGGGTCGAATCCGAACGGCAACGGGATATCAGAGCAGACATTCGCACGTCCTGCGCTCACCGGAACATGAACGTCAGCTAAGGCCGACGACCTGCCGTCGAGCGGTAGCCAGCTCTGACCGCTACCCAGCCTGACCCGGCTATACAGCGCCGGACTTGGCGCCGGCTATTTGTGTTGGTGAACTAGGGTCTGTTGACAATCAAGCCAGCCAAATAACGGACGCGGACAAAGCGACGAAAGCGGCGAAGCGTTCGGCGAG
>NZ_JAPFHA010000046.1 GCF_026586805.1 Niveibacterium sp. 24ML | reverse complement strand
AGCCTGGTGCAATCTGCCCGCCTCAACGGCCATGACCCCTACGCCTACCTCAAGGATGTGCTGACGCGACTGCCGACTCTGCCGGCCAGCCGCATCGGCGAACTCCTACCGCATCGTTGGCAGCCTGAAGGCTGATCGGACGCCCCGCCACCGCGTCAAGACGGGTTGGGCGGACGCTTACGCTAGAAAAACAAAACCCCCGCCGGCGTATGCAGGCGGGGGTTTTTGAATGGGGTAGTCTGACGCTGACCTACTTTCTCACGGGAGACCGCAATATCATTGGCGCGGCTTCGTTTCACGGTCCTGTTCGGGATGGGAAGGGGTGGTTCCAAAGCGCTATGGGCGTCAGACTGTAACTGGTAGGCATGTATTGGTTGCGATCGCTTTTTGGCGATGTGTCGCACACCTTGATTTGCTCAAGGTTATAGGATCAAGCCGCACGGGCAATTAGTACTGGTTAGCTTAACGCATTACTGCGCTTCCACACCCAGCCTATCAACGTGGTGGTCTTCCACGACCCTTTAGCGAGATCAAGTCTCGAGGGAAGTCTCATCTTGAGGCGAGTTTCCCGCTTAGATGCTTTCAGCGGTTATCTCTTCCGGATTTAGCTACCCGGCGATGCCACTGGCGTGACAACCGGTACACCAGAGATCCGTCCACTCCGGTCCTCTCGTACTAGGAGCAGGCCCCCTCAAACTTCCAGCGCCCACGGCAGATAGGGACCAAACTGTCTCACGACGTTTTAAACCCAGCTCACGTACCACTTTAAATGGCGAACAGCCATACCCTTGGGACCGGCTACAGCCCCAGGATGTGATGAGCCGACATCGAGGTGCCAAACTCCGCCGTCGATGTGAACTCTTGGGCGGAATCAGCCTGTTATCCCCAGAGTACCTTTTATCCGTTGAGCGATGGCCCTTCCATACAGAACCACCGGATCACTATGACCTGCTTTCGCACCTGCTCGACTTGTGGGTCTCGCAGTCAAGCCTCCTTTTGCCATTGCACTATCAGTACGATTTCCGACCGTACCTAGGAGACCTTCGTACTCCTCCGTTACCCTTTAGGAGGAGACCGCCCCAGTCAAACTGCCCACCATGCACGGTCCCCGATCTGGATTCACAGATCAAGGTTAGAACCTCAACGACGCCAGGGTGGTATTTCAAGGTTGGCTCCACCGGAACTAGCGTCCCGGTTTCATAGCCTCCCACCTATCCTACACAAGCCCCGTCAAAGTCCAATGCAAAGCTACAGTAAAGGTTCATGGGGTCTTTCCGTCTAGCCGCGGGTAGATTGCATCTTCACAAACATTTCAACTTCGCTGAGTCTCAGGAGGAGACAGTGTGGCCATCGTTACGCCATTCGTGCAGGTCGGAACTTACCCGACAAGGAATTTCGCTACCTTAGGACCGTTATAGTTACGGCCGCCGTTTACCGGGGCTTCGATCAAGAGCTTGCACCCCATCACTTAACCTTCCGGCACCGGGCAGGCGTCACACCCTATACGTCCACTTTCGTGTTTGCAGAGTGCTGTGTTTTTATTAAACAGTCGCAGCCACCGATTCTCTGCGGCCCCATCGCCCTTCGGATGTACTCCTACAAGCTACCGGGGCATACCTTCTCCCGAAGTTACGGTATCAATTTGCCGAGTTCCTTCTCCTGAGTTCTCTCAAGCGCCTTGGTATTTTCAACCTGCCCACCTGTGTCGGTTTGCGGTACGGTCACTCTTTGACTGAAGCTTAGAGGCTTTTCCTGGAAGCTTGGTATCAGTCACTTCGCGAACAAGTTCGCTCGTTATCACCCCTCAGCTAAGCCGCGCGGATTTGCCTACGCAGCACGCCTACAGGCTTGAACCGGGACGTCCAACACCCGGCTGACCTAACCTTCTCCGTCCCCCCATCGCATCAAAGAGCGGTACAGGAATATTGACCTGTTTCCCATCGACTACGCATTTCTGCCTCGCCTTAGGGGCCGACTCACCCTACGCCGATGAACGTTGCGTAGGAAACCTTGGGCTTTCGGCGAACGGGCTTTTCACCCGTTTTATCGCTACTCATGTCAGCATTCGCACTTCTGATATCTCCAGCAGACCTCTCGATCCACCTTCGCAGACTTACAGAACGCTCCCCTACCATGTGTCATAGACACATCCGCAGCTTCGGCTCGTGGCTTGAGCCCCGTTACATCTTCCGCGCAGGACGACTCGACTAGTGAGCTATTACGCTTTCTTTAAAGGGTGGCTGCTTCTAAGCCAACCTCCTAGCTGTCTATGCCTTCCCACCTCGTTTTCCACTTAGCCACGCATTTGGGGCCTTAGCTGGCGGTCTGGGTTGTTTCCCTCTTGACCCAGGACGTTAGCACCCCAGGTCTGTCTCCCGTGCTCGCACTTCTCGGTATTCGGAGTTTGCTATCGCGAGGTAGATCGCAATGACCCCCTCAACGATTACAGTGCTCTACCCCCGAGAGTGATACACGAGGCGCTACCTAAATAGCTTTCGGGGAGAACCAGCTATCTCCGGATTTGTTTAGCCTTTCACCCCTACCCACAGCTCATCCCCTAATTTTTCAACATTAGTGGGTTCGGACCTCCAGCTGGTGTTACCCAACCTTCATCCTGGCCATGGGTAGATCATCCGGTTTCGGGTCTACGCCCTGCAACTAAAGCGCCCTTATCAGACTCGCTTTCGCTACGCCTCCCCTATTCGGTTAAGCTCGCTACAGAACGTAAGTCGCTGACCCATTATACAAAAGGTACGCAGTCACCCCACAAGGAGGCTCCCACTGTTTGTATGCATGCGGTTTCAGGATCTATTTCACTCCCCTCCCGGGGTTCTTTTCGCCTTTCCCTCACGGTACTAGTTCACTATCGGTCGATCACGAGTATTTAGCCTTGGAGGATGGTCCCCCCATGTTCAGACAGGGTTTCTCGTGCCCCGCCCTACTTGTCGTACGCTCAGTACCATCGATTTGCTTTCGCGTACGGGGCTATCACCCTTTATTGCCGGACTTTCCAGACCGTTCCACTAGCAATTCGATTATCACGTACAGGCTCTTCCCATTTCGCTCGCCACTACTTTGGGAATCTCGGTTGATTTCTTTTCCTGCGGCTACTTAGATGTTTCAGTTCGCCGCGTTCGCCTCCGCGCACCTATGTATTGAGTGCGGGATACCTCGTAAGAGGTGGGTTTCCCCATTCGGACATCCCCGGATCAAAGCTTGCTTGTCAGCTCCCCGAGGCATTTCGCAGACTGCCACGTCCTTCATCGCCTGTGATCGCCAAGGCATCCACCACATGCACTTAGTCGCTTGATCCTATAACCTTGAACCCTGACTTGCGCCAGGCGGTTCAGTGTTTGATTCAAACGCCAAATGTTCTACACCCCATCGCTGGTTCAAAGGATGGAATGTAATTTGATGCAATCACAACCTATGAAGCCCAGCGCTCATCACGCTGACTTCATACATGCCTTCCAGATTTTTAAAGATCGACAGCTGACTCAAGAAGAGTCATGAATACAGACCGCATCTGCATTCATGACGCGACTTCGTGCAAAAAAGATTGGTGGAGCTGGACGGGATCGAACCGACGACCCTCTGGTTGCAAACCAGATGCTCTCCCAGCTGAGCTACAGCCCCATATTCTTTGGTACGAGCCGAATCCATCAAAGTTGATGGTGGGTCTGGTTGGATTCGAACCAACGACCCCCGCCTTATCAAGACGGTGCTCTAACCGGCTGAGCTACAGACCCTGCACGTCCGCTGTCTTTACTGAACAACCGATAAGTTGTGGGAGCTCGGCATCTGCTTTGCTCTAGAAAGGAGGTGATCCAGCCGCACCTTCCGGTACGGCTACCTTGTTACGACTTCACCCCAGTCATGAATCCCACCGTGGTAGGCGCCCTCCTTGCGGTTAGGCTACCTGCTTCTGGTGAAACCCACTCCCATGGTGTGACGGGCGGTGTGTACAAGACCCGGGAACGTATTCACCGCGGCATGCTGATCCGCGATTACTAGCGATTCCGACTTCACGTAGTCGAGTTGCAGACTACGATCCGGACTACGATCGGCTTTCTGGGATTGGCTCCACCTCGCGGCTTGGCAACCCTCTGTACCGACCATTGTATGACGTGTGAAGCCCTACCCATAAGGGCCATGAGGACTTGACGTCATCCCCACCTTCCTCCGGTTTGTCACCGGCAGTCTCATTAGAGTGCTCTTGCGTAGCAACTAATGACAAGGGTTGCGCTCGTTGCGGGACTTAACCCAACATCTCACGACACGAGCTGACGACAGCCATGCAGCACCTGTGTTCAGGCTCCCTTTCGGGCACCAATCCATCTCTGGAAAGTTCCTGACATGTCAAGGGTAGGTAAGGTTTTTCGCGTTGCATCGAATTAATCCACATCATCCACCGCTTGTGCGGGTCCCCGTCAATTCCTTTGAGTTTTAACCTTGCGGCCGTACTCCCCAGGCGGTCGACTTCACGCGTTAGCTACGTTACTCAAAGGTTTTACCCTCCGAACAACTAGTCGACATCGTTTAGGGCGTGGACTACCAGGGTATCTAATCCTGTTTGCTCCCCACGCTTTCGTGCATGAGCGTCAGTACAGGCCCAGGGGGCTGCCTTCGCCATCGGTGTTCCTCCTGATATCTACGCATTTCACTGCTACACCAGGAATTCCACCCCCCTCTGCCGTACTCAAGTCTTGCAGTCACAACCGCAGTTCCCAGGTTGAGCCCGGGGATTTCACAGCTGTCTTACAAAACCGCCTGCGCACGCTTTACGCCCAGTAATTCCGATTAACGCTCGCACCCTACGTATTACCGCGGCTGCTGGCACGTAGTTAGCCGGTGCTTCTTCTTACGGTACCGTCATCCTCCGAAGGTATTAACCTCGAAGTTTTCTTTCCGTCTGAAAGAGCTTTACAACCCGAAGGCCTTCTTCACTCACGCGGCATGGCTGGATCAGGCTTTCGCCCATTGTCCAAAATTCCCCACTGCTGCCTCCCGTAGGAGTCTGGGCCGTGTCTCAGTCCCAGTGTGGCTGATCATCCTCTCAGACCAGCTACGGATCGTTGCCTTGGTAGGCTTTTACCCTACCAACTAGCTAATCCGACATCGGCCGCTCCAATCGCGCGAGGTCTTGCGATCCCCCGCTTTCTCCCTCAGGACGTATGCGGTATTAGCGTAACTTTCGCTACGTTATCCCCCACGACTGGGTACGTTCCGATGCATTACTCACCCGTTCGCCACTAACCCAGGAGCAAGCCCCTGGATCCGTTCGACTTGCATGTGTAAGGCATGCCGCCAGCGTTCAATCTGAGCCAGGATCAAACTCTTAAGTTCAATCCAAATTGGCCAAACTCATCATCACTGACGATGTAGTATTGGCACTCAAGTCTTTTGCTACTTCGAAGCCGAAGCTTCGATTGCATTAACCGAGCACCCACACTTATCGGTTGTCCAAATTTTTAAAGATCAACTGCAAACCACTCAACTTCCTACTGCGCACATCCGACTACGTCGTTTGTGCTGAGCCGGCAATCTTACCAACTCCAAAAATTCTGTCAAGCTCAGTTTCGAATTTTCGAAACACTCTCACTCTTACAGAGGAAACAAAACCCCCGCCGGCGTATGCAGGCGGGGGTTTTTGAATGGGGTAGTCTGACGCTGACCTACTTTCTCACGGGAGACCGCAATATCATTGGCGCGGCTTCGTTTCACGGTCCTGTTCGGGATGGGAAGGGGTGGTTCCAAAGCGCTATGGGCGTCAGACTGTAACTGGTAGGCATGTATTGGTTGCGATCGCTTTTTGGCGATGTGTCGCACACCTTGATTTGCTCAAGGTTATAGGATCAAGCCGCACGGGCAATTAGTACTGGTTAGCTTAACGCATTACTGCGCTTCCACACCCAGCCTATCAACGTGGTGGTCTTCCACGACCCTTTAGCGAGATCAAGTCTCGAGGGAAGTCTCATCTTGAGGCGAGTTTCCCGCTTAGATGCTTTCAGCGGTTATCTCTTCCGGATTTAGCTACCCGGCGATGCCACTGGCGTGACAACCGGTACACCAGAGATCCGTCCACTCCGGTCCTCTCGTACTAGGAGCAGGCCCCCTCAAACTTCCAGCGCCCACGGCAGATAGGGACCAAACTGTCTCACGACGTTTTAAACCCAGCTCACGTACCACTTTAAATGGCGAACAGCCATACCCTTGGGACCGGCTACAGCCCCAGGATGTGATGAGCCGACATCGAGGTGCCAAACTCCGCCGTCGATGTGAACTCTTGGGCGGAATCAGCCTGTTATCCCCAGAGTACCTTTTATCCGTTGAGCGATGGCCCTTCCATACAGAACCACCGGATCACTATGACCTGCTTTCGCACCTGCTCGACTTGTGGGTCTCGCAGTCAAGCCTCCTTTTGCCATTGCACTATCAGTACGATTTCCGACCGTACCTAGGAGACCTTCGTACTCCTCCGTTACCCTTTAGGAGGAGACCGCCCCAGTCAAACTGCCCACCATGCACGGTCCCCGATCTGGATTCACAGATCAAGGTTAGAACCTCAACGACGCCAGGGTGGTATTTCAAGGTTGGCTCCACCGGAACTAGCGTCCCGGTTTCATAGCCTCCCACCTATCCTACACAAGCCCCGTCAAAGTCCAATGCAAAGCTACAGTAAAGGTTCATGGGGTCTTTCCGTCTAGCCGCGGGTAGATTGCATCTTCACAAACATTTCAACTTCGCTGAGTCTCAGGAGGAGACAGTGTGGCCATCGTTACGCCATTCGTGCAGGTCGGAACTTACCCGACAAGGAATTTCGCTACCTTAGGACCGTTATAGTTACGGCCGCCGTTTACCGGGGCTTCGATCAAGAGCTTGCACCCCATCACTTAACCTTCCGGCACCGGGCAGGCGTCACACCCTATACGTCCACTTTCGTGTTTGCAGAGTGCTGTGTTTTTATTAAACAGTCGCAGCCACCGATTCTCTGCGGCCCCATCGCCCTTCGGATGTACTCCTACAAGCTACCGGGGCATACCTTCTCCCGAAGTTACGGTATCAATTTGCCGAGTTCCTTCTCCTGAGTTCTCTCAAGCGCCTTGGTATTTTCAACCTGCCCACCTGTGTCGGTTTGCGGTACGGTCACTCTTTGACTGAAGCTTAGAGGCTTTTCCTGGAAGCTTGGTATCAGTCACTTCGCGAACAAGTTCGCTCGTTATCACCCCTCAGCTAAGCCGCGCGGATTTGCCTACGCAGCACGCCTACAGGCTTGAACCGGGACGTCCAACACCCGGCTGACCTAACCTTCTCCGTCCCCCCATCGCATCAAAGAGCGGTACAGGAATATTGACCTGTTTCCCATCGACTACGCATTTCTGCCTCGCCTTAGGGGCCGACTCACCCTACGCCGATGAACGTTGCGTAGGAAACCTTGGGCTTTCGGCGAACGGGCTTTTCACCCGTTTTATCGCTACTCATGTCAGCATTCGCACTTCTGATATCTCCAGCAGACCTCTCGATCCACCTTCGCAGACTTACAGAACGCTCCCCTACCATGTGTCATAGACACATCCGCAGCTTCGGCTCGTGGCTTGAGCCCCGTTACATCTTCCGCGCAGGACGACTCGACTAGTGAGCTATTACGCTTTCTTTAAAGGGTGGCTGCTTCTAAGCCAACCTCCTAGCTGTCTATGCCTTCCCACCTCGTTTTCCACTTAGCCACGCATTTGGGGCCTTAGCTGGCGGTCTGGGTTGTTTCCCTCTTGACCCAGGACGTTAGCACCCCAGGTCTGTCTCCCGTGCTCGCACTTCTCGGTATTCGGAGTTTGCTATCGCGAGGTAGATCGCAATGACCCCCTCAACGATTACAGTGCTCTACCCCCGAGAGTGATACACGAGGCGCTACCTAAATAGCTTTCGGGGAGAACCAGCTATCTCCGGATTTGTTTAGCCTTTCACCCCTACCCACAGCTCATCCCCTAATTTTTCAACATTAGTGGGTTCGGACCTCCAGCTGGTGTTACCCAACCTTCATCCTGGCCATGGGTAGATCATCCGGTTTCGGGTCTACGCCCTGCAACTAAAGCGCCCTTATCAGACTCGCTTTCGCTACGCCTCCCCTATTCGGTTAAGCTCGCTACAGAACGTAAGTCGCTGACCCATTATACAAAAGGTACGCAGTCACCCCACAAGGAGGCTCCCACTGTTTGTATGCATGCGGTTTCAGGATCTATTTCACTCCCCTCCCGGGGTTCTTTTCGCCTTTCCCTCACGGTACTAGTTCACTATCGGTCGATCACGAGTATTTAGCCTTGGAGGATGGTCCCCCCATGTTCAGACAGGGTTTCTCGTGCCCCGCCCTACTTGTCGTACGCTCAGTACCATCGATTTGCTTTCGCGTACGGGGCTATCACCCTTTATTGCCGGACTTTCCAGACCGTTCCACTAGCAATTCGATTATCACGTACAGGCTCTTCCCATTTCGCTCGCCACTACTTTGGGAATCTCGGTTGATTTCTTTTCCTGCGGCTACTTAGATGTTTCAGTTCGCCGCGTTCGCCTCCGCGCACCTATGTATTGAGTGCGGGATACCTCGTAAGAGGTGGGTTTCCCCATTCGGACATCCCCGGATCAAAGCTTGCTTGTCAGCTCCCCGAGGCATTTCGCAGACTGCCACGTCCTTCATCGCCTGTGATCGCCAAGGCATCCACCACATGCACTTAGTCGCTTGATCCTATAACCTTGAACCCTGACTTGCGCCAGGCGGTTCAGTGTTTGATTCAAACGCCAAATGTTCTACACCCCATCGCTGGTTCAAAGGATGGAATGTAATTTGATGCAATCACAACCTATGAAGCCCAGCGCTCATCACGCTGACTTCATACATGCCTTCCAGATTTTTAAAGATCGACAGCTGACTCAAGAAGAGTCATGAATACAGACCGCATCTGCATTCATGACGCGACTTCGTGCAAAAAAGATTGGTGGAGCTGGACGGGATCGAACCGACGACCCTCTGGTTGCAAACCAGATGCTCTCCCAGCTGAGCTACAGCCCCATATTCTTTGGTACGAGCCGAATCCATCAAAGTTGATGGTGGGTCTGGTTGGATTCGAACCAACGACCCCCGCCTTATCAAGACGGTGCTCTAACCGGCTGAGCTACAGACCCTGCACGTCCGCTGTCTTTACTGAACAACCGATAAGTTGTGGGAGCTCGGCATCTGCTTTGCTCTAGAAAGGAGGTGATCCAGCCGCACCTTCCGGTACGGCTACCTTGTTACGACTTCACCCCAGTCATGAATCCCACCGTGGTAGGCGCCCTCCTTGCGGTTAGGCTACCTGCTTCTGGTGAAACCCACTCCCATGGTGTGACGGGCGGTGTGTACAAGACCCGGGAACGTATTCACCGCGGCATGCTGATCCGCGATTACTAGCGATTCCGACTTCACGTAGTCGAGTTGCAGACTACGATCCGGACTACGATCGGCTTTCTGGGATTGGCTCCACCTCGCGGCTTGGCAACCCTCTGTACCGACCATTGTATGACGTGTGAAGCCCTACCCATAAGGGCCATGAGGACTTGACGTCATCCCCACCTTCCTCCGGTTTGTCACCGGCAGTCTCATTAGAGTGCTCTTGCGTAGCAACTAATGACAAGGGTTGCGCTCGTTGCGGGACTTAACCCAACATCTCACGACACGAGCTGACGACAGCCATGCAGCACCTGTGTTCAGGCTCCCTTTCGGGCACCAATCCATCTCTGGAAAGTTCCTGACATGTCAAGGGTAGGTAAGGTTTTTCGCGTTGCATCGAATTAATCCACATCATCCACCGCTTGTGCGGGTCCCCGTCAATTCCTTTGAGTTTTAACCTTGCGGCCGTACTCCCCAGGCGGTCGACTTCACGCGTTAGCTACGTTACTCAAAGGTTTTACCCTCCGAACAACTAGTCGACATCGTTTAGGGCGTGGACTACCAGGGTATCTAATCCTGTTTGCTCCCCACGCTTTCGTGCATGAGCGTCAGTACAGGCCCAGGGGGCTGCCTTCGCCATCGGTGTTCCTCCTGATATCTACGCATTTCACTGCTACACCAGGAATTCCACCCCCCTCTGCCGTACTCAAGTCTTGCAGTCACAACCGCAGTTCCCAGGTTGAGCCCGGGGATTTCACAGCTGTCTTACAAAACCGCCTGCGCACGCTTTACGCCCAGTAATTCCGATTAACGCTCGCACCCTACGTATTACCGCGGCTGCTGGCACGTAGTTAGCCGGTGCTTCTTCTTACGGTACCGTCATCCTCCGAAGGTATTAACCTCGAAGTTTTCTTTCCGTCTGAAAGAGCTTTACAACCCGAAGGCCTTCTTCACTCACGCGGCATGGCTGGATCAGGCTTTCGCCCATTGTCCAAAATTCCCCACTGCTGCCTCCCGTAGGAGTCTGGGCCGTGTCTCAGTCCCAGTGTGGCTGATCATCCTCTCAGACCAGCTACGGATCGTTGCCTTGGTAGGCTTTTACCCTACCAACTAGCTAATCCGACATCGGCCGCTCCAATCGCGCGAGGTCTTGCGATCCCCCGCTTTCTCCCTCAGGACGTATGCGGTATTAGCGTAACTTTCGCTACGTTATCCCCCACGACTGGGTACGTTCCGATGCATTACTCACCCGTTCGCCACTAACCCAGGAGCAAGCCCCTGGATCCGTTCGACTTGCATGTGTAAGGCATGCCGCCAGCGTTCAATCTGAGCCAGGATCAAACTCTTAAGTTCAATCCAAATTGGCCAAACTCATCATCACTGACGATGTAGTATTGGCACTCAAGTCTTTTGCTACTTCGAAGCCGAAGCTTCGATTGCATTAACCGAGCACCCACACTTATCGGTTGTCCAAATTTTTAAAGATCAACTGCAAACCACTCAACTTCTTACCGCGCACACCCGACTGCGTCGTTTGTGCTGAGCCGGCAATCTTACCAACTCCAAAAATTCTGTCAAGCTTTTTCGATTTCGCGAACATCTCGCCGCAAAACCGAATCACTTAAACTTGCTGCCGAGAAACGTTTGTTTC
>NZ_JAPFHA010000045.1 GCF_026586805.1 Niveibacterium sp. 24ML | reverse complement strand
GCCACGGCATCACCACTCACAACACCAGCCAGGCTGCCCGCGGTGGTCGCGGCCGTGGTGCCGTCGTAGGTCTTGCCTGCGGCGGTGATGTCGCCCGTGAGGTGAGCCGGGGTAATACTCAGCGTGCCGCTCACGTAGCTAACGTCGTAACCCTGCTGGTTCGAATAGAGTCCGGAAACGGTCAGCGCCTGCGAGCCGACATTCTTGCTCGTCGCAACCGATGTGGCCACGCCAAGGAGATTGGCATTCGGCACCGCGGAGTAGCTCACCCCGAGCCCCGCCGTTGTTCCGTTGTAAGTGCGGGTGCCGCTGGTGGCTGTCACTGAGAGCGGCGTGAGGAAGTGTCTGAGCAAGGGGTAGGTCGCACCATCGTAGATGCGCCAGACCGCAGAAGAGCCCCCGGCGTTGCTGATGTCGCCCCCCCACGCGCTGAAACTGGCGGCTGCGTGCATGGCTGCCGTGTCAAGTCCAAACAGCTTGTCCAGGGTTCCGCTGTTATAGCCGGTCGCGCTCGACGTAGCGGATGTCGTGGTATCCCAGTAGGCGTTCGTAATGGAGCTCATGTCGTTGATGCCAACCAGCCCCCCGACATCTCTGCCGCCAACGGCAGTGCCTGTCGCGTAGACATTGCTGACCGAACTCAGATAGCCGTAGCCGACCAATCCACCGACCCCCGCGTTTCCTGTCGCATGGCCAGTCGCGTAAGCATTGCTGACGGCGCCTCGATTTAGTCCAACCAGTCCGCCGACGGCATCGCCGCCTTTGACATCCCCGGTGGCGTAAGCAAAGCTGATCGTCCCCGAATCGTTCTCACCCACAAGGCCTCCGGCCGAGGCGCTGGACGTCACCCGTCCTGTGGCGTAGGCGTAGGTAGTGGTGCCGGCGTTAACGCCAACAAGACCGCCAACCTTGTCGAAGCCAGTAACACTGCCCGTAGCATGGACATTGCTCAGTGTGCTGCTGTTTGCCCCAAGCAGACCGCCGACATAGCTGTCGGCTGTAACGGTGGCGCTTGCGTAAGAGTTCGTAATCGTGCCCGCAACGTTAGCCCCAGCCAGACCTCCCACGATTAGCCGCCCCGTCACGCTGCCCGTCACGAAGGCGTTGCTGATCGTGCTGCTGCTGGAACCAGCCAAACCACCAACGTAGTCGCGGCCCGTGACGCTACTCTCCACCAAACCCAAGTTCCGGATGATTGCGCCACTTTGTGCGCCGCCGAATAGCCCAACGAAATCACTCGTGGGGCGATTGATGCTCAGCTTGCTGACGGTGTGTCCCAGCCCATCAAAAGTGCCGGTAAATGGCACGCTCACGCCACTAATCGGGCTGAACCCAGCCCCGGCATTCCAGGTTGCGGTGGCGCTGGCGTCAACGTCGTTGCCCAGCACGTAATGGGCTGACAAATTGCCTTTGACAGCCTGCAACTGGTTAACGTTGAGGATGACGTCGTATGCAGTGGGCGTCGCCGCGCCATCGCTTCCGAGGTAAACCGGGCCTGCAGTGTTGAATACCCCGTGGCTTAGCAAATAGGGCGTGGTTTGGTTGCCGCCATTGCCCCACACCGCGGCATCAAAACCGGCGGGCAGTGCGGCGGCAAGTTGCGCCGTGGTCTTGCCCGATACACCGCAGGCGCCGCCACCACCGCCGCAACCGTTTGCCCGGGAAGACGTCGTGGTATCGAAAAAACCATTGGTGATCGTGCCAATGTTGTTTCCGGCCACGCCACCGACATTACTGGCGCCCGACACGCTGCCGGTGGCATAAGCGTTGCTGATCTTGCCGGAGTTGTAGTTGCCTCCGACCAGACCGCCGACTTCCGTTGTGCCCGAGACGCTGCCGGTGGCATAAGCGTTGCTGATCGTGCCGGACTCTGCGTTAAGTCCGACCAGACCGCCGACATCGTTACTGCCCGACACGCTTCCGGTGGCATAAGCGTTGCTGATCGTACCGGAGTTGAAGTTGAGTCCGACCAGACCGCCGACAAGATGGTTGCCCGACACGCTGCCGGTGGCATAAACGTTGCTAATTTTGCCGGAGCCGTCGTTGAGTCCGACCAGACCGCCGACACCATAATCGCCCGACACGCTGCCGGTGGCGTAGACGTTGTTGATAACACCCAAGCTCACGCCGGCCAAACCACCCACATAAGCGCTTCCCTGCACGCGAACGTCCGTCAGCCCCAAGTTGGCGATGCTGGCACCGCTGCCGGTATAGCCAAACAAACCGATGCAGGCGGTGGAGGCGCGCTTGATGGTTAGCCCGCTAATGGTATGGCCCAAGCCATCGAAACGGCCAGTGAACCGATTCGCGCTATTTCCGATGGGGTTGAAGCCAGCACCACCGTTCCAGCCGCTGGTCGCGCTGGCATCGATGTTGGCGCCCAGCACATAGTTGCCCGCACTGTTGCCGCTAATGCCCTGCAGATCGGTACCGGTGGTGCTGCCTGCAGCCCCCAGAGACGTAATGACCGTCCAGGCGGTCACGGTGCCACTGCGGCCCTGCTGGGTATAGAAGTGATTGCCCGCCGAGAGGTTGATCGAGCCGCCGTTGAGGGCGTAGCCGGAGCCACTGCCGTCGGTGCTGCCCTGGCCGTAGTGGAGCTTCAGGGTGCCCGCGCTGGCGCTGATGCTGGCATTGAGGTTGATGTTGCGATACGCCGAGAGCATGAGGGTGTTGTTGCTCGTCCAGCTCACGTTGGCATTGACGTGGATGTCGCCGGCATCGCTGCCGCTGCCGTTTTCTGTGGTCAGCGTGACGTTGTTGGTGCCAAGGTTCGTGGCGAGCGTGCTGGCGCCGATGCCGCTGCCGGTGCTCGGGGCACTGCCGGCGCTGACGGTGAAATCGGTGGGGTCGATCAGCCAGGTGCCGGTCTGGCCGTTTGCGGCCTGCGTGGTGACTTGGGCTTCGTCCGCCACCGTCACCTTGGCGCCGCTGGTTTCGATGAAGCCGCCCTTGCCGCCATCGGGCGCTGAGGCATCGAGCCTGCCGGCAAGGTTTGTCGTGCCCGCACTCATGCCGGCGAGCAACACGATCTTGCCGTCGCGGTTCTCCACCGTGCGTGCTTCAATCACGCCGGTGTTGTTGACCACGCTGCTGATCAGGCTGTCGCGCGCGCCGGCGCTCAGCAGCACCTGGCCGCCTTCGGCCTGGATCAGGCCACCGTTTTCGGCGAGCGCATCGAGCAGGTTCTGGTCGACTTGCAGGCTCGCCAGACTGTTGCCGTTGAAGTTCAGTGTTACGGCGCTGCCCGCGCCCAATGCCGCCGTGCCTTGCGGCGCGCTGATGCTGCCGGTGTTGGCCACGCTCTTGCCGATCAGGGCGATGTAGCCGCCGCTGGCTGCGGTGAGGCTGCCCTGGTTGATGACGCTGCCCGTGCCACGGCCGCTGAAGGTGGCGCGCTGGCCGTCGGCACTGCTTGCTGTGAGTTCCAGCGTTGAGGCCACCAGGCCACCGACGTTCACCTGCGCACTCTGGCCAAACAGCACCCCGTTGGGGTTGATCAGCCAGACCTGGCCGTTGGCGTTGAGGCGGCCCATGATCTGGCTGCCCGCCGTGTCGTAGATGCGGTTGACCGCAAGCGCGCTGGCCGAGGGCTGAACGAAGTTCACCGTCTCCTGCTTGCCGACGTTGAAGCTCTGCCAGTTGAGCGAGAGATTCTGGCTGTTCTGCCTGATCGTGGTGGTGGCGCCACTCTGGCTGATGCTGCCGCTGCCCGCGGTGACTTGCCCGCCCGTGGGCCCGGCCTGCGCCAGCCCACCACCGAAGGTAAAGGCGACCGCACAGGCCGGCGCCAGCAGCTTGCGCCGCCCGCTGCTTTTCCCCCGCCCGCGTGCAACTTCGGCAACAACGACCCAGGCGTTATGTGCGGCACTCCAGACGAGCCGGTAGATGCGGTTGAGGGTGGCGTGGCGAGACATGAGCATTCCTTAACGTACGTGGGACCCGCACCGCTCGTGGCGTTGCGGTTTACCTGTAGAGGCAGACTTCGGCCAAGGTTAAGAAACTCTTGCTGTTAACGTGAGAGGGGATTCCCGGACATGTAGGGGTTTTTCTGACACGATCGCTGCGCAAACGCGCAGATTCGGCGCCGCACCGGGGCCTTAAAACGTAGTCCCATCAATGACTTACTGGTTACTCGGCCGGTGAATTTGCCTGTCAAGGGCGCAATTCAAAAAATCAGTTAATTTGTGCAAATCTGAATCTGTTTGACGCAAGGCAACTTGGCAAAGGCGGCATCCGGAACGCGACACTCCACCGACTGCTTTCTTACGCAGAACTCGAAGCGGGCAACCGACGACTATGGAGTACGGGCGAGACTCGATCGAAAGTGACCCTTTAGCGCTTTCGGCATCGTGCCTCTGCAATTCAATCTACTGCGGCCTTTCATCCCGTGTTGCGCGGCCGCGTCGGCAAAGCTAAAGCCCTATTAGCGAGACCGGACTAATCTGACCTGAATCATGAGCACGGAGAACATGCTGCAAGCCAAGTCGACGCTATCGCGGCTGGTTGAGTCGCTCAAAACCGGAGCGCAGCGTGAGATCGTCATTGCGCGCAATGTACGTCCAGCGCAGTCACCGACGGCCGGGGGACGCAGGCAGACTATCGCCCCGCACTCAACAATCTGCCCAGCTGCTCGTTCAGCCAGGCGAAGCCCACTCGCTCTTGCTCCAGCCGCAGCCGTGGCTGAACTCGATCGAACCTGAGCTCGTCATACACCTGCGTTTCATGAGCCGTCAGGCAAGGTAGCGGGTGCTGAATCGGCGTCGACTCCTCGCCCCAGTGGGGCCGATGCGCCAGAAGAGTTTCCCGGTCCATGAGAAATGACGCCACCTGCGGAAAGTAACCCCGCAGTTGATCGAGAATGGCGAAGCCGTGGGTATCGATGTCACCCCAGTAGTGCAGCCGGCATCGGTGTAGCCACGTTGCCCGTGCCAGCGCATCCCAGCCGTAGCCCGCACCGAAAATGACGATGGCGCGCGGGGCTTGGGGAAAAGCCAGGAAATTGGTTTCGTTCTCGGTGATGAATACGCGCTCAAGGGGTAGCACCAAGTCAGAAAAACTCGCGGCGTCGAGCGTGACATCGAGCAATCCCTCGCACCCCGGAAGCTTCAGCAGCGCCGGGTCGAGCAAACGGAAACGAATCCGGACAGGCTTGTCCAGGAAGCCGAACCGTCGTGTGAACTGGGCGACTCCGGTGGCCGCCGGGTCAACGGCCTCGGGTGGCAACGCAAGCTCAAGCAGTTCGATGAGCACACCTCGGTGGGCTTCGATGAACTTGCTGTCGACCCCAGGCGCATCAACCTGGCGCAGGTAAACGCCGGGTCGTGGATGGTCCTGGAGCCAAGAAACCACCGCCAGCAAACGCTCCCAGCGGTCGGCGAGTTCCAGGGCCAGCAACGGACGCTTGGACAGCCAGGCCAGCAAAGCCGGTTGCGCGCTTGCCGTTTGCTGCCACAGGACATCGAATCGTTGCGCTGGGTGCGCCTTGCCAATGAGCGCCAGCGCATCTTGCAGCGAATCGAGCCACACCGCTGCGGGTAGCCGCTGCATGCCCTGCACGCGATGTTTCCACTCGCGCCATTCGATGCGCACCCTTGGCATCTCGGCCAGCACACGCACCCAATCACGCACAGCCTCGAACCGGCCAGACAGATCCGCGGCGCTGGGCGCCTTCAAACTCAGACGTAACGGCCAGGCCATCGCACTCGATACCGACGCACGCAGCAAGTCGCCCCGATCCCAGAGGCGCTGAATCTGGGCACGCAGGTCTGCCGGGCTCGTCCAGCTCATGGCGTCACACCGCCGCCGGCCTCACCCTCTGCCTTGTGCGCCCGGTACTCTTCGATCGACAGACAACGCAACCGCGAATCGCGCCCACCCTCGTTATGCACGAAACCGACGCTGGCCACGAAGGGCTCGATGATGTGAATCTTCTGCAGCGGCGTGACGATCAGCAACTGCAAGTTGAGCTGCTGGAACAGGCGCAGCCCGTACTGCGCTGACTCGTCGGACCCGCGCCCGAACGCCTCGTCGATCACCACGAAGCGGAACGAACGTGAGCGCACCGCGCCCCACTCGAGCCCGAACTGATACGCCAGGCTTGCGGCGAGCACGGTGTAAGCAAGCTTCTCTTTCTGGCCGCCCGACTTGCCGCCCGAGTCGGAGTAGTGCTCGTGCTCGGTACCATCGGCGCGCCAGCGCTCGCTGGCCGAAAACAGGAACCAGTTGCGTACATCGCTCACCTTTGCAGTCCAGCGCCGGTCCGCATCCGATAGCCCTTCGCGGCCCCGGAATCGGTCGATGATGGCCTTGACCTGCAGGAACTTGATCTCCGAATACTGTTCGTCGGCCGAGCCCGTCAGCGCGCCCTCGGTGCACGAACGAAGATCCTGCTGGAATTCGCGGATCTCGGCATCCGGGCTGGGCTGAGCCACCAGCGTGATGTAGCGACTGGGGTTGTAGTCGATACCCTGAAGCGACTGATTGATGAAGTCGACGCGTTCCTTGATCGTCTCGCGCTCGCGGGCGAGCTGGGCATTGAAGTTGGCGATCTCGTTGATGGTGTTGACGTTGAGCAGCTCCTTGAAGCGCGCCTCGAATCTCGGCAGATCGTCGCCCTTCAAGCTGGTAAGCATCCGCTCGTACTCCGGCAGCGCCGCGAGGCTTACGTCCATTTCGACGGTCTCGGACTTGAACTCGTCCTTGAACGTGGCCATGGCTTTGATGAGCCGCTCGCTCAGTCGTTTCAGACGCTGCTCGTCCGCATCGATGCGCTCCTGCAGCCACTTGCGCAGTTCCTGCTCGCGGTTGTCGCAAGACTCAACCGACAGCTGATGTTCGCCAAGCGCCTGCACGCGCAAGCCATCGATACGTTCGATCTGTGCCGCTGCCAGCGGCGCCTCATCCCACGCGCTACCGGCCAGATCCCGCATCGCCTGTGCCGCCTCGCGTTTGCTCTTGACCTCGCCCCGCTTGCCCAACGCGTCTGAGCGTTTGCCATCCAGCTCGCCCAGCCGGTCCTGCACGGCCTTGAGCTGACGCCCCAGCTCTTGCAGGATGTCTGATGCAGCCTCCAGCCTCGCGCGCTCGTCGGTAAGCGCGGCAATCTGGCGCGCCAGACTCGCCCAGTCGATGTCCGTAAAGCGTGTGAACTCCTCGAGCTTGCTGAGCGCATCGAGCCGGCTCCGCAGTTCGTTGCGTGCCTGCTGGATCTCGCTGATGCGCTGCGCGAGCGTGGCAAGCGAGGCCTCAAGACGCCCCCGTTCGTCGCGCAAGGCGCGCAGCTTGTCCGCATTGCTCCAGCCCAGCACATAGCGGCTACGGTCGTCGATGCGGCTGCGGTCGTCCTTCTCATGGCGCCCGCTCGGATCCTTGATCTGGCCGGCGCGCGTGATCGCACGCGCCTCGCGACTGAACTGCGCGCCAGTGTCGCAGCACGCCACGTCGAACCGGCTCCGAAGCTCCTGTTCCAACCATTCGTAGTGCGGCGAATCCTGCTTGATGCTTAGCTTGCGCACCAAGGATTGCGCATGCAGGAGTACGCCCTGCTGCCCGCCCTTTCGCGGCCGAACATGGAAGTACACCAGTCGGGCGCCCAGATGCTGGCGATCCACCCATTCGGCAACGGCCTTGTAGTACACGTCGGGCACCAGCAGGGCCAAGCCAAAACCGCGCAGCAGCCGCTCGGCTGCGCCTTCCCATTCGCGCTCATCTTCGCGGATCTGGATAAGCTCGCCCGCGAAGGGCAGTTCGTCTTCGCCGATGCCAAGCGCCGAGCACAGCGCATCGCGGATACGGACCTGGCTGGCGTCGATGTTGCTCTTGCGCCGCTGCAGACTGTCGATTTCCTCCGACAAGCTCGCGTGCACCTCTCGCCCCTTGCGGAAAGCAAAGTCCTCCTCGCGCTCGCAGTTGTCCTGGTCGGCAATTCGCTCGCGCAAGCCTTCGGCACGCTTGGCAATACTCTGTTGTTGGGCAACAAAGCCCACTTCATCGGCAGGCGGTGTTTCATCGACGCGGGCCAGCAGTTCCTGAAATCGCTTCGCCCTCGTCTGGCGTTGTGCCTTCTCCTGCTCCAGACGGCGAATCTCTGCCGCCAAGGCCTCCAGGCGGTCTCCACCGTTGTCGCGCAGGGCCCGCTCCAGGCGGGTGATTTCCAGGCGCTCAGCCTCGCGTTGTGTGTCCAGGTGGTCGATCCTTGCATCCAGCTTGGCCGCCTCCTCGGCCAGCGTCGCAAGCCGTCGGTCCAGCAGACCCAGCTTCAGCCGCGCGAAGTAAGGCCGCAGCGAATCGCGTGCGTCGCGCCAGCCCTCGATCTCCGCTACCAGCGCTTGATGTCGGCGGCCATCGTCAACCAGCGGCGCGAGCAGTCCGACCTGTCGCTTTGCTTTAAGCACGGCCTGATGCGCCCGATCCAGATCGTCAAAGTGGCGGATCAGCGCCTCGATACGGGTTCCTACATCAAAGGGTTCGAGCATGTGGCTGCGCACAAAATCGGTGAGATTGCCCACCGATTTCATCGAAACGGTCTGATGGAACAACTCCAGGGCCTGCTCATGCTCGATGCCAAATCGCCGCCGGAACCACGCGCCGTAAGGCGGGAAACTGTCGAACAGTTCGCAGCCCGAGCCACGCAGCCTCTTGCGCAGCGTCTGGATATCGCTACCGAAACCGCTGAAGTCGTCAGCAATGCTTAGTGCCCGCTCGGCTGCCACGAACAGACGCGCGGGCTGGCCCTGCGGATCCTTCAGCCAGAACACCTGGGCCAGCGTCACCGCCTGGTCGTAGCCCTCGTTGCGGAACACGCCAAGGATCACCGAGTAGCTTGAGGCATCGCGCAGCGCCACCGGGCGAGCACTGCCCGTGACCTCGTTGCGCTCGCTCTTGTAGTGACCGAGCACGTAAGAGCGCAAGGATCGCTCACGCGCATCCGCCCCGGCGGCTTTGTTGTAGGCCACCCGATGCGACGGCACCAGCAAGGTGGTGATCGCATCAACCAGCGTTGACTTGCCCGAACCGATGTCACCAGTGAGCAGGCCATTTCGCCCGTCAAGCGGGTAGCGCCAGACGCGCTTGTCGAAGGTGCCCCAGTTGAGCACCTCCAGCCGCTGCAGCCGGAAGCCCACACGGCTGTCGTCCGCGACGAAGTCCAGACCGAGCGTTGAGGTCTCACGCATCGGCCGACTCCCCGCGCGCCCCGCGCTCCTCCCCCTTGCCCGACAGTGCCGTGCGGTACACCGCCAGCCGCGCATCGAACTCCGCCAGCCACTGTGCATCCACAAAGGCTTTGAGGATGCGCCGCACTTCGTAATGGCTGCGCTCCTGCGCGCTACCGGCCGCAGGTTTGAGCCGCCGCAGAAAACCGAGATCGACCACCTTGCTGATCGTCGCATCCACCTGGTCGATCAACCGGGCCTCGTTCGTGCCATCAGGCAGGAAGACCCGCATCAGCTCGGCGATTTCGTCGCGCGAGAGCACCAGCCGGGTATCGCCACCGCCTGCATCGAACTCGGTCATGCGCTTGCGCAACAAGGCCAGCATCAGACTGACCGCGTAGGTGAGCGGTCGACGCGCGACGAGCCTGGGCAGGCGCGGCGCGCCGTCGGATTCGTCCGGGTCCGGTCGACTCTTGAGAAAGGCGTAACCCTCGGCCTCGTCCAGTACCAGATCGAGCAGCAGCACCGCAGCCTGTTCACGCACCCGCGCCTGAAGTCGCAGCAAGCTGGCCCACAGGCGCTCATCGTCGTCGCGGTAAAGCACGCCCTTGAGCAGTTGCACCATCAGCACCGAAAGCTCGGGCACCGCGGGCGGCACATCGGACGGCGTATCGGCCGAGGCGTTTTCGTTCAGCGCATCCATCATGTATTTCTCTTCGGTAGCACGCAGCACCCTCACCGCGTGAAGATCACACGGGGCAAGCGGGCCTCGCGTTCTACCGGCTGCTCGTCTGCGCTGCGGGCATGCCAGCGAACCGGCTCTTCCACACTGTCGTCCACAACGGCGCGCACGCCTTCCAGGGCATCGCCCGCCTGGCCGGCATGCGCCAGTTCGAGGTAAGCCACCAGTTCGGCCAAGCCCTGTTTTAAAGGGGAGGCATCCAGCAGTTCGCGCAGGGTGATCTGCGGCTGTTTGCGCAGCGCGCGTTGCACCGTCGTGCGCAGGCGCGCCTTGTCCACCACGATCTGGTCGAACAAGCGCGCGGTGTCGATATCCGCATCTCCAGCCACAAGGGCCAGATCGGCCAGGCGCGGCTTCACCCCAGGGGTGAACAGGGGGCGCTCCAGTGGCAGTTCAACTTCCGCCCCCATCGCATCGATGTGCATCACCACGCCCGTCGGCGCCGCCCCCCGCATGGCCAGCGCCTTGCTCTCGATGCCGTGCAGCAAATCGACGATGCGGCGGTTTTCCAGAAAGGCGCGGTCATCGAGGAAGCGGCGCAATTGCTGGGAAAGCTGGGCCACGGTGCGCTGGGCGTGTTCGCCCGCCTCAAGCCAGTCGTGATGCACGCGGCGGGTACGCGGCTCCGGCTTTAGCGCAGCAACCGCGGGAAGCGCCAGTACCTGATCGAGGCGCTCGGACAACTCCTCCTGCCGACGACTGGACATCAGAAAGTCCCAGAAAGCGCGGAAGCTGCGGCCTTGATCGGAGTCGCCAATCGCGTCGCGCTCCCCCATGATTTCGTCGAGCAGCGCGCCCTTGGCGCCTTCCCACAGCGCGATCTTCTCGCGCACCTTGCGGTCGAGCAGGCGGAAGTTGTGCTCCACCTCGCGAAAATCCGCCAACAGCTCGCGCGCCAGTTGCTGAAATTGCTGGAAGCGATCCTTGACCGCCGTGTCATCCAGCAACGGCACCTCACCCGCTCGCACGCGGGCGATCTCGGCATCGATCTCGTCACGCTTCTTCTGCAAATCCTCCAGCCGCTTGGCCGGGTCGACTTCGGTGCCGGCGCCAATCTGTTCGAGCAGCGCAAACAAGGTCAGCAGGCGGGATTCCGTCCCCACGAAGGCGCGTTCGGTGAGCGACACCAGCCATGAAATCGCCTTTTCGGTCGCCGGGGTCAGGTCGAACTGCGCCTCGTCGGTACCCGGCTTGTAGAACTTGCGCAGCCAGCCCTTATCGGTCGAGGCCCAATCGCTCAGATACGCCTGCGCACCTTTCGGGTAGGCCTCCGATCCCAACTGCTCGCGCAAGGCAAACAGTTCATCCTCAAGCGCCTCGGCGAGATCCTCCTCGCTCATCACCCGCACGTTCGGCGCCACGAACACCCGGTGCAGAAAGCTCGCCACCAGCGGCGCGTGTGGCGAAGCCAGCAGCAACCAAGCTGGGTGACGGTTACGCAGGGTGACAAGGGTGGAGTGTTGAAGTGACATCAGAAACGATTCAAAAGTGCGGGCGAGGCGCCCGGCCAACATTCAACCAGCCTTGGCGCCAACCAGGGGGATTTGGCTGGCGAAAGTCAAAGAGAAAAGGTTTGTCTGAACATGCCAACGTTCGCTACGATCGCGTCCCGCCGCGTGGTGTATGAGTCAATCAGAAGGTCATCGACTTCGGTACGGTGAATTGCAGGGTCAGTCAGCCACAGCAGAGAGGCTGAGTTTGGAAGTGTCGCCGACCTCGGCGAGCGTTTCCAGCGTCATGTAACG
>NZ_JAPFHA010000044.1 GCF_026586805.1 Niveibacterium sp. 24ML | reverse complement strand
CGACGCCAGCGAGGCTGCCGGCGGTGGTTGCGGCCGTGGTGCCGTCGTAGGTCTTGCCGCTGGCGCTGATCGTGCCGCTGATCGCCTTTGCGCTGATATCGGCGGTGGTTGTGGTGTTGTGGCTGACGGTGTAGTTGCCGGCATCGGCGCCGCTGAGCGTGCCCGAAACCGCAACCGTTTTGCCGGTGCCGGCGTTCTTGTCGCTGAAGGTGCCGGCCGTCGTCAGTGCCACGGCGTCACCACTCACAACCCCCGAGAGGCTGCCCGCGGTGGTCGCGGCCGTGGTGCCGTCGTAAGTCTTGCCGCTGGCGCTGATCGTGCCGCTGATCGCCTTGGCGCTGATGTCAGCGATGGCCGTGGTGTTGGTAGCGACCGTGTAGTTGCCGGCGTCTGCACCGCTGAGTACGCCGCTTACTGCAACCGTCTTGCCGGAGCCGGCGTTCTTGTCGCTGAAGGCGCCGGCCGTCGTCAGTGCAACGGCGTCACCCGCTACCACACCCGCCAGGCTGCCTGCGGTGGTCGCAGCGGTCGTGCCGTCGTAGGTCTTGCCGCTGGCGCTGATCGTGCCGGTGATTGCCTTGGCGCTGATGTCAGCGATGGCCGTGGTGTTGCTGCTGACCGTGTAGTTGCCCGCATCGGCGCCGCTGAGCGTGCCGCTTACCGCCACTGTCTTGCCGGTGCCGGCGTTCTTGTCGCTGAAGGTGCCGGCCGTCGTCAGTGCCACGGCGTCACCACTCACAACACCAGCCAGGCTGCCCGCGGTGGTCGCGGCCGTGGTGCCGTCGTAAGTCTTGCCGCTGGCGCTGATCGTGCCATTGATCGCCTTGGCGCTGATGTCAGCGATGGCCGTGGTGTTGCTGCTGACCGTGTAGTTGCCCGCATCCGCGCCGCTGAGCGTGCCGCTCACCGCCACCGTTTTGCTCGTGCCGGCATTCTTGTCGCTGAAGGCGCCGGTGGTGTTCAGTGCCACGGCGTCACCACTCACAACACCAGCCAGGCTGCCCGCGGTGGTCGCGGCCGTGGTGCCGTCGTAGGTCTTGCCGCTGGCGCTGATCGTGCCGGTGATTGCCTTGGCGCTGATGTCAGCGATGACCGTGGTGTTGCTGCTGACCGTGTAGTTGCCCGCATCGGCACCGCTGAGTACGCCGCTCACCGCCACCGTCTTGCCGGTGCCGGCGTTCTTGTCGCTGAAGGTGCCGGTGGTGTTCAGTGCCACGGCGTCACCACTCACAACACCAGCCAGGCTGCCCGCGGTGGTCGCGGCTGTGGTGCCGTCGTAGGTCTTGCTGGTCGCGGTAATCGTGCCGCTGATCGCCTTGGCGCTGATGTCTGCGATGGTCGTGCTGTTGTGGCTGACGGTGTAGTTGCCCGCATCGGCACCGCTGAGCGTGCCGCTCACCGCCACCGTCTTGCCGGTGCCGGCGTTCTTGTCGCTGAAGGCGCCGGTAGTGTCGAGTGCGACGCTGTCACCGGCCACCACGCCGGCCAGGCTACCGGCGGTGGTCGCGGCTGTGGTGCCGTCGTAGGTCTTGCCGCTGGCGCTGATCGTGCCATTGATCGCCTTGGCGCTGATGTCAGCGATGGCCGTGGTGTTGCTGCTGACCGTGTAGTTGCCCGCATCCGCGCCGCTGAGCGTGCCGCTCACCGCCACCGTTTTGCTCGTGCCGGCATTCTTGTCGCTGAAGGCGCCGGTGGTGTTCAGTGCCACGGCATCACCACTCACAACACCAGCCAGGCTGCCCGCGGTGGTCGCGGCCGTGGTGCCGTCGTAGGTCTTGCCGCTGGCGCTGATCGTGCCGGTGATGACCTTGGCGCTGATGTCAGCGATGGCCGTGGTGTTGCTGCTGACCGTGTAGTTGCCCGCATCCACGCCGCTGAGCGTGCCGCTCACTGCCACCGTTTTGCTCGTGCCGGCATTCTTGTCGCTGAAGGCGCCGGTGGTGTTCAGTGCCACGGCGTCACCACTCACAACACCAGCCAGGCTGCCCGCGGTGGTCGCGGCAGTGGTGCCGTCGTAGGTCTTGCCGCTCGCGCTGATCGTGCCGCTGATCGCCTTGGCGCTGATGTCGGCGATGGCCGTGGTGTTGCTGCTGACCGTGTAGTTGCCCGCGTCAGCGCCGCTGAGCGTGCCGCTTACCGTCACGGTCTTGCCCGTTCCGACGTTCTTGTCGCTGAAGGCGCCGGTGGTGTCGAGTGCAACGGTGTCACCCGCGATGAGGCCTGTGAGGGAACCCGAGGTGGCCGCGACCGTGGTGCCGTCGTAAGTCTTGCCGCTGGCGGAGATGTTGCCGGTCAGGGCTTTGGGCGTGATGCTCACCGTGCCCCCTGCGTCGCTGATGTCGTAGCCCTGCTGGTTGGAATAGAGTCCGTTCGGCGTGACCGTATAGGTACCGACGTTCTTGCTGGAGGTGGCGGTCGTTGCCGTGCCCAGCAGGTTCGCGTTCGGCGTGGCGGAGTAGCTCACCCCCAGTCCGTTTGTCGTGCCGTCGTAGGCCCGGGTGCCGCCGGTCGCGGTCACGGTGAGCGGCGTCAAGAAGCTCCGCAGCAAGGGGGCGGTGTGGCCCTCGTAGATACGCCAGATCGTGCCGGATCCGCCGCTGTCGCCAATGTCGGCCCCCCAGGCACTGAAGGTGCTCAAGGACTTCATTTCGGCGCTGGTCTTGCCGACGACGTTGGTCAGGGTGCCGGTATTGTTGCCAACGCCGATATTGGTGACGGAGGTCGTTCTGTCCCAGTAGGCGTTGCTAATCGTGCCGGAGTAGTTTGCGCCGACCAGACCGCCGACGTTGTTATTGCCAGAAACGCTGCCGGTGGCGTAGGCGTTGCTGATCGTGCCAGCGCTCGCCAGCCCGACCAGACCGCCGACGACGAAATTGCCAGAAACGCTGCCGCTGGCATAGGCGTTGCTGATTTTGCCGGAGTAGCTGTTGTGTCCAACCAGACCGCCAACAGCAGATTTGCCTGAAACGCTGCTCGTGGCGTAGGCGTTGCTGATCTTGCCGGAGTCGTTGTTGTATCCGACCAGACCGCCGACGCTGGACATGCCAGCGACGCTGCCCATGGCGTAGGCATTCTCGATCGTGCCCCAGTTCGCACCGGCCAGTCCGCCAACAAACCAGCCCCCCTGCACACCAATGCCCGTCAACCCTACGTTGGCGATACTGGATCCGCTGGCGGTATAGCCAAACAAGCCGACGTAGTCGGTGGAGGTGCGATTGATGCTCAGCCCGCCGATGGTATGGCCCAAGCCATCGAAATGGCCGGTGAAGCGGGTGACATCCGACTTGGAAGCGTTTGATCCGATGGGGGCGAAGCCCGCCCCACCGTTCCAGCCGCTGGTCGCGCTGGCATCGATGTTGTTGCCCAGCACGAAGTTGCCGGAAAGCGTGTTGTTGATCGCCTGCAACTGATTGACGTTGATGATCACGCCGTAGGCCGTGGGCGTCATTGAAGTGTCGCTGCCCAGATAGACCGACCCCGCCGTATCGAACCCGCCGTGGCTCAGCAGGTAAGGCGTGGTCTGGTTGCCGGCATTGCCCCAGACCGCTGAACCGAAGCCCGTGGGCAGCGCGGCGGCCAGCTCGGCGGTGGTCTTGCCGACGACGTTGCTCAAAGTGCCGGTATTGTTGCCAACGCCTGTCGTGGTGCCGGAGGTCGTGGTGTCCCAGTAGGCGTTGCTGATCGTGCCGAAAGTGCTGTTGTATCCGGCCAGACCGCCGACCTGGTCGTTCCCTGAAACGCTGCCCATTGCGTAGGCGTTGCCGATCGTGCCGTCGCTATGTCCTACCAGACCGCCGACCATTCTGTTGCCCGCAACCCTGCTCGTGGCGTAGGCGTTGCTGATCGTGCCCCAGTTAGACCCGACCAGACCGCCAACGTCGACTCCACCCGTAACGCTGCCCGTTGCGTAGGCGTTGCTAATCGTGCCCCCGCTAACGCCAGCCAGGCCGCCAACGTCATACTCTGAGCCCGACACGCTGCCCGTGGCGTAAGCGTTGCTGATCGTGCCACGCTGGTCTCCAGCCAGACCGCCAACAGCAGATTTGCCTGAAACGCTGCCCGCGGCGTAAGCGTTGCTGATCGTGCCGGAGGCGCTGTTGAGTCCGACCAGACCACCAACCGACTCATTGCCGGAAACGCTGCCCGTGGCGTAGGCCTTGCTGACCGTGCCCAAGTTGTATCCGACCAGACCGCCAACGACAGATTTGCCTGATACGCCGCCTGTGGCGTAGGCGTTGCTGATCGTGCCGTCGTTCCTCCCAGCCAGACCACCGACGTAGGCTGCGCCGGAAACGCTACCGCCCACCAGGCCAAGATTTCGGATTGTGGAACCATTGTCTGTAAAGCCAAACAGCCCGACAAAATCCATCGAAGTGCGGTTGATGCTCAGATTGTTGATGGTGTGACCCAGACCATCGAGGCTGCCGTTGAATGTTTTTCCGAATTCGCCAATCGGGTCAAACCCGGCGCCGCCGTTCCAGCCACTGGTTGCGCTGGCATCGATGTTGTTGCCCAGCACGTAGTTGCCAGAAAGCTTGTTGTTGATCGCCTGCAACTGATTGACGTTGATGATCACGCCGTAGGCCGTGGGCGTGAACGACGTGTCACTTCCCAGGTAGACCGGCCCTGCCGTATTGAACCCGCCGTGGCTCAGCAGGTAAGGCGTGGTCTGCTTGTCCGCATTGCCCCAAACCGCTGGATCGAAGCCCGTGGGCAGCGCGGCGGCCAGTTCGGCGGTGGTCTTGCCGACGACGTTGTTCAAGTTGCCGGAATTCGCGCCAACGCCAGTCGGGGTACCGGAGGTCGTCTTATCCCAGTAGGCGTTGCTGATATTGCTGGTGTTGCCGGTGTTCCAACCGACCAGACCGCCAACCCGAAGGTTGCCGGTAACACTGCCCGTGGCATAGGCGTTGCTGATATTGCCCGAGTTCAAACCGACCAGACCGCCAGCGTAGCTGTCGCCAGAAACGCTGCCCATGGCGTAGGCGTTGCTGACAGTGCCGGAGTTCCCCCCGACCAGACCGCCAACGACGGTATTTCCGGAAACGCTGCCCGTAGCGTAGGCGTTGCGGATATCGCCGAAGTTACTCCCGACCAGCCCGCCAACGCTGAGTTGGCCAGAAACGCTGCCCGTGGCGTAAGCATTGCTGATCGTGCCGATGTTGACACCAGCCAGACCGCCAACCTTGTCGCCACCCGATACGCCGCTGGTGGCATAGGCGTTGCTGATCGTGCCGGAGACGCTGTTGTGCCCGACCAGACCGCCAACTGTTCCATTGCCGGAAACGCTGCCCATGGCGTAGGCGTTGTTAATCGTGCCCCAGTTCTCACCGGCCACACTGCCCACGTAATCGTACCCCCGCACCTCCACGCTGGTCAGCCCCACGTTAGCGATGCTGGAACCGCTGGCGGTATAGCCAAACAAGCCGACGTGAGTGGTGGAGGTCCGGTTGATGCTCAGCCCGTCGATGGTGTGGCCCAAGCCATCGAAATGGCCGGTGAAGCGGGTGGCATCCGAGTCGGAAGCATTTGAACCGATGGGGGCGAAGCCCGCCCCGCCGTTCCAGCCACTGGTCGCGCCGGCATCGATGTTGTTGCCCAGCACGAAGTTGCCAGAAAGCTTGTTGTTGATCGCCTGCAACTGATTGACGTTGATGATTACGCCGTAGGCCGTGGGCGTGGACGACGTGTCACTTCCCAGATAGACCGGCCCCGCCGTATCGAAGCCGCCGTGGCTCAGCAGGTAAGGCGTGGTCTGCTTGTCCGCATTGCCCCAATCCGCAGAATCGAAGCCCGTGGGCAGCGCGCCGGCCAGCTCGGCGGTGGTCTTGCCGACGACGTTGCTCAAGTTGCCGGTATTGTTGCCAACGCCAGTCGTGGTGCCGGACGTCGTGGTGTCCCAGTAGGCGTTGCTGATATTGCTGGTGTTGCCGGTGTTCCAACCGACCAGACCGCCAACCTGAAGGTTGCCGGTAACGCTGCCCGTGGCATAGGCGTTGCTGATATTGCCCGAGTTCAAACCGACCAGACCGCCAGCGTAGCTGTCGGCAGAAACGCTGCCCATGGCGTAGGCGTTGCTGACAGTGCCGGAGTTCCCCCCGACCAGACCGCCAACGACGGTATTTCCGGAAACGCTGCCGGTGGCGTAGGCGTTGCTGATCGTGCCTTCGTTGTAGCCAGCCAGACCGCCGACGCCATCATTGCCGGAAACGCTGATCGTGGCGTAGACGTTATTGAGCGTGCCCCCGCTCGCACCGGCCACACCGCCTACATAATCGTGCCCCTGCACGCCAACGCCCGTCAGCCCCACGTTGGCGATGCTGGAACCGCTTTCGGTATAGCCAAACAAGCCGACGAAGTCGGTGGAGGTACGGGTGATGCTCAGCCCGCCGATGGTGTGGCCCAAGCCATCGAAATGGCCGGTGAAGCTGGAGGCAGCGTTTGACCCGATGGGGGCGAAGCCCGCCCCGCCGTTCCAGCCGCTGGTCGCACTGGCATCGATGTTGGCGCCCAGCACATAGTTGCCCGCACTGTTGCCGCTAATGCCCTGCAGATCGGTACCGGTGGTGCTGCCTGCAGCCCCCAGAGACGTAATGACCGTCCAGGCGGTCTCGGTGCCACTGCGGCCCTGCTGGGTATAGAAGTGGCTGCCCGCCGAGAGGTTGATCGAGCCGCCGTTGAGGGCGTAGCCGGTGCCACTGCCGTCGGTGCTGCCCTGGCCGTAGTGGAGCTTCAGGGTGCCCGCGCTGGCGCTGATGCTGGCATTGAGGTTGATGTTGCGATACGCCGAGAGCATGAGGGTGTTGTTGCTCGTCCAGCTCACGTTGGCATTGACGTGGATGTCGCCGGCATCGCTGCCGCTGCCGTTTTCTGTGGTCAGCGTGACGTTGTTGGTGCCAAGGTTCGTGGCGAGCGTGCTGGCGCCGATGCCGCTGCCGGTGCTCGGGGCACTGCCGGCGCTGACGGTGAAATCGGTGGGGTCGATCAGCCAGGTGCCGGTCTGGCCGTTTGCGGCCTGCGTGGTGACTTGGGCTTCGTCCGCCACCGTCACCTTGGCGCCGCTGGTTTCGATGAAGCCGCCCTTGCCGCCATCCGGCGCTGAGGCATCGAGCCTGCCGGCAAGGTTTGTCGTGCCCGCACTCATGCCGGCGAGCAACACGATCTTGCCGTCGCGGTTCTCCACCGTGCGTGCTTCAATCACGCCGGTGTTGTTGACCACGCTGCTGATCAGGCTGTCGCGCGCGCCGGCGCTCAGCAGCACCTGGCCGCCTTCGGCCTGGATCAGGCCACCGTTTTCGGCGAGCGCATCGAGCAGGTTCTGGTCGACTTGCAGGCTCGCCAGACTGTTACCGTTGAAGTTCAGTGTTACGGCGCTACCTGCGCCCAGTGCGGCCGTGCCTTGCGGCGCGCTGATGCTGCCGGTGTTGGCCACATTCTTGCCGATCAGGGCGATGTAGCCGCCGCTGGCTGCGTTGAGGCTGCCCTGGTTGATGACGCTGCCCGTGCCACGGCCGCTGAAGGTGGCGCGCTGGCCGTCGGCACTGCTTGCTGTGAGCTCCAGCGTTGAGGCCACCAGGCCACCGACGTTCACCTGCGCACTTTGGCCAAACAGTACCCCGTTGGGGTTGATCAGCCAGACTTGGCCGTTGGCGTTGAGGCGGCCCATGATCTGGCTGCCCGCGGTGTCGTGGATGCGGTTGACCGCAAGCGCGCTGGCCGAGGGCTGAACGAAGTTCACCGTCTCCTGCTTGCCGACGTTGAAGCTCTGCCAATTGAGCGAGAGGTTCTGACTGTTCTGCCTGATCGTGGTGGTGGCGCCACTCTGGCTGATGCTGCCGCTGCCCGCGGTGACTTGCCCGCCAGTGGGCCCAGCCTGCGCCAGCCCACCACCGAAGGTAAAGGCGACCGCACAGGCCGGCGCCAGCAGCTTGCGCCGCCCGCTGCTTTTCCCCCGCCCGCGTGCGACTTCAGCAACAACGACCCAGGCGTTATGTGCGGCACTCCAGACGAGCCGATAGATGCGGTTGAGGGTGGCGTGGCGAGACATGAGCATTCCTTAACGTACGTGGGACCCGCACCGCTCGTGGCGTTGCGGTTTACCTGTAGAGGCAGGCTTCTGCCAAGGGTAAGAAACTCTTGCTGTTAACGTGAGAGGGGATTCCCGGACATGTAGGGGTTTTTCTGACACGATCGCTGCGCAAACGCGCAGGCTCGGCGCCGCACCGGGGCCTTAAAACGTAGTCCCATCAATGACTTACTGGTTACTCGGCCGGTGAATTTGCCTGTCAAGGGTGCAATTCAACAAAATCAGTTAATTTGTGCAAATCTGAACTTGTTTGACACAAGGCAACTTGGCAAGGCCCCGGCTGCAGCGTCTGATGCAGGGTTACCCAAGGTGTAACTGCGCTCGACGCGAAGCGCGCAGCAAACTCGACCGGCTGGCGCACATCGGCAAGCAGACGGGCGGAATTGGCCAAGCGATGTATTGATCGGCCGTGCCAGTCAAGCGACGCACCACGAGCATGAGCACGCAAGGGTGAGCACGGGCGGTCTGAACAGGGATAGGCCCCGGAAGGCGTCCGCCTTTACTTGGCGCAATTGCGAATAGCGAACTGCCGTAGGTCTTTCATGCTCGCGAGCCCGAGTTTTTCGTTAAGGCGGGCACAGTAGGTTTCGACGGTGCGCACACTGATGGTGAGCGCTTCGGCGATGGCGGAATTGCCCAGCCCCTTACCGAGCAATTCGAGTATCTGCAACTCTCTCGCACTGCAGCGGGCTTCCGTTGGGGCTCGTTCGCTCTCCGCCAAGGCGTGCGCTGCACGAGGGCTGATGTAGCGGCTGCCTTGGCGCGCGGCATTGACCCCCTCCAGAAACACCCGTGAGTCCTCCCGCTTGCTGACGTAGCACGTCGCGCCAGCGCGGAAGCTGTTCTGAATGTTGTGGGCGTCTTCGTGCATGGAGTACACGAGCACGGGAATGGCGCGCCCACGCAGGGCTGCGATCAGATTGAAGCCATCGCCCTGATCGAACGAAAGATCGACCACCGCCAGATTGGCGTCCAGTTCGGGCAACCGAGCAATCGCCTGGACCGCGCATCCTTCTTCCGCGCAGACGGAAAACCCTTCACGTTCCAGAACCAAAGTCAGCCCGTAGCGAACGGCGGGGTGATCATCCACAACCAGAACACGTGCAGTGTCAGCAGCATTCGTCACCGTCAAGCTCCTGCATGAATCATGACATCCTCCCGGCCAGCCTTATCCGGGCTTGCAAGTACGCATTGCTGGGCGTCGCAGGCCATGCGCAAGCTGACTACCGTGCCGCCGCCCGGACGCTCCGCCAGCGTCAGCTGAGCACCGATCAGGTTCGCCCGGTGCGACATGATCCGCGTGCCCAGCCCGCCCGGCGTTGGTCTGCCGGCGGCTAAACCGACGCCGTCATCCTCGATGCGCAAGCTCAAGGATTGGGTGACAGGGTCCCCCTCAAGCACCATGACCACCTTGCGTGCGTTCGCATGCTTGACCACGTTCTGCAATGCCTCCTTGGCGATGTGATAGATGCCTGCCGCCTTGTCCGTGCTGCAGGCAATGCACGCCGTGTCGCAGCGCAGAGAAACATCCAGGCGATGCAGGGTGCGCATCTTGTCGGCTAGGCCGCCGAGCGCCGCAACCAGATCGCGCGCATCGTTCTCCATCGGCCACAAACCCCGCGAAAGCTCATAAGCCTGATCCACCGCCCGTTCAAGCAAGTCGGATAGCCGCTTGAGCCCACCTTGCGAAGCCTGCGGTTCAGTCGGCGAAGGCTGCAGCAAGGCGCAATGCAGACGCGCGGCCGTCAGCTCCTGACACAGCCCATCGTGCAGCGCCCGGCTGATCACACGCCGCTCTTCATCACTGACACGCTCAATTTCGCGCTCAAGCCGGCTGCGTTCAGCCATTTCGTTCTGAAGGCTGAGGTTCTGGGCTTCCAACTGGCTGGCGAGCCGCTCTTCGGCCGAAAAGGCCATTGAGAACCGGTGGGCGAGCGAAAACGTCTGGCACAGGATGAACACAAGCGTGCCGATCGATGCAAGCCGCATGGTGTGGATAACATCGTAGCCATCAAGAAAATCATTCAGGCCACACAGTCCAAGCAGGGCGTAGCCGATCAGCAGTAGCAGTGCGCCAACGCGGCGAGCACGCAACGCACGAATAAGGTTGAAGATGGAATAGGGCACCAGCACGGCCATGTACGCGGCCATGAGCATCATGGCCATCAGGCCGAATTGGGTGTAGATGCCGAACGCAGCGACCATCGCACCAATCATGGCAAAGCAGAACATCACCTTGCGGGGAAACTCGCGCGGGAAAAGGCTGGTGAAAAATGCCTGCAGCACGGGCAATGAGACGGTCAGGCATGCAAAGCCAATCGTGTGGACCCATGTGCTGTTCGCGTCGGGGAGAAACAGCCAGATGGCCTGGTCACTACTGCTGCTGCACAGCGTGTTGGCGGTACGCAGCAGGCAATAAATGCTCAGAAGGAGCGGCGCGCGGTTGCTGCGGCGTGAAATGAATAGCGCCAGGTGGTAGATCGCCATGACCAAGAGCGCCCCAGCGACGGCAAGGCCAATGCCCCACTGCCGAATCTGTGGCCGCAGCAAGGAATTGGGACTGCCAAACTCGATCGCCTCCGCAAGCCCCCCATGGACTGAGGTTTGACTCGACGTTTGCAGCAGGATTTCGATCGGCGCGCCATGGCTCGGAAAACGCACGATGCGGATCTCCGAACTGCCCTGTCGCTCGGATGCCGCGTCTGCGCCGACGGTACCGGAGCGAACCAACACACGACCATCCACCCACAACGTATAAGCCGAGGAGATGTCCGGCACGCGCAGGGCCAACTCCTGCTCGCCCGGCGGGGGCAACACCCGTAGCCGGTAAGTCCCATAACCCTGGCCGCCTCGCGGGCTGCTCGGCAACTCGGCCTTGCGCCACGCCAGCGGCACCTGCAAACGAATCGGCTCCGGTAGAGGCTTGGCCGTGGCGAAGTCCTCCGGTGTCAGCAATTGTTGCCAGTAAAAGTCCCACGCCCCATTGAGCTTGGCCTTGCCTCCCTGAGCAAGGCCCAGCGTCCTAAGGTCGATTTCACCGCGCTGGGCGGCGGGGGTGGCTCGCGTTGTGCCGGACCACAGCAGCATCAGAACGCTTAGTAGCCCCAATCCGAAGAATTGCCACAGCAGGCTGCGCCAGCTGCTTACTTGTCTGCTCATCGCACTGCCGTTATGTTGTTTGCGCCGGGCGGAGTGTATGCAATGCGCAGCAGACGAAATTGCCCGCTCCAAGTGACTTGATGTTTGTCAAAATCATTGGTTGCTCAAACCATTCGACAGCGTTGAGCTTCTGGCGCGCGTTGATGGCGTTTGCTGCACGATGAAAGATTATTCGGGCAGCCCTTCCAAAAGTCCGGAGGCTACTCGACTTCAATTACCGGCTCGGGAAACACTGCTTGCGGAGGCGCGAGCGCTGCCCGGCAATTTCCCCAACGCGAAACAGGGCAACTCACGGCTGCCATTCGATCTCCTCAGCAACTCGGCGACGCACTCCGCACCGCTGCTCGCAAACAGATCGGGCTGAGCCACCCCCAGTTGGCGCTGGCAGCGAGAGTCGGCGTTCGCTTCATTGTCGATCTAGATGCGGGCAAACTCAGCGTGCGGCTCGAGCAGGTGCTGCGCGTCATCGATGCACGGGGTGGCGAAGTCCAGATAAGCGGACAGCCATCCTGAAGTATCAAGATAAAAGATAAAGGCAGGCCGGCTCTGGCCCAATGCTTCAATCTGGTGCACCGCGCCACACGCCCCAGCGCGCCCGAAGTCCTACGCCTGTTTGACTACGCGATCTTCAATGCCTTGATCGGCAATCACGACGCCCAAGGGAAGAACTTTTTGCTGCTACGTGTACAGCGGGTACAAGTCCGTACTGGAAGCGTTGGATGTGGTCTTAGGTAGTAATGCACACGCACTGCGTTTTCCGTCAGCGCACGCGAGATGCCGCCACCGGTAGATTCACCGGATTCAGTGATAGCGAAGAGGATATCACCGACCGTTTTGTTGCTTGGCCGCACGGCTTTCCAAACTGCCAAATCCCGGCTAAACCAACGTTAGAGCGCACCATATGGCGCAGTGCTTCGACAATACTGATCGCGAAGTCTTGGTTGGCTCGCAGGTCCGCCTTCTTCAGCTTTCACCGGCTTTCTTGAAATCTTTGCCGGATGACGAACTGGCCGAAGTGAGCTCAATGATTGGCGAAATTTTCGAAGTCTACGAAATCGACCAATATGGCTGTGCGTGGGTCGAGAAAGGCTGGAATTTCCCCGACACTGGGCAGTTCATGGGGCATTCTCTCGGCCTGGAAAGCCATGAGATGGAACTTGTCGATGGCCCTGCGCTCTAACAAGTCTCTAAGGGACTTCCCGTCAACCGGGCGTTGTTGAAGCCGGCCGTCAGGCCGGTTTTGCTTTTCAGGTTTCTCGATTCATTGCGTACCTCTCGGCGCAGGAGTACATGAACTGCTTGGCACTGTGCATGACGCGTTCAGGGCAGACGTACATCTCTCTAATCGGTCTTGTTCGGCATGTTGCCGGGACCCTGCAATAAACCGCTCCAGGGGGCCTTGGTCCGTCATCGTCACGACCGGCCGTACGGGGATCAACCGCAGTGGCCTTGTGGGGTCGGCGCGCTTTGTTAGTCAGGCTCTCCCCTGGCCGGTCTGACCTGGGTGTCTTGCACGGTACTGCTGCAGTCTGGGGTGCTCCTGTAAAACTCATGGTTGTTTGGCCGGACTAGGCTGGCCGTCAGTTCGCGGTGGCGAGTGACTCGACCGCCTCTTGGTCGCTTGTCTCGACCATGCCGTGCGCGGCTTCCCACTCACGCCAGGCCTCGCTGTTGTAGGCCTGGCCGCGCGCGAGCATCGCCCACACCTGGCGAGCGTGTTTGTTGGCAATGGCGACCGCCGCCTTGTGATAGCCCACGCGCTCATGCAGGCGCACCATCCACTGCTGCAGACGATTCAGACGTTCAGGAGCCTGGGCCTGGATGCGCAGGGCGGCTTGGAGCACCGTGCGGCCGCCTTGCACGAAGAGGCTGCGCAGATAGGCGTCGCCACGCCGCGTGATGCGCCCCAGGTGGGTCTTGCCGCCGGTGCCGTGCTGGCGCGGCGTGATGCCCAGGCTCGCCGAGAACTGCCGTCCGTTC
>NZ_JAPFHA010000043.1 GCF_026586805.1 Niveibacterium sp. 24ML | reverse complement strand
CATCCGAAGACGCTGGGGGCCGACAAGGGCTACCACGTGAAGGACTTCGTCGCGCACCTGCGCGAACACCGGATCAAGCCGCATATCGCGCGCATCGACGGGCGACAGACACCGGGGCTCGACGGACGTACCACCTGTAGCGACGGTTACAAGGTCAGCCAGCGCAAGCGAAAGCGCATCGAGGAAATCTTCGGCTGGCTCAAGACGGTAGGCGGGATGAGAAAGACCCGCTTCATCGGCCAAGCCCGAACCCAGATCGCCGCCTACCTGTCGGCGGCGGCGTACAACTTGCTGCGCATCGCCAAATTGCAGACTGCGGGGAGCGCGACATAAAGCGGCGCCCGGAATCCATTGAAAACCCCTTCTCCGGCCCGTTTGAGTCGAGTCAAAAGCGATTGCGAACTCAATTGCAGGACTGAAGTCATGAAAAACCGAATCGCAACGGCCATGCCAGGCGTGACGTCACAGCGTTTTGCATCGGCCTGTTAGTTCTGCCGTAAGAAGATAGTAGAACAAGTCGTCCCAGCCATGAGAAGCCGAATCAGCTGGCGACCGACTGACCGCCTGCCAGGCCGCAACTCGCCAAGCGTGCGTTTCGGCCAAATCGTGGCGTGCTGCCTGCGGGCGACGGATCAACGGTCGATGTCCTTTGAAGGTCCGGAAACGGCAATCGGGCCATCTATCACGTTGGTGTGGAATGTAACTGCTCCAGCGCTTCGGCCGATTTTGCCGCTGAGGTGGCATTAGTGCTTTTGTGCGGCCGAGCCGTGCGGATGGCGGCTGAATGCGCAGTCACTTCCGGCCATGAGCGGCGCCGCGGGCGCGATCAACTGAACTGCGACCATCTTCCCTCCGTTGAGTGGCTGCCAGCGCCGATGTGAACTACTACGCTCAATGTCCAGGAGCAGTCTCTGAACGTTTCGCAAGAACTCGCCACTCCCATTTGTTCTTGGCGGTCTGAACATAGACGCAAAGGTCGCGGGTGTCATTGTGACGATCGCAAAGCGCGAGCTGAGCCCCTTGCGGCTTGTCCTTAAGATAGGTGACCGCGGTCGCCAGCATACGGCTATCCTCGTACAGAGTCCGAATCTCCCCACTCATATACCAGCCCGCCGAAACCATAAGTGTGACCGTTGCGGCCCAAGCACCAGCACACGCTGCGACAACCTTCCACCGTAGGGCACGAGCAGCATTCTCATAGCGACGCGCGGCTCGCTCAGCTTGTTCGTTGGCCTCGGTAAACTGGGATGACAGAGCCCCAGCCGCTTTGGTGGCAGCCCCATCCAACGCGCCAATGATTGCCTCTTGGACCTGCCTCGGAAGATCCGTTGTCAGGACCCGCTGCTCCTTGGCCGCGCGCGAAACCACATCGAGCGCCTCCTTGCCAGCAGCAAGCACGCCTTCTGCGACCTTCTGTTGCCGCTCCGCCTGCTCGATAAGCGAGTCGACCGCGTCACCCAGCGCTAAAACCATATTGGCCGGTGCTTCATCACTCATAGCCTAGGCCCTCGATCCAACTTCTGTTCGTTTGCCTTCTCTCGCTTCAGCGCCTGTTCCTGTTGCCTGTGTTCTTCAATAACCGCCTGCCGAGTCAAGATCAAGTCCAATATCGATGCCAGTTCCGCGTAGTGGAGTTCACCAGTCTCCGACATCTTCACGACCAAGCCACCGGAGCCTACGGTGCCGGTCTTATGCAAAAGGACCAGATGGGCGAGGTAGTTCGCCATGTCGCTTTGCGACAGCGCTTCGGCTCCGCCGGCGACGGCAACTGCAGTTGCATTCACAAATTCCGCAAAATCATGCCGTGGGGTCGTTTTCGGATAGGCATCCAGATACGGCACGATTCGCGAGAAGAACGTTTTCTCGGCCGGCGCCGTCTCGACAAACCAATGAACGATGCGGGAGATGCGAATTAGGTCGTCTTTCCCGGCGAGGTTCCTCACGAGCTTTGCGTGACGAGCCGGCTCTTTTGAATCCGTGTTATCACGTTGCTTGAATTCAAAGATGCGCAACACGCCCGGCGCACGAATCAAGACATCACCGAAGAGCGGATCGTCCGGCGTTTGTTGGAGCAAATTGACAATCGAAGGCAGATCCTGCCCCTTGACGCGCTTGGCCACTGCGAAGCCCAGGCCATAGAGAAAATTACCGATGGCGACGTTTTCGTACAGTTTCATTGGGCAAGTGGCAGGATCAACGACGGCGTGCAGCCGCAAAGATAAAAGCGACTCAATATTGTATTCAGAGAAGGTGGTCGCAGCGAGTGAGTGCTAATGCTGCCGTAAGAAGAGTGTAAAGGAAGTCGTCCCAGCCATGAGCCGATGAATCGGCTGGCGACCCATCGCCTGCTTGGCCGCAACTCGTCAGGCGTGCGTCTCGGCCACAATCATGACGTGCTGCCAGCTGGCGACGGACCACCGGTCGATGCCCTTCGACGGGCGGGTGAGGGCTTTCGGCGCCATATCGGGCAATGCCTTTGTCAGATAGCGATTCACGTCGGCCTCGATGCCATGGTGTCGATCCGGCGAAGACCTCGTGCACTACGCCCTCCGCACGAACCGATATTCGTTTTCTGCGCCGATTGTAGATTGAGCCATAGTTCCGACTGGTGCATCATCCGACGATCCTGGAATGACTGGGGACCGCTATCGACTGTGCGCGGCACTGCCCACACGCGGGCAACGCGGCGCGGCATTCATACGATCGACGACGACTAGCCGTATCGCGACTTGAAGGCGACCGCCTGCTCGGCCTCGTGCGGCGGGCTCTGAGCAATAGTATTGTCAAGATAAGCGGTGCTGTTAGTCTTTCCTAGGTCGTTGACTAATAGTGTCGGAATGGACGTTTGGGGGGTGAGAGTGCATCTACGTGGCGGCTTTGGCGCAAAAACAGTTTATGAAAGGCGAGCTATCAGCCATCTGCGTCGTCGGCTTGAGTTTCGGCGCGAAAAGTAAACCGGAGTTCCTGGATGATCGCGCGGTGTTCTGGAGATTCTCTGAACTCATCTTCTGTACTTGGAGGTGCCGTGTCGAAGGGGATGGGCAGATAGAGGCCTTCGACCGCCATGCGCGCTGCACGCATGAGGGCATATCGACGACTTTGCATTGCTTCAACGCGTCGATCTGTCGCCTCGAAGAACTGCTTAACTTGGCGGGAAGCCGGCCGCTTCTTTCCTCGAATGGGCGGTGTCTGGCCTGTGGAAACAAAGCGCACAAGATCTGTCGGAGTGGAGGGCCAGCCCCGCCGCCCTTTCAGAACTTCACTAGCCGCCGCCCGCTCAGCGAGGTTGTTCTCTCGCCGCATGGTCTTAAGCGCCTCGAGGCCGCGTGCCAGCATCCAAAAGGGGCTCTCCGCATTCGGTAGGGCCGGGCGATACCCCCGGCGTCGCAGTTCACGCACCATCTCAATGAAGCGAACGGGCCAGTCGCGCGCCAGCCAACTTGCGAAAAACAGAAGTGACGCCCGGTCACTCGGTGAGCGTTGCTCCAGGTTCACCCCTTCACCCTCGAGCGGAGAGAGACCAGCGTCTACACCAGACTCACTTAGCACCCACGTGAGCGCGAGCGAGCCGTATCGGGGATTCAGGGCGTGTATTGCCAGATCGTGCAGGCCCCGGAGGTAAATCGCGATCGCGATCGCCCCTCCGCTTTCTCGGGTATGCCAGCCCTCATCGAGCGCTATCAGAAGCGACTTTTGCATGTCAGCTACATCATGCAGAAATGCGTCGCTTGGGCCGCGCAACAACGATTCAACGCTGGTTCGATGAGTGGCTCCGCACTCCCGGCAAAGCCCCATGTGCGTGTGAGCAAGCCCACCTGGCGTTCTACCATTAATCACGTATCCGAACGGGGCACTGCACCTCGAGCATCTTGTGGATAGCAGGCCGTGACGCGGACATGTCGGCGAGAACGCATAGCGCCACGCTTTCCGATAGAACGGCTCGTCATCGGTCGCTAGGCATGCCGAACAGAAGGGGACCACGTGATGGCGCCCAAGGAAGTCAGAGGCCGAGTAGGGGACGATCCATTCAAAGTTGTTAAACGCTCTTCGCGTAAACACTCGCCCGAAGTCGCTAGCAAAGCCGGTTCCTCTGGCAGCCTCAATCGAAACGCCCGCAGCGGAGGCTAGTGCGCCGAAAAAAGAATCCTTGGTGGTTTGGTCAATATCGAAGCGATTGCCGGACGGGCGGGGCAGGCGTTGCTCCAGAAATCGCCACAGCGACAGATCCGTCGAGTTGGCAATCCGGCTGAGCCAGGAGCTAAGGACTTCTCCGGCGTAGGGCCGCGGTCTAAGTGTCCAAAGCTCAAGCTGTTCCGTCATGCGACCTGATTCTGCACTTGGCCGATCAGTAGACTGGCGCGGCTCAACACCCGCTCCCGCAAGAAATTCTCGCCAACTTGTAGATAATTATCATCCACTTCTAGATATTCTCATTTACTTATGGATTCCGACAATCAGACCACGCCCGCGCCGTGGGCCTGCTGGTCCGCCCAGTACGACGAGCGCACCATCGGGCCACAGGCGGCGTTCTTGAAACCCATCTTCAGCGCTTCGGTTTCGAACATCTTGAAGGTGTCCGGATGCACGTAGCGCAGCACCGGCAGGTGGCCACCGGAGGGTTGCAGGTACTGGCCGATGGTGAGCATGTCGACATTGTGCGCACGCAGATCGCGCATCACTTCGAGGATCTCTTCGTCGGTTTCGCCGAGGCCGACCATCAGGCCGGACTTGGTCGGCACATCCGGGTGACGGGCCTTGAACTCCTTCAGGAGTTGCAGCGAGTAGGCGTAGTCGGCACCGGGCCGGGCGGCCTTGTACAGACGCGGCACGGTTTCGAGGTTGTGGTTCATCACGTCCGGCGGAGCCTGGTCGAAGATCTCCAGCGCGATCTCCATGCGGCCGCGGAAGTCCGGCACCAGCACTTCAATCGTGGTCTTGGGCGACGCGGCGCGGGTCTCGCGGATGCACTCGACGAAGTGCTGGGCGCCGCCGTCGCGCAGGTCGTCACGGTCGACTGAGGTGATCACCACGTAGCGCAGGCGCATCGCAGCGATTGTCTTGGCGAGGCTTGCCGGTTCGTCGGCATCAAGCGGGTTGGGGCGGCCGTGGCCGACGTCGCAGAAGGGGCAGCGGCGGGTGCAGATGTCGCCCATGATCATGAAGGTGGCCGTGCCCTTGCCGAAACATTCGTGAATGTTGGGGCAGGACGCTTCCTCGCAGACGGTGTGTAGCTTGTGGTCGCGCAGCGTGTCCTTGATCTCGTTGAAGCGCGCGGTTTCTTCGGCGCCGCCAAGGCGGATGCGGATCCATTCCGGCTTGCGTAGCTTCTCGGCGACCGGAACGATCTTGATCGGGATACGAGCGGTTTTGTCCGCGCCGCGGAGTTTTTTGCCGACTTCAGCCATGGGGGTCCTCTCAGGCCGCTGCCATGCGGGCAGCGTGGTGGTGTTCGAAACGCGCGTCGAGCGCGTCTGCAATCTTCTGGTGGATCACGGGCAGCGAATCGCTGACACCGAAATCCTTCAATTGGGCGGATTCAAGCCCCGGATAGCCGCAGGGGTTGATCGCCGAGTAGGGCGTCAGATCCATGTCGGCGTTCAAGCTCAGGCCATGGTAGCTGCAGCCGTTGGCGATCTTCAGGCCCAGCGCGGCGATCTTGGCATCGGCCACATAGACGCCGGGGGCGCCTTCGCGCAGGTGGGCGTCGATGTTGTAGCCGCGCAGCAGATCGAGAATCGCTTGCTCGATCAGGCTCACCAGTTCGCGCACCTTGATCTCGCGCCGCGCGAGGTCGATCAGCAGGTAGGCCACTGCCTGCCCCGGCCCGTGATAGGTGATCTGGCCGCCGCGGTCGATCTTGACCAGCGGGATGCCGGTCTCGCGCAGCAGGTGTTCCGGTTTTCCGGCCAAGCCCAGTGTGAACACCGGCGGATGCTCGACCAGCCACAGTTCATCCGCCGTTTCGCGGGTGCGGGCGCGGGTGAACTGCTGCATGGCGTGCCAGGTCGGCTCGTATTCGACCAGGCCCAAAGGCTTGCGCAGCAGAAGCGGGGCGGGGGTATCCATGCAGGGCTGGCCCGATGCACATGCAAGGGCTTGAGGAAAAACGGGATTTTATCGGGCGCACGCGCCTTGGGGCAACGCTGCTGGCGGAGGGGTCTTTCCTGCCCGCCCGCAGCGGCCTGATTCAGAGTACGACTTTGACGTAGGGATGGCTGGTGAGCGCGCGGTAAATGTTGTCGAGCTGTTCGCGCGAGGTGGCGCGCACGGTGCAGGTCAGGCTGATGTACTTGCCGCCGCTCGAGGCGCGCATTTCAACCGCCGCGACGTTGAAATCCGGCGCGTGCCCCTGCACCACTTCGACGATGGTCTGCGCGAAATCGTCGCGCGTTGCGCCCATCACCTTGATCGGGAAGTCGCAGGGGTATTCGATCAGCTCTGGATTTGACATCGCGCCTCCCGCTGGTCAGAGGTTCTTGATCCAGAAGCGGATCGCATCCCAGATGCGGCCGAAGAAGCCGGCTTGTTCAACCGCTTCGAGCGCCACCACCGGGAAGTTGCCCAGCGGCTTGCCGTCTAGGGTGACCGCCAGCGAGCCGAGTGCGGCGCCCTTGGCAATCGGCGCCTTGAGCGGCTGTTTGCTTTCAAGTTGCACTTTCACGCGGGCGGCGTCGCCCTGCGGCACCGACAAGACCAGATCCTTCGTGAAGCCGACACTGACCTTGTCCGCCTTGCCCTGCCAGACCGGCAGCGTCTGCACGCTGGCGTTGGCGCCGTAGAGCTTGACCGTCTCCCACGAGAGGAAACCGAAATTCAACAGTTTCTGCGATTCGGCCGTGCGGACCGAATCCGACGCGGTGCCGGTGACAATCGAGACCAGGCGGCGTGATCCGCGCTTGGCGGTAGAAACCAGGCAGTAGCCCGCCGCGGCAGTGTGGCCAGTCTTCATGCCGTCGACGCTCGGGTCGATGAACAGCAGACGGTTGCGGTTGGGCTGCTTGATCTTGTTGTAGGTGAATTCCTTCTGCGAGTAGAAGTGAAAGTACTCGGGGAAGTCGCGGATGATGGCGGTGGTGAGCGTAGCCAGATCGCGCGGGCTCATGTAGTGCCCGTCGGCGGTGAGGCCAGCCACATTGCGGAACTGGCTGTTCTTCATGCCCAGACGCTGGGCTTCCTTGTTCATGCGCGACACGAACGCGGTTTCGGAACCCGAGATCAGCTCGGCCAGCGCGACGCAGGCGTCGTTGCCCGATTGCACGATCATGCCCTGAATCAACTCATTCACGGTGACCGGCATGCCTTCCATGATGAACATGCGCGAGCCGTCAAGGCTGGTCTTGCGCGCGTTCTCGGAGACGGTGACTTGCTGTTCGAGCGAAATGGTCTTCGCCTTGAGCGCAGAGAACACCACATAGGCGGTCATCAGCTTGGTCAGCGATGCCGGCTCGATGCGCTCGTCGGCGCCCTGCGCGGTCAGCACCTGGCCGGAGCTGGTGTCGTACAGCAACCAGGCCTTGGCGGCAAGCGCGGGCGGCGTCGGTTCATTGGCGATGGCCAGCGGCGCGGCAAGGGCAAAGGAGAGCAGGAGGGCGATCAGTCGGGTCATCGGAAACCTGGGGCGGGGCAGCGAAACGGAGCGGCGATTATACGCGTTGGGATTGACGCCCCTTCCGACGCTACATGTTGAAACACTTGCCGCCGCAATGGACGCGGGGCAGGGCGATGTGCTTGGCGGCGCCGGGCTCAGCGGGTGATGAGGAAGGGCTTGAAGCGCAGCTCGCGTGCGATCTGGCTGGCCATGCTGCGCGCGTCCGACTCGCTCGGGAAGGGGCCCGCATGCAGGCGGAAGCGGCCATCGAGCAGCAAAACCTGCAGCTGATCGGCGAGCGAAGTCAGCTCCGCGCCGACGAACTTGCGGAAGCTCTCTGCATTGGCGGCGGTGGTGAATGCACCCAATTGCAGGAAGATGCCCGCGCCCGGGCTGGTGGGCGTGGCGGCGCTGGTGTTTGTGCCTGTGTTTGTGGCCGGCGGCAAGGTGCTCGCCGCTGTAACCAGCACGGGGGTGGGCTCGGCGCTGGCGGTCTTGCTGGCGGGGGTAGCGGCCGCTGCCGGCGCTACGGGCGGTGTGCTGTCGGCGGTGGGCGCCGTCGCGGGCGCTTTGGTCGCGGCCATGCGCTGCGGCGGGCTACGCCGCTTCAGCGGCGGAACGTTCGCGGCGATGACCTGCACGCCCTCAGGCACGATGCTTTCGATCTCGACCAGGGTGTGACCGACGCTGATGTAGCCCAGTTTATGGGCGGCGGCATACGACAAATCGATCGAGCGGCCCGGATGGAAGGGGCCGCGGTCGTTGATCCGGACGATCACCGACTTATTGTTGCGCAGGTTCGTGACGCGCGCATAGCTCGGGATCGGCAAGGTCGGATGCGCGGCTGTCATCCCGAACATGTCATAGGTCTCGCCGCTGGAGGTTCGTTTGCCGTGGAACTTCTTGCCGTACCACGAGGCCAGGCCCTGCTCTTGATAGGGCGCGATTTCGCCGCGCGGAATGTAGTCCTTGCCAAACACGTTGTACGGGTTGTTGGCAAAGCGATGCAGCGGTTCGGCGCGTGGTTCGGCGTCTGGGATCGAATCGAGGTTGTCCGGGATCTCGTCGCCGGGGCCGTCGTCCTTGTAGTACCCGCCGCCGCGCTTCTGCACGACCTTGGGCGGCTCGCCGCTCTTGCTGGGCGGCGTTGGTTTGGCCTGGGGTTCGGTGGGCTGCGGCGTCGGTGTGCTGGCGCAGGCAGCCAGCAGCAACGCGGCCGCCAGCGACGAAAGCGTGCCGCGGTGCGTGCGGATGAAGTGCTTGCAGGGCTTGATTTTGCTCATTTCTGCAGCAGCGTCCGATGACGGGCAATACTCATCAGGATACCCAAGCCAAGGCAAAGCGTCACCAGGGCGGTGCCGCCGTAGCTCACCAGTGGCAAGGGCACCCCGACCACCGGCAGGATGCCGGTCACCATGCCCATGTTCACAAATGCGTAGGTGAAGAACGATAGCGACAAGGCGCCGGCAAGCAGGCGCGAGAACACGGTGGCGGCATGGGCGGCGATCAGCAGGCCGCGCAGGATCACGAGCAGCAGGGTAAGCAGCAGGCCCAGGTTGCCGATCAGGCCAAATTCTTCCGAGATCACTGCAAAGATGAAGTCGGTATGGCGTTCAGGAATGAACTCCAGCTGCGTCTGGGTGCCGTTGCGCCAGCCCTTTCCAAGCCAGCCGCCCGAGCCGATCGCGATCTCCGCCTGGATGGTGTGGAATCCCTTGCCGAGCGGATCCTTGTTCGGATCGAGCAATGTGCAGACACGGTGCTTCTGGTAATCGCGCAGCCCGGGCCACTTCACGTCGGGCTGACAGATCTGGTCTTCGGTGGCGATGATCGCGGTGATCGCAATGATCCCGGCCAGCATGACCGGGGTGATCAGCTTCCACGAAAGGCCGGCGAAAAAGATGATGAACAGGCCTGACGAGAGCACCAGCAGCGAGGTGCCCAGATCCGGCTGGCTGGCGATCAGATACACCGGGAGCGCGAGCAAGGCGGCGGCGACGACGAAATCGCGCACGGCCAGCGATCCTTCGCGCATCTGGAAGTACCACGCAAGCATGAGCGGCATGGCGATCTTCAGCAGTTCGGACGGCTGGATGCGCATGACGCCCAGGTCGAGCCAGCGCTGGGCGCCTTTTGAAATATCGCCGAACACCGCCACCGCGATCAGCAGGATCACCCCCACCACATAAAGTGGCAGCGCCAGCAGTTGCAGGCGTTGCGGCGAAATGCTCGCAACTACCCACATGGCTGACAGGGCGACGCCGGTGTTGATGAGTTGTGCCTCGATGCGATCGGGTGAGGCAGAGAGCATCACCAGGGTGGTGAAGCCGATCAGCAGCACCATCAAGGCGAACAGGAAGGGGTCGATCGGGTTGATGATCGCCCGCCAGATTCTCTGCAGGATCATTCGGCACCTACCTGTTCGGGTGCGGCGCCGGCGGGGATCTTGCCGGTCAGGTAGTAGTCGAGCACCTGGCGCGCGATCGGCGCGGCCGAAACGGCGCCGAAACCTCCGTTCTCGACGATCACCGCGAGCGCGATCTTCGGCGCGTCGGCCGGCGCAAAGGCGATGAACAAGGCATGGTCGCGCAAGCGCTCGCCAATCGCCTTGGCGTCGTACTTCGCGCCTTTGAGCGAGAACACCTGCGCGGTGCCGGTCTTGCCCGCCGCCACATACTCGGTGCCGGCGAAGGCGCGCGAGCTGGTGCCGAACTTGTTCACCCCAACCATGGCATCGGTGATCACCTTCAGGTGCTCGGGCTTGATCGGGATCTTCTTGATCGGTGTGGGCTCGATCAGCCGCTTTTCGTCGGTACGCACGTCCTGCACATACTTCACCAGGTGGGGCTTGAACATCACGCCGCCGGCCGCCAGCGTGGCGGTGGCGTGGGCGAGCTGGAGCATCGTGTAGTTGTTATAACCCTGGCCGATCCCGATCGAGATCGTTTCGCCGGCATACCACTTCTGCATTTCCGGCTTCTTGAAGCGCTTCTTCTTCCATTCTGGCGAGGGCAGCACGCCGGCCGACTCGCCGTGGATGTCGATGCCGGTGCGCGTACCGAAGCCGAATTCGCCGAGCGAGCGCGACAGCAGGTCGATGCCCATGTCGTTGGCGAGGTGGTAGTAGTAGGTGTCGCACGACACGATGATGGACTTGGCCATGTCCACCGTGCCGTGGCCGCCCTCCTTGTCGTCACGGAAGCGGTGGCCGCCAAACCAGAAGAACCCGGGGTCGGAGATCGCCTGATGCGGCGTCCGCTTCCCGGTCATCAGCGCGGCCATCGACATGAAGGGCTTGAAGGTCGAGCCGGGCGGATAAGACGAGTAGATCGCCCGCTGCAGCAGCGGATGGTCGGGTGAATTGTTCAGCGCGTCCCAGCTGGCCGAATCGATGCCGTCAACGAAGAGGTTGGGGTCGAAGGTCGGCATCGACACCAGGGCGAGCACGCCGCCGGTGCCCGGCTCGATCGCCACCAGTGCGCCGCGGCGGTTTCCAAAGGCCTCCTCGGCGATTTTCTGCAGCTTTGAATCAAGCGTCAGCACCAGCTTGCGGCCGGGTATCGGCGGCGTGCGGGCAAGTGAGCGCACCGCGCGGCCACCGGCATCGACTTCGATCTGCTCGAAACCGGTCGTGCCGTGCAGTTCGTCTTCGTAGCTCTGTTCCAGGCCGCTCTTGCCGATGTGCTCGGTACCGCGGTAATTCGCCGCACGCGTTTCATCGTCCTCGATCTTGCGTTTCTCGCGGTCGTTGATGCGGCCGATGTAGCCCAGCACATGAGAGGCGAACTCGCCCTCCGGATACTGGCGGAACAGGCGCGCCTTGATATCAACGCCGGGGAAGCGGTAGCGCTGCGCAACAAACCGGGCCACCTCTTCGTCGGTGAGCCGGTTGCGCAGCGGCAGGCTTTCGAAGGTCTTGCTCTCGTCGAGCAGCTTCTTGAAACGCTTGCGGTCTTTGGGCTGGATGTCGATGATGCCGGCCAGTGCGTCGATCGTGGCATCCAGGTCCTTGATCCGGCTTGGCGTGATTTCCAGCGTGTAGGCAGAGTAGTTGCGCGCCAGCACAACCCCGTTGCGGTCGACGATCAAGCCGCGGTTGGGGACGATCGGCACCAGCGAGATCCGGTTGTCCTCCGCGCGGGTGCTGAAGTAGTCATGCTGGATGACCTGCAGGTACACGAAGCGCGCAACCAGCAGCCCGAAGCAGATGATCACGAAAGCGCTGGCCGCCAGCACGCGGCTGCGAAAGCGCTGGATCTCCTGTTCCGGGGTCTTGAATTCCATCGTCGGATGTCGCGGTTTACAGGGGGCGGTTCTGGTCGCGTTCGATCGGCTGCATTTGCGGCAGCAGCATCACGAAATGCACCGGGAACCACATCAGCGCGGTGGTGAAGGTGGTGAAGAAGTACTCCCAGCCCGGGAACTCCGCGCCGGCGATAAGGCGGATCACCAGCATCACGATCTGCGTCATCAGGAACAGCGGCACCATCTGCAGGGCCTGCGCGGCGGGCGGGAACCACAGCAGGCGCCGGCTCATGGTGCTGGCAATGAAGGCCAGCAGCACATACGCCAGCGCGTGTTGCCCGAGGGCCGAGCCGAAGCCGATGTCGGTGATCAATCCAAGTACGAATCCGGTGCCCATGTTCACGCGCAGCGGCTCACGCACGCACCAGAAGGCCAGAGCCAGGGCGACGAAATCGGGCATGCCCGGCAGGGCGCGGGTCGGGACCAGGTTGAGCGTCAGCGCAACCAGCAAGGTTGCCCACACCCAGCTCATGCGAACCGGCAGCAGGATGCGGCTTGATCGGTGGGTCGGCTGCATCGCTTACCTCTTCTTCTGGCGGCTGCCCGTGGCCGGATCCGCTGGCGCGGGTTCGTTGACGGTTGGATCGGGCAAGGGGGTGACCGAGCGGCCCAGCACCAGCACCGCGCCGCTGCGTTCAACGCCTGCAACCGGTTGGCAAATGAAGCGCGCAAAACCCCGCGCATCGTCGCGGCTGACCTTGAGCACCCGCGCCACCGGCAGATCCGGCAGATACACGCCGTCGAGCCCGGAGGTCACGATCACATCGCCCGGCGCGACATCCGCATTGGCAGCGAGGTACCGCAGCTCCAGCAAACCACTGCCCGCGCCGAACATCACCGCCCTTTGGCCGGTGCGCACCACCTTGACCGGGATCGCCTGGTCCTTGTCGGTCAGCAGCGTGATTTCCGCCTGCAAGGGGAACACGCGGGTCACCTGCCCGATCACGCCGGCGGCGTCGATCGCCGCGAGCCCGGGTTCCACTCCGTCGCGCTCGCCTCGGTCAATGATCACGCGGCGCGCGAAGGGGTCGCGTGCGGCGTAGATGACCTCTGCGGCGATGCTGCGCGCGGCCACCCGTTCGCGCATGCCCAGCGTTTCGCGCAACTGGCGGTTTTCTTTCTCAAGACTTTGCTGGCGCAGTAGGCTCTTCGCGTCGTTGAGAGCCTTGGCCCGCAGTGTCTGGTTTTCGCTCTGCAGCCGGGTCAGCGACGAGAAGTACTCGAAGGTGCGGTTGGCCCATTCGGCCGGGGTCGATGCCGCGATCTGCAGCGGGTAGGTCAGCACTGTCATGCCATGCCGCACGGTTTCGAGATAGCGGAAGCGCAGATCCGCCACCAGCAGCCCGAGCGAGAGCACAACGTAAAGCGTCAGCCGCGCCGAAGCGGGCAGTCCGCGCTTGAAAAACGGTGGAGGCTGATGACCGACGACGGACATGGTGTCTGGGCGTTTCGGTTCGGGTGAAGTGTCGCCGGGGCTTTGCGTAAACGGGCAGCGCGCGCGGAACGCGCG
>NZ_JAPFHA010000042.1 GCF_026586805.1 Niveibacterium sp. 24ML | reverse complement strand
AGAAGTAATGGAACATCGAGGATTGGGGATCGACTTCGCCGCGCATCGTTGCTCTGCCTGGGGTGGGACGCTTATCCTTACGACAACTGCATCCCCGAATCGTTCACGGGGTTTTGCATCACCCTGCTAACACACGCTCGCCGCCACCACCGTCTGCGAATGCGATATTGACGTGCTTGCAATTCCGTCACAGCCCCTGCCAGTTTCCCAGTGAACCTGAACCAAACCACCGCCATCGGTAGTTTCCTCTCTGGTCTGGGCTTCGCAGTGGCCAAGCGCGTGAAAAAGCCGGACCTGCCGTCATTCTCAACTTGCTTCAGCAAGCGCCGGGCGATCTGCTCTTCGGCAACAGTGTCTTTCACGCCATCGGGGGCCAACTCGAGATGAACTCCGCTGACGCTCACTGAGAAACGGCTAGCGTACCCATACAACCGCAGACAGGACCGAAGAACCCAAGCCGCAGACGCTCGTGGTGATCATCGACGAAGTAGTAGCCACTGCCTTGAATTCCACGAGACGGGAAGAGCGGCCACAGCGACGACTTATCTCCGTTAGGTCACCAGTAGCCACAAATGCAACACCTTAATCGGCCCTTGGCCCAATAACTGTGCTGCAGCATGCAGCGCGTTCACGTGCTTCAGCGCGATACCACGAGTCTGCAGGCCTATGCGGAGGCGCTTGGCGAGCGTCTTGTGGTCCTCGTGCTGGTCGATGCGCAGAGCGCAAACAACTTCGAGGGCTTCGTCGAAGGTGAAGCGCGAGGCTTGTGCGTGGATGAAGGTCCAGAGCGTGCCAGCACGCACCTCGTCGGTAACGGGCGATGCCGAGCCGGGAGTGGATGTGGTGGAGGTGGCCGAGCCGGCCGAAGAACCCGAAATGGGAGTAGTCATGGATTGAGCTCCGTCATGGAAAGCACGTCGAAGAACGGCACGCGTTGTTCGGCTTTCCGGGACTCAATACCGAGTCAAGGAAGGTCAGAAGACTGCTGCTGGTTTTGCCGTGCCGGACATGGCGTCCGGTGCGTGCACTGACGGGAGCAACTCACCCACGGCCCGTTGAACCGTTTTTAAAACCTAAGCAAATCCAGGTGTGCTAGTCAAGCCCCCCGTGACAGTCCCGTTCGGGCTGGCAAGACGGGGAGTTGCGGCACCGACTAGATGAACTTCACAAGGCGAGGCGTTCATCAATTTTTTCTACTATGCATTTTATTGTGCAACGAGTGTCTCATGCACGAATCCAACGCTATACGTCTATAGAACGTGCATTCTGCAACTCCTACGGAAATGGTGATGCAAGAGTGCAGAACGGCTGAAGTAACCACAATTAACCATTCCGGCAGGGATGACCATGAGCATCATCGCGTTGTTGAACACAAAAGGCGGGGTTGGCAAGACGACCACCGCACTGAATCTGGCGGTCGGTCGCGCGCAACAAGGCCGCAACGTCCTGGCTGTCGACGGTGACCGGCAGGGCAGCCTCCTGACGGCTCTTACGAACCGTGGGGACCGAGCCCCGATTGTTGCGGTCTGCCAGTACGTGGAGGGCCAAGCCCTGCGCCAGCAGGTGCTGCGCGCGGCCGACCACTACGATGACATCGTGATTGATGCGGGCGGGCGAGACAACACGGCACTACGTGCCGCGCTATTGCTAGCCGACAAAATCGTCGTTCCATTCCTGCCGCGTTCCTTCGACGTGTGGGCGCTGGAAGACATGTCCGCGCTGCTATCGGAAGCGCGCGCCATCAAAGACGTTGTTGCCTACGCACTGCTCACGATGGCCGATTCCCGAGGAAACGACAATGCAGAAGCGAGCGGTGCGGTGCCTAGTGGCGTTCAACTGATGCCTGTGACAGTCGGCCGTCGAAAGGCTTTTGCTGACGCTGCTGGTGCGGGCCTGAGCGTCCTTGAGCTGCCCGGCAATCGTGACGCCAAGGCCATCGCTGAGATGCAGGCGCTCTTGGCCGCCGTCTTCAACTAAGCCCGATACCCAAGGAGAACGCCGTGGCCGTGATACCCCGCAAAAACACCCCGTCCGTTGATGCTTTCATTGGCGGCGCCCCGGACGCCGGAGCTGGTGCGCAGGCGCCGGCAGGGACTACGCTGCCAGGACCATCCGCAAAGCGGGCAAGAAGAACATCATCACTGTGTCCATTGACCCGGTTGTTCGCGAAGAACTGGATGCGTACGCCTTGAACATGGGCATGAGCCGTGCGGCCGTCATCACGTTCGCCGTCAAACAACTACTAAAAAATGACTCATTAGCCGCCTAATTCCGTATAGTGTCTGTAGAATTTCCGCGCACCTTAAGGGAGACACCCTATGCGGCTTTCCTTTATTGGAGTGCGGCGCTGGCTTGAAAACAATGCAACGTCCTGTTCCGAGGAAGAGCTGCATCTACTCGCCGACATCATCGAATCCGCTATCCCTGTCGTGGAGCGTCGAAACGATGAAGTTAAGCAGAAGCTTGAGCAAATCGTTGCGCTCGCAAAAGAAGCAGGATTAGACCAGAAGGCAGTTGCACGCCTGGTCAGCAGCAAGATTGATTTGCCTCCGGGGGCTCGCCTGCCGCGCACCGCGGTGCGGCGTCCCTACATGAACCCTTTCGACCCACAGAGCGGCATCCATGCCTTTCCGCCTAATCATCCCGAGAAAATACCGGAATGGGCAAGGCAAGCCATATCACAAGGCTGGGAGAAAGAAGAGATGCACTACAAAAAACTCGCCGCTGCGTGGGCTAAGCGCAATATGCCACAGCTCTATGACCCGGTTGCGCGACACAGTGACCTGCAAGCAGAGGAAGCGGCAAAAGGTGCTTACCAACGAAAGAAGAAATCATGACGACAGAAGTCGTGAGTGAAAGCCTGAAAATGACCGGACACCTTGAAGAACGCTTCTCTGGCCACGAGTCCTTCGTGTGCCGCTACGGTTGGCTTCCCAAAGTTTTTCGCGCGGTGGGACAGAACCCCACCATCCTTAAGGACGAGCTTGGGGCAATGCACACTCTGGGCATTGGGCGAAATATGGTGAAGTCCCTTCAATTCTGGGGGGAGTCGACAGGTGTCATCGAACGGGACGACGATGCTGGCCATCGGGCTGGACCGGTTGGTGCTCGGCTGATGTCTAGGGCAGGTTGGGACCCCTATCTCGAGTCGCACGAGTCGCTTTGGCTCATACACTGGTGGCTTACGTCTTACGCCAAACTGAGCGCATGGTCCGAGGTCTTCGGCGATGGCGGCCTTCAGCGTTTCGACCGCAAGACACTGGTTGACCGTCTAGGTGTGCGTGCTCGTGACAAAGCTCGACCGCTTGCGTCTTCGACGCTTGAGCAACACGCGGGCATCTTTATCCAGAGTTATTTGAAGGAAGACCGGAGTAGCGACGACACGTCTTGGTGCCCGCTTCAAGACCTTGGGCTGCTTAGTCAAGCGATAAGTGTTGATGGCCGCACCGGCTTCACCGTTTCCAATCGACAGCCGCAAGGCTTGACGGAACGCGTCTTCGCTACCTGTTTGCTTGATTACATCCAGCGTAGAGGAGCAAGTCAAACGAACGTGCCACTGTCGGATATTCTCCGGGGGGACTACTCCCCGGGGACAGTTTTCTGCTTGGACGAGCTGACGGTTCGCCGATTCGTAGACGACCTTTCCGTCGGCGTGCTAAGAAATTGCCTCCGCTTCAATGACACCGCTGATACTCAAAGCGTAGTTGTCAACATTAACAATGCACCGGACGAACTTGTCTTGGCTGCGGGCATAGAGGTTCTGGATGTCTGAATCAATCATTAGAGAACTGAGCCTTGGTGCCGGCTTGGTCCGCTCAATTTCTATTGAACGAGACCTGTATGACAAACAGGCCCTTCAGAACTACCTGGTCACGCCAGCGGTGGTCACTGCGCTTGAGCAATTGGGTCGGGCCCTAGAGTCAAATTCTCCGCAGCGTGCGTGGAAAGTAGTGGGGCCATACGGCAGCGGCAAGTCGGCCCTCGGAGTGGCTGCGGGCCAACTTCTCTCGGGAGAGCAGCACTTCAACCTAATTGCTGAAGCGCTTGCAACTCAGTCAAAGCGGGTCAGCGCAATATTTGCGGACTCTTCGCGCTACCCGGTTGCTCTGGTTGGGTCTCGGGTGTCACTGGGCGTGGCGCTTGCACGCTCGTTTCTTCGCGTCACGGAGTCGTGGTCAACGAACAAGGCCACGTCGCACTTCATTGAGCGGCTCGACCTAGATGATGAGGCGTATAACGGTGTGCCCCTAAATGCCGCCGTTTCCTTAATGGTACGAGATTTCGCTGACGCGGCAGAGGTCAACGGCTTTCAAGGCATAGTGGTCTTGGTGGATGAGCTCGGCAAGTTCGTCGAGCATGCTGCGCTCTATCCGGCCGAGGGTGACCTTATGGCCCTTCAGCAACTTGCTGAGAGCGCGTGTGGAGGAGGCGACTCGAGAATCTCGGTGGTCGCCTTCTTGCATCAGCATATGTCTGCCTACGCCGATGGCCTGGGTAAGGCTCTGTCCGATGACTGGGAAAAGGTCGCCTCCCGCTTCGAAGAAATCCCCTTCGACGAACCCGTTGAGCGCTATGTCCACTTCGCTTCCCATGCCCTCGGCCTATCATCGAAGGCCTGCAAGCATCCAGGGCTGGCGACCAAGGCTCGCGCCCTATTTGGTGCCGCTGTCGAGAGAGGATTGTTGAAGTTCCAGGGCACGGCAGACCACGACCTGCTCTCCAATGCTGAGCAGCTTTACCCGCTGCACCCGTCAGTGATTGCCGCAATGGCAATTGTCGCCAAACGCATGGGACAGAGCGAGCGCTCATTCCACGCGTTCCTGAGCGGTGATGAACCACATGCGCTGCGCGACTTCTCGAGTCGTCATGATGTCGACGCAAATACATGGTACCGCCTTGACAACTTGTGGGACCACCTGGCCTGCTCACATAGCCTGCGATTCCGAGAACGAAATGCCGAGCGTCGTTGGGCGTTTGCAGCCTCCTGCGTAGCACGAGAGATTGAAGGCAGCCTTGCGGCCAAGGTACTAAAGGTCATCGCCATGGCGGAGCTGATTGAACAAAGTCTCCGGCTTCCCGTGTCGGTTGGCCTAGTGCAGCACGCGCTTGATGACGTTGGTCCGGCTGACGTAGCCTGTGCGATTGATGAACTTGTGCGCAAGGGCGTAGTTCAGTTGCGACGCGGCGGCGAGCAGGTTGTGACGGCCGTCCCCGAGCTCGCAAACATTGACGCTTTGCTGGAAGAGGCTGGACGCGAGAAGGAAGCGGTGCTTGTCACGCGAGCACTGGAAACGGCCCTTTCCTCACGCCCAGTTGTTGCGCACCGCCATTACGACCGCACGGGAACGCTAAGGACGTTGGCGGTGCTCGTCGGCACAGTCGACACGTGGCCCCAAGTGCCGAGGCTGAGCTCGGAGGATGCCAAACCGGATGGGTGGCTCAAGCTCTTGATTATTGGCCCATCCAATCGAGAGATGAAGCAGGCAACTGATAGATGCAAACAAGAGCTGCATCCTCTGGAGCTTCATGCATGTCTGCAACCACACCCCGCTGCGCGCATTGCGCTTGCGCAGTACGCCGTATGGCTGTCTGTAGCTAATCAGCTTAGGGCCCGACAGCTCGACCCATGGGCGACTCAGTACGTAGAGCGGCAACTGGCAAGTTCTCGCGAAGAAGTCGACGAAGTCATCTCGGCGCTGCTGGGTGCCCAACTGAGCGACAAGGGGCCGCGCAAATTTTGGCACCTTGGCAAAGAGGTCCCGCACAACGCCGCAAAAAATCTAAGTCAGTTGGCCTCGTGGCTTTTCGACGAGCAGTTCTCATTGGCACCTCGGGTCGTCAACGAACTCATTAACAAAGACAGGCCAACATCCGCCATCGTGCTGGCACGGCAACGCATGTTCGATGTGCTCTTCTCCAACGACCACACGAAACCCATCTGCGGGCCTAACGAGTTCCCTCCTGAGCGACTGATTCATCGCACATTGCTGCTTGACACAGGCATCTGGACGGACGCGGATGGCCGTTGGAGCCTATCGGCACCCAAGGTTCTAGCTCATGTGAATGCCGTGCCCGTTTGGGAAGCAATCGCGGACTTTCTGAGCGATGGTGCGGGCAAAACCTTTGCTGAGCTGCTCGACAAAATCGCTGCCCCTCCCCTTGGCGTGCGAAATGGGCCAGGTGGCATCTGGGTCGCAATGTACCTCATGGTCAATCGAAGCACGTGCGCAGTGTTCGAGCGTGGAACCTTGGTCCTCGAGCTAACTGCGGAGCATCTCCAGCGCATGTATAAGGCACCAGCCCAGTACGAGGTCAAAGAGATACCGGCCAGCGTCGAAAACCACGCCGTGCTCGAAGACTACCGAGCCGCGCTAGCCACGGTCGGCTGCCAGGTCGAGGGAAGCCTCACTGCATTGGAAGTGGCTAGAGCTACCTACCGTTGGGTGAAGAAGCTGCCCGCGTACGCACTCCATAGCGGCAGGGTGAGCAAGGACACGTCGTTGTTCCGAACGCAACTCGAGCGCTCACGAGACCACATTGACCTCCTTTTCCGAGCTGTACCTCAGGTACATCACGAATGCAAGTCAAAGCACGCCTTCAGGCTATGGCTTGCGACGGTTCTAGGCGACCTGGGTGCTAGCTATAGACGGCTCCAAGAGGAGGTTGGCAGCATTCTGAGCGCGTCTTTCGAAATAGCTGGGACCCTCCCTCGCGTTCGACAGCAGCTACAGAAGGAGTGTAGTTCGGCTACGACTGACTTGGCAGAGGCCAACTTACGAGCCTTCGTATTGCGTTGTGCTGACCCGACGCTTTCGGACGAGCGCTGGCTGGACTCGCTAGCGAGCCTCATTGTTCACAAGCCACTGGACTCTTGGACTGACGCAACACTAACCCAGTTTGAGGCGGTAATCATTGAGCTGTGTGCTCAGTACAAACGCTGGGTTCGTCTTGTGAGCCATCGCGCAAGAAATCCGGCGCTTGGAGAGCGGTATGTGTCTGTCACCATGACATTGCCCTCCGGTCACGAGTCCGCCGTATTTGTAGTTGCAGACCCAGTAGCAAAGATTAAGGCGAACGAAGTTCTGAAGGACTTGGAGCGAACAAGCAAAGGAAGCCATGAGCAGATGCTTGCCATTCTCGGGCAGGCGCTTCTGACGCTTCAATCGTCACGACAACCCAACGGGAAGGACCGAGAAGATGACGGACAAAAAACCGGTCAGGCACATCCTTAGCCTTTCGGGCGGGAAGGACAGCGCAGCCTTAGCCATCTACATGCGTGACCGTGTACCTGAGATGGAGTACATCTTCAGCGACACGCGCAAGGAACTACCTGAGACATACGAGTACTTGGAGCGTATCTCTAGCTATCTGGGGAAGCCCGTCGTGCGTTTGAACGCGGAACTCGGCTTCGACCATTGGTACCACATGTACGGCGGAATGATTCCATCCAACCATCGGCGCTGGTGCACTCGCGCGTTGAAACTCAAACCGTTTGAACAATACTGCGGTGATGACGAAGTCATAAACTACGTTGGTCTTCGCGCGGAGGAAGAACGCAGCGGCTACATCAGTCACAAACCGAACATCACTGCCGTTTATCCCTTCAAAGAAGACGGCCTTATTCTGCGCGACATCGAAGGCATTTTGAAGTCCTCTGGCGTAGGCATGCCGCCTTACACAAAATGGGGGCGTACGAGGTCCGGCTGCTACTTCTGCTTCTACCAGCAGAAGATTGAGTGGGTTCGGCTTAAGGAGACGTATCCAGAGCTGTACGAGCAGGCCAAAGAATACGAGCGCCCCTTCGAGAAGACCGGCAACTTCTTCACATGGAGTCGCGGGGAAAGCCTAGCCGAGATGGAGCAACCGCAACGTATCGAACAAATTAAGCGGGAGCACGTCATTCGTATCCAGCGCAACGCTGCTCGCCGCGAGAACGCTACCTTAATGGAGGTCTTCGCTAACGCCGAAGCGGCGGAAGACCCTGAAGACGATGACGACCAGGGTTGTCTGGTTTGCCAACTGTAGGGGGCTGAGTTGGGACTCACGTTCAAAGCACGAGTACTCCTTGAACTAGGTGCGGAACTCATTAGTTCCGATGGAATGGCGTTGTATGAGCTCATTAAGAATGGGCTAGACGCCGGCTCAAGAGAGATTAGCATCGAGATTCAGGTTGTTTTGCAACCTTCAATGAAGCGTTCGCTTCTTCGTCGATGGAGGGATGAGCGTCTGGCGTGGAACGCAGAGGCGTTCCTTGCAGAAGTCGATGCGGGAATTGATAGCAGCGCTCCTGCCGAAGCACTCGCCGAGTTCGTTGGAGCTCTTCAAGTTGGCTCTAGGTCAGAAGCTCTTGTCTCACTGGAGGACGCCTGCGCTGAGTACAACTCTATAAAGGTCATCGATTCCGGCTGCGGGATGGACAAGCAGGCCTTGAATGATTGTTACTTGACGGTTGGAACTACGGTTCGCCTCGAACAGAAGATGCATCTTCTGGATGACGAGGCGAGCGATGCCTCTGACAACCGCCGAATCCCATTGGGAGAGAAAGGCATTGGCCGACTCGCCGCTATGCGACTGGGGCATTTCATAAGAGTAGTGTCCGCGGTTGAGTCAGAGTCAAATGAGTACGTCCTCGACTTAGACTGGCGCCCTGTGTACGCCAATCCCATGTTGGGTCTTGACCACGAGTCTCTTCAGTTCAAACCGGTTATGGGTGGCCAAAAGTCGAGGCATAAAGGCACGACTATCGTTATCAAGGACCTGCAATCTGATTGGGACCTAGACAAACTGAGGGAACTGTCGCGCTTTGATTTGGGAAAGCTCGCGGACCCTTTCCAGTCCGCTGCAGCGAATCAATTTTTAGCGATTAAATTCCAAGGTAAGGACGCGAACCTAATAGGCGTCTTTGAGGCTGCGCGCCTTAAGTGTGCAGACGCGGTTTGTACAATTACATTCCGCGCAGGCTCGGTGGAGACCTCATCTGCCAACGAAGACGCGGCCGAGCTCGTCGTTAATACTGTGTATCGCTTGTACAAGCGGGAGGAGGAGCTTGTTCATGCAGGCCCTCATCTCGCAACCGCCGTCAGCTATGAGCCAAAACGAAAGAAAAATGCTGAAAAGCTGGCTCGCTCAGATGAAGTCGTCACCGCGCTAAAGACGCTAGGAGATTTCGAGGCGAAATTTTACTGGTTTAATCGTGGGCGATTCCTGAGGGATGAAAAAGTCTTGTGGTCCGGCGGACTCGGTGACTTTGTTCGAAACTGGAGTGGTGGTCTGCTCGTGTATCGCGATGGCTTTCGCGTATACCCCTATGGCTCGGCACAGGACGATTGGCTGGACCTGGACAGAAAGGCCCTTGCCAGCTCGGCTTATAAGTTGAATAGAGCTCAGATTGTGGGCTACCTAAGGATTACTTCCAGAGAGAATCCAAAGCTCATCGACCAGACTAATCGCGAGGGCTTTAGGGACTCTCCGGAACGCGAAGCTCTTCGGCGCTTACTTCGTCAAGCCATCATTGCAGACTGCAAGTCGTTCCTCGAAAAGGTCGATAAAGAGAATAAGGTTGCAGATGAGGAAACGCTCCAGGATATTGACGCACGCATAGGCGACTCAAGCCAGAATGCCGCCCAGAACCTGAAGCGGCTTAAGGCTCGCGTTCCCGCAGAGGCGGAAACCATCCAAAGTGTGTTGCAAGAACTAGGGGAGGTTCAAGACGCTTGGAACCGAGCCAAGCAAACGCTCAAGTCGAAGAACGAAGAGGTGGAAACGTACACACACTTGGCGGGAGTCGGCTTGATGGTGGAACTTCTTGCTCACGAGCTAGCAAGGACAACTCAAGACGCACTTGAACTGTTGGCGGACAAAAAGACCGCGAGCGACCCACAGAAACTACAAGCCCTTGCCGCCGTACTTAAGACTCTAAATAAAAGAATTCGTGTCATTGACGTCCTCAGCATTCCTGGGAGGCAACGTAAAGAAGTCCTTTCAATCCCCACTTTGGTCGAGGAGATGAGGGATTTCTACGAAGCAAAGTTTGAGCAAAATAAGGTTAACTTCGACGTTGTTATGACTGGTGCACGCGCTTTCACGCGCAAAGTAGAGCGTGGACAGATAATCCAGATATTTGACAACATCTTCAACAATTCAGTCTTCTGGCTGGCAAGGCGTTTGAATCGCGACGAGCGCCCGCAAATTCGAGTGGACATCGATACAGCGGCCGGACTTGTAGCCATATCGGATAACGGGCCGGGTATTTCCGAGGACGTCGGGAATCGTGTATTTGACGCCTTTTACACGTCAAAAGGCGCTAACGGCCGCGGTCTAGGCTTATACATTTCAAAGAAGCTGGCGGCCGAGAACGACGCCGAATTGGAACTGTTGCCCGCAGAGTCAGGCGTCCACAACGGCTTCGTACTAAAGTTCTGAGGGGAGTGAAATGAGCCTTTTGAAGGCCTTTGAAGCTGGGGTCGGCAGCGTCGTTATCATTGACGACCTATATTTGGAGCCCAATCCAGAAGCTGTCAATGGCGAAGCGCTGGCAGCACTCCATAGGGAACTGAAAGCGTCGCCGGAGAACTGCACCCAGCTTGGAACCCTCTTGAATACGGCTGAGGTGGACGCATTCAAGCTTCTTGATGTAGTCAACGACAATCTAGCACAGCTCTACGATAAGCATATTACGGGCCATCACCCACTCCTTCAAACACTATTTTCTGACCTCGATGAGAAAAAAACGGCTGGACTTCGCCGTCTGCGCGCTTTGGAAGCGGAAATAGCAAAATTCTTTGACGTAACTCCGAAAACGTTCGGAAGTTTAGATGCATCCCGTGAGGACTTGAGCGCCTGCTCGATTGCATTTGTCGATTTCTTCCTTGAAGGCATTACCAATCATGAAGAAGCCAGGAAGAATCACCAAGCGGTGAAGACTGAACTTGGTAAAGCTGTCCCAGTCGGCAAGGACATGTTTCCGAAAGTGGTCGTCCTCATGTCCACATCATTGCCGGACTCAGGCGAGCTTGCGATATTTCGTAAAGAGACGAGCGTGCGCGGGGCCTTCTTCCATACGATGGATAAGGCAAACTTCTCCAGCGCCGAGATTGAAGCTCGTTTGAAATATTTCCAGGCGTCGTATGAATCGGCAATTAAGCTGAATGGCTATTTGGAAACGATTGAGAAGGAGATTTCTTCGGCAGCGTCAGAACTAAATGCTGAGCTGAGAAATAGGCTCGATGTTCATGATTTGACGATACTAAAGACTCTTCGACTTGATGCCGAGAGCGATACGCCACAGTCGTATTTGACACAGCTTCTGGCAGAGGCTTTGGCGGCCAGAGTGCGGATGGCGAAAGGACTGCAAGAGTCGGTGCTTCCGACGGAACATAGCTATGGCGACGCGCCTTTTGACGGAAAACTCCTCCCTTCAAGCGTCCTCTTCGAGCTGTTTGCAGACATCGCAGTCGCACCTACACCAACCTCGGGCACAGCAAAAGTCGCCTTTGGTGACGTGCTAGAGTTCGTTGATGAGACACAGAAGGGGAAGTTGTTACTGGCAATTTCACCTGCCTGCGACCTCCAAAGGAGTTCGGCGGATTACGAAGTGCTGCTAGTTCCAGGAAAAGTTGTGGAGAGCAACGCGAGTCTTTCGACACTAATACATAATTCTTACGGTTTTGGCCAGGGTGGCCTAGTGCTCAGATTGCCGGCCGCGGGTGGTGAGGCTTCGTATAGCAACATAGTATTCGATTACAAATCGCTCAGAACCCTACCTGTTTCTGTTTTGCAGGACAGCAAACGGCATCGCAGGATTGCGCGGCTAACGGAGATTTTTGCGCAAGAAATTAAGACTTTGGCCCTAAATAATGCTTCGCGTGTGGGCGTCCCCATTGACCCATCGTTTTCAATTGGATTGAAGGCGAAAGTTCGTTATCGCTTTTGCGGCGACGGGAGAGACGCGCCGAGCGTTGAAGGTGAATTTGATGCCGACGGAGCGGGGTTCTATCCGGCTGTTCTTGCGATGGGGCGGCAACTAGGAGATAGCGAACTGTATTTTACAGTAATGTTTTCTTTGCAGTTCAAGGAGCAACTACAGAAGACGCTAGAGGAAAAATTGGCTCAGCAATCTAGCAATAAGCTAAAGGTCGTGGCTGAGCATTTTGCAAAACCAGACAACTTTAAAGTGGTATTCGATGGGGGCAGCAAGTCAAAGAGCTTTAATGGTGGAATTACTATCAGATATTCTAGAACGCTAGGGCAGCTGGCGCAGCCTAAGAACTTCGAGATTCTTTTGTACTCTGAGGTCGAAGAAGACAAACAGCCAGAAGCGGCCGATGGCGGAGGATTTGCCTCATAGAGCCAGCCAAGCGAAGGGAGCTGACCCTCTCCCTCCTGCGAACCGCCATCTCCTCTTACTCGGGCGAATAGCATCCGGTGAATTTGGCCCCGCGCTTGACCTATCTGACCCCGCGAAACTTTACACAACGCACCACAGGAATTTCCAGAATCATTTCAACAATAGAGTCTGGGTCATATGGTTGGCCCCTAGCCTCTGATTGGTTGGCGTTCTGCGTTCGCGCTCACCCGTCCGGCCGCGGAGAAGTCTACGCGAGAGCTTTCCAGAGAAAATCATCCGGTCGCGGTGAACCTATACGTTGATAACCTTGCAACGTACGGACGCCGATAATGATGATTGTGTCGCAGAGCTACATCCAAGATGGCGCTGTGTGCTTCTTTCTTTTGCCCTACGGGCCGAGCACGCTGACCCGCGTAACGCAGCGCCCAGGGTTGCCCGCCATCACCGAAACCATCAATCTGCCAAGGCGGGCGAGTTACAAATTGCGCCGTGAGCCAGACCTACTGTAAGCGTCCGCCAAACCCATCTTGAGCCGGCGTCCGATGGCGTGAAGGATAGTGTCCACCAACAAATAGGTGGACACTATGAAAGAGAGTCAGAGTCGGTCCCGTCGTGTGCATAGCGCGGCGTTCAAGGCACAGGTCGTTGCCGAAAGTGAAGTGTCGGGCGCCTCCGTGGCGCAGGTAGCCTTGCGTCACGGGGTCAATGCGAATCTGGTGCATCGATGGCGGCGCGCAGCCGAGCGTGCGCCCGCGTCGATCAGCGCGGCACCGGCGTTCCTGCCACTGGTGATGCCCACGGCCTCGCCGGTGACACCGTCACCGTTACCCGCGTCGCCTTTGGCATCGGGTGAAATCCGCATTGAACTGCGCCGCGGCAGCGCAACGGTGAGCGTGAGTTGGCCCGCGAGCGCGGCGTCCGACTGTGGCGCGTGGCTCTCGGAGTGGTTGCGTTGATTGGTATCGAAGCAATCTGGCTCGCGGTTGAGCCGCTGGACATGCGCGCCGGCACGGATTCGGCGAGTGGTATCCGTCCGGCGAACCCATCTTGAGCCAGCGTCGGCCGGCGTGAAGGATAGTGTCCACTAAGAAAACTGGTGGAC
>NZ_JAPFHA010000041.1 GCF_026586805.1 Niveibacterium sp. 24ML | reverse complement strand
CCCCCCCCCCCCCCCCCCCCCCCCCCCCCCCCCCCCCCCCCCCCCCCCCCCCCCCCCCCCCTCGCCGTAGGCATGGTCGGCAACGAACTGGAAGTAGAGGTAGTCGAAGCGTTCGAGCAGTGCTTCGATCTGCGGCAGGTCGATCGTGTCGCTCGACCAGGTCATGCGCGCCGTCAGTGAGCCACCGACCCGTGCATGAACGCGCTGGACGTTGCGCATCACCTGCCGATAGATGCCGCGCCCGCGATAGCCATCGGTGACGGTTTCGCCACCGTCGATCGAGACGAGGATGTTGTCGAGGCGCTGCAGCACCCAGTCCGGCAGATCGTCGAGCAGCGTGCCGTTGGTCTGCAGCTGGAAGCGGAAGTGCGGGTAGCGCGTCATCACCGCTTCCATGAAGCTGCGGTTGAGCGTCGGCTCACCGCCATAGAAGGTGACGTACACGTCCTTGCCGGCGAGGTGGGTCGCGACGAAGGGGTCAAGCGCGCTCACTTCGTAGGCGACACGGCCCTGAGAGCCAAGCACATCCCCTTCGGCGATCGAACAGTAGGTGCATTTGAGGTTGCACTGCAGCGTGGTCAGAAGTTGCAGCTCGACGCGATCGCCGATGAGCGGGGGGGTGCTCGCGGCACGATCGGGGCGACGAACCAGGGTGACAGGCTGAAGTGACATGGTGCAGGGAAAAAGATCGGGGGAGCGGGATTGTTCACGCTCGCTCCGCGCGCCGTATGGAGCGAGGTCAAACCCCTTGCAGGTTTGTCAGGTGAAGGGCAAAAAATAAGCCGGCCCGCAGGCCGGCTTTTTGCCGTGTTGGCGAGCGCTTACTCCACACCCTGCGAGTGCAGATACTCGTCGTAGGTACCGCGGTAGTCGACGATGCTGCCGTCTTGCTTGATCTCGATGATGCGGGTGGCGACCGAGCCGACGAACTCGCGGTCGTGCGAGACGAACAGCAGCGTGCCGTTGAAATCCATCACGCCGGCGTTGAGGGATTCGATGGACTCCATGTCCATGTGGTTGGTCGGCTCGTCGAGCAGCAGCACGTTCTTGCGCTGGAGCATCAGCTTGCCGAACAGCATGCGGCCCTGCTCGCCGCCCGAGATCACCTTGACCGACTTCTTCACGTCGTCGCCCTTGAAGAGCAGGCGGCCGAGCGTGCCGCGGATCAGCGTCACCGCATCATCACCCTCGTAGCCGCCTTCACGCACATAGCCGGAGATCCAGTCGGTGAGGTTTTCGCCGCTCTCGAAATCGGCCGCGTGATCCTGCGCGTAGTAGCCGAGCTTGGCCTTCTCCGCCCACTTCACCGTGCCGTACTGCGGCTTGAGTTCGCCCATCAGCAGCTTGAGCAGGGTGGTCTTGCCGACACCGTTCTCGCCGATGATCGCGATCTTGTCGCCGGCGTCGGCGGCGAAGCTGAAGTTCTTGATGATCGTCTTGCCCGGCTCGTAGCCGAAGGTAACGTTTTCCAGTTCCACCGCCTGGCGGTGCAGCTTTTCTTTCTCGTCGTAGTCGAAGCGGATCCACGGATACTGACGGCTCGAAGGCTTGAAGTCCTCGATCTTGATCTTCTCGATCTGCTTGGCGCGACTGGTTGCCTGGCGCGCCTTGGATTTGTTGGCCGAGAAGCGGCGTACAAATTCCTGCAGCTCGGCAACCTTTTCCTTGGCGCGCGCGTTGTCGCGGGCCTGCTGCTCGCGCGCCTGCTGCGCGGCTTCCATGTAGTCGTCCCAGTTGCCGGGGTAAGTCTGGATACGGCCGTAGTCCAGGTCAGCCATGTGGGTACAGACCTGATTCAGGAAGTGGCGGTCGTGCGAGATGATGATCATCGTGCTGTTGCGGTTGTTCAGCACGCCTTCCAGCCAGCGGATGGTGTTGATGTCGAGGTTGTTGGTCGGCTCGTCGAGCAAGAGGATGTCGGGGTTCGCGAACAGGGCCTGGCACAGCAGCACCCGCAGCTTCCAGCCCGGCGCCACTTCGCTCATCGGGCCGGTGTGCTGCTCGGTCGGGATGCCCACGCCCAGCAGCAGCTCGCCCGCGCGTGCTTCGGCGGTGTAACCGTCGTACTCGGCAAAGTGCGCCTCCAGCTCGGCGGCGTGCATGTAGTCGTCTTCGGTGGCCTCGGGGTTCGCGTAGATCGCGTCCTTCTCTTTCATGCAGGCCCACATCTGCTCATGGCCCTGCATCACCACGTCGATCACGCGCTGGTCTTCGTAGGCGAACTGGTCCTGCCGCAGGAAGGCCATGCGCTCGCCGGAGTCGAGCGACACGTTGCCGCTTGAAGGCTCCAGCACGCCAGCAAGGATCTTCATGAAGGTCGACTTGCCCGCGCCGTTGGCGCCGATGAGGCCGTAACGGTTGCCGTCGCCGAACTTGATCGAGACGTTCTCGAACAGGGGCTTGGCGCCGAACTGCATGGTGATGTTGTTTGCGACGAGCACGGCGGAAAATCCTTCAGGCGGCGCAGGCGGAAGTCGCCCGCAAAAAAGCCGGCAATTGTACCCGAAAGACGAAAACTTCTGCTAGCTCAATGACTTGGGCGTGCCCCGCAGAAAGAAAAACGCCCGGCCGAAGCCGGGCCTTTCATCGGGCGCGGCGCTCTCAGGCGCCGGTGGAGTACACCGCGAACTTGCCCGCCGGCACCGTGACCGTGACGCTGCCGGCACCGTCGGCCGTCAGTGAGGTACCACCTGCCGGGTAAGCCGGTTTGACGACAGTCCCCGCCCCGACGCCCGGCACGGTCAGCGTGGTGCTGCCGTTGCCGTAGTTGATGACGACGACCGTCGTCTCATTACCGGCCTTGCGAACGAAACGGATCGCGCTGCCAACGGCCTGCGCCTGTTCGTACGTTCCGCCCGAAAGCGATGGCAGTTGCTTGCGCAGCGCAATCATCGTCTTGTAGAACGCGAGCAAGGAGTTCGGATCAGCCTGCTGGGCGGCCACGTTCTGGCCTGCCACATTGCTGGACAGGGCACGGAAGGGCGTACCGGTGGTAAAGCCCGCCTTGGACGTGTCGCCCGTCCAGCTCATGGGGGTGCGCAGGCTCCAGTCACCGGTCAGCCCGGTGCCGCCCGCCATGCCGATCTCCTCACCGTAGTAGATGAAGGGCACGCCCGGTTGCAGCAGGTAGGTGGCGGCAGCCAGGCGGTACTGCGAAGGCTGGCCGCCAAGCTGATCCCACAGGCGTGCGCCGGCAAAATTGTCGTGGTTGGACACCATCGTCGCCATGCCGCCGGGGTTGTTCTTGAAGTAGTCGGCCACGTTTGCAATCGCAGTGAGGTTGCCGCGCGCAGCCTTGACGATCTCGTAGTTGTGCCCGAAGGCGAAGGCGCTGCCGCAAGAACTGTTGAACGCAAGCGGCGCGGCCGGCGCTTCGCAAACCATGTAGCGATTGTTGTAGCCGTTGAGCATGGTGCGGATGTTGGCCATGATCGGGTGGTTCTCCGGCTGGCTCTCCCACGCACTGGCGCCGTTTTCAACCAGGTTGCCCACCGCGTCGAAGCGGAAGCCATCGACCCCCCGGTTCAACCAGAAGCGCATGCTACTGTGGTGGTAGGCCAGCACATCGGCATTGCGCAGATTGAAGTCCGGCATCTGGTTCCAGAAACCGGCGAAGTAGTAACCGGTGCTCTTCTGGTACCACGGGTCGTTGCCGTAGATCGCCCAGCCGCTCGGCTTGGTGTCGGACCACACGTACCAGTTACGCCGGGCGCCGTCCTTGGCGCCGCTCGAATTGAGGAAGAGAGGGTTCTGCGCGGCGCTGTGGTTCATCACATAGTCGATGATCACGCCAATGCCACGCGCATGGGCCTGTGTGAGCAGTTCGTCGAAATCGGCCAGCGAACCGTACTGTTTCTCCACCGCCCGGTAATCGCTCACCGCGTAACCGTGGTCATTGTCCTGCGACTGGGTGATCGGCATCAGCCAGATACCCGTCACGCCGAGCTCCTGCAGGTAATCGAGCTGCTGGATCAGGCCTTTGAGATCACCGATGCCGTCGCCGTCGCTGTCCTTGTAGCCCCGCACATAAATCTCGGCAAAGGGCCCCTGCTTCCAGGTCTCGGGCAAGCTCGACGCCGTATTCGATGCGGTGATCGGGGATACGTCCGCGTCCGGCAACACGATGGGCGGTTGCGGCGTCGGCGATTCATCACCGCCGCCACCACAGGCGGCAAGCAAAAGCAGCGGGAGTAAGGCAAGTGGGGCAACGGGGCGCATGGTGGTCCTTCAAGTCGGGTGGATAGGCACTTCCTGGCAGCAATTCTGAGCCCGCAGCAGGGGCTTTGTCTTGTCCGCACCGCCCAAGCGTTTGTCATTGGCGCCCGCGCCCGGTGAGGCCCGCCGACGGCGAAGGTAGAATGCGGACATTGCGCCAGAGGACCTTGATATGGATTTTCGTTCGAAGCTGCAGGCCGCTTGGGCCGCCCACGATTCCTTGCTCTGCGTCGGGCTTGATCCCGATCCGGACAAATTTCCGGCTCACCTGAAAGGGCGCCCGGATGCGGTGTTCGAGTTCTGCCGCGCGATCGCCGACGCCACCGCCGACCTGGCCTGCGCCTTCAAACCGCAGATCGCCTACTTCGCCGCCGCCCGCGCCGAAGACCAGCTCGAAGCACTGATCGAACATATCCACGCCAAGCACCCGCAAGTGCCGGTGGTGCTGGACGCCAAGCGCGGCGACATCGGCGCCACCGCACAGCAGTATGCGCGCGAGGCCTTCGAACGCTACAAGGCCGACGCGCTGACGGTGAACCCCTACATGGGCTTCGACTCGGTCGAGCCCTACCTTGAGTGGAAGGATCGCGGCCTCATCGTGCTGTGCCGCACCTCCAACCCCGGCGGCTCGGATCTGCAGTTTCTTGAAATGGCCGGCGGCCGCAAGCTCTACCAGCATGTCGCCGAACTCGTCGCGACCAAGTGGAACCCGCACGGCCAGGCCGCGCTGGTGGTGGGCGCCACCTTCCCGCAGGAACTTGCCGACGTGCGCGCGATCGTCGGCGACGTGCCGCTGCTGGTGCCCGGCATCGGCGCACAGGGCGGCGATGTGGAAGCCACCGTCAAGGCGGGTCGCACTGCCGCAGGTGCAGGACTGATGATCTCGTCGTCGCGCGCGATCCTCTACGCTGGCTCGGGCGAAGACTTCGCCGCCAAGGCGCGCGAAGTCGCGCTGGCTACCCGCGACGAGATCAACCGCTACCGCCGCTGATACCGATTGGGGCGCAGCCCCGCCAAGCAAACGGGCCACGGCGTGTCAGCACCGTGGCCCGTTTGCTTGGTGCCAGCGCCGATCAGACCGGCGCCGGCCGCCGATGGCGCAAGCCCAGCAAGCGACCGCCCATCCGCCAGACAAAGCGCAGCAGCAGCAAGGTGGCAAACGCCTCGGCCAGCGTCACGACAAACGCGAGGAAGGGGTTGTAACGCGCGGCGCGCGCCCGGTACTTCGCCATCGCACTCACGCGCGAGATCTCGATCGAATCGTAGAAACTCGGAATCACCAGCAAAGTCAGCAGCGTTGAAGTGATCGTGCCGCCGATGATCGCGACCGCCATCGGGCGGTAGAACTCACCGCCCTCACCCACGCCCACCGCCACCGGCACCATGCCGGCGATCAAGGCGAAGGTCGTCATCAGGATCGGGCGCAGCCGCTTGCGGCCGGCGGCCATCAGCGCTTCTTCGCGATCGACCCCTTCGGCTTCGAGCTTGCGCGCCGCATCCAGCAGCAGGATCGCGTTCTTCGCCACCAGGCCCATCAGCATGATCACGCCGATCAGGCTCATCAGGTTCATCGTACCGCCGGTCGCCAGCAAGGCCAGCACCACGCCGATCAAGGACAAGGGCAAGGACATCATCACCGGCAGCGGCGCGGTGAATGAACCGAACTGGATCACCAGCACGAAGAACATCATGCCGATGCCGGCGATCAGCGCGATCGCCATGGCGGTGAAGACTTCCTGCTGGTCTTCCGACGCGCCACCCAGTTCAAGCCCATAGCCGGGCGGGAACTCGATCGACTTCGCCAGCTTGAGAGCGTCGGCCGTCACTTCGCCGGGCGAGCGCCCCTGCGCGTTGGCCGACACGCTGACCATGCGCTTGCCATCCTTGTGCTGGATCTTCGAGGGCCCCTTGCCCATCGTCACGGTCGCAATCTGGTCAAGCGGCACGACGACCCCGCTGCCGGCCACGGCGATCGGCAGGCGCTCGATATTGCTGGCATCCACCCGATCCTCCGGCGCCAGGCGCACCGACACATCACGCGTCTCGCCAACCGGGTCCACCCAGTCGCCCACCTCAACCCCGGCGAAGGCAACCCGCAGCGTTTGCGCCGTATCGCTCACCGAAATCCCCAGCGCATTGGCGAGACCGCGATCAAGATCGATGCGTAGTTCATCTTGCGGATCCTGCTCAGAGAGGCCGACATCCACCGCCCCCGGCACCAGGCGCAGGCGTGCCATAAAGTCGCTCGCCAAGGCCTGCAACTGGCGCGAATCCTCACCGTAGAAGCGGATCTGCACCGGCTTCTGCGCGCCGTTGTTCAGATCGTCCAGCACCACGTATTCGGCACCCACCAGGCGCTTGAGCCGCTCGCGCAGTTCGGTAGCCACCGCCTGCGCGTCACGGGTGCGCTCGGTGCTCTTGCCGATATCGACATAGATACGGCCACCGCTCGGGTTGATCTGGCTGTCGGTTGCCTTCACTTCCTTGATTTCGCGCGCCAGCGCAGCGGCGTTCTCAATCTTGCGGCGCGAGTACTCAAGGCTGCTAGAAGCGGGCGTGCGGATTTCGATCGCGATCATCGAACTGTCAGAAGCCGGCAGGAAGCTCGATCCGCCGAAGGCCACCTGCAGCGCAATCGCTCCCACGAAGCTCGCCGCGGCAAAAGCGAACATCCACTTGCGGTGGTGCAACGCCCAGGCGATGACCCGGCCATAACGATCGGACTGGTGATCGAACCAGGTGTTGAAGCGCACCAGCACCTTGCCCAGGCCGCGCCGCGGCTGCAGATGGTGCCCCGGCGGATCGCCCCAGTAGGCCGACAGCATCGGGTCCAGCGTAAAGCTGATGAACAGGCTCACCAGCACCGAGGTCACCACCGTAAGGCCGAAGGGGCGGAACCACTCGCCCGACATGCCCTGCATGAAGGCCACCGGCACGAACACTGCGACGATCGAGAAGGTGGTGGCCGCCACCGCCAGACCGATTTCGGCCGTTCCCTTGAGCGCCGCCGTCATCCGATCTTCGCCCGCCTCCATGTGCCGGACAATGTTCTCGCGCACCACGATGGCATCGTCGATCAGCACCCCGATCGCGAGCGACAAGCCCAGCAGGCTCATGAAATTGAGTGAGAAGCCGCACAGCCAGACCGCGATGAAGGCGGCAATCACCGATGTCGGCAAGGCCAGTGCGGTGATCAGCGTGGAACGCCAGGAGTTGAGGAAGGCATACACAACGAAGATTGTCAGGCAGGCGCCGAAGACCAGTGCGTGCACCACGTTGTCCAGGCTGCTCTGGGCATCTTCTCCTCCGTCGCGGGTCACCTCAAGCTGCGTGCCCTTGGGCAGAGACTTGTTGATCTCCGCCACCTTGGCACGCACCAGATCGGCAATCGCCACAGTTGAGGAATCGCGCGAGCGAGTAATCGAAAGGCCCACGTTCGGCTGCCCGTTGCGCACCGACAAACCGGTGACATCGGCGAAACCGTCGCGCACGGTCGCCACCTGGCCGAGCCGCACCACCTGCTCACCCCGGCGCTGAACCACGATCTGTTCGAACTCGGCTGGCCGCTCGATGCGCCCGACCAGGCGGATGCTCTGATCCTGCAACTCGCCGCGCACCTTGCCCACCGGGGCGGTGGCGTTCTGTGCCCGCAGCGCCGCCACCACCTCGGCGACCGAGATATTGAAGGCACGCAGTTTTTCGGCATGCAGCAAGACTGAAAGCTCACGCCGCAGCGAGCCCACCACATCAACCACCGACACACCGGGAATGCCACGGAAGCGATCGGCAAGATCATCCTCGGCCAGACGCGAAAGCTCGGCGAGGCTTTGCGAAGACGACGACAGCGCCAATTGCATGATCGGCTCGGCCGACGGGTCAATGCGTTCGAGCACTGGCTCGCGCATTTCCACCGGCAGCTTGTAGCGCACGGTGGCGATGGCGTTGCGCACTTCATCGGCCGCCTCGACCATGTTCTTGCTGAACTTGAAGATCAGCCAGATCGATGCATTGCCTTCCGAAGCGGTCGCGTGAAGTTCATCAACGCCCGAAATGCTCTGCAGGGCCTTCTCGACGCGGTTAACGATTTCGCGCTCAACCGAGTCGGGTGACGCGCCGGGATACGCGATATTGATCATCAGCACGGGCGGCTGCACATCGGGGATCTGGTTGACGCGCAATTTCTTGAGCGCCAGCAGGCCGGCAAACATCAGCGCCAGGATGATCACGATCATCGCGACCGGGCGGCGGATACTGAAATCAGACAAGAACATGGCGTGGCAGCTCGCTAAATGAGGGGGGCGATTTACTTGCTTGCCTTCGCGGCAACACGCGAGACGGCCTGGCCATCCACCAGCGACGAACCCGGTGCGCGCAGCACTTCGTCACCGCTCGCGACACCGCTTCGCACCACCCACAAGCCGCTGCGCGCGTCGCGATCACCCAGCGCCAGTTCGGCCTTCTGCAAGGTATTGCCGGCCACGCGCCAGGCGTAGACCTTATCGCCGGCGCGCGTCAGCGAGGCTTCCCGCAGCATGGGCACCGCCTGACCCGAGGTCACGACCTGCCCTTCGGCATAGAGGCCTGCCACCCGCGGCACATCGCCTTCCACCGCCACGCGCACCGAGACCTGGCGGGTCACCTCGTCGGCACTCGGCGCGATGTGCTGCACGCGGCCCGAAAACGCCGCGCGCTCCGCGCCCGAGACACGGAAGTGAACGACCTGGCCCGGCTTGATTTCGGCCACCCGTTCGACCGACACCAGCCCTTCGAAACGCATGCTGGCCGGGTCGATCACCTTGAGCAGTTCCTTGCCGATCTGTGCGGTATCGCCGGCCGAAACCTTGCGATCGCTCACCACGCCATCGAAGGGGGCACGCACTTCGGTGCGCTGCAACTGTTGCCGCGCCGCCACCACCCGCGCCTTGGCCGCCGCCAGATCACTCAGCGCCTGGTTGCGGCGCGCCTCGGCGTCTTCAACCGACTGGGTCGAGCTCATGCCCTGGCCCTGCAAGGTGATCAGGCGCTTGAACTGGCGTTCGGACTGATCCACCGAACGCTCGGCCGCGCGAGCCGCCTCCTGGGCCGACGAGAGTGCATCGCGGATCGAGGTGTCGTCCATGCGGACCAGCAGATCGCCGCGGCGCACCACGTCGCCGTTGTCGCGCAGCACCTGCAGCACAGTGGCCGAGACCTCGGCGCGCAGATCGGCGCGGCGTTCCGGTTGAAGTGAGCCGGTCAGCACCGGGCCGCCGGCGTGCAAGGCCGACTCGACACGCACGACATCCTCGGGCGCCAGCAGCAATGCCGGCGCCGCCGGCTTGCCAGCACTTGCGTCAGATTTGTTCGGGCTGCAGGCAACCAGGCTTGCGCCCAGCAGCACAGCGGTAAGCAGGGCAACAAGGCGCGACATGCGGGGTACTCCGGGGCAAGGCGTCATTTTTGATCAGGATCACAGGAGCAAAAGGTCGTGCGAGCTTACCGTCGCCCGCATGCGCTTGTATGGCAATTGCGACATAACGATACATTCGCACACATAATCAGAGCTGCGGCCCCGCGGCGGCGCAGCCGGATCCGCGCGAGGCTGCACGTCAATCGGCAGCAGGCAGTGGCATCAAACGCGCCCACCACACAAGGAGAACACACACCATGCACTCAGCAAGGATGTTGGGATTTGCCCTTGCACTTCTGATCGGCCTGGCGCCTGCACTGGCACCCGCCGCGATGAGCGACAAAGAAAAGGACAAGGAGCGCGCGACGATCCGCAAGGATGTCAATGCAACGCTGAACAAGCTCTACAAACTGCAACCGGGCGCCAGATCTGCGATTGCCGGCGCCGCCGGCTACGCGGTGATCAACAACTTCGGCGTCAAGATACTCGTGGCGGGCAGCGGCACCGGCAAGGGCATCGCATTCGACAAGTCAGGCAAAGAGACCTTCATGAAGATGGTTGAAGTGCAGGCCGGGCTCGGCATGGGCGCGAAGAAGTTTTCGCTCGTCTGGGTCTTCCGTGATGAAGCGGCGTTAAAGAAGTTCAAGTCCGGCAGTTTCGAAGCCTCCGGACAAGCCAACGCCACCGCCCAGATGGACAAAAAGGGCAGCGCCTTCGCGGGCGCGGCCGCTGTTTCGGACGGCGTCTGGCTTTACCAGTTGCAGGGCGACGGCCTGGCGCTGGAGCTGACCGCCAAGGGCACCAAGTACTACCGCTACGACGAACTCAACTGAGCCCGCTGCACCACTGGCAGAACGGGGGCCGTGGCCCCCGTTTGCATTTCAGCGCAACTTGCCGCGCAGGCTCAGCGCCATCATCACCACGCCGGCGGCGATCATCGGCAGGCTCAGCCACTGACCCATCGAGAGCTGGCCGGCAAGCAGGCCCAGAAAATCGTCAGGCTGCCGTGCGAATTCGGCGATGAAGCGGAAGCTGCCATAGCCGATCAGGAAGCACGCGCTCATAAAGCCCACCGGCCGCGGCTTCTTCGACAGCAGCCACAGAATCACGAACAGCATCAGCCCTTCGAGCGCGAACTGGTAAAGCTGCGACGCATGGCGCGGCAGGCCGCCAAACTGCACCATCAGCGGCATCAACACCGGATCGACCAGCGCCATCGCGCGGTCTTCGCTCGCCGCCTGCGGGAAGACCATCGCCCACCATGCATCCGGCGAAGTAACGCGGCCCCACAATTCGCCGTTGATGAAGTTGCCCATGCGCCCCGCCGCCAGCCCCAGCGGCACCAGCGGCGCAACGAAGTCGCCCACCTGCAGGAAGCTGCGCCCAGTTTTGCGGCCGAAGAACCACAAGGCCACCAGCACGCCGAGAAAGCCACCGTGAAAACTCATGCCGCCTTGCCACACGGCCAGTATTTCCAGCGGATGCGCAGCGTAGTAGCCAAACTTGTAGAACAGCACGTAGCCCAGGCGCCCGCCCAAGACCACGCCGAGCACGCCCCAGAAGAGCAGATCGTCCAGATCCTTTTCAACCCAGCCCTTCACCGGGCCGTTCTTGGCACGCCACTTGCCCAGCGTGACGAAGAGGATGAAGGCGATCAGGTACATCAGGCCGTACCAGCGAACGGCGAGCGGGCCCAGGGACGCGGCAATCGGATCAAACTGGGGATGAACAAGCATGGCAAGGCCCTGGGATTAGCTAGAATCAAGGTTTAGTTCGGATGCGAGGCGGTGTGACCCACCTCAGCGCCGGCGTTCTTGTCCGCCTTCGGGCCGCACCAACCGTGCGGGCCGGAAAGCCGGAAACTGCCGGTCACGCGTTCCGGAAAACCGAATTGTATCGGTGACGTCGCCACAGCGCCGTTGCCGGGCGCTTCAAGCGCCTTTTTCTGGAGTGAACACGATGCCCGAATACCGTTCCCGCACCACGACCCACGGCCGCAACATGGCCGGCGCCCGCGCCCTGTGGCGTGCCACCGGCATGAAGGATGGCGATTTCGACAAGCCGATCATCGCCATCGCGAACAGCTTCACCCAGTTTGTACCAGGCCATGTGCACCTGAAGGATCTGGGCCAACTGGTCGCGCGCGAGATCGAAGCGGCCGGCGGCGTCGCCAAGGAATTCAACACCATTGCGGTGGATGACGGCATCGCGATGGGCCACGGCGGCATGCTGTACTCGCTACCCTCGCGCGAGTTGATCGCCGACTCGGTCGAATACATGGTCAATGCGCACTGCGCCGATGCGCTGGTCTGCATCAGCAACTGCGACAAGATCACCCCCGGCATGCTGATGGCCGCGCTACGCCTGAACATCCCCACCGTGTTCGTCTCCGGCGGCCCGATGGAAGCGGGCAAGGTCACCGTGGCCGATCCGGCGGGGCAGAAAGTCATCAAACTCGACCTGGTCGACGCCATGGTCAAGGCCGCGGACACCGCCATCAGCGATGCCGAAGTCGAAGAAGTCGAGCGCTCGGCCTGCCCCACCTGCGGTTCGTGTTCGGGCATGTTCACCGCCAACTCGATGAACTGCCTCACCGAAGCCTTGGGCCTCTCGCTGCCGGGCAACGGCACGATCGTCGCGACGCACGCTGATCGCAAGCAGCTCTTCCTGCGTGCCGGGCGCCTCGCGGTCGAGATTGCACGCAAGTACTACGAGCACAACGATGCATCGGTGCTGCCGCGCTCGATCGCCACCTTCGAGGCCTTCGAGAACGCCGTTGCACTCGATGTTGCGATGGGCGGCTCCACCAACACGGTGCTGCACCTGCTGGCCGCCGCGCATGAAGCGCAGGTCGACTTCAAGATGAAAGACATCGACCGCATCTCGCGCAAGGTGCCCTGCCTCTGCAAGGTCGCGCCGATGACCGACAAGTACCACATCGAAGACGTGCACCGCGCCGGCGGCGTGATGGGCATCCTCGGCGAACTCGCCCGCGGCGGCCTGCTGCACCGCGAGTGCCACACGGTACACAGCAAGACACTCGGCGGCGCGCTCGACACCTGGGACGTGATGCACGCCCACAGCGCTGACGTCTTCAACTTCTACATGGCAGCCCCCGGTGGCGTGCCCACCCAGGTTGCATTCAGCCAGGACAAGCGTTTCCCTGAACTCGACATGGATCGCACCGCCGGCTGCATCCGCGACGTTGAACACGCCTACTCGAAGGACGGCGGCCTCGCCGTGCTCAGCGGCAACCTTGCCGAGAAGGGCTGCATCGTCAAGACCGCAGGCGTCGACGAATCGATCTGGAAGTTCACCGGCAAGGCCATCGTATTCGAGAGCCAGGACGACGCGGTTGAAGGCATTCTCGGCGGCAAGGTCGAAGCCGGCCATGTGGTGGTGATCCGCTACGAAGGCCCCAAGGGCGGCCCCGGCATGCAAGAGATGCTCTACCCGACCAGCTACCTGAAGAGCCGCGGGCTCGGCAAGCAGTGCGCGCTGCTCACCGACGGCCGCTTCTCCGGCGGCACCTCGGGCCTCTCGATCGGCCACGCCTCGCCCGAAGCCGCGATGGGCGGCATCATCGGCCTGGTGCACGACGGCGACACGATCGAGATCGACATCCCCAATCGCAGCATCCGCCTCGCGGTGAGCGATCAGGAACTCGTGCGTCGCCAGGCAGAGATGGAAGCGCGCGGCGCCAAGGCCTGGAAACCCGCCAATCGCGTGCGTGCCGTCTCGCAAGCCTTGCAGGCCTACGCCGCCATGACCACCAGCGCCGACACCGGCGCCGTACGCGATCTCTCGCAACTCAAGCGCTAACCCACAGAGCCCGGTTTCGACCGGGCTTTTTTCTGCTGCAACAATGAAACCCGCATCCCACCCCAGCGCGCTGCGCACCCAGCAACTGCTTCATGAGTACGGCCTTGATGTGAAGGTCGTCGAGTTCGACCAACCCACCCGCACCTCGGCCGAAGCCGCTGCCGCGATCGGCTGCAGCGTCGCCGAGATTGCCAAGTCCATCGTCTTCCGCGGCGCGCAGAGCGGGCAGGCGATCGTGGTCGTCGCCAGCGGCGACAACCGCGTCAGCGAAGAAAAAGTCGCCGCGCTGGTCGGCGAGAAGCTCAAACGCGCCGATGCCGACTTCGTGCGCAGCGCCACCGGCTACGCCATCGGCGGCGTCGCCCCGCTCGGCCACGCGCAAGCTGTGCGCCTGCTGCTCGACGCCGATCTGCAACGCTTCAGCACGGTCTGGGCGGCTGCCGGCACGCCCTTCTCCGTCTTCCCCCTCGCCCCAGCGCAGCTCGCCACCCTCACCGGTGCCGACTGGAGCGATATCCGCGCCGGCTGAACACATCACACAAAAGAAAACGAGACACGCGTAATGAAAACCGTTGCACTGATTGCCCACGACGGCAAGAAAGACCAGATGGTCGCCTTCGCCAAGACCCACCGCGACCGGCTTGAACGCTGCAAGCTGCTCGGCACCGGCACCACCAGCAAACGCATCCGCGAGGAAACCGGCCTGCCGGTACATGGCCTGCTCAGTGGCCCGCTCGGCGGCGACCAGCAGATCGGCGCGATGGTCGCCGAAGGCCGCATCGACCTGGTCATCTTCCTGCGCGACCCGCTGACCGCCCAGCCCCACGAGCCGGATATCGCCGCGCTGATGCGGGTGTGCGATGTGCATGATGTGCCGCTGGCGACTTGCCTCAACAGCGCTCACCTGCTGACGGTGGCGATTCTTTTGGATGAGGTTGTTTGACACGCCAGGTCGAATGCTGATCGACGAGACCCGCCGTCTGGAAGCGGGCACGCAACCCTATGCGCAACCTTCACACCTCGGCGAATCGTTGCTGCTCAAGTTGCTTCGCCAGCTCGGCCGAAACAGATGAGCGACACCATTAGTGAGAAAGCCGATCAGCACGCACACAGCCTAGGGTCTGTTGACAATCAAGCCAGCCAAATAACGGACGCGGACAAAGCGACGAAAGCGGCGAAGCGTTCGGCGAG
>NZ_JAPFHA010000040.1 GCF_026586805.1 Niveibacterium sp. 24ML | reverse complement strand
TGACTGACCATGCAATTCACCATACCGAAGTCGATGACCTTCTGATTGACTCTTACACCACGCGGCGGGACGCGATCAAAGTTTCTGTTGCTCCAGCCGAATGTTGGCCCGGAGTAAGGGCATACCTAGCACCGAGCAAGCGGCGAAGACAATCAAGTTTGACCTTGCGTTTCTCGAAGTGCCGGTAGTAAAGCGTGGAAATTACTACGGCGAGGGCGCCGGACAAGAGCGACGAGCCTAAGGCGAACCAAGGGTTGTTAATCAACGAACCGTCAGCCATGTGACCTCTGTGATTGTGATGCCCAACGTGGAAGTAACCGGCACCGGAGCGCCAGCGGAGGGAACCCGAATGCGCAGCATGCGGGTGTCCGGTTGACTGAAAGGTTATGCCCTTCACCAGTCAATCGGGGCATTGTCCTTGTTCTTGACTAGAAAAGCGTAGAATGCGTGGCAGATTGGGGCGCAGAAATAGCCCCAGCCGTTCTTGAATAGGTAGACTTTTACCTCGCCGTCTCTATTTGTCGCGGCGGAAATCTCAAGAGTCGATTGGGGCTCTTCCTGGTCGGGCAGCACCTCCCCAATTACGCTCCATCGCGCCGTTACTTCAGGGCCAGTGATTTCTCGAATCTCCGCTTTCGAGTAGTACATAGGCGCACCACTTTCGGTTCCGAAACTGGGCCGCGCCGGAATGGCAACTGTCTTGCTAAAGTCAGGCACGACCCAAGCCCAATTGTCAGCAGCGGTCAAATAGTGTTTTCCTTCGTGGCAGACGAAGCGCGCCAAATGCTCCGCCTTCGCAGGCACAGAAGTCAATGCCTGAGCCTTTGTGGAATGGCAATCTGGTTCGCTGGATTTGGCATCCTGACCATAAGCACATTGCGTGATGATGAATGCAAGCAGGGAGAGCGCTAGGCGAATCATGATAATTAGGCATAACGTGGAGCTAACCGGCCGCCGGAGCCGAAGGCGGAGGGAACCGAAATGCGCAGCATTTCGGCGGTCCGGTTGAGCGAAGGGTTAGGCGTCACTGCGGCACGAACCCGGACGCCACGAGCGATTGAACGGGCGGAAAGAGTGGCGACGGGAGTTCGTTCCAGGCGAACCATTGCCAACCCTCACACTTGTGGGCTTCGACGTTGACCGGCTCGCCACGCGACTGGTGGGCGACCACGAAGACTGTTATGTACTGTTCTGACACCTCGGAGAACACGTCGTTCGTGTACGGCCCAGGCTGAATGGGCCCAAGCTCAAGGGATGTTTCCTCACGAAGCTCTCGAGCGGCGCATTGTTCTATTGATTCGCCGTACTCCAGCCTTCCACCAGGGGCTGACCAAGTACCGGCGCCGTAGGAACCTTTACGCTTGCCGAGAAGAACTTTGCCATCACGAAGGACAAGCACACCGACACCCACGCCTATGGTCCGAGATGCTCGCGGTGCGTTCATGGTGACGCCTAACGTTGAAAGTAACCGGCACCGGAGCGCCAGCGGAGGGAACCCAAACTGCGCAGCAGTTTGGGTGTCCGGTTGACTGCAGTGTTAGGTTTCACTTTTTGCGGCCACCGATGAGTGTTTCAACCCCAAGCGCGAACGTGGTAACGCCAGCAAGCGACCAAATACCTACTGCACCAACGAGGCCGAATAGATCGTAGGCAAGCTTCGCGAACTTTGTTGGTTCGGCGCCGATGCTGACTTCGTATGCCATGTAGAAGCCGAATATGCCCAATAGTGCTATGCCTACCGCCAGATCAACTGGACGCGACTTTCTGTTCGCGCCCCAAACGAAGCGGTCTTGTGGCGTTTGAATAGATGCGGTGGCCTCATTTCGAAGGTAGTTCTTTCGCAGTTCCGTCGCGTGACTGAGCAGCCAGAAAGGCTGCGCGATAACTACGAACGCAAGGAGAAATAATGATCCGGGCGAAAACCGAGTGATGAGGGCAAACGTCCATGCTGCGGCGAGTGCGGCCCAAAGGATGAATTTTACTGGGCGATATGGAGGCATGCGATGCGAAATGAAACCTAACGTTGGAGGTAACGGGCACCGAGGCGAAGCCGAGGGAACCCAAATGCGAAGCATTTGGGTGTCCCGTTGACTGACCTGTTAGCCGCGCACCACTTGATGGTTTTGAATTTGAAAGCACTCGCCGAAGCGGCCAGCCTGCGAGAAGGCAGAACCGCAACAGAACCAGTGTAACCAGAGACGAGCTGCTGCGAGGTTGCGACAGCCGCGCCGGGAAAACTCGCGGGCGACGACACTGGAAACGCGGAGCCGCCGAACGCGGAAGCGTTTCGTTGCGCAACCAAACTGGAATTGAGCGCACACCGCGAAACGCGGGCCAGCGGTGAAAACTGCGACAACGAAGAATTGGCTGATTTCAACACGAGGCTAACGTTGAAAGTAACCGGCACCGGAGCGCCAGCGGAGGGAACCCAAACTGCGCAGCAGTTTGGGTGTCCGGTTGACTGCAGTGTTAGGTTTCACTTTTTGCGGCCACCGATGAGTGTTTCAACCCCAAGCGCGAACGTGGTAACGCCAGCAAGCGACCAAATACCTACTGCACCAACGAGGCCGAATAGATCGTAGGCAAGCTTCGCGAACTTTGTTGGTTCGGCGCCGATGCTGACTTCGTATGCCATGTAGAAGCCGAATATTCCCAATAGTGCTATGCCTACCGCCAGATCAACTGGACGCGGCTTTCTGTTCGCGCCCCAAACGAAGCGGTCTTGTGGCGTTTGAAGAGATGCGGTGGCCTCATTTCGAAGGTAGTTCTTTCGCAGTTCCGTCGCGTGACTGAGCAGCCAGAAAGGCTGCGCGATAACTACGAACGCAAGGAGAAACAATGATCCTGGCGAAAACCGAGTGATGACGGCAAACGTCCATGCTGCGGCGAGTGCGGCCCAAAGGATGAGTTTTACTGGGCGATATGGAGGCATGCGGTGCGAAATGAAACCTAACGTTGAAAGTAACCGGCACCGGAGCGCAGCGGAGGGAACCCAACTGCGCAGCAGTTGGGTGTCCGGTTGACTGCACAGTTAGGTTTCAGTCGACTTGCCATGATGATTCAAGTGAAAACAAGTTGTTGTCTCGCTTGCGCGCCATGACGACCTGCAATTCCATACCCATGCCATGGTTCCAATCTTCGGTGTGGACATGAATGAGGTCGTAGCCGAGATCGGCATATAGCAAGCGCTCCAAATGGTGAGCAGCGGCGACCGCATAGCCAGACGGAGAGTCCGGGGTGTATCTGCCCAGCATGCCTTGGATGAACCTAGCTAGATCGGCAATTTGTTGGGGCGAGGGAACCAGATGTGGCTGAGGCGCAAGAAGGCGAAACGCTTCCTGAAGCTCAGAAGGTAGCTCTGCATTGGCAGAATTGTGGCTTTGCTTGAGCGAAAATACCGCGCCCCCTTCCGGGTATGTTGCGTCCGATGCATGGCATAGGCCCTCAAGATAACCAACGGTGCGCCCAGAAAACATATTGAAACCTAACGTTGGAGGTAACGGGCACCGAGGCGCAGCCGAGGGAACCCAAACGCGCAGCGTTTGGGTGTCCCGTTGACTGACGTGTTAGCCGCGCAAACCGTGACCGATTGAGAAACCGAATGGCCCGCCCGTGCGGCCAGCCGATGAAAAACCCGAATAGAAGAAGCAGCGTAACCAGAAACGACCGGCTGCGAGCTGACGAGAAGCGTGCCGGGAAGAACGCCGGGCAAACGCGCTGACAGCGCAAAGCCGTTAAACGCGGACGCGGCGAAACGCGCACTCACCGCTGAAGGCGCCGCCTTCGAAGCCAGCGACGGTTGAGCGCGCAAGTCCCGCGCAGCGTGATAACCCATCGAGCCCGCAGCAGCGTGCGGTGCCCCGCAAAGCGACCGTTGCCGGGACGGCGGTTCAATTGCTGACGACAGGAATTGAGGGCTATTCAACACGAGGCTAACGTTTGAGTTCAGGGGACGGCATAGGGCGAAGCCCGGAGCGAACCGGCAAGCGCAGCTTGCCGGCGGTCCCCTGCAACGAAGGGTTAGGGCGCTTTGTACTCACTCGTATACTTGACGACTGCATTCTTTACGGACTCGAACTCTTGTTCTGTGAATTGATAGAACACTTCATCGAGAGAGTTTTCTGCTATCCAATCTGGAAGCATAGTTCGTCGGATTATGTCAGTCTGGGGGCTGTGGTGGCCATTGGCCTTGAGAACCTTCGCTGAATCGTGCGCAAACACGACCAGGGGACGAATGGGCCATTTGTTTAGCCTTTCTTTCTCCAGAATTTGCATAAGTAAACCGGCCGTTCGCAAGACCTGAAGCGATGCATTTCGGAAGCGGTTTGTGGTGAAGTCAAGCTCCTGTACCCATTCCTCTTGGCTAGTTGCCTTGATAGTTCCCTTCCACTTCTTCACTTCAAGGACGAGAATTCCCAATTTTGGGACGAGTACGAGAAAATCGAGTTGGAAGTTCTTCCCGAAGTAGACGAGGTTCTTGGTTCGAATAAAGCCGGAAATCGTATCTCCTCTAAGGGCGCGAAGAGTTGAGCGAACTGCCTCTTCGCCCGCGTTTCCGGCTGCTGTGGTGTCGAAGGCATCCATAAGCGCCCTAACGTTGGAAGTAACCGGCACCGAAGCGTAGCGGAGGGAACCAAAATGCGCAGCATTTTGGTGTCCGGTTGACTGACTGGTTAGGTATTTCAGTCGCCGGCACAGCGGACGCCGATATTGTTACGAACCGCGGCGCTGAAAAATTGCGCCAAACGCAGAACGAGAGCACCCTGACCTTTGCCTCCGAGTGCGCCAAAGCGATCATGAAGGGCAAGTAGTTCGTGCACCAACAACCCGGCAACCTCGGGCGTGATACTGAACTCCGAGTAGAACTTTGAGCGCAACGCCTCCAGTTGCGGAAAAACTCCTGGCACTTCGGAAACGAAGGCAAAGATGTACTCGTCTTGGTCGTAAATGGCCTCGTGCCTTTCGCCCGCGTACATATCAAATGCCACAGCGTTTCCCTGAAATACCTAACGTTAAGTAGACCTCAAAACGAGGTTTTATTGGGATATTGATTGGTGTGGTGTCTATTGTAAGGCATTGAAAATAAACAACGAGTTGCTGTGGAACTGAGAATTGTTGATGAATATCCACACCAAGGGCGCGTGACGGAGCGGGGGCTGGGCGTGGAGTTTCTTGTGTGAGGAATTATTGGGATATTCGTCGTTCGGGTTTCGTGACGAATGCCCTGCGGCGCAAGGGTTTGCGGGGATATGCTGTTGTTGTTCTGATGGATATCCTGCATATGACCTCTGCGATTGAAGACTCGCCCGCGCCGCCGCGCCTGTTGGATCTGGTTCGTGATCGTTTGCGTTTGAAGCATTACAGCATCCGCACCGAGACGGCGTATGTGGCATGGATCAAGCGTTTCATTCTATTTCATGGGAAGCGACATCCCACAGAGCTGGGTAAGGCTGAGGTTGAGGCATTTCTCACGGCGCTGGCGGTTCAGCGGAACGTGGCAGCGTCGACTCAGGGGCAGGCACTGTCGGCCTTGTTGTTTCTCTACGGTGAGGTGCTGAGTCTTGAGTTGCCGTGGCTGGCCGATGTCACGCGGGCGAAGAAGCCGCGGCGATTGCCCACGGTGCTGACGGTGGCTGAGGTCGGGGCCTTGCTGGATGCGATTGAAGACCCGCACTTCGCCTTGATCGTGCGCTTGCTTTACGGGTCCGGGATGCGGGTGATGGAGTGTATGCGCTTGCGCGTCAAGGACCTTGATTTCGCGCGCCGCGAGATTGTTGTGCGTGAAGGAAAGGGTAACAAGGACAGGGTGACCATGCTGCCCGCGGGGTTGGTGGCGCCCTTGCGCGAGCATCTGCGGCAGCGGCGCCGTTTGCATGAGCAGGATCTGGCAATGGAGCGGGGTGGCGTGTACTTGCCCCATGCGCTGGCGGTGAAGTACCCGAATGCCGCTACGGAATGGGTCTGGCAGTACGTTTTTCCGGCAGCGTCCTTGTCGATAGATCCGCGTTCGGGCGCAGAGCGTCGGCATCACCTTGACGAGCAGCGGGTGCAGCGGACGGTCAAGCGCGCTGCGGCCAAGGCCGGTATCCAGAAGCCGGTTTCGCCGCATACCCTGCGGCATTCATTTGCCACGCATTTGCTGGAAGCCGGGCAGGACATCCGCACCGTGCAAGAGCTGCTGGGGCACGCGGATGTGTCGACGACGATGATCTACACCCATGTGCTCAACCGTGGCGGCTTGGCCGTGGTGAGCCCGCTTGACCGCATGGGCCTGGGCTAAACACCCTCGCAGATCAGTCCGGCGGGGTAGCGGCTTCCTTGCCCGGACTGACGGGCAACCAGAGGGTGAAGTTAGTGGCGTCGCGGTTGGACTCAAGCGCGACGCTTCCGCCGTGGGCCTCTACGATTGATCGGGTGATCGCCAGCCCGAGCCCCGCGCCTTCGCTGGTCCGTGTTCGCGATGGGTCGACACGGTAGAAGCGGTCGAACAGGCGGTGCTGGTGTTGCGCTGGAATCGGCTCACCCTGGTTGCTCACTTGCAGCGCGATCGCATTGCCGCTGTGCGTAATTCGCAGATCAACCTGGCTGCCCGGTGTGGCGTGGCGCACCGCGTTCGAGAGCAGGTTGGCAAGCGCGCGGCGGATCATCAGCGGGTCCACCGTCGCACACGCCTCGCCACTGCGCTTGAGCGTCAGCGCACGTTCGGAGGCGAGCGGTTCGAAGTACTCAATCAGGCCATCGGCCAGCGCGCCCAGTTCCACCGTTTCGTTGCGCGGCACCATGAGGCCGTTGTCGGCCTGCGCCAGAAACAGCATGTCGGCCACCATGCGCGAGAGGCGCCGGTACTCTTCAAGGCTGGAGAACAGCACCTCGCGGTATTCGTCTGCGCTGCGGCTGCGTGAGAGTGATACCTCGGTCTGCATCGTCAGGTTCGAGATCGGCGTGCGCAGTTCGTGGGCCAGATCGGATGAGAACTCCGAGAGGCGCGCAAACGCATCCTGCAGCCGCCCGAGCATCGCATTGAAGGCCTCGGCCAGCTCATGCAGCTCGCGCGGCAGGCGCTCCACCCGCAGTCGCTCGCCCAGGCGCGAGGCCGACATCTCGCCGGCCAGGTGGGCCATGTTGCGGATCGGGCGCAGCGCGCGGCGGGTGATCGCCCAGCTCAGTGCCGCAACGATCAGGATCGCGCTGCCGACAACCAGCGCCAGGCTGTGGCGGAAGCCGCGCAAGAAATGTTCGTGGTGCGCGATGTCGAGCGCCACGGTGACCAGCAGTGGCGCTTCGCCCGCCACCGATGCCGGCGCCTCGGCGGTGAAGCCTCGCCAATCAAGGCCGTGGCGCGACCACTTGTGCACCTGCGGCGTGCCGCTGACAAGCGGGAATTCGGGCAAGGCCTCACCGGCGGGCGCCGACGAATACAGCAGATCGCCATTGCTGCGCGCCACCCGCAGCGCGAGGCCGGTGTGGGTGCTCAGCGCGTCGCGGGTGCGCGCGGGCAGGCTGCGCAGCGCTGCGGGGGTGTCGAGTTGGGCGAGTGCGGCACGGGCAATATCGAATTGGCCCTGCATCACCCTCATGTCTTCTTCGACGAAGTGGGCTTCAACCGATTGCTCGATCAGCCAGGCTGCCACGGTGAACACGCCCGCCGCCGCCAGCGAGTACAGCCACGCGAGCCGAGAGCCGAGTGACGCGGGGCGGCGCATCAGTGGCCCGACTCGTCGAGCACGTAGCCCATGCCGCGTACCGTGCGGATCAGCTTGGGCTCGAAGCCGTCATCCACTTTGGCGCGCAGCCGCCGCACCGCCACTTCGATGACGTTGGTGTCGCTGTCGAAGTTCATGTCCCACACTTGCGATGCAATCAGCGAGCGCGGCAGCACTTCGCCGCGGCGACGCAGCAGCAGTTCGAGCAGCGCGAATTCCTTGGCGGTGAGGTCGATGCGCTGGCCGCCGCGGCTGGCGCGGCGGCGCCGCAGATCGAGTTCGAGATCGGCCACCTGCAGGGTGTCCGGCTTCCGCGTCTTGCCACGGCGCAGCAGGGTGCGTACCCGCGCCAGCAGTTCTGCGAAGGCAAAGGGCTTGACGAGGTAGTCGTCGGCGCCCGCTTCGAGGCCGCGCACCCGGTCTTCGATCTGATCGCGCGCGGTCAGGAAGAGCACCGGCGTGGCCTTGTCATTGCGGCGGATCGCCTGCAGCAGCGTCCAGCCATCCATGCCCGGCAGCATCACGTCGAGGATCATCAGGTCGTAGTCGCCGCTCAGACCCAGGTGCAGCCCGTCGAGGCCGTCGCGCACCAGATCGGTCACGAAGCCGGCCTCGCTGAGCCCCTGCTTGAGGTAGTCGCCTGTTTTCGCTTCGTCTTCAACGACCAGGATGCGCATCGTCTCGGTACTCCTTCCGGCCCGGATTGTGCCGCATCGGCCTGCCGGCGGCGCCTTTCCTGACAGGAATGTAATCTGCTGGTCAGCTTGGCGACAGACCGGCGGGGCGATCATCGGCGCATCGTTGATTGCACCTGCCTTGAAGGAGATTGTCTGTGCGTGCCTTTGTTGCCCTGATTGCCTGCCTTGGTTTTGCCGCGCCCGTCGCCCTTGCCGCTGATCCGCACGCCGGCCACCATGCTGAAGCGCCTGCCGCGAGTGCGCCCGCCACGGCCTTGTCCGAAGGCACCGTCAAGAAGGTGGATAAGGCCAACGGCAAGCTCACGATTGCGCACGGCCCGCTGGCGAACCTGCAGATGTCGGCCATGACGATGAGCTTCAAGGTGAAGGATCCGACCTGGCTCGACTCGGTCAAGGCGGGCGATCGCATCGACTTCCTTGCAGAAGACCTCAAGGGCACGCTCACCGTCACCAAGCTGGTCCGCAAGTAGGCGCCGAGCACGCCGATGCTGATGCTGCGCCGTTTTCCCGCGCTCTGCCTGGCCAGTCTGCTGAGCTTCGCGGCGCTGCCGGCCCTGGCTGAATCCGCGCCGGGCCGCTCGGTCGATGAGTTGCTCGAGCTCGCGCGCAATGCGAACCCCAGCCTCCGTGCCGCGCAGCTTGAAGCAGTCGCCGCGCGCGAGCGGGTGCAGCCGGCCGGCGCCTTCGCCGACCCGATGCTCAAAATCGAGCTGATGGACATCAACAACATGGGCAGCACTGGCGTGCGCCTGTCACCGGCGCAGGTCGGCAGCACGCAGTACACACTGAGCCAGCAACTGCCCTTCTGGGGCAAGCGTGACTTGCGCCAGGCGATTGCCGAATCCGGTGCGCGGCAGGCCGAGCGGGGCGCCGACGATGTGGCGCTGGAACTCGATACCCTCGTCAAACGCAGCTATGCGCAGTACTGGCAGGTGGTGCAGCTCGAAGCGCAGACGCGCGAGATTGCTGCGATCGACTCCCGTCTCGAAGCGCTCGCCCGCAGCCGCTACGCATCCGGCCTTGCCGCACAGCAGGATGTGATCCGCGCACAGGTGGAGCTGACCGGCATCGCGCAGGAGCAACTGATGCTCGAGCAGGAGCGCAAAGGCGTGCAGGCAATGCTCAACGCGTTGATGGCCCGCCCGCCCAAGGCGCCACTCGCCGAGCCCCAAACGCTGCGCAAACTGCCGCCCCCCGCGGCGCTCGACATGGACAGCCTGATCGCCCGCCTCAAGGCGCGCAACCCGCAGTTGGCCGCAGAAACCGAGAAGGCCGTCGCTGCCGACAAAAGCCGCGAACTCGCGTACCGCAACCGGATGCCCGATCTGAATCTGGGCATTACCCCGGTGCAGCGCGGCAGCAGCGTCGACGAATGGCAGCTGATGTTCGAAGTGAACCTGCCCTTGCAGTTTGATAGCCGTCGCAGCCAGGAGCGCGAGGCCGAGCGCATGCTCGAAGCGGCCAAGGCGCGTTCGGAATCGCTCACCCATCGGCTGGCGGGCGAGCTGGGCGCACAGACCGCCGCGCTTGAAGGCTTGGGCCGCGTCGAAGCGCTCACCGCCGCTACCTTGATTCCGCAGAGCGAGGCCACCTTCCAGTCCGCGCTGAGCGGCTATGAAAACGGGAAGGTGGATTTCGCCACCGTGCTCGACGCCCAGCGTGCGCTGCGCAAGGCGCGGCAAGACCTGACCCGCGTGCGGGCCGAGCAGCAGCTGCGGCTGGCCGAAATCGAACGACTGATCGGAGAACCGCTGTGAAGCGCAGCGCAACACTCGTTTTGACCGCGCTGGCGCTTGCCGCCGCGCTCGGTGCCGGCTACTGGTTCGGCCAACGCCACGCGCCGGCCACGCAGGGCGATGCGGCGTCCACCGCTGCGCCGGCGAGCACCGCGCGCAAGCTGCTCTACTACCGCAACCCGATGGGCTTGCCGGACACCTCGCCAGTGCCCAAGAGAGACCCGATGGGGATGGACTACATCGCCGTCTACGAGGGTGACGACACCAGCGAAGGCGGTGAAGGGCAGATCCGCATCAGCCCCGAGAATGTGCAGAAGCTCGGCGTGCGCACCGTGGCAGCCGAATCGCGGGTGCTGGAACGCAGCGTGCGTGCCCTGGGCCGCATCGAGATCGACGAACGCCGCGTGGTCGCCATCGCGCCGCGCTTTGAAGGCTGGGTCGAGCGCCTGCTGGTGAATGCGACCGGGCAGCCGGTGGCGCGCGGGCAACTGCTGTTCGAGGCCTACAGCCCCGAGCTGGTGTCCGCACAACGCGAATACGCGATTGCCGCGCGTGGCGCCGAATCGCTCGCGCAGGGCGATGCCGCCGCGCAGACGAGCATGCGCGCGCTCGCCGATGCCTCGCTCGCGCGGCTGAAGAACTGGGAAGTGTCAGACGCGCAGATCAAGGAACTCACCAAGCAGGGCGACGCCCGCCGCATGCTCGGTTTCCGCTCGCCGGTGGCGGGCGTGGTGATGGAAAAGAAGGCGCTGCAGGGCATGCGTTTCATGCCCGGCGACACGCTGTTCCAGATCGCCGATCTGTCCTCGGTGTGGGCGATCGTCGACGTGAATGAACAGGACATTGCCGCGGTGCAGACCGGCCGCAAGGCGGTCATCACGCTGAGCGCGTATCCGGGCAAAAGCTTCGAAGGCACGGTGAGCTACATCTACCCGACGCTGAGCGCCGAAACCCGTACCGTGCCGGTGCGGGTGGAGCTGGCCAACCCGCAGGGCCTGCTCAAGCCCGGCCTGTTCGCATCGATGGTGCTCGGCACTTCGCAGGGCGCGGCGGTGGTCAACGTGCCAACGTCGGCGGTAATCGACAGCGGCACGCGGCAGATCGTGCTGGTGCAGCGCGGCGAGGGGCGATTCGAGTCGCGCAACGTGAAGCTGGGCGCGAGCGCCGGCGAATTCGTCGAGGTGCTTGAAGGGGTGCAGGCCGGTGAGCCGGTGGTCGTCAGCGCGAACTTCCTGCTCGATGCCGAAAGCAACCTCAAGGCGGCGGTGCAGGGGCTCAGTGCCGCGCCGGCCGCGTCCGCATCGCCTGCCGCATCGCCCGTGGCCTCGGGTGGCGTCGGCCATCACGGCAAGGGCCGCATCGACGCGATCGACCCGGCCAGCGGCGAACTCACGCTGACGCACGAACCGATCGCCAGCCTCAAGTGGCCGGCGATGACGATGGACTTCGTGCTCGCCAACAGCGCGCTGGCGAAGAGCTTGAAGGCGGGCGACGCGGTGCAGTTCGATTTCGTCGAGCGCAAACCCGGCGAATGGGTGGTGACGAAGATCGCGCCCGAGGCTTCGGCCAAGGCCACCCCGGCCGCCGACCCGCACGCAGGTCACTGACATGCTCGGCGCACTGATCGACTGGTCGGCCCGCAACCGCTTCCTGGTCTTGCTGGCGACGGTATTCGTGGTGATTGCCGGTGTGGTGGCGGTGATGCGCACGCCGCTCGATGCGCTGCCGGATCTGTCTGACGTGCAGGTCATCGTCTACAGCGAGTTCCCGGGGCAGGCGCCACAGGTGGTTGAGGATCAGGTGACCTATCCGCTCACCACCGCGATGCTCTCGGTGCCCAAGTCCAAGGTGGTGCGGGGCTTCTCGTTCTTCGGCGCGTCCTTCGTGTATGTGATTTTCGACGACGGCACCGACATCTACTGGGCCCGCTCGCGGGTGCTCGAATACCTCAACTCCGCCGCTGGCCGCCTGCCGGCCGGGGTGAGCCCGCAACTGGGGCCGGACGCCACCGGCGTGGGCTGGGTGTACCAGTACGCGCTGGTCGCCAAGAACAAGACGCTTGCCGAACTGCGCACAATCCAGGACTGGTACCTGCGCTACCAGTTGAGCAAGGCGCACGGCGTGGCCGAGGTGGCCTCGATCGGCGGTTTCGTGCAGCAGTACCAGGTGACGGTCGATCCGCTCAAGCTGCGTGCCTACGGCATCCCGTTGAACAAGGTCAGCGAGGCGATCCGTAGCTCCAACCGCGATGTTGGCGGCCGTGTCGTCGAGATGGCGGAAACCGAATACATGGTGCGCGGCCGTGGCTACCTGCGCGGCACGGCGGACATCGCCGGCCTGGTGCTGAAGGCTGAAAACGGCACGCCGGTGCGCATCAGCGATATCGCGCGGGTCGAGCTGGTGCCGGATGAGCGGCGCGGGCTGGCGGAGCTGGATGGCGAGGGCGAGGTGGTCGGCGGCATCGTCAGCGCGCGCTTCGGCCAGAACGCGTTGGAGGTCATCCACAACGTCAAGGACAAGATCGCCGAGGTCTCGTCCGGCCTGCCGGAGGGCGTGTCGCTGCAGGCGGTGTACGACCGCTCGGAACTGATCCACCGCGCGATCGACACGCTCAAGACGACCTTGATCGAGGAATCGCTGATCGTCGCGCTGGTGTGCATCGTGTTCCTGCTGCATGTGCGCAGCGCGCTGGTCGCGATCGTGATGCTGCCGGTGGGGGTGCTGATCGCTTTCATCGCGATGCACGCGCTCGGCATGAACTCCAACATCATGAGTCTGGGCGGCATCGCGATTGCGATCGGCGCGATGGTGGATGCGGCGATCGTCATGATCGAAAACGCGCACAAGCACATCGAGCGGCTCAAGCCGGGCGAATCGCGCGCAGAGGCGATGATCGCCGCCTGCAAGGAGGTTGGGCCGTCGCTGTTCTTCTCGCTGCTGATCATCACCGTGTCATTCCTGCCGGTGTTCACGCTTGAATCGCAGGAAGGCCGGCTCTTCGCGCCGCTGGCCTGGACCAAGACTTTTGCGATGGCGGGTGCGGCGCTGTTGTCGGTGACGCTGGTGCCGGTGCTGATGATGCTGTTCGTGCGCGGCCGCATCATGCCGGAGGCCCGCAACCCGGTGAATCGCGCGCTGATCTGGGCTTACCGGCCGATCATCGCGGCGGTGATGCGCTGGAAGAAAACCACCATCGCGCTGGCGCTACTGGCGGTGCTGGCGAGCGCCTGGCCTGCGTCGCGCCTGGGCAGCGAATTCATGCCCACGCTCAACGAGGGCACGCTGTTCTACATGCCGACTTCGCTGCCGGCGATGTCGATCACCAAGGCCGCCGAGCTGCTGCAAACGCAGAACCGCATCATCAAGAGTTTCCCCGAAGTGGCCTCGGTATTCGGCAAGGCGGGGCGCGCCAACACCGCCACCGACCCGGCGCCGACCGAGATGTTCGAGACGGTGATCAACCTCAAGCCCGAATCCGAATGGCGCCCCGGCATGAACATCGACAAGCTGATCGCCGAGATGGACAAGGCGCTGCAGTTCCCCGGCGTGTCGAACGCCTGGACGATGCCGATCAAGGCGCGCATCGACATGCTCTCCACCGGCATCCGCACGCCGATCGGCATCAAGGTCTTCGGCAAGGATCTGGACGAGATGGAGCGCCTCGCCAAGCAGATCGAAGCGGTAGTCAAGCAGGTGCCGGGCACTACCAGCGCGTTTGCCGAACGCATTACCGGCGGCTTCTACCTCGACATCGAGCCGGACCGCGAGGCGCTCGCGCGCTACGGGCTGGGCGTGGGCGAGTTGCAGGACGTGATCGCCACCGCACTGGGCGGCGAGATGGTGACGACCACCGTTGAGGGGCGCGAGCGTTTCGGCGTGACGGTGCGTTACCCGCGCGAACTGCGCGACAGCCCGCAGCAGATTGCCTCGCAGGTGCTGGTGCCGACGATGGACGGCGCGATGGTGCCGTTGGGGCAGGTGGCGCGGGTGTCGATTACCCGCGGAGCGCCGGCGATCCGCACCGAGAACGCGCTGCTCTCTGCCTACATCTACGTCGACATCCGCGAGCGCGATATCGGCTCGTATGTGAAAGACGCGCAGAAAGCCGTGGCCGACCAGGTGAAGTTCCCGCCCGGTTACTACGCCAGCTGGAGCGGCCAGTTTGAATCGATGCAGCGCGCGATGGAGAAGATGAAGATCGTGCTGCCGGTGACGCTGCTGATCATCTTCCTGCTGCTGTACCTGAACTTCCGCCGTCTCACCGAAACTTTCATCGTGATGCTCTCGGTACCCTTCGCGCTGATCGGCGGGGTGTGGCTGATGTGGGCGCTGGACTACAACCTCTCGGTGGCGGTGGCGGTGGGTTTCATTGCGCTGGGGGGCGTTGCGGCCGAAACCGGCGTCGTGATGCTGATCTACCTCGACCACGCCTGGCGCGACATCTGCGCCAAACGGGCGGGCGAGGGCAGGGCGCCGGGCGCGCAGGATCTCTACGCTGCGGTGATGGAAGGCGCGGTGGAACGGGTACGGCCGAAGATGATGACGGTGGTGGCGATCATGGCCGGCCTGCTGCCGATCATGTGGAGCCACGGCACCGGCTCGGAGGTGATGCGTCGCATCGCCGCGCCGATGGTCGGCGGCATGATTTCATCCACCGTGCTGACCCTGGTGGTGATCCCGGCGATCTACGCGCTGGTGATGGCGCGCCGCCTGCCGCGGGCCGTGCCGGCCTGATCGCCGGCCTTACATGCTGGCGTACTGCGGCCCCGAGCCGCCCTCTGGGGGCAGCCAGCGCAGGCTGCCCGCGGGGTCATGCAGCTCGCAGGTTTTGCAGTGCAGACAGTTCTGCGCCGCGATGCGTACCGCACCTTGATCAAGCTCGTACACGCCGGCCGGGCAGTAGCGGGTCTCCGGGTCGGCGAAGCGGGTGGCATCGCCGCCGCTGCGGACAAGGTGCACCGGCTGGTCGTGCTCGTGGTTGAGGTTGGCGAGCATCAGCGAACTGATGCGGTCGAAACTCAGCACGCCGTCCGGCCGCAGTGGCGGGCGCGGCTTGAAGCGCGCCGCCGCGCGCATCTTCGATCGCGATGGCGCTGCGTGCGACAGCGTCCACGGCATCCGCACGCCGGCGGCCAGCAAGCACAATTCGGCGCCAGCGAACAGCGAGCCCAGCGTGGTGCCGAAGCGGCCGAGCATCGGCTTGATGTTGCGCGTCTCGTGCAGTTCGCGGCCGACCCATGAGGCGCGCAAGGCCGCCGGGTAGTCCGCCAGTTC
>NZ_JAPFHA010000003.1 GCF_026586805.1 Niveibacterium sp. 24ML | reverse complement strand
ACCGGCGGTGAAGCGGGCGATAGCCCACAAGCGCTGCCCTTGCTGGGCGCCTTGAAGCCCAACTCGCTCAGTGCGGACAAGGCGTACGACACCGACGCCATTCTCGAACACCTTAACGATCACGGGATCGAAGCCGTCATCCCGCCGCGCAGCCATCGCATCGTTCAGCGAGCTTTCGATCGCCACCAGTACAAGAACCGCAACCTGGTCGAGCGCTTCTTCTGCCGCATCAAGCATTTTCGGCGCATTGCCACACGCTACGACAAGCTCGCCGAACGCTTCGCCGCTTTCGTCGCTTTGTCCGCGTCCGTTATTTGGCTGGCTTGATTGTCAACAGACCCTAGCTAGCAACGAGATTGAGCCAGCCTCATCCGTTGGTCCAGTCCGTCAGGTCGTTGTCAGTGCAACACGCCATCCAGTCGGGTTCTTGAACGCGCCCCCAAGGCTGACCACCGTCGACTTCAGAAATCGTTAGATATTCGCCGCTTGGCAAAGGCCACATTTAAACAAACTGATGGGGGCACCACCAAGCTCGCTGGCGACAAAGCGCCGCACTCTGAGGTCGCACCCGACGAAGCCTTGACCTCTTAGCACTTGGATGGGGCAATTGATGGGGCAAACAAAAAAGCGCCCAGAAAGGCGCTTGATTGCTGGCGTTCTGGCGGAAGCGGTGAGATTCGAACTCACGAACGGTTGCCCGTTGCCGGTTTTCAAGTTTCCCGGAGCCACGCTTTACACCGCTTTGAGTTGCCATTGTAAGCTGTACGCCCCTTTGTAGGTCAAGCACTTAGCGGCGTTTGCCGTTTTTCGTAACTTGTCGTAACTTTACGCAGAGCGCTTACGAGCTGCTTATGAGCGCCAGAATTGATGCGGCCGGCGACTGCGCCAACAGTCCCGACCGCGTGGCCAACTCCCTTACCTACGAAGGAAGCCGACGTGAAGATAGTAACCACAAGTGCCAAAGTCAGCGAGGTGCAGCATGCCTAAGCTGACGAAGACCTACATCGATAAGCTCACCGCACCAGCCGACAAAGAGGCGTTCCACTGGGATAGCGAGGTCAAGGGCTTCGGCCTGCGCGTCACACCTACCGGCAAGATCACCTACATCGTGCAGGGGCGCGTCAATGGCAGTTCGCCCCGAATCAGCATCGGCCCGCATGGTGTCTTCACCGTGGATCAGGCCCGCGAGGTCGCCCGCGAACATCTGCGCAGCATGCGCATGGGCATCGATCCGCGCGCCGTTGCCAAGAAGGAAGCGGCGCAGCGTGTCACCCTCCGTGATGTGGCTGACGGGTACAAACGCGACCGCCCGCTGAAGGACAGTAGCAAGGCCGAGATTGAGCGTCATGTGACCACAACCTTTGACGCATGGTTGAAGAAGCCTCTCAAGGACATCACTCGCGAGATGGTCACGAAGCGCTTCAACGAGGTTAAGACGAAGGGCACGCGCGGCGATGGGCCAGCACCAGCACAGGCGAACCAGTCAATGGCGGTGCTTCGCGCCTTGTTCAATTACGCCATCCGCGAATACCGCGAGCCGGACGGGTCGCCCGTGCTGACGGACAACCCCGTCGATGTTCTCTATAAGAAGTGGGTGCCGCTCAAGCCCCGCACTAGCCGCGTGCCGGATAGCAAAGTCGGCGCGGTGTGGTCATTCCTTACCAAGGCGCGCGAGCAGGCCTACAACCGTGACACGCTGGCAAGCCTTGATCTTGTGATGCTGCTCCTTCTCACAGGTCTGCGCATCGGGGAATGCAGCGAACTGACATGGGATCGGGTCAATCTTGAGGAGGGCTGGATTCACATTCCCGACCCGAAGAACAGTAATCCCGTATGGCTGCCGCTATCCACGCAGGCGGTGCAGTTGCTGACCACACGCCAGCGCGTCAAGGGTAGCCCGTTCGTGTTTTCGTCCTGGGGCAAGTGCGGGCACATACGCGACCCGCGCGACACGATGAAGAAGGTCAGCGAAGCGGCAGGCACCAAGATTACGCCCCACGACCTGCGCCGCACCTTCACCACGATAGGCGTGGCGTCGGTGGGCATCGACTTGCACAAGGTCGAGCTACTGACGAACCACGTTCCCAAGGGCGTGACCGCGCGCCACTACCTTGAGACTTCGCACCTGCAATATCTCAAGCCTGAGACACAGCGGATATCCGATTGGATCGAGCAGCAGGCGGCGAATTATGAAAGACACGCCCAAAAAGTTGATGTAGAGTCACTTCACCAGATCGCCTGACGCGCGGGTTGCGCGTCCTGAATAGTCTGCACCAGCAGGCCGGCATTGACGTTCCATCGTCTGCCGGCCTTTTTGTTTGCTGCGGACGGTGGAGCCAGATAGGAGTTCCACCATGCTGCGCGAAATTCGTACCCTGACTTTCCTCTCCATTGAGGATGCCAAAAGAGTTCTTGAACTTGCGATTGACTCGATAGCGCAAGCGGAGGACTTTTGGGGCTTTGCGCCGGACGAACCATTTATGTCGATGAACGATGTTATCAACGATGTCCTTTGCCAATTTGAGCTGGAGATTGATGAAATGCCATTGGGGTATATCAAAGAGCGTGCGACGTACTTGCAGCGCTTAAAAGATATCCAACATTCCCGCGTAAAGCAGTGTTAGGGTAACGCCAACTAAGCCGCCTCGTGCAATGCGGGGCGGCGATTCAAGGGGCCGCACAGGGCGCCAAGGCAAAGAAGCATCTGTGACGCGAGCCGGGAAACCGGACACCCCCGAAACCGTCTGGGGCAGGTGACAACACAAATCTCGACGGCAAGCATTCGCCTTGCCTGACGCTCTCTATTGCATGCGCTGGCAAGGCACAGTCTGAGGACTACTTGCCATGACCACACTTTCCGCACTCAGCCCCGATCTGCTGACGAACGAAGAAGCTGCCGCCCTGCTGGGTATCAAACCCAACACCCTTGAAATCTGGCGCACGAAGGGCAAAGGCCCGGAGTTCGTGAAGCTCGGGCGCACCAAGTCCGCGCCTATCCGTTACCAGCGCCCCAGAATTTTCGAGTGGCTGGAGCAGCAATCCTTCAGCAGCACCAGCGCCTACGCGCCGAACGCCAAACAAGCAGTTTGACGGTCATGGCGACGAAAACCCTATGCAGCCGCGCAACTTGCCGACCCCGCACACCCGCCGATAAGCCCTGCATAACTCCATCAAGAAAAAAGCCGTCGGGTCAGGACGGCTTTGGAGAGGAACAACATGCACAGCACACATAGCGTAGGACAAGCCACTTCCGGCGACTCGGAGAATTTGCAAGGAGTGCAGCCGCCGCTACAGGCGACGCAGTACCCCGGCCAATACCCTAGCGGCGACCAGCATGCAAACGCGGCCCCAGCCGCCGCGCAGTCACCCGCTTGGCTCGCTACCGCCCAGCAGCGCAACCCACATCTCACGCCCGAGGTGGCGCAGGAGCAGGCAAAGGGCGAAACCGCCAAAACGCTGCTTGAGTTTCAACGCGAGGCGAATAGGCAGGACGAACTCAAGCTAGAGCAGGAGAAGGAGAAGACCAAGCGTGAAATGCTCAAGAAGGGACTGGGCATCGAAGACAGTCCTAATGGGCCACGCGCACTTGTCGGGCGCACGCTCGGAAACGTGCAGATGCGGGCCATCGACTGGCTTTGGACAGGATGGATTCCGAAGGGATACATCACGCTACTTGCAGGCGAGACCGGCGCGGGAAAATCAACCGTGTTAGCCGACGTTACCGCCAGAGTGACCACGGGTACGCCTTGGCCCGGCGAATACGAACCACGCCAACCGAACCGCGTCCTATGGCTTGGCAGCGAGGATAGCATCGAGGAAATGACCGCGCCGCGTCTGGTCGCATGCGGTGGGAACCTCGACAACGTAATCGAAATTCAAGGCGTGACCCAGCAAGGAAAGCGCAACACGTTCTCCATGCAAGACGACCTTGGTGAGATTCGGCGTTGGCTCGGTGCCGCGAGGGATGAAGGGTATCCATTCTCCATGCTCGTTATTGATCCAGTGACCAGCTATCTGCCCGGCCAGAAGTTGCGCAAGGTTGATCTGAACGACGCGGGGCAACTTCGCACCGTCCTTGAGCCGTGGCTAGTGGTGGCACAGGAATATCGAATCGCAATTGTCTGCGTGACGCACTTTGCCAAGGACACGACGCGCTCAATGCTTCATCGTGTTCTAGGGTCTGCTGCATTCGCGCAGACCTGCCGGAGCCTCATTGCCATTATCAGCCGCGAGGACGATGGCCAGCATGCCAAGGCGATGGTGCAGGTCAAAGTCAATCTGCCAGAGCATCCCGGCGGCGCATGGAAGTTCAGCACGGTAAAAGTTCAAGTTGGAATCGACCCGTGCAACGGCAAGCCTATCAGCGCGACTCGCCCAAACTGGGAGGAGTTAGATAGCGCCCTGACGCCGCAGAGCATGGTGGGCAATGCACGCGGCCCGATCAGCAAGTTCGAAGCGGCGTTTGGAATGTGGCTGAAGGCGCATTTCTTGACCACACCTGCAAACCCGTGGCAGCCGATCAGCCAAGTGAAGCAAGCAGCGGCGTCCGCAAATGTTGTCACCGAACGCTGGTGGAACGAACACAGCGGCAGCTACATGGACAAGCAGAACGTCGGAGGGATTTGGTACTGCCGCCCGAAGAACTTGTATGCAGAAACTACGTAATGTGGGGAATGTGCGTAGTGTGGGGCCAAGGTGGGGAATGTGGGCACTGGTGCCCCCACCTACCACCACGGCCCCACCTTACGGGGTTTCCTTACGCATGCGCGGGCGCGTTGTCGCCGGTCTGCCTGCTGATCCCGTTGAACTTGCGCCAAGCGTAGAACTCGCAGGCCACGTTGTTCTCGTTCCAGCCGTTCTCCGGTGCAGCGGCTTTCGCGTCCTTGATCGTTGCTTCCGGGTGCGCGTCCAGCCATGCCCAGACGGCAGCGCACAGCCCGCCATCCTTTGGACGCTTCACGCCGTTCTGCTCGACGCGCTCCACCTTCGGGGCGGCTTCCTTCTTCGGCTTGCCTGTGGTCACCACAGCGTCGGCGGCAGCGGGTTCCGGTGCTTCCATCTGCTTCCATCCAAATCGAACGTCATCGCCGTTCTTATGCACGGTGATTTCCACCAGTTCAGCGGGCACCCCTGCGGCAACACCGGCACGGCGGGCGTTCTCGCGCTTGGTGTAGGTCTTGGTTTCCATGTCATTGCTCCTGTGCGTGTTGTAGATGGGGCAACGCTAAGACGCATCTCCGAGACTCGGCAACGACTTTTTAGATGCTCGGGACAGCAGCCGCTTTGATGCCGAACGAATAACGCTGAATAACTTGTTCCCCGTGCGCATGCTTTTGTTTTCCTTGCGGACCTTCGCTGATATTTCGCAGCATGTAAGCACTGCGTACAAACACGCGCCTATTTATCAAGGAGTTGCACCATGACAGACAGCATTGATCCGCGTATCACGCCCACGCTGCACCCCGAGAACGTGAAGAATATCGAAGGCTACGACGAGCAGACCGCGCCGTATCTTGCACCGACCATGACCGCGTTCAGCACCGCCTATGAAGGTGTGCGCGCTGTGTGGTCGGCCAAGGAAGCCGCCGCCCACAACCCGACGTGGAATGAGGCAATGCAGATCATCCACACGGACGACTTTGCGCAGAAGCACTTTTCCAAGATCAGCAAGAGCTTCGACGTTACCCGCTCGAATCTGGAGAAGGGCATTGCCATGCTGGAGCAGCAGCTTGCAACACCCCTTGAATCGAAGGCTGCACAGAGCGTCAGCGCTGAGATTCGCGCCTACGCCAAGAACCTGCCCAGCGAACAGCGCCACAAGTTCATCCAACAAGCCATTGACGAGGGTGACCACACTTCAGTCGCGGCGCTTCTAGGTGCCCCGCCATATCTGTCCGGCCTCGATGCGAACTTCCAGCAGACCTATGTTCGCTTCTGGAACGAGCGCAGCACGCCTGAGATTGCGCAGCGCCTCAAGGCGATGAAGGGTGCCAAGCAGATGATCGAAGAGCGCGCGGGGCTGGTGTTCAAGGAGCTTGAGAAAGCCGTCGGCGCACCGCCGCACAAAGCTGCCGCACTTCGTCAAGCCAAAACGAACGCTGAGAAGGCTTTCATCCTGCAAGACCTCGGTTGAGCCTGATCGCCAATTGATGACATCAAAGGGGTTCATTCAATGACCGAGATAGTTCAACCGGACTGGTTGAAGAGCTACCAGCCCAACACCGAACCGCCAGCGGGCAATCCGAACTGGAAGAAGGGCATGCCGTCGCCCAACAAATCCGGACGCCCGCGAGGGGTTGTAGATAAGCGAACCCGTGTGACGCAGGCACTGATGGACGACGCGCCGAGGATTGCCCGTGTGGTTATCGACGCTGCGCTTGCTGGCGACGTGCAGGCTGCTGGGCTTGTCTTGTCTCGGTGCGCGCCTGTCTTGCGTGCGCAGACCGAGCGCGTGGAGTTTGACTTTGACGCCGCCGCCCCCGTCGCCCAGCAGGTCGAGGCCGTACTTCAGGCGATAGCTGACGGCAAGGTGGCGGCAGATGTTGGCAAACAAATCATTGAGGCAATCGGCGCGCTCAGTGCCGTGCGTGCTGTCGATGAACTGGAGAAGCGCTTGCAGGCGCTGGAGGACAAGCAGTGAGTTATTCAACACCCTATGCGTGGATGAAACCGCGCGACGCTGCACGGATAGCGCAGGAGAAGCAGGAGCGCGAATCGATCATGAGGCTGTGCGTCGATACGCTCTATGAAGTGATTTTGAAATGCGACGACCCCGCCGTGCGCTGGGAGGCTGCGCGGCTGCTGCAACAGATTGGGCCACTAAAGGAGAGACTGCAATGAAGAACCTGCACACCGACTTGAAGGAAAACGGCCCGGTCAAAAACTCGCCCACACCCGACGACCTGCAACAGATTCAGCAGCGCCGTATCGAGGCGCATGCAGAGCGGCAAACCATGTCCGACTTAAACCTGCTTCGCGCTTTCAAGCTGGGCGAGGCTTTGCGCAAGTCGCGGGAGTAACCACATGGCCGACACGCGGGGCATGCTGGCACGGTTGCGCAAACTGGAGCGCTCGCGTGGTGCTGGCGAGGAAATGCGCGAATGGCTTGCGCAAGCGTTCGATGCTGCGATTGCTGACGGTCGCATGTGCCCGGTCGATGGCGATGTGGTGCGGCACTGTGTCTTGAAGTGGGTCGGCGACGGAAGCGCCAAGGGCATGGCTGGGGAGGGTTCGTTGATTTGGAGCTGAGCAACGCTGCCCACCGCGCTGATCGTCGTCCGTGGTAGGCGGTGCCCGGAATAGAAGGCCGGGCCGAGGTCAGGCACACCGACCCTCGTTAATCGATCGGGTGCAGCAGCGGGACAGGGCCACTCTTACCTGTCTGACGTTGCCTTCAAGCCCCTGTCGGTGCCCATGACCGGCGGGGGCTTGTCGTTTGTGCGGCTGCGCGAGCGATGCGGGCGACTGGGGCGACGATCACCACACTGCCGCCGCTAGGGTACTGGCGAGCATGGCACGCGGCCTGTAGCGGCGCGCATGCCAGCGGGTAAGGAACAACAAACACGGAGTTATTCGGGCTTGCCCGCTAACCGATTGCTGCCATTGTGGTTAGGTCGGCAACACCCGCAAGGCATAAGCGCTGCATAAACATCAAACGGCTGTCATGCGCCTTTGAATCAGGTTACGATTCCATCTATTTGATAGATAGATGGGAACCGTTGCCCGATGCCACCGCTGACACCAGAACAACAACTCGAATTTGCGGCCTGCAACCCTGAGCCGGTAAGGATCGAACACTTCAACCCTCGCGCCGTTATCCCTTGTGGCGTGACGATCGAGCATCTATGCGCAGCCATGAACGACTTTCTTGGCTTCATCCAGATGGTGGATGTGCGACTGCATGAGAACGGTACGCAGCGCATAGAGGCGATGCTCATGCCTGCGAACTTCAGCAGCATGGTAGGCGAGTTCATGAGCGCCAATTTGCCCAAGCATTCTCCGGGCATCGTGAAGAACACTTATCACAACGGCCACCCCGACATGCTGCCCGCTGGCCGGTATCCCGGAGACTCATTGCAGCACGGCACGGAAGGAATCGAAGTGAAGGGCTCGCGCTACCTGCGCGGCTGGCAGGGTCACAACGCCGAAGACACATGGTTGATGGTGTTCATGTACGACAGCAACCGCCCTGTGGATGCTGGAGAGGGAGGCCGCCCCGCAATGCCATTCCGGTTCCTGCGTGTTGCCGGTGCGCAGCTCACAAAGGCAGATTGGAACTTCTCTGGAAGGTCGGAAACCAGCCGCCGCACTATCACGGCGAGCGTCACCAATTCCGGCTATCAGAAGATGATGGCTAACTGGATCTACAACGCGCCAGACTTGCCGATGTAATCAAATGAGGTGGAGTTGGGATTCCAGCTCTGCCTCTTTCGCAGTGAAGGAGCGGACATCTGCTCTGGCAAGTAGTGGAATGCCTTCACTAGCCATATCGAAATAGTCCTGATACCGCTCAATGCCAACGCATTGCAGCCCTAGCGCTTCTGCGGCTGCTACCGTGGAACCGGAACCCAAGAACGGGTCGGCAATGATGCCTTCGCCCAAAGGGAGCGCAGCGCGCACGAGCTGCCGCATCAACGATTGGGGCTTGATGCTCGGATGGTCGGCAATTTCGCGCTCGCGCTTTGGGGTACGTTCGCTGACCACAACATCACAGAACGGGTTGCCGTCAGCGAGTCGGCGCAGCCCGCCGGTCTGGTAGGTGCGCAAACACTCGGCAACCGTCATCTTGGCGGGAATGGGCTTGCGGAAGATGCCCCACGGCTCATAGCAGCCACGCGGCATTGAGCATACGTCGGGGAATTCATCTTCGGCGTTCTTGGGGCGGTCGCCCCCTCGCATGGTACGAACGAGGCGGATCATCTCGCCACGAAACTCCAAGCCGCTGCGAACCAGCGCACCGAAGACCAGTTGCGACAAGAAGGAATTGCTGGCGAGGATTACATGGCCGCCCGGACGTAGCGCGTGCATCACTTGCTTGCCCCACTCGAAAAAGAAGCGGTCAATTGAGTCGCGCTCCTTCTTGTCCAGCGCGGTGAAGCGCGGCAGGGGTGAGCGGACATGCCCATCGAACGATGGCGGGATTCTCCAGATGCCCCCGTTCCCGTTCTCTTTCTTCTCAAGCTGGTCGAAGTCGTATTCCTTCACGCCATACGGCGGGTCGGTGACGATAGCGTGCAGCGTGTTCTCAGGCAGGCGTCCAAGCCACTCGAAACAGTCCGCATGGACGATCCCCGTGTGACGGAACGCGCGACTTTGATAGTCGAACGCAAGCGCCTTCAGGTCTGCCAACTCAACACCATTCTGCATCTCTTTACCTTGTCTGTCGTGCCACAGCACACAGCATAGGACGCATGCCCTTAGCTAGTACACCGGCACGCCGTGAATTCTGCGCGCCGCTTATGGTGTGCTTACGCCACCAATTTTGCCCAACTGCAAGAAAGCCCCGACTGGCGGGGCTTTTTGTCGCTTTTCACAAGCCCTTTGCGTGCTCTCAGGGCTACGCTAAGTGCTTGTTTTTATTGGCGGAAGCTCAGGGATTCGAACCCTGGATACCTTGCGGTATGCCGGTTTTCAAGACCGGTGCAATCGACCACTCTGCCAAGCTTCCTACAACTGTTTTCAAGACCGGTGCAATCGACCACTCTGCCACGCTTCCTGCAAATTACGCTCAGAGCGATGCCCCGAGCAGTAAAGCCGTGCGATTCTAGCACGGGCGCTTTCAGCTTTCATCTGAGAACCATTAGAATCTGCGCCGGTCATAAGCACAGCACAACCCCCGCAAGGAGCAACACATGAGTCAGACAAGCTATTCCCCGATTGGCGACAGCCTTGTTGGAACCCGCAACCGGGTGCTGCGAAACACCTACATGCTGCTCGCGCTTTCAATGTTGCCAACGATTGCTGGCGCCTACCTTGGCGTGCAGATGGGCTTTTCGTTCTTTGCCGGTAGCCCGATGATCTCGTTCATCGTCTTCATGGCGATTGCGTTCGGCTTCTTCTTCATGATTGAGAAGTTCAAGAACAGCTCGGTCGGCGTGCTCTTGCTGCTGTGCTTTACCTTCTTCATGGGGCTGATGCTCTCGCGCATTCTTCAGGTGATGCTGGGCTTTTCAAACGGGACCCAGTTGATCGCACTGGCGGCCGGCGGTACGGCGACGATCTTCTTCGCCATGGCGACGCTGGCAACGGTGATCAAGCGCGATCTGAGCGGGATGGGGAAGTTCCTCTTCGTCGGGATGATCGTTGCGCTGATTGCTGCGGTGGCAAACATCTTCCTGCAGGTGCCGGCGCTCTCGATCGCGATCTCGTCGGTGGTGCTCTGCATCTTCTCGGCCTACATCCTGTACGACGTGAATCGCATCGTGACGGGCGGTGAGACCAACTACATCAGCGCCACGCTGGCGATCTACCTGGACGTGTACAACGTCTTTGTGAGCCTGCTGCAATTGCTTGGCATCTTCGGTGGCGATCGCGACTGATTGCGCGATCCGGGCCGCACCGGCCCACCGCTACGGCGCCCGCCCACGCATCAGTCAATGGAAGTCACGGCTGATCGTGGGCAGCGCGCCCAGCCAAGGCGTCAGGTCCAGCAGACGCTTGGCGAGCACGTGAACGACTTCGCCTTCTCGTTGCAACTGGCCATACACCCCCAGCAGCCGCGCGCCGAGCAATTCGCGGCGCTGGCGCTCAGCCAGATCTGAATACACCACGATATTGGCCTGACCGGTCTCGTCTTCGAGCGTGACGAAGATGATGCCGCTTGCCGTGCCGGGCCGCTGGCGCCCGATAACGATGCCGGCCGCGCGCACCAATGCACGATCACCGGCCTCACGGATCGTACCGGCCGCAAGAAAGCGCCGGGCGCTCAGGCGATCGCGCAACAGCGCCAGGGGATGGCGCCCCAAGCTGAGGCCGGTGCTGGCGTAGTCGGCCACGATTTCTTCGCCTTCACGCGGGGCAGCAAAGCGGACCGGGGCCTCGGGGGGCGGCGCGCTGTCGAACAGATCGCCCTGCCCTTGCACCCCGGCAACCAGCCAAGCGGCCTGCCGGCGGTGCCCGGCCAGCGCTTTCAAGGCCCCAGCCCCCGCCAGCAATTCCAGATCACGCCCCCCCTGCATGGCGCGGTGCGCGAGATCATCCACAGAAGTAAATGGCGCCCGGGTCCGTGCGGCAGCAATGCGTACCGCAGCCGCCTGCGCAAAGCCACGCACTTCACGCAGCCCCAGCCTCACCGCTGGCCGTCGTGCCCCCGGCACACGCTCGAAACCGCTGTCCCAATCGCTGTGCATCACATCCACCGGTAGTACCTGCACGCCGTGGCGGCGGGCGTCCTGCACCAGCTGTGAAGGCGCGTAGAAACCCATCGGTTGGCTGTTGAGCAGCCCGCACAGGAATGCCTCCGGCTCATGCCGCTTCATCCACGCCGAGCTGTACGCCAGCAAGGCGAAGCTGGCGGCATGCGACTCGGGAAAACCGTATTCGCCAAAGCCTTCGATCTGCCGGCACAGCGCCTCGGCAAACTCGGGCAGATGTCCACGCTCGGCCATGCCGGCGCGCAGTTTGTCCTTGAACCGGTCGATGTGGCCTCTCTGCCGCCATGAGGCCATGGCGCGGCGCAATTGATCCGCTTCGCCCGGCGTAAAGCCGGCGGCCACCACCGCAAGCCGCATCACCTGCTCCTGAAAGATCGGCACCCCGCAGGTACGCGACAGCACCTCGGCCACCTCAGCGGGCAAGCGCGCCATGGCCGCCCGTGCCGCTTGCGGATCGGCCCGGTGCGCCAGGTAGGGATGCACCATGTCGCCCTGAATCGGCCCCGGCCGCACAATCGCCACCTGCACCACCAGATCGTAGAACTGGCGCGGCTTCAGACGCGGCAGCATGCTCATCTGCGCGCGCGATTCAACCTGGAACACGCCCACCGAATCGGCGTGGCAAAGCATGTCGAAGGTGGCGGCATCCTTGTCGGGGATGTCGGCCAGCGCGAAGGGCTTGCGCCGCCGCAGGCTGACCAGATCGAGCGAACGCTTGAGGGCGGTGAGCATGCCCAGCGCCAGCACATCGACCTTCAGCAGCCCAAGCGATTCCAGATCGTCCTTGTCCCACTGGATCACCGAGCGATCTTCCATCGCGGCGTTTTCCACCGGCACCAGGCGGGAGAGCGGCCCGCACGAGATAACGAAACCACCGACATGCTGCGATAGATGGCGCGGGAAACCGACCAGCATGTTGGTCAGGGCCAGCCACTTGGCCACGCGCGGGCTCGTCGCATCCAGCCCGACCTCGGCGAGCCGTTCGGGCAGTTGCTCGCGCTTGTCCCACCAGCTCAGCGACGCTGACAGCGCATCGATCTGCTCAAGGCCGAAGCCCAGCGCGCGGCCGGCGTCGCGTAGCGCACCCTTGGTGCGGTAGCGGATCAGCGTGGCAGCCAGCGCGGCACGCTCGCGGCTGTACTTGCGGTAGATGTACTGGATGACGATTTCGCGCCGCTCATGCTCGAAGTCCACATCAATGTCGGGCGGTTCATTGCGCTCCTTTGACAAGAAGCGCTCAAACAGCAGCGAGGCACGCATCGGGTCCACCTCGGTGATCCCGAGGGCGTAGCAAACAATCGAGTTGGCGGCCGAGCCGCGGCCCTGGCACAGGATGCCCTCGCCTTTGGCGAAGCAGACGATGTCGTACACCGTGAGGAAGAAGGGTTCGTAGCGCAGCTCGGCGATCAGGGCGAGCTCATGCTCAACGCCCGCGATCACTTTGTCCGGCACGCCTGCAGGATAGCGCCGCGCAAGGCCGGCAAAGGTTTCGCGCCGCAGGTAGCTGGTGGGGGTATGCCCGTGCGGAACGATTTCGTCGGGATATTCGTAACGCAGTTCATCCAGCGTGAAATTGCACATCGCCGCGATGCGCGCGGACTCTTCGAGCAACTTGGCCGGGTAAAGGCGCGATAGCCGCAAAGGCTGACGCAGATGACGTTCGCCATTGGGGTAGAGCCGATCACCGGCATCGAACACGGTCGTCCCCAGGCGAGTGGCGGTAAGCACATCCTGCAAGGGGCGGCGCAAGCGCGCATGCATGTGCACATCGCCACTGGCCACGCAGGGCATGCCGCAGGTGTCGGCCAGGGCTTGCAAGCTCGCCAGGCGGGCCGCGTCGTCCGGCCCGCTGTGCAGCTCAAGCGCCAGCCACAGGCGGCCGGGAAAGCGCTGCACGAGCCAGCGCCCTTCGGCCTCGTCTGCTTGTTCGCCCGGCACCCACAGCGCCAGGCAATCGGGCACCGCGCCACTGGGCGAGATGGATTCCAGATCGCCGCGTACCAGCCGGTATTCACCCTTTTCCGCACGCCGCCGCCCCAGCGTGATCAAGGCTGAAAGGTTGCCGTAGCCGGCGCGGTTCTGTGCCAGCAACACCAGCTTCAGCCCGCATTCGAAGCGGAACTCGGCGCCGTGAATCAGGCGGAAGTCGATCTGCCCGCCCGCCGCATCGCGCAACTGCCGCCACGCATCGTAGGCGCGTACCGCGCCGGCGAACGAGCATTCATCGGTAATCGCCAGCCCGGTGTAGCCCAGGCGGTGAGCCCGGGCGACCAGCTCTTCCGGGTGCGATGCGCCACGCAGGAAGGTGAAGTTCGAGATGCAGTGAAGCTCGGCATACGCGGGTAGCGCGCTCATCCGAACACCCCCTGCAACCACCAGCCGGCCGTGTCGCGGTAGATCCACAGCCACTCGCCGCGCGAACTCAGCGCCACATGGTAGTCACGCCGCACATCGCCCAGCCCTTCGCCGGCATCCCACCAGCCGCTCTCGATCCGCTCGGGGCGGGTGAGCAATTGCAATGGGCCCTTGTGCTGCGGGCGCCCGTCCTGCTCTACCAAGGGGCAGGCCTCGCGCAGCAGCCACAGCGGGCGCGAGCGCGCAGCATCCGGGGCATCGGCGCGGGGCCAGTCCACCGCCACCGTGCAGTGCTCGGGCCGGTGCCCGGGCTGCACCGCAATGCCATGCACCGCTTCACGCCCCAGGCGCGCACGCAGGCGCTCAACCACCGGCGCGATGCGCTGGGTGCCCGCTTCACCAAACAGCGCGGCACTCTCGCCGGGCATCGATTCAATCTGCTCGGCAACTAGGCGCAGCCCCACCACCGGGGCTGTCAGCGCGAGGCGATCGAGCCGCTCACGCAGCACCCGGGCAAGGCGGTCGGCATCGCGCGTGGGGGCGGCAAAGCCCAGCACAAGTTGCGAATCGTCGATGTCTTCATGCTCAAGCTGCAGCACGCACTGCTGCAAGCCGGCACCGCGTGCGTTAAGCCAGCCGGCCAGTGCCTGCAGCAACCGGCGCGCGCCAAACAGCAGCATTGGCGCAAGTTCAACCCGTGCAGGCAGCTCAAGGTATTCGGAGAAGCGTTCGGGGAAGGCGAAGCTGCGGCGCAGATCGGGCAAATCGCCGCGCGCTTGCGCCAGTTGCAAGGGCAGATCCGGCCCGAAGCGGCGCGCCAGCGCGGCCTGCGGCAGGGCCAGCAGCTCACCGATGTGGGTCAGGCCCAGCACCGCCAAGCGCCTGGCCGCACGTTCGTCGAAGCCGATCACGCCCAGCGGCAGGCCCGCCAGACGCGCCGCTTCCGCCGAGGCATGGGTTTCGTATCCGGTCAGGGCGGCACGCGCAAACCATTGCGCCGCCAGTGGCGTGCGTGCCAGGCCGATACGGTAGCTGTAGCCCTCGGCCGTCAGGCCCGCCTCCACCGCTTGGAGCAGGGCCTCAAGCCCTTTGAAAAGCCGCAGGCTGCCGCCGATTTCGATCAGCAACTCGTCGGGTGGCGCAAGGCTCACCTGCGGGCTGAAGCGCCCCGCCCAACAAGCCAGGCGCATCAGCACTGCGGCTTCGCGCTGCGGATCGCGCTCGCAGGCGGAGAGTTGCGGCGCCAGCCCCAGCGCGCTGGAAAGTTTCTGCCCCGGCTGCACGCCGGCCGCCTCGGCCTGCGCATCGGTCGACAGGACACGGCCACGCGCCACCGCCACGGCAGGTGGTCGGGCCGCGAAAACCTCGATCGGCAAACGAAAAAGTTGCAGTGCAAGCCAGAGCATCACAGGCGTTCTCAGGTGAAATCGGCAGGCAAGAAGCGGCGCTTCAGCGCTTGAGCGCCGCCGCACCGACCAGCGCCGGCAGCCGTGCGCGCGCGGGGCTACGGGCCAGATTCACGCCCGGCGAGGCCTGCACGCCCAGGGGATGGCGCGCCGCCAGCCGGGCCCAGCTCACCGGACGCGCCACCTGCAGCCGCACGGCTTGCGCCAGGGGCGGCCCACGGCGTTTGACCACTTGCAGCGCCAGGCCACTGTCGGCGGCATTCAGCGCAATGCGCAGCGGTGCCGGCGAAGCGGCGCGGGCTTGCTTCTCACTGCGGAAGACAAACGCCAGCGTGCGGCGTGTGGCCATCGCCAGTTGCAGCCGGCGCAGCGCGCGCGCGTCGCTATCGGGCAACCAGCTCAGCAAGGCCGCCACCGCGCCACTGGCCAGCAACTGTTCGCTCGCCCACGCGGCATCCTCACCAGCCGCCTCAACAATCAACAAACGCGACAGGCTTTGCCCAGCCGCCTGCCAGGCTGCCGCCTGCGGCAACCAGGGTGGCGCCACCAGCACCACCCAGCCGGCGTCCGCATTGAGCGCACGCAGCGCAGGCATCAGCAGCGACACCTCGCCCAAGCCACCGCCCAGCCCGGCGGAGGGCAAGAGCAACTCGGTCAGCGCGCCCTGCGGCCAGCCACCGCCCGGCAGTACCGCGTCCAGTGCCTCAAACCCGGTGCTGCGCGCTTCTGCCACCTGGCCGAGCGCATCCCCGCGCCAGAGATCGGCGCGCTGGAGCAGATCGGAGAGAGCCAGCGGTGCTGCGGCAGCCATGAGTCAAAACAAATCCTGAAAAGAGTTGAAGAGCCAAGCACCGCATCCGCGGCAACACTTGCGCGACACCGGGATGACTGGCAGCGGGCATCAAGTCCGCCGGCCGGCAATCAGCGACGTCGGCCATCGAGCTGCGCCCGTGGCGTCGCCAGATCAAGCGTCTGCCGGCGGCGCGGCTCGATTGCGGCATGCGCCGGCTCGTGCGCCGCCCGGCCAAAACCAAAAGCTGAGCCACCGCAGATCGGGCAGAAGTGATGTTCGAGTACCGGCCGGTGGAGGGCGTCGGTACTCATCGCGCCGGGAGGCGCATGTCGGCGCACTTGTTCACGCGAGGCAAACCACAGGCAGCAAACCTTGCCGCTGCAGTGCAAAGCCGAGGGTTCGGCGCCGTGCTTGCGCTCGCCATCGAACGCATCGGTGATCCACCCCACCTGGCAACCCCCCAGCTCGTGCATGCCCTGCCCTCCGGTGATGCGGCACGGAAGATCGCGCCAAAAACTGTATTTTATTACAGTATTTGGCGCATGCAAGTGCTGGCGGAAATTTCAGGTGCGGCGCGGGGGGCGTCCCAGAGAAAGGCGGGTATGAGGCGGCGCCTTCTCGCTTGCCAGCAGGCCTGAACACGCAGACCATCCGGCGCAGCCCGGTAATCACTGGGTCGGCCATCCCAAAGGGCCATCTCAGCGCCGACGCGCGTCCGCCACCCCATTCAAGCTCTCTGCGCTGCGCAGCGCGGCCCCATCAAGCCACCGGCCAGGCGCCCTGGGTGGCGGCGGCCAGCATGCCTCGCAGCGTTGCGCCAATGCGCTCGCGGTGATCGCGATCGTGATCGAGCAATTGCTCCAGCACGCCCAGCACATTGATCTGCGTGCCATCGGCGCGGACGCCACAGCGCGCCAGCGTTGCGGTGTCGGCCGCGCGCAAGGTGGCGATCAGGCTGGCGCGGTAGCTGGCGAATTCGCGCAGGGCCTGCTCACTACCGCGCGATAGGTAGTTGCGTTGCTCGGGCCAGAGGCCAACTTCAACCGGATCGAGCCTGGGGAGTGATTCATTCAGGATGCGGTGAATCCGCATGCCATAAAGATCGGTGTCGCAATCGCGGACATGCCACAGGTGCTCAAGCAGCGGCGATTTGTCGTAGAGGGTGCTGGCGGCGAGCAGCTCGGGCGAGAGCCCTTGCAGCGCGCGGTCCAAAAACTGCGGCATTTCTTCAAGCTGCCGAAAAAGGCTTTCCAGACTCTGCTCGAACATTGGCATGACCCGGCATGAAGGAATGGCAAGCATACCAAGCCACAGGCGGGGCGGCTGCTCCACCCACACCCCTGATGCCCCACCGGCACGGCATGCCCGCACGCGCGCGGAGCGCGAGCGGTGATGGCACGAATCGGTTTCACGGCGCCCGGCCGCCCGACACGATGCACGCCCCGACCGCTCGGGAAGGTCTGAATAAGTGAGCGAGAGGGATGCAGCGCAAGGCGCGGCGCGCGCAGCGACCAAGACATATCAAAGGGATAGGCGCGGGAGCGAGCACGCCGCAACGCAGCGATGCGCCGTCGCAGCCACTTAATCAGGCCTTCCCTGGCGGCCGTGGCCCCGCGCTTGCGTGCTGTTGTCCGGCCAGGAATCAGCCAAGGCGTTTGGCGAAATCGTCGATCAGGTCATGAAGGCTATCGAGCGTTGTGGCCCGCGCGAGGATTTCGTCCGCGACCCGGCCCGCCTCGGCAATGCTCAGCTTGCCGCGGGCGATCGCCCACACGATCCGCGGCGTCATGAGCCGGTGCAGATCGTTGAGCTTCATGTTCCTGGGCGTCTCGCCGGTGCTGGGGTAATCGCTGTCGTGCGGCGGAGTCAGGCTCGGGGCATCGGTGCGCGGGCTTGTTCGCTGGAACACGCCTTCGAACGTGGGGGCGTGCGCCACCCGATCGCCCACCGCCCACGCTGCCTTCGGAATGCCGTACCAATGCAGCAGGGTTGCCATGAAGGAGGTGGCGTCGTAGGCCACCGGGCCGCCTGCGCGAAACACGGTCTTCTCGTTGATCCACGGCGACACCAGAATCGTTGGCACCCGCACGCCCATCATGTTGAAGCGGTAGCCATCCACCTCGTCATTCGGCCACGGGTTACGGGCGTAGGGCGGCGCGACATGGTCGAAGATGCCGCCGTGTTCATCGAAGGTGATCACGAACAGCGTCTCGTTGAAGGCCGGCCCTTCCTTGATGGCATTGAACAGTTCGTTCAAGGCCCGCTCGCCCGGCACGACATCCGGCCCGGGGTGGTAGGACGTGGTGCCGGCGCTGCCCACCCACACCGGCTCCAGGAAGCTGAATGCGGGCAGTTTTCCGGCCCGCGCATCGGCCTTGAACTGCTCGATGCCGGCGATGTAGTTCGAGGTGTTGGCGTCGACCGCGGGGATCTGCCCCTGCAGGTAGAGGTGATAGGTGTGGACGAAATTCATCCAGGTGATGGAGTTGTAGATCTTCCAGTCGCAGAAACCGTGGGTCCACAAAACCTTCCACATCGACTGGCGATGCGGGCTGTCGGGCCAGTCGATGTACTGGGCGCCGTTCTGGAAGTTGTTCAGTTGCCCCAGCGCCGAGCCGCTGAAGGCGAAGGCCCGGTTCGAGTCGGTCGCGCCGGGCATCGAACTGAACCAGGCGTCGGACACCGCGTAGTGTCTGGCGAGCCCGTTGAGCACCGGCAATTGTTCCGGGCCGTAGGTAAGCATCACCGAGTCAGACGCGTTGTTCCAGACAAAGCCCCCCATGTCCGGCACCGCACCGCCGAGATTGCCTTCGGGCTTGCGGTAGAAACACTGCCGCATCACATCGGAATGGTCGTGGTACGGATCGACGGTCAGGAAATCCAGCGACCAGTCATCACTGAGCTTGCCGCCCTGGTACTTGCTCAAGAACACCTTGCGTTCATTGCCGCGGGCGTCGGTGGCAATGTTGTACATCTCGGTGCTGGCCCCGTCGAAGGGGTGATCGGGGCCGACAAAGCGAATGCTGGTTTCGCCTTGTTCGTAGAGCCAGCCGCAGACATGATCGAAAGAGCGGTTCTCCAGCATCAGATAAACCACATGTTTGATCTTGTCGCGCATGAAGTCGATCGTGCCGGGTACGTCCTTCTTCGCGGCATCCACCGGCCGCAAGGCCTGAATGCCCGTCAGCGTGGTCTGCGGCGTGAAACCGGCCGGCAGCACGCCGCTGCGCACCGGCCCAAGCAAGGGATCGGCGCGGGTCGGGTCGAACTGCCACAGCCGATAAGTGCGATCAGCCGGCACCCAGTCAAGCAGATAGTCACCGATCCCGACCAGGCTGTGACTGGCGTCGATCGTCTGCCACTGCCCCCGCTGGATCGCCGGCCGCCCGAGCGGGAATTCGCTCCCCGGATCGAAGCTCCAGACGCGGTATTCGCTGCTGGCGGCCTTCCAGTCGAGCACATAGTTGCCGAAGGGGATGAGCTGATGCCCGTCGGCTATCGAATCAAAGGCACCCTGCGGTGAGTAAGGCTTTGGAAGCGGGTCGGACTGACACGGTGCGTGCGGGTTCGGATCGAAGTTCCACAACATGAAGGTGCCGCGCCCGGGCTGCGGAATCAGGTTCAGGACAAAGCCGCCCATCGGCACCAGCATCAGGTTCTTGCCGGAATCAAAACTCTTCGCCGCGCCGTCCGGGTTGCCAAAGTCCGGGCGCGACCACCAGAACTTCGACTTCGGCCACAGGCCTTTCTGCACCGGGGCGCCGGCCAGCGGATCGTCGCTCGAGGGATCGAACTCGAACAGGCGATACGGAAAGCTGGCCTGGTACGCCTCAAGCGCCACCGGCCCCCATTCGAGCAGGTAGCGGCCGATCGAGATCAGTTGGTGCGTGCGATCGAACTTTGCGCCCGGCTTGATGGGCACCGGCTGCAGCATCTGTTCCGCGTCCGGCGCAAAGCGCCACATCGCGTAGCCATCATCGGACTCGCTGCGACTGATCAAATAATCGTGCGAGCTACATCCGCCGGGGGTGGTGTCGGCCATCTGGTTTCTCCTGTCGGGCTGCGGCAATGGCCGCGGGCCTCATTGTTCTGGCTTATTTCTGGCTTATTTCTGGCTTATGGATGCTGCAAGCGGCGTTGCGCCCAGTGCACCATAGGTGCAAAGGCGGGATATCGCCACGTGACAAGTACCTTGCGGATTATCGCGGAATGGTGTCGCCCCCCGCCATGGCTTGCGTTTTCCGCGATGCTCACGTCGAATCCGGGCTTGGCCACACAAGGCAAGGGGATCCCGCGTGTTCTGGTACTTCGGCTACGGCTCAAACATGGACCTGCATTCGCTGCGCGCGAAGGGCGTCGAGCCCGGCGAGTCGCACGCAGCGGTGCTGCATGGCTGGCGCTTGCGCTTCAACGTCCATCACTTCTTTCGCCACGAAGGGGGCGTTGGCAACATCGAACCCTCGCAAGCGCCGGGCGATCTCGTCCGCGGCGTGCTGCACCGGTGCGAGCCGCAGCATCTTGCGCTGCTGGATGCGGCCGAAGCCTATGGCCACGGATACGACCGCATCGAACTGCCGGTGGAAACCGCACACGGCGTCCAGGCGGCAATTGCCTACGTGGGAATCCCGAGCTTCATCGACGAAAGCTGCCGGCCCACGCAACGCTACCTGAACATCCTGATCAAGGGCGCAGAAGCCTCGGGGCTGGATCCGGCCTACATCAACCAGTTGCGCCAGTACCCGGTGCATCAGAAGCAGGCGGTGCCTGCCTTCGAACACCCAGCCGGCGCCTACCCCGAGTTCACCGCAGAGACGCTGGCCGAGCACCCGTTCCACACCGCACTTGCCGGCGCGGTGTTCGACATGTCCGGCGCGCGATGGCAGCACGACTTCCTGAAGGGCTTCTTTGGCGGACGCGACATGACGCTGTTCCATCTGAAGCGGCTTGACCATTCCGACGGCAGCGAAACGCTTGAGGACATCAAGCAGAACCGCTTGAGCGCGGCGCAGTGGCAGTACCTGAACGAGTACCTCCACGAGTACGCCATCGAGTACGTCTACGCAGGCCGCTACCGCTACGACTGAAGCGCTGATGACATTGGCAAGCACGCTTGCTCAGGCAGGGCTTTCAGCAGTTTTGCCAGTTACGACATACTTCCGCTTTGCCTGAAACGGGCGCTCCCAAACGATGAGGTTTATAGCAATGGATCACTTCCCAGCAGCGCAGCCCGCAGGCGAAATCAAAGAAGTCTTCCCGGACGTTTTCTTCGTCACCGGCACCATGAAGACCGAACTGATGGGCGCGCACTGGCATTTCAGCCGCAACATGACGATCGTGCGCAACGGCACGGAGCTCACACTGATCAATTCGGTGCGGCTCGATGAGGCAGGTCTGGCCAGGCTCGATGCGCTCGGCACGGTGACCCATCTGGTGAAGATCGGTTCGCTGCATGGCGAAGACGACCCGTTCTACAAGGCGCGCTACAACCCCGTTTTCTGGGCAATGCCGGGCATGCAGCACAAGCTGGGCCTGGTGGCAGACAAAGAACTGCGTGCCGGTGGCGAAATGCCCTTCCCGGATTGCTCGGTCTTCGAGTTCAAGACGACCAAGCTGCCCGAGTGCATTCTGCGTATCGACCGCGCCGGCGGCATCCTGGTGGCCTGCGATTCGCTTCAGAACTGGATCTCGGATGACGAGTTCTTCTCCGACGAATCGCGCGCGATGATGCGGCAGATGGGCTTTTTCCAGCCGGCCAACTTCGGCCCGGTCTGGATGCAGGTTTGCGAGCCCAAGGCGGAAGACTTCGTGCGCCTTTTCGAGATCCCGTTCCGCCATACCCTTTGCGGGCACGGTGCGCCACTGATCGACACCGCTTACGACGACTACCGCAAGCGCTCGCAGAGCGTGTTCGGCGCCTGAACCGCCCCGTGCCGCATGTCGTGACGATCCGCACCCCCGATGATTGAGATACCCGGCTACCGGATCGGCGCGGCGCTACACCAGTCGCGCCTGCGTGCCGTACTCAACGTGGTGCGGGTGCGCGACGGGCGGCAGCTGATCGCCAAAACCCTCAAGGCCGAGTACCCCGACAAGCAGGCCGTAGCGGCGCTTCGCCGCGAGTACCAGATCGTGCAGCGTCTGCAGGCGGCATCGAGCATCGTGCGCGTGCATGCGCTGGAAGCGCATGGCAACGGCAATCTCGCCATCGTTTATGAACCCTTTGGACAGCCGCTGGCCAAGCTGATCGGCCAGGCCGGCGCGCGGATCATCCCGCTAAACCGCTTCTTCGATATCGCGATTGCGATTGCTGAAGCGCTCGGCCAAGTGCACGAACACGAGGTCGTGCACAAGAACATCCACCCCGGCAGTGTGCTGGTGGACGAAGCCGGGCGGGTGCGCCTGATCGACTTCGGCCTCTCGTCTGAAATCTCGCGCGAGCGGCCCAATTACGGCGTAAGCAAACGGATCGAGGGTTCGCTGCCCTACATTTCGCCCGAGCAAACCGGGCGCATGAACCGCGATCTGGACTACCGCTCGGACTTTTACTCGCTGGGCGTCACGCTGTTCGAGCTACTCACCGGCGAGTTGCCGTTCAAGGCCGACTCGGTGCTGGAATGGGTGCACAGCCACATCGGCAAACAGCCGCCCAGCCCCAGCGAGCGCGATCACTCGATCCCCGAAACGGTATCGGCGATCGTGCTCAAGCTCATGGCCAAGAACGCCGAAGACCGCTACCAGAGCAGCTTTGGCCTGATCGCCGACCTGACGCGGTGCCAGCAGGCGCTTGCCGATACCGGTGCGATTCCCCTTTTTGCACTCGGGCTGCGCGACGTTTCACGCAAGTTCCAGATCCCGCAGAAGCTCTACGGCCGCGAAGCGGAACTTGCGGTGCTGATGCGCCTGTTCGACGACGTTGCCAAGGGCGCCACCGCAATCTGCATGGTGTCGGGCTACTCGGGCATCGGCAAATCGGCGCTGGTCAATGAGCTGGGCAAGCCACTGGTCAGGCAGCACGGCTACCTGATCGAAGGAAAGTTCGACCAATTCCACCGCAGCACGCCCTACTCCGCGCTGGCGACCGCGTTTCGCAGCCTGATCCGGCAACTGCTGGGTGAATCGCGCGAGCGCACCGATGCGCTGCGCGAGAAGATCCTTGCGGCGGTCGCGCCCAATGCGCAGTTGCTGGTTGAACTGATGCCGGATCTCGCGCTGATCATCGGCCCGCAGCCCGCCGTGCCCGAGCTGCCACGCACCGAGGCGCAGAACCGCTTCCAGATCGCGATTCTCAATTTCCTGCGCGTCATCACCAGCGAACAAGCCCTGGTGATCTTCCTCGACGACCTGCAGTTCAGTGACACCGCCTCGCTCAATCTGATCCGCTGGCTCGCGGGCGCGCGCGAACTCTCGCGGCTGATGCTGATTGGCGCGTATCGCAGCAACGAAGTCGATACCGGCCACCCGCTTCGACTCGCGCTCAACGAAATCCAGGCCATTCGCCCGATTCATGATCTGCCGCTGCATCCGCTCGACCCGGCTTCAAGCGCGCAGCTCGTGGCAGACGCCCTGGGCTGCAGCGTCGCCGCCTGCGCGGCCTTGAGCGCGGTGTTGCATGACAAGGCGCAGGGCAACCCCTTCTTCCTGACCGAAATGCTCAAGGCGCTTGAGCAATCCAGAGCGATCAGTTTCTCGCCCGAAGCCGGCGGGTGGCAGTGGGATCTGGATGGGGTGCAGCGTGCGGGCCTGCCCGACGATGTGGTCGATCTGGTGGTCGCCAATCTGCGCAAACTCGCGCCGGACACCCAGCGAGTCCTGCAATTGGCCGCCTGCATCGGGGCGAGTTTTGATCTGCGAACGCTGGCCATCATCCACCAGCAATCGCTCGACCAGACCGCAGCCGCCTTGCTGCCGGCGCTCAAGCGGCACATGGTCATTCCGCTGCAGGACGAATACAAGCTCGTCGGCGAGGCCGCCGGCGACGAAGCCGGCCACGCCAAAGCCGCCGGCCTGAACCCGAGCTACCGTTTCCAGCACGACCGCGTGCAGCAAGCCGCCTACGCGCTGATCGACCACGAGCACAAGCAGGCGGTGCACCTTTCGATCGGGCGGCTGATCCAGGCCCACGCCACACCGCAGGAGCGCACGGCACGCCTGATCGACATCGTCGACCACCTCAACCAGGGGCTTCGCCTGATCGACGACGCCGCCGAACGGCGCGAGCTGGCGGCACTGAACCTTGCCGCGGGGCTCATGGCGCAGCGCTCGTCGGCCTATGAATCCGCGCTCGAATACCTGCGCATCGGTCAATCGCTGCTGGCGCGCGATGCATGGGACACCGATTTCGAACTGGCCAAGGCGCTCGCCACCGAATACCAGCAGTGCGCCTACCTCACCGCGCGCTTCGACGAGGCCGAGGCCTACATCGAACAACTGCTCGCCCGCGCACGCAGCAACCTGGAACGCGCAGAGATCCTTTCGATGCGCACCCGGCAGTACGCCACCACCGGCAAGATGGTGGAATCGATCGACGCAGCCATCCTGGGCCTGGGCTTGCTGGGCATCCGCATCACCAGCAACCCCGACCGCGCCGCCATCGCGCGCGAACGGGCGGCGGTCAAGCGCAACCTCGCCGGGCGCGAGATCGCCTCGCTGATCCACTCGCCCCCGCTGACCGATCCGTCGCGGCTGATCGCCATCCGCCTCCTGATGGAAATCTTCCCTGCCGCCTTCCTGTCCGGCAGCGGCAACCTCTTCCCCTTCCTGGTGCTCAAGTCGGTGAACATCTCGCTGAGCAGCGGCACCAGTCCGGAATCGGCCTTCGCCTACGCCGCCTACGGCATGCTGCTTTGCGGGGTACTCGACGATCCGGCAACCGGCTATGAATACGGCCAGCTTGCGGTGGCGATGAACGACCAGCTCGACGACATCGCACTCAAGTCGCGGGTGCTCTACGTCTACACGATGTTCGTGCACCACTGGAGCAAGCACTGGTCAAGCATGACCCCGTGGTTCCGCCGTGGCATCGAATCCGGCTACCAGTCGGGCGATCTGCTCTACCTCGCCTACAGCGCGCAGGACTGCATCATCTGGGACCCCAAGCTCGACCTTGAAACCGCCGAGCAGGAGCACGCCAACTACCTGAGCATCGTGCGCGACTGCGAATACCAGGACTCGCTGGACTCGGGCACGCTGTTCCTGCAGATGCAGCGCAACTTCCTCGGGCGCACCGATGGCCTCTGCTCGATGAACGACGCCAGCTTTGACGAAGCGCGTTGCCTTGAAGGCATGCTGCAGCGCCGCTTCATGACCGGCGTGGCCAACTACCACATCTACAAGGCCGAGATCTGCCACTTCTACGGCGAGTACGACGAAGCCTTGCGGCATGTCGAAGCACAGGATCAGTTGCTGGCATCCGCCATGTCGCTGCCGCAACTTGTGCGCTTCTACATCGTGGCCTTTCTCACCCGCGCGGCGCTATTCAACATGCTTGCGCCCGCCGCGCAGGCAGCGGCGCGCACCCGCTTGCGTGCCGACCATCGCCGCATGGCGCGCTGGGCTGCGCATTGCCCGGAGAACTTTCTGCACCTGCAGTACATGATGGAAGGCGAGCTCGCACGGCTCGACGGGCGGGTGGACCGCGCGCTGCAGCGTTACGAACAGGCGATGGATGCCGCACGCGAGCACGAGTTCTCGCGCGACGAAGCCATGGCCAACGAACTGGCGGCGCGGCACCTGCTTGCCGCAGACCGGCGCAAGGCCGCAGAAGGTTACCTTCGCGCGGCGCGCCACCTCTACGAGCGTTGGGGCGCCCGCCGCAAAGTCGCCCTGCTCGAAGACGAATTCCCGCAGTTGCAGCAGCGCCTGCCGCTGCGGGCCCGCGCCAGCAGCAGCGCAGACGAGGACGATCCGGTGGACGCCAGCGCGCTCGACATGGCTTCGGTCATCAAGGCGTCGCAGGCCATCTCGAGCGAAATCGTGCTCGAACAACTGCTCAGCAGCACCATGCGGATCATGCTCGAAAATGCCGGCGGGCAGCGCGGCTGTTTCGTGGTGCGCAAGGATGGGCGCCTGCGCGTCGAAGGCTTCTGCGAGATCGGCAATCCAGGCGCGGCGATGCCCCCCTCGCTGCCGATCGAGCAAGCCGGCGAATCGCTGGAACTGCCGCTTTCGATCATCTACCACGTGCTGCACACCAACACACCGGTGGTGCTCAACGACGTGACGCGCGCCGGAAACTTCGCGCGCGACGCTTACCTGATCGCGCGCCGGCCGCAGTCTGCGCTGTGCATTCCGCTCCAGCGCCAGGGCAAATTCGAAGGCGCGATCTACATGGAGAACGGCATTGCCAGCGGCGCCTTCACCGAAGACCGCATCGAGGTGATCAAACTGCTCGCCGCACAGGCATCCATTTCGATGGAGAACGCCCGGCTCTACGACGAGCAGTTGCGCCTGATCGCCGCGCAGCGCCGCTTCGTGCCGAGCCAGTTCCTTGAAAGCCTTGATCACCTGGATATCGCGCGGGTTGATCTGGGCGAGCACGTCGCCAAGACCATGAGCGTCATGTTCGCCGACTTGCGCGGCTTCACGCCGCTGGCCGAAAGCCTCGACCCGCACACCGTGATCGCACTGCTCAACCGCTTCTTCGTGAGTATGGAAACGCCCATCAAGCAGACCGGCGGATTCATCGACTCCTTTGCGGGTGACGAGATCAAGGCCCTGTTTGAAGCCACGCCAGACGCCGCAGTGCGTGCCGGCATCGGCATGTGGCGCGCGCTCGAATCGCTCAATCAACAATCGATCGCGCTCGGGCAACCAACACTTCAGATGGGCATCGGGATCAATTCCGGCCCGGTCGTGCTCGGCACCGTAGGCGGGCACGACCGGATCCAGTGTTCGGTGATCGGCGACACGGTGAACCTGGCCTCGCGGATCGAGCAACTCACCAAGCGCTACCGCGCGCGCCTGCTGATCGGCGAACAGACCTACCGGGGCCTGAACCAAGCGGACGCATTCGAGATCCGCCGGGTGGACCGGGTCGCCGTCAAGGGAAAGAACCTCGCGATCGAGCTATACGAAGTGCTCGACGCCGAGGCGCCCGAACGTCGCGAAGCGAAGCTGGCCACGCGAGCAGCACTGGCCACTGCAATGCAGCTTTACGATGCGCGCGACTTCAGTGCAGCGCTCGCCGCGTTCCGCCATGTCAGCGCGCAAGACCCGGAGGACGAAGTCCCCACGGAGTTCATCGCGCGCTGCGAGCATTACCTGATCGCCCCCCCTCCGGCGCACTGGCAAGGCTTCGAGCGCCTGACGCAGAAGTAGACCGCCACCGCAGTGAGATCTCCCCTGCCCCGCGCAGAACGGCAATCAACTTACCTTCTCGCCGCTTCTTGCAAGGGCACGGCCGGGTCGAGTGCGGCAACCATGCTCGACACGCTTGCACGGCGGTGCCCGTCGCGGGTCAGCACGCCCTGGCGCCTCAGTTCGCTGAAGGCGCGCGAGACGGTCTCGCCAGCCAGATTGGTCATCTCGGCCATATCACGCAGACGCGGCAAGGCAATACGGGTGGCCCTTGCCGAGAGATCGCCGCCCGCCAGCAAGCGCAACAACCGCGATACACGATCCAGCGGACTGCCGGTGCGCAACGCCAGCAAGTCGGCGGCGCGCGCTTCGAGCGCCGTCAGCCTTTCCAGCAGCGGTCGATAGCCCTGCTCGGCCGGCGGCGGCAACCAGGGCTCGATCCGGCAGGTGGTCAAGGCGGTCGCGCGGAACACATAGCAATCGTGCAACAGCAGTTCGCTACCTAGCAGATCGCCCGCCAGCGCCAGACTGGCAAACTGCGGGCCCGAGGCATCGTCGCGATCAAGCCGCACGATGCCCGAGATCAGTCGCCAGGTCTGGCCGGTCGCGCCCACCTCGTAGATCACCTCGCCTCGCGGCACACCTCTCGCACGCAAACGCGGCGAGGGCTGCAGACCTTCCTTGCAATGGGTCGGCATCGCTTGCCTCCTTCCAGTGTTGCCGTGCAGCTCAGTGCGACATCGCCTTGTGCGGCTTCGCATCCGGCGTCTTGAGGGCTTCGACGCGCATATCGAGCTTGATCTCCCCCGCCTTCTCGAACTTCAGCGTCATCGGGAAACTGCTGCCTTCCGCAAGCGGCGCCTTCAAGTTGATGAACATCACATGCAGGCCGCCCGGCTTGAGTTCGACTTCACCGCCTGCAGGCAGATCGATGGCCGCGATCTCCCGCATCTTCATGACGTCGCCCTCCATCTTCATCTCGTGCAGTTCCACCCGCTCGGAAACGCCGGCAGAAGCTGACACCAGGCGGTCAGCCGCGCCGTTGTTGCGGATCTTGAGAAAGCCGCCGCTGGCGCGTTGGGCCGGCACCGTGGCGCGTGCCCAGGGGTGTTCGATCTTCAGATCGCCGAGCGCGTAGTCGTGCGCCAGCGCGGTGTGCGAAACCAGCGCGATCGCTGCGGCGAAACCAAGGGTGTAGAGGCGCTTCATGGTGTGACTCCGTTGTGTGGCTGATTGAAAGGGTTGATTCGGCTGCGGCCTACCAGCGGCCGCCGAAGAGTTGGTCGGGCACCCAGATCAGGCGAAAGGCGCCGTAGCGGGTGTCGAGGCTTGCAACGCGTTCCTGCCCCACACTCGCGCGCAGCGTGAGCTTGGGATACGGCGACCAGCCGAGCGAGAGCTCGCCGCGCTGGGCCGCGTCGTAGGGCAGCAGGTTGGCGTCGCGGGCGACAAGGCTGGCGCCAGGGCCCTTGAGATCGTGCGAGGCGTGCAGGGTCTCCAGCCGCAGCGCGGCATCAAACTGCGGATGGATCTGCCATGCGGCATCGAACCAGCCGCCCCAGGTCTGGCCTTCGTAAAGCACGTCGCCGTTCTCGGAATAGAGATCGCCTTGCTCGTCACGCAACAAGGCCGACACGGCAAGGCTCACACCCTGCCAGGGTGTTTGCCAGCGGGCCGAGCCGGCAAGCAGCTCGACGCGGCCGTCAAAGCAGCTGAGAAAGCGCAGGCTCGCGCTGCAATCGGGCTGCGAGTGGCTGTGGCCGGTGCTGCTGCCTTGCGCGCGGGTGGCGCGCTGTTGCGGTTCGAGGTGGCTGACGAAGGCATCGAACACCCAGCCGCCCGCACTGACTTGCACGCGTGCGCTGGGAGCGGCCGGCGCACCGGGCCCGCCGGGGAATACCTCGCCCTTCCAGGCGCCCACTTCAAGCCGGGTCAGCCAGGGCAGCACCTCGGCGTGATCGCGCTGCCAGCCCAGCAGCGCCCCGTCGGTGATCCAGTCGTCGTTGAGGATGGCGCGCTTGGCCAGCGGCACCTGTGCGAAGCGATCGAAGTTGCCGGCCTGGTCGATGGCATTGCCCATCGGCACCCGCCTCCGACCGCCGCCGGCAACGATGCCGGCATCGGTGCGCGCCTGCAGGTTCAGCCAGGCGGTCTCGACATGGCTGCCGTCTTCGCCGTGCCAGCCATAGGCGAAGGCCGCCCCGAGCGAGGCCGGCCCAAGCGCGACACGGCCCGCCAGATCAAGCGTGGCATGTTCAAGCCCCAGCCCGCTGCGGTCGCTCGGTGTTTCGCCGGAGGTCAGATAGCCGCTCAGCGCAGGGGCCGGCAGCGCCGTGTCCGCCTCAGCCCCCAGCCATGCGCCGGCAATCGCAAGACCGGCACGCCAGCCCGGCTCAGCGGGGATGCCGAGCGCATCGCCCCCCCCGTGGGCCTGCGCGTGCCCGGCCAGCATGGCGCTCGCCAAGGCGAGCAGACACGGTTCAAGGCGTCGCATGGTTCGGGTCCGAAAACGCGGGGTTGGTGAGGAATTTGTCATCAGTCAGGGTCTTCAGAAACGCAACCAGATCGGCCTTGTCCTGCTCGGTGAGGTTGATCAGGCTGACGAGATCGCTCTTGTACGGATTCGCGCGGCCGTCGCCGGCATGCGGGCCACTGGTGATGTTGCGCCCACCGGCAGAGTAGAAATCGAGCACTGCTTCAAGGCTGGCGATCGAGCCATCGTGCATGTAGGGCGCGGTCACTGCGACATTGCGCAGGCTCGCCGCACGGAACTTGCCCATGTCGGTTGCGTTGGCGGTCAGCTCGAAAACGCCTCGATTGGGCTCGGGGAAGGCGCCGGTGCCGCCGAGGTTGTAGAGCCCGGTGTTGTGGAAGGGTGTTTCGACAATGCGACTGCCGGCATGCACGATCTGGTCGTTGAAGTTGAAGCTTCCATGGCAGTGGAAGCACTCGGCCTTCTCGCCGAAGAAGAGGTCCTTGCCGCGCGTCTCGGCTGCGCTAAGGGTGACCCGCCCTTGCAGGTAGTGGTCGTAGCGGGATTCGCCCGAGATCAGCGTGCGCTGGAACGCGGAGATCGCCTTGACGATGTTTCCCCAGCTGACCGGATCGACTTGCCCGGGGAAGGCCAATTCGAAGCGGCTGCGGTAAGCGGCATCACCGCCGATGCGTGCGAGCACTGCGGCCTTGTTGGCATCGTTGATGCCCATTTCAACCGGGTGTTCGCCGAACAGGGGCGTTTCCATCTGCCGTTCCAGCGTCACCAGCGATGGGTTCGCCCAGGTCAGCGTGGCGTTGTAGACCACGTTTGCAAGCGGCTGCGCACTGCGCGGGTGATCTTCCCCGGTCGAGCCGATCGAGGCCGCGCGGCCATCGGTGAAGGCCTTCTCCTGCAGGTGGCAACTCGCGCAGGCCTGCTGCGCATTGCCGGAGAGCCGCTTTTCGTAGAACAGGAAACGCCCGAGTTCGACCTTGGGCTGCGACATCGGGTTGTCGGCGGGCACCTTGGGGGTCGGGAAGTTGGGCGGCAGCGACCACACCCAGCCCGCGGCGTCTGGCGTGCGGCTGCTTTCCTCCACGCTCACCCCTTCGCCACCGCAACCGGCGAGGGCTGCCGCGCCCAGCAGGAGCGCAGCGCGATGTTCATGCGCTGCGCTCGACTCATTTTGCGATGACCTTGAACAGCGTCTGGCCGTGCCCGCCGTCGATCGACAGGCCGGTTCCGGAACCATCCGCCTTCCAGTCCAGCTTCATGGCGCTGAACAGCGTGTCGCACTCGGGATCAGTCCCGCCCGACATGCAGCCCGGCGCACCTGCAGCATTGACGGTGATGTCCTCGCCTGCGACCAGCGCCTTCAGGTCAAACGCGATCTTCTGCGTGGCCGGGTCGAACTGATGGAAGTGGAAGTCCATCCGGTTGGGCGCCTTGCAGCTCACCGTTTCACCATTTGCGGGATTGCCGGTGCAACCGGTGGAGCCGAGGTGGAAGTTGAAGGTCTTCGCGACCCAGTTACCGGATACGCCGGCCGGGTCGGTGATCTCGACCTTGGCGAACTTGCGGCCGGACTGCCATGACCAGGCCATGCCCTGGATATCGAGCGGCTTGGTGGCGGTGGCGTAGTCGGTGTGGTTGAGCGCAAACGGCACGCCCATCGTCAGCTTCACCCCGACATAGTTGCCGGCAGGCACCGTACCCTTGATCCGCGAGTTGGTCGCCGCCGTGCCAACCGTGCAGGCGCCGCTGGCATCTTCAAGGTCGATCAGCGTCACCGAATCAGCGCCGGCGGTAAGGTTCCAGTCGTCGTTGGCCGACAGCGTCAGCGGCACTTCCCGATCGTCGGCGGTGAGCAGCGCGACGTTCGTGATGTAGAAGCGGAAATCCTTCACCTGCGCCGCCAAGCCACCACTGCCCAGGCCTGCAACCGCGGTGCCACAGGCAACCGGCAGATCGCCCGCCACCGCCGCGAACTCGATGTCGATCGCACGCGGCGCATTCAGGCTGTCAGCGAGCGAACCCCTGCTTGCCGCAACCGTGCTCAGCGCGGCAAGACTGCTGCCCTTGTCCGCAATCTGCGTGGCCAGATCGTCGAGCAATTTGTCGTTGCCAGTGCCATCGGCCTTGAAGCTGCCATTGACGATGTCGGCCACCGGCGCGGTGAGCCCGAGCGCAAGCAGTTGCGCGGAAACGTAAGCCTTCGCCGCATCGATGCCGCTGCTGAGCGCGGTGAACGCGCCTGCCGATGGCGTTGCGAATGCCGCTGCGGGGCTGCCGCCCAGCGCATGCGAAAGCGCCAGTTCGGTCAGCGGCGTGACGTTGGCAAGGCCCGCAGCCAGCGCAGTGCCGTGCAGCACAAGGGTGTTATCGGCCCCGCTCGCGCTACCGACCTTGCCCCCGCTCACTGCGAGCAGGCAGGGCACCTGCGCACCGTTGAGGGCGACACTGAAACTGCCGTCCGCCGCCGTCAGCTTGCCGGTTTCCGGCGTGCCGGAAGCACACTTGAGCGCCACGGATGCGCCAACGATCGGCTTGCCGACCGCCGCCACGCCACTGACGATCTGCGGGCTGGGTTGCGGCGTGGGTGCCGGTGAGTCACTGCCACCACCGCCGCAGGCTGCGAGCAGCAGCGCTGCCAATGGAAGAACCGGAAAGCTTGTGTGTTTCATTTAGAACCTCTCTGTAGATGCATTGATGCAAGGAATGCTTCGGCTGCTCTTGGGGGGCGGCAGCCTGCAGCGAAACAAGGCGCGCGGGCGCGCGGCAAGGCGCGTCGCGAGCAAGAATCACGGAACGGGTGCTACGAGTCGGCCGGGGCATGCCCGGCGCGGGGTCAGGCCTGCGGTGGGGCGCGCGGTTGGGCGCTGGGCCAGCGCGGGATCACGCGGGCGGCAAAGCGCACCGCCGCATCGGGGCGCGGTGGGATGAAGGCGACGGCTACAGCGGCAGCGGCGGGCGGCACCGCCAAGGCATAGCTGGCGGCATGGACGACGCAGTAGTGGCAGGCCGGATGCTGCCCCCCGCCGTTGCCGGGCGCCTGGCTGCCGGGGCGCACCTGCGCGCTGCACAAGGCATCGAAACGCACCGGGTCGTGCGCGGCCAGCAGCGTGGACACCAAGGGTGCGAACGCATTGAGCAATACCGCGAACAGGGCCAGCCGCGCGCATCGGGCAAGCCAATGCGCGGAACGGAAATCAAGCGTGAAGCGGGTTTGCAATCGAGCCTTCATCGAGCATCCGGTGCGGGCAGCGAGGCCCGGCGAACCTGAGCGGCCTTGCCCCGATACGGTGAACAGGGCAAATGCCAGAACCATTGCGCACGCGAGCGCGCGCTCACAACGAGCGCCCGTGCATGTACGCGCGGGCCTGTCGTGTTCAGGATGGAATCAGAGAATCGGGGGCGCTCGAGGGGGTTGCTCGTCGCCGGGATAGCCCGAGGGCAAAGCGGGTGGCGATTCAGCCGCGGGCGCGAAGGCGCGAGGCTCGTGCTGCTTGAAGAGGAAGAACAGGCTTGCCACCGGTTCCGGCGGCGGGGTGGTCACTGCGCAGAGCAGGCAGTGGCCGCTCGCTTGAATACTTGCGGGAAAGCCTGTGTCACCCTGCGCCATAGCGGGGCTGCGGCAGAGGTCGAGCATCGCGGGCGACCGCGATGCCTCCAGTGCCTGCGTCATCGACGCACCGCTGGCCGCCGCGGCAAAAACCTGCAGGAGCAGGCCAAGCAGCAGGTAGACAGAGAAATAGCGACGGGTGCGTTGACCGCAGAACATGGGCGCGGAGTATCCACGGAAGCGCATGCGCTGGCAATCCGCCCACGCCACACCGCCGCATCCGCATGCCAGCGCGCGGCGCCCGCACTGAGCGCACCCACGCCCGCTCAGCGGGCCACCCGCGCCCCGTCGCCCCGCGCCAGAACGGCAAAGGCGGCTGTCGCCCCAAGCGTGCCGTCGATCGCCGAGAAACGTGCTGCTTCAAGCTGGAATCGGCTTGCACCCAAAACACGGCGATGCGTTGGCGCCGCCCGCCTGGCGACAGCGTTGCAAAGCCTCCTCGTAGCTGTACATCGGCGCGATCTTCACCGGGTCGAAGCACAGGTCCATCTGCGCCAGCGCGCAGATCGTCAGGCGGTCATCGGCATCAGGCGGATTGGGCGCCCCGCTGCCATCTGCCGCACCAAACCAGCGCTGGCAGGCCTGCGCCTTGGCTGCAGCGGGGTCGAAGGCCTTGCCCTGTGCCTGCGCGTCGGCGTAAAGGCTGAGCCAGCTTGCGGCCACCAGATCCTGTGCTTCGTACTTCTGGATGTTGGGGATCTGGCTCGGATCGCTCGAGCACTTTCCGGTGACCCCGGCCGCAATCATGTGATTTGCGACCATGTAGGGGGTGAGCTTCTCGCTTTGTGGATTGAGTCGGATCAGCCCGACCTGCAGCACGTCAACCGTCGGGGAGCCATTCTTGTCCTTGGGCAGTTGATCCGCGTAGCGCACGCGGAACCAGCCCGGCGCCTGCGGGTCGTAGCGCGGCGAACCGCAGACCAGCAAGGGCAGCGTCTGCGGATTGGATGCGTTGTCAGGCGGATTGAGCATCAGCTCAAGCATTGCCCGCACGTAGCTCAGGCCGCGTTTCTCGTTATCGAAGAACTGCGAGGTCAGATTGATCGGGAAGTAGTCGTTCGGGTACTCGCTTTCGCCCGAGCCCGGCGCGGCGATCGGGTTGACGTCGAGAATCGAGTGGTAGCGCGAGGGCTCTGAAATGCCGACACAGCTGAGCAACTGCGCCCAGCGGCGCAAGGTCATGTTGTTGAGGTAGTCGGCGGTGCGGTAGGCAACGATGGGCGGGTAGTGCATCAGCGTCACCGCACACTGGCGGGCCACCGGCATGCCCAGGGGCAAACAGGGCAGCCACTCCGACGGCCCATCGCTGTGATTGACCGGATAGCCCGCCATCGGATTCCACGCCGGCGTGCGCCGGCACGCGTCGGCCCCGCGGAGCGCAAGTCCGGCATGCTGTTCATCGAGCATCGCCACATGCATGGCCGCGAAGGCTTTGGCGGCCGCCTCGCTTTCCGGCGTGGGGTCGAAAGCAAGCACATAGCCGCCTGCTCGCTCTTCAACCCGCAAAGACCCCGGAACGATGCTGATGCCGTCCTGGGCCAGAGAACTGGCGGTGAAATGCGCGATCACATCCGCCGGGCGCTTGAGGCCCAGCTTCTTGCGCGTATCAGGGTTCAGTTTGGACGGCCTTGGGTAGAGCCGCTCCAGGTATGACTTGCTTCCCGGCAGGGCATATTCGATCACGGGGGTGCCTCCGTTGTTGGGGATCTCTCTGTTTTTGGTGCGCACGCGGCGCGCCCGCGCACGATCACCCAAAGCCGCGCCCTGCGCAATCGTGAATATGCACGCCCGGCCTGCAAGAGGGAGAGTCACCCGCCCACCTGCGCGGCTGAGCGGCGACCGAGGTCGATCAGCCGCAAGGCGCATGCGGACTTCGCTACCGGGTCGGCGGGAAATCAGCGCAAGAATGCCGCCGCATCGGGGCACTCAACGTCGCCAATGTGCAGAGGGCTTGGCGCCCTAGGCGGCAAGCACTTCGCACAGAACCGGGCGCACGAATTATTTGGCTGGCGTGATCAGAAGGCGCTTATTCGAGCGCCGACCCGGCTTGGGTGGTTGCGGCCTGGTAGCGTGTCACCAACAGCACGCCGCGGGTACTTCAGCCTTTCGGGGGCTGCGGCGCGATACCGTCGAAGTAGATCGTCAGCATCGAAGCAACGATCTGATCGTCGCTCAGTGATCCGGATTCCTTGAGGAAGTCCACTGTCGGGTCACAGCTGCGCGCATAGAGCGAAAGCAGCACCACTTCGTCGGGCAAGTCCGGGCGGATCAGCCCGAAGGCTTTGCCCATGTGAATCCAGATCATCAGCCGGCCAGAGAGTTGCACCACCGCTGCGGAGTAATCCGGGTCATTGCTGAGCGCTTCACGCAGCACCGAATTGCCCGAAGGCAAGGTCGGCAGTCCGCCGGCCAGGCGCAGGCGAAGCGCCCAATCGAGCAAGGCGCGCATCGACTGAATCGGGTTCAGATCGGGCGAGAGCTGGTCGACGAAGGCAAGCGTCCGCCGCAGCGTGCGGAGCATGGCGGCCGTGGCAAGCGCCTCTTTGGACGCGAAGTGCTTGTAGAGGCTCGCCTTGGCAATGCCGACCGCGTTGGCGACTTCATCGACCGTTGTGAGGTCGTAACCCTTGGTCGCAATCAATTGATGCGCGGCATCAAGGATGGCGTCTTCGCGCGCCTCGAACTGGCGCTGCTTGAAGCTGGGGCGTTCTGGGGATGCAGTGTCCATATGTCGGATTGTAGCGACAGCAGTTCAAAACGAAAACTTAAGGTCGCAAAAAAACGCGCTTGCGTTTTTTGTGACCGCTCAGTATCTTTTTACTCCGGCAAGTCGTTTCGCAACTTATCTGTACGCGAACGCCACGCCCGGCAACCAAAACCAACGAGGAGATCCACCCATGACCAAGATCCGAGCCTGGCTGCTCGCAGCCGCTTCAGTCGCTGTTCTTTCTGCCTGCGGTGGAGACGACGATGAAGAAACCCACGCACCGGCCACGCCGAAGTCGAGCCTGAGAGTCGTTCATGCGAGTGCTGACGCGCCGAAGGTGGACGTCTATCTGGGCGGCGCAAAGGCGCTTTCGGGCGTTGCCTACACCGACGCCACCGCCTTCCTGAGCGTCGATGCCGGCACGCCGCAAGTGATCGTGACCCCCGAGGGCGCGATGACGCCCGAGGTGATCAAGGCGACGCTCGATCTGAAGGCCGACGCATTCACGACAGTTGTTGCGGTTGGCAGCCTGGCTGGCGGTACGGTGGAACCCCTGGTGATCGCCGAAGACGGCAGCGCGCCGACGGCCGGCAACCTGAAGCTGCGCGCCGGCCACGCTTCGCCCGGCGTACCTGCGGTGGATATCTACGTCACCGCGCCGGATGCTGATCTGGCGACCGCCAGCCCCGCAGTGCCGAATGCCGCCTACAAGGCCGTCAGCGGCGTGTTGCAGATTCCGGGCGGGAACTACCGTATCCGCGCCACCCTGGCCGGCACCAAGACGGTTGCTTACGATTCCGGCTCGGTAGCACTGGCCGCCGGTTCTGACCTGGTTGCGCTGGCCGTGCCTGCAAGCACTGGCAACTCACCGGTTCAGCTGCTGGTTCTGACGCGCGCCGCCGGCACGCCGAAGTTGCTGATTGCCGACGCCACCTCGCAGGTGCGCGTGATGCACGCGTCACCCGATGCCCCGGCGGTAGACGTGCTGGTTGACGGCGCCGCAGCCCTGACCAACGTGCCCTTCCCGGCCGATTCCGGTTACCTGAGCCTGTTGTCGGGCACGCGCAACTTCAAGGTGAACGCAGCCGGCACCAGCACCACGGTGATCGACGTAAGCCCCGCTCTCGCCGCCGGCAAGTCGTATTCGGTATTCGCGGTGGGGTTCCTCGCGGGGATCGAGCCGCTGCTGCTTGAAGATAACCGCACCGTGGTTGCCGACAAGGCCAAGGTTCGCGTCATTCACGGATCACCGGATGCGCCCGCCGTTGATGTGCTGGCGAACGACGCTGTGGTGGTGCCGAACGTCCCCTTCAAGGGCGTGAGCGGCTACCTCGAAGTGCCCGCAGGCAACTATGTATTCAAGCTGAATCTGCAAGGCACCTCCACCACCGCCTTCACTTCGCCGAGCATTGCGCTTGAGGCTGGCAAGGTCTACACCGCCATCGCCATCGGTTCAGCCGCGGGTGGCACCAATCCGCTGACGATCAAACTGCTGACCGACAAGTAAACCGTCGCTGTGCAAAACCAGGGGCCGCCCCGTTTTCGGGGTGGCCCTCGGCTGTTTTTGGCGACCTTGCAAGCCACGCTGCATTCAGCCTTGCGCAACAACTCACCCCTGACGTAATCGCCGCACACTTAATTTGCCGGATCCACGGGCACAGCATCAGCGTGATTCCGTGCTTGGCTCGAATGATTCGCCGGCGCACTTGCGGGCGGCTAAACTCCAGTGATGCTGCCATCCGGCGGCGCATTCGAAGCCGCGCCCATGAACGCCCGACCGCCGATCCCGATCATCCCGATTGCTGCCCAGCGCACGGCCCCGCTGCCGCCTGATGACCCGAACACCCAGGCGCGCGATCGTCTGGGGCGGGCCATGCACGACTTGCGCATATCGGTCACCGACCGCTGCAACTTCCGCTGCACCTACTGCATGCCCAAAGACGTGTTCGATCGCGAGCACGCCTTCCTGCCGCGCGCCCAACTGCTCGATTTCGAGGAAATCACCCGCGTTGCCCGGGTTTTCGTCGCCGAAGGGGTGCGCAAGATCCGCATCACCGGCGGCGAACCGCTGCTGCGCAAACAGCTTGAACGGCTGATCGATCAGCTTGCGCGGCTGGATGTCGAAATCACGCTGACCACCAACGGCGCCCTGCTCGCGCAGAAGGCCCGATCGCTCGCCGATGCCGGCTTGAAGCGCGTCACGGTGAGCCTGGATGCGCTGGACGACGCCGTGTTCCGACGCATGAACGATGTCGACTTCCCGGTCGAGCGGGTCCTGGCCGGGATCGACGCGGCAGCCAGTGCCGGGCTTGGGCCGATCAAGGTCAACTGCGTCGTCAAGCGCGGCACCAACGATGGCCAGATTCTGCCGCTTGCCCAGCACTTCCGCGGCACGCCCCACATCCTGCGCTTTATCGAGTTCATGGATGTTGGCAGCCACAACGGCTGGAAGCTCGACGAAGTGCTGCCCTCGCGCGAGGTCATCAGCGCGATCTCGGCGCAATTTCCGCTTCTGCCGCTCGACGCCAACTATCTTGGGGAAGTCGCCGAACGTTGGCGCTATGCAGACGGCCAAGGTGAGATCGGCGTGATCTCATCGGTCAGCCAAGCCTTCTGCCGCGACTGCACGCGGATGCGGATCTCGCCCGAGGGGCGCCTCTTCACCTGCCTGTTCGCCGACCACGGGCACGACCTGCGGGCCACACTGCGCGGCGGCGGCGACGATGCGGCCCTGCGCAAGGAGATCCGCGCAGTCTGGCGCGCGCGTGACGACCGCTATTCAGAGCTGCGCAGCGAGGAAACCCGCCGCGCCAAGGTCGAGATGTCTTACATCGGCGGATGAGCGCGCAGCTGAGCGGCCTGATCCTCGCGGGCGGTGAAGGCCGCCGCATGGGGGGCGTGGACAAGGGCTGGGTTGAATACCAGGGCAGGCCCTTGATCGAGCAGGTGCTGGATCGGCTCGCGCCTCAGGTCAGCCAGGTGCTGATCAGCGCCAACCGCAATCGTGAGCGCTATGGCGCCCTGGGCGTAGCGGTGCTCGCGGATCGACAGAATGGCTTCTGCGGCCCGCTCGCGGGCATTGAGTCGGGGCTGCACGCTGCAGCGCCCGGTTGGTTGTTGTGCGTGCCCTGCGATAGCCCGGATCTGCCACCCAATCTGGCGCAGAAACTCGCGCAGGCCACCGCCAACGGCGCCGCGGCAGCGGTCGTCTCGCTGCACGGCCGCATGCAGCCGGTGTTCTGCCTGCTGCAAACGGCATTGGCAGCGCGCCTGTCGGCGGATCTGGAAAAGGGCGAACGCCGTGTCGGGGCGTGGCTGGAATCGATCGGCGCCCGCCCGGTCGACTTCACCGACCAAGCGGGCGCCTTCAAGAATCTGAACTCGCCCGACACCCTCGCTGGCTGAGCTTCCTACTTTGCCGCGGGTTTGGGCTCGGGCGGATTAAGCATGTCCTTGGCTGCGGTGCCCAACAGTTCATCGGGCGTCTTCTTCGCCACGGCAATGCCTTTGAGCGCCAAGGTGAAAGAGGTCCAGAAGCGCCCCATTTCCGGGTTGGAGGGCATCGGCCGGCCAAAGGTCACGCCGTCCATCGAGATCCGGATCTTCTCGTCCCCCATCAGCGACCAGAAGAGCTTCTTGTTCAGCGGCACGCCGATCGGCTTATCGGCATTGACTGTCTTGAGCCCCTCTTCGGTCATCAGGAACTCTTCGATGAACTTCACCGCAAGATCGCGGTTAGGCGTGTCAGCCACGATCATCGCTCCCAGCACCCCGACAAACGGGCGTGCCGGCTTACCGGCCAGCGTCGGCAGCGGCGCAACGCCGAAATCGATGCCTGCCTTGCGTAGCGCATCCCACGCCCAAGGGCCGTTGATCCACATGGCCTGCTTGCCGCTTGTCATGGCTTTCTCGGCATCGCCGTACGGCAAACCCCCTTTGGGCAAGACGCCCGCGGCGATGTAGTCCGCCAGTAGCTTGCCCCCCAGCAAGGCCCCCGGTGTTGCCACCCCCACGTCGGCCGCGTTGTAGCTGCCGCTGCTTTCGCGCTTGAACACGTAGCCACCATTGGCAGCCATCAAGGGCCAGGTGAAGTAGGAGTTCGTGTAATCCCAGCCGATCGCCTTGACTTCCTTGGCGGCCAGTTCCTTATCAAGCGCGATGATTTCCTCGAAGGTTGCCGGCGGCTTGGGCAGCAGCTTCTTGTTGTAGAGCAGCATGATCGCCTCGGCACCCACCGGGTAGCCCCAGGTCTTGCCGTTGACGGTGAAGGCGTCCCAGCCCACCGACACCAGCTCCTTGCGCAAGGCCTCAGGCGGCGTGACTTCGCTGATCAAGCCCTTGCTGATCCAGTCGCCAATGCGGTCGTGGGCCCACAGGAACACGTCAGGTCCGTTCGCACTTTTAGCCGACTCTTCAAATTTCTTGGTCGGGTCTTCCGGGTGCTCCACCTTGGCAGTCACCCCGTATTTCTTGCCGAAAGCATCTGCAACCTGCTGCAGGCCGGTGTAACCCTTGTCGCCGTTGATCCAGATGAGCAGCTTGCCCTTTTCGCCCGCGATCGCCGTTGAGGCAAGGCCGAGCGCGAGTACGCCTGCAATGATGTGTGCGCGCATGCCAGACCCCTCAATAGCGGTAACGCGAAATTGCGCCGACCATGTTTTCGGCCAGCGCGTTCAGATCGGAAGCAGCGCTCGCGGTGTGTTGCGCGCTAGCGGTGGACTCTTCGGTCATGGTGGCGATGCGCTCAACCTGCTGGGCGATGGCGGTGCTCGCCGCGCTCTGCTCGCGGATGGAATCGGTGATGTCGCTGACCATCGAGACGGCCTGATCCGATGAGCCGCGAATCGTCCGGATCGCCTCGCCGGCGGCCACCGCTTCGGTGGCGCCCTCCTTCACGGTTGCAACCGTTTGCTGCATGCGCTGCACCACTTGCTGCGCACCGGCCTGAATCCGCCCCACCAGCTGCGAGATCTCGCTGGTCGACTTTGCCGTGCGCTCGGCCAGGCCGCGCACCTCATCGGCCACCACTGCAAAACCCCGCCCCTGTTCGCCCGCGCGCGCGGCTTCGATTGCCGCGTTGAGCGCCAGCAAGTTGGTCTGTTCCGCCACCTCCTTGATCACCGCAACCACCGAAGAGATCCGGGCCGTTTCAGTCTGCAATGCGTCAAGGCTGGCGGAGGTCTGATCGACTTCGCTGGCGATCTGGCCGAAGCGCTCGACCGTGGCGCCCACGACGCCGGCGCCCGAATCGGCACTGCGGCTTGCCTCGGCAGAGAGGGTCGCGGCCTCCTGCGCACGGTCGGCGACGTGATTGATGCTCACGGTCACCTCTTCCACCGCGGCCGCCATGGCCGATGCCGAGTCCGCCTGTACGCCCGCGCTTTGTGCCAACTGGCGCGAGGTGTTCTCCATGCCGCGAGCCGCTTCGCCCACGCGTTTGGCGCTCTTGGCCAGTTCGACGAACGAAGCCTGCACGGATTCAACCATGGTGTTGAACGCAGTCATGGTCTGGCCGATCTCGTCACGCCCCTTGGACGGGATTCGGCGGGTGAAATCGAGCGAGCTGCCAATCTCCACCACGGTGTTGCGCAGCATCGCCAGCGGCTTGGTAATCGACGAGGCCAGCAACCAGCCGAGCACCACCATGCCCGCGATGGCCGCCACAATGAGACCGGCCAGCACGCCAAATGCGGTCTTGTAGGTCGCTGCCGCCGCTTCGCGCGTCGTCGCCACCCGCATCCCCGCCTCTTTGGCAAGCCCGCCAAGGATTTCGGCGCTGAGCACCGCCGCGTCTTCGATGAATGGACTGACGGCCAGTTCCATGGCCGCTTCGGTCTGATTCTGGCGCGAGCGCGCGAACGCGGTTTCGCACACCAGGAAATAGGCCGCCACCGTTTTGCGGAACTCGCCGACGCGCTTCTTGTTTTCGCCGTCCAGCAACTGGCTCTCGAAGCGCTGGATATCCTGATCCAGCGCGGCGACTTTGCCCTTCAGCTCACTATCGATGGCCGACTTGCGCTGCGTATCAGGATCTGCGATATGGCGGAACACCAGAGTACGCAGCTCGTGATAGCGGGCCTCAAAGCCCTTGACGGCCTCAAGTGCCGGCACCTCCTGCTCGGTCACCTGCCGCACCGAAGCGTTGAGCCGCCCCAGTTGCACCAGGCCGATCGCGCCCACCACCAGCAGCGCGAGAATGGCCCCACCGATCAGGCTGGCGAGGCGGGTCGTGATGGTCATGTGGAGTCCCCCTGAACACCGCGCCCACGTCGCGCCATGGGTGTGGCCCGAACAGGGATCGTCAGTATTCGGGGGCTAACGGCAGTTCCGGTGACGGCTTGAGCTTGGCTGCTCAGGCAAACACGGCGTTAGGTTCAAACGTCGCCGATAAAGTCACGCTTGCCGATCGCCACGCCTTTGTGGCGCAGCAGATCGTAGGCGGTGGTGTAGTGGAAGTAGAAGTTCGGCAGCGCGAAGTCCACCAGGTAGGTTGCGCCTTCCATGCGCAGCGTGCGGTCACGCAAGGGAATCACCACGGTGCGCGTATCGGCATTGAAGAAATCCTGGGGCGACAGACTGCGCAGAAAGCCCATGGTCTTGTTGACCCGCACCCGCAGGTCTTCAAAGCTCTGTTCATCGTCTTCGAACTTGGGCACTTCCACCCCGGCCAGCCGGGCGCCGGCGCCCTTGGCGAAGTCGCACGCGATCTGCACCTGGCGTTTGAAGTCGAACATATCGGGGGCCAGGCGGGCTCCCAGCAAGTCATGCGGATCGACGCCATGCTCGGCGCAATGCGTCAGCGCCTTGCTCAGCAGTGCATCGATATGCTCGAGATGGCGCTGAAAGCTGCCTACGGACAGCCGGTAGAGATCAATCGACATCGTCAGACTCCTTCAGTGAATACCGGGGACTCAGCTCTCGCCGTCTTCGATCAGGGCCCGTGGCCCGTCTTCAAGTTGCACTTGCTCGATGCGGGTGAAGTGGCTCGAAATCTTCTTGCTTGAGGTGTGCACATCCTGCACATCTTCATGGGCCTGGCGGATATGCGTTGCCAGCTTCTGCATCCGTTCGTCAAAGCGCGAGAAGTCTTTCGCGAGCTTGCCCAGTGCATCCTTGATCACATGGATCTGTTTGCGGGTTTCAACATCCTTGAGCACCGCGCGGGCCGTGTTGAGCACCGCCATCAAGGTGGTTGGCGACACGATCCAGACCCGGCGCGCCAGGGCGTACTGCACCAGTTCGGGGTGGTAAGCATGGATCTCGGCAAACACGGCTTCGGCCGGCACGAACATCACGGCGCCATCCGAGGTTTCACCGGCAATGATGTACTTGGATGCAATCGCGTCGACATGACGCTTGATGTCCGCCCGGAAGGCCGCTTGCGCAACTTTGCGCTCGGCCTCGCCCGCGCCCTGTTCGAACATGCGGTGGTAGTTCTCGAGCGGGAACTTCGCGTCCACTGCCACGCGGCCGGTGGGCTCCGGCAAGTTGAGCACACAGTCCGCACGCACACCGCTGCTCAACTGCACCTGGAAGCCATAGCCATCCGGCGGCAGGGTGTTCTTGATCAGCGCCTCAAGCTGCACCTCGCCGAAGGCGCCACGCGAACGCTTGTCACCCAGCAATTCCTGCAGGCTGACGACGTTGGTGGTCAGCCCGTCGATCTTTTTCTGCGCCTCGTCAATCGTCGCCAGCCGCGCCATCACGCTGGCAAAGGTCTCATTGGTCTTCTTGAAGCCTTCATCGAGCCGCTGATGCACAACCCCGGTAATCGTATCCAGCCGCTCGGCCAGCATCCGCATCAGCGCTTCATTGCTGGTCGCCATCTGCTGCGATGCGGCATTGAGCCCGCCTTGCAGCAATTCCCGGTCCGCCCTCGCCTGCTCGGCCACGCTCTTGAGCATGGCTTCGGTCAAGTGTCCGCGCAGTTGTTCGTGGCGTGTCGCCAAGCCCTGGGCCAGCTCGGTCAGCCGGGTCGCCAAGTCCTCGCGCTGGCTCGCCGTGCCCTGTTCAAGACTGCGCCGCGAGTCGGCCACCGCATCGGCCGTCGCCCTGAGGGCCTCGAACACCTGCGCCCGCAAACGTTCGGCGGTTTCGGCCTGGTTCGCGGCAAGGCGCTCAACTTGCCGTTCAATACCTGCGGCAAGGTCAGTTTCGGTCAGCCGCAGGGCTTGCACCAGGTTGGCCTCAAGCCGCTGCGCGCGCTCATCGGCTAGGCGCTCGGCTGTGGCTCGTGCCGCAGCAGCTGTCGCCACCAGCCAGGCCACCGCCAGAAGCGTGAGAATCGAGAAAACCAAGGGCAGCACTTCAAGCATTGGGCATCCGTCGCAAGCTAATCGGGCGAGTATACCGGCCCGGCGCATCGCCTCCGCGCTGCCTTGAAGCACAAAAAGCTCAAGTTCGGCGGCGCCCTGCCCGTAATCCCTGCATGGACCGGAAACCACCGATGGCTTTGCTTGCCCGGCTGCGCCCCACGCGCGGATGGCGCCTTTTCGTGCCATTGGCCCAGGTTATCGCGGTCATCGCCGTGGGCGAAGCAGGTGTGCAGCTTGAAGCAGCGCGGCAGATTGAACAGCAGCGGGCACTGGTGACCGCCCATGTCGCGAGTGCCCGCGCGCGTCTGGAATCCGAACTCAATGCGACGCTGTTTCTTTCAAGCGGTTTGGTGGCGTTCGCCAGCGCAAAAGGCAACCTGATTGACGGCGCCAATGCTGGCGACCTGCTCTCGGCACTCTACAAGTCGGGCAGGAACGTTCGCAACATCGTGATTGCACCGGACAACCGCGTGCAATGGGTGCACCCCTTGGCCGGCAATGAAAAGGTGATCGGCCTGTACTACCCCGATAACCCGAAGCAATGGCCAGCGGTGAAGCGCGCGATGGAGCGCCGGCAAACCGTTGTTGCCGGCCCGGTGGATCTGGTTCAGGGCGGACGCGGCCTCGTCAGCCGCACGCCCGTCTTTGATTCGCATGGCAAGTACTGGGGCTTGATGAGTCTGGTGGTGGACTGGGAAGGGCTGCAGCGCACGGCAGGCCTGGAGGCAAGCACCGATGAGTTCGTGCTCGCGATTCGCGGCAAGGATGCCGCAGGCGAGGCCGGTGAGGTCTTCTTCGGCGATGCGCGTGTGTTCGCAGCTGAGCCGGTGCGCGCGCGGCTCGATCTACCCGGCGGCCACTGGGTGCTGGCGGCCGCCCCTCGCCAAGGCTGGGGCGCCTCGGCCGCGAGCATCATCGGGCTTCGCACGGCCTACCTGCTGATTGCGCTGGTGATCGGTTCGCTGGCGTACCGCCTGATGCGCGAGACCCGCCAGCGTGAGCAGGCAAGCGCTGAACTGGCTCGGCTCAATCAGGAACTGGAATCGCGGATCGCGGCCCGAACCGAGCAATTAAGCCACACCCGTGACGAACTTGAACGCTTGGTAAATACCTTGCGGCAGACCCAGGGCGATCTGGTCCGCAGTGAAAAGCTTGCCGCACTCGGTTCGCTGGTCGCGGGCATCGCGCACGAGTTGAACACCCCGGTGGGCAACAGCTTGCTGGCCGCCAGCACCCTCGGCGAAATGCTGCGCCGCCTTGATCGGCCGGGCGAAGCGCTCAAACGTTCTGAATGGCAAGACGCGCTGTCGCAGATGAAGGAGGCCAGCGCCATCATCCAGCGCAGCCTCAGCCGCGCCGGCGAACTGGTTGCAAGCTTCAAGCAGGTGGCCAGCGATCGCACCAGCGAACAGCGGCGGCGTTTCTCGCTTGCACGCACCCTGCACGAACTGATCGTCACCATGCAGCCGAGCCTGCGCCGCGCCGGCGTGGTGGTGGAGCTGGGTGCCATACCTGAAGTGGAACTGGACAGCTACCCCGGCCCCTTCGACCAGGTCTTGATGAACCTGATCCAGAACGCGGTGCTCCATGCCTACGCGCCCGGCGGGCCGGGCACGGTGAAGATATCGGCCACGCTGGATGGCGCCGAAGTCTCGCTCGATGTCACCGACTTCGGCCGCGGCATCCCGGCCGCCAACCTGGGCAAGGTGTTCGATCCATTCTTCACGACGCGCCTTGGCATGGGCGGCACCGGGCTGGGGCTGCACATCGTGCACAACATCGTCGTCGGCGTACTGGGGGGCCGCATTGATGTTCGCTCGGTCGAGGGCGAGGGCACCAGCTTTACGCTCAGGCTGCCCCGCGTTGCGCCAACCCAGGCGGAACCCTGAACCTCAGGCGAGGGCGCGCAAGCTCACAAGCGGCGGTGTGCGCATCACGCCGCGCGTACCCGCCCAGCCCGCCAGCACCACCGCGGCCACACCCGCCAGGCCCCCTGCGGCAAACGAAAGCAGGCTCGGGCTGAAGGCAAACTGGAACACCTGCGTGGCCAGGGCCCAACCGATTCCAAGCGCGCCGAACGCACCAAGGCCCCCGGCCACCAGCCCCAACGCCGCAAACTCAGCCAGCAAGGCACGCCGGAGCTGGCCATCGCGGGCCCCCAAAGTGCGCAATACCGCCAATTCGTGCGCCCGCTCATCGTGGGTCGACTGCAGTGCCGCCGCCATCACGACCAGCCCTGCCACCAGCGCCAGCCCAAATACAAGCTTCACCGCGCGAATCAGCACCTCCATGGTGTCCTGCATTTGCGCCAGCAAGGCCGACGCGTCGATCACGGTCAGGTTCGGGTAAGCGCGGGACAAGCCCGCGGTAAAGCCGGGATGCCCCGGCGGAAGGTGAAAGCTGGTGATGTAGCTGGTGGGCTGCCCCGCCAGCAAACCCGGCGAGCCGACCACAAAGAAATTCACCCGCATCGAATCCCACTCCAGCCCACGCAGGCTGGTCACCGGCGCCTCCACCATCGTGCCGCCAACCTCGAAGCGCAGGCGGTCGCCCAACTTGAGGCCGAGGGTCTTCGCGATCCCCTGCTCGACCGACCATTCGGCTTGGGTGCTGGCACCGTGCCAAGTGCCCCCGACGATGCGGTTGCCCACCTGAATCCGGTCTGAATGGCTCAGGTTGAATTCCCGCTCGGCCAGGCGCTGCGCGCGGCCTTCTTCATAGCGGCTCGGGTCAACCGCCACCCCGTTGATGGCAACCAGGCGCCCGCGGATCATCGGCATCAACTCGGGCGGTGGCAGCCCTTCGGCTACGAATCGCTGCCGGATTCCGTCGAGCTGATCCGGTTGAATGTTGACTGCAAAGCGGTTCGGCGCTTCTGGCGGTACTTTCTTCCGCCAGCCGTCGAGCAAGTCGCTATGGCCCACTGAAAGCAGCAACATCGCCGTCAGCCCCAGCGACAAGGCCACCGCCTGCACCGTGGCGCCCGCCGAGCGCCGCCCCAGCGAAGCCAGGCCATAGCGCCAGCCGCCGCCCGCCGCACCGGGCAGACGTCGCGCATGGGCAAAGAGCCCGATCACGGCACGGGCGATCAGCGCATAAACCAGCAGAGCCGCCGCGAAGCCACCGGCAACCCAGCCCCCCAGACGCCAATCCCCCGCCACCCAGAGCATCAGCGCCGCCAAGGCGACACCTGCCGCCAGCCAGCTTGCGGCCCCGGCGGTCTCGAATGCCGCCCACTCACGACGCAGGACACGCAGGGTCGACACCCGCCCCAGGCGCATCAGTTGCGGCATTGAAAAGCCCAGCAGCAAGACCATGCTGGCGAGCATGCCCTGCACTGCAGGCCAGACGGACGGCGCGGGCAGTTCGGCCTCGATCAAGCCGGCCAGCGCGAACGCGAGTACGTAGTGGACAACCAAGCCCAGCGCCGCCCCCACCAGCGCCGCCAGCAAACCCAGCAGCACAAATTCACCCAGATACACCCTCAGCAGCACCGCCTGCGTCGCGCCGAAGCAGCGCATCACGGCACAGCCATCAAGGTGGCGGAGGACGAAACGCCGCGTCGCCAGACCCACCGCAACCGATGACAACACCACCGCAAGCAGCGCAGCAAGGCTCAGAAAGCGATGCGCACGGTCAAGCATGTTGCGCAATTCGGGGCGCGCATTCTGGATCGACTCGATCGCCTCGCCGCGTCCAAGCCGCGGCTTTGCAAACGCCTCGAAGCCCACCACCGATTCGCTCGAACCCGCCAGATGCACGCGGTAGGTCACCCGGCTACCTGGCTGAACCAGGCCGCTGGCCGGCACGTCTGCAAGGTTCATCAGCAGGCGGGGTGCGAGGGCGAAGAAATTGGCGCCGCGATCCGGCTCGTAGCTCAGGATTGCTGCAACCTTCAGTTGCAGCAGACCGACCCCCACCGAATCACCCACCTTGATGCCGAGCATGCCGATCAAGCGCTCATCAACCCAGACCTCACCACGGGCCGGCGCCGCCTTGACGCCGCGTTCAGGCCCATCGACCTGATCCCGCAAGCGCAAGCCACCACGCAGCGGGTAGCTGTCGCTCGCGGCCTTTACACCCGCAAGTTGCGCCTGATCGGCCGCCGTCACCATGCTCGAAAACAACCAGGTCTCCGCGCGCTCAAGCCCACGCGCCCGTGCATCAGCCTCAAAGGCTGGTGGCACCGGATGATCGGAAACGATCAACAAGTCACCACCGAGCAATTGGTTCGCATCACGATCAAGCGCGCGGCCAACCCGGTCGGTCAGAAAAGCAACACTGCTCAGGCTGGCAACGGCGAGAACCAGCGCCACCATCAAGAGTTTGAGTTCCCCCGCGCGCATGTCACGGCGCAGAGCGGTCAGGGCAAGTCGAAGGGATGACATGGCTGCTTTCGTGGGAAATTCTGCCATCTGAGTCGGGTCGCAAGATTTAGGTTCCGCAGACCGTGACGGCAATCACGACCTTTGCGGCAATTCACAGCTTTTAACAACCCGCGCAAGAAAGGGATGATTAGCCTTGGCGGCAGCGAGGCATCGGCTTCGCCGCCTGTGCCGCACCACCCCCCGCGTAAAGCGACTGGCGCCGTCACAGGCTCACCACATCCGAGGAAATTACCATGCAAAACAAAATTGCCGCAGGCCTTCTGGCACTCGCGGCCAGTGCAGCGGGCACCGCCACTGCCGCCCCGATCAGCAGCCTGATCGGCAGTACCACCAACCCGCAAGTACAAATGGGGCCCGAGTGGTTCAGCCGCTTCGATGCATCCCTCATCACGCTCGCCCAGTTCAACGACCTGAAGAACAGCCCGGGCGCTCCGCTTGGCCTGTTTGCCACCTCTGACAAGGTTCGTGTGACCTATGTGGGCACCGGCGCCTCGCGCGACTCGCGCCTGTTCCTCGCCAGCGACAACGGCCCGCTGAACCTGAATACCTTCTGGAACCCGATTTACGCCAGCGGCGGCACCAACAACCTGGGCACCTACAACCCGGTCAATGGCAGCAACGAACTCTTCCAGACCCGTGATGGCTGCCAGTACGCGCAAGCCAAAGCAGGCAATACCTGCCTTGCAACCCAGATCGGCATGTCACGTGACATCTCGGGCCTGACTGTCGGCAACCAGCTGGTATTTGGCCTGCAGACACAGCGCCTGGTGTACGACGGCATCAACCTGCCCAATGTCGAGTACTTCTTCACCGGCGCAGCCAGCGCAAATGACGATCCCCTCGGCTGGAACGACGATTCGGTGCACGCACGGGCTTACACCCTGAATCTGGGCGCGAACCGTCTCCTGATCGGCTTCGAAGACACCTGGCTCGGCAATGGCAGCAAGAGCGATCGTGACTTCAACGACATGGTCTTCATCTTCGAAGGCGTTGCAACCGAGAACCCGGTGTCGGCTCCGTCGACCGCAGCCCTGCTGGCGCTCGGCCTTGGGCTCATGGGCATGACGCTGCGCAAGCGCAGCTGAACACCAGCCCTCTGTGCTACTGCGCCTTGATCCCACCCTGATCAAGGCGCCGCACCCTCGGGTCGGCGAGAATTCACACAATGAATTCCCCCGCCCCTGCCTCACCCTTCGGCTCGCGCCGCTACAACGCCTACAACGACTGGGTTACCCGCAAGCACGGCGGCCGTATCCAGAAGGTATCCGTCGCCGCCGGTTTCACCTGCCCGAATCGTGACGGCAGCGTCGGCACCGGCGGATGCAGTTTTTGCAACAACGCGGGGTTCACGCCCGGCTATCTGGATGTGCGCGCTGGCATTCACGCGCAGATCGAGACAGGACTTGGTTTCCTCCGCCGTCGCTACCCGGCAATCAATCGCTTCATTGCCTACTTCCAGTCCTACAGCAACACCTACGGCGAGATGGCGCGCCTGCGCGAATGCTATGAGGCCGCCCTGGCGCACCCGGACATCTGCGGTCTGGCGATCGGCACGCGCCCAGACTGCCTGCCCGATGAAGTGCTCGATTACCTCGCAGAACTCGCGCAAACCCGCCACATCGAGCTTGAAATCGGCGTTGAGTCCACGTCGGACGCCGCCCTGGAACAAGTCAATCGCGGCCACGATTTCACCTGCAGTGCAGATGCGATCACCCGCGCAGCCCAACGCGGCTTGTTCATCACCGTGCATCTGATTCTCGGTTTGCCAGGCGAGACGCAAGCAGACATGCTCATCGGCGCGGATCGGTTGTCAGCGCTGCCGATCAACGCAATCAAGTTTCACCAGCTTCAACTCGTCCGCGGCACCCCCCTCGCGCGCGCCTGGCAGCGCAACCCGGAATCAGTGCCGTTGTTTGAGGAGGATGCCTACCTGGATCTGCTTGCCGATTTCGTCGAACGCCTCTCGCCCGCCATCCTGATCCAGCGCCTCGGCAGCGAAGTTCCACCCCATCTGAAGCTGGCGCCGACCTGGAATCTGCGGCTTTCGGAACTTGCGCCGCGGCTTGATGCCTTACTGCAATCGCGCGGAACGCATCAAGGCTGCCGCACCGCCTCAAGCTAGTCGGCAGAATCACAAAAAGCGACAAGACGGGTCCGCGGCTTACGCTTAGCGTACTGCGCACAATTCGAAGCGCGCCATGGACTAGAGGCCAGCATGCGCGCCAAGGAACCTCGGGCCGGTCAGCCCGACGCCACACCATTCAGGAGCAATCGATTCATGAGCAGTTTCAATCTCAAGCAAGTCGCCCTCGCGGTCCTCATGGCCGGCATGCATGGCCGCCTGTGGCGGCGGTGGTGGCGAGACAAGCCCCACGCCGACCCCGACGCCGACACCCGACGGCACCGTTACGATTTCCGCCGCAGCAGGCACCGCAGACAGCCGCCTTGCCTGCTTCAAGGGCACGGCCAACGCTGCCTGCGGCCTGCGCACCTACCAGATCATGGTGGAGTCTTTTGTAGACGGCGATGCGTCGGCTGACTACAACGTCGGCTATGGCACCAGTCACCACAAAGGCGACCTGAAGGGAATCATCAGCGCACTCGATTACATCAAGAGCACGGGCGTCAATGCCATCTGGCTGACGCCGGTATTTGAGTCGATTCCGAAATCGGGTCAAGACAAGTGGGCCGACCGACTGGATGCTACCGGTTACTTCGCAAGCAACTACTTCAAGATCGACCCCAAGTTCGGCACGCTGGACGACGCCAGAGCGCTCGTAGATGAGGCCCACAAGCGCGGTCTGTATGTGTTTTTTGACGGGGTATTCGGCCACCACAAAGACAACGTGCTTGCCTCACCCACAGGCAAATCGCCGACCGGTGGCACCAACCCGGTGTCGTACCCGGGCAGCTATGACTTCTACGCAGAAGTTGCCACTTACTGGATCAAGGAACTGAAGATCGACGGCTGGCGCCTCGATCAGGCCTATCAGGTACCGGTCGATCAATGGACAAAACTCCGCGCTGCCGTCGAGCAGGCCTCAGCCTCGGTCACCTACACCAATGCCAGCGGTGCAAGCGTGAATCCGCTCGGTTACATGGTCGGCGAGATCTGGGATGGCGAAAGCACCATTGCCAGTAAGGGCTACGGACCTGCCAACGCGCCCGCTTTGCTGTCGAACTTCGATTTCCCCAGCCGCTATCGCCTCGTTCAAACGCTCGCAGTTGAAGAGAGCGGAACGGGGAAAAAGCCTGCCAGCACCTTGAAGGAAGTGTTCTCGACGGTTCAAGCGGGCTACCCGAACCACGCAATTCCGAATCTGATGCTCACCAATCACGACTTGGTGCGTTTCGGCGATCTGCTCCAGCGTGGCGGTATTGCACAACCTTCGGATGACGCTTACTGGAACCGCCACAAGCTCGCGTTCGCATTCATGGCGGCCTACAGCGGCCCGATCACCCTGTACTACGGTGACGAAATCGGGCAGGAAGTGCCAGGCTTCTCCACGCAACAATCGCCCACCACCTGCGCCGACGCCGGCCTGTGCGACGACCATGTCAGCCGCAGCAGTGCGCTGATCGATGGCGTGGCAACGACCGTCGGTGGCGCGGTGGGTGCGCTCAACGCACGCCAGAGCAATCTGAAGAACTATGTTGCAACGCTGTGGGCGCTGCGCGACACCAACCCGGCGCTCGCCTATGGCTCGCGTACCCACGTGTTCGCCAACAGCACCGTTTACGTCGACCGCAAGGACGCAGGCAGCAACCGCGTTCTGCTGGTGATGAACACCGGCACCAGCGAAGCGAGCATCAAACTCGACAAGGCAGCAATCGGCGGGATCGACAGCGGCCTGACTGACCTGGAAGACGCAAGTGCCGTCAGCGCGACGGACGGCGTCTACTCGTTCAAGGTTCCTGCGCTGAGCGCACGTTTGCTGAAGTTCTGATTTTCCGCTGGTAGATGGAAAAAGGGGCCGGATGATTCTGGCCCCTTTTTCATTCATGCCTGCAAGGCGAGATGCCTTCGCTCCCAGGCGCCAATCTCACCCATGAAGGCATTGAACTCGGTCTGCTTCACGCCGCAATAGGCCCGCAAGAAGCCCGCCCCCAAGGCCTGGGCCGCACTTTCACTGTTCTGCAAACGCGCAATGGCATCCTCGATGCCCAAGGGCAATTCCCGCGGGTAGGAATACGCTGAGCGTGCGCCGATCGACTCCCGGCGCGGCAGCCCCTCACGAATGCCCCGCAGGCCGCACGCCAGCGAGGCCGCGATCACCAGGTAAGGATTTGCATCGCTGCCGGCCAGGCGGTTTTCGACCCGCCGAGCGGACGCACCGGAGGTCGGCACACGCAGGGCTACCGTACGGTTATCCTCGGCCCACTCAAGGTTCACAGGCGCCTGCGAACCGACGACATATCGCCGCCACGAATTCACGTAAGGCGCAAAGAACAGCATCAGATCAGGCATGTAGCGCTGAAGGCCGCCGATGTAATGATCGAAGGCCTGCGTATCGGCGCCGCTTGCCGCATCCGCAAAAATGTTGCGACCGGCCGCATCCACCACGCTCTGATGCAAATGCATCGAACTGCCCGGCTGGCCGGCAACAGGCTTGGCCATGAAGACCGCGAGCAGGCCGTGGCGCGCCGCGATCTCGCGCAGCGCCATCTTGAAATAGATGACCTGATCCGCCAGATCGAGCGGATCACCGTGCAACAGGTTGATCTCGTACTGCGATTGCCCGACCTCATGCAACCAGGTATCGGTTCGCACGCCAAGCTGTACCAGTGCAGCGGCAAGTTCATCCCAGAACGCCGCGTGTTCATTGCCCGCATCGAGGCTGTAGCCTGCCGGGCTTTGTTCCCGCACACCGCCCCGCCCGCGCGGCGCTTCGAAGCCCGCCTCGATCCGATCGTTGCGGTCGAACAGATAGAACTCGATTTCCGGCGCAACCACCGCCGACAACCCCTGCGCACGGTATGCCTCCATCACCCGCAGCAAAACCGCACGCGCCGCAAAATCAGAGGGCCTGCCGTCGAAATGAACCGCATCATGAATCGCGATGGCGCGGCTCGGGCGCCAGGGCAATACCCGCAGGCTGCGCAAGTCGGGGACGAGTCGCACGTCCTGGTCGGAATCGCCGGTGATGTCGTCGTCCGGGTAATTGCCATCGATCGTGTGCAACCCGATCGCTTCCGCGATGCGCAACTCCACACCACCGGCAAAATCTGCGGCTGGCCGGATCTTGCCGCGTGGAACGGCGTTCACGTCAGGGAACATGCAGGCCACATCCCGCACGCCAGCCAGATCAACTTCTCGGTTCGGGTCAGTCATTCACGCATCCAGCAACGAAACGTCGCATTGAGTCGAATTGGCCAGCCTAGCGCCCGCGCAGCGCGATGGCGAGAGCCAATCACAGCGAACGGGCGGCACCAATCGCTCAGGTGAGACACCGCGTTAACGAAAAAGGCCGGGATCTGATCCCGGCCTTCAGGCACTGCATCAAGGCTCAGTCGAACTTGCGACGCGGCCGCTCGCTCGATCCGAAGGGCTTGCTGTCACCCCAGCTCTTGCGGGGCGCCTCCGGCCGGCGGTCGCCAAAGCTACGTTCTGCACCGGCGCGGGCCTCGCGCTGCGGACGCTCACCGTACGGCGCGGTTTCGCGCGGACGGTCGCCGAAACTGCGCGGCGCGCTGTCGTCGCGGCGGAAGGCTTCGCGCTTCGGATAAACATCGCGGCTGGCCGGGCGCTCGCTGTTGCCGAAAGACTCGCCACGCGGTGCGCGGTCACCGAACGCACGCGGCTCACTGGCGAAGGGGCGACGATCGCCAAAACTGCGCTCACCTTGCGGACGGCGGTCACCGAAGTTGCGATCACCGAACGGACGCCCTTCGCGGCGCTCGCCTTGCGGGCGACGCTCGTCCCACTTGCGGGGCGCCGGGCGGCGGCCATCGCCACGTGCGCCGGGTTTGAAGTCGGCAACCATGCCTTCAACTTCGCTGATCTTGACCGGACGGCCAATGAAGCGCTCGATCCCGCGCAGCGCGCCAACATCGTCGCGACCCACGAAGGACACGGCAGTGCCGTTCGCACCGGCGCGGCCGGTACGACCGATGCGGTGCACATAGTCTTCCGCGAAACGCGGCAGATCAAAGTTGAAAACATGGGTGATTGCCGGAACGTCGATACCGCGCGCTGCGACGTCGGTGGCAACCAGCACCCGCACTTCACCGCGCCGAAGCTGGTTGAGCATACGGGTCCGCTGGCGCTGTTGCAGGTCACCGTGCAAGGCCGCCGTGGCGTGACCTTCGGCGTCGAGCGCTGCGGCCAACTCATCGGCGCTACGCTTGGTGGAGGTGAACACCACGGCCTGGCCGCTCGCTTCGCCATTGAGCCAGTGGCTCAGGAGGCGGCGCTTGTGGCCAAAATTATCAACAAAGATCACATGCTGGTCGATCGCTTCGGTGCGGGCGACTTCAGCCTTCACTTCCAGTGTCTTCGGGCTCTTCTGCAACTGCTGCGAGAGTTGCAGCACGGTGCGCGACATCGTGGCGGTGAAGCACACGGTCTGGCGGTCGGCCGGCAGCTTCGACGCGATGGTCATCACATCGTCAGAGAAACCCATGTCCAGCATGCGGTCTGCCTCGTCGAGCACCAGCACTTCAAGGCGCGAGAAATCGAGACGGCCGGATTGCATCTGATCCATCAGGCGACCAGGCGTTGCAACCATGATTTCGTGCGGTGCCGAGATCGCACGGTTCTGTTCGCGGTAAGACTCGCCACCGGTCACACACACCGTCTTGACACGATTGAGCTGACGGGAGAACTGCTTGGCCGCGTTCGCAACCTGCTGGGCCAGCTCGCGCGTCGGCGTCAGAACCAGCACGCGCGGGCCCGTGCTCTTGATCTTGGGGGCTGCAGTCAGGCGAACGAGTGCAGGCAGCAGAAAAGCAGCGGTTTTGCCGGTACCGGTGGGGGCCGACGCGATCAGGTCGGCGCCTTCGAGCAACATCGGGATGGCTTGTTGCTGGATGGGGGTGGGTTCGGTCAGGCCTTGCGATGCAAGGGTGGCTTCAAGCGTCTGGCCAAGGCCAAGGGCAGCAAATCCGTTTTCGGACATTCAATTCTCCAATTCAGGCAAACAAAAGGCCGCCTCGACGCATGAACCAGAAATCTGATCCAGTGGCGCAGAGCCAATGAGGGCTTGCCAAGGGCAACCCGGGATGGCGCATCGCAATAAACATCGATGCCAACCGGGTATGTCGAACGGGAGAGTCCGGAAACGACGGGAAGCTGGAAATCGATGCGTGCCGGAAACAAAACCTACCGGCAGCCGAGACGAGGGGGCGAATTATGCCACGATCTGCAAGAAACGCCAGATTTATTTTGCCTGACAAATCTGCGAGGCGCAGTGAGGCTAGATGCCGCGCAAACGCTCGCGTTGTCCTGGTCGCAATCCACGAACGTTCGGCGGGACCAGTTCGCACTCGCCGCGAATGAACGTGCTCTCACGTTGCAGGGCAAAGCCAAGCGCTGCAGCAAGTTGGGCCATTGCCTGATTCGACGCCAGACAGCACATGCGCACACGCCGGGCGCCCTGCGCGGCGAGCATCCTGAGGATGCGATCCCCCAAACGACGCGCCAGCCCCTTGCGCTGAACCCGTGGCAGGACCGAGAAACTCAGCTCCCACGCGCCGTCCCATTCGGGCGCGGCCTGCACGAGGGCAACCAGATCCCCTTCGGGCGAAAACGCGCCACAAAACAGATCGGTGTCGAAATCAAGATCTTCCGCGAATCGCTCAAGGGTAGCGTCCGGAAGAATGTGGCCGAATCGGCTGTAACGCGACCCCGAGGGCAAGGCGCGCCAATGGTCTGCAATGGCCAACGCGTCTGCAGACGTCAAGCGTCGCAGTTCCCAGTCTTTCCGCGGAGGCAATTGACCCGGCCAATTCATGATGGGTGGCATCATCCGCCAAAAACGGGGCGGCGACTACCGTGGAAACCCCGCAATCTGACTTCGCTCAGCTTTCCCCGCGCTTGCGCGGCATCCAGAACCAGATCGGCGCGCCCGCAGAACTTCCCGACGCGCGACAGGAGACGCCATGATCCGCCCCTTGCCCCCGGAACAGCCCCATCGAGAAGTCGACCAGTTGCTCTCGCACTACGCCGAAAGCCACCGCAACCACACCAACGAACGCATTCACCTGGTCTGCATTCCGCTGATACTGCTCAGTCTGATTGGCCTGCTCTGGGCCGCTTCAGCGTGGCTGGCCATCGCATTCGTGGCGGCCAGCCTTGCGTACTACGCCCGGCTTTCGATCCCCTTCCTGCTGGCGATGACGCCCGTGAGTGCAATTGCGCTGAGCCTGGCCTGGGCGCTGGGCGAGCATGTGCTGACGGCATCGGCCCTCGTTTTCGTGCTGGCGTGGATCGGTCAGTTCATCGGCCACAAAATCGAAGGCAAGAAGCCATCGTTTTTCGAGGATGTTCGCTACCTTTGGGTCGGCCCCCTCTTCTGTCTGAGCATCGCCTTCCAAGCCCTCGGACTTCGCTGGTAGGAAGTCTCCACAGAAGGTGTGTGCGCTCCTGTGGATAAGCCCTGTACGGCGCACACAAGCCCATGAGCGGATTGGCTTTTTGTCGATTGCCTAATTTTCGGGCAATCCGTCACGCAATGGCCGCGGCGATCTGCGTGCACCAGTCATCGTAGTCGCGCGCAACCCAACGGGCGCCGGCCTGCCGCGCGGCGGTGGCGGAGAGCCCGGTCAGCAAGGCCGCGACCGGCGCCCCCGCAGCAACGCCGGCCCGGATGCCAAGCCCTGAGTCCTCGTGCACCAAAGCCGCTTCAGGCGCCACGCCAAGGCGCCGGCAGGCTTCAAGGAAGGGATCGGGGTGCGGCTTCCCACGCAAAACGTCTTCGGCCCCGAGCAGCACTTCAAACGCGTTTTCAAGGCGCAGCTGGGCGAGCGTGAAATCGATGTTGATGCGCGGCGCGTTGGTCACCAGTGCTGCTGGAATCCCGCGCTCGGCCAGCAAGGCAAGGTAGTGGCCCAGGCCATTGATCGGCTTGAGCTTGCCGTGCGCAATGGCTTGAAAGCGCTGCTCCTTGTCGTCGTGCAGACGCTGCGCCGCCTCGCCCGCCACCTCGCGCCCGAGCAGCGCGCAGATCACATCGGCGGTGCGCCCAGCCACCAGGCGGGGATCGCCGGGCGTGATGCCGGCCCCCAAGTGCGCCTTGGCAAACTGATCCCAGGCCAGATCATGAAACGGCGTGCTATCGGTGATGGTGCCGTCCATGTCGAACAGCACGGCCTTGAATGAAAAGCGCATCGTTTGCCTCACCCTACTGAACCGCCACCTGCCAGCCTTCGGCATTGCGGCGATCAATCACAAGTTGCTGGCGTAGCGCATCGCGCGTCAGGCCGGCGTCGTGCCAGAACAACGCATCCAGGCTCACCAGCGCATCGTAATGCTTGCTCACAGCCTCTATCAGCCAGTCGGTGCGGGCAAGGGTGCGGCGGGTGCAGGTCTGCCCGCGCAGGTCGTCATCAAGATCCAGCCGATGAGAGCGCCAACCCTCAGCAAGGTATAGCGCCGCGGGGTCGGCAGACAACGCCTGCTGCCAGCGGCGGGCAAAGCCCCCCAGCCAGTTGATGACCGACGCCTCGGCCCCTTGCTTGCGCAGTTCTGCAATCAAGCGCTGGTAGGCGGCCAGGGCGATCTCTTTCTCCAGCACGAATGCCCGCAACGCCGCATCCTGCCCTTCACGCGACTCGATTTCCAGCAGCGCCGCGAAGTAGCTGCGCGTTTCAAAACGCTCGGCGGGGTGAAACAACGCGGCCGCCTGCCCGTTTGAATTGAAGTCGACTTTCGGATCGAAGCGGTACATGTAGCCAAAATCAAACATCCACAGCCGATTGCCGTCGTCGATCAGGTTCCCGCTCGAGACATCCCATTCGAAGAATCCACGCAGGTGCAGATCGACCAGCAAGTCGAACAGGCTGCTCAAGCGGCGTTCGTCCCAGAATTTGGGGATCTGGCCGTCAATCCAGTCCGACACGATGAGCCGCTGCTGAAAAGACGCGTACCGGGTACGCACGATGCCAGCCGGGCGATCGGCAGCGGCTTCGAACTCGCTGCGCCGCTGAACCTCGTTAAGAAAAGAAGTCTGGCCGTCCGGGTTCTGCACCAGACTGCTTGAACGCGCCTTCTTGATGTTCCAGTCGCCTGTTTCGGTGCGCAGGCGATAGACGAATCCAGTCAGGCCACCTTGGTGGGCTTCGAGCACCTGCGGATGTGTCGCGTCGAGCACCAGCAGTTCGGCCAGCGGCAAGGGCAAGTCGGCCTCCGATCCGATCCGGATCTCCTTCCCACTGGCAGCGAATTCAAGTTGTGCCGCCTGCCGTATTTCATCCCGCGTCATGATCTTTGCCCCGGTTGTTCGATGGCATGGATGCTCCGCCGCCGTGGTCACGAAGTCGTCAAACCCTGAGGTTGATTGTCGCGGTACGATGTACCGATGCAGATGGAAGACCTCCACCCCCCCGCCCCGTTCCGCCCCGACATGCCCCGGCCACACGTTAACGCGGCCCTGGCTGCGGGGCTCCAGCGGCCGCTCGTGACCGTGCTTGCACCGGGCGGCTTTGGCAAGACCTGCGCCTTGCGCGGTTTCTGGTCCGACTGGCCCCAGACGCGGGCATGGATCGACTGTGCCACGGCCTTGCTGCCCGGGGCGCTTGAGCTTGCAGGCAGTGAAATCGGCGATGGCGGACTCTTGCTGATCGACAGCGCGGAGCGGCTCGACACCCTGGCCGCACAAGCGCTGGCGGCCACCATCGAAGCCTTGCCGCGCAGCGCCCGCGTGATCATCGCTGGCCGTCACGCAAACCACCTGCCAATCGCACTCTGGCGCTCGCAGGGCCGGCTGTCCGCACTGAGCGCCCATCACCTGGCACTCTCGCAAGACGAGTGGCGCGCCGCCGGGCTGGGCGGCACGGCGGAATCCTGGGCAGGCTGGTGGGGCGCGTGCCAGGCTGCCTTGCACCCTGACGCCCCGTGGGACGAGGAACTCGCACGCTGGCTTGAGCAGGCCTGGCTCGATGCGCTGGACGACACCCAACTTGCCGATCTTGGCCGCTCCGCGCTGCTGCCGGAATCGCGCCCGGAATGGTTGATGGCCCTGGGCGTGGGCGCTCGCGCGCAAGCCGACGCCACCTTGCTATCGGTTGCAACGCTGGCCGGGCCACTTTGCAACGCAGGCGGGGGTGTGATGCTCGCCGCCCGTTATCGCCCTTACCTGGTTGCGGCCTGGCGCAAGCGCGATCCGCACGCCTGGCGCAGCGCGCTTGACGCTGGCACCACAGCCTTGCTGGCACGCGGCGAACACCGCCCCGCCGCCCTGCTCGCGCTCGACGCCGGTGACACCGCGCTCTGCCTGAGCGTCATCGAGCAAGCCGGCTGGCGTTTGCTGTTTGACCGCAACCGCCCCCTGCTGCGCACGCTTCTCGACGCAACGGCCACCGAAACCCACCACACGGCGCGCAATCTGCTTGAGGCCGCCTGGAAAGTTGAAGTCACCAAGCTGCCGCATGAGGCCGACGCCCAGATCGCCCAGCTTTGCGAGCACGAAGACGCCGCCATCGCAGCCCAGGCGCGTGCACTGGCAGCATCCATTTCCTACCAGTACGACGGCTTCGAATGCGCCATGGCGCACGCCACCAAGGCGCTCGAAGCCTTGCAGGAAGACTTGCACCCGGCCTTTGCGCTGGCGCAGCACATCGCGGCAGGCTGCGCCTTTGCGATGGGCGATTTCGCCGATGCGCAGAGCCGCCTCACCTACATGCTCGCCTGCGCCGACCGCGACCGACTCGACTGGCTGCAGTTCGAAGCGCTGCACCGGCGCGCCTCGCTGGCGCTCGAATCCGGCGACCTTGACACCGCACTCCGGTGGTCCATCGAGCGCCGCAAACGCATCCGTACCTCGGGGCTGGAGTCCGCCACCGCGTTGGACCCCAGCCTGCGACTTGAAGCAATGATCCAGTTGCGACGGCTCGATGCGGGCGCCGCCCGCCGGCTGCTACCCGCCGGCACCGAGGCCGCCTGCACCTACGGCGCTTACTGGAGCTTCACCTACGGCACCCTGCAAACCATTGCGTCGCTGGTCGAGGGCGACAACGACGCCGCCAGCGATGGCGTCGCCTGGCTTGAATCCCAACTGGCCGAGCGCTTCCTCTGCGTAAAGTGGCGCGCCGAAGCCCTGCTGCCACGCATTTGGGCGCGCGCGCGCGAAGCCCGGCACGACGCCCTGCTCGAACTGGCGGCGCGTGCCCTGGCAGAACCGTGGCCGCCAAGCATCTACCGCGACCGGCGCGATCTGCTGTGCGCCGCGGCCCGCCTGCTTGCGGGTGAATCCGCCGACGCGGCTGCGGTTCTCGCGATTGTCGAGCGGCTCGAGGGCGGCGGCGCCAAGGATCTGGCCATCCTCGGGCGCCGCATCCTTGCGCTCGATTCAGGCGACAGCGGCCTGCTGCTCGAAGCCGTGCGCATTGCCAGCGCACACAATGACCGACTCGACTGGCTATGGCTGGCGCCACGCGCGCTCGGCCCGCTGGAAAGCCTGCTCACCGAACCCTCGCTCGCGGGCGACTCACTGACACGCAACTTCCTCCGCGAACTCGTGCAGCGCATGCTCGAGCGGCGCCGCGCGCCCAGCAGCGAAGACGCGGCCGACTCAACCGAGTCCGCCGAGCCGCCGCCGGCTGGATTGACCGCCAAAGAATGGGAGATCCTCCAGCTCATCGGCGAGCAATTCACCAACGAGCAGATCGCCAACCGGCTCTACGTATCGCTTGCGACCGTCAAGACGCACATCAACCACATCTATTCGAAGCTCGGCATTCGAAGCCGAAGCGAAGCGGTGCATCGCGCCCGCACGCTCTGATCCTTGCTGCACGCGCGGCGCCCGCCTTCGACCGGCGAAGTCGCGGGTCTGGCCGCTGGCGCCGTGCAGGCACTTGCTGCCAGAATCCACGGCTGGATCCATCGGCAGTTCGTTCCGCCAACCGTTGCACACCTGCGCCGCTTGCGCTGGCGTGTGCCCGGCGTACAGGAGGTCACAGACATGGCAGGCGCACGCATACCCGGCCCGGCCGGGATTGGCAGCAACTGGACCCGACCCGATGAGGGCACGCTGGCTCTCATGCTGACGCCGCCCCCCGGCCCCGCGCCGGACGCCACCGCAACACCACGCGCCGGCGCTCCTGCGGCGCCCGCAACGCCCAGCCCGAACGCGAGCACGCAATTCAGGATCGATGACGCAGTCAAACGCCTCAACGACCACGCTCACGCAAGCAGCCAGGGGCAATGCGCCCGATACGTGCGGCTGGCGATCGAAGCCGGCGGCGTCACCATTCCCGCGCCGCGCCCGACTTACGCCAAAGACTACGGCCCCAAGCTTGCCGCCCTGGGCTTCAGCAAACTGGACGCGGCAGGCTACGTCCCGCAGAAAGGCGACATCGTGGTGTTGCAACCGCCCGCCGGCCAGACCGCTGGTCACATCCAGATGCACAACGGCGAAACCTGGGTATCGGACTTCGTCCAGGGCACCGGGATCTATCCGGGCCCGGCCTACCGCAAGGAGAAGGTGGCGTATGAAATCTACCGTCCGTAAAGCGCTGCGCTGGGCCGTGCTGGCGTGCCTGCTGAGCGCCCGGCCCGCAATGGCCGATGGCGGCGCAAGCGCCATGAGCGACCCCTTGCTTGGCTTGTCCTTCGACCCCGAACGCGTGCGCTTCCCGACCTGGCAAGACAGCCAGGCCACGCGGCGTGAGCTGGGCAGCGGCCGCAAATGGGTCTTCGCCTGCGCCCAGTCGGGCGACGCAAGCACCTGCGTGATCGCCGGCATGCGGACGATTCAGAGTGACGGCGGCGGCGCGTCGGTAACCGAGCCGGACCCGGGTGCCGTCGTGTATCGGCGCGGCAAGATGCAGCAAGTGCTGGGTGTGCCCGATCGAATGTTCGATGCGAAACCCATCGTGTCTGAACGGGTTCGCAAGGCCATCCTCGCAGACGCCGTTTCGCGTTACACGCGCGCCTTCGGCGGCAAAGACAAGCTTCAGGCCGAGATCGACACCCAACATCTGACGCGCGAAGCAGTGCCCGGCCCTACCGCTGACGCACTGCGCGCAGGCGGCCTCACGCTGACAGGCGACTCAGCAGCGCCCTAGGGAAGGTCTAAATAAGTGAGCGAGAGGGATGCAGCGCAAGGCGCGGCGCGCGCAGCGACCAAGACATATCAATGGGATAGGCGCGGGAGCGAGCACGCCGCAACGCAGCGATGCGCCGTCGCAACCACTCATTCAGGCCTTCCCTAGAAACCGATGGCCAGCAACGCGGCCGCTGCAATCACGGTTGCAGCCGCCGGCACGCCGTAGCAGAGCGCCCGCGCAAGCGCGCCAGCGTGGATGCCAAAGTCATGCAGGCTGTGAAAGATGCGATGGCCCGCGTGCCACAGGAACAGACTCACCACCAGGAACAGGAAGCCCTTTCCAAGCCAATGCACCGCCACGGCATGGACCTTGTCGTAGCTGAACGCATCCGGCGAAAGGCCAAGTCCAAGCGGCGCGGCAATGCCGGTAATCAACACGAGCGCCGGGCCAAGCAAGGCCGACAACATGCCGCCCGCACCAAAGAGCAGCCAGAAGATGGGTTCGTTGCTGCGTTTGCTCATGACAAAGCCCCCCAGGCAAGACCAAGCATCAGCAAAGACGTCACCGCTGCTGCGGCAAGGCCGCCACCGGTGATCGCAGCGGGCGACATGCGCTTGCCACCAATCACGATGGGCGGCAAGGTCTTCGGCATGATCCTGAACCACGTGTAGCTGTGGTAAGCGATTGCGACCAGCATGATCAAGTGTGCGAGCACCGCCATCGGGCTGCGCACCTGCGCCAGCCAAGCGTTCCAGCTCTGCTCACCCATGGCAAGACACACCAGGCCCGCTAGCAGGATGAAGGCGTAGGCCGCCACGAAACAGGCCGTGGCCTCATGAATCACGTACTCGACAAAGAAGGGGTTCTTGCGCCACCAGCCGGGCATCGGGCGCTTGTACGGGCGTCGCGCGTTCATTCCATGCCTCCCTTCGCTTTGGGGCGAACGAATCGCAGGAAGTAGTCCTGCGCCACCTTGGTCTTGTTCACGTTGACCGCATTGGCCGGGTCTACACCTTTCGGGCAAACCTCGGAGCAATAGCCCACCGCCGTGCAGTTAAAGACCCCCTCGTGGCCGTGGATCTCCTGCATCCGCTCCGCCTCGCCGCCATCGCGCGAATCCGCGTTGTAGCGATGCAGCAGGGCGATGATGCCGGGGCCAAGGAATTTGTCGTTGAGGCCGTACTGCGGGCAAGCCGCGTAACACAGCATGCAGTTGATGCACGACGAGAACTGTTCGTAGACATCCAGCTCGGCCGGCGTCTGGATGTACTCGCCCTGCTCCAGCGTGCGCGCCTCCTTCGGGATGATCCAGGGCTTGATGCGCTGGAGTTTCTCGATGAAATCATCTGCCACCACGACCAGATCGCGCTCAATCGGGAAGTGCGCCAGCGCCTCGATCCGCACGCGGTTCGGGTAGTAGTCACGCAGGAAAGTCTTGCAGGCCAGCTTGGGAATACCGTCAACCATCATCCCGCAGCTGCCGCAGATTGCCATGCGGCAAGACCAGCGATAGCTGAGCGTGCCGTCGAGCCAGTCCTTGATGTACTGGATGCCTTGCAGCACTGACATGTCGTCGGTGAAGGGCACCTTGAAGACCTGCGGCACCGGCTTTTCGTCCTGCTCGGGGCGATAGCGCAGTACCTCGATCTCGATGATTTTTTCCTGTTCAGACACCGGCGGCACTCCTTTCCTGCTCGACGCGCTCACCCTCGGCGCCATAGGCGCGCACGCCCGGCGGCAGGTGGGTGATCTTCACCGGCCCGTAGTCGATGCGGGGTGCATCGCGCCCGCTGTAGATCGCCAGCGAGTGGCTCAGGTAGTTCGCATCGTCGCGCGCCTCGTAGCCATCCAGGCGCTGGTGCGCGCCGCGTGACTCGCGCCGCTGCAGCGCCGAATGCGCCATCGCTTGCGCGACCTCAAGCTGGTAGCCCAGCTCGATCGCGAGCAGCCATTCCGAGTTCCACACACGCGATTGGTCGTCCAGCTTCACACGAGTGAAGCGCTCCCGCAGCTCGGCCAGCTTGTCACAGGTGGCCTGCATCTCATCACCGAGGCGGTAGATGCCGCAGCCCTGCTCCATCGTCTTGGCCATCTCGGTTCGCAGCGTGGCGATGCGCTCGGTGCCAGGGTTGTGCATCAGGCCGCGAACCCGTGCTTCGACATCGGAAGCCTGTTCCGCCAGATGATTGCGGCGCAGTGGCGCCGAGTCTTGCGCAAAGCGCGCCGCAGACTCACCCGCCACCTTGCCAAACACGCACAGCTCAGCGAGCGAGTTCGACCCCAAGCGGTTCGCGCCGTGGATGCCGACGCTGGAGCATTCGCCTGCGGCGAACAGCCCGCGTAGCGGCGCTGCACAGTCGCCATCAACCAGAATGCCGCCCATCGTGTAGTGCACCGCCGGGCGCACCGGAATCGGTGCTTTGGCCGGATCGATACCGAGGAACTCTTCGGCCAGCTCGCAGATCTGCGGTAAGCGCTCGCGCAGCTTCTTCTCGCCCAGGTGGCGCAAGTCCAGATTCACGACCGAGCCGTGCGGGCCGTCAATCGTGCGGCCCTTGCGTTCCTCGTGCCAGAAGGCCTGTGAAAGCCTGTCGCGCGGCCCCAGTTCCATCGCTTTCTTGCGCGGCCACGGATCGGCCGGGCCGAGGCCGTAGTCCTGCAGGTAGCGATAGCCATCGCGGTTGGTGAGAATCCCGCCTTCGCCACGGCAACCTTCGGTGAACAGCAAGCCGGTGCCGGGCATGCAGGTCGGGTGGTACTGCACGAATTCCATGTCGCGCAAGGGCACGCCGTGGCGGTAAGCGAGCGCCATGCCGTCGCCGGTGACGATGCCGCCGTTGGTGTTCTGGCGGAATACGCGCCCCGCCCCACCGGTTGCCAGCACGACTGACGGCGCCTGGATTTGCACCAGCTCGCCGCTGGCGATCTCGATTGCCACCACGCCGCCGCAGCGCCCTTCGTCCACGAGCAAATCAGCGCAGAAGTACTCGTCAAAACGCTTGATAGAGGGGTACTTCATCGAGGTCTGAAACAGCGTGTGCAGCATGTGGAAGCCGGTTTTGTCGGCGGCGAACCAGGTGCGCTCGATCTTCATGCCGCCGAAGGCGCGCACGTTGATGTGGCCATCTTCCTTGCGGCTCCAGGGGCAGCCCCAGTGCTCCATCTGCACCATTTCTTCGGCACAGTGGGCGACGAAGTAGTCGACGACATCCTGCTCGCAGAGCCAGTCGCCACCGGCTACGGTGTCATGGAAGTGGTGTTCGAGACTGTCATGCGACTGGACCACGGCGGCGGAGCCGCCCTCGGCAGCCACGGTGTGGCTGCGCATCGGATAAACCTTGGAGACCAGTGCCACCCGCAAACGCGGGTCAAGTTCTGCGACCGCGATGGCGGCCCGTAGTCCGGCGCCGCCGGCTCCGACGACGACAACGTCGGCCTGATGAATCTGCATGCCCAGCCCTTTCCTGTGGCGTCGCAGGCGGGCAACGAAACGCTCGCCGGCGGCAGGGAGCCTCAGTGTGCGCGCAGCAAGGCGACGATCTTTTCGTCTGGATCAAATGCGACTTCGGATTCCACGCTTGCGCCGGCCCGCGCGCGGCCGCAGCCAAGGTGGCAGAGCACTCAGGCTTTAGGCCAAAGAATCATCTGTGTGCAGCGGAACAAGGCGATCCGGGTGCCGTCAGGCCGACGCACCTCGGCATCCCAGACCTGTGTCGTGCGCCCCAGGTGCACAGCGCGCGCCTCGCACAGCACTTCGCCCTCTTTGGCCGTCGCAAGAAAATTCGTCTTCAGTTCGATCGTTGTAAAGTTGCTCGCACCTTCCGGCAGATGCGCAATCGCGCCGTATCCACATGCGGAATCAGCAAGCAGCACGACGCTCGCGGCATGCAGGAAGCCATTCGGCGCCATGACTTCCGGGCCGAGCGGCAACTTCGCGATCAGCCGACCCTGCTCCAGTTCCAGCACCTCGAAGCCGTGGTGGCCCGGCAAGCAACCGGGGCTCCATGCGTTGAGTTGGGCGACCGACATGTCCGTGCGCAGCGTGCTCATGCTCAAGCTCCAGAAACGAAAAGGGCCGGACTAGGGCGGCCCTTGAATTGAAGCTGGATCAGAGTTTCGAATCTAGCAACTGCAAGACAGTCTCGAAGGCTTCCGGCAGCTTCTCCGGTTGCGTACCGCCAGCCTGCGCCATGTCCGGCCGGCCACCGCCCTTGCCGCCCACGACCTGCGCGGCAACGCCGACGATCTCGCCCGCCTTGAGCCTGTCGGTGAGCGACTTGGTGACCATTGCGACCAACGACACCTTGCCGTCGGTCACGGCGGCCGCCACCACGACACCTTCGCCCAGGCGATCACGCGCTTTGTCCGCCACGTCGCGCAAGGTGGCCGCGTCAATGTTCTCAAGCCGCAAAGCCACGACCTTGACGCCCTTGACGGTACGCACGCCGGCAGCGACCAGCTCTTCGAGCTGCATCACGACCATCTCGCTCTTGAGCTTCGCCAGTTCCTTCTCGGCGGCCTTGAGCTGATCCTGCAACTGCGCAACCCGCGCCACGGTATCCGAAGCCGGCACCTTGAGCGTTGCGGCCAGCTCACCGATCAGCGCGTCCTGCTGCTGAACGATCGCGAAGGCCGACTCGCCCGTTGTCGCTTCGACTCGGCGGATACCCGCCGCCACGCCGCCCTGGGCGACGATCTTGAACAAGCCGATGTCGCCGGTGCGGGCAACATGGGTGCCGCCGCAGAGTTCGCGCGAGGAACCGATGTCAAGCACACGCACCTCGTCGCCGTACTTCTCGCCGAACAGCATCATCGCGCCGGTCTTCTGCGCTTCGGCGATCGGCAACACACGGGCCTGGGTAGCGGCGTTGGCGAGGATCTCGCGATTGACGATCGCCTCGACCTTGCGGATCTCGTCGTCGGTCATCGGGCCGTTGTGCGCAAAGTCGAAGCGGGTCTTCTCGGCGTCGACCTGGGAGCCCTTCTGCTGCACATGCTCACCCAGCACTTCACGCAATGCCTTGTGCATCAGGTGGGTCGCCGAGTGATTGCGCATGATGCGGGCGCGCGACTCGCCGTCGACCTTGGCATTCAGCAGATCGCCGACGCGCACGGAGCCCTCGACCACCTGGCCGTGGTGACCGAACACGTCGGCCTGGATCTTCTGCGTGTCTTCAATCACGACGCGCGTCGTACCGTTTTGCAGCACGCCAGCGTCGCCAACCTGACCGCCCGATTCGGCGTAGAACGGCGTGTTGTCGAGCACGATGACAGCATCCTGCCCGGCCACCGCCACATCGACCGGTGCGCCGTCGACGTACACTGCCGTGACACGCGCGCCTTCTACGTTCAGCTTGTCGTAACCGTGGAAGGTGGTCGCGCTGCCGCTGTATTCAAGCGCCGCAGCCATCTTGAACTTGCCGGCGGCACGCGCCTGCTCGCGCTGGCGCGCCATCGCGGCGTCGAAGCCGGCGGCGTCGACGGTGTAACTGCGCTCGCGGCAGATGTCAGCCGTCAGATCGAGCGGGAAGCCGTAGGTGTCGTGCAGCTTGAAGGCGATTTCGCCGTCCAGCTCTTTGCGACCATTCGTCTCCATCACCGCCAGCGTGGCGTCGAGGATTTCCATGCCGTTCTGGATCGTGCGGAAGAAGCTGTCTTCTTCTTCCTTCAGGATCGCGGTGACCTTGGCTTGTTCCTTCACCAGCTCCGGGTAGGCCTCGCCCATTTCGGCTACGAGGTCCGGCACCATCTTGTGGAAGAAGGCCGCGCGCGCACCAAGCTTGTAACCATGACGGATAGCGCGGCGGATGATCCGGCGCAGCACATAGCCGCGGCCCGCGTTACCCGGGATCACGCCATCGGCGATCAGGAAGGAGCAGGCGCGGATGTGGTCGGCCAGCACCTTGAGCGAGGGGCTGTCCATGTCGCTGCTGCGGGTTTCACGCGCGGCGGCCTTGATCAGGCTCTGGAACAGGTCAATCTCGTAGTTGGCGTGCACATGCTGCAGCACCGCCGAGATGCGTTCGAGGCCCATGCCGGTATCCACGCTGGGCTTGGGCAGCGGATGCATCACGCCCGCCTCGTCGCGGTTGAACTGCATGAACACGTTGTTCCAGATCTCGATGTAGCGGTCGCCGTCTTCGTCCGGGCTTCCCGGCGGGCCCCCCCAGATCTGCTCGCCGTGGTCGTAGAAGATCTCGGTGCAGGGGCCACACGGGCCGGTGTCACCCATCATCCAGAAGTTGTCAGAGGCGTAGCGCGCGCCCTTGTTGTCGCCGATCCGCACGATACGTTCGGCCGGCACGCCGACTTCCTTGTTCCAGATCTCGTAAGCCTCGTCGTCTTCCGCGTAAACAGTGACCCACAACTTCTCGGTCGGCAGCTTGTAGACCTCGGTCAGCAGTTCCCACGCGTACTTGATTGCGTCGCGCTTGAAGTAATCGCCGAAACTGAAGTTACCCAGCATCTCGAAGAAGGTGTGGTGGCGCGCGGTGTAGCCAACGTTCTCAAGGTCGTTGTGCTTGCCGCCGGCACGCACGCACTTTTGCGAGGTGGTGGCGCGGGTATAGGGCCGCTTGTCGAATCCAAGGAAGACGTCCTTGAACTGGTTCATCCCGGCGTTGGTGAACAGCAGGGTCGGGTCGTCGCCCGGCACCAGCGAGCTGGATGAAACGATCTGGTGGCCCTTGGAGGCGAAAAACTCAAGGAACTGGCGGCGGATCTCTGCGCTTTTCATGGCGTTCCGTGCTTTGCTCGCGCGCAAACGCGCGAATATGTGAATAGAAACAGTCGATTGTAACTGAAAGCCTGAATTTGCCCCGGAGCCACAGGCGCTCTCAGTCCACGCTGACGCAGCGCTCCATCGCCCAGGCACGCAAGGCGGTGACTTTCTCGGCCATCACCACCGAAAGCGGCCGGGTGGATGAGATTTCGCCCAGCAGCGTGACGCTATCGAGGCCTTCGCCGCTAGCCAGCCCCTCGTATCGTGCCGCCACGATGGCCTGCTCGATTTCCGCACCCGAAAATCCCGCAGAGGCCGCGGTAAGGGCATCCAGATCGAACTGCTCAGCCGCAAATCCTCGCCGCACCAGGTGCAGGCGCAGGATTTCGGTGCGCACTTCCTCGCTAGGCAGATCGACAAAGAAGATCTCGTCGAAACGCCCCTTGCGGATCAGTTCGGGCGGCAGATCTTCCGCACGGTTGGCCGTCGCAACAATGAACACGCGCGACTTGCGCTCGGCCATCCAGGTCAGCAGGTAACCAAGGATCCGCCGCGACAGCCCGCCATCGGAATCACTGCCATTGCTCGCTAGCGCCTTCTCGATCTCATCAACCCACAGCACGGCCGGCGCCAGCGCTTCGGCGGCCTGCAGGGCCTCGCGCAGTTTTCGCTCGGTTTCGCCCTGAAACTTGTCGAACAGGCTACCGATATCGAGCCGCGCCAGCGGAACACGCCATGAGGCGGCCACCGCCTTCGCAGCGGCGCTCTTGCCTGCGCCCTGAACGCCCAGCAAAAGCATGCCGCGCGGGACGGGCAGGTCCGGCGCCGACACCTCACCGGTAAACACCGGCCTGCGGTGGCCCAGCCAACGCTTGAGGCGCCGCATACCCGCAAGCTGCTCCAGCCCTTCTTGCGGCAACTGAACGTCCAGCCCGCCGCTGCCATGCAGATCCTGCTTGATGCGCACGATGCGCTCGACGTCTTCACGCGTGAGAGCGCCGTCATCTTGCACGGCACCCCGAACAAGACGCCGGACATCGTCTTCACAAAGCCCGACCAATTGCTGAACGAGCAGGTTGGCGCTGGCTTGGTCGCCGCGCACCGGCTGCCCCTGCTTCGCAGCCCAGCCTTGCATTTCCTCCTTGAGCATTTCGCGCACCCGCGTCAGGTCAGGAATGCGCAAACGCATGTTCGCCGAGTGGCGGGCAAGCTCCGGCGGCAAACTCAAGCCCGGCGCAATCAGCACCAGGGTGCGGCCAGCCACCGCGTGATCAAGCGCGATTTCGCGCAGCAGGCGAATCGAAACCGCCTCTCCGAAAAAGGGGTGCGGATCAAGCAAGACATAGATGCCCGCCTTGCCGCGCTTTTCGATGTGCTGCAAGGCCGCCTGGAAGACCTGGGTCTCTGCGATCGCTTGTGGATCGCGGTTACTGGGGGGCGAACTGTGCTGGCTGCGATGACCGTCAACGAAACCCTGGTCACGCAGATCGGACGAACCGTAGCGAAAGTTAAGCTGCGCCAGTCCGTCTGCCGCACTCCAACGGAACAAGGGCTGACCCAGTTCGTCGGCGAGCCGCTGCAGCAGCACCAGCGCCTTGTTTTCTTCAACCGTATCGATCGCGATGATTGGCAGGCGCGATCGCACCAATGCGGAAAGCTCTCGGAAGTCCGGCATTTCAGGCAGAAACCGTAAAAAAGCAAAGAGGCTGGATTATCGCGTCAGACGGCCGCAACGGCCGTGTGGGATTTGCGTACTTGCGGGCGGTACACCGCAAACGCAGGACTGCACCGGGCCGATAGACCGCTCAGCGCAAGGGGGCGAGCAAGTCCGGTCGGTCGGTGATGATCGAATCCACGCCGTAGCTTTGCAGCAACTGCGCATGTGCCAGATCGTTCTCGGTGTAGGTCGCTAGACGATAGCCCGCCCGCTTCACCGCGCTGGCGGTTTGCGCATCCAGCAAGCGGCCATCGCAAACGAGGCCAATCGCGCCAAGCACTTCGAGTCGCGCGCGCCAATCAGGCGGGATGGCTTCAAACAGCAGCGCACGCGGCAAGTCGGGGGCGGCCTCAGCCGCGGCGGCAAGCGCCTCGCCACTGAACGACGAAAGCAGCGGCAAGCGATCATCGCCCGCCCACCCGAGTGCCGCAGCAAGCGCTGCGGCCCGCCCGGTGGCATGATCAAAACCGCTTGCCGGCTTGATTTCCACGTTCGCCGCAATCCCCAGTGCACGGCAGCGCCGGATGGCATCGGCGAACAAGGGAATGCGTTCGCCCGCGAACCGCTCCGAACGCCAGCTACCGGCATCAAGCCGCAACAAGGTCTCGTCCGGCGTATCGGAAACCGCCCCGAATCCGCTGGTAGTGCGTTCAAGGGTTTCGTCGTGGATGAGCACCGGCGTTCCACTGCCGGAGAGCATTACATCGAACTCGACCCCGTAGCAGCCGTGGGCGACTGCGAACTCGAGCCCGATCAGGGTGTTTTCAGGGGCCAGCGTGCCGCCACAACGGTGGGCAACAATCCGCGGCAGCGACCACTGGCCCATGCTGGATCAGCGCAGACCGAGTGCGCGAACCTTGGCGACTGCCTCGTCCAGCGCAAGCTTGGCTGCCTTGCCCTGGTTCCAGACGGCGTCGAGCTCGTCGTTCAAGACCTTGAGCGTGCGCGGATCACGACCCAGCGTAGTGGCACGCGAGTTAGCCGTTGCCGGCTTGGCGATCAATTGATCGATCGCGACCTTGACATGGCCGAGTTCGGATCCGAGCGACTGACTGCCCGCAGCGAAGGCGCCTGCGCGGTTCAGCGGCAGATAGCCTGTCGCGCGCATCCACTCGATCTGCTGAGTCGGCTCAAGCCAGAATGCGACGAACTTGGCGATCGTCTTGTACTCGTTCGCACTACGACCCGCAGTCACCCAGAGGCTGGCACCATCCGCCAGGGTGTTTTGCTGCGCGCCGGCAACGTCGGCGTAGTAAGGCATTGCGCTCACGCCGACGCCAAAGCCGCCGCTGGAAACCGCCGGCATCGCCGACTGCCCGGCAATCAACATGCCGCACTGGCCGGCGGCGAACTTGCCAACCGCCTCGTCACCATGACCGAAAATGTTGAGGTAGCGCGACTTCTGCCAGGACGCCATGCGCGCAATGTGCCGCACATAGTTGAGGCCGTTCACCGCCAGCTCACCCTTGGCGTTGACAACCGCTTCGTTGTGCCACGCAGCTGCGTTTTCAAGCAACACGGTTGCCGGGCGCGCCACAGCCAGCGGGCATGCAACGCCCGCATCGGCGAGCTTGCCGGCGACTTCCTGCACATCGGCCCAGGTGCGAACCGGGATGCCGGCATCGACACCGCTCTTGCGCAGCATGTCCTGATTGACGAAGAACACCGGGGTTGAAAGACCAACCGGCAGCGCCAGCAGACCCGCCTTGGCGTCGAAAGACACCGGCGCAACCACCGGCGCGGCCCGCTCAAGCACGGCCGGCTTCACGCCCGCGTCTTTGAGCACCGCCGCCATCGGCTTGTAGCGCTTCTTGCCGGCGAGGAAGTTCATTTCGCTCTCGCCTTCCAGGATCTGCATCGCAGCGGGGGCGCTGTCGCTCCAGGCTTGCTCCGACAACACGATCCGGCTGCCCTTGTTGGCCTCGTTGAAGCGTTCAATCAGGGCTTTGAGCGCATCCTGTTTCTCTTTGGACAACTGGCTGCGCAGTTCGATATCGGCGGCCGGTGCGGGTGCCGCTTTGGCTTTCTGCGCCCAAGCGGGCGCGGCAATCAACGAAAGCGACAAAGCAATCGGCGTAATCAGGCGAAGTGTGTTCATGGGTAAGCGACTCATGGCTGCTGCAGGAAGAGGCGCCGATTATATGCAAGCCGCAACACACGCAAGCACCCACCCGATGAAAGGCAATCAAGTTCTGTCATCGGGGGACGTAATCATTACTGGAACACCTAGCCCCGGAGCCGCACCATGCAACGCCCAAACACCCCCGCTATCCCGCTCGCACTGCTATGCCTGAGCCTGCTGAGCGCATGCGAACAACTCGGGCTTGATGACACGCGTGCGGTCGAAGCAGAAGGCAAGGCGGTTGGTGCCGCTTGCCGCCACGCCGGACGTGCGCTGGAGGACTGCTACCAGTTCAATCCGAAGGCGCCCAAGGCGGCGGTGTTTGCCGGCTGGAAGGAAATGAACGACTACATGACCGAGCAGAAACTCGAAGTCATCAAGCCCACGGTACCGCCCAGCCTGCCCAAACCAAAGAAAAAGCCTGCCTCCGAAACCGGCGAAGAGGACACTGACGCAAAGCCGGATGAGAGCGCAGAGAGCGATGCTTCGTCGCCGACCACAAAGAATCATGATGAAAACAGCGGTGATTCAAGCGACAAAGCGGCCGAGGACAAGGCCAGCGGCAAAGCTGGCGCGAAAGCCAAGCAGGCCGCTTCAGCGCCGACAAACTAAGCAGGGTCAGGTGACGGGCGCCAGTAAGCCTCGCGCCCTTCGCGGCCCCAAGCGTGCCACCAGCTGACAAACTCGGCGACCGGCATCGGGCGCGCGAAGAGGTAGCCCTGCGCGGCATCGCAGCCCAGCTCGCGCAACTGCCGCAGTTGCTCTTCACGCTCGACGCCCTCGGCGACGACGTTCAGCCCCAGCCCCTGCGCCAGCAGGATGACCGAGCGGACAATCGCATGATCTTGCGCAGTTTCGGGCATCTTCCTGATGAACATGCGGTCGATTTTCAAGCGTGTAGCGGGTAGCCGGCGCAACCAGGCGAGCGACGAGTACCCGGTGCCGAAGTCATCAAGCGCGACGCCATGGCCCGCGTCACGAAGGCGGCGGATCACGCCGATGGTCTGCGCGTCATCGGCGATCATTGAACCCTCGGTCAGCTCAAGCGTCAGCAAGGGTGGCGCCACGCGCCAGGTCATCAGTGCCTGCGCCACGAACTGAGGCAGTTCGGGGTCGCGCAAGTCGCTGCCGGCAAGGTTGACCGACAGTCCAGCCTGCACGCCGGCCGCTGCCAGGTCCGCCAGAATGGCCGACGCCCGCTGCACCACAAAACGGCTGAGCTGATCCATCTGCCCGAACTGCTCGGCAAGCTCTACCACGACAGGGGGTGGCACCATCGTTCCATCCGCGCGCTGCCAGCGCAGCAAGGCCTCTGCGCCGTGGCAGGCGCCGTCGGCAAGGTGCACGATCGGCTGCAGATGCAGGCTGAAGACGTTGTTGCGCAGCGCATCAACGAATTCATGCTCAAGCCTCGCCCGATCAACGCGTTCGAGCTCCAGTTCGGGACCCGCGATGCGGAGGTTCAGGCCGTCCCTCAGCGCGGCCGCACGGGCCCGACGGGCAGCGTTGAATACGGCGTCAGCGGTATCCCCCTGCTCTGGCGACACCGCCACCCCAACGCAAAGCGTTGCGTGCGAAGCCACACCGCTGGCACGAAGCGCCCGCGCACCAGATTCAAGCAGCGCCGCCGCCGCAAGACGCACCCGCATGTCGGCACCAATGCCAGGCGCCCACAACACCCATTCGTCGTCGCCCACCCGGCACAAGCCATCTTGCGATCGGGCACAGCCCGCCAGCGCTGCCCCAAGTGCAAGCCGGGCCTGGTCGCGCTCAGCACTGTTGAGCATCACAGCGCTGGCCGTCCATTGAAGGAGCACAGCCAGCATGGCGTGCGCACCGGCCGCGGGCTCACGTGCGTTGAACAACTGGTCGAGCGCAGCCCGGTTGGGTAAGCCCGAGGCCGCGTCCGTATGCTCGGATAGCCAGCGCGCGCGCGCCTCGGCGGCGCTGGAGGCCTCTGCCAGGAGCCCGACCACGAACAGCCCCAGCCGACTGAGAATCTGGAGAAGATCGACATCCAGACGCGACACACTGGCCCGGCCCTTGGCCAGTTCCTGATACAGAAGGTCGAGCACCACCGCCGCAACCCGCGCCGGCAAGCTTGCCGGCGCCCCCTTGGCCCGCAGCACAAGCCAGCGGCTGCGCATGGCGATGGGCCAATCCTCGGTGAGCTCCCACCCCACTACGCCAAGCGTGGTATCGAAGAAGCCGCCGGCCGCATCGCCGGAGCCGCAGTCCAGACATTCAACACGCAGTGCACCGACGCGCTCTCTCAGTCGCGCGGACAAAGCGTGCGCGTCCGAGCTTTGCCAGAACGCACGCAACGCACTGCGCTCGCGTTCGCCAAAACCTTGTGCTTGCAGCGCCTCAGCGATGCGCTCGTCGGCCAGAATCGGAGGAGGCGTCATCGGCATCGCGGTCAGGCCAGATAGAACTGCGCCGGGTCGATTCCGAACGCATGCTCGGGCAAGGAACGAACAATCCGATACGGCTCATTCCCGCCTGGCACCAGTGGATCAAACAGCAGATCAATCGTATGGGGATTCGCATTGGCCGAGTGATCGGGTGCGAGCAGGATCATCACCCGGGGCTGGAGCCGCCGCACCCGGTTCTGCGCCACCACCACCGCAACTTCGCCTGAATTAAGTTCAACCAGTGTGCCTGCCGGATAGATACCGATGCATTGCACATACTGATCCACCAGCACCTCGCTGAAGTGCTTGTTGCGTTGGCTGATCAGGGTTTCAAGAGCTCGCTGGGCGGACACAGCCGGACGCCAGGATCGATGGCGGGTCATCGCGCAAAAGCTGTCGACAATGCCTGCCATTTCGCCGAAAACCCCGATCTGCTCGCCCTGGATGCCCTCCGGATAGCCACTGCCATCGAAGCGCTCGTGATGTCGCGCAACGATCTGAATCAGTTCGGGATCCGCATTCGCGTCGGCTCGCAGGATCAGCACCGCGCTCTCGACATGAGTCTTGAACAGCTCGTACTCAAGCGGGGTCAGCGCCCCCGTCTTGGCGAGCAAACGCTGTGACAGCCGCAGCTTGCCGATGTCCAGCATCAGCCCCGCCATCCCCAGGAGCACGATCCGTTCCTCGGGCAGGCCAAGATGGCGCGCAAAAACCATCATGTAAGTGCTGCAATCGAGCGCGTGATCGTAGGTGTAGCGATCCGTTCGCTTCAGACGAGTCAGCCAAAGCAGGGCATCGGGATGTCGCACGACGCTGCGCATCATGTCGCCCACCACTTCGCGAGCACGGCCAAGGTCAGGCGGAACCTGCCTTTCAACGTCGCGCAGGATTTCCTTGACCGCGATGACCGCCTCACGGTGTACCGGGGCCGCCGCAACCAGCTCCTGCTCAAGCGGCACCCGGATCGGGTAAGGCGCCTCCTCCTGAACCTCACCCTCATCCACGAACGCTTCCTCGACACCGTTTTGCCCAAGCGCGTCGCGCGCGCGCGCTCGCAGCCAAGCCCAAACCCCTGTCTGCTCGGGCTTGTTGCAACTCGCGGGCGGCTCATCTGCCAGCAAATCGGGCGGCAAGGCCGTCTGTGCCGCTTGCCAGGCAAGGACCGGCCCCCCATCGACGGCCGGCTGCCCCGGGTCCGACTCTTGCTGTTTCAAGAAGCGCAAGAGCTCAAAGAAGTCGGTCGGCGCCTGAGGCAATGGCATCGGCGGCAATTCGGCACTTGGCGAGCGCCGCACTGGCGCATCAACTTGCCGGGGCAGCGGGTGTTGGTGCCTTGCCTCGGAAAGATCTCGATCTATTGCGACAATTCGGCAAACGGCCCGCAACTGCGCCAGTTGTTGATCGTTCTCGATCATGAAGCCCTGGATCAGGAATGGTGTCTCCAGCCAGGGTCGATCCAGTTCCGCCACGAACATGCCGAGCTCCAGCTCCGAGGTCGCCACGAATTCCTTCAATTGCCCACCTCAATCAATTCCGCCCGCATCGGGTAACATGCCCAGTCCACTTCAGCCTGTGACCCGCCATGGACTTTACTAGTCGCGCCATCGCCTATTGCCGCCCAGGCTTTGAAAAAGACCTCGCCGCAGAGTTCGCGGCCAAATGCGCAAAATCCGGCGTCGCCGGGCAATCGCACAGCACACCGGACTGCGGTTTCGTGCTGCATGAGTTCGACGCCCCGCTTGAAGAAGCGCAGCGCGTGGTTGCATACGACCAACTCGTGTTTGCGCGCCAGCTCATCTGGGTGCGCGAAACTATTGACGATCTGCCGGAAAAAGACCGACTGACCCCCTTGATGGCGGCAATCGGCCGCCTGCATGGCCGCTTTGGCCGCGTGTGGGCAGAGACGCCCGACACCAACGAAGCCAAAACGCTCTCCTCGTTCTTCAAACGCTTCATGCCGATCCTTGAGAGCGCCCTGCACGACAACAAGCGCCTTTTCGATCGCCCCGACGCACCGAACCTGCACCTCTTCTTCACCAGTCCAAAGCGCGTATTCATCGGCACCTCGGATCCCTCGCAGGCCTCGCCGTGGCCCATGGGCATTGCCCGACTCCGCATGCCACGCGAGGCGCCAAGCCGATCGACGCTCAAACTGGCCGAAGCTTTCTTCGGACTGCTCAGCGAAGACGAACGCAAGTCCAGCCTGAGGGCTGGGCTCAAGGCGGTCGATCTGGGTGCGGCGCCGGGGGGCTGGACTTGGCAATTTGCGCATCGCGGTTTGTTGGTCACTGCCATTGATAACGGCACGATGGCCGAAAGCGTTAGGGCGACGGGCATGGTTGAACACATCCGCGCCGACGGTTTTGTCTGGAAGCCACCGCGCCCGGTGGAATGGATGGTCTGCGACATGGTCGAGCAGCCCTCGCGCGTCGCCCAACTGGTGGCCGAATGGGTGGCCTCCGGGCGCTGCCGTCGCACGATGTTCAACCTCAAGCTGCCGATGAAAAAGCGCCATGAAGCACTGGAACAGGCGCGCAACCTGATTTACCGCCGCATGTCGGTCTCGGGCCGCGACTGGACCCTGCGCTTCAAGCACCTCTACCACGATCGCGAGGAAATCACCGGCTACCTCGCCGCAACCAAGTAAATGCGCAAGGCGAAGCTCCCCTGCCCGTGTGGCGGCAGCAGCTACGCAGAATGCTGTGGCCGCTGGCATGGTGGCGAAGCGGCGCCCACCGCCGAAGCCTTGATGCGTTCGCGCTACAGCGCCTTCGCATTGGGCTTGGCCGACTATCTGCTCAGCTCTTGGGCGCCAGCCACGCGCCCGACGGAACTCGATCTGGATGAATCCCCCAAGCCAAAATGGATCGGGCTTGAGGTGTGTGCCCACCACAGCAATGGCGACGAGGCCCGCGTCGAATTCATCGCACGCTTCAAGGTCGGCGGCCGCGCAGGGCGTTTGCATGAAACAAGCCGCTTCGAGCGCATCGACGGCCGCTGGCTCTATGTCGACGGCATCGAGCACCGCGACTGAAACAATGCTGCAAAGTGCATCAAACAAAGCACCCGCACGCTGCGCACCCGCTGCACCCCGCGATTCACAGCTTATCCACAGATTGCCCCACAGATTCTGTGGATAAGCTTCACCAGGCGGATCGCAAAGGGGGTTCGTCCCCCCATCAACCGTTCAAGTCCGCACACTCAAGGCCGTGAATGCACACACGGGCAATCATGAGTTGCCTGACAAAACATACGGAACCGGAACCGACGAACGCCGTATCAAAACGGCATACCCAGACGAAGCCGCGGGCAACCCCCGCGGCTTTTTATTTTGGCGACACCCTAAATGAAAAAGGGGGCTGCAAAACTGCGCCCCCTTCGCTGCTGGCTTGCCGCAAAGCCACCTTAGCCGAGCTTCGCCAGCCGTGCCATCACGCAGTCGCGCCCCAGCACTTCGAGTACCGCATCAATTGCGGGCGTCTGGCTCACGCCAAGCAGCGCCACACGGAGCGGTATCGCAACCTGGGGCATCTTCAGGCCATGCTCGTTGCAGGTTTCCTTGATGGCGGCACTCAAGGTGGCTTTATCCCAGACTGCGCCGGCAAATCGCGCCTGCAAGGAACGCAGGGCAGCCTTGGCGGCATCGGTGAGATGCTGGCTCGCCATCTCCTCCGACGGCTGGATGTCGATGTAATAAGCCTCCACCGAGTCCGCCAGTTGAACCAGGGTGCTCACCCGCTCACGGTAGAGCGCGACAACCGCCTCAAGACTCGGCCCGTTCTCAATCGATACGCCACGCTTGGCCAGGCGCCGCGCCGCATCCGCCACCAGCACCGCGGGCTCGGCCTGTTTGATGTAGTGCGCGTTGAGCCAGTCGAGCTTTTCAAAGTTGAATTGCGCTGCCGAGGGCGTGATGCGATCGAGATCAAACCACTCGACGAACTGCTCACGCGAAAACACCTCGTCGTCGCCGTGGCTCCAGCCCAGTCGTGCAAGGTAGTTGATGACGGATTCAACCAGATAACCATCGTCGTCGTACTGCATCACGCTGACTGCGCCGTGGCGCTTGGAGAGCTTCTGCCCGTCCGAGCCGAGGATCATCGACAGGTGGCCGTACTGCGGCAATTCGGCGCCCAGCGCGCTGAGGATGTTGATCTGGCGCGGCGTGTTGTTCACATGATCGTCGCCGCGGATCACATGGGTGATGCCCATGTCCCAGTCATCAACCACGACACAGAAATTGTAGGTGGGCGTGCCATCGGGGCGCGCGATGATCAGGTCGTCCAGTTCTGCGTTATCGAACTCGATCAGCCCCTTCACCACGTCGTTCCATGCAACCTTGCCGCTTGTCGGGTTCTTGAAACGCACCACCGGCTTCACGCCTTCTGGCGGCGTCGGCAGCACCTTGCCCGGCTCTGGACGCCAGCGGCCGTCGTAGCGCGGCTTGTCACCCCGTGCGCGCTGCGCTTCGCGAATCGCATCCAGCTCTTCGGGTGTCATGTAGCAGTGGTAGGCAGTACCGACCTCCAGCATCTGCGCGATCACGGCCTTGTAACGATCCATCCGCTGCATCTGGTAGAACGGGCCCTCGTCCCACTCCAGGCCAAGCCAGTTCATGCCGTCGAGAATCGCCTGCACCGCCTCGGGCGTGGAGCGCGCCACGTCGGTATCTTCGATGCGAAGGATGAAATCACCGCCGTGGTGACGGGCATAGGCCCAGGAGAACAGCGCGGTGCGCGCGCCGCCGATGTGCAAGAAACCGGTGGGGCTGGGGGCAAAGCGGGTACGGATGCGTCGAGTCATGGCAAGGATTGGCCGGAATCGGGAAAGACCGACATTCTACCGGAGCACAACGCCAGTTCGCCCGAACTATTGACCATCGAAATCGACCACGGTATAGTCGCGGACTTCGCTGCAAACCGGGCAGTTAGCTCAGCGGTAGAGCACTGCCTTCACACGGCAGGGGTCACTGGTTCGATCCCAGTACTGCCCACCACCGGTTTGTACGAAACGCAAAGCCCAGCCCTGCTGGGCTTTTTGCTTTCTTGCCACCTGCTATCGCTGGCAACCAGCCATCGCGCTGTCGCCACGCAGGCGCAACCGCGAAACGAATTGCGACGATTGCGGCCCCGCCCGCGCGCCACGTTGCGAATAGACTCACTCCAGCGCGTACTCGACAAACCGAGGTCGCGTCGTGCCCCCCATTCTTGCATCAAGGACTGATCGTGTACCCCGGAGAGAGATTCAACGCCTGGACCCACCTTGTCGGCGCCGTGCTGGCGCTAACCGGTGCGATCTGGCTGCTCGCCATCGCAATTACGAGCGGCGATGGCTGGAAGGTCTTCAGCATGGCGGTGTACGGCGTCGCGCTGGTGCTGCTCTACAGCAGCTCAACGATCTATCACAGCGTCCGCGGGCGTGCGAAACGCATCCTGCAGAAGCTCGATCACTTGTCGATCTATCTGCTGATCGCCGGCAGCTACACGCCCTTCTGCCTGATCAGCCTGCGCGGGCCGTGGGGCTGGTCGCTGTTTGCCACGGTGTGGACGCTGGCGATCGTCGGCATGATCCAGGAGATCAAACCGCGCTCGGAAGCCCGCGTGATGTCGCTGGTGATCTACGCGGTGATGGGCTGGATCGTGCTGGTCGCCGTCAAACCGCTGATCGCAAGCTTGGGCACAGCCGGCTTCATGTGGCTGGCGGCGGGCGGCATTTTCTACACCGTCGGGATCATCTTCTTCGCCTTCGACGAGCGCTTCCGCCACTGGCACGGCATCTGGCACTTGTTCGTGATTGCCGGCAGCCTGATGCACTTCATCGCGGTGCTGTGCTACGTAATGTGAGGCGTCGCAGGGCCAAACAAAAACGGCAGCAAATCCGCTGCCGTTTTTGTTGGCAAGTACCTGAACTCAAGTACCGACTGAAGCCAGCAGCGTCTCGAACGCCTGCTCGAACAACACCAGCCCCTCGTTCTGCAGGTGTTCGCCGACCACATTGAGGTCGATCCCCAGATCCGCCAGCGCTGCGAGGCTGACGCGCGCAGCGGCCACACCCTGAGCCAGCGTTGCCGCCGCCTCACCATGATCGCGGAAAGCGTTCAAGGTCGCCTCCGGCACGGTATTCACGGTCTGATCACCGATCAGCGTTTCGACGTACAACACGTCGCGATAGGCAGCGTTCTTGGTGCCGGTACTTGCCCACAGCAGCCATTGCGGGTGCGCGCCCGCAGCGGCGAGCGCAGCAAAGCGGTCGCCCTTCTGCCCCCAGTGCGCCAGCCAGTCGGCGTAGGCCACGCGCGCAGACGCGATGGCGATCTTGCCTTTGAGTGCATCCGGCACCAACGGGTCGATCTTGCTGTCGACGCGCGAGATGAAGACGCTCGCCACCGAACGAATCTGGCCGATCGGCAAGCCCGCGGCAAGGCGATCCGCCAGACCATCAGCATGCGCCTGAGCCACCGCCTCGACATGGCGCGGCGAGAACATCAGCGTGACGTTGATGTTGATGCCGGCCGCGATCGATTTTCGGATCGCCACCAGCCCCTCCGGCGTGGCCGGGATCTTGATCATCACGTTCGGGCGCGCGATCGCGCTCCACAGACGCTGCGCAGCGGCAAAGGTGCCGTCCGCATCGCGCGAGAGGCTCGGCGACACTTCGAAGCTCACGAAACCCTTGTTGCCATTGCTCTTGTCGTACAGCGGCAAGAAGGCATCGCAGGCAGCCTGGATATCCGGCAAGGCCAGCGCTTCGAAGCGCGCTTCCGGGTCCGTCAGCGTTGCCGGCAAGGCCGCCTTGGCCGCCACGTAAGCCGGGTCTTTCGACAAGGCTTGCTGGAAAATCGCCGGGTTTGAGGTCACGCCCGAGATGCCGTCTTCGGCGATCAGTCGGGCCAGTTCGCCGCTCTCGATCAGCTTGCGCGAAATCGAGTCGAGCCAGACTTGCTGACCGAGGGCATCGATAGCTTTCAGACGACTCATGCTGATTCCTTAATCAGGTTGTGCACCGCCTCGACGACACGTGCCGTGGTGATGCCGAAATGTTCGTAAAGGACCGGCGCCGGGGCCGATTCACCGAAGGCGTCGATGCCGATTACCGCGCCCTCCAGCCCGACATACTTGCGCCAGCCGTCGGTCACCCCCGCCTCCACCGCCACGCGCGGCACACCGCGCGGAAGCACCGATGCGCGATACGCAGCATCCTGCCGTTCAAACATGAAGCTTGAAGGCATCGATACCACACGCACCGGCACGTCATGTTCGGCCAGCACTCGCTGCGCTTCCATCGCAAGCGAGACTTCCGAGCCAGTCGCGATGATCACCGCCTTGGGCGCTGCTTCGCAATCGCTGAGCACATAGCCACCGCGGGCGATCGCATCGAGCTGTGCCGCGCTGCGGGTTTGATGCGGCAGGTTCTGGCGCGACAGGATCAGGCAGGTCGGCGTGTGCCGGTGCTCCACTGCAATGCGCCAGGCAACAAAGCTCTCCACCGCATCGCAAGGCCGCCACACATCGAGGTTGGGCACCATGCGCAGGGTGGCGGTTTGCTCCACCGGCTGGTGGGTCGGGCCGTCTTCGCCCAGCCCGATCGAATCGTGCGTGAACACCCAGATCGGGTTGATCTTCATCAGCGCCGCCATGCGGATCGCATTGCGGGCGTACTCGCTGAACATCAGGAAAGTGCCGGCAAAGGGGCGGAAGCCGCCATGCAACGCGATGCCGTTCATGATCGCGCCCATGCCGAATTCGCGCACGCCGTAGTTGAGGTAGTTACCCCCAGCTTCGCGCACCGGCACGCAGCCCTTCCACATCGTCAGGTTCGAGGGCGCGAGGTCAGCCGAACCGCCGAGGAACTCCGGCAGAAGCGGCGCGAGCGCCTGGATCGCGTTCTGCGAAGCCTTGCGGCTCGCAATCGCTTCGGCCTTGGTGTCGACTTCGCTCAGCAGTACCGCAGTCTTTTCAGAGAATTCCGCCGGCAAGTCGCCCTTCATGCGGCGCTCGAATTCAGCAGCCAGATCCGGGTAGTCGGCGCGGTAACGCGCAAACAGTGCATCCCAGGCGGTTTGCTGGGCCGCGCCGTTTTCACGAGCATTCCAGATCGCGCGCACTGAGTCCGACACTTCGAACGGGCCCGCCGTGATACCCAGTTGGGCGCGCGTTGCTGCGATCTCCGCCGCCCCCAGCGGCGAGCCATGCACATCGTGGGTGCCGGCTTTGTTCGGTGACCCCTTGCCGATCACTGTCTTGCAGCAGATCAGCGTGGGCTTGGCGGACTGCGCACGCGCCTGGCGCAGGGCAAGGTCCACCGCGTCGATGCTATGGCCGTCGACATCGCGGATCACGTTCCAGCCGTAGGCTTCAAAACGCTTGGGTGTGTCGTCGGAGAACCAGGGTTCGACATGGCCGTCGATCGAGATGCCGTTGTCGTCGTACAGCGCAATCAGCTTGCCGAGCTTCCAGGTGCCGGCCAGCGCACAGGCTTCGTGAGAGATGCCTTCCATCATGCAGCCGTCGCCCAGGAACACGTAGGTGCGGTGATCGACAACCGGGAAGCCCTCGCGGTTGAATTCCGCCGCGAGCAGACGCTCGGCCATCGCGAAACCCACCGCATTGGCGATGCCCTGCCCGAGCGGGCCGGTGGTGGTTTCGACCCCAGGCGTGTAGCCGTACTCCGGGTGCCCCGGCGTCTTGCTATGCAGTTGGCGGAAGCGCTTGAGCTCGTCGAGCGGCAGGTCATAGCCGCTCAGATGCAGCAGCGCGTACAGCAGCATGGAGCCGTGCCCGTTCGACAGTACGAAGCGGTCGCGGTTGGCCCAGGTCGGGTCGGCAGGGTTATGGCGCAGGTGGCGGTGCCACAGCGCAACGGCCACCTCGGCCATGCCCATGGGCATGCCGGGGTGGCCAGAATTTGCGGCTTGCACACCGTCCATCGCGAGGATGCGAAGGGCGTCGGCAAGGGATTGGGATGTGATCATCGGGAGCGTCTTTCCAGTTTCGGCGACAGAAGCGTAGCGCAGCCCCACCCGCCGGAAACGCCGCCCAGCCGGGATCAGCTTTTCCGTCCATCGATTCGGGAAAGGAATGCAGGCCAAACTATTCGCGGCGAACCGGGGAACCCCGGCGCGCCGCTTCACGCGGCCGTTAGCCGCGTGCGACTCAGATGTAGCTGTTGAGCAGGTTCTCGATCAGCTCCTGGCGGCCGGACTTCGGCGCGACGTCGACATTGCGGTCGAGCACGCGCTGAGCCACGGCATCCAGCCCCAGCTTGCCTGCCAGCACTTGCTGGCCGAACTCGACACGCCAGCCGGCGTAGCGATCCTTGGTGATCTGCGCGAACTTGCCGTCGGTGATCATCTTCTCGGCGATCAGCAGCGCGCGGGCCGACACATCCATGCCGCCGATGTGGCCGTAGAACAGGTCTTCGGCGTCGATCGACTGACGGCGCACCTTGGCGTCGAAGTTCAGGCCACCGGTCGTGAAACCACCTCCCTGCAGGATGTAGTACATCGCCAGCGCGGTTTCAGGGATGTTGTTCGGGAACTGGTCGGTATCCCAGCCGCACTGCATGTCGCCGCGGTTCATGTCGATCGAACCGAAGATGCCCAGCGCGATCGCGGTGCTGATCTCATGCTCGAAGCTATGGCCCGACAGCGTGGCGTGGTTAGCTTCGATGTTGACCTTAACGTCGTTTTCCAGCCCGTACTGCTTCAGGAAGCCGTACACCGTCGCGGTGTCGAAGTCGTACTGGTGCTTGGAAGGCTCACGCGGCTTCGGCTCGATCAGAATCGGGCCCTTGAGGCCGATCTTGTGCTTGTAGTCCACCGCCATGCTGAGGAAGCGGCCCATCTGCGCCAGCTCGCTCTTCAGATCGGTGTTCAGCAGGGTTTCGTAGCCTTCACGGCCACCCCACATCACGTAGTTGGCGCCGCCCAGCTTCACCGTGGCGTCCATCGCCTCTTTCACCTGCAGCGCGGCCATCGCGAAGATTTCCGGATCCGGGTTGGTCGAAGCGCCGGACATGAAGCGACGGTGGCTGAACAGGTTGGCCGTGCCCCACAGCAGCTTCATCCCGGTCTCTTCCTGCTTCTGGCCCAGGATGTCGACGATGCGGTGCAGGTTCGAAACGCTCTCGCGCGGCGTTGCGCCTTCCGGGGCCACATCGCGGTCATGGAAGCAGTAGAACGGCACGCCGACCTTGCTGAAGAAGTCGAATGCGACATCGGCCTTCACCATTGCGGCTTCCATGGCGTTCGGGATCTGGTGCCAGGGGCGCTGGAAGGTGTCGCCGCCGAACGGGTCAAGCCCGTTCCAGCAGAAGGTGTGCCAGTAGCAAGCGGCGAAACGCAGGTGGTCTTCCATGCGCTTGCCAAGCACCAGGCGGTCCTTGTCGTAGTACTTGAACGCCAGCGGGTTCTGCGAATCCGGGCCTTCGTATTTGATCTTGTCGATGCCTTCGAAATAAGCAGCCATTTTGGGTCTCCTTTGTTTTGGTTTAGGTACCGCGTCAGCGTGCGAACAGGTCGCGAAGGCGCGGATAAAGCTGGGTGAATCGTTCGTAGCGCGGCAGCAAGGCTGCGCGTTGTTCTGTATTGCAGGTATAGCGCGCACGGATCGCCGGTGCGCGGCAAACATCGGCCTCTTTGCCGCCCGCCGCGAGCCAGCCAAGCCGCGCCGCGCCAAGCGCGCCACCGGTTTCGCTACCTTCGAGCGTGACGATTTCCGTATCTAGCAGGCTGGCGAGCAGTTGAGCCCACTCGACACTGCGCGAACCACCGCCGACCAAGGCGAGGCGGCCGACTTCGGTGCCCGCCGCTTTGAGCGCGGCCAGGCCATCCATGGTGCCGAAGGCCACGCCTTCGATCACCGAATAGGCAAGATGCGCGTCGGTGGTGTCGTGGTTAAGGCCGAAGAACACGCCCTGCGCCTGCGCGTCGTTGTGCGGCGTGCGCTCACCCGAAAGGTAGGGCAGGAAGATCGGCGCCGCAGCGCGCTGTGCATCGGTGAGCGCGTTGGCCTTGGCGAGCAACTCCCCTTCGTTGGCAGCATTGACCAGACGTGTCACCCAGCTCAGGCAGCTTGCCGCAGAGAGCATCACGCTCATCTGGTGCCAGCGCCCCGGCAAGGCATGGCAGAAGGCGTGCACGGCCGATGCCGGGTTCGGGCGGAACTTGTCGGTCACGACGAAAAGCACACCGCTGGTGCCCAGCGACAGAAAACCGTCGCCCGGCGCCACTGCGCCGATGCCGACCGCGCTGGCAGCGTTGTCGCCACCGCCGCCGGCCACGATCACCCCGGCCGACAGGCCCCAAGCCTTCGCGACCTCGGGCAACAAGGTGCCGGATGCTTCGCTGCCTTCAACCAGCCGCGGCATCTGCGCACGGTTCAGGCCGGTTGCGGCCAGCAGTTCGTCCGACCAGTCGCGCTTGGCCACATCGAGCCACAAGGTTCCGGCAGCATCGGACATCTCGGAGACTTTCTCGCCGGTCATCCGCAGCCGCAGGTAATCCTTGGGCAGCAGCACGCTGGCGATCTGGCTGAACACCGCGGGCTCATGCTTGGCCACCCAGGCCAGCTTCGGTGCGGTAAAGCCGGGCATCGCAAGGTTGCCGGCGATCTGCGGCAAGGACGGCAAACGCGCAGTCAACTCATCGCATTCAAGCGCCGAGCGGGTGTCGTTCCAGAGAATTGCCGGGCGCAGCACGCGGTCTTGCGCATCCAGAAGCGTTGCGCCGTGCATCTGGCCCGAAAGCCCGATCGCCGTCACGCTGGAAAACTCGCTCGGCACCTTGGCACGCAATGCCGCCATCGCACGCCCGGTGGCAGACCACCATTCTTCCGGATCCTGCTCCGACCAGTGTGGATGCGGCCGCGAAAGACCAATCTTTTCGCCCGCAATGGCTACGATTCGGTGGTCATCTGCCAGCAGCAGAAGCTTCACTTCCGACGTGCCCAGATCTATGCCTAGAAACATGTTTCGGTCCGTCCTTCCTTGCGCTTGCATCGATTGGCAGCGCCGATGAGATAAATCTAGTCGCCAATTGTTCGGGCGTCAAACTATTTATCAAAGAATCTTGCAATCGTTTTCTTCGACCAAGCCTATCAGCATCGCCGACACCGCGAAACCCTAAAGGCTTACGTACCCCTGTTAGCGCATGCGAACCCTCGCTGGCTGCGGGGTCACCGGTCGCGATAGAATCGCGCCCTCATTTGCGCAGGACCCGTCATGAGCCAGACCCCACTCGATTACACCGCCGCCGGCGTCGACTACAGCAAGATCGACCCGCTCAAGATCCTCGCCCAGCAGGCCGCTAGCGCCACCAAGGGCAACCTCGCCGCGCACGGCGTAAGCGAAATCCCCGCCTCGCGCGGCGAATCGGCTTATGTGATGGACGTAGGCGGCGTGCTGATCGCCTCGATCACCGAGTGCCTCGGCACCAAGGCGCTGGTCGCCGATGCGGTGCGCGCCATCACCGGGCGCACCCACTACGACAGCATCGCGCAAGACACCATAGCGATGGCGGTTAACGACCTGATTACGGTTGGCGCCACGCCGATGTCGGTGCACGCGTACTGGTCGGCCGGCGGCAGCGACTGGTTTGCCGACGAGCAACGGATGCGCGATCTGGTGAACGGTTGGCAGCGTGCCTGCGACGTCTGCAAAGTCAGCTGGGGCGGCGGCGAAACCCCGGCGCTGGCCGGCGTGGTGGAAGCAGGCCGCATCGACCTGGCGGCTTCGTCGGTCGGTATCGTCCGTTCGCGTGAGCATCTGACGCTGGGCGACAAGCTTGCCGATGGCGATGCGATTGTGTTCCTTGCGTCGAGCGGCATCCACGCCAACGGCGTGAGCCTCGCACGCAAGCTGGTCGAGCGCCTGCCCGACGGCTACGCCAGCAAGCTCTCCGACGGCCGCATGTACGGCGAGGCCTTGCTCGATCCGACCGCGCTCTACGTGCCGGTGACCGAGGCGCTGTTCGCCGCCGGCATCATCCCTCACTACTGCGCGAACATCACCGGCCATGGCTGGCGCAAGATCATGCGCCACCCGGGCAGCTTCACCTACCGCATCCAGACCCTGCCGCCGGTACCGCCGGTGCTCGCTTTCATTCAGGAGAAGGCGGGCATCGACAACCGTGAAGCCTACGGCAGCCTGAACATGGGCGCGGGCTTTGCGCTCTACGTCGCAGCCGCCGATGCAGCGCGCACGGTTGAGATCGCCCGCGCGAACGGCATCGACGCCTGGCTGGCAGGGCGCGTTGAAGCCGGCGCAAAGCAAGTGGTGATCGAGCCGCTTGATCTGGTCTTTGCGGCGGACGAACTGCACCTGCGCGCATAAAGCCTGTCGGTCAGAGATCCCCGAGGGCGCTGCGTTCAAGCAGCGCCCTCATCGCTTGTGCCGCCCCCAGCGGAATGCGGTAGCGCACGTAGGGGCTGATCTGTGTGGCCTGCGGGTTGATTTCAACCGTCGGGACGCCCGCCTGCACCGCCCAGGCGACCGGCTCAACGATGTACGGAAAGGTACTGGTCGTTCCGATGCTGAACACCAGGTCAAAACCCTCAGCCAATTCCGCGTAAAGCCGTTCAAGGTCCTGTTGCGCCAGGCGCTCGCCAAACAACACGACTTCCGGCCGCATCCATGCACCGCAAGCTGCGCACACCGGCGGCAGGCTGCGCCCCTCCAGCGATGTCACCGCTTCGCGAAAGCCACATCCGGTACAGCGCAAGCGCCGCAAACTCCCGTGAATCTCGATCAGGTTCTGGCTACCCGCCGCATGGTGCAAACCATCGACGTTCTGGGTCAGCACCAGCGCATGCGGCGCGCTGGTCTCGATCTTCCGCAAGGCATGGTGAGCATCGTTGGGCACAGCGCCACGGCAGCTGCGTTCGATCTGCGCAAGGTACTTCCAGGTCAGCGCCGGGTGGGTGCGCAGCATTTCGCCAGACAGGGCATCCTCGATGTCGATGCCCTCGTCAGTCAGTTGGTCGTTGTAAAGACCATTGATGCCCCGATACGTGGGCAAGCCCGAATCGGCCGAGATGCCGGCGCCGGTTATGAAGAGGATACGGCGCGCATCCCTCAGGCACTGTGCAACACGGCCCAGCGTATCTTCCAGTTGAGACATCTTGCTCACTCCAAGCCCGATTCGTGCGGCGAGGCAATCGCGCCCCCATCTGCACTGGACCAATCGGACGCGCCCAGTACCCGCCTGATCGTAACGCGCCACTCATCCGCCCGACGCGGCCGTCGTCAAGCAGCTGCACATTTCAGGTTCGCGCAGCGTGAGCAGGGAAATCCGCCATTGCTGTTGAGTCGCGGCAGGCGGGCGTCTACGATTACGGGTTTGCCGCCAGCCAGCCCGCCGTTTGGCGCCCCGAACAATCGCCCCACCCGGCCCACCGCCATCGTGAGACAACTCACCCTCAACCTGCGCCCCGAACGCACGCCGCGCTTCGACAACTTTGTTGTCGGCGCCAATCGCGAAGCGCTAGACAGCGTGCGCCTGCTGGCCTGCTATGGCCAACCGCAGGCGATTTACCTGTGGGGTGAGGCCGGCAGCGGACGCAGCCACCTGTTGCAGGCGGCGGTGGCGGATGCGCGCGCAAACGGGCGCGCCGCCGAACTGGCCAAGCAACCGGGCAGTGATGGCGACTACCCCCTGCCCCCGGGCGGCCTGCTGTGTCTCGATGCGGCGGACAGCCTAGACGCAGCCGGTCAGGCGGCGCTGTTCCGCTCGTTCATCCGCGCCCCCGGCCAGGCGTGCAGTTTGCTGATCGGCGGCGATGCTCCGCCAGCAAGCCTGCGGCTGCGTGAAGACGTTCGCACACGGATCGGCCAATGCCTGGTGTTCGAGCTCAAGCCCCTCGATGACGGGCACAAAGGAGAAATGCTGGCGCTGTATGGTCTGAGCCGGGGCCTGATGCTCGAGCCGGATCTGATCAGCTGGCTCTTGCGACACGGCCGCCGCGACCTGCCTTCATTGCTCGCTGCGATCGACACGCTGGACGAGGCCTCGCTCGCCCGCCACCGCCCCCCAACCCTGCCACTGCTGCGCGAACTGATGCAAGGCAATCTGCTGCCCCCGGAGGCCTCATGAATCTCGCTCTCTTCGATCTCGACAACACCTTGCTCGCTGGAGACAGCGACTATGAGTGGGGTCAGTTCATCGTTGACCAGGGTCTCGTAGACCGCGCCGAGTACGAAGCCCGCAATGCCGAGTTCTACGAGCAGTACAAGGCCGGCACGATGAACATCTTCGAATACCTCGCCTTCGCGCTCGCCCCGCTGGCGAAGCGCCCTCGCGCCGAACTCGAATCCCTGCACGACCAGTTCATGCGCGAACGGGTGGATGGCATGTGGCTGCCCGCCGCCCAGGCGCTGGTCGACCGCCACCGGGACGCGGGCGACCTCTGCGCGGTGGTGACTGCCACCAACGCCTTCGTTACCGGCCCCATCGTCCGCAAGCTAGGCATCCCCCACATGGTGGCCACGACACCAGCACAACAAGACGGCGAATTCACAGGCCTGCCGCGCGGCACCCCGGCGTTTCAAGCCGGCAAGATCGAGCGCGTCGAGCACTGGCTTGAATCGCTCGGCTTGCACTGGGGCAGTTTCGAGCGCACCTGGTTCTACAGCGACTCACGCAATGACCTGCCGCTACTCGAACGCGTCAGCGACCCGGTTGCGGTCGATCCCGATCCGGTGCTGCTGGCGCAGGCACAAGGCAGGGGCTGGCAGGTCCTCAGCCTGCGCGGCTGAGTCACCGCACTGTTACAATTAGCGGATTTTTCAAAGAAGAAGACGAACTCACACCCAATGATCCGCAAGCTACTGCGCCGAGTATTCCGCCGCGAGCCGGCCGCCGCGACCGCGGTTCGCGCCATCGAGCCGGCCGTCATCCCGCTCGCCCAGCACGGCATCACGCGCGACCGCATCTCGCCGGCAGCCCGGCGCGTGTGCAGCACGCTGCAGGAAGCCGGCTTCAAGGGTTTTGTCGTGGGCGGTGCGGTACGTGATCTGATCGCGGGTATCACGCCCAAGGATTACGACGTCGCGACCGACGCCACTCCGGAGCAGGTACGCGATCTGTTCCGGCGCTCGCGCATCATCGGGCGCCGCTTCCGCATCGTTCATGTGATGAGCGGCCCGGAAACCATCGAGGTCTCCACCTTCCGCGCACTGCAAAGTGAAGACACCCACACCGACGAGCACGGCCGCATCCTCGCCGACAACGTGTGGGGCACGCAGGCCGAAGACGCCACCCGCCGCGACTTCACGATCAATGCGCTCTACTTCGACCCGAGCACCGAAACGGTGATCGACTACCACCACGGCGTGGGTGATCTGAAGCAGAAGACGCTGCGCATCATTGGCGACCCGGTCACGCGCTACCGCGAAGACCCGGTGCGGATGCTGCGCGCGGTGCGCATGGCGGCCAAACTGGGCCTGATCATCGACCCGGCCGCGCGCAAGCCAATACTTGAGTTGGCCGAGTTGCTCGAAAACGTGCCGCCGGCACGGCTTTTCGACGAAATGCTCAAGCTGCTCACCAGCGGCCACGCGGTGGCCTGCCTCAAGCAACTGCTCGCCGAAGGCCTGCACAAGGGGCTCCTGCCGCTGCTCGACGTGATCCTTGAGCAACCGATGGGCGAGCGATTCGTCTGGCTGGCGCTCGAAAACACCGACGAGCGCGTCCGCGCGGGCAAGCCCGTGTCACCCGGCTTCTTATTCGCCACACTTTTGTGGCATGAAGCCCTGGCCAACTGGGAAGCGCGCAAGGCGCGCGGCGAACCCAACCAGGCCGCGCTGTTTGACGCAATGTCCGAGGTGCTTGACCAACAGGCCGAAAAGCTGGCGATCACCCGCAAGATTTCGGCCGACATCAAGGAAATCTGGGCCTTGCAACCGCGCTTTGAGCGCCGTGCCGGCAAGGCGCCCTTCCGTCTTCTTGAGCAGCCCAGATATCGAGCAGGCTATGACTTCCTGCGCCTGCGCGCGCTCAGCGGCGAACTGCCGATCGAAGTAGCCGACTGGTGGAACAACTTCGCCGACGCCAACCCTGATTCGCGCGAAACCATGCTGGTACCCGATCAGGACGCTGCGGCCAAGAAACGCCGCCGTCGCCGGCGCAAGCCCGCTGGTGGCGATACGGCGGCCTGATGAGTGAACTGTCGCGCGCCTGGGTCGCATTGGGTGCAAACCTGGGCGAACCCCGCGCTGCCTTGAACCGCGCCATCGAATCGATCGCCCGGCTTGCGCAGTGTCGCCTCGTCGCGCGCTCCTCGCACTATCGCAGCGCGCCGGTCGACGCGCCCGGACAACCCGATTACTGGAATGCGGTCGTCGCGCTGGATACCGGGCTCGAACCCCTTGCGCTCTTGCGAGCGCTGCAGCAGATCGAGCAAGCCAATGGCCGCGAGCGCAGTTTTCGCAACGCCCCGCGCACGCTCGACCTCGATCTGCTGATGTTTGGCGATATCTCGCTCGCGACCGAGGAACTGACCCTGCCGCATCCCCGCATGCACTTGCGCGCGTTCGTCCTCGCGCCGCTGGCCGAAATCAACTCGGATCTGCAGATTCCCGGCCACGGGCGCGTCGCAGCACTGCTGCCATCGGTTCGCGATCAACTGATCGAACGCATGGATTGAGGCGCCACCGGCGCCGCACCGCGCAACTCATCGCCGCCTTGTGTATGCTTGCCGACGTCAATCATCACTCTCAGGACGCAGCACAGAATGCTTGAAAAGGCGCGCCACATCGTGGTGGAAGGTCCGATCGGTGCTGGCAAGACCAGCTTTGCGCAACGCCTCGCTCAGCGGCTGGACGCCGACCTGATGCTTGAGCAGCCCGAGCTCAACCCCTTCCTTGGGCGCTTCTACGAAAACATGGACCGCTGGGCGTTGGCGACCCAAGTGTCCTTCCTGTACCAGCGGCACGACCTGCTTGCGCAGTTTGCCCAGCACCCTGCCGAGCGGCGGGTGGTGTCTGACTTCCTGATCGAGAAAGACCCGCTGTTCGCAGGCCTGACGCTTGGCGCAGACGAAGAGCGCCTCTACCAGCGCCTTTACGCAACGCTGCAGCCACAGATCCCGCGGCCCGACCTGGTGATCTACCTGCAAGCGCAGCCAGAGATCCTGATGGATCGCGTGCGCAAGCGCGGCGTGGGTGCCGAGCGCAACATCACCGAAAGCTACCTGGCCAGCGTGTCAGAGCGCTATGCCAGCTTCTTCCATCAGTACGACGCCGCACCGCTGTTCATCGTCAATGCGGAAGTGCTCAACCCGGTCGACCAGGACGACGACTTCGAATTGATGGTCGATCGGCTCAATGCGATGCGCAGCTATCGTGAATTCTTCGGCTACGCCCAGTAGGCGCGCCGCCCAGACGAAACCTTTTCCAGCCAGACCAACACGCAACGCGCACGCATCGCCCCCAAACGGGAACCGAAGCGCCCGTCCCCGACACCCTGGCGGACAGGCAAGGCGCATGCAGCAAGGACGTCCCACAATGACTTATCTCCAGAACGATCGCCCCGTTACCCTCACCGAACTCGCGAAGATGCGCGCCGAGGGCCGCAAAATCGCGATGCTCACCTGCTACGACGCCAGCTTCGCGGCCCTGCTCGAGCGCAATGGCGTTGATGTGATTCTTGTCGGCGACTCGCTCGGCAACGTGCTGCAAGGCCACAGCAGCACCTTGCCGGTCACGATGGAGCACATGGTCTATCACACGCAGTGCGTTGCACGCGGCTGCAAGCGGCCGCTGATCGTTGCCGACATGCCATTCGGCAGCTATCAGGAAAGCCCGCAGCAGGCGCTGCGCAACGCGGTGCAGTTGATGGCGGCCGGCGCACACATGGTCAAGCTCGAAGGCGGCGCGTACATGGCCGATACGGTGCGCTTCCTGGTGGAACGGGGCATTCCCGTCTGCGGGCACATCGGGCTGACCCCGCAGGCGGTGAATCAGTTGGGCGGCTACCGCGTCCAGGGCCGGACCGAAGAAGGTGCACGCCAGCTCAATACCGACGCCAAGGCGCTTGAGGCAGCCGGCGCGGCGCTGATCGTCCTTGAAATGGTGCCAGCCACCGTTGCCGCGGCGCTCACGGCATCCCTCACATCCATGGCAAGCATCGGGATTGGTGCAGGCAAGGACACCGATGGCCAGGTGTTGGTCCTGCATGATCTGCTCGGCGTCTTCCCCGGCCGCAAGGCGCGTTTCGTGCGTAATTTCATGGAGGGCGCCGCCAGCATCGACGCAGCCGTCGGCGCGTACGTGACGGCGGTTCAGGAAGGCAGCTTCCCTGCCGCCGAGCACACCTACTGAGACAACGCGTTCGCAAAAAAAAGGGCCGGTCATCCCGGCCCTTTGCGTTGGTGCTGGCGGTGCGTCAGGTTTTCTTGGCGTCGGTCTTCTTGTCAGCCGTGCCCGACTTTTCGGTCTGTTGCTCGGCGGACTTCTTAGTGGATGCGCCTTGCTCGTGCCCAGCCATATCGCCACCGGGGCAAGCCAGCACAGGCGCCGAGAGGAACGCCGCAATCACGACGGCAATGGAAGCTGCGTGTTTCATTTTTTCTGGCTCCGGTTGGGGTGAGTTGTCAATCTAGCAGGCCACGCTCGCCCTGTCAGCCTCGCACGAAGAACAGCACGGACATCAGCAGGCCAGTCAGCACAATCAGGCCCCGCAGCAGCGCCGGCGGGATTCGCTTGCCAGCGCGTGCGCCGATGTAGCCGCCCGCCACGGCGGCAAGCATCATCGGCAGGGCCTTGCCCCAAACCACCGCCCCGCCAAAGGCATAGAGACACACGGCCACCGCGGTCAGTACGGCAGACACGAGATTCTTGAGTGCATTCGCGCGCGCCAGGCTTCGCTCGCCCAACACGGCATACAACGCAAGCAACAAGATGCCGAGCCCGCCGTTGAAGTAGCCGCCGTAAATCGAGACCAGCGCAACACCACTGGCGTTCGCACCCCGCCCGGCTTGCAGCCCGGTGTCGCGTGACAGGCGTGCAAGCAGCCAGGGCGCCACCGCGAACAGCACCGTAGCCAGCAGCAGCAAGCACGGCACGATGCGGCGAAATGTGCTGTTGGGCGTATGCAGCAACAGGGCCGCGCCGAGGGCGCCACCGCACAGGCTCAATGCCAGCGTCAGGCCCAATTGCCGGCGATCGAGACCCGCAAGTTCCTCGCGGAACGCCCAGGTGCTGGCGACATAGCCGGGCAGCAGCGCCACCGTTCCGGTGGCGTTGGCCATGAGTGCCGGCACGCCCGCAAATACCAGGGCCGGCAGGGTCAGAAAACTGCCGCCGCCGGCAACCGCATTGAGGCCACCCGCCAGGAACGCCGCGCCGAGCAATGCCGCCCATTCGATCATCGCCGCACCGGGCATCACCCCGCGCCCTCGCCCGCCCAGTTTCGCGTGCGCGCCACGGCAGACTGCCAGCGCGCCATCCGGGCGGCCGCTTGGTCGGCGGACATCGTTGGCTCGAACACCGCTTCGGCACGCCAGTTGGCCGAGAGGGCGTCTTCGCTATCCCACACGCCCGCACTGAGGCCCGCCAGGAAGGCCGCGCCCAGCGCGGTCGTCTCGGTGATCCGGGGGCGTTGAACCGGCAGGCCCAGCAGGTCCGCCTGCATCTGCATCAGCAGATCATTGGCCGTGGCGCCGCCATCAACCCGCAGCGCCGCGATCGGCAGACCGGCGTCGGCCTGCATCGCATGCAGGAGCTCGGCCGACTGGAAGGCGATCGATTCGAGCGCAGCCCGCGCAATGTGGGCGCGGGTGCTGCCGCGGGTCAAACCGATCAGGGCGCCGCGCGCGAACGGATCCCAGTACGGCGAACCGAGGCCGACAAAAGCCGGCACCAGATAGACCCCATCGGTATCCGGCACACTGCGGGCGAGCGCCTCAATCTCGTTGGCACTGCGAATGATGCCCAAGCCGTCGCGCAACCACTGCACCACGGCGCCGCCGACAAACACGCTGCCCTCCAGCGCATAGGCGGGTGCGGCACCGGACTGGGCGGCGGCAGTGGTCAGCAATCCGTTCTGCGACACTTTGGGCGCCGCGCCGGTATGCATCAGCATGAAGCAGCCGGTGCCATACGTGTTCTTGACCATACCCGGCTGCAGGCAGGCCTGGCCTAGCAAGGCGGCCTGTTGATCACCGGCCACGCCACCAATGGGCACCGGCGCGCCAAAACAGGCGGCCGAACAATCCCCGAAGTGGCCCGCTGACGGCATCACCTGCGGCAAGAGCGCCGGCGGCACACGCAGCACGCCAAGCAACTCTCCATCCCAGCACTGGCGGTGAATGTCGAACATCAATGTTCGCGATGCGTTGCTGACATCGGTGGCATGCACCCGGCCATCGGTCAGGCGCCAGATCAGCCAGCTATCGACGGTGCCGAAGGCCAGTTCGCCGCGTTCGGCCCGTTCGCGCGCGCCGGGCACTTGATCGAGCAACCACGCCAGCTTGGTGCCGGAAAAGTAGGGGTCCAGCACCAGCCCGGTCCGTTCGCGAAACAGCGCCTCGTGGCCCGCCGCGGCGATCTGCGCGCAGATTGCCGCGGTGCGGCGATCCTGCCAGACGATCGCATTGTGAATCGGCCTGCCGGTGGCGCGCTCCCAGATCAGCGTGGTTTCGCGCTGGTTGGTGATCCCCACCGAGAGCAACTGCGACGCGCCCACGCCTGCCTTGGCCAGCGCCTGGCGCGCGGTTTCAAGCTGGGTTTGCCAGATGGCTTCCGGATCATGTTCAACCCATCCAGCTTGCGGATAGATTTGCGCAAACTCTTGCTGCGCCATGCTGACCAGCGCGCCATGGGTATCGAACACGATCGCGCGCGAGCTGGTCGTTCCCTGATCCAAGGCCAGCAAATAGCCCATAGTCTGCCCCCGTGTGTCTGCTCAGTGATCAGGCTGGCCGGCGCCGCAGGCATCCATCCAGTGCTGCAAGCGCACGGCCGCATCGGGCGGCACGCCGAGCCCGAGCTTGCTGCGGCGCCACAGCACGTCGTCGGCACGCAGCGCAAATTCTTCGCGCATCAGATAACGCACTTCCACCTCGTGAAGGCCCGGCACGAGTGCCTCGCCCATCTCGCCCATGCCGCCAACACCGTCGAGCAAGCGGTGCAAGCGCGAACCATAGCTGCGCGCCATCCGGAATGCCATCGTGGGTGGCAACCACGGATAGCGCTCGCCAACTTCGCGATAGAAGCCCTCAAAATCCGCGCCCGGCAGATCGCCGCCGGGCAGACGCGCCGATGCCGTCCACGGCGCTGCATCGATACCGAGCAAGGGTTGAATCCGCTCAAGCGCCTCTTCGGCCAGCTTGCGGTAGGTCGTGAGCTTGCCGCCAAACACGCTGAGCAGTGGCGCACCGAAAGCATCCACCTCAAGCAGATAGTCGCGCGTGACGGCAGAGGCATCACTTGATTCGTCTTCAAGCAGCGGGCGCACGCCCGAGTAACTCCAGACGAGGTCGGCAGGCAGGAGCGGTGCTTCAAAGTAGCGGCTGGCCATGCGGCAAAGGTATTGCACTTCATCGTCGGTAATCGCCACCGCTGCGGCATCGCCGCGGTACTCAAGATCCGTGGTGCCGATGAGGGTGTAGTCCTGCTCGAAGGGGATTGCGAAGATGATGCGCTTGTCGGGGTTCTGGAAAATGTACGCATAGTCGTGCTCGAACCGGCGGCGCACGACGATATGGCTACCCTTCACCAGGCGCACCGTCTTGTCGCTATCCACGTTCAGCACATCGGCAAGCAAGCGGCCGACCCAGGGGCCCGCGGCGTTGACCAGCAGCCGTGCGCTGACGGTCTCGCGCCGTCCCTGCGGCCCGGCGAGCTCCAGATCCCAGTGCGTGGCACGACGCCGCGCGGCCACCAGGGCGGTGCGGCTTGCGATACGTGCGCCCCGCTCGCGCGCGTCCATCGCATTGAGCACTACCAGCCGAGCATCCTGCACCCAGGCATCGGAATACTCGAAACCTTGCGTCAGGAAGGGTTTGAGCGGCGCGCCGGCGGGATGGCGGCGCAGGTCGACGGCGTTCGAGCCCGGCAAGCGCTCGCGCTGCGCCAGGTGGTCATACAAGAACAGACCGGCGCGGATCATCCATGCCGGGCGCTGCCCGGCGTCGTGCGGCATCACGAACCGGAGCGGCCAGATGATGTGCGGCGCAGCGCGCAACAACACTTCGCGCTCGATCAATGCCTTGCGGACAAGTCCGAATTCGTAGTGCTCCAGGTATCGCAAGCCACCATGGATGAGCTTGGTACTGGCGCTGGAAGTGTGCGCGGCGAGATCGTCGCGCTCACAAAGCATCACCGACAAGCCCCGCCCGGCCGCATCACGGGCAATACCGGTGCCGTTGATCCCCCCGCCGACGACAAAGACATCGAACTGGCCCAAGGCCTCGCCCCTCCCCGGTGTTGATCGTGCGCAGCCTGAACCCGCCCCCGCCTGCTCCGGGCCCCCGCACGCCGGAACACTAGCGCGAGTTGGCGGTCAATGCGAAGCCCGCCGCTGCCGGTGCAGCACTAACGCCTGGCCGAGTGCAAGAACACAACGCGACTGTCAAATTGGCAACAGTCGCATCAACGCCTCGCGGCAATTCCTTCTATCGCATTGTGGCTGTCACCTGCGCTGGGTACAGTCGCCCGGATAAGGCCAAAAACTGCCTACCACTGTTTCATTCTGCACCGTTGACGACCGACACCCACCCCGAATTCTGCCGACTCGCCGGACTGCTGGCCGGAGACCGGCCGATCGCCCTGCTCGAGAACAATCTCGACCACGATGGTCGCGCGCGTGTATTCAGCGACCTCGAACGCCAGATCACGGCCTGGGATGCAGGGTCGATACCCGGCGCAATCGCCGAAATCGAAGCAGCAAGTGCCCGCGGCAGCTGGGTCACGATTGCCGCCGATTTCGAGCTCGGCTACGCCCTTGAATCGAGCCTGCTCAATCGCCAGCCCCAGACGGGCCGCCCGCTCCTGACGGCGATGGTCTGGGCGCAGATGGACGAATTTTCCCGTACGCAGGCCGACGCGCTGATCGCGCTATCGCTCGAAGGACTCAAAGCCGACGCGCGTATCGCAGGCTTGGTAGATCTGAAGTTCGGACTCTCGCAGGCGGAATACGTGGACGCCGTTTCACGGATTCGACAGCTGATTGCCGCCGGCGATTGCTACCAGGTCAATTTCACCTTTCCGCTCGCGGCTCGCGCATACGGCGACCCGCTGGCCCTCTACGCCCGGCTCCGCACCGCCCAACCAGTGCGCTACGGCGGCTTCGTACGCCACTGCACCGGCGCAATCCTGTCGCACTCGCCCGAGCTCTTCGTCGCCCGCCGCGGCGCGCAGCTGACTGCCCGCCCGATGAAGGGAACCGCGCCACTGGGCGAAGCAGCCGCGCTCGCAAATTCCACCAAGGACCGCGCCGAAAACCTGATGATCGTCGATCTGATTCGCAACGATCTCGGGCGCCTGGCCGCAACAGGCGGCGTTCGGGTGGAGCGACTGTTCGAGATCGAGGACTACGCGACCCTGCACCAGATGACCTCGACGATCGTTGCCGAACCGGTTCGCGCCAGCCTCGCCGAAACCCTGCACGCGCTCTACCCATGTGGTTCGGTGACCGGGGCGCCGAAAATCCGCGCGATGGAAGTCATCCGCGAAATCGAACCGACGCCGCGCGGCATCTACTGCGGCGCACTCGGCTGGCTGGCCCCGAACGGCGACTTCAGCCTGAACGTGCCGATCCGCACCCTTGAACTGAATGCAAGCGGCACCGCCCGGCTCGGCATCGGAAGCGGCATCGTTGCAGATTCGGAGCCAGCCGATGAGTGGGCCGAGTGCGCCGCGAAGGCCCGCTTCGTTACAGCTTTGACCCCGCGCTTCGAGCTGTTCGAGACCCTGTGCCTGGCAAGCGGCGAGACCACACCACGCCTGCTCGATCTGCATCTGGCGCGACTGACCCGCTCGGCCGCCGCCCTGGGCTTTGCTTTCAACGAAGCTGAGGCACGCGCGCTGATCGCCAGAACCTCGGCGCCACTGCACGGCAAGGGCGCGCATCGCCTGCGACTCGCGCTCGCGCCCGGCGGCGCACTCTCGCTCAGCCATGCATCGCTCGATCCTCTGGCCGGACAGCTGACGGTCATCCTGTCGCCGGAGCGCCTTGATTCCCGCGACCCGCTACTCCAGCACAAGACGAGCCGCCGCTTCCTTTACGACCAGACCCTGAAGGAATGCATGGCGCGCGGGCACTTTGACGCGCTGTTCTTCAACGAGCGCGACGAGTTATGCGAGGGCGCGCGCAGCAACGTGTTCATAGAAGTCGATGGGCGCTTGCTCACGCCGCCCGCACGCAGCGGCCTGCTGCCGGGCGTGATGCGCCAAGCCCTGCTTGATGCCGGCAAGGCTCACGAGGCCGTGCTTCGCCGCGCAGATCTGCTCTCCGCACAAGCCGTGTATGTCAGCAACGCGCTACGCGGGCTGATTGCCGTGACGGTCGCCAATTAGGCTGCCGGCCACCCGCACCAGCCGTGGCGATCATGCAACGCAACGCCGCCGAACGGCTTGACAAGGCCAAATAAATGGGGCAACGACCCACGTCCCAGCTATAATCCTCGCCTTCTTGAAACCGCGCGGCCAAGCTCAAGCCCTGATGTTTGCCGCGCTTGATGGGTGCTTATGACGTTTTCCGAACTCGGTCTGATTCCTGAATTGCTGCGTGCTGTCGAAGAGGCTGGCTATACCGAGCCAACGCCGATCCAGCGCCAGGCGATCCCGGTTGTGCTGGCAGGCCACGACATGATGGGCGGCGCACAAACCGGTACAGGCAAGACCGCAGGTTTCACCCTGCCGTTGCTCCACAAGCTTTCGCGCTGGGCCAATACCAGCGCCTCGCCCGCGCGCCATCCGGTTCGCGCCCTGATTCTTGCACCAACACGCGAACTGGCGATGCAAGTGCACGAATCGGTGCAGACCTACGCAAAATACCTGCCCTTGCGCTCTGCCTGCATCTACGGCGGCGTGGATATCAAACCGCAGCTCGATGAGTTGCGGCGCGGCATTGAAATCGTTGTTGCCACCCCAGGGCGACTGCTCGATCACGTTGAACAGCGCAGCATCACGCTCAGCCAGGTCGAGTTCGTTGTGCTGGACGAAGCCGACCGCATGCTGGATATGGGTTTCATCCCTGACATCCGCCGCATCCTCGGTCTGCTGCCGGCGCAACGCCAGAGCCTTCTGTTCTCGGCGACCTTCTCGGACGAGATCAAGAAGCTCGCCGACACGATGCTCAAGAGCCCGCAACTGATCGAAGTTGCCCGGCGCAACATGGTCAGTGAAACCATTACTCACCGGGTGCATCCGGTTCCGGCCGCCGTCAAGCGCGATCTGCTGACCTGGCTGTTGCTCGAAGACGTCGCCGCACCACAAGTGCTGGTGTTCTGCAGCACCAAGCTGGCATGTGCCCGCCTGGCTCGCCAACTGCAGAAGGACGGCATCGCCGCCGACGCGATCCATGGCGACAAGAATCAGCAGCAACGGACCGAGGCGCTGGAGGGATTCAAGAGCGGTGCGATCCGCGTGCTGGTCGCGACCGACGTTGCCGCGCGTGGCCTCGACATTGACGACCTGCCCTGCGTGATCAACTACGAACTGCCGCCCACCGCCGAAGACTACGTCCACCGCATCGGCCGGACGGGTCGTGCAGGCAAACAGGGCAATGCGATCTCGCTGGTCTCGCCCGATGAGCACATCCGCCTGAGCGCGATCGAAAAGCTGATCAAGCTGAAGATCACGCAGGAAGTCGTTCCGGGTTTCGGTGCGGATGCCACCGCCGATTCGTCACGCCGCATCCTGCGCAACCAGACCGCTGATCGCCGCGCCCACCCGTCACCTGACTCGGACGCACATACGCGGCCGGCGCCGGACCGCCTTGAGCGGCGGCCACGCACGGCGCCGGATGGCTTTGACTTCAGCCGGCCCTACACCGAAAGCGCATCGGCTTCCACTGCCGGCGCCAACAAGACCGCCAATGCCGCCAGCGCGGCGCGCAAGGCCGGCAGACCGATCGCCGTGCTCCTCGGCGGCAACGGCCGCTAAACAGCGAAGCTGACCCGTCCCGCCATAGGTTGACGCCTGTGGCGGGATAGCGGCCACCGCTTCAGGTAGCTAAGGGCGCTCGATGCACCGTATCGGGCGTCTTCATTTTGCGCGAGAGGTGGAGCGCTCGTCGTTGTAGATGGCGATCGATTCGGCAACCATCTGCCGTGCTTGTGCCAGATCCCGAGGCTTGTTGAGCAAAAACTCGCCCTCGAGGATGCCGTTAATCCGTTCAGCCAACGCATTCTGGTAGAAGTCATAGCCATCGGTCATCGAGCAGGTGCTCCCATCTGCGGCATGAAGCTTCTGATACACGACCGAGCAGTACTGGGCTGACCTGCGCGGTGCACATGTTGTCATCCACGCTCCAGCCCACGATCTTTCTTGAATATGCATCCGTGACGGGACTGACAAACAGGCCTCTTTCCCCTGTTGGCAGATAGAGATGATTCGGCCGGGAGGATTGCACCCCCAGCCCCTCGCAGAACCGGACGTAAGCCTCTTGACTCATCCGGCTCCCATCATCCAACCGCAGGCAGACATCCCATCTTCCAATGCACAAAGGCTGTCGGAAAAAGACGCGCTAGTCGCCCGAGGGCGTGTCTTGCCCGCGTTTTATGACGGGCGAGCGTCTTGTACTTGCGCATCATCCAGCGCACCAGATAGTCATTCATGTGTCTCCAGATCGCCGACATCGCCGAGCCGTGGAAGCGGCCGTAGTACTTCTGCCACCCCCTAAGAACCGGATTGAACATCGCCGCCAGATCGCCCAGTTCGCGGTCGCACATCAGTTGCAGATGCCACCCACGGATGGTCTGCCGCATTGCCTTGAGGGCATCACGGCTGACCGCCGGGGCGAAGTGCACATAGCCCCGCTGATACTTGTCCACCGCTTTGCGTGGCCGGAACGTGTAGCCGAGAAAGTAAACCGCACCTCCCGGTGTGCTTCCCGCCGATTGACGTCCTGACAGTAGACGATCCGTGTCTTGCCCGGATGCAATTCGAGCCCGCGGCTTTGGGAATGTCATACGGTTTGGTCTTGAACCCGTGCTCCTCCTGTTCGCGCAGTTGGCACGGCCCCAGACCGGGATGACGCAGCCCCTTCGCTCCACCGCCATTACAGCGGCTTCAACACTACTACGAGCTGCTCCGCCCCTTGGTGGCACATCGCTACTCTCGGCCTCGCCTTTCGAGCTTGTGCCGTTCGCTTGGCATCGCCACCGAAGGTTCCCGCAGTTCAACGTAAGAGCCCGAATCAGGCTGACGCTGCCTCTATGCCGGACACCGCTTGGCCCGTAAGCAGGTAACGGCCAAGCTGATCGCGGGGCAACTTCACTCCCCGATTTTGATGTCATTTGAGTACTTTCGACACTTGAACGGCAGTTCACGGTTGTTCGTCTTCCATGATCCACACCTGACGCCTTTGCGACGCCTTTTCCATGACGCTCACGACCGGGGCTTTTGACCCCAGCCGCTCATGGCGGTTTGCCACCTGCTCCCGCAAGCCAATGGCGAGGGGCAATACCCTCATCTCCTACGCCGCTTGCTGCGGCACACTGAAGCCCGACACCCAGACCTGCTCGCTTGCGCTGGCGCTGACCTGTTCAGGGCCGGTCTTGAGCAGGTTGGGATGGCAGCGGAAACGATGATGGCTCTGGGTCGTCTTGTGATACGCCCGTCGCATCGGCACCAGCATCCGCTCATCGGCGAGCACGGCAAACACGCGATCCCGTCCCATCGCGATGCTCGGTTGTCGGATGCGGTAAGCGCTGACCCGCTCGACCGCCCGACGGGCGTCGGATTGCCGACGCTGTTACCACTGCTCAGCCTGACAATGCGCCTGGCGGCTGATACCCCTGTAGTACTGGCAAGCCCTTGCCACGCTCAGGCGCATTTGAGTGAGGACTTGCCGGAAGGCTTTTCACGACGCGTACCCCATCGTCATCCTTGAGCACCTCGACGATGGCCTCGAAGCGTTGCGCCTTCTCATTGGCCTCGCGCAACTGCTCCTGCAGGGTTTTGATCTGCTGCTGAGGCGTCAGCGGCTTGGCCGGAGCGGTTTTGGAGGGTGTCGTCATGGGCAAAGATGATGCACCCGCTGACCAGTCCTGCCGACCGTGGCGACGCAGCCACTTCAGGACCGTGCTGCTGCCCTTGATGCCGTAGCGCCTGAGCCTGACGATAGATCAGCTCCCCGCGCTCAACCTGATCTATCAGCGACAATTTGAAGGCAAGCGAACGGTCTCGCTGGCTGGGCTTGATGATTGAATTGATTGAATATTCCTTTTCTAGTGAGAAAAGGTGTCAACACTATTCAGGAAAGGTCAGATAAAACAAACAGGGCGCCCCGCAGGGCGCCCTTTTCATTCGCTGACCGCGCAGATCACATGTGCGAGATCATCGCGTCGCCGAAGGCCGAGCAGGACACTTCGGTCGCGCCGTCCATCAGGCGGGCAAAGTCGTAGGTCACGGTCTTCGCGCCAATCGCGCCTTCCATGCCCTTCACAACCAGATCGGCCGCTTCCTTCCAGCCCAGGTGGCGCAGCATCATTTCGGCCGACAGGATCAACGAACCAGGGTTCACCTTGTCCTTGCCGGCGTACTTCGGCGCGGTGCCGTGGGTGGCTTCGAAACAGGCGTACTTGTCCGAAATGTTGGCGCCCGGAGCAATGCCGATACCGCCCACTTGCGCGGCCAGTGCGTCGGAGATGTAGTCGCCGTTCAGGTTGAGGGTGGCGATGGTGTCGTACTCAGCCGGGCGCAGCAGGATCTGCTGCAGGAAGGCGTCGGCGATGGCGTCCTTGACGATGACTTCACGCCCCGTCTTCGGGTTCGTGAACTTGCACCACGGGCCGCCGTCGATTTCCACCGCGCCGAATTCGTTCTTGGCCAGCGCATAGGCCCAGTCACGGAAGCCACCTTCGGTGAACTTCATGATGTTGCCCTTGTGCACGATCGTCAGCGACTTGCGATCGTTGTCGATCACATACTGAAGCGCAGCGCGCACCAAGCGCTCGGTACCCTGCTTTGAAACCGGCTTGATGCCGATGCCCGAGGTTTCCGGGAAGCGGATCTTCTTGACGCCCATGTCTTCGGTCAGGAACTTGATGACCTTCTTGGCGCCTTCGGACTCGGCTTGCCATTCGATGCCGGCGTAGATGTCTTCGGTGTTCTCACGGAAGATGACCATGTTGGTCAGCTCCGGCTGCTTGAGCGGCGACGGCACGCCCTTGAAGTACTGCACCGGACGCACGCACTGGTAGAGGTCAAGCTCCTGGCGCAGCGCAACGTTCAGCGAACGGATGCCGCCGCCCACCGGCGTGGTCATCGGGCCCTTGATCGACACCGAATAGTCCTTCAGCGCCTGGAAGGTTTCGGCCGGCAGCCACTGATCCGGGCCGTACTTCACGGTTGCCTTTTCACCGGCATAGACCTCCATCCAGTGGATCTTCTTCGCGCCGCCGTAGGCCTTGGCCACAGCAGCGTCGATCACCTTGATCATCACCGGGGTGATATCAACACCAATGCCGTCACCCTCAATGAAGGGAATGATCGGGTTGTTCGGGGTCGGTTGACCGGGAACGATTTTCTGGCCGCCGGCAGGTACCGAGATCAAAGACTGGGCGCTCATGGCTGTTGCTTCCTCAGGGTTGGGTCATTGGTATATGCAGGCAAGGCTGCTGCGCGCCGCGCCGCCACGGCAGTGTGGCTAGCACGTCTCCCCGCGCCACACCAGCCCCTCGCCATTGAGGGTCCATGTGGCCTTGCATGGACGATGCAGCCGTTACTGCATCATCTGAACTTCAAATTATGGCCGATTTCGCGGCACCGCACCAAGGCGCGCTATTCTTTGCTGTGTAAAGCAATTACATTGCGAACCAAATGTGCCCTGACGAGTCACAACACGACATCGCAGGCGCTGCCAGAATGGGCGTGCCTTGAAGCATCTCAGGCGCGCCGTTTCACCTTCACGATACCTCCATGCACAAGAAAAAACTCCTGATCGCGGCGCTGGCTATTGCCATCGGAATCGCTGGCTACGCCATTTTCAAGCCGGGTTCATCCGGCAGCCTCAAGGGCGGCAAAGGCGGCGGCGAGCCGGTCGTCAGCGTTCGTTTTGTCACGGTTGAAACCCGATCGGTTCCTGTCGTGTTCGAGACCAGCGGCTTCGTCACCCCAGTCTCGACGGTTGAAGTTCGTTCGCAGCTCTCAAGCACGATTCGGGAGATCCTGGTGCGCGAGGGCGATTCCGTCGCTGCGGGCACACCGCTGTTCCGCCTTGATGCCCGCGCCGAGGCGGCGTCACTCGAAAAGCTCAAGGCCCAACGCGCGCGAAACGAGGCATTGCTCGGCGAGGCCCAGCGAACGCTGGATCGCAACATCGAACTGCAGTCACGCGGCTTTGTTTCGCAAGGCATTGTCGACGCCAGCAAGAGCAACGTCGCAGCCTTGATCGCATCGGTCGCGGCAGATCGCGCAGCCATCGCGGAGGCGCAAGTTACGATTGACCGTGGTGTGATCGCCGCACCGCAGAGCGGCCGCGTGGGATTGATCAACGTTCGGGTGGGCAGTCTCGTGCAGCCGGGCAACACCCAAGCCCTGACCACCTTGACACAACTCGACCCGATTGACGTTGCGTTTTCGCTGCCCGAATCACGCCTGGCCCAATTGCGCGCAGCCCAGGCACGCGGTGAGGTCATGGTGACCGTGATCGATGCCAGCGGCACGCACCAGGGCAAGCTCAACTTCATCGACAGCACGGTGGATGCGGCTGCCGGCGGCGTGCGGGTCAAAGCACGCTTCGGCAATGACAAATACCCGCTGTGGCCGGGATCGCAGGTGGCTGTCTCGCTGACGCTGGACACCATCAGCGATGCTGCAACGGCGCCACTGACGGCCGTGCAGGTCGGCCCCGAAGGTCAGTTCGTCTATCTCGCCGATGAGCAGGGTCGCGCCAAGGCGGTGCCGGTGAAAATCCGTTATCAGGATGCACGCTTTGCGGTACTCGAAGGCGTCTCCGCCGGCGCGCGCGTTGTGAACGTCGGCGGCCAGAACCTGCGGCCGGGCGTCAAACTGCGCGATGCCGATCAAGCGCCCAAGGCTGGCGAGGGCAAGCAATGAACTTGTCGGAGCTTTGCATCCGCAGGCCGGTGATGACCGTCCTGCTCTCGCTGTCGGCAGTCGTGGCGGGCATTTTCGGCTTCATGTATCTGCCGGTTGCGGCGCTGCCCAGCTATGACACGCCCACCATCAACGTGAACGCGTCGCTACCGGGGGCCAACCCGGAAACGATGGCCACATCGGTGGCGACACCGCTTGAGAAGCAGTTCTCGACGATTGCCGGCCTGGTCAGCATGAGTTCGAGCAACACTCAGGGCAACACCTCGATCACGCTGGAGTTTGCCGCCAAGCGCGACATCGACGCTGCCGCGGGTGACGTGCAGGCGGCCTTGCTGCGCGCGCAGCGTTCGCTGCCGGCCGAAATGACTTCCCTGCCGTCCTACCGCAAGGTGAACCCGGCCGACGCACCGATCCTGATCATGGCGCTCACGGCGCCATCGCTGTCGCCCGCGCAGCTCAACGACTTTGCCGACAACCTGATCGCCCCGGCACTTTCAACGGTTGAGGGCGTCGCGCAGGTATCGAACTGGGGGCAGCGCAAGTTCGCTGTGCGGGTGCAAGCCAACCCCGACAAGCTGGCCGCGCGTGGCATGACGCTCGACCAACTGGCCACCGCGATCCGCAATTCGAACACCAACACCCCGCTTGGCGTGCTGCGCGGCCCGTCGCAGACGCTGACGATCGACGCAAACCGCCAGCTCAAGCAGGCAAGCGAATTCGCGCCGCTGATCGTGGCCAGTTACAACGGCCAGCCGGTTCGCCTGAGCGATGTCGCCACCGTCACCGACAGCATCGAAACCGTTACCAATGCAAGCTGGGCAGACGGCGAACGGTCCATCGTGCTGGGCGTGCAGAAGCAGCCGGATGCCAACACGGTCGCCACGGTCGATGCGATCCGCGCGATGCTGCCGCGCCTGTCGGCCCAGATGCCCGGCTCGGTCCGTGTCCAGATCGTCAATGACCGCTCGCAGTCGGTGCGCGATGCGATCCACGACGTCGAACTGACCATGCTGGGCACGATCGCACTGGTCGTGCTGGTCATGTTCCTCTTCTTGCGCCATGCGGCGGCGACCTTGATCCCGTCCGTCACGCTACCGATCTCGCTGATCGGCACGCTGGGCCTGATGTACCTGCTGGGCTACAGCCTCAACAATATTTCGCTGCTCGGTCTCACGCTTGCGGTCGGCTTGGTGGTGGACGACGCCATCGTGGTGCTCGAGAACATCGTCCGCCATCTTGAAGATGGCCTCCCGCCGCTTGAAGCGGCGATCACCGGCGCACGGGAAGTGAGCTTCACGATCATCTCGATCTCGCTCTCGCTGGTGGCGGTGTTCATCCCGATCTTCTTCATGCCCGGCGTGATTGGCCTGCTGTTCCATGAATTCGCGGTGGTGGTATCGCTCGCGGTCCTGGTTTCGGCCGTGGTCTCGCTCACGCTGATTCCCTTGATGGGCAGCCGCTTCCTCAAGCGCGAATCCGAGCAAACCCAGCACCCGGCCCTGGCCCGGCTGGAACATGGCTTCAACAAGATTCTGACGGCCTACCAGCGCGGCCTCGATCGTGCGCTGGCGCACCGCGGCCTCGTCCTGGGCGTGGCGCTGGCAACGCTGATCGCAAGCGTCTGGCTGTTTGCCGCCAGCCCCAAGGGCTTCTTCCCGCAGGAAGATACCGGCCTGGTGATGGTGAACGCGGACGCATCGACCGATGCCTCGTTCGACGCCATCCTCAAGCACGGCGACACCTTGATGAAAACCATCGGCAGCGACCCGGCCGTGGAGGGCTACTCTGCCGCGGTGGGCGAATCGGGCGCGCGGATGTGGTTGCGCCTCAAGCCACGCAGCGAGCGCGAAGCCATGCCCAAGGTGGTCGAGCGGCTGCGCGCCAAGACGCGCGGCATTCCGGGCGTGGACGTGTACTTCATGCCGGTCCAGAACCTGCGCTTGGGCGGCCGCCCTTCACGCAGCCAGTTCCAGTACGTGATGCAAAGCGTAGGCGGGGAAGAGCTGACCGGCTGGGCCGATCGGCTCAAGCAAACGCTCGCGGCCGATCCGCTGTTCCGCGATGTCACCACCGATTCACAGCTCAAAGGCCTCAACGCGCGCATCACCATCGACCGCGAACGTGCCAACCTTTACGGCGTCGCGCTCTCCGACATCCGCTCAACGCTCTACAGCGCCTTCGGCGAGCGCCAGGTCTCGACGATCTACACCTCATCCGGCGATTACAAGGTAATCCTTGAGCTTGAAGAGGCGTTCCGCAGCGACGAGCGGGCCTTGGGCCGCCTGCAGGTGAAAAACGCTGCCGGCAACATGGTGCCGCTGGCCAACCTGACCCATGTTGAACGCGTCGCCGGCCCGACTTCGGTGAACCATCAGGGGCAACTCCAGGCGGTGACCGTGTCCTTCAACCTCGCGCCCGGCGCGGCGCTGGGCGAAGCAACCGACCGGATCAAGCAAGCAGAGCGCCAGATCGGCCTGCCCTCTGGCATCCTCACCAGCTTCGCCGGTGATGCGGCCGCGTTCCAGCAATCGCAGGGGGCACAAGTCGTGCTGATCCTCGGTGCGCTGCTGGTGATCTACGTCCTGCTTGGGGTGCTGTACGAAAGCTACATCCACCCGATCACGATCCTGGCCGGCCTGCCGTCCGCCGCGGTGGGCGCGCTGATCACCCTGCGCCTGTTCGACATGGAACTCACGCTGATCGCCAGCATTGGCATTGTCTTGCTGATCGGCATCGTGAAGAAGAACGCCATCATGATGATCGACTTCGCGGTTGAGGCGCAGCGCGCCGGCGCAACACCGCTGGACGCAATCCGCGAGGCCTGCGCACTGCGCTTCCGCCCGATCACGATGACGACCCTGGCGGCACTGGCTGGCGCGTTGCCGATTGCGCTGGGCATTGGCGCCGGGGCCGAGTTGCGGCAACCGCTTGGCGTATCGGTGGTGGGCGGCCTGGTCTTCTCGCAGCTGATCACGCTCTTCATCACGCCAGTCATCTACCTTGGCTTTGAAGACCTGCGCGCGCGCTTTGGCCGGCGCGCCCTGCAAACGGCCTGATCACACCGCTGATGCGCATGGCATCACGCCGACGGCGCGCGTCATGACATTAGAATCTCCGGCGACCTTCCGGAGATTCCCATGACCGCACCGCACGCCAACGCCGAAATCCTTGCGCCCCTGCTGGCACCGCTCACCGGTGCCAGCACCACGGGCGAAGACATGTCCTTCTCACCCGAGTTCGACGCGCTCGACGAAGCGCGCCGTGAAGACGACCCGTCGCTCGACCAGGGCGACTGGGTCACCACGCTCAAGGTGGCAGACTGGCGACGCGTGATCGATGTCGCCAGCAGCCTCTTGAGCAAGCGCACCAAGGATCTGCGCGTTGCGGCGCGTTACACCGAGGCAAGCGGCCGTCTCAATGGCTTTGCCGGCCTCGCCCTAGGCCTCGATCTTTGCAGTGGATTGCTTGACGCCTTCCCTGACACGGTGCACCCCCTGCCCGAAGACGCCGACGCCGAGGAGCGCGCCGGCGCCATCGGTTGGATGCTGCAGCGCGCGCTGGAAGTGGCCAAATCCGCACCGCTGGTCCACGGCGACGGCACCACCTTCTCCTGGGACGACCATGAGCGTGCCCGCAGCGCCAGCGGGCGCTTCGACGACGGCGAACCGCACGAGCACGCCGACCTCGCCCTTGCATGGGAGGCTGCCTGCCGCACATGCCCGCTCACCCAGTTGCAGGCCACGCGCGACACGCTCGACGCACTCGCCGAGTCGATGCGCAATCTCGATGCCACCGCCGAACGCGTCCTCGGCGATCACGCGCCATCGCTGCGGATGCTGCGCGACCTGCACGAGCGCATCCATCACCTGATCAGCCGTCTCATCACCGAACGCGGCGGCGCAAGCGCAATTCAGCCCAGTGCGCCCGCCAACGCCAACGGAATTGCCAATGCCAGCGCAGCCGGCGAGCCCGCGCGCCCCGCCGCAAGCCGCAGCGCGCCGCGTTCGCCAGAGGGCATGAGCCGCGCCGAAGCGGTCGCCATGCTGGTTGAAGTCGCCGCATACTTCCGCCGCACCGAACCGCACAGCCCGGTCGCCTACCTTGCCGACAAGGCCGCAACATGGGCCAACATGCCACTGCACGACTGGCTGCGGCAGGTCGTCAAGGACGACAGCGCCCTGGCGCACATCGACGAGTTGCTCGGTGTGCAGCGCTGACACATAACGACATCTGCGCCGCTGCGCAGCGGGTTAGCATCTGCATCTTTTGACGCGCGGCCTCACCCTGCTGCGCGTCAGCCGCTCAAACCCCACAAGGAACGAAGATGCGCCGTCATGCCCTCTGCAGCGCCCTGCTCGCCATTCCGGCGCTCGCCCTGGCCGCTCCGCCGGCCACGCCGGAAAAGCCCGTCGTCGATGTCTACCATGGTGTCAGCGTAAAGGACCCGTACCGCTGGATGGAAGACATGAGCACGCCCGAGTTCAAGGGCTGGCTGCGTGCGCAGGCCGACTACGCCAGCAGCGTGCTCAAGACCCTGCCCGGCCGCGATGCGCTGCGCAAACGCATGGGGGAACTGGCCGATTCGGGCGAGATCACCGCCGGCTACGAGCAGGCGGGCGGCCGCACCTTCTACCTCAAACGCGTACCGGGCGAAAACGCACGCAAACTCTGGGTGCGGGCCGGCACCAGCGGTGGCGAACGCCTGCTGCTCGATCCTGACGCGCTGCCCGGTGAGGGCGGACACCACTCGATCGACTGGTATACCCCCTCGCCCAACGGCCGGCTTCTGGCGATCGGCATCTCGCGTGGCGGCTCCGAAGACAGCGTCCTGCGGGTGCTGGACGTGGCCAAAGGCACTTTTCTCAGCGAATCGATCGATCGCGCCGGCCTTAACGAAAACGGCGTCGCTTGGCTGCCCGACGGCCGCGGATTCTTCTACAACCGGCATCCCGCCGATGAGCGCTACAACAAGAGCGCGGTGTTGCTGCACAAACTCGGCAGCGCCAGCACGCAAGATGTGGCGGTGTTCGGCTGGGAAGTATCAGCCAAGCGCACGTTCGCGGTCCCGGACCTGCCCTACATCTCGACCGCCCGGGATTCGAAGTGGGCCTTGGCCGAGGTCTTGCACGGTGACGCGGCAGAGCGCTCGTACTGGGTCGCGCCACTGGCAGACTTGAAGGGGGCTGACACGCCCTGGAAGCGGATCATCGGCCCGGAAGACAAGGTCACCCGGGCAGCGCTCGCCGGTGACGCCGTCTTCGCGATCAGCCAGAAGAAAGCCTCGCGCCGCGAGTTGCTGCGTCTGGACATCGCCGCTGGCACCCAGAGCGTGGCCCTGCCGAGCGGCGACAGCGTGCTTCAGTTTCCAGTCGTCGCGCGGGATGCAATCTATGTGAAGGCGCTTGACGGCGGGGTGTCCCGCCTGATCCGAGTAGCGCGCAAGGACGGCAAGGTCGAAACCGTGCAATTGCCGTTCGACGGCACCGTGCAGGAAATCAGCGCCGGGGACGACTGGCGCCTGCTGGTGCGCATGGCAGGCTGGACCAATCCGCCCCAGGTATTGCTGGTCGACGGGATCAAGACCAAGCCCACCCCGCTGCAAGCGCCGGTCAAGGTGGACACCTCCAAGGTGGAAGCAAGCCGCGTGATGGTGAAGGCGGCCGACGGGGTCATGGTGCCGATGTCCTTGCTGACGCCCAAGGGCGTGGCGCGTGACGGCAAGCGCCCGACCATACTAACCGGCTATGGCGCTTACGGGATCTCGCTGGAACCCGCCTTTTCGGCAAGCCGCCTGGCTTGGCTTGAGCGCGGTGGCATTCAGGCGATCTGCCATGTGCGCGGCGGCGGAGAGCTGGGCGAGGACTGGCATCGCGGCGGATACATCGAGACCAAGCACAACACCGTGGGCGACTTCCTCGCGTGTGCCCAGTGGCTGGTGAGCAACCAGTACACCTCGCCTTCCACCCTGGCGGGCACCGGCGGCAGCGCGGGCGGCATCACGATCGGTGGCGCCATCACCGCGCGGCCGGATCTGTTTGCTGCGGCGCAAAGTGCCGTGGGCGTCTCCGACATGCTGCGCATGGAGCTGACGCCCAACGGGGCACCAAACGTGGCCGAGTTCGGCACCGTGACGAACCCCTCGCACTTCAAGGCGATGTACGCCAACAGCCCCTACCACCGTATTCGCGACGGGGTCGCCTATCCGGCCGTGATCGTCACCACCGGCGCCAATGACCCGCGTGTTGACGCCTGGATGCCCGGCAAGCTCGCCGCACGGCTGCAGGCGGCCAATCCGAAGGGCAAACCGGTGCTCTTGCGCGTGGACTTCGATGCGGGCCATGGGATTGGCTCGAACATCGGCCAGGCGCTCGACGAAACCGCAGACGTCTGGTCTTTCTTCCTCTGGCAGATGGGCGACCCGGCCTTCCAGCCGACGCGCTGAGTCGGCACAGCCCCGCATCACACAAACGGCGCGTCACCTCGGACGCGCCGTTTTGTTATGGACAAAGCGGTTGCCGGCACTCAGGAATCCGCAGCGCCTGCCGTTGAATGAAGCAGTACGGCGACGGCCCTATTCGCTCATCGTCACCGACTTCATGCTTGAAGGCATCAAGACCGGGCTTGACGTGATCCGTGTCGTGCGGGGGAATCCCGGCCGCGCTGCGCAAACACCGATCCTCGCCCTCTCCGCCAGCGACAACGCGAGCCGACGCATCGAGATCCTGCGTGCAGGCGCCAACGACTTCGTGCAGAAGCCGGTGCTACCGGAAGCGTTCGAAGTGCGGGTGCGCAAGCTCGTGACCCTCGCAGACCTGTTTGCACGGCTGGAGGCGCAGCATCAGATGGTCAAGGACATGGCCCAGCGCAATCGCCTGACCGGCCTGTTCAACCGGCATCGGCTCGAAGAACTCACACCCGAACTGCTGGCCGAGTGCCGCCAGAGTGGAAAGGCCTTGTCGCTGGTCGTGATCGATCTCGACCATTTCAAGAAGATCAACGACAGCTTCGGTCATGGCGCTGGCGATCAGGTGCTCGTTGCGGTTGCCAGTGCATTGCGCAACAGCGCCCGCCCGCAAGACATTCCGGTGCGCTACGGTGGCGAAGAACTGCTGCTGGTGCTGCCGGGGGTTGATCTGCCCCTGGCATCACTGGGCGCCGAGCGCCTTCGCGCTCACATCGAAACACTCAAACCGGGCGGAGTTCCGGTCACCTGCAGCATCGGCGTCGCCACGCTCAAGGCCGACGAGAACTTCGAAGCGCTTTTCAACCGTGCCGACGCGGCCGTGTATCAGGCCAAGCATCTGGGCCGCAATCAAGTGATCGCCCACCAGTAGGCGGGCATGCAGGCCACGCATGTCGGTGTTTCCGCCGATGGCGCCCGCTTGACTGCCACAGCTAGAATCGCCGATGTGCATCTGCACAATCGGACACCACCGGGGGAGACGGCATGGACGTTCCGGCAGCGGACAACCACGTGGCGCATGCGATCGCGCAAGCGCTGATCGATGGCTTCAACCGCCACTACCGCATCTTTAGTGAAACCTCGCGCTCGGCGAAGCAACGTTTCGAGCAGGCCGACTGGCAAGGCGAACTGCGGGCGGTGCGCGAGCGGGTGCAGTTCTACGACGATCGCGTGAACGAAACGGTGATGCGCCTGCGCGGCGAGTGCCATGCAGACGGGCTGGATGACCGCACCTGGCAACAAGCCAAGCTGCTCTACATCGGTTTCCTGATCAATCACAAGCAGCCCGAGCTTGCAGAAACCTTCTTCAACTCGGTGTGCTGCAAGATCCTGCACCGCACCTACTTCCACAACGATTACATCTTCGCGCGGCCGGCAATTTCAACTGAGTACATCCAGTCCTACCCGCCTACCTACTCAAGCTACTACCCGCACGAAGGCGGCATGCGCGCCACCGTGCGCCGGGTGATCGAAGACTTTGCATGGCAGGTACCCTTCGAGGACCTCCAGCGCGATGTCGAACACATCCTGCGCAGCATCGAGAGCCACCTCAATGGTTGGCCGGCGCGAGAGGTGAATTGCCAGATCCAGGTGCTGTACTCGCCCTTCTACCGCAACAAGGCCGCCTATATCATCGGCAAGGCCATCAACGGCTATGTCGAAACGCCCTTCGCGGTGGTGATCCGGCACAACACCGAAGGGCGCCTCTACGCCGACACCATCCTGCTCGAACCCTGGCGGATTTCGCTGCTGTTCTCGCTCTCGCGCGCCTACTTCCTGGTCGATATGGAGGTGCCGTCAGGCTATGTGCACTTCCTGCGCTCGATCATGCCGAACAAGCCGCGCAGCGAGATCTACACCATGCTGGGCTTGGGCAAGCAAGGCAAGACGATGTTCTTCCGCGATCTAGTCAGCCACCTGCTGCACTCGAACGACCAGTTCATTGTCGCGCCGGGTATCCGCGGCATGGTGATGGCGGTATTCACGCTGCCCTCCTACCCCTACGTCTTCAAGATCATCAAGGACCAGCGCGCGATCCAGAAGGAAATGGATCGGGCGACCGTCAAGCGCAAGTACCAGATGGTCAAGCAGGTGGACCGCGTCGGGCGCATGGCCGACACGCTGGAGTTTTCCGATGCCGCGCTGCCGCGCCACCGCTTCCACCCCGATCTGATCGCCGAACTGCGAGACGTTTGTGCCGACAGCGTTGAGGAGGAAGGCGACACGATCGTCATCAAGCACCTCTACATCGAACGCCGCCTCACGCCGCTGAACCTCTTCCTTGAGCAAGCGGACGAAGCGCAAACCGACCACGCGGTGCAGGAATATGGCAGCGCCATCCGCGAAATGGCGCAGGCCAACATCTTCCCGGGCGATATGCTGTGGAAGAACTTCGGTGTCACCCGCTACGGCCGCGTCGTGTTCTACGACTACGACGAAATCGAGTTCATGACCGACTGCAACTTCCGTCGCATTCCGCCGGCTCCCAACGAAGAAATGGAAATGAGCGGCGAGGTCTGGTACTCGGTGGCACGCAACGACGTGTTCCCGGAGGAATTCGGCACCTTCCTGCTCGGCCTGCCCAAGGTGCGGCACGCGTTCATGAAGTACCACCGGGATCTGCTCGACGCCGCCTTCTGGCAGGGCACGCAGGCCCGAATCCGCGAAGGTTACGTCGAAGACTTCTTCCCTTACCCGCAGCGCCTGCGTTTCTGCCAGCTCTACGGCACAGAAACGACCAAAGCCCCGGACGGAGAAGCAGAGCTTCTCGCCGAGGCTGAGGACTGAACCGCTGAGGCGCGACAGGCCGCGCGCTGACGCGGCCGGTTTTGATCAGGGCCGGTGAGGTCGGCCCCGTTTGCGATCAGGCTTCGAGTTTCGACAGGATGCCGCGATCGATGTGACCCGAGGCAACTTCGCGCAGCGCGGTCACGGCGAACTTGTTCTTGCTGCCATCCACTTGCGGCGTATGGCCACGAGCGAGCTGACGCGCGCGGATCGCGGCGGCCAGCGTCATTTCGAAGCGATTCGGAATCGTCTTCAGGCAATCTTCAACAGTGATACGGGCCATGTCTTTTCCTTGTGTTGCTTGCGCTGCGCGGGTTCAGCCGCGAACGCGCTGTGATTTCTGCCACTGCAGCCGGCGATAGTCTTCCTCGCAATCGCTGTCGCAGAACTTCTGGCCTTCCGGCAGCGACTCACTGCAGAAGTAGCAGGTGCCTGTCGCCGCGAGCGAAGGCTCCTTACGCTGCAGCGAGAGTTTGAGGCTCAATTCAACTTCCTGTTGAGCCAGATCCGCTTCATCCATTTTCTGACGTCTCCGCAGTCTGCAAACGGAGGCACGCATGCCACCCGCGAAAGGGGCGGCACTTTACCAAGTTTTCGGGCCGCCGTCTCGCCCGGAAAGCGAAAGGCGCCCGCACAGTGTGCCAGAATAGTCCGCCCAGCGTGCAGGCAAGAGACCGATGAGAGCTCTGGTACCCATTCTTGAGGACATTGCAGCCGCCCCAGGCAGCCGTTCAACCGATGCCCTGATGGAGATCATCGCGAGCCTGCGCCCGCGCGAGCTTGAGGCGCCAGGCGCCGCCACGCAACGATTGCGGGCCATGATCTCGGTGCTGCAGACGCGCCCGCATCTGGCCGACGGCCTGCGTGACTACCTGTCTGGCGTGTTTGCCGCGCGCATGCAGCGTTCGCTCTTCGCTGACCTGGGCATCCTCACCAACGACAGCATCTTCGGCGCCGTGATCAAGCGCATGGTGGCGAAAGTGCTGCCGCCCGCCTACGACGACACCTACCTGCAGGACCTTTTCGCCACCTTGGTCCGTGAGGCGAAGGATCAGAACTGGATCGCCGAGATCCCGGAGCATGTTGTCGCAGAACTGCTGGAAGTAATCGGCTTCGGCAATGCCCGTTCCGCAAACGATCGGAAGATGGAAGCCGAGATGATTGAGGCGCTCCGCATACTCTCCTTCCGCCTCGCAGCGCTTGGCCTGGAGCCGGACTTCCTGCGTTACGACAGCGATGCCGCTTCGCGCGAATCGCCCTTTGTTGCGCAGACCGACGAAGTGCAGGCGATCTCCGCCGCAGCCCTTGCCGCACTCGCTGATGGCAGCCAGCCCTGGCCCGATTGCAGCCACCTGGAAGTACTGCTCAGCCAGTGCGAAAGGCATATCAACCGGATCCGCAAACTCGCCCGCCAGGGTGGCGCAAGCGTCGCCCTCACCTACGACGCCCAGCGCGCCGGGCAGACGATCGCGCGGATGCGGCAACTGGTCGTACTCGCCGCGCCCGACAGTTCTGAGGCCCAGCAAGAGCGCAAGCTCGCGTTCTTCCGCGAATTGCTGCACCACGAAGGCGAAAAGAACAGCATTCGTGCGCTGCTGGTACGCGTAACCGATCTGCTCGCGCTTCAGGTCACCGAACACGCCAGCCGCACCGGCGAGCACTACGTTGCCAGCACCACCAAGGAAATGCGCGCACTGTTCGGCGCAGCCGCGGGCGCCGGGGTAATTGTGGCGTTCATGGCCATCATCAAGATATACACCGCCAAGGCGCACCTGCCCCCGCTGTGGGAGGCACTGGGCTTCAGCCTGAACTACGGGCTGGGCTTCATCGTCGTGCACCTGCTGCACTTCACCATCGCCACAAAACAGCCCGCGATGACGGCCGCCCTGCTCGCCGCGGCCCTGGATGAAGGCCGCGACGGCAAGCCGCAACTCGACCGCCTTGAGAATCTGGTCGTCGATGTGCTCCGCAGTCAGTTCGCCGCGATTGTCGGCAACGTCCTGATTGCGTTTGCCGTCAGCATCTCGATCGGCTGGCTGTGGCTGCGTTTTGCGCCAATGCCCATGGTCGATGCCGCCAAGGCAACCCACCTGCTCGAAGACATCCGCCCCTTGACCAGCCTGGCCATTCCGCATGCCGCCATTGCGGGCGTGTGCCTGTTCCTCTCTGGCTTGATTACCGGTTATTACGACAACAAGTGCGTCTATGCCCGCATCCCGCAACGCATCCGGCAATTGCCCCGTCTGCGCAAATTGCTTGGCGAAGCGCGCCTGAGCCGCGTCAGCAACTACATCGAAAACAACCTGGGCGCCCTGATGGGCAACTTCCTTTTCGGCTGCATGCTCGGCTGCATGGGCACGATCGGCTTCATCCTCGGCCTGCCACTGGATATCCGCCATGTCACCTTCGGTGCCGCCAACTTCGCCTACGGCATCGCCGCCAAGGGCTTCGATGTGCCGCTGTACCTGCTGATCAGCTGCACGCTGGGCGTCGCCGCGATTGGCCTGACCAACCTGCTGGTCAGCTTCAGCCTGGCGCTCTACACCGCGATGAAGTCGCGCCGGGTGCGCTTCAGCCACGGCCGGCAACTGCTCGGGCGCGTGCTCAAGCGCATGCTGCGGCGCCCGCAGGATCTATTCCTGCCACCGCGCCGGCAAAGCGCAGCCGAGGAAACCTGAGCCTGCGCACTGCGGGGCCGCTTGCGCCCCGCATGTATAATTCGCGGTTTTTCCGAATTCGCCGGTAGCACGCCGATCACTCGGCCCCCACGCATCTTGCGTGCGCTGCCCCAAGCGGGGCTGCCAGCCTCAGCGAATCGGTTCATCGGAGGCCGAAATGGACGCTGAACGCATCAACGCGATCGCAAACAAGCTCGAGGATCTGAAGACCCGCGAGCACGCCCTACGGGGGTATCTTTGACTACGAGACCAAGCATCGCCGTCTCGAAGAAGTCAACCGCGAACTGGAAGACCCCAACGTCTGGAATGACGCCGCACGGGCCCAGGAGCTAGGCAAGGAAAAGAAGTCGCTCGAAGGCGTGGTGCTCACGCTCGACGACGTTGTGGCGCGCATCACCGACAGCCGCGAGCTTTTCGAGATGGGCCAGGCCGAAGCGGACTGGGACACGGTCGAAGCCGTCGATGCCGATGTCGCCAGCGTCGAAGCGATCATCGTCGGCCTTGAATTCCGCCGCATGTTCAACAACCCGATGGACCCGCGCCCCTGCTTCATCGAAATCCAGTCTGGTGCCGGTGGCACCGAGGCACAGGATTGGGCCGGCATGCTCGAACGCATGTACCTGCGCTACTGCGAGCGCAAGGGTTTCACGGTTGAACTGCTCGAAGAGTCCGAAGGCGAAGTGGCCGGCATCAAGAGCGCAACGATCAAGGTCACCGGCGACTACGCCTACGGCTACCTGCGCACCGAAACCGGCATCCATCGCCTGGTTCGCAAGAGCCCCTTCGACTCGAACGCACGCCGCCACACCAGCTTCTGCTCGGTTTTCATCTTCCCGGAAGTCGACGACTCGATCGAAATCGACATCAATCCAGCGGATGTGCGTACCGACACCTACCGCGCATCCGGCGCCGGCGGTCAGCACATCAACAAGACCGACTCGGCGGTGCGCTTGACGCACGTGCCCACCGGCATCGTCGTGCAGTGCCAGAACGACCGTTCGCAGCACCGCAACCGCGATGAAGCCTGGCAGATGCTGCGCGCGCGCCTCTACGAAGCGGAGCTGCGCAAGCGCCAGAGCGAACAGCAGAAGCTCGAAGACTCGAAGTCGGATATCGGTTGGGGCCACCAGATCCGCTCCTACGTGCTCGACCAGTCGCGCATCAAGGATCTGCGTACCAACTTCGAAGTCGGCAACACCCAAGCCGTGCTCGACGGCGACCTGGAAGACTTCATCCAGGCCAGCCTGAAGCAAGGCGTCTAAGGAGACCGGGGCGGCGCCACGCGCTGCCCCGCCCCGCATGAACGACGCCATCCATCCCGACCCCGCAACGCCGCGCAAACCGGCCGATGCGGCCAGCCCGCGCCGCCACGCCTCGATGGCGCAGACCGACTCATGGCAAACCGCAGTGGATGGCGGCGCGCTGGACGACTTCCTCGCCGCCGGCGTCACGCTCGACGATGTGCCCGCGCTGTGGTCGCTCGCCCGCGCGCAGTCGCTGATCGCCGCCTTCATCACCCTGTTCCGCGGTGGCGAGGAAGAAGTCTTCATCCGCCTGCATGTGCTGCGCGAGATGGGCGGACGCGCCGAAACCCCGCGCTGGGGCCCGGACGAACTGCGTCGCCACTTCGCCTACCTCGACCCGATCAAGCTCGAAACCGTGCTCGCACGCCTGCGCGAAAACGGGCTGATGGTGTTCGGCGAAGACCGCCAGTACCAGCTCACCGATGCCGGCCGCAACGCGATGGCCGCGGTATCGGTGCTGCTGCGCTTTGGCGAGGACGAAGACGCCGAACTGGGCTTCCTCACCACCCAGCTCGCCGGCATGCAGGTCACCGGCACCGTCACGCCGGAAGTGCTGCAACACCTGCTGGCCAAGCTGAACGCGCTGACCGAATCCTTCGAAGAGTCGATCGCGTCGGGCTCTGAATTCCGCATCATCGAAGCCCGCAGCCGCCTGTCGGCCAACATGCGCTGGCTCGACAAAGGCACCGGCATCCTGCGCTCACTGCTGGATGTTGAAGAGGTCACGCCCGAGATCGGCCGCGTCGCCCACGCCATCGGCCTTGCGCAGAGCAAACTTGCGCGCGCCGATGCCGCCTTCCAGCGCGCGCTCAACAAGATCGAATCGCAGCGGGTCACGCTGGGCGAATCCGGCGTTTCATCGTCCGACGTCATGGTCTGGCTGCGCGCGCGCACCACCGCCGACATCGCCGCGCTCGCCAACGACGCGCTCGGCGCCTCGCCGCAAACGCAGTTCGTCGCCGGCGGCCATGAATTGCTGGACCGCGCCGAAAGCGCACTGTCGGAAGAAGTGCAGCGCATGGAAGCCGACAACAGCCTGCCCGCCTCGCAAACCGTCGACCAGAACCTCGCGCCTGAATCCGAAGACCTCTCGCTGCTCTGGAAGCTCACCGACCGCCTCACCAACGTCGCCGAAACCGCCCCCGCCCACCGCCTCGTGCTCGGCGGCGGCTTCGCGCCCGCCAGCTACCGCCTCTCCCTGCTCTCGCTGCTGGGCGGCGTCGAAGCCCAAGCCGAAGGCCCGGTCGCCGACCTCACCCAGATGCCGTACGAACTGGTACTCGAAGACCACCAGATCCCGGTGCATCAGGATGAAGTGGCGACGATGTCGGCAGGCTCGGTCGTTCGCAAGCCTGAGGCTTAGGCTCTGATGCGAATTCTTGTGACAGGGGCGGCTGGTTCGGGCACGACAACGCTGGGCGTTTCGATTGCTCAAGCGATGGGCGCGCGGCACTTCGAAGCCGACGATTACCTTTGGCTTCCTACTCACCCGCCATACCAGAAGCTTCGCCAAGCCGAAGAACGAGCATCGATGCTGATAAGTGCACTGAACGGCGCACCCGATGCTGTGGTGTCCGGAAGCGTGATGGGATGGGGTTCAGCGATCGAGGACTGCTTCGATGCCGTTGCATTCCTGTACGTGGAAACCAGCATTCGAGTCGCGCGACTGATTGAGCGCGAGCAGCGCCTGCATGGCAGCGCGCGACCCGAGTTTCTCGAATGGGCCGCATCCTACGACGGCAACCCCGCAGAGGGCCGAAGCCTCGCCGCACATCGAAACTGGCTAGGCAGCCGTCGCTGCAAGGTCGTCGAACTCGTCGGTCCGCAGAACAATGAAGAACGCCTGAAGCAGTTCCTTTCGACTGTAGCCCTGAAGGAGCGCGCTTAGTGTCGCCCAACGAATCGCGCATCACCCAACAACTTGATTTCCTGAACGAGGTCGAGAAGCTCAAGTTGGTGTTCAGGCGCAACCGGGTTGTCGATCGCTCGCGCTTCGAGAACAGCGCCGAGCACTCCTGGCACATCGCGCTGATGGCGATTGTGCTGGCTGAGCATGCGGACGCCGGCTCGCTGGACGTGCTGCGCATCGTAAAGATGCTGCTGATTCACGACTTGGTCGAGATCGACGCCGGCGACACCTGGGCTTACGACACCCAAGCCCAGAAGAAGCAGCCCGACAATGAGGAATCGGCCGCAGCAAGGCTGTTCGGCATGCTACCTGCGGAGCAAGGGGCCGAATTCCTTGATCTGTGGCGTGAGTTCGAGGCGCGCAGCACGCCCGAGGCCGCTTTTGCCGCCTCGATTGACGCCCTGCAACCGCTGACAAACCATCTGATTTCCGGCGAACCCGAAGACCCGTCGCTGATCCCGACGAAGACCGCCGTTCTGGCGCGCAAGCAGCACATCGCGGCTGCATCGGCTGCGCTTTGGGCGCAGGCGCAGAGCACCATCGAAACCAGTACTGAGAAGGGGCTGTACCGAAATGAGTAGTTCGCCAGCACGCATCACCGTTGAGCAAACAAACGCGGAAGGCCTTTGATGGACCACAACATCACCACCCTCACCGCCCGCCTGCTGGCCCATCGCTGGCTGCCGCGCACCGATGCGCAGGTCAAGCGTGCGCTGGTCGACGAGAGCTTCCGGCTTGAACTGGAACACCGGCTCGCCGAAGTCGGCCTGCAGTTGCTCGACAACCCGTTCGCGGCGCATGTCGCGGTTGGCCTGAAGGAAGACATGCTCGACGCGGTGTTCGGCGGGCGCGACTACCAGGCCAGCACGATGGGCCTGACGCGCGACGAGATTGCGCTGCTGATCGTGATCTGGGCGCTGATCATCCTGCCCAAGCGCGAACGCCAGCTCGGCCGGCGTGAACGCGGCGACGATGGCCAGAACGATATGTTCGGGCAGGAAAAACCGATCACGCACGGCGAGGAAGTCTCCGGCGCAATCTCCGAAGCCTCGCTGCTGGCGGACTTCGGTGCGCAACTGGGCGGTAAGACCAAGGTGCGCAACTTCGCCCTCGGCAAGCTTGCGCGGCTCGGCTTCATCGAACGACGTGGCGGCATGATCCACGAGGGCCCCTTGCTCGACGTGCTGCTCGACTACCGCGTGCTGGCCGACCGCATCGTCAACGGCACCCTGGCCGACGTGCTGGCCGCCGCCGGCCACGCGCTGCCCAGCACCGACGAGGCATTCGAAGAGGATGCCGATTCCGAACCCGATTCCACGGACGCCTGATACCGCATGTTCCATATCCGCGAAATCGAACTGGTCCACTGGGACTTCTGGCGCCGCTTCACGATCCCGCTCGACGCCCAGATCATTACCATCGTCGGGCCCAACGGCTCCGGCAAAACTACCCTGCTCGACGCGCTGCGCACGCTGTTCGCGCTGCGCTGCTCCGGCAAGCGCGAGTTCCGCCGCTATGTTCGCCGCGCGAATGCCGGCGTGGCGTGGATTCGTGCCACGGTGGCCAACCGCCCCGGCCCGACCGGCAAACGCCCCTTCTTCCCCTGTTTGCGCGACGACGTCACGCTCGCCTGCCGCATCAAGCGCGCCGGCGGCGACTGGACGCGCGAATACACCATCGAAGACGGCATCGTCCCGATCGAGGAACTCGACGAGCGCGCCCAGTGGGCCGGCCTGCGCGACTACCAGACCCGGCTTGCCTACGCCGGCCTGACGCCCGCCATCGCCAAGGTGCTGGCGCTTGAGCAGGGCGACACCGACAAGCTCTGCGAGTACTCGCCACGCGCCCTGCTCGATCTGGTCTTCGATGTGTTCGGCGACAAGGAAGTGCTGGACAACTACCAGACCGCCCGCACCGAGCAACACACCGCGCTGCGCGAACTCGAATCGCTCGCGCTGGATCTGGAAAAGCTCCGCGCCCAGGCCGAGGCCAAACGACTGGAAGCGGACCGCTACATGGAGTGGCGCGACCTCACCCGCGAAACCCAGTCGCTGGAAGCGGAGATCATTCCGCGGCTCGAAGTCGCCGACCTCAGCCGCGAGATCACTGAGGCGCGCGGCAAGCTTCGTGGCGCCCGAGTCGATGCCCGCGAACGCACCGCCGTGGTCGCCAGCGCGAACGCCCGCCTGGCTGAACTGGACGGCGAACGCAGCACGGCACGCGATGGCCTCGCCAACGCCAAGGCGCTGCTCGCGGAACAGGATGCGCTGTGGCTCACCGCACGCGACCGCCTGCGCGACATCGATCGCCTGCTCGCCGAGCGTGACGCACTGCGTGAGCGCGTCAGCCGCGAACACGGTGCTGACGCGCTGGCGAGCGAGGAAGAAGCCTCCGCCTCCTTCGCCGCGGCCGATGCAGCGCGCAGCCAGGTCCGCACACTCAAAGCCCGATTCGAGGAAGTCACCGAGCAGTTGCGACAAGCCCGCGATAAGGCCGGCCCGCCGCAAGAGGCGGACGTACGCCGATTCCGCAGCCTGCTGAGTGACGAAGGCATCGAACACATCGCGCTGGCCGAACTCACCGAAGTCACCGACCCGGCCTGGCAAGGCGCGGTTGAGGCCATCCTGCGGCCCTATCGTTCGCTGCTGCTGCTGGAAGACGAGAACGACCGCTACGCCGCCTGGGCACTGGGCGAACAGGAACGCTTCCGCCACTTCCTCGTCGCAGAGCGCGCGCCCTGCCCTGGCCCGATGCCGGGTAGCCTGCTCGAAGTCGTGCGCTTTGCCGGCGACCCGCCGCGCTGGCTCGCCGACCTGCTCAACCGCATCCAGCGGGTTGCCAGTGCCGACGCCGCCAAGCGCCTGCCGAAGGATCAGGACTGGATCACGCCCGAGGGCTACCACCGCGAACGCCGCGGCGCCCGCCACCTTGGCGTGCCGCACGAATTCTGGTTTGGCGCACTCGCCCGTACTTCGCGAGTCGATGCTTTGAATGCTGAAGTCCGCGACCTGGACGCCCGCCTGCAGGCGGCGCAAAAGCAGCAGGACGAGGCCGATGCCCGCCTGCGCGCCTGCCGCGAAAAGCTACTGGGCTTGCAGGCCGCCGAGTTGATGCTCGCGCGCGCATCCGAGTTCGAAGCGGCTGCGCAGGAACAAGCGGTGGCGCGCAGCGCACAGCAGGCCGCCGAAGCACAGCGCGACGCGGCGCGCGCCGAAGTCACCCGTTGCGAAGAAAGCCTGCGCGGCATCGAGATCGAAGCCAATCGCCGCAAGGACGAACTGCGCATCGCGCGCGAGGCGCTGGTGCGCCTGAACGCGGACGACAAACCGCAACGCCTGGAGCAGGCCGCCCGCCTGATGCGCCTGCGCAGCAAGCGCCGCGGCATGCCGCGGCGTTGGCTCGACCCCGAAACCCTTTCTGGGCTGGCCGAGCAGTTCAACGGCCTGGCCGGCGCGCGCAACGAACTGGCGCGCCTGAAGCGCCGCTTGAACGAAGGCGACTGGGCGACCGACGAGCAGGTGCTGATCGTGCGCGACAAGCTCAAGCTCGAACTCGACGCCCGCGAGCGCGACTACCGCGAGCGCAGCGGCTACTGCGAGCGCACCCGCATCCTCGTCGACGAAGCGCGTGCCGCCTACATCGCCAAGCTGCGCGCCACCGTGCGCCAGTACGCGAAGAACCTGCGCGCGCTGGGCGAGCTTGCGGGCATCCATGTCGAGTGCCCCACCCCGCTGCTTGAAAATGAAGACGCCACCCTCTCGTCGGCCGGGCTGGAAGTGGCTTTCGATTTCGACCAGAAGGGCGTGCAGACGCTTAACGATGGCGAAGCCTCTGGCGGCCAGCAGGTGATGAAGTCGCTGATCCTGCTGGTGGGCCTGCTGATGGACGACGCCCGCCCTGGCGGCTTTGTCTTCATCGACGAACCCTTCGCCCACCTTGACGTGGCCAATATCGACCGCGTTGGCGCCTTCCTCCGCGCCACCCGCGCGCAATACCTGATCACGACGCCGGTAACGCACAACGCCAACGTGTTCCAGCCAGCTCAACTGACGCTGGTGACCCGCAAGAAGAAGGGCGGCGAAGACTGGGCGCCGCCAATCGGCGTGCTGCGGCGCGAGATCTGATGCAAATTGGCCTCAAGCCCTAGTCGGCTCGGCCGATAATCACTCAATAACCTAGCAAGCGTAGAGATGAGCGATACCACCGGACTTGCCCGACTGGCTGCAGGCACCGACCAAAGCATGCTGAAGCTGCTGGGGCAGGTACGCGCCATGTCTTCGAGCCGCGACCGCGAGCAGATGACGCTTCGTCTGGTCACCGCGATGCGCGACGTGCTCGGCGCGCGAGAGGTCAAGCTCTACGCGGTAAGCGCATCGCCGCACGGCCCGGTCGGCGCGGTGGTGGCCGTGGCGGCGCCAGATCGCGAACAGGTGGCCAACGAAGACGAGGAACACCCACCAGTACCGCTGCACGACGATCCCTTCCTGGACTCGGCCATCCGCTCCAGCGACGGCGTTGCCGAGATTCGCTCTGAATCCGCCTACCGCCTAGCGCTGGCCATGGGCGACACCGGCAACCCGCACGCGCTGCTGGTTGCCGACTGCGACATCGCCCCGGAACCGCGCGTTCGCGATGCCTTTCTGCATGTCGCCCACTTCTACCAGAATCAGCTTGACCTGCTCGACTACGCCGAGCTAGACACCCTGACCAAGCTGCTCAACCGCAAGACGTTCGACGAGAACTTCGACCGTTTCATCGCAAGTGTAGGCCGTGCGCTGCAGACTGATTCAGACCGCCGCAATCAGGACGATCTGGCCACACGCCCCTCATGGATGGGCGTGATCGACATCGACCGCTTCAAGCGCATCAACGACAACTTTGGCCACTTGTTTGGCGACGAAGTGCTGCTGCGCGTGGCCGAGGTGATGAGGAGTTCGTTCCGCCAGCGCGACAAGCTGTTCCGCTTCGGGGGCGAAGAATTCGTCGTGCTGCTGCGCAATGTCAGCGAGCCGGACGCACGCGCAATCTTCGAGCGCTTTCGTACCGCGGTTGAATCGCACGAGTTCCCGCAGGTCGGCCAGGTCACTGCGTCAGCGGGTTTCACGCAGATCGATCCGACTCAACCGCCGGCCGAAATGCTCGGCCACGCGGACGAAGCGCTGTATTTCTCGAAGCAGAACGGCCGCAACCAGGTCAATAGTTACGAAGACCTCGTGGCACGCGGCCTGCTCGAAGGCCCCAAGCCCGCCGCAGGCGCAAACACCGAGCTTCAGGCGGATATCGACGCGCTTTTCGATTGATCGGAAAGACGGCGCGAAGCGGCGACGTCCATGGTTCTGCATGCGGCGGCAATCTCGCAACCTCCTTGACCAAGCCGGGCATTTCATCCCCGCGGGAATTCGCACCGCTCGATACGACCAACGTCCAAGCAGCGCTGAACCGGAAGAATCGGCTTCGTCATTAACGGTCCGGTCACGGTCACGGAACGGTCGCAGCCCTCGACGCCACCGAACGTCGGAGTCACACGCGAACTGCGCAGCGATCACTCCGCCTTTCTGATCAGCAAACTCACGCTCAAAAAGCATCCGGACTTTCTTGAAGCACTGAACACTGCGCTCAAGCAGATGCACGCGCGCGGGCCGACCGAATCCATTCATCAAAGACACGCGGCACACACATAGACGGCGGATTCCAGGTGTGTTCGATCAAGGTTTACCCGCATGCGGCATGGGCCTGCATGCCCGGCGCTTACTCTTGATCTGGCCCGCAAGCGACGTGGCCACAGGGGGGCCCGAGTATGTCAAAATCAGACCCTTTGCACCGAGGGGCGATCCTGCCCCGGACGCCCGACCATTGTCGGCTGCCGTGTGCCTTGCCTTGAGCTTCTGCCATGTCCGAAAACAACGAAAATCCGGTCCACGCCCAGGACGAAAACCACATCATCGCCGAGCGTCGCGCGAAGCTTGCGAAATGGCGTGAGTCCGGCAAAGCCTACCCGAACGACTTCCGCCGCGAGAACACCGCGGGCAAGCTGGACGAGCTGTACAGCGGCAAGGACAACGAGACGCTTGAGGCCAACCCGGTTGAAGTGAAGGTCGCTGGCCGCGTGATGCTCAAGCGCGTCATGGGCAAGGCCTCGTTCGTGACCGTGCAGGATCTTTCGGGCCGCATCCAGCTTTACGTCACCCGCGATGCGGTGGGCGAAGAAGTGTATGCAGACTTCAAGACCTGGGATCTGGGCGATATCGTCGGCTGCGTCGGCACGCTGTTCAAGACCAAAACGGGTGAGCTTTCGGTCAAGGTCGCCGAGATCCGCCTGCTCTCGAAGTGCCTGCGCCCGCTGCCCGACAAGCACAAGGGCCTTGCCGACGTCGAGATGACCTACCGTCAGCGCTACCTTGATCTGATCACGTCGGAAGAATCGCGCTACACCTTCGTCGCGCGCTCACGCCTGGTGCAGTCGATCCGCAACTACATGACCGGGCACGGCTTCCTCGAAGTCGAAACGCCGATGATGCATCCGATCCCCGGCGGCGCCGCGGCCAAGCCCTTCAAGACGCACCACAACGCGCTCGACATGGAACTCTATCTGCGCATTGCGCCGGAGCTCTACCTCAAGCGCCTCGTGGTCGGCGGCTTCGAGAAGGTGTTCGAGATCAATCGCAACTTCCGCAACGAAGGCATCTCGACCCGTCACAACCCCGAATTCACGATGATGGAGTTCTACGAGGCCTACGCCGACTACCAACTCGTCATGAACTTCACCGAAGGGCTGATCCGCCACGCGGCGCGTGAAGCGCTGGGCACCGAAGTGTTCCAGTACCAGGGCCGCGAGCTTGACCTGTCGCGCCCCTTCCATCGCCTGACGATGGCTGAAGCCATTCACAAGTACAACCCGGGCTTCTCGATGGCGCAGCTCAACGATGCCGACTGGCTGCGCGACAAGCTCGCCGCGATGAAAGTCGACGTCAAGGGCGCGCCGGGCCTGGGTGGCCTGCAACTGCTGATGTTCGAAGAGAACACCGAGGCCGAGTTGTGGGAGCCGACCTTCATCATCGACTACCCGACCGAGATCAGCCCGCTGGCGCGCAAGTCCGACGCCCGCCCCGAGATCACCGAGCGCTTCGAACTCTTCATCGTCGGCCGCGAAATCTGTAACGGCTTCTCTGAGTTGAACGATCCGGAAGACCAAGCTGAACGCTTCCTGGAGCAGGTCAAGGCGAAGGAAGCCGGCGACGACGAGGCGATGTACTACGACGCCGATTACGTCCGCGCGCTTGAATTCGGCCTGCCGCCCACAGGTGGTTGCGGTGTCGGTATCGACCGCCTGATCATGTTGCTGACCGACAGCCCGGCGATCCGCGACGTCATCCTTTTCCCGCAGATGCGTCCGGAATAAGCTTCACATACCCGAAACCCACTCGAGAGCGCCCGCGTGAGCACTGACTATCGCCCCCTCGACACTGCAAGCCTTGAATTCGGTGAAGACGGCACGCCGTACTCAATCAAGTACGACGACGCCTACCATCCGCATGCAGGCGCAATGGGGCAAGCGCGACACGTCTTCCTGGCCGGCTGTGCCCTGCCAGAGGGCTGGAAGGGGCGCGACGACTACGTCGTGATCGAAACCGGTTTCGGGCTCGGACATAACTTCCTGGCAACCTGGGAAGCGTGGCGTGCCGATCCGAACAAATGCCGGCGCCTGCATTTCATTTCGGTTGAGAAGCATCCCTTCAATGCCAGCGACCTGGCCGAAGCGCACGCAAAATCGGGGGCACCGCCCGATCTTGCCGCCAAGCTGCGCGCGCAGTGGCCGTTGCCGATGCCCGGCTTCCACCGCCTGCACTTTGACGAAGATCGTGTCACGCTGACGCTGCTGTTCGGCGAAGCACACATGATGCTGCCGGAACTGCGTGCGCAAGCCGATGCGATCTACCTGGACGGCTTCGCACCAGGCAAGAACCCGGACATGTGGTCGCCTGCGGTGTTTGAAGCGCTCGCCGAGCGCGCGCACACCGAGACACGGATTGCAACCTGGTCCGTCTCGGCGTGGGTGCGCACCGCACTCGCCGAAGCCGGCTTCCTGACCGACAAGCAGGCGGGTTACGGTGGCAAGCGAGAGATGCTCTGCGGCCGCGCAACCACGATTTCCGAGCGGCGCCGCACGCCCGATGACCGGCGTGCAATCGTGATCGGCGCCGGCTTGGCCGGCACTTCGATGGCGGAGCGTCTTGCCGCGCGCGGCTGGGATGTGCAACTGGTTGAATCGGCCTCACAACCCGCCCAAGGCGCCTCGGGCAACCTTGCCGGCGCCTTCCGCCCGCTGCCGTCGGCCGACGACGGGCGCCTCTTCCAGATCACCCGCTCAGGTTTCCTGTACGGGCTGCGGCACATCAAGAATCTGCAGCAGGAAGAGCTCAACGTGCGCTGGGCGCCCTGCGGCGTACTTCATCTGGCTCGCGACCCGGAGCAAGAAGAAAAGCAGCGGATGGTTGTCGAAGCCATCAAAGCACCGCAGGAGTTCGTCCGCTACGTGGACAAGCGTCATGCGGAGCGAATTGCGGGTGCCCCGGTCTCGCACGGCGGTTGGTTCTTCCAGATGGGCGGGTGGATCAATCCGCCCAGCCTGTGCGTTGCCAACCTTGCGCGTCACCCCGGCCGCGTCGTCGCGCGCTTTTCCACCCATGTTGCGCGCTTGCAGCGGGTGGGCAAGCTTTGGCGCGCCGTTTCCGCCGACGGCAAGCTGATCGCAGAAGCGCCGGTAATCGTGCTGGCCAACGCTGCGGATGCGCGCCGCCTTGCAATGGCTGACTGGATGGCCCTGCGCGTGGCACGTGGCCAGGTCACCCACCTGCCTGAAGACACGGTACCCGCGCTCAAGACGGTTGTTTGCGGACAAGGCTACGCCACACCTGCGATTGACGGCGTAACCTGCGCCGGCGCCACCTTCTTTGCCGATGATGAATCGACCCATGTTCGCTTGGGCGACCACCTCGAGAACATCGACAAACTACACAAGATGCTGCCGGGCTTCGCCAAGAACGCGCCGATGGACCGCTTTGGCGGCCGTGTCGGCCAACGCCCGGTCTCGCTCGACCGCATGCCCATTGCCGGCGAACTGCCTTCGGTGATGAGCGGCAAGGGCTTCGATCTGAACAGCGTGCCCCGCCATGCCGGCCTCTACATCCTTTCCGGATTCGGCGCGCGCGGCCTGGTGTGGTGTTCATTGCTGAGCGAACTGGTTGCCAGCCAGATTGCGAATGAGCCCCTGCCCGTGCCGGAATCGCTCGCGGATCGGGTAGACCCGGCGCGCTTCCTTTTCCGCAAGATTCGCAGCCCGCTCGTCGCCGAGATCTGACACGGCGGCGCCCCTCGCGATGCCAGGCGCATCGCGAGCGACACACATGTAAGCGCTGGTAAAGCCTGTCTGCCCAGCGGCGACAGGCGCGTTATCGTGAAAGCAAGCCCAAATACCGGAGCCCTTCATGACAAACGCACACGCAGTCAAACCTCCCAGCATGCATCCGATGATGTGGGTTGCCGCCGGGTCAGTTAGCCTTTTCAGCCTCACCGGCATCGCAGCGCTTACCGGCATGATCCCGGCACGCCTGCTTGAGCCAACGCCCGACCCCTTGGCCAATGCTGCAAGCGCCGCAGTGACACCGCCGCCACTTGCGGCACCGATCGCCAGCGCTGGCGAAGCCACTGTCACCGTGCCGCAAGCCGCCGTACCGGCAAGCGCCGCGACGCCCCCCGCAAACACAAAACCGGCACCCAAACCCGCCAGCAAGCCCGCGCCAACGCACAAGCCTGAGGCACATCGCGAGAAGACGGCACCGGTTCGTGCAACTGAGGCTGAGGCCGCGCCCCGCGCGATTCCAACGCGGACCCCAGACGACAAACCCCGCGCAGTCACGGTCGCGCAGTGTTACGACTGCGGGGTTGTCGAAAACGTGCAGGCAGTCGAGCAAGCTGGCGAAGGCAGTGGCCTTGGCGCCGTGGGCGGCGCCGTGCTCGGTGGCGTGCTCGGCCATCAGGTTGGTGAAGGACAAGGCAAGCAGCTCGCACGGATCGGCGGCGCAATCCTTGGCGGCATTGCGGGTCACCAGGCTGAAAAGCAGATCCGCAAAACCAGCCACTACGAAGTCACCGTGCGGATGGACGATGGGAGCCGCAAAACCCTGACGCAAACCACGGCTACGACATGGCACACGGGTGAGCGGGTGCGGGTCGAGAACGGCGTGATCGTCGGCCGTGCCGAGACCGCTTCATCCGCCATGCTCTGAAGCATGGCAACGAAAAAGTCGGCGTGCTCATTTATTAGGCAAGCCGACTTTTTTCTTTAACATCAGTTACTTGTCACGGCAGTACAGGACTAATCCACAGCTTGACCCCCAGTCTGTGGGGACAGAAATCAAGGTGGCTGCGGCTCCTTGCCCATTTTTTGTGCAACGGAGTCATTCCCCTTATGCGGCAGTGACTTAGCGCAACTGTTAGGCCGATATCCACAGGCTGTTCAACAGAAGCTGGGGATCACGCTTTCAGTACTACGTCCTCTGAATCGCTCACCGTTACATTCACCGCAAACCCGTCACGCACACTCTGTGTCACCACGCAGAACTCTTCAAACTGCGCCAGCACGCGGTCCAGATGCTCAAAGCTGGCGCCCGGCTTGCCCAACTTGATTGCGACATCCACCGCGCCCACCCGCAAGCGCTTGGACTCGTTGCGCGCCATGCTCACCTCGACATCCACCGTCACCGGATCGGGCTCGTTCTTGAACTTGCGCAAGGCAAACATCAAGCTCGCCGCAAGACAGTTCGACACCGCCGCCGCCAGCATGCGCGAAGGGTTCGGCCCCGCGTTCTCGCCCAAGGGCGGCGGCTCGTCGGTCGTGACCGGCGGAATCTCGGTGTCGAGAAATTCGACGAGGAACTGGTAGTCCTTCTGCTGCGTCAAGCGCAGCTTGAAACCGGCATCACTCATGACTCACTCCTTGGCAAACGGGTTTCCAACGGCATGATCAAAGGCTTGCTGCCTTGCGCGCCCAGCGCACAATCTCTGCGGCCGGGCGGGCGCCGGCCTCGCGGGCCAGTTCGCGCCCGCCTTTCACCATGGCAAGCGTTGGAATGCTGCGAACGTTGAACAGAGCAGCGATGCGTTGATTGGATTCAGTGTCGAGCTTTGCGAAGACCACCTCACCGATCATCTCGCGCGCCGCCGCGGCAAACTGCGGCGCCATCATTCTGCACGGCCCGCACCATGCCGCCCAGAAGTCGATCAGCACCGGCAGATCGCTCTTGTTGGCAAAGGCATCGAAGTTTGCCTCGGTCAGCTCGACCGGCTCGCCGGTGATCAGGGGGCGCTTGCATTGGCCACAGTTCGGGCCATCGCCAATGCGCTCTGGCGGTACGCGGTTCAAGGTGGTGCAATGAGGGCAAACAATTTGCATGGATGTTCTCTTGTTCAATCAGTTGCGAAGCAACACGGCGTCACCCTGCCAGATATGGCCAAAGCGCCGCTTTGAAAGATCAGCCGTGGATGCCGCCACGCTTGACGCCCAGCTTCGTCAGGATGTCTTCCATCAGACACCAGCGGGTGATGCCGCTCTGCAGCAGGTTGATACCGACAAAGGCCGTGAAGGCGAGGAACCACTCGCTGACAAAGATCGGGCTGCCGGGGATGCCCAGCGCAAGCGAGAGCAGGACAAAGGTGCCGGCGATGATGCGGATAAGGCGTTCGGTCGTCATGGGATTACTCCTTCATTTCAGGGAAAACGGCGCGCGTTGAGCGCGTAGTACAGGATCGGAATCACCACCAGGGTGAGCAGGGTGGACACGGCAATGCCGAACAGCAGCGACACTGCGAGTCCGTTGAAGATCGGGTCGTCGAGGATGAACAGCGCGCCCATCATCGCGGCCACGGCGGTCAGCACGATGGGCTGCGCGCGCACGCCGGCCGAGCGGATCACCGCCTCACGGAAAGGCACCCCTTGGGCAACCTGCAGGTTGATGAAGTCGACCAGCAGGATCGAGTTGCGCACGATGATGCCGGCCAGCGCGATCATCCCGATCATGGAGGTGGCGGTGTATTGCGCACCGAACAGGGCATGGCCGGGCATCACGCCGATGATGGTGAGCGGGATCGGCGCCATGATCACCAGCGGCGTCATGTAACTCTTGAACTGCGCGACCACGAGCAGATAGATCAGGATCAGGCCCACCGCATAAGCGGCGCCCATGTCGCGGAAGGTCTCGTAGGTGACCTGCCACTCGCCGTCCCACTTGATCGCGTAACCCTGCCACGCGTCGTCGGGCTGGCGGATGAAGGTCTGCCCCAGGGTGCCGCCCTCGTCGAGCTTGAGATCATTCAGTTTGCTGCGGATCGCGAACATGCCGTAGAGCGGGCTGTCGAGCTTGCCGGCCATGTCGCCGACCACGTAGGTCACCGGCATCAGATCCTTGTGCGTGATGACACGGTCGCGCTCGCCGTGCTGAACGTCCACCAGATCGGCAAGCGGCACGGTGCGGCCATCGGCGGTGGCCACCGGCAGTTTGAGCAGCGCATCGAGATTCGAGAGTTTGTCGGGCGACACCTGCAAGCGCACCGGCACCGCGTACTTGCTCTGCCCATCGCGCAGGTAGGTCACTTCGGCCCCCTGCCCTGCGGCGTAGAGCGTCTGCGCAATCTGTGCCTGGCTCACCCCCAGCTGCGCCGCCTTGCCCTGCTTGATCCGCAGCGTGACTTGCGGCGAAGCAGCGTTATCCGTGGAGTCGGTATCGACGATGTCGGCGGTGCCCTCGAAGGCTGCCAGCACCTTCTTCGCTACCGCACGGCGGCCGGCCTCATCGGGGCCGTACACCTCGGCCACGATCGGGCTCATCACCGGCGGGCCGGGCGGCACTTCCACCACCTTCACCCGCGCGCCGTGCTTCTTCGCGATGGCCTGCAGTTCGGGACGTACCGCAAGCGCGATCTCATGGCTCTTGCGGCTGCGGTGGTGCTTATCCGCCAGGTTCACCTGGATGTCGCCCAGTTCAGTGGCCGCCCGCAGGTAGTACTGGCGCACCAGGCCGTTGAAGTTGATCGGGCTCGCAGTGCCCGCGTAAGCCTGGTAGTCGGTAACTTCCGGCACCTTGGCGAGCGCCGCGCCCATCTCGCGCAAGACCGCGGCCGTGTCTTCGACCGGCGTGCCGGGCGGCATGTCGACCACCACCTGAAACTCGCTCTTGTTGTCGAAGGGCAGCATCTTGAGCACCACCCACTGCATCACCGGCAAGGCGAGCGAGATGGCAATGGCGCCCGCCACACCCGCCCACAATTTGCGGCGCGCACGCTTGCCTCTTTCGGGATCAAGGAAGGGGCTGAGTAGCTTGCGGGCGAGACGCATCACCTTGCCCTCGGCGTGATCGCCGGCATGGGTGTCAACCTCGCCGCCGTGATGCGCGCCGAGCCATTTGTTGGCCAGCCAGGGCGTGACGATGAAGGCGATCGCGAGCGAGAGCAGCATGCCCATGCTCGAGTTGATCGGGATCGGGCTCATGTAGGGCCCCATCAAACCGGTGACGAAGGCCATTGGCAGCAGCGCGGCGATCACCGTCAACGTGGCCAGGATGGTCGGGCCGCCCACTTCATCAACCGCCTGCGGAATGATCTCCCACAGGGGCTTTCCGGGCTCCAGCACGCGGTGGCGGTGGATGTTCTCGACCACCACGATCGCGTCATCGACCAGGATGCCGATCGAGAAGATCAGCGCGAACAGCGATACACGGTTGAGCGTAAAGCCCCAGGCCCAGCTGGCGAACAGCGTCGCCGCCAGCGTCAGGATCACCGCCGCACCCACGATCGCCGCTTCGCGCCGGCCGAGTGCAAGCCACACCAGAGCGATCACCGACAGCGTAGCAAACGCGAGCTTCTGGATCAGCTTGCTCGCCTTGTCGTCGGCCGTCTGGCCGTAGTTGCGTGTGACCGTGAGTTCAACGTTCGCGGGGATCAACTGGTTGTGCAGGGCATCGACACGCTCGGTCACCGCGCGCGCCACATCCACCGCGTTCTCGCCCGCTTTCTTCGTCACTTGCAGCGTGACTGCAGGGTATTCAGCGGGCGCCTTGCCCCCCAAGCCATGCCACACATAACGGCCCGGCATCGGCGCGCCGGCCTCGATCCGCGCCACGTCGGCCAGATAGACCGGCTTGCCGCCACGGCTGCCGATCACCACGTCGGCGACCTCGCGGGCGTCGGCCAGATAGGTGCCCACCTCGACATGCAACAAACGATTGTCAGCCGCCAGTTCGCCCCCCGGCATCACCAGGTTGCGGGCCTGCAAGGCCTGCGTGATCTGGCCGACCGACATGCCCAGCGCCGACAAGCGATCGGCATCCAGCCACACGTTTACCGCATTGCCGGGGCCGCCAATCGTGCTGACTTCGCGGGTGCCCTTGACACGCTTGATCTCCGCCTCAAGCCCATGTGCCACGCGTTCCAGATCGAACGCGCTCGCGTCCTGATCCTTGGTCCAAAGCGTCAGCGCCACAATCGGCACATCGTCGATGCCCTTGGGCTTGACGATCGGCTCCATCACGCCGAGCCCGGCGGGCAGCCAGTCGCGGTTGCTGTGCAGGGTGTCGTAGAGGCGCACCAGCGCCTCGGTACGTGGCACACCCACCTTGAATTGCACGGTGAGGATCGCCAGACCCGGGCGCGACACCGAATAGGTATGTTCGATGCCGGCAATCTGGTCGAGCACCTGCTCGGCCGGCCCCGCGACAAGGCGCTCGACATCGGTGCTCGACGCCCCCGGGAAGGGGATCAGCACATTGGCCATCGTCACGTTGATCTGCGGTTCTTCCTCGCGCGGCGTAATCGCGGCAGCGAAGATGCCAAGCAGCAGCAGGACCAGCGCCAGCAAGGGCGTAAGCGCATTGCGCTGGAACATCGCCGCAATGCGGCCGGACACGCCGAGTCGATCAGTAGATTCGCTCATCACGCGCCTCTCACTTCGCTGCCGCCGCGATGCCGGCTTTCACCGGATCGAGCGCCACCGCCTCGCCGGCCTTCAAGCCTGCGAGCACTTCAATACGGCCATCAGCCAGGCGTTCGCCCGCGCGAATCTGGCGCTGCTGGAAGCGGCCATCCGCGCCCTTGACGTACACCGCCGTCAGTTCGCCGCGCTTGAGCACCGCAGCTTGCGGAATCGCAAGGCGCTGCGCCTCGCCGACCGCAAAGCGCGCGCGCGCAAACTGGCCCGGCGTCGCTTTTGCGCTGGCGGGCAGATCAATGCGGACTTCGGTGGTTCGGGTGCTCGGGTCGGCCGAAGGCAGCACGGTGACTTGTTGCGACACAACGGTCTGGCCGCCAAGCTCAAGTTCAACGGCGGACTGCTTGGCCAAGCCAGCCTTCACCGCGGCCAGTTGCGATTCCGGCAGATGCGCCACCGCGCGCAAAGCGCCGGGCTGGAACAGCGTCGCGATCGGTTTGCCGGGCATCGCCATGTCGCCGGCCTCGATATGGGTGGCCGCCACAACGCCGTCATAAGGTGCGGTGATCAGCGCGTGGCTGCGCGTCGCCGTGGCTGCGCCGGCCCCGGCGCGAAGCGCCTCGACGCGGGCACGCAGCGCCTTGACTTGCGTATCGGACTGCTCGACGACCGAGGGGCTGACAAAGTTCTGCTTTGCCAGCGACTGGTTGCGCTTGTGATCCAGTTCGGCCTTCGCCAGATTCGCCTGCGCTTCCATGATCGCGGCGTTACTGGAGGCTTCGGCCGCACCCAGCTCGCGATCGTCCAGCCGCACCAGCACCTGGCCCGCTTTCACGACGTCGCCGGCACGCACCGCCAGTTGCAGCACCCTGCCCTGAACCTGCGCCGCCACCACGCTTTGCCGCACCGCCTGCACCGTAGCGTCCGCCACATAACTGCCTGCGGCCGGCGATCGGGTTACCACGGCTGTCGGCAGGGCATCTGCCGCCATGGCGGCGCCGCTGATCCCCAACAACAGCCAGAGCAAATTTCGCATCGTCATTGCAGCTTGTCCTCGTTGAATGCGTTCAAGTCTGCTATCACGATATAACCACTAAGCGATCTTTGCAAGACTTGTTCGCTTGATAACCACTGGGATATATTTCGGACACACGACTAAAAATGGACTCCTGCCCCATGGCCCTGCCCGAACAAGCCATCGACCGCGTCGCGCTGTATTTTCGCGCCCTCTCAGACCCGACACGCTTGCGTATCCTCAACGCCTTACGCGAATCGGAACGCTCGGTCGGTGAACTCACCGAGATCGCGCAATGCAGCCAGGCGAATGTGTCGAAGCACCTGCGTGTACTTGCCGACGCGGGTATCGTCGCCCGCACGCCGCGTGGCACGACCACCGTCATCAGCGTCGCCGATCCGGCGATTTACGACCTTTGCTCGCTGGTTTGCGATTCGGTCGCGCGCGAACTGGAAAAAGGCCTGGAGCTACATCAAGCCCTGATGGACAGCCGCAAGCTTCGCAACGCCTGATCGCGGCGCCACCGGGCGGGCACTGCTGCCTCGCGCGTGGGGATTGCCCAGAAAACAGGCAAACCGACGCGGCGCCCGGCCGATGCGCCCATCGCGTACTTATCCACAGCCTGTTCACAGATCCACCCACAGCTTCTGTGGATTGTCCGTCGGCCAAACCATTCATGCGGTGCATCGATACGTCCGCGACAAGCACGCGCGGACGCACCGATGCAGCACATCAGGCCCGCTTGGCCATGCCTTCGTCCCGCAGACTGCGCCGCAGGATCTTGCCGACGTTGGTCTTCGGCAGTTCGGTGCGGAACTCCACCTGGCTGGGCACCTTGTAGCCGGTCAGTCGCTCCCGGCAGTATGCAATCAGCGCTGCCTCGGTAACGCCTTCGTTGCGCACCACCACAAACAGCTTTACCGCCTCACCGGACTTCTCGTCCGGCACGCCCACCGCAGCCACTTCAAGCACACCCGGATGGCCTGCTACAACGTCTTCGATTTCGTTTGGATAAACGTTGAAGCCCGAGACGAGGATCATGTCCTTCTTGCGATCAACGATGCGGAAGAAGCCTTGCTCGTCCGCCACCGCCACGTCGCCGGTCATGAAGAATCCATCGCTGGTCATGACCTTCTTCGTCTCGTCCGGACGCTGCCAGTAGCCAGCCATCACCTGCGGCCCCCGCACACAAAGCTCACCCGGATGACCAAGCGGCACTTCAACGCCCGCGTCGTCACGGATCGACACCTCGGTCGACGGAACCGGCAGCCCGATAGTGCCGTTGTAGGCCGGCAGATCCAGCGGGTTGATTGTCACAGCGGGTGAGGTTTCGGTGAGGCCATAGGCTTCAAGCAGCGGCATGCCGGTGAGCTTCTGCCAACGCTCGGCCACGGCGCGCTGCACCGCCATGCCGCCGCCAAGCGTGAGCTTGAGCGATGAGAAATCCAGGTCACGGAAATCATCGTTGTTCATCAAGGCATTGAACAGGGTGTTCACGCCGGTGATGGCAGTGAATCGGTACTTCGCCAGTTCCTTGGCGAAGCCTGGAATATCACGCGGATTGGTGATCAGCAGGTTGGCTGCGCCAATCCGCATGAAGGTCAGACAGTTCGCCGTAAGCGAGAAGATGTGATAAAGCGGCAAGGCGGTGACTATCAACTCTTCGCCTTCCACCACCGCGGAGGCCAGCCATGCGTAGGCCTGCTCAACGTTGGCCACGATATTGCGGTGCGTGAGCATGGCGCCTTTCGATACCCCGGTGGTACCGCCGGTGTACTGCAGGAAGGCGATATCGTCGAGTGTCCGCGGAACCGGTTTGAAGCCGGTTCCCGCGCCACGCCGCAAGGCTCCATTCAGCCGCACGGCACCTGGAATGTTCCAGTGCGGCACCATCTTTTTCACATACTTCAGGACCAGGTTGACGATCGCCCCTTTGGCGCCCGGAAACAGATCGCCCAGCCCGGTCACGATCACCTTCTCAACCGCGGTACCGACGATGGCCTCTTCAACCGTATGTGCAAAGTTCTCCAGCACCACGATCACGCGTGCGCCAGAGTCCTTCAGTTGATGATGCAGTTCGCGCACGGTGTACAGCGGGTTGCAATTGACCACTACACAGCCGGCCCGCAGCGTGCCGAACACGCCGATCGGGTACTGCAGGCAATTGGGCATCATCACCGCAACGCGATCACCGGGCACCAGCCCCAGGTCATTCTGCAAGTAACCCGCAAAGGCCGCTGTCTGCTGGTCCAGTTCCCGGTAAGTGATCCGTACCCCCATGTTGATGTAGGCCACCTTGTCCGCGAAGCGCTTCGCACTGCGCTCGAAGATGTCCACCACCGAACTGAAAGCATTGACATCAATCGTTGCCGGCACGCCTTTCGGGTAGCTTTTCAACCAGATCGATTCCATCTTTCCCCTCCTCCGTTTGTCCCCGATTGTTTTTTCTGGCGCTCACTTGGCAGCCGTATCGCCATTGGCGCACACTCCAGCCCCACCATGAGCGAGATCCATATCCGACGCACCCACACCCTCAGCCCCGCACAAGCACGGGAGGCAGCCGAACGCGTCGCGGCCGACCTGAGGGAAAGACACCAACTTGACTACGAATGGCAGGACGACACCCTGGTCTTCGCACGTTCAGGCCTGTCCGGCCAGCTTGATCTTGATGGCGATGCCGTCGAGATCCGGATGAAGCTCGGTTTCCTGCTCGCAGTATTCCGCGGCCCCCTGGAAGCGGAAATCCACAAGTTCTTCGACGCCGAATTCGGCGAGGCCTGAACAAAAAAACGGCGGCACATGCCGCCGTTTCCTGCTCGATTTACCCCTTCAGCGATTTGACGAGTTCGATGTACTGGGTGCAGGCATCGTCCTGACTCGTACCCTTGATCGCGGCCCATGCATCGTATTTCGCCCGACCAACCGGATCAGTGAAACCGGGCCGCTTGCCCTCGCAGTCCCCCTCGCTCGCCTGCTTGAAGAGCGAATAGAGCTTGAGCAGCGTTGCATTGTCGGGCCGCTCGGTGAGCGTCTTGGAATCAGCCACTGCCGCTTCGAACTGCGCCTTCAGGTCGCTCATCGCTTTCTCCTTGTTTTGGTCATGCATCGACAATATCGGGCGACGCAAACGCGCCGCAGCCGTATTATTGCGCCCAAAATCGAGGAGAGGAATCAATGGCGCGCGAGAAGATGTCGAGTGTCGACACCGCATGGCTGCGGATGGATCGACCCAGCAACCTGATGCAGATTCTAGGTGTGATGGTGTTCGACAAACCGCTCGACTTGCAGCGCTTGCGGGACACATTGCAGATCCGGATGATCGATCGCTACCCGCGCTTTCGGCAGCGCGTCACGCAAACCTTCACCGCTTGCTACTGGGAGGACGACGACGACTTCAACATCAACCATCATGTGCACCCGGTAACACTGCCAGGCAAGGGTGACCTTGATGCACTGAAGGCACACGTCGCCGATCTCGCCAGTGAGCCACTCAACCCCAATCGCCCCTTGTGGGAGATGCAGGTCATCCAGACCCCCGCCGGCGTCAATGCGATGGCGGTACGCATCCACCACTGCATTGCCGATGGCATCGCGCTGATCGGGGTGATCCTCTCGCTCACCGATGAGCGTGCCGACGCGCCGCTGGGCCTGCCGCACCCCAGCAAACGCAAGCCGCACATCGAAGCACACGACGATGACCAGTTCTGGTGGAAAGTGTTCAGCCCCGCGACCGAGGCGTGGCTCAACTCGCTCTCGGTCGGCAGCAAGCTGTGGTTCGGTTATCTCGATCTGTTGATGAATCCGGGCAAGGCGGTAAGCCATGCCCGCATGGGCGCCGCTTTCGCGGGTGAGCTGGCCAAGCTTGCGCTGATGCCCAACGATTCTCCGACCCGCTTCAAAGGCAAGGCGGGTGTTGCCAAGTCCGTAGCATGGTCCGAACCGATGCCGCTCCCCACCATCAAGGCCGTCGGCAAGGTGCTTGGCTGTTCAATCAATGATCTCTTGCTCGCATCGGTCGCAGGCGCCTTGCGCAGCTACCTGCAAGAGCGCGGTGACGAAGTGGATGGCGTCGAACTGCGAGCCATGGTGCCGGTTAACCTTCGCCCGGCTGGGCAAGCCAGCAAGCTGGGGAACCACTTCGGGCTGGTTGCACTGGAGCTGCCGGTGGGCGTGGAAAACCCGCTCGAACGCCTGTACGACACCAAACGCAGGATGGAAGCGCTCAAGCATTCCTACCAGGCGGCCGTCGCCTTCGCCCTGCTCGGCGTCGCCGGCATGGCGCCAAAGATCGTGCAGCAGGAAGCGCTTGATCTGCTGGCCAACAAGGCCAGCGCCGTGATGACCAATGTGCCCGGCCCGCAGAACCCCTTGTTCCTCGCCGGATCGGGCGTGTCGCAGCTGATGGTGTGGGTGCCGCAGAGCGGCAACATCGGCATGGGCGTCAGCATCCTCTCGTACAACGGGAACGTGCAGTTCGGCCTGATCACCGATCACAAGCACTGCCCCGACCCCGAGAACATCATCAAACGATTCAGCGGCGAATTCGAAAAACTGATGTGGCTGGTGCTGATGGAGCCGTGGGATCGCCTAGAGCATCCGCACGAGGTCGAGCAACACATCAAGGCAGAATTGGGCGAGCACTGAAGCAGCGCCTCAGTTGCAGGGCAAGGGCACCATCAAGGTCTTGCCCGCGCCCTGCCCGGGGGCCGACATCATCGCGGTTGGCGGCATTTCCATCAGGCAAAATGCGCCCTGCTCAGTCTTGATGCGCCACACCATGCCGCCCTCCGGCGCCGTCCATGAGCTTTCTTCGAGGAAGGGCAGCGGACGCCCGAAGCGCTTTTCCAGCGCAAGCGCAATCGCGTCACGCCGTGCTGCAGGCGCGGCCGGCATGTGTCCGCGCTTCGGATCGAGGCTGCCTTCCTGCCGCGCCATCTCTTTCATCACCGCGCCAATGCTCGCCCGCGCGCTGGCCGCAAGGTCTTCGCCGCTGGGCGGTACTTCGGTGGGCACCCTGACCTCTGCTGCGTGCGGCTGCCCCGGCGGCGCCGGCCTTGTTCGAACCATCGGTTTGCGGCCCGGACCAGTGGGCGCGGGTCCGGCTCGCTTTGCAACCGCCGAGGACTGTGTCGTCACCCCAAGCACTACGGGCTGAGATTCATTCAATCGCAGCGAAGCGTGAAGCCGAACAGGTGCAGGCGACGGCAGGCGCCGGTCAAACGGCCGCGTCAGCAGCACCGCATGCAGCACCACCGACGCAGCCACCGCCAGCGCCAAACGGGGCTGGCGGTGAGCACTCCAGACATCAAGCGATGATGCCGCCACCCAGGCACACGCGGGATTCGTACACCACAACAGACTGGCCCGGCGTCAGCGCCCACTGCGGCGCGGCAAAGGCGATCTCGCACCGATCCGCCGACAGCGAATCGATCTCGCACGGTGCATCCGGCGTGCGGTAGCGCGGCTTGGCGGTGTAGACCCAGTGCGTGCGCGGCGGCTCGCCAGAGATCCAGTTCAGGTCGATCGCTTCCAGCCGCTCCTTGAGCAGCGCAGGGTGATCATGGCCTTGCACGACGTAGAGTACGTTCTTCTTCACATCCTTCACCGCCGCGTACCAGGCGTCGTGTTCGCCAGCCACATCATTGCCCTTGATGCCGCCGATGTGCAGGCCCTTGCGCTGGCCGATGGTGTGGTACATCAGGCCCTGGTGTTCGCCGATCACCTTGTCGCCGTCGAGCGTGCGGATCTCGCCCGGCTTGGTCGGCAGGTAGCGCATCAGGAATTCGCGGAACGGGCGCTCGCCGATGAAGCAGATGCCGGTCGAATCCTTCTTGTCGAACACATGCAGGCCGGCCTTCTCGGCGATCTGGCGCACATCACGCTTGTACAGGTGGCCAAGCGGGAACACCGTCTTCGACAACTGTGCCTGGTTGAGGCGGTAGAGGAAGTAGCTCTGGTCCTTGGTGCCGTCCTCGGCCTTCATCAACTGGAACTCGCTACGATTGTCGTTGTGCCACTCACGCACCTGCGCGTAGTGGCCGGTTGCAATCTTGTCGGCACCCAACTGCATCGCATGGTCGAGGAAACAGCGGAACTTGATCTCGCTGTTGCACAGGATGTCCGGGTTCGGCGTGCGCCCGGCTTCGTATTCGCGCAGGAAGTCGGCGAACACCCGATCCTTGTACTCAGACGAGAAGTTCACGACTTCCAGATCGATGCCGATCACATCGCACACCGAGGCCACGTCGACCAGATCCTGCCGCGTCGAGCAGTACTCGTCGTCGTCATCGTCTTCCCAGTTCTTCATGAACAGGCCAATGACTTCGTAGCCCTGCTCCTTGAGCAGCAGCGCCGCGACCGAGGAATCCACGCCACCGGACATGCCGACGACGACTTTCTTTCCGTTGCTCATGCTGTCTCTTCTTCAGTCGTAATGCCGGATCAGTTCCAGCGGGTAGCGCTGGCCGGCGAGGTAATCATCAATGCAGCGTAAAACCAGCGGGCTACGATGCCGTTCTGGGCAGGCTGCAAGTTCGTCACGCGTCATCCACAGCGCACGCAGGATGCCGGTATCGAGTTTGCGGCCTTCATCAAAACCGGTGCTCACGCCGGCAAAGGCAAAGCGCACGTAGGTGACCTCGCCATCGGGGCGCGGCCATTGGTACACGCCGATCAAGGCCTGCGGTGCAACGCGGTAGGCCGTTTCTTCCAGTGCCTCGCGCGCGCACGCGGCAAGCAGCGACTCACCCTCATCCAGATGGCCCGCCGGCTGGTTGAGGCGTACTCCGTGATCGGTTTCCTCTTCTACCAAGAGGAAGCGCCCTTCATTTTCGACCACCGCAGCAACGGTGACATGCGGATTCCAAGCCATGCCGAACTCCGACCGGAAAACGCGCATTTTAACGCGAGCACGGCGGGCTGCCGGTGCAAGCGCGGAATCAGCTAAAATCACGCTTTTCGCCGACCGCAGGCGAAGCAACAAATCAAACTCCAAGGGGGAATGCTCATGTCGATGGCCGACCGCGACGGTTTTATCTGGTTTGACGGCAAGCTCGTGCCGTGGCGCGAAGCCACCACGCATGTGCTCACGCACTCACTGCACTACGGGCTGTCTGTCTTCGAAGGCGTGCGCGCCTATAAAACCGACACTGGCACCGCGATCTTCCGCCTCAAGGAACACACCGATCGCCTGTTCACCTCGGCCCACATCTACATGATGAAGATCCCCTTCGACAAGACGACGATCAACGAGGCCCAGAAGGAAGTCGTGCGCGCAAACAAGCTCGAAAGCTGCTACCTGCGCCCGATCGCATTCTACGGTTCGGAGAAGATGGGCATTTCGACCCGCGGCGCCACGGTGCATGTCGCCATCGCCGCCTGGCCGTGGGGCGCTTACCTGGGTGAAGACGGCCTTGAGCGCGGCATCCGCGTCAAGACCTCGTCCTTCGCGCGTCACCATGTGAACGTGACGATGCCGCGCGCCAAGCTCGCCAGCACCTACGCAAACTCGATCCTCGCCAACCTCGAAGCCACGCAAGACGGCTACGACGAAGCAATGCTGCTCGACACCGAAGGCTTCGTTGCCGAAGGCGCAGGCGAGAACCTCTTCATCGTCAAGGATGGCGTGATCATCGAGCCGGAAATCGCCTCGGCGCTCACCGGCATCACCCGCTCCACGGTGCACACGCTGGCCAAGGATCTGGGCCTCGAAGTGCGCACCCGCCGCCTGACGCGCGACGATATCTACATCGCAGACGAAGCCTTCTTCACCGGCACCGCCGCTGAAGTCACGCCGATCCGCGAACTCGACAACCGCCAGATCGGCAGCGGCTCACGCGGCCCGATCACGCAGAAGATCCAGGCGCGCTTCTTCGATCTGGTCAACGGCCGCCTGCCCGAGCACAAAGACTGGCTCGCCTACGTTTAAGGGGTTTTGAACATGCCCGAGAATCAGGACAAGAATCAGCCGATCGCGGTTACAGCAAAGGATCTGCCGCTGCACTGCCCGATGCCCGACGCACCGCTCTGGGCACGGCACCCGCGCGTGTTTCTGGATGTGCTGAAAACCGGCGAAGCCGCTTGCCCGTATTGCGGCGCCAAGTACAGCTTCACCGGCGAACGTCCGAGCGGACACCACTGACCGGGCTCGGGTGGCGGTTGCCCCCGACACGCGCTGCGGATCGGGGGCTACGGCCCCCGTTTTCCATTGTGAGCACCATGACTCGAATCCTCATCGTCACGCCGAACTGGATCGGCGACTGCGTTGCCGCCCAGCCCTTGCTGATGCGCCTGGCAACGCGCCGCCCCGGCGTGGTGATCGACGCTCTGGCACCCGCCTGGGTCGCGCCGGCGATGCAGGCGATGCCGCAGATCCGCAAGGTCATCAGCAACCCCTTCGGGCATGGCGCGTTTGAACCGGTCGGGCGCTGGAAGCTGGCCCGTTCGCTGGCCGGTGAGTACGACGAAGCCTATGTGCTGCCCAACTCGTGGAAGTCGGCACTGATCCCCTTCTTTGCCGGTATCAAGGTCCGCGTCGGCTTTATCGGTGAAGCGCGTTACGGCGTGATCAACCGCGCGCACAAGCTCGACAAGCAAGCGCTGCCGCTGCAGGTGGAGCGCTACGCCCAGCTTGCCGAGGCGGCGGGCGCAACGCTCGAACGCCCCTTGCCGAATCCGGCACTGCTGCGCACGCCAGCGCAGATCGCCGCAACGCTCGCCAAGTACGAGCTCGCGACCGCAAGCACCCCGGTGGTGTTCTGCCCCGGCGCCGAATACGGCCCCGCCAAGCGCTGGCCGGAACGCCACTACGCCGAGCTGGCGCGTCGCCTCGCGGCCGACGGCACGCCGGTATGGATCCTCGGCTCGAAGAAAGATGTGCCGGTAGCCGAAGAGATCGTCCGCCTCTCAAACGGGGCGGCGCGCGATCTGTGCGGCCGCACCTCGCTGGGCGAAGCGATTGATCTGCTGGCGCACGCGCGCTTTGCCGTTACCAACGATTCGGGGCTGATGCATGTCGCCGCGGCGCTCGGCACACCGCTGGTGGCGGTGTTCGGCTCGTCCAGCCCGAACTACACGCCGCCGCTTTCCGACCGTGCCGCGGTGGTGTGGCTCAAACTGGCCTGCAGCCCCTGCTTCAAGCGGGAATGTCCGCTCGGCCACCTCGATTGCCTCAACAAGATCAGCCCAGAGCAGGTTGAAGCGCAAGCGCGCGCCCTGCTCGCCGATGGAGTCAGCGCATGAATCCGGATTTTCACGCCAGCGTCGAAGACGCCGAAGCAGCCTTCTACGACGCCTTCAACCGCTGCGATCTCGAGGCGCTGATGGCCTTGTGGTCAGAGGGAGAGGAAGTGGTCTGCATCCACCCGGGCGGCGGCCGCCTGGTAGGCCTGCACGCAATTCGCGACGCATGGAAGCAGCTCTTCGAGAGCGGCTTGCGGCTACGGCTGCGGGTGCACCACGGCATCTTTCATTCGAGTCCGATGCTGGCGGTGCGCAGCGTCTTGCAGCATGTGGTGATTGAAGGCGAAGACGGCATCCCGCCGCCGATCATCGCCACCAATGTCTATGTGCGCGGCCCTTACGGCTGGCGCATTGCAATGCACCACGCGTCGCCCTCGCCCGAGACGGCAGGCAGTTTTCAGGACGACACGCCGCGCGTCGTCCACTGAGCCGGCGGACGCACTGCGTCGCGTTCCAGAGCCGGCCCTGCCAGCGCTCGCAGCCGGTAGGCTCGCCATACGAACCATGCGCCGAGCGCCGCCAGCAAGTGCTTGAGCGTGTGACCGCTGAGCAGGCCCGTCATCTCCAGCACCGGCAGATCCGCCACTTCCAGCAGCTTGGCGAGCACATAGCTGGCCACTGCCGCCAACCACAGACGCCGCTGTGACCAGGCCAGCCCGGCGCGCCATTGCAGCAGCGGCGCCACGATCAGCAAGGCCAGTTGCAAGCCAAGGTAGGCGCGCAGATCACCCGGTGCGAGCATGAGCGCCTCGTTGGTCAGCACCACGCTCCCTGCCGCCGCGCCAAGCAGCCAGACGAGCCAGCCAAACGGCGGCCGCAGCGCAGTGCATTCCTCCAGCACGGCGGCCAGCAGTGCGCCGCAGGCCAGTGCGATCGGCAGCCGATCCCACACCAGGCGCGCATCCTCCGGCTGCAGGTGATACCAGAGCGAACCCACCGCCGTGGCGGCAATCGCAAGAAAGAACGCACGCAGCGACCAAGCCACCGGCCCGCTCAACCAGCGGCCGCGCCCGATGCCCAGTAGGCCGAGCAGCCCGACAAACAGGAAGGGCAGATTCGACAACACGTCGGCCGCGCGCGGCAACTGGCCCAGCATGCGCTGGTCGGCAAAGTCGTGATAGCCCGCCGGGGTGTGGATTGGCCCCGCCGCAACCAGCGCGATGATGATCAGAAGCACGGCGCCCAAGGGCGCGTGGTGACGCAAGACAGGTGAGTTCATTGTTGCCTCCGAGACACATTCGTGGCGACAAGCCTGCCGGCAGCGATCGGCGCCGTCATGCGGCGCGGGCACGGTGGCATCATCCGATACCCGACGATGCAATTCGTGCCACCGTCCACACGCAATGACCCCGCTCAGCCCACCGCTTCCCCCCCCCCTACCGCGCGCCAGCGTGGCTACCGGGCAGCCACGCCCAGACGATCTGGCCGCTGGCGATCAAGCCGCCGCTGCCCCCGCTCAGTCGCGAGCGCTGGGAAGCGCCCGACGGCGACTTCATCGACGTCGACTTGCTGGCCATTCGACCAGGCCGGCCGCTCATTGTTCTGTTTCACGGGCTCGAAGGTTCAAGCGGCAGCCACTACTCGCGCGCCCTGCTTGGCGCACTGCATCGCAAGGGCTGGAACGGCGCGGTGGCGCACTTTCGCGGTTGCTCGGGCGAACCCAACCGCCTCGCGCGGGCTTACCACTCGGGCGATGCCGAAGAGATCGACTGGATTCTTCGCCGTTTCGCGACGCAATTTGCCGACCTGCCCCGCTATGCAGCGGGCGTTTCGCTCGGCGGCAACGCCCTGCTGGTCTGGGCCGCGCGCGAGGGCTCAAAGGCCGCCGCGGTGGTGCGCAGCGTGGCGTCGGTCTGCGCGCCGCTGGATCTCACTGCCTGCGGCCATCATCTGGCGCAGGGCTTCAACCGGCTCTACACACGCAATTTCCTCAACACGATGAAGGCGCGCAGCCAGGAGAAACTGGCGCGCTTTCCCGGCGTGTTCGATCGAACCCGGATGCAGCGTGCGCGCAATCTGTACGAGTTCGACAACGTCGTCACCGCTCCGCTGCACGGATTCGCGGGCACCGAAGACTACTGGACGCGTTGTTCGGCCAAGCCGCTGCTGCCGCAGATCACGCTGCCGGCGCTGGTGCTCAATGCGCGCAACGACCCTTTCATTCCTCGCTCGGTCTATCCGCGCCCCGATCAACTGGGGCCGAACATGCGCTTTGAACTGACCGATCAGGGCGGCCACGTCGGTTTTGTCGAAGGCCCCTTCCCCGGCCGCATCGACTGGCTGCCGCGCCGGCTGCTGCACTTCTTCGAGCACGGTGCTTGAGCGCGCGGCGCCCACGGTTTTCACCCCAGGCCACGGCCTGACCCATCAGGAGCAAGCAATGCAGGTCCCCGCAGCAGAAATCTTCAAGGCCTACGATGTGCGCGGCATCGTCGACAAAACCCTGACGGTGGACGTCGTGCGGCAGATCGGGCGGGCATTCGGCAGCGCAGCCCGTGCGGCCGGGCAAGGCCAGGTAGTGCTTGGCCGCGATGGCCGACACTCGGGCCCCGCCTTTGTCGCCGCCTTCGCCGAAGGCGTCCTGAGCACCGGCACCAATGTCATCGACATTGGCTGTGTTGCAACACCAATCACCTACTTTGCCGCGCATCATCTGGGCACGCACACCTGCGTATCGATCACCGGCAGCCATAACCCGCCCGAGTACAACGGCCTCAAGTTCGTGCTGGCGGGCCACACCTTGCATGGTGCCGAGATTGCAGACCTGCGGCGGCGCATCATCGAGGGCGACTTCGCCGACGGCCAAGGCACGCTCAGCTACGCCGACGTGCGCGCCGACTACATCGAACGCATCGCGTCCGACATCAAACTCGCGCGGCCAATGACGGTGGTGCTCGATTCGGGCAACGGCGCCGCCGGCAACACCGCGCCGGCGCTGTTCCAGCGCCTGGGCTGCAAGGTGGTCGAGCTGTACTCGGAGGTGGACGGGGATTTCCCCAACCACCACCCCGACCCGAGCGAAGCCGACAACCTGCGCGACCTGATCACGGCACTGCGCGACACCGATGCGGAAGTCGGCCTGGCCTTTGACGGCGACGGCGACCGGCTCGGCGTCGTCACCAAGGATGGCGAGATCATCTACCCCGACCGGCAGTTGATGCTGTTTGCCACAGACATACTGGCGCGCGTGCCGGGCGGCACGATCATCTACGACGTCAAATGCAGCCGCCACCTGGATCCGTGGATTCGCGCGCACGGCGGCCAGCCGCTGATCTGGAAGACCGGCCATGCGCTGGTCAAGGCAAAACTGGCTGAAACCGGCGCACCACTGGCAGGCGAACTCAGCGGCCACATGTTCTTCAAGGAACGCTGGTACGGCTTCGACGACGGGCTCTACACCGGCGCCCGGCTGCTTGAAATCCTCTCGCGCAGCGCGGACGCCTGCGCGGCGCTCAAGGCCCTGCCAAACGCGGTGAGCACGCCCGAGTTGCATATCCGGATGCGCGAAGGCGAGCCGGCACGGCTGCTCGAAGCGCTCGTCGGCACAGGCCGTTTCGCGGGGGAGACCGGGCGCGTGACGCTGGACGGGCTGCGCGTTGAATTTGCCGACGGCTTCGGTCTGGTGCGCGCATCGAACACCACACCGGTTGCGGTGCTGCGCTTCGAGGCCGACAACGACGCCGCGCTCGCACGCATCCAGGCAGCCTTCGCGGCTGCGCTCAAGGCTGTCTGGCCCGATCTGGCGCTGGACGTCCTGACGCGCGCCACCCGTTAACGAAGGTCTGAATGAGTGAGCGAGAGGGATGCAGCGCAAGGCGCGGCGCGCGAGCGAGCACGCCGCAACGCAGCGATGCGCCGTCGCAGCCACTTATTCAGGCCTTCCCTAAGGCCCACACAAACGATTCACCTCGCGCCCGGCAGCGGGCATACTGGGGCAGCCTCCTCACCCCGTCAGGCGCTGCTGCATGAACAGGCTTACCCGATCGCTGCGTTGCCTCCGCGCTGCTTGCGCGATGCTGGCCCTGTTGGCGGCAAGCGCCGCCTGGGCAACCGACGCCCTCAAACTGCGCGGCAAGCTCGACGACAACCCCTACACGGCAGCGAGTGACGCGGTTGCCCAAGCCGAGGCGGCGCGCAAGAACGGCGACAAGCAAACGCTGCTCGAATCGCTGACCCTGGTGGCGATGGCCTACAACCTGATCGGCGATTCCAACCTTACCCGCCCGGCGCTCGCCGAGGCCCTGCCACTGGCCACCGAGCTGCACGACGCCACCGCCGAGGCCCTGTTGCACGCAGTCGATGGGGAAATGTCTGCAGTCGAGGGCGATTTCAAAACCGCGTTGCGCGCCTTTGAGCTGGCGCTTGCTGCGGCGGCCCGTGGCGGCGATGCCGACGCCGAGGCCATCGTGCGTGCGCAGTACGGCTGGTCGCTGGCCCGGACCATGCAGCGCCACCAGGATGCGGTGCCGCACTTCGAAGCCGCACTGGCCCAGTTCATGAAACGCGGCGACCGCGCGCGCGAAGCGGAACTGCGCTACCAGTCCGCCACGCTGTACGACCGCCTGCGCGACATCAAACGCGGCACCAGCGAACGGATGCGCTCGCTGGAACTGGTAGACCCGGCGCACCAGGCCTACCTTGCAGCAACGATTTACTACGAGCTGGGGGCGGTCGAGCGCTCGCGCGAGAACAGGGGCGATGCCGAACGCGCCTTGCGAATGTCGATCGAGCTGAGCCGCCGCATCGGCGACGACATGGGCGTTGCCTTCGCCGAAAGCGAACTCGCACCGCTGCTGCTCGAACAAGGAAACCCACGCGAAGCGGCGACACTGCTCAAACAAGCCCGCCCGGTGCTGGAAGCGGGCCAGAACACGATTGCGGTAGCGCGCACCGACGCCCGGCTTGCCCACGCGCTCGCCTTGCAACACGATCCGGCGGCATGGCCCGCGCTGGCAAGCGCCAAGGCCACCCTGCTCGCCACCGGCACCACCGAAGACGAAGCCATTTACTGGCGCACCGATGCCCTGGTGAACGCGGCCTTCGGCCGCTTCGAGGCCGCCTACGCCGCCAACGAGCGCGTCTTGCGGACCCAGCGCATCCAGTTCGACAGCCGGCAGGCGCAGGCCTTGAGCGAGCTAACGGTGCGCTTCGAAACCCAGCGCCGCGAGGCGGAAAACAAGCAACTGCGACTCACGCAGCAGCTCAACGACGCCACCATCGCCACCCAGCGCGCGCGCCAGCTGGCGCTGGCCGGCGGGCTCGCAGCAGCGGTCATCGCGCTGATCAGTGGCGTGGTGCTGCTACGCCGCCAGGTTGCGCTCAAGCAGCAATTCAAGGTGCTCGCGCTGCAAGACGAACTGACCGGTGCGCCGAATCGCCGCGCAATCATGCAGTTTGCCGAGGTCATCATCGCGCGCCCGAGCGGCGAAGGCGACAACGCGGTGATCGCCTTGCTGGATCTGGATCACTTCAAGCAGATCAACGACAGCTTCGGCCACGACGTGGGCGACGCGGTGCTGCGCGGTTTCTACAAGGCAGCCGCGAGCGCGATCCGCCCCGACGACATGCTCGGCCGCGCCGGCGGCGAAGAGTGGCTGCTGGTGATGCCGGTTGCGCCGCCCGGCGCCGAGGAGTCGGTGTTCGAGCGGATGCGCACTGCGGTGGCCGGCATGCATGCGGCGGGGCTCCCGTCCGGCCACCGAGTCGCCTTCAGCATGGGGGTGGCACGCGTGCGCAAGGGCGAAGGCCTGACCCACGCCTTGCGCCGCGCCGACCTCGCCCTTTACGAAGCAAAGCAGGCCGGCCGCGACCGCCTCGCCAAGGCCGATTGAAGGCGCTCAGATCTCGACCTGGCTCCCCAGTTCCACCACGCGATTGGGCGGCAGATTGAAGAATGCCGCCGCGCTGGTGGCATTGCGGAACATGAACTCGAAGACCCGCTCGCGCCACAGGGCCATGCCCTCGCCCGGCGTTGGCAGCAAGGTTTCGCGGCTCAGGAAGTAGGAGACGCGCATCGGCTCAAGCGCCAGATCCTGCTCGGCGCACCACTCAAGCGCCGCTGGAACATCGGGCTCTTCCATGAAACCGAAGTAGAGCTTCACGCGCCAGCAACCGGCAGCGATGCGCTCCACCAGCACCCGCTGCGAATCCGGCACACGAGGTTGCTGCATGAAGGCCACGCTCACGAACACCGTAGTCTCGTGCATCACCATGTTGTGCTTGAGGTTGTGCAACAAGGCGCGCGGCACGGTATCGCAGCGCGGCGAGAGAAACACCGCCGCGCTGGGCACCCGCGCCAGGGCAGGGTCCGCCACCAGCGCTTCGATGAAGGGCACAAGCGGAATCCCTTCGTCTTCACTGCGCCGCGCCAACTGTTCGCGGCCACGGCGCCAGGTGGACAGGAGCGTGAATAGCAGCCCGCCAAACACCAGCGGGAACCAGCCGCCATCAGCGATCTTGGTGGCGTTCGCCGCACAGAAGGCCAATTCCACCGCCAGCAAGGGCCCCCACACCAGCACTGCAAGCGCGGTCGGCCAGTTCCAGTCGCGCCGCGACACCGAGAAAGCCAGCAAGGTGGTGATCACCATCGTCATCGACACCGCAATGCCGTACGCCGCGGCCAGGTTGGTTGAAGAGCGGAAGCCCACCACCACCGCCAGCACCAGCGCGAGCAAGAGCCAGTTCATGAAGGGCACGTAGATCTGCCCCATCTGCGCGCCCGAGGTGTGCTGGATCGCGATGCGCGGGCAATAGCCCAGCTGCACCAGTTCGCGCGTGACCGAATACACCCCGGTAATCAGGGCCTGCGAGGCAATCACCGAGGCGGCAGTCGCGAGCGCCACCAAGGGCAGCACCCCCCACGAAGGCACCGACAGGTAGAAGGGGTTGCTCACCGCCGCCGGGTCGGCAATGAGCACCGCGCCCTGGCCGAAGTAGTTGAGCAACAGGCCCGGCATGACAAAGCCGAGCCAGGCCACGCGGATCGGGCGGGCGCCAAAGTGGCCCATGTCGGCGTACAAGGCCTCGGCGCCGGTGACCGTCAGGAACACGGCGCCGAGCGCCAGAAACGCAACCATCGGGTTGCTGACGAAGAAGCCGATCGCGTAGGTCGGCGACAAGGCTGCCAACACTTCGGGATGGCGCAAGATGTTCGACACCCCGATCACCGCCAGCGCGAGGAACCACACCGCCACCACCGGCCCGAAGATGCGGCCCACGCTCGCGGTGCCACGCCGTTGCGGCAGGAACAGCGCAATCAGGATGCCCAGCGCGATCGGCACCACGAAGGGCTTCATCGCCGGGGTGGCCACCTCAAGCCCTTCGACTGCAGAGAGCACCGAGATCGCCGGCGTGATCACCCCGTCGCCGTAGAACAGCGCGGCACCGGCAAGGCCCAGCGCAATCGCGATCGCCTTCTTGCGCGGCCGGTCGCCCGAGCGTTCGACCACCCGCGCAAGCAGCGCCACGACGCCACCCTCGCCGTGGTTGTCGGCGCGCAGCACCAGTACCACGTACTTGAGCGTCACCACGATGATCAGCGTCCACACGATCAGCGAAAGGATGCCGAGGATGTTTTCCGGCGTCACCGCCAGCGGGTAGTGCGTTTGCGCGAAGGCTTCCTTCATTGCGTAGAGCGGGCTGGTGCCGATATCGCCGAAGACGACGCCAAGCGCCGCGAGGGTCAGTGCTGCAGGGGTACTGCGTTCATTGTTGTGGGGCATTGATGTCTTTCCGGATCAGCGCGCTTCAGGCAAGGAAGCGGTAGCCAACCCCAGTTTCGGTAATGAAATGTCGCGGCCGTGCGGGGTCGTCCTCAAGCTTTGCCCGCAGGTGGCCAAGATAAATTCGCAGGTAGTGCGCCGACTCGGCGTAGGCCTGGCCCCATACCGCGCGCAGCAGGTGCCGGTGTGTCAGCACCCGCCCCTGCCCCGCCACCAGCGCCACCAGCAACTTGTATTCGGTGGGGGTGAGGTGGACCGGTTCGCCGCCGCGGCTGACCTGTTGCCGGGCCACATCGAGCACGACCGACCCGAAGGTGACGATCGATTGCGGCACCTGGGCGCGCAACTGCCGGCGCAGCAGCGCGCGCACGCGTGCCAGCAGCTCCGGCAGGCTGAAGGGTTTGCTCAGGTAATCGTCGGCGCCGGCATCGAGCGCAGCCACCTTGACCACTTCATCGTGGCGCGCCGACAAGATCAGCACCGGCGCGGCAGACCAGTCGCGGAAGCGGCGTACGAATTCAACGCCATCGCCGTCCGGCAGACCCAGATCGAGCACCACCAGTTCCGGGTTGCGGTTGGCCGCATCGGTCAGCGCCTGCTGCAGGGATGCCGCCTCGTGCACCAGGTAGCCCTCGCCCAGCACGGCCTCAGCCACCAGGCGGCGGATCTGTGGCTCATCTTCCACCACCATGATCAGGGTCTGCGGCGTCGTCATGCGGCGCCCTCCTGGGTTTCGGCCTCGATCACCGGCATTTCGCGCCGCGGCATCACCCATTCGAAGATGCAGCCCTGCGGACTGTTCGGCAAGGCCTCAACCCGCCCGCCATGCAGCTCAGCCACTGCGCGGCAGATTGCCAGACCAAGCCCCAAGCCCGATGGCCCGCCTTCGCGCTGACCGCGGGCAAAGGGCTCGAAGAGCGCCTGCGAGCCACCCGCCGGAAGGCCGGGGCCGTTGTCTGCCACCCTCAGGTGCATCTGGCCGGGCGTTACATACGCACAGACACGGATCGTGCTGCCAGCCGGGGTATAGCGTTGGGCGTTGTCCAGAAGATTGGCCACCAGGCGCGATGCGAGCACCGCGTCGCACTCGACCAGCGGCAGATCAGAGGGCACATCCAGTTCCAGCAGATGGCTGCTCAAGCGGGCATCGAGGCTTGCCACGGCTGCGCCAACGATCTCCTGAATCGATTCCCACTCACGGCGCAGGCTTGCGCCACTTTGCAGCCGCGCCATGTCGATCAGGTCATTGGCAAATTCGTTCAGCGACAAGGCCTGTTCGCGCAGACTCGCGAGGGTCTTGCGGGTTGCATCTGCCCCCGCCAGCGGCGAGGCAGAAAGCGAATCGGTGAGCCCGACCAGAACGGTGAGCGGGGTCCGGATGTCGTGCGACAGCACCGAAAGGATGGTGTTGCGCAGTCTCTCGCGCGCCATCTCGACGCTTGCCGACTGCGCCACGTCCACAAAGTGCAGGCGCTCAAGGGCGGTAGCCACCAGTAGCCCCATCGCGGCGACCAGATCGCGCGCACCATCGTGCGCCGCACGCGGCGGCAACTCCACCACCAGAATGCCGCGCAATCGCCCGGCAACACGCAAGGGTTGCACACGCAGATCGCGCTCCAGTGCGGGCGGATCGGCCCAGTCGAACGGGGCCTCGGATTCAAGCGCGAGGTCGAGCGCGCGTGAGGGCACGCAGGCAGGCGGCAGCGCGCCGCCAATTGCGGTGGGCGCTTCGTTCGCATTGCTCTGCCACAACTGCGCGCGCGCGCCGAGCTGTTCGTGCAACACGTGTTGCACGGTCTCCGCCACTTGCGCCGGCGCGAAGGCCCCGGCCAGCCGCTCAGCCGCAAGGTAGAGCGTTGCCGTATCGCGCTCGCGCGCGGTGGCCCGCGCGGCCTCGTCATGCAAGCGGGCAGCCAGGTGCGCAGCAACCAGCCCCACCGCCAGCATGACCACAAAGGTGACCAGGTACTCGGCGTCATGCACGGCAAAGGAGAATCGCGGCGGCACGAACAGCAGGTCAAACGCCGCCACGCTGGCCACCGCACACAGCACGGCGGGCGCAATGCCATACCTGACCGCCACGCCAACCACCCCGAGCAGGTAAGGCATGGCAAGATTGGTCAGCGCAAAATGCGGTACCGCCAGAACGCCCCCTGCGCTGACCAGCAGCACTGGCACAAAGGCCATGACAAAGCCCAGCCAGCGGGGTGACTGCAGTGATCCAGCCAAGGCATGGCGCGGGTTCAAGTTCAACATCTCCAGAAATGGGTTGATTCCGAGCGTAATGCGAATGAGGTAAACACGATGCAAAAGTTGCGTTATCTCGATTGCGGCACCCTCAACAAGTGCAAAACGGTGCCGTAGACTGCGGTATGAGCAAATCCAGCACAGCCTTCCTCGGGCGCCAACCCATTCTCGATCGCGACCGCCAGATGGTTGGCTTTGAGTTGCTCTTTCGGGGCGGCACCGAGAACATGGCGCGCGTGACCGACGACACGATGGCAACCGCCACTGTCGTGACGCGCGCATTCACCGACCTGGGCATCGACGCCGCGCTGGGCACCGGGCTGGGCTTTATCAACTGCGACGCCAACCTGCTGCTCTCTGATGCAATCGAAGTGCTGCCCTGCAGCCGAATTGTGCTGGAAATCCTTGAGACGGTTGAGCCCACACCGGAAGTGATCGAGCGCTGCCGAGCGCTGCGCGAAAAAGGCTTCATGCTGGCGCTCGATGACTACATCGGCGCGGAAGACCGTTTCCGCGAACTGCTCAAGCTGGTCGATTTCATCAAGGTGGACATCCAGCCCCTTTCCGAAGCGGAGCTGCGCACGCTGACAGCCCGCTTGCTGCCGCTGGGCGTGCCATTGCTGGCGGAAAAAGTGGACAACCTGGCGCAGGCCGACCTGTGCCGCGATCTTGGCTACGAGCTGTTCCAGGGTTACTTCTTCGCCCGCCCGACCATTCTCGAGCGGCGCAAACTCAACCAGAACGAACTGACCCTGATGCGCCTGCTCGGGCTGGTCATCCAGGATGCCGAGACCGACGCGCTGGAGGCCGTCATCAAGGCCGATCCAAGTCTTGCGGTGAATTTGCTGCGGTTGGTGAATTCGGTGGGCGCTGGTTTGCGCAGCCCGGTGCATTCGATGCGTCAGGCAATCACTGCGCTGGGCCGGCGCCAGCTGCAGCGGTGGGTGCAATTGCTGCTTTTCGCGCGGCCCGGCAGCGCGCCGGCTGGCGACCCGCTGATGACGATGGCCGCCACCCGCGGCCGCTTGCTCGAACTGCTGACCGAACAACGAGACAGCCCGCTGCACGCGCTGAACGATGAGGCCTTCCTGGCGGGCGTGCTGTCGCTGCTGCCGGCACTGCTGGCCACTCCGATGGAAGAGATCCTCAGCGGCTTGCCGGTTTCCGAGCGGCTCCGGTCAGCGATGGTGGAACGCGGCGGCCCACTCGGCGCGCTGCTGAAATTAGCCCAAACGCTCGAAGACGAGGATCAGGACGCCTTCCTCGCAGCCCTGGCGCAGTGCCCGGGCGTAACGGCAGAAGCCGTTTTCTCGGCCGAGTCCGCGGCCATGGCTTGGGCCTCGCAGATCGGAAAACCGGCGCAGGAATGACGTTGCGAACTCCACAACTGGCAGCGGTCTTGCGGCGAGGCAGGCTGGCGCTCGTTTTTCGCGCATGGCTGGCGCTGTTGCCGATCCTGCCGTGCTGGCAAGCGGTGCAGGCCGCGCCGGCAAACCAGGAAAAGGTCGTGCTGCAGTTGAAATGGCAGCATCAGTTCCAGTTTGCCGGCTACTACGCCGCACTCTTCAAGGGCTACTACTGGGACGCCGGCCTCGATGTCGAGATCCGCGAAGCGGTCAGCGGCGAAAACCCGATCAACCAGGTGCTCAACGGCAATGCCGACTTCGGCGTTGGCACCAGCGAACTGCTTCTGCTCCGGAATGCCGGCAAACCAGTGGTCGTGCTGGCCGTGATCTTCCAGCATTCACCCCTGACCCTGCTGACGCGCCGCGGCAGCGGCATCAAGACCTTGCAGGATCTGGCGGGCAAGAAAGTCATGATCGAGCCCAATTCGGCCGAACTCTTCGCCTATCTCAAGCGTGAGAAGGTCGAAGCCGACTCGCTCAGGATCGTGCCGCACAAATTCAATGCCGATGATCTGGTGGCCGGCAAAGTCGATGCGATGTCGGTCTACTCCACCGACGAACCCTTTGAACTCAAGCAGTACGGTGTGGCCTACGACCTCTTCGAACCGCGCTCGGCCGGCATCGACTTTTACGGCGACAACCTGTTCACCACCCAGGCGCAAATCCAGAAGCATCCCGAGCGGGTACGCGCATTCCGCGAAGCCACGCTGCGCGGCTGGGCCTACGCCATGCAGCACCCGGAAGAAATCATCAACCTGATCCTCACGCAGTATGGCGAGCGCCACACCGCCGAACACCTGCGCTTCGAGGCTACGGTGATGGAGCGCCTGCTGCAACCTTCACTGGTAGAGCCCGGCTACATGCACATCGGGCGCTGGCAGCATGTGGCCAACACCTACGCCGAGCTCGGGCTCCTGCCCAAAGATGTCTCGCTCGACGGCTTCCTTTACGAAGACAGCGTGAGCTCGGAATCATCACGGCAACGCAAATGGCTGGTCGTGAGCCTGGCGGCGCTGCTCTTGATCGCCGGCGTTGCCGCCTACGTGTTGCGCCTCAATTACCGCCTGCAGGCGGCGCGCGAACAGCAGCGGGTCATCATCGATACCGCGCCGCTGGCCCTCATCGTGCTGGGCGACGACAACCGTGTCACCAGCTGGAACCGGGCCGCCGAGCGCACCTTCGGCTGGAAGTGGGACGACGTGCGCAACCGCAATCTGCTCGACTTCATCGTCCCGAGCGACGACCGCAAGACGTGCGCCGACATGCTGGAAGCGGCCCGGGCTGCGGCCGAAGCCAGCCAGCATGAGGCGGTGTGGGCCAATACCTCAGAGGGGCGGCGCATCCTGTGCGACTGGCGCTTTGCGGTGATGCCGTCGAGCAATGGCCGGCTTCGGCGCCTGGTGGCAATGGCCATCGATGTCACGGCGCAGCGTGAGCTTGAAGCGCGCCTGAACCTGATGGCGCATGCAGACCCACTGACCGGCCTGGCCAACCGTTCGCTCTTCTACGACCGCCTCGAACGCGCGCTGTCGCTGGCGCATCGCCACACTGGCCATGTCGCGCTGATCTACCTGGATCTGGACGATTTCAAGGAAGTGAACGACACCTGGGGGCACGCCGCCGGTGACATGGTGCTGCGCTCGATTGCCATGCGGCTGCGCAAGCTGGTGCGTGAATCGGACACAGTCAGCCGCATCGGCGGCGACGAGTTCGTGATCTTGCTGCAGGAAATCGAATCACCCGAAGCGGCGATGATCGTCGCCCACAAGGCGGAGGAAGCGGCCCGGCTGCCGATCGAGATCCGCCCCGCCCGCTACACGCAGATCGGCGCCAGCATTGGCATCGCGTTCAGCCCGATCCACGGCGACAACCCCGAATCGCTGATGCGCGCCGCAGACGAAGCCATGTACCGCATCAAGCACGGCGGCAAGCACGGCGTCGCCGTGGCACGCGAGCACTGAACGCGGCGGGGCGCCCCCGCCGCATCACCCCGGCAATCAGGGATACAGACCGCGCTCCTCACGCGCTTGCAGGATGCGCGTGCAAGCCACCACGAAGGCCGCCGTGCGAAGCGGAATCTTGTGCTCTTGCCCGGTATCCCAGATCTTGCGGAAGGCCTCGGCGAGGATGCGTTCGAGGCGCATGTTGATCTCATCCTCGCTCCAGAAGAAGCTGGCGATGTCCTGCACCCACTCGAAGTACGACACCGTGACGCCGCCCGCGTTGGCGATGACATCGGGCACCACCAGCACACCCTTGCTGGTGAGGATGTCGTCTGCCTCAGGTACCGTCGGGCCGTTGGCGCCCTCAAGCACCACGCGGGTCTTGATGCGTTTGGCACGCTCGGGGGTGATCTGGCCTTCGAGCGCGGCCGGTATCAGGAATTCGGTTTCCACATCCCAGAACTGTTCGTTCGGAATCACCTCGCAGCCCGGGCACTTGCCGATGCCGCCATCGCGACGCAGCGTCGCCATCAGATCATCGATATCAAGGCCATTGGCGTTGTAAATCGTGCCAGTGTGATCCTGCACGGCAACAATCTTGGCCCCGTTCCCGGCAAACAATTCCGCGGCTGCACTACCCACATTGCCAAAGCCCTGAACGGCTACCCGCGCGCCGTTGATCGGCAGATCGATCCGCCGAGCCACTTCGCGGCCAATCACGAATACGCCGCGCCCGGTCGATTTGAGGCGCCCGAGCGAACCACCCAGTTCGATCGGCTTGCCCGTCACCACGCCGGTTGCGGTGGCGCCGACGTTCATCGAGTACGTATCCATCATCCACGCCATGATCTGCGCGTTGGTGTTGACGTCGGGCGCCGGAATATCCTTGTCCGGCCCGATGATCAGGCCGATCTCGCTGGTGTAGCGGCGGGTGAGTTTTTCCAGTTCTTTCTTCGACAGGGTCTTGGGGTCGACGCGCACGCCGCCCTTGGCACCGCCGTAGGGCAGGTTTACCGCCGCGTTCTTCACCGTCATCCACGCCGACAGCGCCATTACCTCTTCCAGAGTCACGTCGGGGTGGAAGCGCACGCCCCCCTTGCCCGGCCCGCGTGAAAGATTGTGCTGCACACGAAAGCCTTCAAAGTGGCGGATGCTGCCGTCGTCCATCTCGATCGGGATATCAACGATCAAGGCGCGCTTGGGCCGCCGCAGGGTCTCTGCCCAGCGCCCGAGGTGCCCCAGGTAAGGCACTACGCGCTCAACCTGTTCAAGGTAGGTTGCCCACGGCCCCCCGACCGTCGTTGCAACATAAGAAAGCCTGTCCATCTTGCCTCCCCCGTTATGGGTGTGCTTTTGACAACTTTTATAAAACGGCCCAAAGAGCCACCACGAGGCGGGATCACCACCCTGCGCGGCATTCTGCCGTGCTTGCGGGGCTTGCCGCGCCTTGCGCGGCGACAGGGACTTGCCTGGATGCGCCGCCCGCAAGCGGCACCTGTGGGGGTATAGTCAGCGGCAAGCTCCCCGATCTGCTGCGCACACGCCCCATGACCGAATCCTCAGCCCCCGGCCCGCTCGCTTCCCGCCTTGTCGCAGGTAACCGCGACGCCCTGCTTCAAACCATTGACGAAGTGGTACGCGTTTGCGGCTTCACCCACCCGGACGGACTCGAAGGCCTGCGTCGCGGAGCCCTCGGCAGCCACGATGAACTGGCCGGCCTGCGTGATCGGCGCGGGTTCGAGAATGCACGCGGGCTCACCGCATCACGGATCAGCCTGGTGCATGACGAAGATCTGGAATTCACGATCCGCATCAACGAGTTCGCGCGGCGCCTGCGCGAGCGCTGCGATCGCGAACTGGGCCGCCTGCACGGGCGCTACATGACCCTGCTCGATCAAAGTGACGACGCATCGGTGGAGCAGCTCCCGGTCGGGCCAGAAACCGTGTGCTGCGGCTTGCGCGAGATGTCTGACGCCGCCGGCTTCGACCCGGCCATGCGCCTGCAGATGCTGGAGCGGATCGAATCCTCGCTCGCCCAAGCGCTCAACCTGTTTTATGGAAGGCTCAACAAGGAGCTTGAGGCTGCCGGCGTCGAGCCCCAGTCGCTCTCGCGCCCCGCAACGCCGACTTCCCCGCCCGCGCAACAAGCACCCAGGAGCGACGCTAATGACTGGGGCTCGGGCAGTTTCGGCGAACTGCACCGCGCAACCGTCAGCCGCCTGGGCGGCGGTACCGGCGCGGTGATCGACGCCACGCTGGCCGCCGCCGTTCGCGAGCAAGTATTGGCCTGGCTCGACAACCAACAACACAACCTGGCGATCGGCAGCGAGGTCGCCGCACTGGGCGCCAGCCACCTGGGCCCCTTGCTGGGCCCGCGCGAACGGGCTGCGGCCGACGCGCTGGAAAACGTCTTCCGAGCGATCGAGCAGGACCGCCAGCTCGCCGCCCCGATCCGTGCCGCGCTGGGCTCGCTCGCCTTGCCCATGCTCAAGCTCGCGCTGATCGATCCCACCGTGCTCGAAGCGCCGGACCATGTGGCGCGCCGGCTGATCAACGCCATCGGCGATTGCTGCCGTGGCCTTTCTGTCTCAGCCGGAGCCGACCATCCGCTATGCGTCCTCATCAAGACCCTCACCGATGGCGTGGTGCTCAAGTTCGGGCGTGACCCGGAGGTGTTCGCCCAAGCATTGGCCAGCGCTCAGACCATTGCAGCGGATCGCACTGCACTCGCGATACAGCTCGCTACCACGTCCAACACGCTTGCGGCCAAAGTCGAACGCGAAGAGGTGTCGCTGAAATTCGCCGCCAAGGCGATCCGCGCCTTGTCCAGCGACGGCGTTCCAACGGCCGTGCGCGGTTTCCTCGACCAGCACTGGGTTCGGGTACTGCAAAACACCTTGCTGACTCACGGCGAGAAAAGCCCCGAATGGCGCAATCAATTGACGGTGGCGGACCGCCTGATCTGGAGCGTACAGCCCAAGCCGACCGCCGATGAACGCCAGCAACTGCTGCGCACCCTGCCGGAGCTGTTGCGCCACGCCGCCGAAGGCCTTGCGGGCATCGGCATCGACGAAGCCCATGCGCGCGAATGTCTCGCGCCCTGCATGACCTACCACACTGCCGCCATCAATGCGCAGCCCATGCCGGCAGAGCTGCCCTACGCGCCACCACAACCCGTACTCGAATTCGGTACCGTTGGTGCCGCGCCCGGGCTCAAGGTATTCCGGTTGGTTGGGGTGATCGGACGCGAGAGTGTGCTCCCCCCCGCGCTCGCCACGCTCAAACCCGGCCAATGGATCGAATTCGGCCTGCACGATAACCGGCGCGTGCGGGCCTGTGTGGGCTGGATCGGGCCAGCGCGCCAGACCATTGTGGTGTGCGACCCCGACCGGCGTGGCGTCATGGGTGTCACCATGCGTGCGCTTGAACGCGAGTTCTCGACCGGCGACGCATGGCTGATCAACGAAGCGCCGCTCTTCGAAACCGCTGCGGCGCACGTCCTCAAAGGCCTTCGCAGCCGAAACCAATAAGCCAGGCAGGAAGACTCAAGCACGCCCGCCGCTCTGCCGTTAGCCTTGCAAAAGCCCGGTAGAGAAAACCTCTTGGCAGACACCCCCTACACCCCCCAGCAGATCGCGCGGGCGCAGAAGCTGCGTCTGCAGCGATGCCTGAGTGCAGCGCTGTTCTATGCCGCCTGCGCCGGCATCATGGCGATTGCGACATACCTTGGCCGTTACCCGATGCAAGCCTGGCTCGTCGTCGTCGCGGCTTACGGGCTCACGAACCTGGTATTTATTGCGTCGATCGCCAGTGGATTCAATCTGCGCTTTGCCGACCCCAGTCTGACTGCCGCGCAAATCGTCGCCGCATTGCTGCTCTGCTCGCTCACGGCGACGTTCTCGGGCGAACTGCGCGGCCTGATCACGCTGGCCTACCTGATTCCGCTGCAATTTGGCGCATTTGCCTTGTCCACGCCAAGCCTGATGCGCCTGTGCCTGATTCCAGCCATCACCCTGCCCATGGCGGTCGCCACAAGTGTTTGGCTGGGCATTCCCGGCCCTCGCCTTGAACTCGAACTCCTGCACTGGTGTGCCCTGATGCTCGTGCTGCCCTTCAGTGCTTTCGTGTCAGGGCGCCTGTTCGAGTACGGCCACTACAAGAAACTGTCGGATCACGATGAACTCTCGGGCCTGCTCAACCGCAGAGCCGCACTCGCCTATCTTGATCAATTGACACGCCTCTCAGCCGGGAACCGCGTGCCGTTCTGCGTTGCCCTTGTCGACTTCGACCACTTCAAGCAGATCAACGACACCTGGGGGCATGCGCGCGGGGATGCAGTGATCTGCGAATTTGCGCGCATCGCTCGCGACACGCTGCGAAAGGGCGACATGATCGCCCGCTGGGGTGGAGAAGAATTTCTCGCGATTCTGCACGGCGATCTGCAACAGTCACACACCAGTATCGAACGCCTGCGGGCCGCCTGCGAGCAGGCACACTGCGGCGGTCTACCTCACCCGACCACCATATCGATTGGCCTTGCCGAACACACCGACGAGCACTCGATCCCCTGGCTGATCGAGAGGGCCGACCATGCGCTCTACGCCGCCAAGAGCGCCGGCCGCAATCGCGTTGAAGTGGCCGGCACCTGCACCGAGCGCCGCCACGCCACGGCGGGTTGAGCCGGCTCCACCCCGCAAGATCAACCGCGCCTGCCGACGACGTCCGCGGCTTGCACGCCTAGAGTGCAGCCATCGAAAACCGAGGACTTCACCATGTTCCTGCTCCACCCCCAGGTTGCCCCGTGGCTGATCCGCACTGAAGAAGGCGTCAAGCTGACGCTGCTGACCGAGCGCAGCGAAGGCATCACGGTGATGCTGCGTTGCGAGCCCGATAACGAGGCGCGCTTCATCGACATGCAACACACCGGCCGCGAGGCGGAATTGCACCGCTTCGAGGCGCTGCTGCCCTGGGATTCGGGCAACGACCCCACGGTTTATTGCTTCAAGGTGATTGAACACGGCAAGCAGCACTGGCTTGCCGGCGACGGCCAGCACCACCGCGTGCCACATCGCGATCAGATGTTCCGCATCAACCGCCGCGACACCCCGCCGGCCTGGGTGCGCGATCAGGTTTTCTACCAGATCTTCCCCGACCGCTTCTGCCAGGGCGATCCGTCACTCGCCGTGCGAACCGGCGAATACACCTACGGCAGCGGCCGCATGAAGGTAGTGGCCAAACGATGGGGCGAGCCGGTCAGCCAGGAAACCTGCGCCACCGAGTTCTACGGCGGCGACCTGATCGGCGTGCGCCGCAGCCTCAACTACCTGCAGAACGAACTGGGCGTCACGGCGCTGTACCTGAACCCGATCTTCGTTTCGGGCAGCAACCACAAGTACGACACCGAAGACTACTTCAACGTCGACCCGCATCTGGGCGGCAACGAATCGCTCGCCGCACTCTCGGCCGAGATGAAAGTCCGCAAGATGCGGCTGATCCTCGACGCGGTGGTGAACCATACTGGCACCAACCACCCGTGGTTCAACCTGCATGGCCGTCACGACAGCAAGGGCGCCATGCAATCGCCCGAATCCCCGTGGCGTGATTGGTATTACTTCGACCAGGCCGGTCATTACTACGGCTGGAACGGCCATATGTCGCTACCAGTTCTCGACTTCAGCGCGCAAGGTCTGCGCGACGCCATCTACGCCGGCCCCAACGCGGTGCTGCGGCACTGGATGCGCGCGCCCTACAGCATCGACGGCTGGCGTTTCGATGTGATCCACATGCTCGGCGAAGGCCCCGGTTCAGGCCGCAACGGCCACTACGTGGGCGAATTCCGCAAGGCGTTGCGCGAAGAGAACCCCGAAGCCTACGTGATGGGGGAGCACTTCAACGAAGCCACGCGCTGGCTGCAGGGCGACCAGGAAGACGGCGCGATGAACTACTACGGCTTCGCCCACCCGGTGCGCGAATGGCTGGCCGGCACCGACATCGCCTACCACGATGCCCGCCTGGAAACCGAAGCCTTCAGCGACTGGCTTGATTCGGCCCGCGGGCGCATCCCCTACGACAACCAGCTGGCGCAGTTCAACCTGCTCGACAGCCATGACACCGCGCGCTTCTTCACCCTGGTGGGTACCGACACTGAGGCAATGAAACTGGCCGCGAGCCTGCTCTTCGCCTACCCCGGCGTGCCCTGCATCTACTACGGCGACGAAATCGGCCTCGAAGGCGGGCAAGACCCGGACTGCCGCCGCTGCTTCGACTGGGATCGCAACCACTGGAACCGCGAGCTGTTCGATCACTACAAGGCGCTGATTACGCTGCGCAAGGCGCGGCCGGAACTGCGCCACGGCGCCTACCAGACCCTTCTGGCCAAAGACGACACCTACGCCTTCGCGCGCTACACCAAGGATTCGGTGTCGGTCTTCGCACTCAACCGCGGCGATCGCCCGCATGCGGTACGCCTGCCACTGTGGGTGCTGCCGCTGCACAAGAAGAACTGGTGCGCCCCGGGCGGCGAGCCGATCGCCAACGAGCCAGGCTGGATCACCACGATCCTGCCGCCGCGCTCGCACGTCATCCTGCTGGGGGAGGACTGAGCCATGGCACAGATCGCCGTTGCCGGCCTCTACACGCTGGAAACCAACCTTCGCATCGAAGGCTTTCCGCTGCCCTACTACCCGGTGACCTACCCCTTCCACGGCATTACACAGGCGCACGCCGGCGTTGGCCTGAATGTGGCGGTAGCGCTCGCCGGGCTGGGCCACAGCGTCCGCTTCGCAACCCTGATCGGGCAGGACGAGCCGGGCGAACACCTGCTCGCAGCACTGCCCCGCTTCGGGCTCGACAGCGGTTTCGTGGCGCGCACCGCATCGGCCACCTCGCAGTCGGTGATCCTGGTGGCGCCCGACGGCAACCGCCAGATCCACTGCGATCTGAAAGACCTGCAAGAAAGCACCTACCCGCAATTGCAGATCGAGCCCCTGCTGAGCGGCGCTTCGATCGCCGTGGTCTGCAACATCAACTTCGCCCGGCCGCTACTGGCCGCCGCGCAGGCCCGCGGCATTCCCATCGCGACCGATGTACACGCCTTGGGCGATTTCGACGACGCCTACAACCGCGACTTCATGGCGGCCTCCGAAGTCCTGTTCCTGTCGCACGAACGCTTGCCCTGCGCACCGCAGCAGGCGCTTGAAGCCCTGCGTGCCCGCTTTGATCCGCGCATCATCGTGATTGGCCTGGGTGCCGACGGCGCGCTGCTCTCCGAGCGCGGCAAACCGGCGCAGCATGTCGGCACGGTCGCCCCACGCGGCGTCGCCAACACCATCGGCGCGGGCGATGCCTTGTTCTCGGCTTTCGTCGACCAACTCTGCGCCGGCCTGCCACCGGCCGCCGCCCTGCAACGCGCCTGCCTGTTCGCGGGCTGGAAGGTCGGCGAATCGGGTGCCACCCTTGGTCTGCTTACCGCAACACAGTTCGCGCAGGAATGCTCGCGACACCAGCTCTAGGCTGTCATGACGCCACAGAACCCGCTCGCCGCGCGCATCGCCACCCAGGTCCACTTCTTCGTCAGCGGCATGCTCTTTGCCACCTGGGGTGTGCATGTACCCACGGTGAAGGCGCTCTTCGCGCTCTCGGAGTACCAACTCGCCGGGCTGATGCTCGCCGGCGGCTTCGGCGCCCTGCTCGGCCTGACGCAAGTCGGAAAGTGGGTTGCGACACACGGGGCCAGGCCGGTGGTCATTGCGGGCGGCGTCGTGATGGCGGCACCGCTGGCACTGCTGCTGCACATGCCAGGCTTTGGCGCCCTGCTCGCGCTGATGTTCGCCTTCGGGCTGGCGACCAGCGCCTTCGATGTTGCAATCAATGCCGAAGCGGTTGCGGTGGAACACGCCTACCGCCGGCCCGTAATGTCGTCCTTTCACGGCTGCTTCAGCCTGGGCGGACTCGCCGGCGCGGGGATCGGCAGCGCGGTCGCCTTCTTCGACATCCCGGCCACCCTTCACATGCTGGCCGCGTCGATCGCCGGCGGGCTCGCGATCCTGGTCGCCAGCCGTTCAATGCTGCCCGATGAAGCGACGCACTCGCCCGACGATGCGAACACCGGCTTCAAGCTGCCGCGCGGCCCGATCCTGCTGCTGGGCTTGCTGGCCACGCTCGGGCTGGTGGGCGAAGGCGCGATGTACGACTGGAGCACGCTCTACATGTCGCAGGAACTGGGCAGCCCACAGGCGCAAGCCGCACTGGCCTACGGCGCATTCTCTGCGGCGATGGCGGCCGCGCGCTTCGCGGGCGACTGGGTCCGCGCCCACATCGGGCCTGCGCCGCTGCTGCGGGCGTCGAGCTGGCTCGCCGCCGGGGGCATGACAGCCGCACTGCTGATCGGCACGCCCTGGGCCGCCTTGTTCGGCTTTGCGCTGGTGGGCATCGGCTTCTCGAACGTCGTACCCGTGCTCTTCGCGGCAGCGGCCAAGGTGCCCGGCATCACGCCGGCCAATGGCATTGCCGGCGTGTCGAGCTGCGGCTACCTTGGCTTCATGATCGGCCCGCCGCTGATTGGCGTGATTGCGCAACACTGGGGGCTCGACCTTGGGCTGTTCGTGGTCGCCGTGTTCGCGGCTGCGGTGGCACTGATGGCCGGCAAGGCAATGGCGGTTTCGACGAACGGTGCAAGCGGTCTTGCGATGAAATCGGATACTGTATAGGATTACAGCACCCCAACCGATGTCGCCCCCAAACCGGAGACCGACCATGATCCGCCTGACCCGCACCCTGTCTTCCTCTTCCCTGCGCGCACCGCTGCGGTCCTGCGACGCGTTGCTGAGCCTGCGCGCACTTGCGATGCTCGACGTGGTTCGGCGCCGGGGCCGTACCTGGGGTCTTCTGGCCACCTACGAAGAGGGCCGGCTAGGCATCCGCTAAGCCGCTCGCAAATGGCGCCTTTGTTGCCGCAGATCATTGCCAGCTCCCAATGCCAGCCCGGCAACTTGGCGTTGCAACACCAAATGGCTAGAATCGCGCCCGTCATTGGGGAGTAGCCGCCCTTCGCTTCGCCGAAGGGGCCTGCGTCAACACACTTGACCCATCGGGTCATGGCGCAGGCGGTTCCCGTACTTGGCAAGACCTTTGACCACGCAGCCGCCGGACTGGCCGGGGCGCGCGTGGTCAATGGATCAGCCGGCCAGGGAGTTCAAATTGGAAGCTTTCCTCATCTCGACGGGCATCGTCGCCCTTGCTGAAATCGGCGACAAGACGCAACTGCTCGCCTTCATCCTCGCCGCCAAATTCCGCCGCCCGATTCCGATCGTACTTGGCATTCTGGTCGCCACCCTGGCCAACCACGCGTTTGCCGGCGCGCTGGGCGCATGGATCACCTCGCTGGTAAGCCCGGAAGTCATGCGCTGGGTGCTGGGCGTCTCTTTCCTCGCGATGGCCGCCTGGATCCTGGTCCCCGACAAGTTTGATGAGGACGAAGCCAAGCTCGCACGCTTCGGCGTCTTCGGCACAACCCTGATTGCCTTCTTCCTCGCCGAAATGGGCGACAAGACGCAAATCGCCACCGTGGCCCTTGCGGCGCAGTACAAATCAGTGGTCGCCGTCGTGGCCGGCACCACGCTGGGCATGATGATCGCCAACGTGCCTGCGGTGATCCTCGGCGACAAGATCGCCAACAAGATCCCGGTGCGTGTTGTCCATGCGATTGCGGCACTGATCTTCGCCCTGCTTGGGCTTGCAACCCTGCTCGGCGCGGGTGAAAAACTCGGCTTCTGATCGATCCGGGCCGTGCGGATTGGCACGCACGGCCTGCTTCCCACCAAGGACCGCACATGGCCATTGAACGCAAGACCATCAATCGCGGCGGCATCCGCTCCGCCGGCTACGACCGCTCGGCACGAACGCTTGAGATCGAATTCGACAACGGATCGATCGTCCAGCATTCGAGCGTGGGCGACGAGATCGCCCGCCGCTTCCTCGCCAGCGGCTCGCCCGCCAGCTACTACCGCGACAACATCCAGGACGAATTCACCCAGCGCCGGGTGAAGTGAGGCCTGCGCTTACCAGCTGAGCGGATCCAGCCGGTAGTAGCCGCTCAGTTGCTGGTAGAGCGCGGGGTGCTGCTGGGCCATCTCACCGGGCCGCTCGAAGAAGACCTCGCTGGCCACCGCGAAGAACTCGCCGGGGTTGCTCGCGCCGTACTGGTCGAGCAAGGAGGGCTCCCCGGCATCGGCCTGCGCACGCAAGTGCTCGAACTCTGCACTGAACACCTGCGCCCAGTTCGCGTAGTGCCGCGCACCGGGCAACTCGGGGGCCCCGTTCGCAGCGCCGGTCTCCTGATCGAGCTGATGGGCGAACTCGTGCACGACGACGTTGTGGCCGTCGTCATCGCTCGCCGCGCCCGACAGCGTGTCTTGCCAGGACAGGATCACCTGCCCGCTTGACCATGATTCACCGGCCAGCACCTGCCGCTCCACGCGCTGCAGGCCAATCGGATCCGAGACTTTCTTTTCCACCGCGAAAGCCCCCGGGTACACCAGCACCTGCCGCAGCTTCGGATAGCAGTAACCGTCGCGCCGATTGAGCACAAGCAGGCAGGCCTGCGCAGCAATCGTGACGCGGATCTCGTCGGTAATTTCCTGGCCGGCGCAGCCTACAAAAGCCTTCTCGGCCAGAAAGATCTTGATCAGTTGCTTGAGTTGCAACTGCAAGTCCGGTGGCAGGCGGCGAAAGTACGGTACGCGCAGCCGCAGGATCTCCCTCCATGCATCGGGAAAGGGGCGCTGCGCGATGCGCTGGCGCCTCCAGGCCAGGCGCTGAGGTTCGAGAAACAGCCAGGCAGCGAACAGCAAGGCCGGAATGGCAACGATAAGAAGGGGCACCAGCGACCTCACGGACATGGCCTCATGACTCCCCCTATCTCGGTGCCCCAAGGCGGGATTTCAATCGTGGCGGCAAAAAACAAACGGGCCACTCGATGAGCGGCCCGTTGCTCGATGCCACCTGCAGGCGATCAGAGAAAGCGGTCGAGCAGGCGCCGGCTGTGGTGATCCAGCGCCAGCAGATCGCGAATCAGGAACTGGATGCCGTGCGTGTCGGCAATCATCAACGTATTGCCCGACAGGCGGCGGATATCCTCTTCACCGCGCAGCACGAAACTGGTTTCGCCCCGATCGGTCTGGACCGTCCAGGTCGACGGCGTCGCGAAGCTCGACACCTTGATCAAGCGACGCAACTCGGGAACAAACTCGCGACGCCCGAGTTCGCCTTCGATCAGAGCGCGCGCCGCCTCAGGCGCATCCGCAAGGCGGTCAAGCCACACCAGTTCATGGCCATCCTGGCTGACCAGCGAGATGCCTTCTTCAGGCGCGGCGATCGGAAAGGCCCGCACCGGCACCACATTCTCATGGCGTTCGCCAGCCGCATCGGTAAGCACCAGGCGGCCAAAAGCGTTGCGTTCGATTTGCCAGGTGATCATTCGGCTGCATCCTCAAGTAGCTTTTCGGCATTGCGCGCCTGCGCCTGATACAACCGCCAGTACGCGCCCTGCTTTGCCATCAGTTCGTCGTGGTGGCCGACTTCAACGATCTGGCCGCGATCCATCACGACCAGGCGGTCGGCCTTGCGCAGCGTCGACAGGCGGTGGGCAATTGCGATCGTGGTGCGGCCCTGCACCAGGTTGTCGAGCGCGCGCTGGATTTCCTTCTCGGTTTCTGTATCCACCGAAGAGGTGGCTTCGTCGAGGATCAGCATGCGCGGGTTGATCAGCAGCGCACGAGCGATCGAGATGCGCTGACGCTCGCCGCCCGAGAGGCCCTGCCCACGCTCACCCACCAGCGAGTCGTAGCCCTGCGGCAGGCGCAGGATGAATTCGTGCGCGTGGGCCGCACGCGCCGCGGCGATGATCTCGGCGCGGGTGGCGTCAGGCTTGCCATAGGCAATGTTGTCGGCAATCGTGCCGAAGAACAGGAAGGGCTCCTGCAGTACCAGGCCGATGTGGCGGCGGTACTCGGCCACCGGCAGCGAACGGGTGTCGACGCCATCGACCTTGATCGAGCCTTCGCTGACGTCGTAGAAACGGCAAATCAGGTTCACCAACGTGCTCTTGCCCGAGCCGCTGTGGCCGACCAGGCCGATCATTTCGCCCGGTTTGATCGTCAGCGACAAGCCGCGGATCACCGAGCGATTGCCGTAGCGGAAGCCGATGTCACGCATCTCGATTTCGCCACGCACGGTTTCCAGATGTACCGGGTTGGTTGGCTCGGGTACGTTGGAGACATGGTCGAGCACATCGAAGATGCGCTTGGCGCCAGCGGCGGCCTTCTGCGTCACCGACACGATGCGGCTCATCGAGTCGAGCCGGCCGTAGAAACGCCCGATGTATGCAAGGAAGGCGGTCAGCGTACCGACAGTGATTTCGCTCTTGGATACCAGCCAGATGCCGAAGGCCCACACCACGAGCAGCCCCATCTCGGTGAGCAGTGACACGGTGGGCGAGAACAGTGACCAAGTCTTGTTGAGGCGATCATTGATCAACAGGTTGTGCTGGTTGGCCTCGCGGAAGCGGCGGGTTTCGCGTTTTTCCTGCGCGAAGGCCTTCACCACCCGGATGCCGGGGATGGTGTCGGCGAGGATGTTGGTGACCTCGCCCCACACACGGTCGATCTTCTCGAATCCGGTACGCAGGCGATCACGTACCAGGTGGATCATCCAACCGATGAAGGGCAGCGGCAGCAGCGTCACCAGCGCGAGCGCCGGGTTAATGCTGAACAGGATCACAGCGGTCATCGTGATCATCAGCACATCGGTGATGAAGTCGAGCGCATGCAGCGAGAGGAAGACGCTGATGCGGTCCGATTCCGAACCGATGCGGGCGATCAGATCGCCGGTGCGCTTGCCGCCGAAGTATTCAAGCGAAAGCTGCAACAGGTGTTCGTAGGTCGTGGTGCGCAAATCCGCACTGATGCGTTCGGAGACCAGGGCAAGGATGTAGGTCTTCGCCCACCCCAGCCCCCAGGAAACCACGGCCGCCGCCAGCAAACCCCCCAGGTACATGGCGACCTTTGCCGGTTCGATGTGCTGACCGTTCTGGAAGGGAATCAGCACCTCGTCCATCAGTGGCATGTAGAGGTAGGGCGAAACCAGCGTCGCGGCGGTCGCGCCCAGCATCAGCAAGAAACCCGCGAGCAGTTGCCCCTGGTAGGGCTTTGCAAAACGCCACAGTCTGAACAAGGTCCAGGTCGAGGGCGGCGTGTGCAATTCGCGCGTGCAGATCGGGCACTCGTCCTCATCCGGCGGCAAGGGCGCCTTGCAGGTCGGGCACAGATCACTGGCATCGACCGCTGCCGCAACGCCGGTCACCAGCAGCTTCAACTGGCTCTCGAAGGTTTCGATCACGCGCAGCGCGGCAACGTTCTGCCCCAGGGTGTAGCGCCAGCTCGCCAGCAGGCGCTCAGGCCCGCGCAACTCAAGCGTGCCAACCCCCGCATGATCGTGATGCAGGAGGCACAGGCCCTCCTGCAAGGGCCAGCTTTGCCAGGCAGCCTCGCCCGGCGCCTGTGCGATCAGGCGGCGATCCGTGATCACCACGAGCCCTCGGGCAAACTTCAGCTGCGCATCAAGGTCAACCTCAACCGTCGCGAGGACGTTCTCTCCCGAGGCGAGCTGCGTTGCCAGGGCATCACGCCACACCTCGGCAACACTTGTTCGGGCAGCACCAGCAAGCAGGGTCTCTGTATTCATCAGCGGCTTCATCGGGACGGAACGGATCGAGAAACAGCTTCGATCTAAGGAGCGCCGTGGCGCGACGTGGATTGAACGGATTGCTGAGCAACAGAGTTGACGGCACGGACAGCAGCGAATCGCGCAATTGCGATATTCTGACGAGTTAGCGCTTCCAACCCGACACGAATGGCAAGGAAGTATACCGCATCGAGACCCCCGCCCTTTAATCGTCCGGGCGAGGTCTGAGCGTCGGGGCGTCGCTCATTCGCAGGCCGCCTCGCTTGCAGTGCCAAGCGGAATCAACGACTGGAAAATGAAGAAGAAAGACATCACGTTTCTTCGTGTCACGCACTTGCGCGGACCGAACATCTGGACCTACCGCCCAGTCATCGAGGCGTTGCTGGACATTGGCGAATTCGAGCAATACCCGTCGAACACCCTGCCCGGCTTCACCGAACGCCTGACCGCCTGGCTGCCGGGCTTGCTGGAACATCGCTGCGGCGTGGGCGAGCGCGGCGGCTTCCGCCAGCGCCTCGACGAAGGCACCTGGATCGGGCACGTCCTCGAACATGTGGTGCTTGAACTGCAAATGCGGGCCGGCATGCAGACCGGTTTCGGCAAGACTCGGCAGACCGCCGAGGGCAGCGGCCTCTACAAAATGGCCTTCCGCACCCGCAACGAACAGGTGGGCCGCGCGGCCCTGGAGGCCGGACGCGAGCTTGTCCTCGCCGCCGTGGAAGACCGCCCCTACGATCTGGCCGCGACCATCGAGCGCCTGACCGACATGGTCGACTCGCTCTGCCTCGGGCCGAGCACCGCGTGCATCGTCGACGCCGCCACCGAGCGCAAGATCCCGTCGATCCGGCTCAATGAAGGCAACCTCGTCCAACTCGGTTACGGTGCCCGCCAACGCCGGATCTGGACCGCCGAAACCGACCGCACCTCGGCGATTGCCGAGAGCATTTCGAGCGACAAGGATCTGACCAAGAGCCTGCTCGCATCATGCGGCGTGCCGGTACCCGATGGCCGCATCGTCGAAAACGCGGCCGACGCCTGGGAAGCTGCCGAAGACATCGGCCTGCCGGTCGTCGTTAAGCCAGTCGATGGCAACCACGGCCGTGGCGTTTCGCTTGATCTTTCCACCCGCAAGGATGTCGAGGAAGCCTTCGCCCTGGCCGAGCAACACGGCAGCGAAGTCATCGTCGAACGTTTCATCCGTGGCCACGAACACCGTTTGCTCGTGGTCGGGAACAAGGTCGTCGCCGTCGCACGTGGCGAAGAAGCCTGGGTGACCGGCGACGGAAGCGCCAGCATTGCTGAACTGATCGACGCGCAGCTCAACACCGACCCGCGCCGCGGCCTCACCGAAGAGTTTCCGCTCAACAAGATCATTGTCAGCGAAGACGTCGCAATTCAGCTCGATCTTTCCCGCCAGGGCTTCGACGCGAATTCGCTGCCCGCGCAGGGCCAGCGCGTGCTGATCCAACGCAACGGCAACGTCGCCTTCGACTGCACCGACGAACTTCACCCCGAGCTGGCCGAAGTGGTGGCCCTGGCCGCCCGCGTCGTCGGGCTGGACATTGCCGGCGTCGATCTGGTGGCCGAAGACATCTCGCGCCCGCTTGCCGAACAAGACGCTGCAGTGGTTGAAGTCAATGCCGGGCCGGGGCTGCTGATGCACCTGAAACCGGCCAACGGCGCCGCGCGCCCGGTCGGCCAGGCCATCGTCAACCACCTTTTCGGCGAAACCGATGCGGGGCGTATTCCGCTGGTCGGCGTGACCGGCCGTCAGGGCACCACACAGATCTCGAAGCTGGTCGCGTGGCTCGTCCGCCTGTCGGGCCGGCATGTCGGGCTGGCCTGTGCAGAAGGCATGTTCCTCGATCGCCGCCAGGTTGATCGGCGCAACGGCGTCAACTTCGATTCGGGCCAGCGTTTGCTGATGAACCGCACGGTGGACGCCGCCGTGTTCGAGCACAGCGCCGAATCGATCCTTCGCGAAGGCTTGCCCTACGATCGTTGCACCGTGGGCATCGTCACCGATGTCTCGGGCCACGAATCGCTCAGCGAGCATTACATCGACAGCGCCGACCGCCTCTACGGCGTGCTGCGCACCCAGGTTGACGTGGTCGACCCTGCCGGCTACGCGGTGCTGAACGCTGAAGACGAGCAAGTGGCCGAAATGGCGCCGCTGTGCGATGGCAAGGTCATCTTCTACGCCACCACGGCCGATGCCCCGGCGCTGGCCAGGCACCGTGCCGCCGGCGGCAGTGCCGTGTTTGCGCGCGATGGCCGGGTATTCCTTGCCCGTGGCGCCGACGAAGAGCGCCTTGACGAACTGGCAATGCTGCCCGCCGCCGGCGCCGGCTCGCTTGAAGTATCGAGCGTTCTGGCCGCCGTGGGCGCCGCCTGGGCACTAGGCATGTCGCCCGACCTGATCGGCGCCGGCATCGAGACTTTCGAGGCCGAGCAGACCGCTGCCCGCGCTCGCGCACACTGATTCCCGGTCGCCTGGACGACTGCAACACCAACAGGAAGACTGCTTGATGGAAGTTTCCCGCATCCGTGCCTTGCGTGGGCCGAACCTGTGGAGCCGGCACACCTCGATCGAAGCGATCGTTGCGTGCAGCGAAACCGAATGCGTCATCGACGCGATCCCGGGCTTCGAAGCCCGCCTGCGCGCACGCTTTCCCGCGCTGGGCCAATTGCAGCCGCGCGGCCACAGCGAATCGGTCGCAATGGCGCATGTGCTTGAAGCGGCCACGCTGGGTCTGCAAGCCCACGCCGGCTGCCCGGTTACCTTCAGCCGCGCCCACGCGACGCTGGAACCCGGCGTGTACCAGGTGGTGGTGGAGTACAGCGAAGAGCCGGTCGGCCGCCTGGCGCTTGAACTGGCTCAGCAGCTGATCCAGGCTGCGCTGGACGACACGGCGTTCGATCTCGACGGCGCGCTGGCACGCCTGCGCGAGGTCGACGAAGACGTTCGCCTCGGCCCTTCAACCGGGTCGATCGTGCAGGCCGCCGTCGAGCGGGGCATCCCCTTCCGCCGCCTCACCGAAGGCAGCCTGGTGCAGTTTGGCTGGGGCTCGAAGCAGCGGCGCATCCAGGCAGCCGAAATGGATTCAACCAGCGCGATCGCCGAGTCAATTGCGCAGGACAAGGAACTCACCAAACGCCTGCTGCTGGCCGCTGGCGTACCGGTACCGGTGGGCCGCCCGGTTGTCGACATCGAAGACGCCTGGGCCGCCGCGCTTGAGATCGGGCTGCCGGTCGTCGTCAAACCGCAAGACGGCAACCAGGGCAAGGGTGTGACCGTCAACATCACAAGCCGCGAGCAGCTTGAGATGGCCTACAAGGTCGCTTGCGAGTTCCGCGACGACATCATGGTCGAGCGTTACCTGCCCGGTTACGACTACCGCCTGCTGGTGGTGGGCGACAAGCTGGTGGCGGCGGCACGCCGTGACCCACCGTTTGTGATTGGTAACGGCACCCACACCGTGCGTGAGCTGGTGGAGCAGGTCAACGCCGATCCGCGCCGCGGCGAAGGCCACTCCACCTCGCTGACCAAGATCCGCTTCGACGAAATCGCGATCGCACGGCTTGAGATGCAGGGCCTGACCGCCGACTCGGTGCCGCCCAAGGGCAAGCGGGTGGTGCTGCGCAACAATGCCAACCTCTCCACCGGCGGCACCGCCACCGACGTGACCGACGATGTCCACCCCGAGGTGGCGGCCCGTGCGGTGGCCGCTGCGCAGATGGTGGGTCTGGATATCTGTGGCGTTGACGTCGTCTGCGACAGCATGCTCAAGCCGCTTGAAGAACAGAGCGGCGGCGTAGTCGAAGTGAACGCCGCACCCGGCCTGCGGATGCACCTGAGCCCGTCGTTCGGCAAAGGCCGCGCGGTGGGCGATGCGATCATCGCCAGCATGTTCCCGAACGGTGAGGACGGGCGCATTCCGGTGGTGGCCGTGACCGGCACCAACGGCAAAACCACGACCGTGCGCCTGATCGCGCATCTGTTCATGGCCAACGGGCAAACCGTGGGCATGACCAACACCGATGGCGTCTACATCCAGGGCCGCCGGATCGACAGCGGTGACTGTTCCGGCCCCAAGAGCGCGCGCAACGTACTGCTCAACCCGACAGTGGATGCCGCAGTATTCGAAACCGCGCGCGGCGGCGTGCTGCGCGAAGGCCTCGCCTTCGACCGCTGCAAGGTGGCCGTGGTCACCAACATCGGCCTTGGCGACCATCTTGGTCTGAACTACATCACCACCGTCGACGAACTCGCGGTCCTCAAACGCGTGATTGTGCAGAACGTGGCACCGGACGGCACTGCGGTGCTCAACGCCGCCGATCCGATCGTCGCCCGCATGGCGGACAACTGTACCGGCAAGATCACCTTCTTCGCGGCCGACCGCCACCTGCCGGTGATGGCCACGCACCGCGCACAGGGCAACCGCGTGGTGTACGTCGATGGCGATGCCATCGTCGCCGCCGAAGGCATGGTCAAGCACCGTGTACCACTCGCCAACATTCCAATCACGCGCAACGGCACGATCGGCTTCCAGGTCGAAAACGTCATGGCGGCCGTTGCCGCGGCCTGGTCCGCCGGTCTGGAATGGGACGTGATCTGCAAGGGCCTGGCGACTTTCCGCACCGATTCGGACAATGCACCGGGCCGCTTCAATGTGTTCGACTACCGTGGCGCCACGCTGATCGCAGACTACGGGCATAACCCGGACGCGATGACCGCACTGGTTCGTGCGGTGGAAGCCATGCCATCGAATCGCCGCAGCGTGGTGATCAGTGGCGCTGGTGATCGGCGCGACGAAGACATCCGCCAGCAGACCGAGATCCTCGGCGCTGCATTCGATGATGTGCTGCTCTACCAGGATGCCTGCCAGCGCGGGCGCGCCGACGGCGAGGTGATCGGTTTGCTGCGCGAGGGTCTGGCCGGCGCTGCGCGCACAACGCATGTCGACGAAATTACCGGTGAGTTCCTTGCCATTGATACGGCGCTCGCACGGCTAGGGCCGGGTGATCTGTGCCTGATCCTGGTCGACCAGATCGAAGAAGCACTCGCACATATCGCCAAGCGCATCGCTGAAGGTTGAAGCTGCGATATTCCACCGCTCGATGCCCCGCTCCGGCGGGGCATTTCTGCTTGTAGGGCCCCTCTGACACGATGCCAACGATCCAGCGCCTGCCTGAACTCCTGATCAACCAGATCGCCGCCGGCGAGGTGGTCGAACGCCCTGCCTCGGTGCTCAAGGAAGTGCTGGAGAACAGCCTGGACGCCGGCGCATGCGCCATCGAAGTCCAGTTGCAGCAAGGCGGCGTGAAGCAAATCCGCATTGCAGACGACGGTTGCGGCATCGACAGGGACGAGTTGGGCATCGCGCTCGAACGCCACGCCACCAGCAAGATCGCCACACTGGACGACCTGGAGCGCGTCGCGACCATGGGATTCCGGGGCGAGGCGCTGGCGTCGATCGCCTCAGTGGCCCGGGTCACGTTGACCAGCCGCGCGCTTGGCGCCCCCCACGCCTGGCGCATCCACGCCGGCGAGTCGTCGCCCTCGCCCGCCGCCATCAACGCGGGCACGGTGGTCGAAGTGAACGACCTTTACTGGAACGTGCCGGCAAGACGGAAGTTTCTCAAAAGCGAAGGCACCGAGTTCGGCCATTGCGATGATACCTTCCGCCGTATCGCGCTCGCACGGCCCGACGTCGCCTTCCAGTTGCAGCACAACGGCCGGGTCAGCCTGCGCCTTGCGCCGGGCGACATGCGGCGGCGATGCGGCGACATTCTGGGCGAGGAGTTCCTCGAACACGCGCGCGAGATCAACGTCAGCGCAGGCGGCTTGCAGCTGTCGGGCTTTGCCGCGCTCCCCGCCTACGCCCGCGCCAGTCGCGATGCCCAGTATTTCTTCGTGAACGGTCGCTTCGTTCGCGACAAGCTGATCCAGCACGCGCTGCGTGAGGCTTACGCCGACATCCTTCACGGCAGCAAGCACCCGGCTTTTGCGCTGTTCCTCGATCTCGATCCTGCAGGCGTCGACGTCAATGTGCACCCGGCGAAGACCGAAGTGCGCTTTCGCGAGGCGCGCGCGATTCACCAGTTCGTCTATCACGCGGTGGGTCGCGGCCTAGCCACCACGATTGGTGAAGCCAGCCAGCACACGCCGGTGATCGAAAAGACGGGCGACTACGTGCAAACGGCGCAACACCAGATCCGCCTGCCGGTTGAAGAGCCGCGCAGCACTTATGGTTTCAGCCCGGCCGTGAGTGCCCCCGCTTCGAGCGGAGCGATGGCCAGCTTCTTCCGCCCCGCACTCAATCCGCCCACGCCGCAATCACTGCCGATCGAAGCGTCGGATCGCGATGGCGCGCCGCTGGGCTATGCGCTCGCACAGCTCCACGGTGTTTACGTGCTGGCGCAGAACAGCCGCGGCCTCGTGCTGGTGGATATGCACGCCGCCCACGAGCGCATCCTGTACGAGAAGCTCAAGAACGTACTTGATGGCGCGCCCGCCACACAGCAACTGCTGATCCCCGCAGTGTTTGGCGCCAGCGCGAAGGAAATGGCCTGCGCAGAAGCGCAACGCGACACCCTCGCTGCGATGGGATTCGATGTCGCGCCGGCGGGGCCGGCCGAGTTGTCGGTGCGTAGCGTGCCGAACCTGCTCGCAAGGGCCGATATCGTGGCGCTGATGCGCGCGCTGCTGGCCGAGCTGATCGACTTCCCCGCCTCGGATGTTGCGGCCGCGCGCCGCAACGAATTGCTCGCCACGCTGGCGTGCCACGGAGCGGTGCGAGCGAATCGCAGTCTCACGCTACCGGAGATGAACGCCCTGCTGCGCGAGATGGAAGCCACCGAGCGGGCTGACCAGTGCAACCACGGGCGTCCGACCTGGGTGCAGCTTTCAATGACCGATCTGGACAAGCTGTTCTTGCGCGGCCGCTGAGCCGCCGCAGCATCGGCGCCCTTGCAACCGGCCGCCGTGGCCGAACAGGGGCAATGCAAGCCCCCGATCGTCATGACCGGTAGCCTCCCCCCCTTGAATGCCTCCTGGCTTGGGCCGGCAATCGAATGGCCGGGGCAGACAAGGTGCGTTTCGTTCGCCTGGCGAACAATGGCGTCACGCACGAGGAACCTTGATGCCTCGTGATCTGACTGACGTTTTTGGGGCCAGCCATGACGCAAACCAAGCATCTCGCACGTGAAATCGACCGCACGGCAACGCGGCTCCGCAATGCCGGCCTCACCATCCACTGCGATCACGCCGAACCGTGGGTTGAACTTGGCGCCGGCCGCGACACCCTGATCCTGCGACAAGCCCATGCGCGCGCCGTACTCATGCGCGCTGCGGCACTCTGGCGAGCGGCCGACACCGTCAGCTTCGACGATGCGCTCTTGCACGCTTGCGCCCCTGCAGCAATTGACCTGAAACAAATTGCCAGCATCGCGCGCTCAAGCTGAACGGGCGAAGCGCCGATATACCGAAAGCATGCTCGGACAACCGGAGATCTCGATGGATCAACTCACCGAAGCACTAGCAATCAATCTGCGAGTCGAAGCCTCACGCCAGGCAGGCTTTAACGTCACCAAGGCGGCTAACGGCTGCCTGCATGTCGATACCCCAGACGGTAGCCTGGAGTTGGGCGGCGACACGGCACGCACAATCATCCGGAACGCCAACGCGTTGTGGGGGCTGGCCGGCATCGTCAGCCAGCGATCGGCCTTGTTGTACTACGTGGCTGATCACCTGGCGCTCAGCCCCCCAGCGCACTGAAGCGCGCACCCCGCCTGAAAATATTTCAAGTCCCGCGCCGCGACAGTCGCGCCTTGCAGGTTTATGCTCCTCGCATGCAGCTGTCACACAAATGAAACGGCGCCAGAAGAAGATGCGCCGGGGGAAACAGATCGCCATTCGCTGGGGAATCGACGATGCAAACCTTGGTTCAGGCAATGCATATCAATCAATTTGCGGAAGCAGCACGTACGGCCGGCATCCGTATCAGCCCAGCTGATGCCAGCGGGGATATCGCAGTCCATTCACCGGAGGGCCTCACGGTGATCGCGGGCGACCAGGCTGCGGCGGTACACGGGCAAGCGCGCTCCATCTGGGGCACTGCCGGGGTCGTGAGCTATCAAACCGCCCTGCTCTACTGTGGGCTTCACTACCTCGCGCAAGAGTCGGCGTGAGGCAAACCGGCGATCACTCGCGGCTATCGATCTGTCGCACCTTGAAGCCACGCTGAGCCAGCAAACCGGGAATCGAACCGGCACCGGCCAGGTGACCACTTCCGACCACCACGAACACCGAGCGCCCACCGCGGGCGAGTGAGGCGATCGCGTCGGCCATTTCGCGGTTGCGACGATCGAACAAGTCCTTGAACATGGTGCGGCTGGCCGGATCTGCTGCCTGCGCCTTGGTCACTGCGGCCGACAGGCCTGCGGCATCACCTCGCCGCCACGCCGCGACAACCTCTTCAAGCGATGCCTTGAGCGTTCCATCTTCAGCAGCGCGAATGCTGGCGCGCAGCGAATCGAGTTGCTCGCGCGGCGAGCCTGCGCCAAGCGCCTGCATCTGCCGCTCAACTGTCTCAAGCTCGACCAGGCCCTTGCCATCGTGCTGTGCGCGCGAGATGAAGTGAAGATCGACCCCCAGCAGGGGCGATAGCCCTGACTTGCCGGCGACCGCCATCGCGACAAAAACACTTGCCATGGGCGCGGTGAGGCCTGCGAGCATTTCTTCCGGCAAACCCATCGATTCCACCTGGCGGACAAGCCGCTTCCAATCGCTGGGGCCAAGCTGCGAGCGCAAGGCTTCACTCTCGCCCCCCGCCCCCGTCATGGCCGAAGACACTTCGGCACGCGTCGGATCGAGCTCAACCGCCAGCAAGTCGGCACGCTTGAAGCGCGCATCGACAGCAGGCGGAATCGGATAACAATCAGAACGACACACGTGCACAGACCCGAACAGCCAGACTGGCGCCGCCCCGCCTGTCACTTCCCACAACAGCAGCGGTGCCGCCAGGGCAAGCTGCGCGCACGCCGCAAGGCCAAATGCAGCGGCAACGCGCACAGCGCGCCCAGCCCAACTAGAATGGCGCACCCCCACCAAGGCCGTGTGCATCGAGCTCATCCGTGTCATCTCCAAGTAGTCGCCCCGATGCTATCGCGCTGATAGGCCCCACCGCCAGCGGAAAAACCGCGTGCGCACTGGCGCTGGCCCGCCATCTGGATTGCGAGATCATCAGTGTCGATTCCGCCCTGGTCTTCCGCGACATGAACATCGGCACAGCAAAGCCCACGCCTGCGGAACAGCAGATCTGCCTCCACCACCTGATAGACGTGATCGACCCGACGCAAGCCTATTCCGCCGCGCAGTTCCGGGCGGACGCGATCCGACTGATCGGTGAAATCCGCTCACGTGGCCGCCTGCCCTTGCTGGTAGGCGGCACCATGCTGTACCTGAAAGCCCTGCGCGACGGGCTGTCGGATCTGCCACAGGCCGATGCGGACCTTCGCGCGGAAATCGACCGCGAAGCCGCCCACGCAGGCTGGCCGGCAATGCATGCAAAGCTGGCCTTGCTGGACCCGGATGCCGCAGCGCGGCTGGATCCCGGGGATGCGCAGCGAATCCAGAGAGCGCTGGAGATCGTCCGCCTCACCGGCCGACCTCTGGCTGAAAACTATGCAAAGAAAGAGGCCAATGACGCGCCGGCAATGTGCGTCATTGCACTGGACGCCGCCGACCGATCACTGCTCCATGCGCGAATCAAACACCGCTTTGACCAGATGCTCGACGGCGGGCTGATCGAGGAAGTGCTGACGCTCAAGGCGCGCTACGCCCTCAATGCCGAGATGCCGTCCATGCGCTGCGTCGGCTACCGTCAAGTGTGGGAGCACCTGGACGGCGCCTACGACTTCGCCGGCCTTCGCGAACGGGGGCTCTACGCCACCCGTCAACTGGCCAAACGCCAGATCACCTGGCAGCGCAAATTCAGCGCGGAGTGGCCAGAGCTGACCGCCTTGGACTGCCTCGACCCAGCCTTGCCGGATCGGGTCCGCGAGACCGTTGAACGCGCACTGAACCACGCCCTCCCGTCCAAGGCCTAATCGCGCATTTCAGTCTGCACCTCGGTGATTTCCCGCATCGCCATCTGGCGAAGCGCTTTGCGCATGGCCTGCTCGCGCACTTCGATCGCGTGAGCGTCGGCAGCCAGGGCTTTCCAGGTGGATACGCAGAGCCCGATCAGGACCAGCGTGAACGGCAGAGCCGCAAGGATCGACATGGTCTGCAAGCCCTTCAAGCCGCCGGCGAGCAGCAGCACGGCTGCAATCACGGAGACCGTCAGCCCCCAGACCAGCTTCATCGAAGCGGCCGGATTGAGCGAGCCCCGTGAAGAGAGCATCGCAAGTACAAACGTGGCCGAGTCTGCCGATGTCACGAAGAAGACGCTCACCAGCACAATCGCGAGGACCGAAAGCAGCTGCCCAAGCGGCAGGGCGTCGAGCATCAGGAACAGCGCAGCATCGGGGCTTGCCTGCGCGGCCTGAGCGATCTGCAAACCGTCCATGATCTGCAGATGCAGCGCGGTACCGCCAAAGACGGCAAACCAGATGAAACTGACCAGTGACGGCACCAGCATCACGCCGACCATGAACTCGCGAATCGTGCGGCCGCGCGAGATCCGCGCAATGAACATGCCGACAAACGGCGCCCAGGTGATCCACCACGCCCAGTAGAAGATCGTCCAGTCCGAGGTCCAGGAACCTTGCGTGAAAGGCGTCAGGCGCATGCTTTGCTGCACAAGGCCGCTGATGTAGGCCCCGACGGTACTCGTCAGCGCTTCCATGACAAAAAGGGTCGGCCCCATCAACAACACCGCCAGGCACAGCCCGACGGCAAGGATCATGTTGGTGTTGGACAGCCACTTGATGCCGCGTTCCAGCCCCGTGGTTGACGAGACAAGAAACAGCACCGTCGCAATCGCGATCACGCAAAGGATCGCAGTGCTGGATGCTTCGATCCCGAACACATGATGCAAGCCACCTGCAATCTGCGTCGCGCCAAATCCGAGCGAGGTGGCAACGCCGAAAACCGTGGCCACGATGGCAAGCACATCGACCATCTTGCCCGCGGGGCCGCGCGCATGTTGGCCCAGCAAAGGCTCGAACGCCGCGCTCAACAGACCGGGCGCGCCGCGATTGAACTTGAAGTATGCAAGCGCCATACCGACGACGGCGTACAGCGCCCAAGGGTGCAGGCCCCAGTGGAAGAAGGAGGCCCGCATCGCAAAGCGGGCCGCGTCAGGCGTACCCGCCGTGACATAGCCGGGCGGACTCAGGTAGTGGGATAGCGGCTCGGCGACGCCCCAGAACACCAATCCGATCCCCATGCCGGCCGAGAACAGCATCGCGAACCAGGATGCCGTCGAGAAATCCGGCGCCGCATCATCCCCGCCGAGGCGGATCCGACCAAATCGCCCGAATGCAACAACGAGCGCGAAGACCAGTATTCCAAACACCACCAGCAGGTAGTACCAGCCGAAGTTCTGGATACTTGCCGCAAGCCATGCCGCAGTGGTTGCGGCAAGGCCGCCGGGGGCCGCAATACCCCATGCGACAAAGGCCGCAACGATCAGAAGGGCGATGCGAAAAACCATTGGGCGGACCTCCGGCAAGGAAAGCCCAACAGTAGGCGCCCAGCCCATTTCCAGCCATGGCACAGCGAGCCAATCACTTGGCCCACCGTGCTTTGCTTAGCAATTGCGACGCCGCGGCGCCGGGCGGAATCAGTCCTTGCGCTTGCCGCCCAGCAGCGCAGCCATTGCGCCAAGCACGCGTTGCGTACCGCTTTGCGGCTGAGCCTGCGGCGTGCTGTCGCGCCGCGGAGCAGGTTCTGCCCGACTCGCCTGTGGATTCGTCGCCGGACGCGGCGCCTGCGTGCGGCGACGCTGCTCACCTTGCGGACGCGGCGCCTGCGCATCCCGCGACGCATTGCCATGACCTGCGCGCGCACCCTGCTCTTGCGGCGATCCATTGCGCTTGGGCGCCTGCCCCGTCACAGCAGCCGGCCGCCCGTGGCGCGGACCAGGCTGCGGCGCACGCGCCGGGTGCTGGTGTGGCGAAGCATTGCCGCTTGCGCCACGCCCGGCGGCCCCGCGAGCGCCCGAGTTTCTGCCGCCGCGCGTATGCGCCGGCGCAGGATGCGCCGGGCGGCTGTGTGACTCACTCGTCACCGGACCAGGCACAAACTCGGCGTCAGAGACCCGGTCAATCTTGCTGCGGATCAGCCGTTCAATCGGTGCAAGCAACTTGAGTTCTTCGTCGTCGACCAGAGAGATCGCTGCGCCCGTCGATCCAGCGCGCCCGGTGCGGCCGATCCGATGCACATAGTCTTCGGGGACGTTGGGCAACTCAAAGTTCACAACCTGGGGCAACTGATCAATATCGAGGCCACGCGCGGCAATGTCGGTCGCGACAAGCACTTGCAGGTCGCCCGACTTGAATTCGGACAGCGCGCGCGTGCGCGCACCCTGGCTCTTGTTGCCGTGAATCGCAAGCGCCGGGATGCCTTCCTTGTCCAGTTGCTCAGCCAGCCGGTTAGCACCATGCTTGGTCCGTGTGAATACGAGCACCTGAAACCACTGGTGCTTCTTTATCAGGTGGGCGAGCAGATGGCGCTTCTGCTTCTGGCCGATCATGTAGACCGACTGCGTCACCAACTCGCTGGCGGTATTTCTCCGTGCAACCTCAACAAAACCCGGACGATCCAGTAGCCCGTCTGCAAGCGCCTTGATCTCGTCTGAGAATGTCGCCGAGAAAAGCAGGTTCTGGCGCTTCTTCGGCAACAGGGCGAGAACCTTCTTGATATCGCGAATGAAGCCCATGTCGAGCATGCGATCCGCCTCATCCAGCACAAGGATCTCAACATCTGACAGCGAAAGGTTCTTCTGGCCGATATGGTCGAGCAGGCGTCCCGGCGTCGCCACCAGGATATCAAGGGGCTTGCGCAGTCCGGAGATCTGCGGCCCCATGCCGACGCCACCGAACATCACCATTGACGTAAGCGCAAGATGCCGCCCGTATGTCTTGACCGACTCCTCGACCTGAGCCGCAAGTTCACGGGTTGGCGTCAGGATCAGACAGCGCGGGCGGCCTGGCGCGGCACGCTTCGGATCAGAGGCTAGCCTGTGCAGGATCGGCAGGGTAAAGCCTGCAGTTTTGCCAGTACCGGTTTGCGCCGCGGCCAGCAAGTCGCCACCAGCCATGACTTGGGGTATCGCTTGGGCCTGAATCGGCGTGGGATGGGTGTAACCGGCTTCGCCGATTGCACGCAGAATGGGCTCTGCCAAGCCTAGGCTGGCAAAAGTAACTTCGGAATTCATTCAACAACTCCAGCGACGGCCAGTTGCCCCAAAGAGCAACACCAATCCAGGCTGACGTGAGGTGATCGCATAGAGGTCCGAGGGGCCGCGATCGGGTGGTAAGCAGAGACCGCTACGACGATTGGCGTACGCAGGGTGGCGCGAGTGTAACCGCGATCAAGGGCGTTGTCAGCCTCCGAGTGAGGCTCGCCCGAAACTCTGAGAGCGGAGAGGGACTCGCTCGGGATGCAACGCGGGGCTGCGCAAATCGCACGGCTATGCCGCTACCCCCCCAGATTCCTTGGCACGCAACACACGCGCCAACCAGAAAAGGCCAGCAATCGTCTTGCCGTCGGTGATCCGCCCGTCAAACACCGCGTCTTCGGCGTCCGCCAGACAGATCTCAAAGACCTCCAGCGACTCGTCTGCATCCAACGCATCGCCAACGTGGGTAAGTTGCCGGGCCAGGAAAATCTCGATGCGCTCGTCCGAGTATCCGACCGCCGGATGCATCGTGCCAAGGTGGGCCCACTCAGCAGCGTCGTAGCCGGTTTCCTCCCGCAACTCGCGGCGGGCACAGGCTTCGATCGACTCGCCCGGATCAAGTTTGCCCGCAGGCAATTCCCAGACGACACGGCCAAGCGGATATCGGAACTGGCGCTCCATCAGTAGATTGCCACTGTCAGCAATAGCCAGAATGACGGCCGCACCAGGGTGATGGATGTACTCCCGAACCCACTCCCCTGAGGCACCAACACGGCCGACCGTATCCTTGAATACCTTCAGGAGGCAACCATCAAAGACTTGGGTGGATTCAAGCCTGATCTCAACCAGACGATCATCAGAGCTCACGAATCAGCCCGCAATCGCACACCACCGCAGGCATCACCGCTGCCGCCAGAGATAGCGGAACACAAACCCTGGAAACGCAAATACCAGGAAGAGACAAATTGTGATCGCGTAGAACTCCCAAGCTTGGGAGTACGCCGAGCCATGAAGATGCCGCTCCAACAACAGCGCAAAAACGGCGACAAGTGCATAGCCAAACGCAACCTCCAACAAGCGGAGAGCAAGCGGCTTATGGGAAACCGACCAAACAAGGAAGATGCGGTCCGAAACGAAGGGAAGGTTCGCCACCGTGACCGCAAAAACCAGCAGAACGAACGGTCCAATCGAAGCTTGCATCGGCAGGATCGCAGCAATCAGTGCAGAAGCGTAAAGGCGCAGATCTGCATGAGCCAGTTCGGCAACAAGCCCACTGCGGCAATTGACAGCGCATTCGCTGAAAGCAGCGTACGCGTTCCAAGGGTAGCGGTAAGCGGTGAAGTGTCGACGGCGTCGTCGAAATACATCACCTTGACCACACGAAGGTAGTAATACGCACCGACCGCCGACATCAGCACCGCAAGTCCCGCCAGCCAGTAATACAAGGCCTGGCCCGAGACGTTCCCCGCTGCAACCACGGCTTGCAGCACCGATAGCTTCGCAAAGAAGCCGACAAAGAACGGTATGCCCGCCATCGAGAACATCACGATCAACATCATGCCCGCAAACCAAGGGCTGCGCTGATTGAGGCCCTTGAAGTCGTCTACATTCTCCGCCTCAAATCCTGCCCGCGAGAGCAGGATCACCATCCCAAACGCGGCCAGGGTCATCATCACGTACGCCACCGCATAGAACATGGCGGAACTATAGGCATTGACGGCATAAGTACCGCCCTCGCCCTTTACGACGCCCGACATCAGCCCAAGAAGCATGAAGCCCATGTGCGAGATACCGGAATACGCCAACATCCGCTTAATGTTGGTTTGCGCAACCGCGGCCAGATTGCCAAGAACGATTGATCCAACCGCCAGAAGCATGAGCATCATCTGCCACTGCTCAGCCAAGTCAAAAAGGCCCAGCACCAGGATTCGGAAGGCCATGGCAAAGGCTGCGATCTTCGGTGCGGAGGAAACAAGCAACGTCACCGCGGTTGGCGCACCGTGATAAACGTCGGGCACCCACATGTGGAAAGGCACCACACCGAGCTTGAAGGCAATGCCGACCAACACAAACACCAAGCCAAACACGACCACCATATCGTTGGCAGAACGCTCGTAAATGCGCTGAGAAATCTCGTGAATCTGCAATGACCCGGTTGCGCCGTAGAGCATTGACATGCCGTACAGCAGCAAACCGCTAGCCAACGCACCCAGAACGAAATACTTCATCCCGGCCTCGGTCGAGCGTGGATTATCACGATCGATTGCCACCAAGGCATACAACGCGAGCGACATCAATTCAAGGCCGAGGTAGATGCTTACGAAGTGGCTCGCAGAAATCAGAACCATCATCCCCAGGGCCGCAAAGAGCACCAAGATGTAGTACTCAGGACTATCGATCTTCCGATCTGCCATGTACGCACGCCCATACTGGAGCACAACCGCGACACTCAAGCAGACCACTGCCTTCAGGAAGCCGCCCAGAAGGTCAGAAATGTACATGCCGCTGAATGTCTGTGCGCGATCGACGGTTCCCGAAAACAGCGTGAGGAAAACGGCGGCGAGCAAGGTGAACTCACAAAGCCAGAACGCGGCTGACCGTGCGCGCGACTTCGCAAAGGACGTCACCATCAAGATGACCAGCGACATGGCGGCCACAAAAAGTTCCGGCGCAGCAAGCCGGAAATCCGGCATCACGAAATCCATCATCTGATCCTGGATGCTTTCTCTAGTTCTTTCAGAGCTTGCTTACAGCGATATGCTGCAACAAACCATTAACACTCGCGTGCATCACCTCTGTAACGGGCAAAGGATAGATGCCCATTGCCAAAACACAGATCGCTAGCACAGCAAGGAAGGCAAACTCTCTCGCGTTCAGATCGCTGAGCGACTTAACGTTCTCATTCGCAACTTCACCGAAAACGACTCGCTTATACATCCAGAGCGTATAGGCAGCCCCCAAGATCAACGTCGTTGCAGCAACAAACGCAATCCAGAAGTTGTATTGCACTGCGCCCAACACCACAAGAAACTCGCCAACAAAGCCAGACGTAGCGGGCAAACCAGCATTCGCCATCGCGAACAACAGGAAGAACGCCGCAAACTTCGGCATTGTGTTCACCACCCCGCCGTAGTCGGCTATTTGACGGCTATGCACACGGTCGTACAAAACACCAATGCAAAGAAACATCGCGCCTGACACGAATCCGTGCGAGATCATCTGAACGAGCGCACCCTCGATCGCGACCGCGTTGAACATGAAGAAACCCAGTGTCACGAACCCCATGTGCGAAATGGACGAGTACGCAACAAGCTTCTTCATGTCGGACTGCGCGAGTGCAACAAATCCGATGTACACCACAGCAATCAAGGAGAGCGTAAGGATGAGTGAAGCATAGTGCTGCGCAGCATCGGGGACAATCGGCAAGCTAAACCGAAGAAAACCGTATGCGCCGAGCTTGAGCGCAATCGCCGCAAGTACAACCGAACCACCTGTAGGCGCTTCCACGTGGGCATCGGGAAGCCAGGTATGAACCGGCCACATCGGAACCTTGACAGCAAAAGAGGCAAGAAACGCGAAAAAGATCAGCGACTGCGCGGCCATGCCAATCTTCAGGTTGTGCCAAGAGAGGATGTCGAAACTACCACCCGACTCCATGAACAACCAAAGAATGGCAACAAGCATTAATAGCGAACCAACCAACGTATAGAGAAAGAACTTGATGGCTGCATAAACCCGGTTGGGGCCACCCCAAATACCGATAATCAGATAGAGCGGGATAAGGCTTGCTTCAAAAAACACATAGAACAGCACTCCATCAAGTGACGAGAAAATGCCATTCAAGAGCCCCGACATGATCAAAAAGGCTGCATTGTACTGAGCCACCTTCCGATCAATCACTTGCCAACCGGCAACCACGACGATCAGGGTAATGAAACTATTCAGAATCACAAACGGCATCGAAATGCCATCGACACCGAGATAATATTCAATCGAGAACCGCGACACCCATTGATAACGCTCAACGAACTGCATCGACGCAGTGGTTGTATCGAATCCGGTGTAAAGCGGAATTGTCACCAGCAACCCAGCGCACGCCGTTACCAGCGCAATGAGCCTTGCCAGCGGCGCATTGCGATCCGGTCCGGTTGCGAGCGTTACCAAACCGCCAACAATCGGCACCCAAATAGCGAGGCTGAGAAATTGCCAACCCGTCATTTCTTCATTCCATTCTTTACGTCACAAGGCGCGTAGACAAAATAGCCGATAGTGGAGGTCACTAGCCGCGACTTCCCCAGAAGGCCAAGAGGACAACCACGCCAATAATGATTGTAAAGGCGTACTGGTACAGATGCCCGGTTTGGAAATAGCGGATGATCTGGGCAAAACCCCCAATGATCTTTGCAGTACCGTTCACAAGCAAGCCGTCAATTACAGCTTGGTCCCCAGCCTTCCAGAAAACCTTACCCAAGGCGCGACTTCCGGCAGCAAACACGATCTCATTGAATCGATCGAAGTAATACTTGTTCTCCAGCAACCGGTAGACCGGCCCAAATGCCGTTGCGATGCGCGCCGGAATCTCCGGCTTCACAAGGTAGAAATAGGCTGCGGTCGCAACACCAGCCATCGCAAGCGCAAACGGAAGCGTCATGAAACCGTGGATTGCCATTCCAAATGCGCTGGTAAAGTGAGCCTCGAGATGTGCAAGGGCGTTATTGCCTTCATGTACAACAATGGAAGCACCGAACCAGTCACCGAAAAGCATCGGTCCAATCGCCAAATATCCAATTACAACCGAAGGCACCGCGAGCAGGACCAAGGGGAGCCAAACAACCCAGGGAGATTCATGCGGCACCTCTCCGCCGTGCGCACCATGGCCGTGATCATCGTGAGCTTCGGCGTGCGCGGCATGAAATCGCTCTCTGCCATGAAAGACGAGAAAATACATGCGGAACGAATAGAACGCCGTTACGAAAACGCCAATCAGCACGCAAGCATAAGCATACTTTGCGCCCAGCGTATGGCTCGCTGCGACCGCTTCAATGATGGAGTCCTTCGAGAAGAAGCCCGCCATGAATGGGAAGCCGATCAGCGCAAGCGAGCCAATCAATGAAGTGATCCAAGTGATTGGCATACGCTTCCACAGCCCACCCATCCGCCGTATGTCTTGCTCGTGGTGCATGCCAATGATCACCGATCCAGCAGCCAAGAACAGAAGCGCCTTGAAGAACGCGTGCGTCATCAAATGGAACACTGCCGCAGAATACGCGGAGACCCCTAGCGCAACAGTCATGTAGCCCAGTTGCGACAAGGTGGAGTAAGCAACAACACGCTTAATGTCGTTCTGAATGATGCCAAGAAAGCCCATGAACAACGCCGTCGTCGCTCCGATCACCAAAACAAACGCGCGCGCTGTCTCCGAGACTTCGAAGAGCGGAGACATTCTGGTCACCATGAAGATGCCTGCGGTCACCATCGTGGCAGCGTGAATCAGTGCTGAAATCGGAGTCGGGCCCTCCATTGAATCGGGCAGCCAGACGTGCAAGGGAACCTGGGCGGACTTACCCATCGCCCCCACAAACAGACAGATGCAAACGACGGTTAGCAGAGGCCACGCAGAATCGCCAAACAGCGAGATTGTTTTCACGGAAAGTTCTGGCAGCTTACTGAACACGGTCGCATAGTCCAGCGAACCAGTATGGGCGGCAATCAGCCCAATCCCCAAAAGAAATCCAAAGTCACCAACTCGATTCACCAGAAACGCCTTCAAGTTGGCGTAGATGGCGGTGGACTTGGTATACCAGAAACCAATCAACAGGTAAGAGACCAAACCAACAGCCTCCCAACCGAAGAACAGTTGAACAAAGTTGTTGCTCATTACAAGCATCAACATCGAGAACGTGAAAAGGGAAATATAAGAAAAGAACCGCTGGTAACCTGGATCTGCGTGCATGTAGCCAATGGTGTAGATATGCACCATCAACGAAACGAAGGTTACAACCAGCATCATCATCACGGTAAGCTTGTCAATCAGAAAGCCAAGCTCCAACCGCAGATCACCTGCCGTTGCCCAAGTGTAAATCGAACCGTTGTAAGAATTTCCAGCCTGGACGTCCTGAAAAACCACCACCGATGCGACAAAAGCCACTGCGACCCCAAGGATGGTGACAACGTGAGAGGCGGTACGCCCAATCAGCTTGCCAAACAGTCCAGCAAAGATCGCCCCAACCAGCGGAGCAAGCGGTACGATGAGATAGAGCTTTTCCATTTCGGACATCATTCCGCCTCAACCCTTAAGACCGTCGAGATCATCGACGTGAATGGTTCGCGTATTGCGGAACATCGCCACGAGAATTGCCAAACCAATCGCAGCCTCAGCCGCCGCAACGGTCAGAATAAAAAACACAAACAGTTGCCCTGCTCGATCTGCATGAAACGTCGAGTAAGCAATGAAATTCATATTGACAGCCAGGAGCATCAACTCGATGGACATCAATAGAATGATCAGGTTCTTCCTGTTCAAGAAGATTCCTACAACGCTAATCGCAAAGAGCAGCGAACTAAGCGTCAATACGTGCGACAGAGACAGCATCTCTTTCCCCAAATTCTACCGGCGCAATTAGTTTGACTTTTCAGCCGGAAGCGAAACGATCCTCAGTCGATCCGACGCCTTTACAGCAATCTGCGCGGCGGGATCAATCGCCTTGTTTCCTGCTCTAGCCCTGAGTGTCAATGCCACGGCGGCGATCATTGCAACAAGCAGCACGAACGATGCAAGCTCAAATGGGTAGGCGAAGTCTGTAAACATCAACCAAGCGAGGGCCTTCGTATTGCTGTAGCCGGCCGCAGGCTCAGCTGGCATAGGCATCGCGTCCAAGCCCGCCCACTTTCCACCAACAACAAGCGCCATCTCAATGAAGAGAATCGCGGCAACGATGAGTCCCAAAGGCAAATAGCTCCAGAAGCCCTGCCGAATTCGCTCGACATTAATGTCGAGCATCATCACAACAAACAAGAAGAGCACCATCACCGCGCCGACATAGACAAGAATCAAGGCGATCGCGAGAAACTCAGCACGCAACAGCATCCAGATGGCTGCCGCATTGAAGAATGCCAAGACAAGAAACAGCGCAGAGTGCACAGAGTTGCGGGATGCGATAACGCCAACACTTGCACCAAGCAGCACCGCAGCAAATGCATAAAACAGAAAGAGGGTGAAGTCCATATTCGGGCCAGTTATTCCATCAAGTCCGTTTGACTAGCGGTAACGAGCTTCCTCCTCTCTGTCTTTTGCAATCTGTGCTTCGTAACGATCTCCGACGGCCAGTAGCATGTTCTTGGTGTAGTACAAGTCACCCCGCTGCTCCCCGTGGTAATCGAAAATCCTCGTTTCAACAATCGCATCAACCGGGCAGGCCTCTTCGCAGAAGCCGCAAAAAATGCACTTGGTCAGATCAATGTCATATCTGGTTGTACGTCGGGTTCCGTCCGTGCGCTGGTCAGACTCGATCGTGATAGCCATCGCAGGGCAGACCGCCTCGCACAACTTACATGCAATACACCGCTCTTCGCCATTCGGGTACCGGCGAAGGGCATGCAAACCGCGAAACCGAGAACTCTGTGGCGTCCGTTCCTCAGGATACTGAACCGTAATCTTCTGCTGAAAAAAATGGCGTCCAGTTACGGAAAGGCCCTTGATCAACTCACGAAGGAATACGCTTACAAATAGCTCTTTAACCGCGCCCATCGCGAATTACCTCCAAATCGACCAAGGCGACATCATCCAGGCGCCAACCACTAGTATCCAGAACAATGTTAAGGGGATGAACACTTTCCAGCCGAGACGCATGATCTGATCGTAGCGAAACCGTGGGAAGGTCGCGCGAAACCAGAGAAAGAGGAACAACACAAAACCGATTTTTGCAACCAGCCAAGGGAAGCCATCAGGGATGAATGCCACCGGTGACATCCATCCACCAAGAAAAAAGATCGATGTAAGAGCCGAAATCAGGATCATGTTGGCGTACTCTGCAAGGAAGAAGAGCGCAAAGCCCATCCCCGAATACTCAACCATGTGCCCTGCAACGATCTCGGACTCTCCTTCCACCACGTCAAATGGTGCGCGGTTTGTCTCCGCCACTCCGGATATCAGATACACCACAAACAAGGGAAGCAGCGGTAGCCAGTTCCAGCTAAGGAAATTCAATCCGTGTTCGGCAAACCAGCCACGGCCTTGGCCAACAACGATGTCCGTCAGGTTAAGTGACCCAGAAACCATGAGCACGCCGACGAGGGAAAAGCCCATCGCCAATTCGTAGGAGACCATCTGAGCAGTCGCGCGAATTCCCCCAAGGAAGGCGTACTTGGAATTTGATGCCCAACCCGCAACAATTACGCCATAGATACCAACTGAAGTAATCGACATCAGATACAGAAGGCCGGCATCCACATTCGCAAGCACGACCCCTGGCGCAAAGGGCACAACAGCCCATGCTGCAAGCGCAGGCGCCATCACCATCATCGGCCCGACCACGAACAGCATCTTGTTGGCGCTGCTTGGCACGATGATCTCCTTGAACATCAGCTTCAGCGCGTCTGCGATTGGTTGCAGCAGGCCTTTAGGACCCACGCGATTTGGCCCGATGCGCACCTGCATATAGCCAATCACCTTACGCTCTGCCAAGGTCAGATAGGCGACGCAAAGGATAAGAGGCAGTACAATCGCAACGATCTTCGCGAGAGTCCAGACTAGCGGCCAGAAAGCGCCGAACATGGCTGCGACAGGTTGCAGGACGGCCTCCATCACAGCGCCTCCACGGTCAAGTGACCGAACAGTGGTCCCAAGGGAGCGGTTTCATTACAGCCCGCCGCAACACAGACGCAGCCTTCAGCCACCGAATCATCCGACACAGCAACAAGTGCAAGCGACGATCCACTGGCGGTGACTCGCACCTTGGCTCCGCTCATCACGCCTAACGAGGCCAAGGTCACAGGTGAGATGCGCGCCTGAGGCGTCGCTGCGTCTTTCGTACGCTGCAGCGAAGAAGCCCGACGAACAACCGCATCTGTGCCGTAGATTTGCACATACGCCGCGCGTTCGAGCACAGAATTGACGGCCGAAGCCGGTGCGCTGGGCCTTGCAGACAATTGGTTAGACAAGGCGGTCGCTTTCTCCAACACCAGATCGCGTACCCGCTCACTAGTCGGGTACGCCCCCACGTCGTGGCCCAGCAACTCCCCTAGAACACGAAGTATCTTCCAGCCTGGCCGCGCCTCGCCTTTTGGCTTGACCGCAGCATTGAAGCTCTGAGGGCGCCCCTCGCAATTGACATAAGTTCCCGATGTCTCGGCGAATGCCGCCATCGGCAGCATCAAATCGGCAACATCCTCTACCGCTGATCTGAATGAGGTGAGCGCAATCACAGTATCCGCCTTCTTTAAAGCGGCACTTGCCCTAACTCCATCGGCGAAATCCAACAAAGGCTCAACACCGACCAACACAACGGCCTTACAAGGGTCAGCGAGCATTGTCTCGACGTTTCGCTTCGGAGAAAAAGCGCGAGCAAAATAGCCTCCAACAGAGTTAGCGGCTTCGCCAATTGCACCAAACGGGCAATTCAGCAGCTCACCAATCGCTCCGGTTATTCCAAGAATGAGCCCGAACGATGGATGCTGGACAGCCCCATTTCCAAGAAGCACCGCAGGCTTCGTTGCGCCGACCAAGTCACGCGCAATTGAGTCGGTGTCCTGACAAGGAGGCAACGCAAGACCTGCTATATCGGCCGCTATGTCAACACGCTTCAACTTTGCAACCGCCGTAGCAACAGCCGCCAAAGTACCAACCATTCGCGATGGCGCAACTCTCGCGTTAACCGAAAGCGGCATGAGGGGATCTTCGCCAATCGATCCGAGCAACGAGATCAAAGCGCCTCTCTTCGCAGCTAGACGTAGCCTTTGCGCAAAGAGCGGATGGTCCTTGCGCAAAACGCTTCCGATCACCAATGCCGCATCCAGTTCGGCGATTTCGCCGACCGGAAGACCAAGCCAAGGGACGCCCGCACGGAGAGCGTCGATAGAGAAATCGCATTGACGAAGGCGAAAATCAACGTTTTCTGACCCAACGGAGCGGACAAGAGATTGCGTCAGGTACAACTCTTCCAGAGTTGCGTTTGGGGAGATGAACGCACCAAACGCCTCTACACCATGCTCCGCCACTACCCCGGAAATTGCGCGCTTGGCGTAGTCAAGCGCCTGCTCCCAAGTGGCCTCAATCCAATTCCCATCTTGCTTGACCATCGGAACGGAAAGGCGGTCGTCACAGGCAAGTGCCTCATACGAAAACCTGTCACGATCGGAGAGCCAGCATTCATTGATTGCATCGTTCTCAAGCGGTAAAACCCGCTTGACTTGATCGTGCTTGACCTGCACAGCCAAATTGCTGCCAAGAGAATCATGCGGGCTCACTGAACGCCGACGGGACATCTCCCAGGAGCGTGCCGAGAACCGGAACGGTTTCGAAGTGAGCGCTCCGACCGGACACAAATCAATCACGTTGCCCGACAGCTCAGAATCAACCGAACGATCAACGAACGCCATGATTTCGGATCGTTCGCCACGGTTGGCGACGCCCAATTCCATGATGCCCGCCACCTCCTGACCAAAACGGACACAGCGCGTGCAATGGATGCAACGCGTCATGTCTGTCGAAATCAAGGGCCCAAGATTCTTGTTTACGACGACCCGTTTCTCTTCCTGGTAGCGCGAAGAACTGCCGCCGTATCCGACAGCCAAATCTTGAAGCTGGCACTCCCCTCCTTGGTCACAAATCGGACAATCCAACGGGTGATTGATCAAAAGGAATTCCATCACTCCCTTCTGAGCATTCACAGCCTTCTCAGAGCTTGTGGTGACCTTCATTCCATTTGTGACTGGGGTCGCGCACGCGGGAAGGGGCTTCGGCGCCTTCTCGACATCTACCAAGCACATGCGGCAATTCGCAGCAATCGAAAGCTTCTTGTGGTAGCAGAAATGGGGTATGTACGTACCAACGCGATTCGCAGCATCCATCACGGTGCTGCCGTCGGGTACTTCGACTCTCTTGCCGTCGATTTCGATCTCTAGCATGTTCAGCCTACGTAGATCTTGCTGCCTTCGCGCTGAATATCCAGCGGGACAAGGCACCGCTTGTTTTCAACGTGATACTGGAATTCGCTACGGAAATGCTTAATGAAACTCTTCACTGGCATCGCTGCAGCATCGCCTAATGCGCAAATGGTGCGTCCCATGATGTTATCTGAGACGTTATCGAGCAAGTCCAAGTCTTCCTGACGACCCAGCCCGTGCTCAATACGATGGATCACCCGGTACAGCCACCCGGTACCTTCGCGACACGGAGTACATTGCCCACAAGACTCTTCATGATAGAAATACGAGAGGCGCTCAAGCGCCTTCACCATGCAGGTTGTCTCATCCATGACGATAACCGCGCCAGACCCGAGCATAGAGCCCGCCTTAGCAATGCAGTCGTAATCCATCGTCGCATCCATAATCACGGAGGCGGGCAACACAGGGGCGGAGGATCCGCCAGGAATCACTGCCTTAAGCTTACGCCCACCACGCATCCCACCCGCCAACGCAAGCAAGTCAGAAAATGGTGTGCCAAGCGGTACCTCGTAGTTCCCCGGCCGATTGACATGGCCGGAAACCGAAAACAACTTCGTGCCACCGTTATTGGGCTTCCCCAATGCTAGGAACGCATCGCCACCATTGTTGATGATGTATGGAATCGACGCGAACGTTTCGGTGTTGTTGATCGTTGTCGGCTTTCCGTAAAGACCGAAGCTCGCCGGAAAAGGCGGCTTGAAGCGAGGCTGCCCTTTCTTGCCCTCAATCGATTCCAGCAGCGCCGTCTCTTCACCGCAGATGTATGCTCCATAGCCATGATGGGCAAACAAATCGAAAGAAAATCCAGACCCGAGGATGTTCGCCCCAAGAAAGCCGGCAGCACGAGCCTCATCCAGAGCCAGTTCGAATCGCTCATACACATCGAATATCTCGCCGTGTATGTAGTTGTAGCCTCGCTCACAGCCCATCGCGAAGCCTGCAATGATCATGCCTTCAATGACCAAGTGCGGATTGAAACGCAGGAGATCCCGGTCCTTGAACGTCCCGGGCTCACCTTCATCGGAGTTGCAACATACGTACTTCGCACCAGGAAACTGGCGTGGCATGAAACTCCACTTTAGTCCCGTCGGAAAGCCCGCTCCGCCACGTCCGCGAAGAGCCGATTTCTTGACCTCGGCGATGACAACTTCGGGCGAAATGCCTTCGCTAATGATTTTCCGAAGTGCCGTGTAGCCGCCACGTTTGACGTAGTCGCTCAAGCCCCAAGTTCGATCGCCGTCCAGCCCACTAAGAAGAAACGCGCCTTGACTCATTTTCCTAGCTCAGAAACGAGTTGATCAAGCTGCGACTCGGTCATCTTGCAGCACATCCGGTGATTATTGACTAGCAACACAGGTGCATCACCACACGCCCCCATGCACTCGCCTTCTTTCAGCGTAAACCGCCCATCCGGCGTGGTCTGGTTGTAGTCAATACCCAGCTTGGTCTTAAGGTACTCCCCGGCAGCCGCCCCGCCAGACAGGGCACAAGGGAGATTGGTACACACGGTCAGCTTGTAAGTGCCAACCGGTGAGAGGTCATACATATTGTAAAAGCTCGCCACTTCATACGCTGCCATGGCCGGCATGCGCAGGTAATTGGCAACGAACTCTATAGCATCACTGGACAACCAGCCAAATTCCTGCTGGGCAATCCGCAGTGCGGCCATGATGGCAGACTGCCTCTGATCAGGCGGGTACTTCGCAACTTCCCGATCAATCTTGCTTAGCGATTCCGAGCTCAGCATGACTCGCAACTCTCTCTTTCAAAGACAAGCGCGCTCTTCAGCGATCAATTTCGCCAAACACAATGTCCATCGTTCCGATAATGGCAACTACGTCGGCAATCATATGTCCCCGTGCCATTTCGTCCATAGCAGCCAAATGCGCAAAGCCTGGTGCTCTCAGCTTTACGCGATAGGGTTTATTCGCACCATCCGAAACCGCATAGACGCCAAATTCGCCCTTTGGATGCTCCACGGCGGCATACGCCTCTCCGGCGGGAACATGCATCCCCTCAGTGAAGAGCTTAAAATGATGAATAAGCTCTTCCATGTTTTCCTTCATCGCGGCGCGCGAAGGCGGAGCCACCTTGTGGTTATCGACGATCACAGGCCCTGGATTTTTTCTCAGCCAGTCGATGCATTGCTTGAGAATCCGGTTCGACTGGCGCATCTCCTCCATGCGGACCAAATAGCGATCATAGCAATCGCCATTCACGCCAACCGGAATATCGAAATCCAGTCGATCATAGACTTCGTACGATTGCTTCCGCCGCAAGTCCCACTCAACACCTGATCCGCGAAGCATGGCACCTGTGAAGCCAAGCGCCAACGCATCCTCAGGACTCACCACACCGACCCCTACCGTACGCTGCTTCCAGATTCTATTGTCTGTGAGCAAGGTCTCGTACTCGTCAATGTAGCGCGGAAAACGGTTCGAAAAGTCGTCGAGAAAATCAAGCAAAGAACCACTTCGGGGCTCATTCAACTTTGAGACGACCGCCGCGCTACGGTACTTGGAGACTTCGTACTGAGGCATGCGATCCGGGAGATCACGATATACACCTCCCGGACGATAATATGCAGCGTGCATCCGGGCGCCCGAAACCGCCTCATATGCATCCATCAGGTCCTCTCGCTCCCGGAACGTATAGAGAACCATGGTCATCGCACCGATATCCAGTGCGTGAGTGCCAATATTCAGGAGGTGATTGAGAATCCGCGTAATCTCATCAAACATCACCCGGATGTACTGCGCACGCAGAGGGACTTCGACTCCGAGCAAGCGCTCAATTGCCATGCAATACGCATGTTCGTTGCACATCATGGAAACGTAGTCCAGTCGATCCATGTAAGGAACGGACTGTATCCAGGTGCGCGTTTCCGCAAGCTTCTCCGTGCCGCGATGCAGCAAACCAATATGCGGATCTGCGCGCTCGACTACCTCGCCATCCAACTCAAGTACCAGCCGGAGAACACCGTGCGCAGATGGATGTTGCGGCCCGAAGTTGATTGTGTAATTTCGAATCTCAGCCATGACCGACCTGCCCGTAGCTCTCTTCCCGTACGATTCGCGGTGTCACTTCACGTGGTTCAATCGTTACAGGTTGGTAAATGACACGAGCCTGCTCAGTGTCATACCGCATCTCGACATAGCCCGACACCGGAAAGTCTTTCCGGAACGGATGACCAACAAATCCGTAGTCAGTCAAGATACGACGGAGATCTGGATGCCCATCGAACATGATTCCAAACAAGTCGAATGCCTCACGTTCATACCAATTGGCGGAACGCCAGATTGGAACCAATGAACTCAAGACCGGAAACTCGTCAAGCGGAGCAAAGGCACGCAACCGCAAACGCCAGTTGTGCTGAATCGACAACAAGTGGGAAACGGCTGCATATCTTCCAGAGACACCAGCACGTTGCGCGTGCGACGCGTAGTCGACACCGCAGAGATCGATCAATTGCTCAAATCGCAAACGCTCGTGGTCACGCAGCGCCTTGGCCACCTCATAATATTCGCCAGCCTCGACCTCAACAGTAACCTCACCCAACTCACACATCAGTGAGAAGTTCTTGCCCACCAGAACCTCGCGGAGGCTCTCTTGCAATGCTTCAAGTTTCGCGCTCATTCGACAGCTCAGCTATTAGCGGGCAATGGTGTTAGTTCTTTTGATCTTGTTCTGCAACTGAATGATGCCGTATAGCAGCGCTTCCGCCGTAGGGGGGCAGCCCGGCACATAGACATCAACGGGAACGATACGATCGCACCCCCTAACGACGGAGTACGAATAGTGATAGTAACCACCGCCGTTTGCGCACGACCCCATGGAGATAACCCACCTGGGCTCAGCCATCTGGTCATAGACTTTGCGCAAGGCAGGAGCCATCTTGTTGCAAAGCGTTCCAGCAACAATCATCAGATCCGACTGTCGCGGACTCGGACGAAAAACAACCCCGAACCGGTCCAGATCATAGCGCGAGCATCCAGCATGGATCATTTCGACAGCGCAACAAGCAAGCCCGAATGTCATTGGCCAAAGCGAGCCGGTACGAGTCCAGTTCACCACGCTATCCAAAGTCGTGGTAACGAACCCTTCTTTGAAGACACCCTCAATACTCATTGCCCCTCCCTACCCCCAGCCAATGCGCACTGCCGTGCAATCACTCCCAATCCAAGGCTCCGCGCTGGCGGACATAAATATATCCGACCACCAGAACACCGAGAAACACCAGCATCTCGAAAAAGCCAAACAATCTCAACGCTTCATTGGCGGCAATCTCTTGAAGAATTGAAGCCCATGGAATCAAGAAGGCAACCTCGATATCAAAAAGGATAAAGAGGATTGCGATCAGATAGTAGCGAACATCGAACTTGATGCGCGCATCTTCAAACGCCTCAAACCCGCACTCGTACGGGGAGAGTTTTTCGGACTCGGGATTATATCGGCCAAGAACACGGCCAGCCAGGATCATTACGCCGGCGATAGCAACACCGACTAAAATGAAAATCAATACCGGGAAATAGTTCTCGAGCATGATCGTAAGGTCGGAAATTGCATCAGATAGTAAAACGCCCGCTTACGCGGGCGTTTTGAATTGTTGGTGCCGACGGTGAGACTCGAACTCACACGGCTTGCGCCACCACCCCCTCAAGATGGCGTGTCTACCAATTTCACCACGTCGGCACACTCACAGCAGAAAAGAATTATATATACAAAAAACAATTCTGCCAAGCACCGAAACTCACTTCGGGATCTCTTTTGCAGAACCTTCGTCAGCCGGAGTCTTCGCGGGCACCGTAAGCGGAGCGGGCACCCCCTCCATCACACTGCGGGAGGTCGTACCACGATTGCTCGCAAGGTAAGTCAACGAGAGGCTCGTAACAAAAAACACCGTCGCAAGAACGCCGGTCGTGCGGCTCAAGAAATTTGCAGAGCCCGACGACCCAAACAGACTGCCAGAGGCACCACTCCCAAAAGACGCCCCCATATCAGCGCCCTTGCCGTGCTGCACAAGCACAAGCCCGATAACAGCTAGGCCAACGAGCACATGAACAGTCAAAACAAGCCCAAACAGTATTCCGCTCACGCAACACCCCAAAGAAAATCCAAATTAACGTTAAATTGTACTCCGAGAGCATAGCCAGAACAAGGCGCGACGGCACCAACTGGAGTCGCCTTTACTCAAGCGCTGTTCGCACGACGGCCGCGATCCTTTGGGCCAGCCGTTCCACGGTTGCTCTGTCCTCTCCCTCAACCATGACGCGCAGGAGCGGCTCGGTGCCGGACGCTCTGAGCAAAACGCGGCCACGAGCACCGAGCTCTTCTTCTGCAGCCCTGGTGGCATCGGCAATGCTGCGGTCCGCCTTCCAATCAAAACCTGCAGTAGTGCGGACATTAACCAAGCGCTGAGGAAAGAACACCAGATCACGGCAGGCTTCGGCCAAGGTCTCACCGGCAAGTCGTAGGGCTGCAAGGACCTGCAGGGACGAAACGATCCCGTCACCGGTTGTATGACGATCGAGACAGATGATGTGTCCCGAGTTCTCGCCGCCGAGTTTCCATCCGCGTGCCTCCAATTGCTCAAGCACGTAGCGATCGCCGACATTGGCGCGAACGAAAGGAACGCCGAGGGCTTCGATGGCACGCTGAAAGCCAAGGTTACTCATCAAGGTACCAACCACGCCGGTCAGCCGGTCTTGAGCACGCTGCATTCTCGCGATCACAAAAAGCAGCATGTCGCCATCAAATACCTGACCGCTACGGTCAACCATGATCAATCGATCTCCGTCGCCATCTAGCGAGATCCCGATATCAGCCCCTTGCGCAAGCGTGAAACGCCGGATCGAGTCCGGCGAGGTCGCACCAACCTGATCGTTGATATTCAATCCGTTGGGCTCTTTGCCCACCGCGACCACCTCCGCCCCCAACTCATGAAAGACCCGCGGCGCAATGTGATAAGCAGCACCATGAGCGCAATCGACAGCGATTTTCAGGCCGCGCAGATCAAGTTCGGTGGGAAACGTGCTCTTGCAGAACTCAATGTAGCGCCCGGCGGCATCATCGATCCGACGTGCGCGGCCAAGGGCCAGTGAGTCGGCGCAACCAATCGGCTGATCCATTCCCGCCTCAATTGCAGCTTCAACGGAATCAGGAAGTTTGGCGCCACGGGATGAGAAAAACTTAATGCCATTGTCGTAATATGGATTGTGCGAGGCGGAAATCACGACGCCGGCATCCAAACGAAGCGCGCGCGTGAGGTAAGCCACCCCGGGTGTCGGTATCGGCCCAGCCAGGACGACATCAACCCCCGCTGCCGCAAACCCCGCCTCAAGGGCGGCCTCAAGCATGTAACCCGACACTCGGGTGTCCTTTCCAATCAGCACGGCAGGCCGCTCATGTCCGCGAGAGCCATGCTGCTCCGCGCACAAGGTGCGCCCGGCTGAGTAACCCAATCGCATCACGAAGTCTGGCGTGATCGGCAAATCGCCAACCCGTCCGCGCACACCGTCCGTCCCAAAATACTTTCTTGTCATCCCACGCCCTAACTAAAAGTGGAGTTATGAACCTTGAAGATCGGATCAAGCGCCCAGTTCTGCACCCAAGGCGCGCCACACCGCGAGGGCAGCGATGGTCTCGGCAACATCATGGACTCGGAGAACTGAAGCGCCACGCGCAACCGCGGCAGCAGCGGCAACAACGCTAGGAATGACTCGCTGTTCAACCGGAAGACCAGTCAACGCGCCCAGCATCGACTTCCGTGAAACACCGACAAGCAGCGGGCCAAGACGCCCCAAACCCTGAAGGCCGCAGAAGAGTTCGCAATTCTGCTCGGTTGTCTTACCGAATCCAAAACCGGGATCAAGCAGGATTCGATCTTCAGTGATGCCAGCTGCAAGCGCCACCCGCTTCCGTTGGGCCAGATACTCCGCAACTTCACGCACTACATTGGAATATGCGGGTGAGTTCTGCATTATCCGGGGCTCGCCCTGCATATGCATGAGGCAGACCGCACAGTCACTGTCAGCCACGACTTCGATGGCCCCAGGCGCCCGCAAGGCATTGATGTCATTGACGATCGCCGCACCGGCAGCCAAAGCCTGCGCCATGACTTCTGGCTTGGCGGTATCGACCGAGACGGGCTTCCCGAGCGCAGCAAGCGCACGAATGCAGGGGAGCACGCGCCGCAACTCTTCGTCCACGGAAATTGAAGCAGCGCCCGGACGCGACGACTCGCCACCCACGTCAAGGATGTCAGCACCGTCATCGATCGCTTTTCTGGCCTTTGCCAGTGCGACCTCCACGCTATCCGCCACACCATCACCGGAAAACGAGTCGGGCGTCGTATTGATGATCGCCATTACTAAAGGGCGACTGAGATCGAGTTCGTATGAGCCCGCGCGAAGGATTCGTTTCATAAATGAGAACGGGCCGGCGTCAGCCGGCCCGTATTGATTGGGCTTTACCGTCAGGCCGGCGCTGTCGCGCCCGCGGTTGGGTCCGCTGGACCATCTGATGATGCTGGCTTCTGCGATGCGGGCATATGCGGTGCCCGCGGGGTACGGCCAGCCATGATGTCTGCGATCTGATCGGCGTCGATGGTCTCCCACTCGAGCAGCGCGGCTGTCATGGCTTCCACCTTGTCACGATTATCCTCAAGGATCTTTCGTGCAAGGGCGTACTGTTCGTCCACAATGCGGCGGATTTCGACATCCACCTTCTGCATCGTTGCCTCGGACAGATTCTTGTGGGTTGTGATCGAACGCCCGAGGAACACCTCCCCTTCGTTCTCTGCATACACCATCGGGCCAAGCGCTTCGGACATGCCGTAGCGGGTGACCATGTCACGCGCAATCGCAGTCGCCCGTTCGAAGTCGTTTGATGCACCCGTAGAAACGTTGCCAACGAAGATCTCTTCGGCCACTCGGCCACCAAACAGCATGCAAATCTGCGCAAGCATCTGGTCTTGATAAAGGCTGAAGCGATCCATTTCTGGCAGCGACCAGGTCACGCCCAAGGCTCGGCCACGCGGAATCACGCTTACCTTGTGCACCGGATCGCATCCAGGGAGGACCGATCCAATGATCGCATGCCCGGATTCGTGGTAAGCCGTCTTCTTCTTTTCTTCCGGCAAGATCACCATGGACTTTCGCTCCGCGCCCATGAAAATCTTGTCCTTGGCGCGCTCAAAGTCTTCCATGTCGACCAGACGCTTGTTTGCCCGTGCAGCGAAAAGCGCAGCTTCATTGACGAGGTTTGCTAGATCGGCGCCGGACATACCCGGCGTACCGCGCGCAAGCACGTTTGCATCGACGTCCGGCGACACCGGCACCTTGCGCATATGCACCTTGATGATCTGCTCACGACCACGAATGTCAGGCAAAGGCACGACCACCTGACGATCAAAGCGACCAGGACGAAGCAGCGCGGGATCGAGGACATCGGGCCGGTTGGTCGCAGCGATGACAATGACGCCAGTCTGACCTTCGAAACCGTCCATCTCAACAAGCAATTGGTTCAAGGTCTGCTCGCGCTCATCGTTACCACCGCCCAACCCGGCACCACGTTGGCGGCCAACCGCATCGATTTCATCAATGAAGATGATGCACGGCGCTTGCTTCTTGGCGTTCTCGAACATGTCGCGCACACGCGCAGCACCAACACCCACGAACATCTCAACGAAATCCGATCCAGAGATCGAGAAAAACGGCACCTTCGCTTCGCCCGCAATCGCCTTCGCCAACAGCGTCTTGCCGGTGCCTGGCGAACCGACCATCAGCACCCCTTTCGGGATACGCCCGCCAAGCTTCTGGAACTTCGAAGGGTCACGAAGGAAATCAACGAGTTCAGCAACTTCTTCCTTCGCTTCGTCACAGCCGGCAACGTCGGCAAACGTGATCGAGTTGCTGGATTCGTCCAGCATGCGCGCACGGCTCTTGCCAAAAGAGAAGGCACCGCCGCGGCCGCCACCCTGCATCTGGCGCATGAAGAAGACCCACACCCCAATCAGCAGCAGCATCGGGAACCAGGAGACAAAGATGCTCATCAGCAACGACTGCTCTTCATCAGGCTTTGCCGTGATCTTCACGCCGTAGCGCATGAGATCGCTGACCATCCAGAGATCCTGTGTGCCCGGAGTGAACACGGTGATCTGCTTGTTGTCCTGCGTTGTGGCACGCAGCGTGCGCCCTTCGATCGTGACCTTTGCGATACGCCCCTGCTTGGCTTCCTCCATGAACTGGGAGTATTCCATCTGGCTTTGCGCGGTCTGGCGACCATTGAACTGGTTGAATACTGTCATCAGCACAATGCCAATGACCAACCAGATCGCGAGATTCTTGAATAAGTTGTTCAAGTTGCTTCCTTCTCAGGCCCAAACGGGGCCATCCCCCACCATAGACCAAGCCATTCTATGACCGTTCCACAAATCACGCCAACGCGACGAAATCTGCCCCTAGTCGCGCTTTTCGAGCCCCAGCAGGAAGACCTCCGAGCTACGGTCTCGCGATGCTGCAGGCTTGCGCACATGGACCTGCTTAAAAACAGCCCCCATTGCCTTGCGAAACCCTTCAAATCCGGACCCCTGGAAGACCTTGACAAGCATGTTGCCGCCGCTCACCAGATGCTGTTGCGAGAAATCAAGCGCGAGCTCCCACAGATGCTCAGCGCGGCCTTGATCGATTGTCGCGATACCGGAGATATTGGGGGCCATGTCTGAAAGCACAAGATCCACCTGACGGCCGTGGAGCCTTTTTTCGATTTCTTGCAGGACGGCATCCTCCGTGAAGTCGCCCTGAATGAACTCCACACCTTCAATCGGCGCAAAATCCAGCAGGTCTAGCGCGATCACGCACCCGCCGGGCATCACTTTCTTGACTACCACCTGGGTCCAACTACCCGGCGCCGCACCGAGCTCGACAACGACCTGCCCCTTGCTGAGCAAGCGGTCCTTCTGATCGATCTCGGTCAACTTGAATGCTGCGCGCGAGCGATAGCCCTCCAGCTTCGCGCGCTGCACCCAAGCGTCGTTGACATGCTCGGTCATCCATTGTTTGCTGGTCTTGGTTCGCTTCATCGCACTAAAATAGAGGTTTGCAAAGCCGGATTCCCATGAAAGCACTTACGCCAGCCGAGCGCCGCGATCTTCGCGCCCGCGCTCACAGCCTAGATCCAGTTGTCAGTATTGCCGAGAAAGGTCTCGCGCCAACCGTACTGAAAGAAATTGATCGCTCGCTCACCGCGCATGAGCTGATCAAGATACGTGTTTATGGTGATGACCGAGAAGCCCGCGTGGCGTACATGGCCACGATATGTAGCGAACTCGGCTGTGAGCAAGTGCAAATGATCGGAAAACTGTTGGTGGTCTATCGACCATCGCCCGAGAAGACAGCCCCGGAAACCGCGGCCAAGGCACCCGCCCGTGCGAAGACCACTGCGCCGCGTACCGCAAAACCGACAGCCCGCGCTACGGAGGGGCGAACGTCACTCGCGCGCCCGGCAACGAAACTCAAGAGTGGAACCATCGCTCGAAACATCTCGCGCCCCAGCGGCGCCGCCACCAAAGGCACCACGACGCGCAAGCCGCGCCCACGCTGAATTGCGGCCCCCCCGGCTTTCAACGCCGGGGGCTCGCCCCTTCCAGCACGACCAATGCGCCACCGAGCGCGCTCTGCAGCAAATACAGAATGCTCGACACGCCATGCCATGTGGCAAATCGGTCGCGCATCACGCTCTCCATCACCTCACGCGGCAAGGCCTGCTCCTTAAGGTGCACGAGCAGGGGCTGAATGCCAAGCACGCTCGCCACGGTGAGCATGAACATCAGCAGCACAATCCAGAACGTCGCGCCTTTGAAGGCCTGCACACCCCGCTCAAGCACACACGAGAGCATCAGATAGACCGCGCATCCAACACCGAGCCAACCGACGATCGAGAAGAGCCGCCCCGCAATCTGACCGGCCAGCGCACGGTCAGCTATTGTCGAAAAAAGCGTCGGCGCAACAATCCCGCCCACCGTCCACAACGCGCCCACCCAGAGGGTCAGCGCCAACACAAATAGCGGGCGAATCAGCTGACGCATTTTCAAATGTATTTGACGTCGAGGATCTCGTACTCACGAACGCCGCCAGGCGCCTGCACCTCGGCGACATCGCCCGCATATTTGCCAATCAGCGCGCGAGCAATGGGCGAAGACACCGAGATCTTCCCCAACTTCAGGTCAGCCTCGTCGTCACCGACAATCTGGTAGGTGACGGTTGTACCGCCCTCGATGTCCTCCAGTTCAACGGTCGCCCCGAAAACGCAGCGCCCATCGGCGTCAAGCAACTTAGGATCAATGATCTGCGCGGACGAGAGCTTGCCTTCGACCTCTTTGATCCGCCCCTCGATGAAGCCCTGGCGTTCCTTTGCAGCATCGTATTCCGCGTTTTCCGAAAGATCGCCATGCGAGCGCGCTTCAGCGATCGCAGCAATAACGTTCGGACGATCGACGACCTTCAAACGCTGAAGCTCGGCGCGCAACAATTCCGCACCATGAAGGGTAAGTGGAACTTTATTCATCTCTCTTGCCCTGCCAGTCAAACAAGTTCAGCGTGCAGAGACTGCAGCGCATACGGCGTCAACTCGGAGAGGTGACGGATTCCGAGGCACGCTGCACGCGCACCCTCAATGGTGGTCTGGATCGTCACTTTGGCTGCGAGGGCGCTGGTACGGATCGAACGGGAATCCGCAATGGCCTGGCGCTTCTCCTCAACCGTGTTGATGATCAAGCTGATCTCATTGTTCTTGATCATGTCCACGATGTGCGGACGGCCTTCGGTCACCTTATTGACCGGAGTCACGGTAATGCCCGCTGCCTCCAGTGCAGCGGCGGTGCCGCGGGTTGCCACCAGCTTGAAGCCTAGTTCGGCGAGCTCGCGCGCCACCTCGATTGCCTTGGGCCGATCCGCCATCTTGACGCTGATGAAGGCCGTGCCGCCAGTCGGCAGCTTGACGCCCGCCGCCAGCTGACTCTTCACAAAAGCTTCGGCAAAGCTGCGCCCAACGCCCATCACCTCTCCGGTCGACTTCATCTCCGGGCCAAGGATCGTATCGACACCGGGGAACTTGGCAAACGGGAACACCGCCTCCTTGACCGAGAAATAGGGTGGAATCACCTCTTCGGTGACGCCCTGCTCTGCCAACGACCGCCCCGCCATGCAGCGGGCAGCGATCTTGGCGAGCGGCAGCGAGCACGCCTTCGAAACGAAAGGCACCGTGCGTGATGCGCGCGGATTGACTTCGAGAACGTAGACGACGGCGTCGTCACCCTTGCCCTGGATCGCGAACTGCACGTTCATCAAACCGCATACATTGAGGCCACGGGCCATCAATTCGGTCTGCCGACGTAGTTCATCCTGCAGGGCTTTCGACAACGTGTAGGGTGGCAGCGAACAAGCCGAATCACCTGAGTGAACGCCCGCCTGTTCGATGTGCTCCATGATGCCGCCGATGATGACCTGCTTGCCGTCGGACAGCGCATCAACGTCGACTTCCGTCGCATCGTTCAGGAATCGATCGAGCAGCACCGGCGAATCGTTTGAAACCTTGACGGCCTCGCGCATGTAGCGTTCGAGGTCTTTCTGCTCATGCACGATTTCCATCGCGCGGCCGCCCAGAACATAGGACGGACGCACCACCAGCGGGTAGCCGATTTCCGCGGCCAATCGAACGGCCTCTTCCGGCGCACGCGCGGTGCGGTTGGGCGGCTGCTTCAGGCCCAGATCGTTGAGCAGCTTCTGGAAGCGCTCGCGATCTTCGGCGGCATCGATCATGTCAGGCGTGGTACCAATGATCGGCACGCCATTGGCTTCCAGTTCACGCGCCCGCTTGAGCGGCGTCTGGCCACCGAACTGGACGATCACGCCAACCGGCTTCTCGACTGCGACGATCTCGAGGATGTCTTCGAGCGTCAGCGGCTCGAAGTAAAGCCGATCGGAGGTGTCGTAGTCGGTCGAGACGGTTTCCGGGTTGCAGTTGACCATGATGGTCTCGTAACCGTCTTCGCGCAGCGCCAGGGCGGCATGCACGCAGCAATAGTCGAACTCGATACCCTGGCCGATGCGGTTCGGGCCTCCGCCCAGCACCATGATCTTCTTGCGGTTGGTGGGTAGCGCTTCGCACTCGTCTTCGTAAGCCGAATAGAGGTAGGCGGTATCGGTCGCGAACTCTGCAGCACAGGTATCAACCCGCTTGAACACCGGCCGCACGCCAAGCGTGTGGCGCTGCAAGCGCACGCTGGTTTCGTCGGACGCCAACAATTTGGCAAGACGCCGGTCCGAGAAACCCTTGCGCTTGAGCTCACGCAACTCCGGCGCCTGGAGCGCCTTGAGCGAACGACCGACAAGCGACTTCTCGGTCAGCACCAGATCTTCGATCTGCGCGAGGAACCACGGGTCAATCTTGGTGAGTGCATGCACCTGATCAAGCGTCATGCCTTCGCGGAATGCCTGACCGACATACCAGATCCGGTCAGCCCCCGGATTGGCCAACTCGCTCTCAAGCTCTTCGCGATCGCATTCGACTTCATCCAGACCATAGGCGCCCGTTTCAAGGCCACGCAGAGCCTTCTGGAAGGACTCCTGGAAGGTGCGCCCCATCGCCATCACCTCACCCACCGACTTCATCTGTGTCGTCAGGCGCGAGTTCGCGGCGGGGAACTTCTCGAAGGCGAAGCGCGGAATCTTGGTAACGATGTAGTCGATCGAGGGTTCGAAAGACGCCGGCGTTGCGCCGCCGGTGATGTCGTTCTTGAGTTCGTCGAGCGTGAAGCCAACCGCCAGCTTGGCGGCAATCTTCGCGATCGGGAAGCCGGTCGCCTTCGAGGCCAGCGCCGACGAGCGCGACACGCGCGGGTTCATCTCGATGACCACCATGCGGCCATCCTTCGGATTGACCGAGAACTGGACGTTCGAACCGCCGGTATCGACGCCAATTTCACGCAGCACTGCGATCGAGGCGTTGCGCATGATCTGGTATTCGCGGTCGGTCAGGGTCTGCGCCGGGGCAATGGTGATGGAATCACCGGTATGCACCCCCATCGGATCGAGGTTTTCGATCGAGCACACGATGATGCAGTTGTCGTGCTTGTCGCGCACGACTTCCATCTCGAACTCTTTCCAGCCCAGCAAGGACTCTTCGATCAGAAGCTCACGCGTCGGCGACAGATCGAGGCCGCGGGTGCAGATCTCGACGAATTCCTCAACGTTGTAGGCAATGCCACCACCGGTACCACCCATCGTGAACGACGGACGGATGATTGCCGGGAAGCCCACCGTGGCCTGCACGGCAAAGGCTTCTTCCATCGAATGCGCCACGCCGGAGCGCGCCGAAGCCAGACCGATCTTGGTCATCGCTTCCTTGAACTTCTGGCGATCTTCGGCCTTGTCGATCGCATCCGGCTTGGCGCCAATCATCTCGACGTTGTACTTGTCGAGCACGCCGTTGTGCCACAGATCCAGCGCGCAGTTCAGCGCCGTCTGGCCACCCATCGTCGGCAGCACCGCATCCGGGCGCTCTTTCTCGATGATGCGCTCGAGCACCTGCCAAGTAATCGGCTCGATGTAGGTGACGTCGGCCATACCCGGATCGGTCATGATCGTCGCCGGGTTGGAGTTGACCAGAATGACGCGGTATCCCTCATCACGCAGGGCCTTGCAGGCCTGGGCGCCGGAATAGTCGAATTCGCAGGCCTGGCCGATAACGATCGGGCCAGCGCCGATGATCAGGATGCTCTGGATGTCTGTACGCTTGGGCATGTCTCTTCACCACCGGGGCGGGGCGCCCTGCACGAAGCAAGGCGCCAAAAATGATTACTTCTTCGCTTGTTCGAGGAAGCCGACGAAACGATCGAACAGGTAGGCCACGTCATGCGGGCCCGGGCTCGCTTCGGGGTGCCCCTGGAAGCACAGCGCCGGACGATCCGTCCAGGCGATGCCCTGCAGGCTGCCATCGAACAGCGACACGTGGGTCACCTTGACGTTGCCGGGCAGCGTCGCCGGATCCGCAGCAAAGCCGTGGTTCTGGCTGGTGATCAAAACGCGACCGGAATCGAGATCCTTGACCGGGTGGTTCGCGCCGTGATGACCGAATTTCATCTTCAGCGTCTTCGCACCAGCCGCCAAGGCCATCAGTTGATGCCCCAGACAGATGCCGAAGGTGGGGATCTTGCGATCAAGGAATTCACGGATCGCGGCGACCGCGTAGTCGCAAGGCTCGGGGTCGCCCGGGCCATTGGACAGGAACACGCCGTCCGGATTGAGCGCCAGCACTTCGGCTGCCGGCGTCTTTGCCGGGACAACGGTCAGCTTGCAACCGCGCTCGGCCAGCATGTGAAGAATGTTGCGCTTGACGCCGAAGTCATACGCCACGACATGGAAGCGCGCTTCCTTCTGCTCGCGGAAGCCTTCGCCCAGCCGCCATTCGCCGCTGGTCCACTCATAGCGTTCGGGGGTTGTCACCACCTGCGCCAGATCCATCCCAGCCAGGCCAGGGAAGGCACGCGCCTCGGCAATCGCGGCATCAACATCGATCACTTCGCCGGCTGCAGCGGTGACGATGCAACCGGGTTGCGCGCCCTTCTCACGGAGGATTCGGGTGAGTTTGCGGGTATCGATCCCGGCAATGGCAACGACGCCTTCCGCGCTCAGGTAGGCGTCAAGCGTCTGCTCAGCGCGGAAGTTCGACACACGCAGCGGCAGATCGCGGACGACCAGGCCCGCGGCGTAGGTTGAACGCGCCTCGCAATCTTCACGATTGGTGCCCGTGTTACCGATATGCGGATGGGTCAGCGTCACAATCTGACGGCTGTACGACGGGTCGGTCAGGATCTCCTGATACCCGGTGATCGCGGTGTTGAACACCACTTCACCGACGGACTTTCCGACGGCGCCGATTCCCTTGCCGTGAAACACCGTTCCATCGGCGAGCGCAAGCAAGGCTGGGGGAAATGCTGTCACAGCGGACTCCCTGAAACTTTCGCAATATCCAGAATTCTGAGCGGACGCCGGAACCGGCGCCGGACGTGAAAAACGGGATTCGCCGCTCGGCGCATCCCGCTTTCAAGAGCCCTGAATTATAGCCGTTTTTTGATCGCTCCGGCAAATCTGGGGAGCAGGCTTCAATCGTGCTCAGCCGGCCCCCTGGCGCCTCAGGTAACTGGCCAGACGATCGAGTTCCGGAATCAGGTCTGCCAGACGGGCGCGCGATTCGGCGGCACGCGCATGCCGCGCCGCCGACTCCAGCTTTGCCGCAGCGTCCGCCGCCGCGGTCGCCCCGAAGATCCCCGCCGAAGCCTTCAGCGAATGCGCGCCACGGGAAAGCGCGTCCCAATCGGACCGCTCAGCCGCACCCAGCAAAGTCGCGCGGGTCTGCCCATAGTCCTGCAGAAACACGCCAATCAGCATCCGAACGGCGGCTTCGTCGCCGTCGAGCGTATCGCGCGTCACATCAAGATCAGCCACATCGCCGCTCGTCACGAACGGATCGCCTTCGATTTCGGTACGCGAGCCATCGTAATACTCCTCGGTCACAGCTTCCTTTCGCACGACCCGCTTGATCGCCGCGAACAAGTCGGCCGGCTTGAGAGGTTTGACGACGTAGTCGTCCATGCCTGCCTCAAGGCAACGGTTCCGGTCGGTCGGCATCGCATGGGCTGTCATCGCCACAATCGGGACCGACTCAAGCAGGCCTGTCCCCGCCCAGCTCCGCCGCGCCTCGCGCGCGCGGATCGCGCGTGTTGCGTCGATGCCGCCCATGACCGGCATCTGCACATCCATGAGAATCACGTCGAAGCGCTTCCGGTCAAAGAACTCAACCGCTTCGGCACCATTGTTCGCCAGCTGCACACGATGCCCGGCACGTTCAAGCACCTTCTGGGCAACCGCCTGGTTCACCGGATTGTCTTCGACCAACAGAATGTCGAGCGGTTCAGCGACGGCCTCGGTCGCCGCGCGCGCCGCTGCGATATCGAACTCGTCGAGCGTGAAGCCGCTGCCGCCATCGACGCCAAACGCGAGCAGCGCTGCATCAACCAGATCACGTCGCGAGAACGGCTTGATCAGGTGTGCGCGCATGCCCAACCTGCGGCATCGATCCGCATCTTCACGCTGGTTGTGCGTGTTGAGCAGCATGACGATACGCTCACAGGAAGCGGCCAAATCGAAGTAGTGGGAAGGCAGCGCGAAGCCACCGGGCTCAGGCAATCCTGAATCCACCAGCATCAAATCGTAGTAGTCATTTGCGGCGGCAGCAGCCTTGAGTGCAGCCTCGGCGGCTTCCGCAGAATGCACGACATCGACAGCCAGGCCCGCGATCTGCAGCCAGGTCTTGATACGCTCGGCGAGAGTCTGATTGGCCACAACCAGAAGGCCGCGCCGCCGGGCGAACTCCGGGCGCGGCGTCAGCGGCGCAGCGCTCTCAACGATTTCGCCCCGCAGCGTGAAGCGGAAGCAGCTACCCTTCCCCGGCACGCTTTCAACCCAGATCCGGCCGTCCATCAGCTCGATCAAGCGGCGGCAGATCGCCAGGCCAAGCCCGGTGCCACCAAAGCGCCGCGTCGTCGAGGTATCGGCCTGCGAAAACACATCGAAGATCGATGCGTGTTTTTCTGGGTCGATGCCGATTCCGGTATCGCGAACCGAAAACTCGATTCGCGCGAATCCGCCATCGCGCTCCAGCACACGGGCGCCCACCTCCACTTCACCGCGCTCGGTGAATTTGATCGCATTGCCAATGAGGTTCAGGAGCACCTGCCGCAGCCGCCCCGGATCGCCCTTGAGGCGCACGGGTACGTCGTCCGCAACGTTGAGGATGAGCTCAACCCCTTTCTGGTGGGCACGCAGGGCAAGCGCCTTGATGGCTTCCGAGACCGTGTTGAACAGCCCGTAATCAATCATCTCCAGATCCATCCGGCCCGCTTCGATCTTCGAGAAGTCCAGGATGTCGTTGATGATGGTGAGCAGCGCCTCGCTTGATGATTTCACGGTCTCAAGATAGCCGCGCTGTTCGTCATCGAGCTCGGTATCGAGCGTCAGCTCGGTCATGCCGATGATGCCGTTCATCGGCGTGCGGATCTCATGGCTCATGTTGGCAAGGAAGTCGCTCTTGGCGCGGTTGGCCGCTTCCGCCGCCTCCTTGGCATGTAGCAACTCAAGCTCGAATCGCTTACGTTCGGTAATGTCGCGATGCGTACCGACCAAGCGCAGCACGCGCCCGTCGGCGGCGCGTTTCACCACCTTGCCGCGGGCGAGAATCCACTTCCAGTCGCCCGCCTTGGCGCGCATGCGAAATTCGGCCTCGTACTCCGGCCGCTCGCCGCGCACATGCGCTTCAAGTTTTGCCCGTGTCGCCTGTACGTCATCCGGGTGCACCAGGGCGAGCAACCCGCCGAGCGAGGGCGACAGATCTTCAACGCGATAGCCAATCATGCCGGCCCAACGGGTGCTGTAGTGCACCGCACCGGTGTCGAGCTCCCAATCCCAGATGCCATCGTCCGACGTATCGAGCGCATGCTTGAGGCGCTCTTCGGTCACGCCCAGCAAGGCCGAAGTGCTGCGACGCTCATTGACCAGAGCGGTCAGCGAACGCGCAAGTTCGTCCACTTCGAGCCGCGCGACCGCCTCTTCCCCCCGCGCATCCCCCAAACCACGCAAGGCATCGCGCAAGGTATCCAGCACGCCACGCTGGGCACGGCTTTCGGCGCGCAGCTTGTCGTTGGCCTCAAGCAACTCGGTTGAGCTGAGTTCCAGGCTTCGGGTACGCAGGCTCAGATCACGTTCATATTGCTGATAGGTGCTTTCGACCAAGGACAGCAAATGCCCCAGGCCACTGGCAAGTCGCGCCGGCTCACTTTCGCCCTGAGCGATATCGGCAAGCAGCTTCTGCACCGAATCCGCGCCAAGCGACTGCCGCACCTGGCGTGCCAGCAACTTGCTGATCATGGGCGCGGATACAGGCTGGTGATCGTCATCGTCTGGTTGTGCAGCTTGCATTCGGTGGTGTCGAGAAATGGACTGATTTCGCCGTTCGAGTAGAACCCGCACAGCGTACCTGATGCACCAAAGACTTCGGCAACCGCCTCGACTTCTTCATCAACGCGGTCGCCCATGACCAGCTTGCGCCCGACACAGCTGACGAGAATGGAAAGGCTCTGCCCGCCGGCCCCGCCCGCCTTGTACGCCGACTCTGCCGCAGCCACCGCGCCCTCAACCAGTGCATCGGTGCGCGCATGCATCATCTGCATGTACTTGGCCTCCTGAACCTCGCCCGCGAGAATCAGCGCGCCATCACCCTCATGAACGCCGAGAATCGTGCGGATCAGGCCCAGCTCCGTCCGCGCGCCATCCACCATCGAAAACGGGAACAAAAGACCGGAGGCCGGCAACTGATCGGCGTACTCTCCGAGGTAGCGCTTGTAGATCGCCAGCGCGGACTCACCGTCCAGCTCATACAGCACGTTCCCTTCCGCCCGCGTCACACGACGCATCGGACCAAAGGGCTGCCAGCCGCCAAAGCTGCCATGGCCAAGCGTCACCACGCCTGGATTCAGACCCAGCGCGACAACCTGATCGCTGCCTTCGGCCTCATCCCCCAGCACAAATGTTTGCGTGAAGGTGCCGCGATCCCCCGCCAGCCCCCCGCAGATCGGAACCGCCGGCGCCAGTGCCTGCTGCAGCCCGCGAATCAGCGCGCTACCGTTGATCTCGACCCCCGGCGCGAAGAGCAGCACGCCCGCATAGGCATGCCGGCCGAGTTGCTGGCCGATCCGACGCCCGGCGAACTCGGAATCATCCATCCCGCGCAAGCGCGTTTGGGCGTGAGTGATCGCGCCACCGCCGAGTTGCACAGCGGTGATCACAAGACTGAATTGGGATACGCCGCGTTGCGAGATTTCACCGGCAGTGGAACAACCGCTCAACACGACATTCGGAAACAGCGCGCGCAGGCGGCGATGCAAGGTGCCGTCAAAGGCATCGACATCGCCGAATACCAGCAGCCAGTCCGGATCAATCACCCGCAGCGGCGCGAGCGCGTCATCAGACCAGTCGCGGGCAGCAACAACAACTTGAGTGATGCGCATGAAGCCTCCACGCGAGCGCGGAGCCATGGCACCGCTTGTTTGCCCTTAACGGCGGCTGGCGCAAAAGCTTCAGCGAAAAGCTGCGGCTCAGCGCAAGCCCAGAACGTCCTGCATATCGTACAGCCCGGCCTCGCGGCCGCAGAGGAACTTGGCAGCACGCAAGGCGCCCAGTGCGTAAGGCATGCGACTCGAGGCCTTGTGGGTGATCTCGACCCGTTCGCCCAGGCCGGCAAACAGCACCGTGTGATCCCCGACAATATCGCCGCCGCGCACGGTGGCAAAGCCGATCTGCTGCGCCGGGCGCTCACCGGTGACGCCCTCGCGGCCGTAGACCGCGCAGGAGTCCAGATCACGCCCCAGCGCATTGGCAACGACCTCGCCCATCCGCAGGGCGGTACCAGAAGGCGCATCCACCTTGTAGCGGTGATGCGCCTCGATCACCTCAATGTCGTAACCGCTGGCCAGAATGCGCGCCGCCACATCGAGCAGACGGAACACCGCATTGACGCCAACCGCCATGTTCGGCGCAAACACCACCGGGATCGTTTCCGCAGCCCGCGCAATCGCTTCCTTACCCGCCGCATCGAAACCGGTCGTGCCGATAATCATGCCTTTGCCAGCGGCCTTTGCCGCCGCCAAGTGCTTGAGCGTCCCTTCCGGGCGCGTGAAATCGATCATGCAATCGGCAAGGCCGAAGGCCGCCGCCACATCGTCGGAAATCGGCACCGTCGTGGCGTTGCCCAGCATTTCAGCGGCATCGCGCCCGATGAACGGCCCGCCGGGGAGATCGAGCGCGGCAGCCAGCTTGCAGTCCGAGTCCTGCAGCACGGCATCGATCAGCATGCGGCCCATGCGGCCGGAAGCGCCCGCGATTGCGACGTTGACGGTCATGGTGATTCCTTACTGCGTGGCCGGAAGCCGGCCAGATTGATACGGGGCCTACTTGCGCGGCTCGATCTCGATCAAGCGGTTGCGGCCTTCTTCGTTGGGCGGCTCAGGCTGAATGTCACCATCCCAGCGTTCGAGCTTGCCATCCTTGAAGTACACCGAGAAAACCTTGCGTTCGATTTCGCGACCACGGCTAGGGCGGAACTCGTAAGGGTAGTCCCAGCGATTTGCGTGAAACGGATCGCTGAGCAAAGGCGTGCCGAGCACGAACTTCACCTGCTCCGCCGTCATGCCAACCTTGAGGCGCCCGACCATTTCGCCGGTGATGGCCATGCCTTGGTGCATATCGAGGCGATAAGGCCGAAGCCATTCGCAGCCGCTGGCGAACGGGATCAGGCAGAAAAGGCACAACAGCAAAACGGGTCGAAAACTCAGGCGCGGCATGGATTCGGCGGAGCGAGTCGCGTTTTCAAAAAGAAGCCGCAGACTATATCATAAGGGTCTGTTCTGACCCCGGCGCTTGCCCCATGACCAATTCGCAAAACCTCAAGAGCATGGGCCTCAAGGCCACCTTGCCCCGCTTGAAGATTCTTGAGCTCTTCCAGCGGACTGACCAGCGGCACATGACGGCCGAAGACGTCTACCGCATGTTGATGGCCGAGGACATGGACATCGGCCTGGCAACGGTTTATCGCGTGCTGACGCAGTTCGAACAAGCCGGGCTGCTCGAACGCCACCACTTTGAGTCCGCCAAGGCCGTGTTCGAACTCAATCAGGGCCAGCATCACGACCACCTGGTCTGCATGCAGTGCGGTCGCGTTGAGGAGTTCTACGACGCGCAAATCGAAGAGCGGCAAGTTCAGATTGCCCAGGAGCGCGGGTTCAAGGTGCGTGAACATGCCTTGCACCTGTATGTCGACTGCCTCAAGGATCAATGCCCGCACAAGCGAGGCATGCCCGGCGGCACAGCCGGACAAGGCTAAGAAAAACGGCGCCTGGGGCGCCGTTTTCGTTTCCGCGCAAATCAAGGGGCGGCCCGGCTCAGGCAGGCTCAGGCGCCTCGCCCGCCAACATTTCGGCCGCATGGTTGCGCGTGGTGTCGGTAATCCGCTCGCCGCCAAGCATCCGGGCGATCTCCTCCACCCTCGCCTCGGCGTCCAGAACCCGCACCTGCGAATAGCTTGCGCCCTCGCGCACTTCTTTCGAGATCTGCCATTGCCAATCCGCGCGAGCGGCCACCTGCGGCAGGTGTGTCACGCAAAGCACCTGGCAGCGGCGCCCCAGTTCATGCAGCCGACGCCCCACCACCTCGGCCACCCGCCCGCCAATGCCCACATCAACCTCGTCGAAAACCAGCGTCGGCACCGCCTGCGCTTCGCTGGCAATGACCTGGATCGACAGGCCGATCCGCGACAGCTCGCCCCCGGATGCCACCTTGGCCAAGGGGCGCGGCTCCTGGTGAGGGTTGGCGGCAACGAGAAACTCAACCGCTTCAGCGCCATGCACCGAGCCGCCGGGAAGCGGCGTCAGCGCGATCGCGAAGCGCCCACCCGCCATGGCAAGCTCCTGCATCGCCTCGGTCACGCGCAGCCCCAGTTGCTGCGCGCCAAGCCGACGGCGCTCGCTCAAACGCTCGGCGCACTCGCCGTAAGCCTTTGCCCCGGCCGCCTCGGCCGCGGCCAGCGCATCCACATCGGTCGCGCGCTCGATGCGGGCAAGCCGTTCTGACCAGTCCGCCACCAACGCGGGAATTTCGTCGGGACTGACACGGTACTTGCGAGCAAACTGCGTCACAGCGGCAATTCGCCGTTCGCATTCGCCCAAGGCCTCGGGGTCGAGATCGAGTCGATCGCGGTAGCGGCGCAGCGCTACCACCGCTTCACCCAGCTGAATGCCGGCCCCCTCAACCAATTCGGCAATCGACGCCAACTGCGGGTCAATTTTCCCCAGCTCAGCCAAGCGCACCGCAAGTCGCTCGACTTCGGCGGCAATCGCCGGTTCAGCTTCGTCCAGAGCACCCAAGGCTGCACCAGCACCTTCGATCAAGCCAGCGGCGTGCGACAAGCGCTGGTGATCGAGCGTGGTCTGGAGCCAGTGGCCGGGCTCGAAGGCCAGCAGCTTCGCTTCGCCGAGCTGCCATTCAAGCATTTCACGCTCGCGTGCCAGGGCATCGTGCTGCGCTTGCGCTGCTTCAAGCTCGCGCTTGGCTGCCTGCCAGGCACGCCATGCGGCCGCCACCTGGGCCACCAGCGCACCCACGCCCGCATGGGCGTCCAGCAGCTCACGCTGGGCATCATTGCGCAGCAATGCCTGATGCGCATGCTGGCCGTGAATGTCGGCAATGAGTTCGCCCAAGGCTTTGAGCTGCGACGCCGCAACCGGCGTGCCATTGACGAAGCCCCGCGAGCGCCCGCCAGATTCGACGATACGACGCACAAGCAGTTCTTCTTCCGGCTCCAGGCCGTTTTCGGCCAGCCATGAGGCCACCGGCCCCGCCGGCGCAAAGTCAAACGCGCCGGAGATTTCAGCCCGTTCGCAGCCGGCGCGAACCATCGCGCTGTCAGCACGATCCCCCAGCAAGAGCGAGAGCGCATCGAGCAAGATCGACTTGCCTGCCCCGGTTTCGCCGGTGAGCGCACCAAAGCCCGGGCCAAATTCCAGGTCGAGCCGATCGACCAGGACGAAGTCTCGAATCGTCAAGCGACGTAACACGGTGATTCCTTCAGGGCAAACGCGGCGCGGCGCTCCAGTGAAGCTTCTCGCGCAAGATGGAGTAATAGCTGTAGCCGGGCGGATGCAGCAGGGTCACGACATGATCGGCACGCCGCACGCGCAGTCGATCGCCGGCACGGGCATCGAAACGCGACTGGCCGTCGAAGTGGATCCGCGCATCGTGGGGTGCCTGCACCACGATCTCGATCTGGCAGTCGTCGGAAACGGTGATCGGCCGATGCGTCAGCGCATGCGGGCACAGCGGCACCAGCGCAATCCCGGTCACGCCCGGATGCAGGATGGGGCCGTTGGCAGACATGGCGTAAGCGGTCGAGCCAGTCGGGGTGCAAAGGATGATGCCATCCGAGCGCTGGCGGTAGACGAATTCGCCGTCGAGGTGGAGTTCAAACTCCATCAGGCGGCCGATTTCGCCCTTGCTGACCACCGCATCGTTCAGCGCGGTCGTCTGGAATACTCGCTCGCCGGCGCGAATCACCTCGGCGTCGAGCAACATGCGCGTGTCGCGGCGGGCGCGCCCGGCGAGGATTTCGCCAACATGCTCGAACATTTCTTCGCGCGGGATGTCGGTCAGAAAGCCCAGCCGCCCCTGGTTGACCCCCGCCAGCGGCACGCCATGGCTGGCAAGGCGCCGGGCGGCCGTCAGCATCGTACCGTCACCACCGAGCACGATCGCCAGATCGGCGCGCTCACCAATCTGGTCAAACGCGGCAATGCAGAAGCCCGCGCCGACCCCGGTCGCGCTGGCGGTACCCTGCTCGATCAGTACCTCGCAGTCGCGCTCGCGCAAGAACAGCGCCAGCCGGAGCACCGCGTCGGAAACCTCGGGGCTCTGGTACTTGCCAATCAGCGCAACGGTCTTGAAAACGTTCTGCATGGGCCAATTTAACCACAAGGTGCAGACGACGATTCGAGATCACCGCGCCTCACCGACAGGTTTGCGACGATCCCTCTGACACAGAGGCATTCGGAGGAATCGTTGCTGCGTTGCGATCACGCGTTTTTTCCCTAGAATGGCCGACATGGAATCACGCAATGTGAATCAAACGCTCGACCAGCGTGCCCAGATCCTCCTGAAGACGCTTGTCGAACGCTATATCGCCGATGGCCAGCCGGTCGGCTCGCGCGCGCTCTCGAAGTCGTCGGGGCTTGAACTGTCCCCCGCTACGATCCGCAATGTGATGGCCGATCTGGAGGAGTTCGGCCTGGTCGCAAGTCCGCACACCTCGGCCGGGCGGATTCCGACGGCGCGGGGCTACCGCTTGTTTGTTGACAGCCTGCTGACCGTGCAGCCTTTGCAGCAGGCACAGTTGCTGGAGCTGGAAAGCCAGTTGCAGCCAGACCAGCCGCAACGCGTCATCAACGCCGCGTCGCACCTGCTATCGGAGCTGACACGCTTTGCCGGTGTGGTCGTCACCGCGCGGAAAGAAACCGCAAGAATCCGGCAGATCGAGTTCGTCGGGCTGTCTGAACGCCGGGTGCTGCTGATCATCGTGACCCAGAAGGGCGACGTGCAGAACCGGATCCTGCTGACGCAACGCGCCTATACCAACGACGAACTGACGCGCGCAACGAATTTCCTCAACCACAACTTTGCCGGGCTGGATTTTGATGAGATCCGCGAGCGGATCCGCGAAGAACTCGTGCAGCTGCGCGAAGACATGTCGGACCTGATGGCGCAGGCCATCACCGCAGGCAAAGAGGCCATCTCGGAAACCGAGCAATCCTCGTATGTGCTGAGCGGCGAGCGCAACCTGCTTGAGGTTGAGGACCTGTCGTCCAACATGGGGCGCCTGCGCGAGCTTTTCCGCCTGTTCGAACACAAGAGCGGGCTGCTTCAGTTGCTTGAAGTGTCGCGCGATGCGCAGGGCGTCCAGATCTTCATCGGCGGCGAATCGGGCATTGCATCGCTCGACGATTGCGCCGTGGTTACCGCGCCCTACAAGGTCGACGGTCAGGTAGTCGGTTCGCTGGGTGTTATCGGCCCGACCCGCATGGCCTACGAACGCGTGATTCCCATCGTCGACATCACCGCCCGGCTGCTTTCCAGCGCACTTTCACCACCACAAGGCTGATCCCCCGCCCAATGTCTCGATTCCGCAGCGAACCGGCGTACCGGCACGGCACTGCGCCCAGGATTGGCGTGCTCCTCGTCAATCTGGGCACGCCCGATGAACCCACCCCCGGTGCGCTTCGGCGCTACCTGAAGCAGTTTCTATCCGATGACAGGGTCGTCGAGATCCCGCGCCTGGCCTGGTGGCCGATTCTCAACGGCATCATCCTGAACACGCGCCCTAAGAGATCGGCGCACAAGTACGCCAGCGTCTGGACGCCGGAAGGCTCGCCCCTGGCCTTGCACACACAGCGACAGGCAAAGCTGGTGCGTGGCTATCTGGCGCAAGCGGGCCACGGGGATCTGAAGGTGCAGTATGCGATGCGCTACGGCAGCCCTTCGGTGGCCACGCAACTGGATGCGATGAAAGCGGCCGGATGCAACCGCATCCTCGTACTGCCGCTGTATCCGCAGTACGCCAGCAGCACCAGCGGTTCGGTCGCCGACGCGCTGGCCGACTGGATGCGTAGCAGCCGGAACCTGCCCGAGCTGCGCCTTGTCCGCGCCTATGCCGACGACAGCGCCTACATCCACGCACTGGCCACCAGCGTACGTGAGCACTGGCAGCGCAACGGCCCAGCAGAGCGACTGGTGATCAGCTTTCACGGCGTGCCGCGCTTCAGCCTTGACCGAGGCGATCCGTACCACTGTGAATGCCACAAGACTGCGCGCCTGCTGGCGCAGGACCTCAAACTCCGGCCGGAGGACTTCGTCGTCACCTTTCAGTCGCGCTTCGGCCGTGCCGAGTGGCTGCAGCCCTACACCGAGCCTACGCTCGTGGCGCTCGCCAAATCAGGCGTCAAGAAGGTCGATGTCATCTGCCCGGGATTCGTCTCGGACTGCCTTGAGACGCTTGAAGAAATCGCCATGGAATGCAAGCAAGCTTTCATTGCTGCCGGCGGCAAGGACTTTGGCTATATCCCCTGCCTGAACGAGCGGGACGACTGGATCCGCGCGCTCTGCAGCCTGATCCAGCGCCAGACGGGTGACTGGCTTGCCACCCCCGCACCCGACAACACCTCGCTGAGCCTGAGCGCCGAGCGCGCCAGAACAATGGGAGCAAAAAACTGATGCTGAACCGAATTGCGATCTGGGCATTGAACACCGTGGCACTGATGCTCGTGCCAGAAGTGGTCAGCAGCATCACTGTCCAGAGCTGGCAGGCTGCGCTGCTGTTCGCGCTGCTGCTGGGCCTGGTCAACGCTTCGATCAAACCCCTGCTGCTGTTGATCACGCTGCCGATCAGCGTGCTGACGCTGGGCCTGTTTGCACTGGTGATCAACGCGCTCGCGTTCTGGGCCGTATCAGGCCTGATCGGCGGCATCGTGGTGCCGACGTTCTGGTCCGCTTTCTGGGGCGCCCTGCTCTACAGCGTGCTGTGCACACTGGTCAGCATGGCCCTGAGCGACCGCAAATAGCGCAAAGACAAGGGGCGCCTGAATCTTCAGGCGCCCCCGATTTCTTGCTTACGCGCTGCGGCGGGCGCCTTCGGCGCTTGCGGCGCGGCGGCGTGCCGGCTTGCGCCGCACGGCCCCCGGGTCGAACTCGCCTTCCAGCTTCTTGAGCGCGTCTTTGCGCGCCTTCAACGCCATCTTGAATGCACCGTCCTCGCCATACTTCTTGACCGAGAACTTCACACGCTTGCGGCGACCATCCGGCAGTGGCCATGAGGCCACCCAGAACCAACGCTGTTTCTCTTCAGGCATGTCGCGCGTCTCAGAGGCGCAGTAACGACATACTCCGACGACACCAGAGCGATTGTTCTTCTTGACGATGTTCGAGTATTCGCGCATCGAAAACGGCGGGTGCTTGGCGATCACCTCATCGCGATAGGTTTTCGCGGCGTTGAAGGACTTCGTCTTCCCGCCATGTACGCCATCACTGAAGTGCTTGCGATAAATCACACCCCGCCGCTGGATGGTCACCAGCCAGCCATGGGTGCGGCTGACCTCGTTGTCCACCCGGCTAATCCCATAAACGCTGCTTCGGGCCACGACATTCCTCCATTGGGTTGCTTCTACTGCGGCGGCGATGAGAGGGTTTTCGGCCGAACTAAAGAAAACTTTAGGCTTTGATCACGGCCGACCACTCGTCCGCGACAGGCGTCGTCCCCCCATCAGGTCTTCAAGTGACACGGCCTGATCGTCGTAGTTCATCACAGGCGATACAGCCTGGCCGGCCAACCGGACCCGAGCAAAGGAACGACGATGAAAATCAGCACTTCAGACATGGCCTTGGCAGCCAGGCACGAGGCTTGGCAATCGCGCGAGACCGAAACGCGGACGAGCGCCTGGGTCGACCCAAGGCAGGGCCCGGGCGGAACCCGGCCAGGCTTCGCGATTGACATGGTCGAGCGCAGCCGGATCGAAGTTTCCAGCGCCGGGCGCAGCCTGCTGGCACGCAGCCAGAGCTTGGCACCCGAAATGTCGGCGCGGCGAGAACGGCCCGCCGCCGCTGCGGCGGAGCAGACCGCATCGGCCCCTGAAGCGAGCAAACCGATCGCCGAAGATGTGCTGCCGACACAACTGCGCCTGCTCAAGGATCTGGTCGAGGCGATGACCGGACGCACGCTGCAGGTGTTTTCCAGCTCGGCGCTTTCCGGGCAGGCACCTGCCGAAACAACTGCGCCGCCCCCGCCCGGCGACACCGCCGCCCCGGACAACGCACCGGAACAGCGCGTGGGCTGGGGCATCGAGATTGACCACACGGAAATCAACGAGCGCTACGAGCGCAGCGACTTCGCCGCCAGCGGCCGGGTGCGCCTTGAGGACGGGCGCGAACTCAAATTCGATTTCATGCTCTCGATGGAACACTACGAGCGCGAAGAGACCAACATATCGATTAGCGCAGGCGACCCCCGCATGAAAGATCCCTTGATCCTCAATCTCGACAGCGCGACCCCATCGGCTACTGGCGAGACGATCCGTTTCGACCTGATTGAAGGCGGTACCGATGAACGTCTGCCGGTGCTTCGCGGCGCGGCCTATCTGGCGCTTGACGGCGATGGCAACGGTCGCATCGACTCGGGCAAGGAACTCTTCGGCCCCCAGACCGATGATGGCTTCGCTGAGCTTGCAAGCCTGGATCAAGACGGCAATGGCTGGATCGACGAATCCGATGCCGCCTTTTCCCAGCTCCGCCTGTGGCGGCCTGACCCGGGTGGCGTGGGCAGCCTGCAGTCACTGGCCGACGCAGGAGTGGGCGCGCTCTACCTGGGCAAGGTAGACACCCCATTCACGCTCAGAACCAGTGAGGGCAGCGTCGCTGCGGCGGTGCGATCAAGCGGGGTGTTCTTGACGGAAAGCGGCGAGGTCGGCGCTTTGCAGCAAATCGATGTCGCCGTGTAGGGCCTAGCTGACCAGCGACAACTCAAACCCCGCGCCGGCCGAATCGCCGCCGCGGGTTGCCGCTTCGGCGCCCTTGGAGATGGCGCGCAAGGCATCGGCCAGACGGCGCATGGCAACACTCGACAGGCGCTGGCGGAAGTGTTCCAGACACTCTTCCGAAGCCAGCGAAAGCGCTGCAGGGTTGATCTCAAGATAGCTCACCGGCGTGAGCGTCACGATCGTCGCAAACTGCTTGCGATCCTGTTGGTCGAGAAAAGCACTTTCGCCGAACACTTCGCCCGGTCCGTACTCCCCCACCTTGCGCCCCTCGATCGACACCTCGACGCGCCCTTCGACCAGCACGCAGAAACGCGAATCGCTGCTGCCTTCCTTGATCAAGGTGGTCAACTCGCCGCTCTGGCGCCACTTGCCGATGCGGAGGGCCTCCCACACCTCGACATCGTCGAACTCGGTGAAAAACGGCAAACGGCGCAACTGCCCCCAGTGGGAGTTGTCCTCGATGTGCTCGTTCTCGTCATAGAGCTTGTAGCGGACTGCCGAGAGATCCTTGGCGATCTCGGCACCGTTCTTGTAGCGGGAGTAGAGATCCTTCTCCAGCGCCTTGCGAATGATCGGGTCCATGCCTTCCGGCACCGCTGGATTGAGCAACACGGCCGAAGGCGGATCGGCGTTGATGATGCGATACACCAACTGCGCGGGGTTCTTGGCGCGGAACGGCAAACGCCCGGTCAGCAGGTGGAACAGCACGACGCCGAGCGAGTACAGATCGGTCTTCTGGTTCAGCGGGTAGGACTTCACCTGCTCCGGCGACATGTAGGCCGGCGAGCCGACGCCCATGATGAAGGTCGAATCCTCGTCGCTTTGTTTCTTGATGTTCATCGCGAGGCCGAAGTCGGTGATCTTCACGTTGTCCTGATCGTCGACCAGGATGTTCGCCGGTTTGATGTCGCGATGGATGATGCCGTTCTTGTAGGCGTAGTCGAGTGCCATGCAGCACTTGAAGATGATGCTCACCACCCGATTGATCGGAAGCAGGTTGTCGAAGGTGCAGTAACGCTCGAGCGAGTACCCCTCGAAATACTCCATCACCACATAGGCCTGATTGGCCTCGATCACCGTTTCAAAGATCCGGATGATGTTCGGGTGGTTCAAGCGCTTTGAAACCGCCTCTTCGGCGCGCAAGAGCTTGAGCAGGCGCCGGTTCCATTTCGCACGGTCTTTCGATTTGTCATCGAAATTGATGTGCTTGAGCGCGACCGGCTCTGGATAGAACGGATTCTCGGCAAGGTAGACGATCGCGGTCGCGCCTCGTCCGATTTCACGGATGATGCGGTACTTACCGATCTTATCGGGCTGTGCAGCCATGGACCCCCCAGTCAACAGGACGCATGTTAGCGCTCACTCGACCGAGTCACAAACAGGGCTTGAAATTTTGAGAATGCGCCCCAGATGCCCACGAAGTTGCCACCATGGAGTTGAATGTCATGCAGGAAAACCCTTCCAGTCAGCCGCCAGAGGTTGAATTGAGCTCCGCCGCTGAAGCATCGCCCGATGCGGCCAGCGCAGAATCGCCCGAAAACACCGCCATTGACACAATGCCCAGCATTGAGGAGCAATTGCGCCAAGCTGAGCTCAAGGGTGCAGAACACTACGATGCCTGGCTGCGAGCGAAGGCCGAGACCGAAAACATCCGTCGCCGCGCAGCTGAAGACATCCAGAAGGCATCGAAGTTCGCGATCGAGAAGTTTGCAACCGAACTGCTCCCGGTCCGCGACAGCCTCGAACAGACCCTCGCGGTCGAGAACCCGACGCTGGAAGTGATCCGAGAAGGGGTGGAGCTGACGCTGCGCAACCTGGCGCGCGCATTCGAGCGCGGCAACCTGGTCGAGATCGATCCGGCCGGCGCGAAGTTCGATCCGCATCAGCACCAGGCGATGAGCATGGTCGAATCGGATCAGCCGTCCAACACCGTCGTGCAGGTCTTCCAGAAGGGCTACATGATCGACGGGCGAGTGCTGCGTCCCGCGCTGGTCGCGGTATCGAAAGCCAAGGAATGAGATGACCGACCTGCCTTGTCGCGGCGCCGGTTCGAGCGGTCTGCGCGGCAGACCCTTGAAACACCGCGACAAGACCCCACTTCGGTAACAGGTTTGGACACACCACAGAATTCGGAAAGGACAGATTGAACATGGGCAAGATCATCGGTATCGACCTGGGCACCACCAACAGCTGCGTCGCCATCATGGAAGGCGGCGTCCCCAAGGTCATCGAGAACTCGGAAGGCGCGCGCACGACGCCGTCGATCATCGCGTACATGGATGATGGCGAAATCCTCTGCGGCGCGCCGGCCAAGCGCCAGGCTGTCACCAACGCCAAGAACACCCTCTACGCGGTCAAGCGCCTGATCGGCCGCCGCTTTGAGGAAAAGGAAGTGCAGAAGGACATCTCGCTGATGCCCTACGCCATCACCAAGGCCGACAACGGCGACGCCTGGGTGGAAGTGCGTGGCAAGAAGATGGCCCCGCCGCAGATTTCTGCCGAAGTGCTGCGCAAGATGAAGAAGACCGCCGAGGACTACCTTGGCGAAGAAGTGACCGAAGCGGTCATCACCGTGCCGGCCTACTTCAACGACAGCCAGCGCCAGGCCACCAAGGACGCTGGCCGCATCGCGGGCCTTGAAGTCAAGCGCATCATCAACGAGCCCACCGCGGCCGCGCTGGCTTTCGGGATGGACAAAGGCGCCGGCAAGGACAAGAAGATCGCCGTGTATGACCTGGGCGGCGGCACCTTCGACATCTCGGTGATCGAAATCGCCGACGTCGATGGCGACATGCAGTTCGAAGTGCTCGCCACCAACGGCGACACCTTCCTCGGCGGCGAGGACTTCGACCAGCGCGTCATCGACTACATCGTCGAAGAGTTCAAAAAGCAGAACGGCATCGATCTGTCGAAGGACGCAATCGCACTGCAGCGCATCAAGGCTGCCGCCGAGCGCGCCAAGATCGAGCTGTCGTCGAGCCAGCAGACCGAAATCAACGAGCCCTACATCACGATGGCCAACGGCGCGCCGTGCCACCTCGCGATGAAGATTACCCGCGCCAAGTTCGAATCGCTGGTCGAAGAGCTGGTTGAAGCCACCATCGAGCCCTGCCGCAAGGCGCTCAAGGATGCCGGCCTGAAAGTCACCGACATCGACGACGTGATCCTCGTCGGCGGCCAGACCCGCATGCCGAAGGTGCAGGAAAAGGTGCGCGAGTTCTTCGGCAAGGACGCCCGCCGTGACGTGAATCCGGATGAAGCCGTGGCCGTCGGTGCCGCGATCCAGGGTGGCGTGCTGCAAGGCGAAGTCAAGGACGTGCTGCTGCTCGACGTCTGCCCGCTCACGCTGGGTATCGAAACCCTCGGCGGCGTGCTGACCCCGCTGATCAAGCGCAACACCACGATCCCGACCAAGGCGCAGCAAGTGTTCTCGACCGCCGACGACAACCAGACCGCGGTGACGATCCACGTGCTGCAGGGTGAGCGCGAACTCGCCAGCGCCAACAAGAGCCTCGGCCAGTTCAACCTGTCCGACATTCCGCCGGCGCCGCGCGGCATGCCGCAGATTGAAGTGACCTTCGATATCGACGCCAACGGCATCCTGCATGTCTCGGCCAAGGACAAGGCAACGAACAAGGAAGCCAAGATCACCATCAAGGCGAACTCGGGCCTGTCGGATGACGAGATCCAGAAGATGGTGAACGATGCCGAAGCCCACGCTGAAGACGACCGCAAGGCACGTGAGCTGATCGACGCACGCAACCAGTGCGATGCGCTGATCCACACCGCCAAGAAGGCGATCCAGGAGCACGGCGACAAGGTCTCGGCCGACGAAAAGGCCAAGATCGAAACCGCGATCAAGGAAGCCGAAGAAGCGATCAAGGGCACCGACAAGGAAGACATCGAAGCCAAGGCACAGGCGCTTGCACTCGCCAGCCAGACCCTGGGTGAGAAGATGTACTCGCAAACGGCCGAGGGCGAAGCCCCTGGCGCCGGTGCAGGCCCCAGCGCGAAGCCGGCTGACGACAATGTGGTCGACGCCGAGTTCACCGAGGTCAAGGACAAGAAGTAAGCCACACCAACGCAAGGCGGGGAGGCGCAAAGGGTCGCAACGCGCCCTTTGCGCCTTTGCGTTAGAGGATACGAATAGATGGCTAAAAAGGATTACTACGACGTACTGGGGGTCAATCGCGACGCCAGCGACGAGGACATCAAAAAGTCCTACCGCAAGCTTGCGATGAAGTTCCACCCGGACCGTAACCCCGACGACAAGGGTGCGGAAGAGAAATTCAAGGAGGCCAAAGAGGCCTACGAAGTGCTCTCCGACGGCAACAAGCGCGCGGCCTACGACCGGTACGGCCACGCTGGCGTCGATCCGTCGGCCGCCGGAGGCCCGGGCGGCTTTGGCGGCGGCGCAGGGTTTGAAGGCTTCTCGGATGCCTTTGGCGGCATCTTCGATGAGATCTTTGGCGGCGGACGTGGCGGCGGTGGTGGCGGCCGCTCGAACGTCTATCGCGGCGCCGATCTGCGCTACAACCTCGAGATCTCACTCGAGGAAGCCGCACGTGGCGCAGAAAAGACGATCCGCATCCCCTTGATGGAAGAATGCGAAGTCTGCAAGGGCTCGGGCGCGAAACCCGGCACGCAACCCAAGACCTGCCCCACTTGCGGCGGCAACGGGCAAGTGCGGATGCAGCAGGGCTTCTTCTCGATCCAGCAAACCTGCCCCAAGTGCCACGGCTCCGGTCGCATCGTGCCGGACCCCTGCACCAGTTGCCATGGCGCAGGCCGGGTGAAGAAGCAAAAGACGCTGGAAGTGAAGATCCCCGCCGGCATCGACAACGGCATGCGACTGCGCCACGCCGGCTACGGCGAACCGGGCGTCAACGGGGGCCCTCCGGGCGACCTGTACGTCGAGATCCATGTGCGCGAGCACCAGGTCTTCCAGCGCGATCACGACGATCTGCATTGCGAAATGCCGATCGGCTTTGCAACAGCGGCACTGGGTGGCGAAATCGCGATCCCGACGCTCGACGGCGCTGCGAACCTGAAGATCCCGGCGGAAACGCAAAGCGGCAAGGTCTTCCGCCTGCGCGGCAAGGGCATCCGCAATGTGCGCTCGGGCCACCCGGGCGACCTGCTCTGTCATGTGGTCGTGGAAACGCCGGTGAACCTGAACGAACGCCAGCGCGAACTGCTGCGCGAGTTCGAGGAAATCACCCAGCGCGACACCGCCAAACAGACACCGCGCGCCAAGGGCTGGATGGACAAGGTCCGCGAGTTCTTCAGCGACTGATCGCGTCCAGACGCCGCACAGAAAGGGGCTCCTTCGGGAGCCCCTTTTTCGTCAACGCTTGCCTGCGCGCGACCTCTCGGCGGTATTGCCAAGCCTGCGGGGAAGGAATAGGGTTAACCCCGTTCGGGTTATCCCTGACACAACAATACGCACGGCGCGGCCCACAAGCGACCGGCGAAGAGCAACACACACAAAGGAGACCATTATGTCGAGCGCACAACGCACTCACGCGCCTGCCTTACCCGCAGCCCGCCTGCACCCCCGTCACCATCCGCCCGCCCCGGTCCGCGCAACGCCCTAGCGCGAACGGCACCGGCGCGATTCACGCGCCCGTTTTCAGCACCAATCAAAACATTGGCACTCCGCCGCAACAAACAAGCGGCGGGGATGACACTCGTCGTGCGCACCGCTGCGACGAACTGAACGGAAGCAAACAAATGATCAAGAAACTCAAGCAGAGCCTGCTCGCTGCGGCCCTTGCTGCGCTCTGCGGCCACACCCATGCAGCGGATGTCGAAGTGCTGCATTGGTGGACCTCGGGCGGCGAAGCAAAGGCCCTCGCAGAACTGACCAAGAAGCTCGAAGCGAACGGCCATCGCTGGCGCGACTTTTCTGTCACTGGCGGCGGTGGCGACAACGCAATGCTGCTGCTCAAGACCCGCGTCGTGTCTGGCTACCCGCCGATGGCAGCCCAGATCAAAGGCCCGGAGATCCGCGATTGGGCCGAAGACGGCCTGCTCGCCGACATCGGTGACATCGCCAAAGCCGGCAACTGGGATGCAACCCTGCCTACGGTGGTCGCGAACGCGATGAAATACGAGGGGCGCTATGTCGCAGCCCCGGTGAACGTCCATCGGGTGAACTGGATGTGGATCAACCCCGAAGTCCTCAAGAAGGCCGGGGTGGAGCCGCCGGCAAGCTGGGACGCATTGATCGCGTCGGCCGAGAACATCCGCAAGGCCGGCTTCATCCCGATCGCTCATGGCGGCCAGCCTTGGCAGGACTTCACCCTGTTTGAATCGGTGGCCTTGGGCGTTGGTGGCGCCGACTTCTACAGGAAGGCCTTTGTCACCCTTGATCCGGCCACACTACAAAGCGCCACGATGACCAAGGTGCTCGACACCTTCAAGTCACTGCGCAAGCTGATCGACGCCGGCGCCAACAACCGTGAATGGAGCGCGGCGACGGCGCTGGTCATCAACGGCAAGGCCGCGGTGCAGTTCATGGGCGACTGGGCCAAAGGCGAATTTGCACGCGCCGGCAAGCAACCGGGTCGCGACTACCTGTGCCTCGCAGCCCCGGGCTCCGACAAGGCTTACACCTACAACATTGATAGTTTCGCCTTCTTCCGCCAACGGCAAGACGATGCCCGCAAGGCCCAGGCCGATCTGGCCAACGCCCTGATGGGCGCCGAGTTCCAAGAGAACTTCAACCTTGCCAAAGGTTCGATCCCTGCACGCACCAACGCGCGGATGGATCGTTTTGACGACTGCGCAAAGCGCTCGGCCGAAGCCTTCCGCGCCACCGCGCAGAGCGGTGGTCTAGTGCCCTCGATTGCGCACCGCATGGCGGCCCCCGAAGCGGTTCAGTCTGCCATGCAGGCGGTGGTATCAAGCTTTTTCAACGATCCAGCGATGAATTCGCGCGAAGCACAGACGCGCCTTGTCCAAGCGGTCTCCGCCAACGCGCCGCAGCGCTAATCCAGAGCATTCGAGGATCTGAACATGACATCGAAAATTTTTACGCACCCGGTCAAGGCACTCGCTGCGCTGCTCATCAGCTGCACCATGCCATTGGCACAGGCCGACATCACCGTGCTGCAGCTCGCCCCACTCACCGGCCCTTACGGTGGGGTTGGCTGGCACATGCAGGTCGGCGCCAGCGTTGCAGTCGCTGAACTCAATGCCCGCGGGGGCATCAACAGCCAGAAACTTCGCCTGGTCACCGCCGGCCAGGAACCCGGCGACATCGGAAAACAGATGCGGGGCTTGATCGAAAAGCACAGTCCGGTCGCGCTGCTTGGAGTACTCGGCGAAGACAGCGTGCAGCAATTGCTCGACAGCCGCGTGCTTGAAGACACCGGCTTGCCGCTGGTTGGCCCGCGCGTCGGCGCATCGAGCCTTGCCAGTGGGTCAAAACAGCTTTTCCTGACCCGCCCGAGCTTTTCGTTCGAGGTCGCGCGCGTGTTCAAGCATCACGCAACCAGCGGCATACAGAACATTGGTCTGGTGTACGAAGACAATGGCTTCGGGCGCGAGGCATTCACCGCGGCGAGCAGTGAAGCCAAGGGACTGGGCGTGAAGGTCAGCGGCGTCAGCTATCTGGCCGGTTCGGCCATGGTTGACCAAGCAGTCAGCAAGATGATCAGTGCGGCCCCGCAAGCCATCGTGCTCGCGTCGCAGACCGCGGGCGCAGCAGCCTTCATCCAGCGCTACCGCGCACAGGGCGGTACGGCCCAGATCACGACCCTGTCCTACGTTGAAGGCGCGCACCTGGCGCTGATCATCGGGAAAAAGGCCCCCCATGGCGTCGCCGTGATGGAAGCAGCGCCCAACACCACCAATGAATCGGTTCCGCTGGTGCGCGAGTTCCGCTCAGCCTATGCCAAGTTCGGGCAGAACGACGTTACGCCGACCCAGGCCATGATGGAGTCCTACGTTGCGACCCGCTCATTGGTCGAGGGCCTCAAGCGTGCAGGCGGCGCCAAGAACAAGCTACCGGCCGCACTGGCCAGCATGGAACGGTTCGATCTTGGTGGCCTGAACATCAATTTCGGCGGCACACGACGCGGCAGTCTGGAATTTGCCGAAATGGCGGTGATCGACCGCCAAGGCCGCGTCATTCGCTGATCTGATCAGCACTGCGCCCCGCCCAGCGGCGGGGCGCAAGCCTGAACCAGGCCACCGCACGCCGCCTACCGGCAGGCCGCGCCGACACCCGGTCGTCCATACGGCAGCGGATGTGCTACCTTCCCGCAACATTTTGGTAAAGGTAGCTTCATGATCGACGTCGTCATCCGCGCGACAGGGCTGTTCACGCCGTCGCAATCCATCACCAACGAAGAGCTCGTCGCATCCTTCAACGCGTATGTCGCGCGCTACAACGCGGAACACACTGCGCAAATCGCGGCCGGCGAAATCCCCGCGCTGACCGAATCGAGCGCCGAATTCATCGAAAAAGCCTCCGGCATCAAGCAACGCTTCGTGCTCGACAAGGCCGGCGTGCTTGACCCCGCGCGCATGTATCCCCGCTTCACCGCGCGGCCAGACGATGCGCTGTCGATGGAGGCGGAAATCGGCGTCGCCGCCGCACAGGATGCGCTTGCGCGTGCCGGCCGCGATGTCGCGGATATCGACGCGGTGATCTGCGCAGCATCGAACATGCAACGCCCCTACCCTGCGATTGCGGTCGAAATCCAGCATGCGCTGGGCATCCAGGGCTTTGCGTTCGACATGAACGTTGCGTGCTCGTCCGCCACCTTCGGTATCGAACAGGCGGCGAACGCCGTGCGCTCCGGAAGCGCCCGCTCAGTACTGGTCGTGAATCCGGAAATCTGCTCGGCCCATCTGGAGTGGCGCGACCGAGACTGCCACTTCATCTTCGGCGATGTCGCAACGGCGATTCTGGTCGAACGCGCCGACATGGGCGACGGCGGCTGGACGATCCGCGGCACCAAGCTGGCAACCAGTTTCTCGAACAATATCCGCAACAACGCCGGCTTCCTGAACCGCTGCGAAGATACCGACCCGAACGCCCGTGACAAGCTGTTCCGCCAGGAAGGCCGCAAGGTGTTCAAGGAAGTCTGCCCGATGGCGGCCGAGCATATCAGCACCCACCTTGAGGCGCACGGCCACACTCCGCAGGCCGTGCGGCGCTTCTGGCTTCACCAGGCCAATCTCTCGATGAATCAGTTGATCGCGCGGCGCCTACTCGACCGCGACGCGAGCTTCGATGAAGCCCCGGTGGTGCTGGATCAATACGCGAACACCGCATCGGCCGGTTCGATCATCGCGTTTCACTTGCACCAGGACGATCTCGCGCAAGGCGACCTGGGTGTCATCTGCTCGTTTGGCGCGGGCTACTCGATCGGCAGCGTGATCGTTCAACGCCGCTAAATCGCAAGCGAATACGAAAAAGGGCGGCCAAGGCCGCCCCGTTTTTTGTTGAAATGCAGTATTCAAATACGGCGCCAAGTCGTCCCTTGGGGTGAGTCTTCCAGCACGACGCCTGCATCCTTGAGCTGGTCGCGAATTCGGTCAGACTCCGCAAAGTTACGCGCCTTCTTCGCGGCTGCACGATCAACGATCAGCTGCTCGATCGCCTCGGCGCTCAATCCATCCTCAGTCACCGCCGCCTGCAGGAACGCTACCGGATCGCGCTGCAGCAAACCGACCACAGCACCAAGCGCCTTGAGCAGACCAGCAACCTTGCCGTCTCGGCTCCGCTGCGCCTCGCCAGCCAATTCAAACAGCACCGCAACTGCTTCCGAGGTGTTGAAGTCGTCATCCATCGCCGCCTTGAAGCGCGCAGCATGCGGATTCGCCCAGTCAAGCTCGACCGCTTCGGCAGGCACGTCGCGCAAGGCCGTGTAGAGGCGGGTCAGCGCATGTTTGGCGTCCGCCAGCAGATCAGGCGAATAGTTGATCTGGCTGCGATAGTGCGACCGCACGACCAGGAAACGGATCACCTCGCCGTCGTACTGCTTGAGTGCTTCGCGAATCGTGAAGAAGTTGCCCAGGGACTTGGACATCTTTTCGTTATCGACCCGCAAGGCGCCGGCATGCATCCACACATTCGCCAAGGTGCAATTGTGGGCACCTTCGCTTTGCGCGATTTCATTCTCATGGTGCGGAAACGGCAGATCCGGCCCGCCGCCGTGGATGTCCAGCGTTTTGCCAAGAATCGCGCTGCTCATGGCCGAGCACTCAATGTGCCATCCCGGCCGGCCCTTGCCCCAGCGCGACGACCACTTGGTATCGGCCGGCTCGGTTTCCTTCGCGGCCTTCCACAGCACGAAATCGAGCGGATCGCGCTTGGACGAATCCACCGCGACCCGCTCGCCGGCGCGCAAATCGTCCAGCGACTTGCCAGAGAGCTTGCCGTACCCCGGGAACTTGCGCACCGCAAAATTCACATCGCCATCATCCGCCTGGTATGCCAGGCCATTGGATTCAAGGGTTTCAATGATTTCGAGCATCTGCGGCACATAGTCCGTCGCGCGCGGCTCCAGGTCCGGCTGCTCGATCCCGAGTGCCGCAAAATCGGCGTTCATCTCAGCGACCATGCGCTCGGTCAATGCCGCGATGGGTTCGCCGTTCTCCTGCGCACGCCGGATGATCTTGTCGTCGATGTCAGTGATGTTGCGCACATAAGTCAGCGCGTAGCCCGACGCCCGCAACCAGCGCTGCACCACGTCAAAACCCAGAAAACAGCGCGCATGCCCAAGATGGCAAAGGTCGTACACCGTCATGCCGCAAACATACATGCGGACCTTGCCGGGTTCGATCGGGGTGAATGGCTGCTTCTGGCGAGTGAGCGAGTTGTAAATCGTGAGCATCAGTTTGATCCGAGGAGTTGCCGTGACTGGAAACGGCGGCCACTTCCACCCGCGCAAGGGGCCTTGTTGGTAGAATGGCGGGCTAGAACGGGCGCGTCGCGCCTTGCTCGCCGGATGTTAGCACAATGACTTTTCGCCCTTTCCGCCTGTCTCTTAACGCCCTGCTGGCCGCCCTGCTGGTCGCGAGCGCACTGCCTGCAGCCGCCGAGCCCACGCTCGCCGAAGTGCAAGCAAGCATGAAGCAAGGGCAGCTGCCTGCGGCACTGGAAAAAGTCGATCAGATCCTGGCGGTAAAACCGAAAGACGCCCCCGCACGCTTCACGAAGGGAATCATCCTCACCGAGATGAATCGCCAGAACGATGCGATCGCGCTCTACCAGAAACTTTCCGAGGACTACCCCGAACTGCCCGAGCCGTACAACAACCTCGCAGTGATCTACGCATCGCAGCGTCAGTACGAGAAGGCAAAGGCGGCGCTTGAGATGGCCATTCGGACCCATCCGGCTTATGCGACCGCGCACGAGAACCTTGGCGACGTCTACGCAAAACTTGCCAGCCAGGCTTACGACAAGGCGCTACAACTCGATTCAGCGAATACGCAGGCACAAACCAAACTGGCGGTCATCCGTGATCTGATGGGCAGCAACAGCCGCGTGCCGCGCACGGCACCGCCGAGCAAGCCGGTGTTGGTGGCGGCAGCGCCGGCCGCCGCACCGGCTGCGGCCGCCAAAGCACCTGCCAAGACCCCGGAAACACCCGCAGCCGCCAAACCGGCGCCTGCAACGCCCGTCGTCGCCAAGGCCGAGCCAGAAAAACTGCCGGCCAAACCCGCGGCCGAAAAGGCGGCTCCCGTACCCGAAAAGAAAGCGGAACCCAAACCTGACGACAAGGCACAAGCGGAAGCACGCAAGCTTGTCGAAAACTGGGCGGCCGCCTGGTCACGCAAGGACGTAAAGGCCTACCTCAACTACTACGCTCGTGACTTCGAGACTCCGGGCGGCGTGCCACGCAAGACCTGGGAGAGCGACCGCCAGCTGCGCATCGCAAAACCCGGCCCGATCCGCGTCGAGGTTGACGATCTGAACGTGCGGGTGAGCGGCGACGAAGCAAAGGTTCGTTTCCGTCAGTCCTACACCTCGGCCAATCTGAAGTCCGCCACCACCAAGACGCTTGTTCTGGTCAAACGTGACGGTCGTTGGCTGATCCAGCAGGAACGGGTTGGCGGTTGATGAAGCAGTTGTTCCGAATCGGGGCCTGCGCCGCGCTGATTCTTGGTGCAGTGCTTGGCACAAGCGCATCAGCACAGTCACCCAAAGGGCCGATTTCCGATGGCGGCCCCGAAGCTTCTCTATCAAAAGTGTTCAAGGACATCGAGGCAAGGCGGCTGGACAGCGCGCTTGAGCGCGTCGACGCATTGCTGGCGGTGTATCCGAATTTCCGCCTGGCTCATCTGATTCGCGGCGATCTCTTGCTGGCACGCAGCCGGCCGCTCACCGGCTTTGGCAATGCGCCGACCGCGCCGCCGGAGAAGGTGGCCGAGTTGCGCGACGAAGCCATTGCGCGGCTTCAGGCCTATCACGCCCGCCCAACCAAAAATCAGGTGCCACGCTACCTGCTGCAGATGCGGCCGGATCAGAAGTACGCAATCGTCGTCGACACCAAGAAATCGCGGCTCTACCTCTATGCCAATGAACGTGGTCGGCCACGCTTCGTTGCCGATTACTACATCACACATGGCAAGGAAGGCGCCAAGAAATCGCGCGAAGGCGACAAGCGGACGCCGCTTGGGGTGTATCACGTGGTGTCCGAGGTGCCGAAGAAGAAGCTGACCGACTTCTACGGCTCCGGCGCCTTCCCGATCAATTACCCGAACGAATATGACCGCCTGCTCGGCCGTGCCGGCCACGGCATCTGGCTGCATGGCGTGCCGCGTGACACGATGTCACGCCCACCCAAGGCATCCGACGGCTGCGTCGTCCTTGCGAACGCCGATCTACAGGCGCTCGCTTCGCGCCTGCAGCTTGGCCTGACGCCGGTGATCATCAGCGACGAGGTGGAATGGCTGAGCCTCGACGACTGGCAGCAGGAACGCTCTGCGCTGCAAGGCCAGATCGAAGCCTGGCGCCGCGATTGGGAGAGTGGCGACACCGAGCGCTACCTGCAGCACTACGCCGAGAAGTTCACCAGTGACAGCGCAACGCGGACCCAGTGGGGTGCCCGCAAACGCGCGATTGCCAAGGGCAAGACCTGGGTTCAGGTGCGCCTGGACAACATCAGCATGTTCCGCGACCCGGGCCAGGAAGAAATGGTGGTCGTCACCTTCGACCAGGACTACCGCAGCAACAATCTCAAGCAGCGCGACGGCAAGCGGCAGTATTGGATCAAGGAAGGCGGAAAGTGGAAGATTCTCTACGAAGGACAGGCATGACAATGATCAAGCAATGCATCCATCTGCTATTTTCGATCCTCGCGATGGTGGGGTTGTGTCAGTCGGCGCTAGCGCAAGACGCCAATCCCAAGGTCAAGGTCGAAACCGACGCCGGCGCATTCGTGATCGAGCTCTACCCGGCCAAGGCGCCAAAGTCCGTCGCGAACTTCCTGCAATACGTCGACGCCGGCTTCTACGACAACACGGTCTTTCACCGTGTGATTCCTGGCTTCGTGGTGCAAGGTGGCGGCATGACCGCCGACATGCAGCAGAAGCCGACCCGGGCCCCAATCGAAAACGAGGCCAAGAACGGACTCAAGAATGAGACCGCCACACTTTCGATGGCGCGCACCCAGGATCCGAACTCCGCAAGCTCGCAGTTCTTCATCAACCTTCGCCACAACGACTCGCTTGACTACCCGTCTTTTGATGGGTGGGGCTACGCGGTCTTTGGCAAGGTGGTCGATGGCATGGCAACCATCCGCAAGATCGAGGCCGCCAAGACCGGAACCGTCGCAGGGCACCGTGACGTTCCAGTCAAGCCGATCACCCTTCTGAGCGCCCGTCGCGTAGTACCGACGGCAGCAAAGTAACCGCCCGCCACCGCGCGGCAACCAGGAATCCACATGATCAAACTGCACACCTCCCTCGGCGAAATCACGCTTGAACTCGATGCCGAAAAAGCCCCGAAGACGGTCAAGAACTTCATCGACTACGTCCAGTCGGGTCACTATGACGGCACGATTTTTCATCGTGTGATCGACGGTTTCATGATCCAGGGCGGCGGCATGACGGCCGACATGGAGCAGAAGCCCACGCGCGAAACGATTGAGAACGAAGCCAACAATGGCCTCAAGAATGCCCGCGGCACCGTGGCAATGGCACGTACCCAGGCACCCCATTCGGCATCGGCCCAGTTCTTCATCAACGTCGCAGACAACGAGTTCCTGAACTACCGCTCGCCCGACCTGAACGGCTGGGGCTACTGTGTTTTTGGCAAGGTCGTGGAAGGCATGGATGTCGTCGACAAGATCCGTGCAGTCAAGACCGGTCGCCGCGGATTTTTCCAGGACGTACCGGCCGAAGACGTCGTCATCGTCCGCGCCGAAGTCATCTGACGGCCGCACGGTTGCCCCATGATTCACTTCATCTCCGACCTGCACCTGAGTGCCCGTCACCCCGAAACCGCTGCCGCGTTTGGCCGTTACATTGCCGGACCGGCGCGTACCGCACAGGCGCTCTACATTTTGGGCGACCTGTTCGACGCATGGCCGGGTGACGACGCATTGGTTGACCCGGCAGCCCAAGGCGTCGCAAACGCCATTGCGAGCCTGGCTTCGGCCGGTTGCGAAGTGTTTCTCATGCACGGCAACCGTGACTTCCTGATTGATAGCGGCTTCGCCGAAGCGGCCCGGTTGACGCTCATCCCCGACCCGCATCCGCTGAAGTTGGGCGAGCGCGACTACATCCTGATGCACGGTGACAGTCTGTGCACCGATGACATCGCCTATCAAAGCTTCCGTGCGATGGTCAGGAATCCCGAGTGGCGCCGCGGCATCCTCGCGAAAACGCTGGCCGAACGTCTGCAGATCGCCGCTGAAGTTCGCAGCCAGAGCGAAGACGCCAAGCAAGAGAAAAGCGCCGAGATCATGGATGTCAACGGCGAAGCGGTGTCCGCGGCGCTGCGGCAAGCAGCCTACCCCGATCTGATCCATGGCCACACGCACCGACCTGCATGTCATGAACTCATGGTTGACGGCCAGGCGTGCAAACGCTGGGTGCTGCACGACTGGAAAGACCGAGCCGAGTGGCTGGAATGGACCGCAGAGTCGGGACTGGTGTTTCGCAGTTGCTGAAGCTTAAAGCCCTTATCGTTGACGACAGCCCGCCCAACCGTCGCTTGCCTGCGATGATCCTCGGCCAGTTGGGCTGGGAGACCACCGAAGTGGCTGACGGTCAGAGCGCGCTCGATCTCGCAAAGCTCGATACCTACGACTGCATCCTGCTCGACCTGCTACTGCCGGACATGCGGGGCGACGAGGTCTGCCGTCGCCTGCGTAGCGAACCCGCCACCCGTGCGGCATGGATCGTCGCCTACACCGCCGAGTCCGACGAACAAGTCGCCCGCATCACTGCACGCACGCGCTTCGATGCGGTACTCCCTAAGCCCATCACGCGAAAACGTCTGCTCGACGCGCTGCCGCCGGACGACGACCCGAAGGCGTAAAAAAACGCCGTGGAGCATTCGATCCACGGCGTTTTGCTTTTGCCCGCCTGGACTCAGTCCGGGCACATGACGCTTAGCGACTCTGACGCGATACCAGATTCAGATCCATCTGGCCGCCGCCATCCTCGCCCTCGCCATCATCGTCGTCATCCTTGTCGCTTTGTGCGGGCGCAACCACATTGCGGGCGTCCTCGATGTCGTTGAGATACTTCGCCGTAATGTCGCCGGTGATGTAGATGCCATCAAAGCAAGAAGTCTCGAAAACCTGAATTGCCGGGTTCAACTCACGCACTGCGCGCTTGAGGTCTTCGATGTCTTGATAGATCAAGCCATCCGCGCCAATCTCGCGGGAGATTTCCTCTTCGTCGCGGAATGCGCCAATCAATTCGGTTCGGCTCGGCATGTCGATGCCGTAGACGTTGGCAAACCGCACCGGCGGCGCCGCGGAAGCCATGTACACCTTGGCCGCACCCGCCTCACGCGCCATGTTGATGATTTCCCGGCTGGTGGTGCCGCGAACGATCGAGTCATCAACCAGCAGCACGTTCTTGCCAGCAAACTCCTGGTGAATCGCATTGAGCTTCTGGCGTACCGATTTCCGGCGAATCGCCTGCCCCGGCATGATGAAGGTCCGGCCGATGTAGCGATTCTTGACAAAGCCCTCACGGTACGGGACCCCTAGCCGGTTCGCCAGCTCCATCGCCGCCGGCCGGCTCGAATCCGGAATCGGAATCACCACGTCAATCTTCAGGTCTGGGTACTTCTGCAGCGTCCGTTCCGCGAGAAACTCGCCCATCTTGACGCGGCTGTCGTAGACCGAGATACCGTCAATCAAGGAATCCGGTCGCGCCAGATAAACGAACTCGAAAATACACGGAGCATGCGGCAAACCCGTCGCGCACTGCTGGCTCTCAAGCACGCCTTGCGTGTTGATCAGCACTGCTTCGCCCGGCGCAATGTCACGCATGAGCTTGAAGCCCAGCACATCGACTGCCACGCTCTCTGAAGCCACCAGGTACTCGGTGCCACCCAGTGCCTCGTTGCTGCCGATCACCAGCGGACGAATCCCGTGCGGATCGCGAAAGGCCAACAAACCGTAGCCCGCGATCATGACAACCGCCGCATAGGCGCCCTTCACACGGCGCATCACGCCGGCCACGGCCTTGAAAATCTGCTCAGACTCAAGCCGGGGCCCTTTGGCGTGCTCCTGCAACTCATGCGCCAGCACATTCAGCAGCACCTCGGAATCCGAGTTGGTGTTGATGTGGCGAAGATCGGCGAGGAACATCTCGCGCTTGAGCTCGTCGGAATTGGTCAGATTCCCGTTATGCGCAAGCATCAAGCCAAACGGCGAGTTCACGTAGAAGGGTTGCGCTTCGGCCGGGTTATATGCCGATCCCGCGGTGGGATAGCGACAATGCCCGATACCCCAGTTACCCGTCAGGTTGCGCATGTTGCGCGTCCTGAAGACGTCGCGAACCAGCCCGGACCCCTTGTGCATGTGGAATCTGCCGGACTGCGCGGTCGCAATGCCCGCAGCATCCTGCCCCCGGTGCTGAAGCACCTGCAAGCCGTCATACAACAACTGGTTGACCGGCGTAGTCGCTACTACACCCAGAATCCCGCACATCGTCGATCACCTATCGAAATTGAATCCGTTTCGCAAGTGGCTCCGGCATCCATGGAGCCACCGCCAGCACAGCCGTCTCGCACGGCGGCGCCATCGTCGCGTTCTGCCACCAGGGCTGCTTGGGAAGATTGGTCATCCCCCCCAACAACACCAGCACGAAAACGATCAGGGCTCCGCGCGCCAACCCGAAGAAGGCACCGAGCACCCGATCGGCCAAACCCAAACCCGCCGCATGCAGCAGTTCACGCAGCAGCAAGCGAAGCAAACCCAGCACGAGCAAGCTGACAATGAACAGCGACGCAAAAGCCGCCACCTGCTGCAATAACGGCTCAGCGGTCACGCCACTGAATAGTGGAACGACCAGCGGCGAAAAATGCTTTGCCACCAGGAATGCCACAACCCACGCGATCAGCGCGAGCACCTCACTGACCAAGCCTCGCCACGCCCCGACCCCGAGGGAGATGGCGAGAATCGCCAACACCACGTAGTCAAACGCGGTCATCAATCAGGTCCGGGGCGTGACGACCGCGGTCAATCCGGCCTTGCGAAGCTTCGCCGCGGCGGCATCAGCCGCTTCACGCGTGGCAAAAGGCCCGGCGCGAACGCGTGTCTTGTCGCCGAGGTTCTCTGCATACGCACTGACCCCCTGCGCCTTGGCCTTGCCCTTGACGCTGGCTGCGTTGTTCGCATCCTTGAACACACCCAATTGCACGACATAGCCGCTTGCATCGGCAGCAAGCGCCTTCTCGCCGCTCAGAATCGCGGCCGCACGCTGAGCCTCGTCACGCTTGACAATCGCCTCTGGTTTCTTGGCTGGAGCATCCTGCGCGACGCTGGGCTTTTCAACCGGTTTTTCCGTCGCCTTGGGCGGCGCAACGTTGCTCAATTCAGTGGCAGCGGGCGGCGCCTCGACCGGCGACGGCGGCATTGGCACTGCATTCGACGGCTTGACTGCGCTTACCGCAGCATCGTCTTCAGGCGGCAAGCTTGGCTTCGCTGGAGCGGGACCGCCCCCCTGAATCACCCGCGATGCAAAATTCGCCCCTTCCTGACTGGGAATCCGGATCTGGATGTCCTGCCCCGCCTGCTTGGGTTCATGCTCCATGACGAGCGGCAGAACAATGGCGGCCAGGAGCGCAAGCGCAGCGGCACCCACCAGGCGCCGTCTCGCGCGCTTCTTCAGTTCAGTCTGGGTATCGTTATCGGCCATGGCGGACCGGGATTCTCAGTGGCGATCCAACGTCGGCAAGACGTCAGCAAGGGTGAGGAAGGATCCGAAGACTACGATTCTATCATCGGCAGTCGCTCGCTCTTTCGCGCGTTTCAACCCGGCCGAAGGGGAGTCCGTCAGCTCAATGTCGCCCGACACGCCAATCGCGCGCAGATGCGCTGCCAGGGCGTCTGCCGAAAGCCCGCGCGGGCCCGGCAACGTACAGAGCAACCAATGATCGATGCGCGGCGCGATCAATGTGATGGCGCCGCGGATGTCCTTGTCGCCCAGCATACCCAGCACCGCATAGGTTTCTGGGGCATAAGCAAGGCTCGCAAGATTTTCCGCAAGCACCCCGACGGATTGCGGGTTGTGCGCGACATCCAAGATCACGCCAGGGCGCCCCGGCAAGACCTGGAATCGACCGGTCAGCTCAACATGCATCAACCCTTCGCGCACCGCCTGCATCGACACAGGCAAACGCTCAGACAGCGCTTCGAGCGCCGCAAGCGCAGCCGATGCGTTGAGCAACTGGTTTGCGCCACGCAATGCCGGGTAGGCGAGCGAGTTTCTGCGTGATTGGACGCCCTTGAAACTCCACTGCTGGCGATCACCGGCGAAGGAGAAATCGCGCCCGATCAGACGCAAATCCGCCCCAATCGCCTTGGCATGCGCGACCAGGGATTCGGGCGGGTTCGGATCAGAACAGATGGCCGGTGTGCCGGCACGAAAGATGCCGGCTTTTTCAAAGCCGATCTGCTCTCGTGTTGTACCAAGAAAGTCCATGTGATCAAGGGCAACGCCAGTCACAATGGCGCAATCCGGCTCGAACACGTTAACCGCATCCAGCCGCCCACCCATGCCCACTTCAAGAATCAGCACGTCGAGCGCCGCGCCGTCGAACACCTGCCATGCCGCCAGGGTACCGAACTCAAAATAGGTCAGCGGCACCTCGCCGCGCGCCCGCTCGACTTGCTCGAACGCCTCGCACAGCGCCGCTTCCGTGACCTCGGCGCCGTCGATCCGGATTCGCTCCGTGTAGCGAACGAGGTGGGGCGAGGTGTACAGACCGACGCGGTAGCCCGCTGCGCGAAGCATGGCCTCGACCATCGCGCAGGTCGAGCCCTTACCGTTAGTACCGGCGACCAGGATGACGGGAACAAGCTGCTTGACCTGCAGCGCGCTGCAGACCGCGCGAACGCGATCAAGCCCGAGTTCGATCGTGCGAAAGTGCTGGCGTTCGACATAGTCTAGCCAGTCCGGCAAGGACTTCTGGGACATCAACACACGAGCCGGAAAGTAATCAGTTCGGTGCGCTCTGGCGCATCAGCAGCGCAATCAAGGACGCCAGCTGGTCGCGCATCTCGCGCCGATCCACGATCATATCCAGCGCGCCTTTCTCAAGCAGGAATTCCGAGCGCTGGAATCCTTCAGGCAGCTTCTCTCGCACGGTCTGTTCGATCACCCGCGGCCCGGCAAATCCGATCAGCGCACCCGGCTCACCAATCACCACGTCGCCAACAAAGGCAAAACTTGCCGACACGCCGCCCATGGTCGGATCGGTGAGGATGGTGATGAACGGCAGTTGCCGCTCTGACAGACGCGTCAGCGCAGCCGTCGTCTTGGCCATCTGCATGAGCGAGAACAAACCCTCCTGCATGCGCGCACCGCCAGAGGCCGTGAAGCAGATGAACGGCAATCCCTGTTCTACCGCCGCATTGACGCCACGGACAAATCGCTCGCCCACCACCGAGCCCATTGAGCCGCCCATGAAGTCGAACTCGAAGACCGCTGCGACGCAGGCAACGCTCTTTATCGAGCCTTGCATGACGATCAGCGCATCGCCCTCGCCGGTTTCATCATTCGCGGCCGCCAAGCGGTCGGCGTAGCGCTTGCTGTCCTTGAACTTCAGGGGGTCGACCGGAACAACTTCAGCCCCGATTTCAAAGCGCGCATCCGGGTCGAGCAACAGATCGAGACGCGCGCGCGCGCGAAGACGCTTGTGGTGGCCGCACTTTGGGCAAACATGCTGGTTTCCTTCGAGATCGGAGCGGTAAAGCACCGCCTCGCAAACCTCGCATTTGCTCCACAGCCCTTCCGGAATCGACTTCTTGGTCGGCGCGTCGCGCTTGATCTTCGGAGGAAGCAGTTTGTTCAGCCAGCTCATCGCGCAGACTCCACCACGGGTTCATCCAGCGCCAAGCGGATCGTTGAAATGAAGGCCTGCACCCGGGCTGGCGCTTCGCCGGCGGGCGAGCTTTCGATTTCCTCGATGATGCGGCTGCCGATCACAACCGCGTCAGCGGCTGCACCGATGGCACGCGCCGACGCCGCATCACGAATCCCGAAGCCGACACCAACTGGCATGCCAAGCCTTTGCTTGAGATTCGGCAGGCGTGACACAACATCACCGATATCAAGGTGCCCGGCACCCGTCACGCCCTTCAGAGACACATAGTAGGCATAGCCACGGCCAATCTGCGCAACGCTATCCATGCGCTCGTCAGTAGAGGTGGGAGCGAGCAGGAAGATCGGATCGAGCCCTGCATCCTTGAGCGCGTTGGCGAATTCACTGGCCTCTTCAGGCGGGTAGTCAACCACAAGCACGCCATCCACGCCCGCTTCAACCGCAGCCGAAATGAAGCGCGCCACGCCCATTGCCTCAATCGGATTCGCGTAGCCCATCAGCACGATCGGCGTACTCGAATTCTCTTTGCGGAATTCGCTCACCATCTCAAGCACGTTTCGCAACGAAACGCCGTGCTTGAGCGCGCGCTCAGCCGCGCGCTGGATCGTCGGGCCGTCTGCCATCGGGTCGGAGAACGGCACTCCGATTTCCAGCACGTCCGCGCCACCCGCAACCAAAGCGTGCATCAGGGGTAACGTCTGATCAGGCGAAGGATCGCCTGCGGCAATGTAAGGAATCAGCGCGGTGCGCTGCTCATCGCCAAGGCGCGCAAATACTTTCTGGATTCGAGACATTCTGGATTCTTGCAAGTTACGTGGCCAAGGTAAGCTCATCAGAGCTGGATGCCGCTCTTTTCGGCGACGGTGTGCATGTCCTTGTCGCCTCGGCCCGAGAGATTCACCAGCAAGAGCTGGTCTTTCTGCATCGTTGGGGCAAGCTTGATCGCATGAGCGATCGCATGCGAAGACTCAAGCGCGGGAATAATGCCTTCCATGCGGCACAAGGTGTGGAATGCGGCAAGCGCCTCATCATCCGTCACACCCACATATTCGGCCCGTTTGATGTCTTTGAGCCATGCATGCTCGGGTCCCACCCCAGGATAGTCCAGGCCGGCCGAGACTGAATGCGTCTCGATGATCTGGCCATTCGGGTCTTGCAGAAGATAGGTGCGATTGCCATGCAATACGCCCGGCGTGCCCGCCGACAAGGAGGCAGCATGGCGCCCGGTCTCGATACCGTCGCCTGCGGCTTCAACGCCGATCAGCTTGACCGACTCATACGGAATGTAGGGATGGAAGATCCCCATCGCGTTAGAGCCGCCGCCAACACAAGCAATCACGCAGTCGGGCTGACGACCAAAGCTTTCCATCATCTGGCCGATGGACTCGCGCCCGATTATCGACTGGAAGTCCCGCACCATCATCGGATACGGGTGCGGCCCCGCGACGGTCCCGATAATGTAGAAGGTGTCGGCAACGTTCGTGACCCAATCGCGCATCGCTTCGTTCAACGCGTCTTTGAGGGTCTTTGAACCGGACTCAACTGGAATCACCGTTGCCCCGAGCAATTTCATCCGGTAGACGTTGGCGGCTTGCCGCTTCACATCTTCCGAGCCCATGTAGACAACGCATTTCATCCCGTACCGAGCGGCCACGGTTGCCGTCGCCACACCGTGCTGCCCTGCGCCAGTCTCGGCAATGACGCGCGGCTTGCCCATGCGACGAGCAAGCAAGGCTTGGCCGATACAGTTATTGACCTTATGCGCACCCGTGTGATTCAGATCCTCACGCTTGAGCAGAATCTGCGCGCCCCCCAAGTGATTGGAGAGATGGCGGGCGTGGTAGATCGGGCTCGGGCGGCCAACGTAATGCTTGAGCTCATGATCGAACTCGGCAAGAAACGATGGATCAGTCTGCGCAAACTTGTACGCCTCGTTCAACTCAGCGAGCGCAGGAATCAGCGTTTCGGAAACAAAGATCCCGCCGTACTGACCGAAGTGGCCTTTGGCATCGGGGAAGTTGTAGGGGATGTCAGCCATCTGCACTGCGCACTCCAGCAATGAAATCTGCGATCCGGCGGGCATCTTTGATGCCCTTGCCGGACTCAACGCCGCTGCTCACATCAACAGCGACGGGATGAATTCGACGAATTGCCTCACTCACGTTGTCTGCCGACAAGCCTCCCGACAGGATCAAGGGCTTGCTCAGACCCGGCGGAATCAACGCCCAGTCAAAGGTTTCACCGCTTCCGCCATAACCTTCCGCAAATGCATCAACCAGCAAGGCTTGGGCCGATGCAAACGAGGCGGCGTAGTGTAGCAGATCGACCCCTGCCCTCATCCGCACCGCCTTGATGTACGGGCGTCCGAACTGCTCACAGAACGTGGGGTCCTCGTCACCATGGAACTGCAGCAACTGCACCGGCACCGCTGCCAGAACGGACTCGACATCCGCTGGCTCCGGATTCACGAAGAGCCCAACGATCGTCACAAATGGCGGGACATGCAGCGCGAGGTCCGCTGCTCGCCCCGCGTCCACAAAGCGCGGGCTCTTTGGATAGAAGACGAAGCCCAGCGCATCGGCCCCTTCCGCAACTGCAGCTTGAACGTCTTGCGGCCGAGTCAGGCCACAGATCTTGACCCTGGTGCGCTTCACGCCCACTCCCCTCCAAATTCCTCAGCCCGAATCAAGCCTTCGGACGGCAAGCCCAAGCCGGGCGGGTAATCGACACCCGCGAGATAGAGCCCGTCGGGCGAAAAGGTCGGCGCCGCCCGTGCACGGTCGCGAGCCTCCAACAGTTCGGTAATCCAGCTTGGGTCATTGCCACCGCGACCTATCTGAACAAGCGCTCCGACCATGTTGCGCACCATGTGATGCAAAAATGCATTGGCCGAAAACTCAAACACGACAAACTGCCCACGCCGGGATACGGCCGCACGGAACAGATCACGCACGGGCGTTGCAGCTTGGCACTCGGCTGCCCGAAAGCAGCTGAAATCATGCCGCCCCAGCAAACGCGTGGCGGCATCGCACATCGCATCCAGATCAAGCGACCAATGCGTCCATCCAATGCGCCCAGCGCCAATGGCTGGTCGAACATCACGATCCAGCAAAACGTAGCGGTAATGGCGAGCGGTCGCCGAGAAGCGCGCATGAAAGTCTGGCGAAACCTCGCACGACCACCTCACTGCAACCGAATCGGGAAGATGAGCATTGACGCCGCGCACCCATGCAGTAAGCGGACGCTTGGCATCGGTATCGAAATGCACCACCTGAACGGCCGCGTGAACCCCGGCATCAGTCCGTCCGGCGCATTGAACGCGAATGTTCGCATCGGCAATCACGGCCAAGGCGCGTTCAAGTGCATCCTGGACTGCCTGGCCGTTCGCCTGGGACTGCCAACCACAAAACGCAGACCCGTCGTACTCCAGCCCAAGCGCAAACCTCATTGACTCCACCGCACCGCACACTCCACCAGAATTAGCGCGCCCACCAGATATCCGATCTCGATCCGCGACCACGGCGTCAGCTCAACATGCAGAGGCACAGCGATGCCTCCGGTGGAAGGCGCTTCCGACGCGAGCACCCGGGTTATGAGCCCGCGAGCAGGCTTTTCCTCGGAAACGAACTCGAATGAAAGCAAGGCCCTGAGCACCAGGCGTTCGACCCGCACACCCAGGCACGTTAAGGGTCGAACACACGCATACAGTCCGCCGAGCAAGCTCTGCCGAGAGTACAGCCCCAACAACAAGGCAACGCAGGCAATCAACCCCGCCAGTCTTGAGCAGTGGAGCAGCGCAAGCGACAAACCCTCAATCGTTGGGCCCCACCGGTATTGGCTAGCCCAAAGGAGCGTTCCCGGAGTCGAGAACGCGTACAGCACTGCCACGGCGAGAAACAAAAAACGGCTGCGGCGCATCAAGGGCCACAGCCGTTCTCTGACAAAACACAAAGCCACGGCCACCAGCAGCAAGCTCGCTGCACCGAGGCCTGCACCGCTCATCCGCTGAAGCGCAAAGATCCCGACCGCACAGACAACAACTGCGGTCTTGGCGCTTACGGCAGCAGGCAATCCGGGCGGGCGTCCTGAGCTCAGGTCGAAATGCGGGCCATCATCGCTTCGGCCTCGTCGCGCTGAGCACCACTCCCCTCCTTCAAGACCTCTTCAAGTAGCTCGCGAGCCCCCTCAAAGTCACGCATTTCTTCGTAGGCGCGAGCAAGCTCAAGCTTGGTATTCACCTCATCACCCATTTCGAAGTCATCGTCCATCGCCAGCGGCTCAGGATGTGTGTCAACCTGCGATTGCGGCACATCGCCCTTCGGCAACTCCAGATCAATCCCAGAGAGATCCATCGGCGCCGGCTTCGCAGCGAGCGATTCCGTTTGCGGCGAGCGGTCAACATCGAAATCGAAGTCCAGAAGACCACCCTCGAAGTTGGTTTTCTCGAGATCGACCAGCGCTTCGTGCTGCGCATCAACAGCCGAAGCCACAGCAACGTCATCATTCAACGCAGGGGCTTCATTGAAACCATCAAGATCGAGAGTGATCGGCGCCTCAGTAGCGGAGCCAATGTTCGTTGAAGTGAGCTTCACCTCTGCCTTGCTGAGCTCGTCCGGTGCCAATTCCGGCACCGCACCGGGAACAACCACTGGGTCAGGCGCGGCGCCACCAGGCTCCATGTCAAGATCAAGGTTGAAGTCAAGACCCAGATCGTCTGAGCTTGCAGCGTCGCCCTGCGTCGCCGCTCCGACAGAAGACGCTTCGCCGTCCAATGTGCGGGTAATCTGCCCAATTTCACCCGGCATCGTCCAGGTTGTTTGCATTTGCGATGGCGATGCAGTTGCGAATGCTGGCGTTGAGGCCGGCGCCTGAGCAAGCGGTTCGGACGTGAACTCGAAGGCTTCCGGGGGCTCGATTTCCGTTTCGACCGCGGCGAAGTCTTGTATCGGTTCAGTTGGGACCGAGGGCGTTGGATTGCTGGCTTCGACGAATGAAAGCTCATCCAGCATCACCGGCGCTGCAGCGGCAGCGACGGGTGCTTTCCCGGTCGTACGGTACAGCGGATTGTCCGGATCAAGCTTGCTGCCCAGATCCGCTGCACGCATCCAGTCCGCGCCTACGCCACCGGTCTGCGTGTACAGATCAGTTGCGATGTTCTCAAACTGCTTGTGACTCTTGCGCTGCGAGTAAATCTCGAGGAGCTTCACGTGGATCGCAGTGCGGCTTGGATCGGATTTGAGGGCGTCAAGGAGGATCTCTTCCGCCTGCGCGTCACGCCCGTAGGCCATGTAAACATCGGCCTCCGCAACAGGATCCACACCCTCATCCGCGTCAATCGAAGTGAGCCCCGACTGACTGAAATCGGTCGGAAGCACACTGCTTCCGGTGTCGACCGTCTGCCCCCCCACCGGGCCTATCACAGACTCGGTACCGGTCTGCGTAGCATTGAGCGCAGTGGTATCAGGGCTACTGCTCTTCTTTTGGCGACGCGAACGATAGGCGAGAAAGCCCCCCAAGCCCAGCACTGCAGCCAAACCACCAAGAATCGCCGGATTCTCGGCCATTGAGGCAAAGAAACCAGGCTCTTCAACAACCGGTTCGGCAGGCGGGGCTGCCACGGGGGTTGCGGGTTTGACCGGGGAGGCCTCTACAACAGGAGCAGGCTCCGCCGGCAATTCCTTGACGACAGGTGCCTCACTCGCGGCGGCAGTCTCAGCAACCGGTGCGACCTCCGATTGCGCAACAGGCGCAGACGCCTCTGCAACCGGGGCGGGTTTTGCTGGCTCAATCGGCGCAACCACTTCCTTCTGCGCCTTCGCCGCATCGCCCTTGGAAGCCACAGCTTGCTTCTGGAGGTCTGCAAGGTTCTGATTCTTGAGATCCACCAGCTTCTGGAGGTCCTTCACGTTCTTTTCGAGCGCGGCAACACGCTCGTTTGCCTCCTTCAGCGCACGCTCGCGGGCAACGAGATCTTCCTCAAGCGCCTGGACGCGACCAGCCACTTTGGGATCAACCGCAGCCGTATCCTTGGCGACCTGGCTCTTCGAGATCTTGAGCTTGTCTTTGGAATCCTGCGCCTTTGCGGCGTCTTCTACCTTTGGCGTGACCTTGCCTGATGCAGACTGCTTGGTAGCGATTTCCTTCTCCGCACCTTCGGCAACAGCGGCACCCGCTTTCTGGCGATACGCACCAAAATTCGCTGAAGGCGCAGACAGAATCTTGCGCGCGTCTGCAGGCGCTACCTCCTTCGCTGCGGCCGCTTCAGGCACTTTCAGCACGTCGCCAGTGCGGAGGCGATTGATGTCACCCGCGGCAAACGCCGTCGGGTTCGCCGAATAGAGTGCGGCGAGCATCTGTTCAAGACTCACATCGGCAGCCTTGGTCCTCGCGGCAATTGCCGTAAGCGAGTCGCCAGCCTTGACGGTGTATTCGGTACCAGAGAACGGCTCTTTAGGCTTGGCGGGGACAGCAGGCGCTTTGGCCGCTTGCTCAGCCTGCGGCGCCGCTGCAGCGTCGCGCTCTTTACGCTTGGATGAGGTCGGCTTTGGTTCAAGTTGACGCGTCACCGGCGGCGCCACTTGCTGCACGGCAGCCTTACCTCCCTCATCAACCGGATCAAGCAGGAAGGTGTACTCGCGCAAAAGGCGTCCGCCAGTCCAGTTCAGCTCGAGCAACATATCAACAAACGGCTCGCTGAAAGCCCTGTCGCTAGTTACTTTTACGATCGCGCCACTGCCGCGCTTTTCCACCGTCAGTCGCAGACCGGTGAGTTGCGGCGCGTATTCAATATTGGCCCGTCGGAATGCCTCTGGCGACGCGAGCCGTGCGCTCAAGGAGTCCAACTCCTCTGCAGTGCCGGTCACCTCGACCTCAGCGCGGAGAGGCTGGCCCAGGCCACTTAGTACATTCAGTCGGCCTAAGCCTGCAGCAGATGCACAAAACGGCAATGCTGTGATTGCGGCCGCAATAATGGAGGCACGGAGAGTCGTCTTCATGAGCTTGCCGGAATAGGCGGTTTATTATGGTTTTATCAAAATAACATCATAGATTTAGGCTAGCAAGCTAAACCTAACTCTCAGTATTTGATGCCGTTGGCAAGTTTGACCATAACCAAGGGTCAAGACACGGGCGTTGCGCTCGCAACGCCCGTCATGACAAGGACTTAGCGTTCAAGCAGGATGCGCAACATGCGACGAAGTGGCTCCGCCGCGCCCCACAACAACTGGTCGCCAATCACGAAGGCCGAGACGTATTCCGGCCCCATGTTCAGCTTGCGAACTCGCCCAACGCCGACTTCGAGCCCGCCGGTGATTGAAGCGGGCGTGAGCTCTTTGACCGAGACTTCCCGGTCATTCGGCACCCACTTGACCCACTGGTTGCCCGACTTGATGATCGACTCAATCTGGGCCAGAGGCAGATCCTTCTTGAGCTTCAGAGTCAGCGCAAGGCTATGGCAACGCATTGCGCCAATGCGCACGCACAGGCCGTCAACCGGAATCGTGCTCTCGGCACCAAGAATCTTGTTAACCTCGGCCTGCCCCTTCCACTCCTCCTTCGACTGCCCGTTCTCGAGTTGCTTGTCGATCCATGGGATCAAGCCGCCCGCGAGCGGCGCGCCGAAGAACTCTGTCGGAACATCCTCACGGATTGCGGCCGCGACTTTACGATCAATATCGAGAATCGCCGACGACGGCGTTGCCAATTCTTCCGCCACAGCGCCATGCACAACGCCCATGCCTTTGAGCAACTCGCGCATATGATTTGCGCCGCCGCCGCTTGCCGCTTGATAGGTCATCGAAGAGACCCACTCCACCAAGCCCTCACGGAAGAGGCCACCCACCCCCATCAGGAGGATGGAGTTGGTGCAATTGCCACCGATGTAGTTCTTGATGCCCTTGGCCAAAGCCGCGTCGATCACATTGCGATTGACCGGATCAAGAATGATCACCGCGTCATCGTCCATACGCATTGTTGACGCAGCATCAATCCAGTAACCCGCCCAGCCTGCGGCGCGCAGCTTCGGGTAGATGTCGCTGGTGTAGTCGCCACCCTGACAGGTGATGATGACATCCATGGCCTTGAGCTCATCGACGTTTGACGCATCCTTCAAGGGCGGAAGGTCGCGACCGACATCCGGCCCCTTTCCACCTACATTCGATGTGGTGAAGAAGACCGGATCGATGAGCTCAAAGTCATTTTCCGCGCGCATGCGATGCATGAGCACAGAGCCCACCATGCCGCGCCAACCGACAAAACCGACACGCATTTGAATTTCCTCGTTCTGCTCCCTGCCCGCCTCCCTGCCTCAACCGCGGGCAGGAAGCTGTTTGCGCGGAGGAGACAATGGATCAGATCGGGATGGTTTTAATCCCGATGGTCTTAATCGCGGTGATCAGGGTCGTGACAATGCCCGCCGAATGCGGCAAGTCGTGACTCAGGGTCCGCATTGTCGAGACGCTCATCGTGATCTCAGAGGGCGGCAAGCACCGCATCCCCCATTTCGCGCGTACCGACTCGGCGCGTGCCAGCTTCCCAGATATCGCCAGTCCGCAAGCCCTGGGCGAGCACTCGCTTCACCGCAGTTTCGATACGCACGGCAGAGACCTCATCGGCAAAGCTGTAGCGAAGCATCATTGCAGCCGAAAGGATCGTCGCCAGCGGATTGGCGACCCCCTTGCCGGCGATGTCCGGGGCCGAGCCATGACTCGGCTCGTACAAGCCCTTGTTGTGGGCATCAAGAGAGGCCGAAGGCAGCATGCCGATTGACCCCGTCAGCATTGAAGCCTCGTCCGAAAGAATGTCGCCGAACATATTGCCGGTCACCATCACATCGAACTGCTTGGGCGCCTTGACCAATTGCATCGCGGCGTTATCGACGAGCATGTGGGAGAGCTCGACATCCGGGAAGTCGGCCGACACTTCGATCATGACGTCGCGCCAGAGCTGGGTCGTCTCAAGGACGTTCATCTTATCGACCGAACACACGCGCTTGTTCCGCTTGTGTGCCGCTTCGAATGCAACCTTGCCGATCCGACGAATCTCGGCTTCGGAGTAGATCATCGTGTTCCAGCCTACACGCTGCCCCTCACGAACTTCGATGCCACGCGGCTCGCCGAAGTAGATATCACCCGTGAGCTCACGGACGATCAGGATATCGAGACCAGAAACGACCTCAGGCTTGAGCGTCGACGCGTTCGCCAGCTCGGGGTAGAGAATGGCGGGCCGCAGGTTTGCAAAGAGCTGCAAATCCTTGCGAATGCCAAGCAAGCCGCGCTCTGGACGCTGGGGACGCGGCAGACAATCCCACTGTGGACCACCGACAGCCCCGAGCAGCACCGCGCCCGCTTCGCGAGCCAGCTTCTGCGTCGCCTCGGGATACGGAACGCCAGCGGCATCGACAGCACAACCGCCAAGAAGAGCGGGCTCCATTTCGATCTTGAGGCCATCACTGCGCAGCGCCTCGAGCACGCGCACTGCTTCAGCAACAATCTCGGGGCCGATTCCATCACCGGCAAGAACACAGACTTTCATCGAATCTCTCAGGTAAAGAGCCAAGGCTGCTCAGCTTGCCGGCGCGACTCAAATTCGCGGATCTTCTCGGCGTGGCGGAGCGTCAAACCGATATCGTCAAATCCGTTCAACAAGCAGTACTTACGGAAGGGATCAACGTCAAACGGAATCACCTTGCCGTCGGGGCGGGTAATGGTTTGCGCCTCAAGATCAATGCGCAGCGAATATCCCGGCGTCACCGTCACTTGATCAAACAGCGCATCAACCTCTGCAGCCGGCAACTTGATCGGCAGCAGGCCGTTCTTGAAGCAGTTGCTGAAGAAAATATCTGCAAAGCTGGTGCCGATCAGAACACGGAAGCCGTAGTCCTCGATCGCCCAGGGCGCGTGCTCACGCGACGAACCGCAACCGAAGTTATCGCGGGTCAGCAGCACTTTGGCGCCCTGAAAGCGGGCCTGATTCAGCACGAAATTCGGGTTCAGCACGCGCTTGGTATTGTCCATGCCAGGCTGCCCCTGATCCATGTAGCGCCATTCATCGAAAAGGTTGGGTCCAAACCCTGAGCGCTTGATCGATTTCAGAAACTGCTTAGGGATGATGGCGTCGGTATCGACGTTCGCGCGATCCATTGGCGCCACCAAGCCATGAAGAATGGTGAACTTTTCCATTACTTTTTCGACTTTTCCTGAATTTGATCACCGACCTTTTCAAGGTCTTTACCGAAACCATGAACGGTATTGCACGCGGACAAGGCCAAAGCGGCCGCCACGACAATCAGGGCACGGAAAACACTCATCGGTTTCTCCATCATGCTCAGAGGATTTCTCGTACATCAACAAACCGGCCTGCAATCGCCGCTGCTGCTGCCATTGCGGGGCTCACCAGATGCGTACGGCCGCCTGGCCCCTGGCGACCTTCAAAATTGCGGTTGGATGTCGAAGCGCAGCGCTCGCCCGGCTCGAGGCGGTCTGCATTCATCGCCAGACACATCGAGCAGCCAGGCTCACGCCAATCGAATCCGGCGGCCTTGAAGATTTTGTCCAAGCCCTCAGCCTCCGCCTGACGCTTGACCAGCCCTGAACCCGGTACGACAAGCGCCAACTTGATGTTGTCGGCAACCTGGCGGCCTCGCACGACTGACGCCGCCTCGCGCAAGTCTTCGATGCGGGAGTTGGTGCAGGAGCCGATGAAGACCTTATCCACCTTGATCGACGAAATCGGCGTTCTGGGCGTCAAGCCCATGTACTCCAACGCGCGGGCGTAGCCCTCGCGCCGAACCGGATCGGTTTCCTTTTCTGGATCGGGGACAGTGCCATCGATCGTCGTCACCATCTCGGGCGACGTACCCCAAGTGACCTGCGGCAAGATCGCGCGAGCGTCAATCTCGACGACACGGTCAAACGGCGCACCATGATCGGACACAAGCGTGCGCCAATACTCGACCGCCTTGTCCCAAAGATCACCTTTCGGCGCGAAGTCTCGCCCACGAAGGTACTCGATGGTGACCTCATCCACACCAACCAGTCCCGCGCGCGCGCCGGCCTCGATAGCCATGTTGCAAAGCGTCATCCGCCCTTCCATCGACAATGCCCGGATGGCAGATCCACCAAACTCCATCGCGTAACCAGTACCGCCAGCAGTGCCGATTCGCCCGATGACATGAAGAATGATGTCCTTGGCAGAGACGCCTTTGCCAAGCGTGCCATCAACCTTGATCAACAAGGTCTTCGACTTCTTCTGCAACAAGCACTGCGTCGCCATGACATGTTCGACTTCAGACGTGCCGATACCGTGAGCAAGGCACGCGAATGCGCCATGCGTCGAGGTGTGCGAATCGCCGCAAACTACGGTCATGCCCGGCAGAGTCGCGCCGTTTTCCGGCCCGATGACATGGACGATGCCCTGGCGCAGATCCTTGAACGGGAAGTATGCCTTGGCCCCCACCTCACGAATGTTCGCGTCAAGCGTCTCGACCTGAAGCCGCGAAATCGGATCCTTGATACCGCTCGCCCAGTCGTCGGTGGGCGTATTGTGATCGGCCGTTGCGACAATCGAACCGGTACGCCATGGCTTGCGCCCAGCCAAACGCAGCCCCTCGAAGGCCTGCGGGCTGGTGACTTCGTGCACCAGGTGGCGATCGATATAGATCAGCGCGGTGCCATCGTCTTCTTCATGAACAACGTGGCTGTTCCAGAGTTTTTCGTAGAGCGTGTGCAGTGCCATTCGCCAGAAACCGCAACAAAATCATAATCTTCAATTATTTCACAGCAGGATCGTGCTGACCAGCGCGCAATGCGGCGGCGCAACAGGAAATCCTTGCGCAGCCTTGCCTTGCCCGGACCTCAGCGGGCCTTGGCCTGTTCGTAGAGCGGCATGACTTTGGCGGAGTAAAGCGCCAGATCCTTCTGACGCGAGGCCTGCGACGGATGGGTGGACAACCACTGCGGCTGGCCACCGCCCGAGATGCGCCCCATCTTGTCCCACAGCGATATGGCGGCGCGTGGATCGAAGCCTGCGCGCGCCGCCAGTTCAACCCCGATTCGATCTGCCTCGGTTTCCTGTTCGCGCGAATTGGGCAGCCCGAACATGGCCTGGTAGGCCATGCCGGCCACATCCATCGTCGCGCCGCTGGCACCCAGTGCAATGCCGATCACCGTCAGACCGAGCTGGGCGTTTGCGGCTTGGGACGCGCGTTCCCATGCGTGTTCGCGCAAAGCATGGGCGATTTCGTGCCCGATCACCGCCGCGAGTTCATCGTCGGTGATTTTGAGTTGATCGATCAATCCGGAGTACACCGCAATCTTGCCGCCGGGCATGCACCAGGCGTTGACCTCTTTGGAAGCCAGCACGTTGACTTCCCAGTTCCAGCCCACCGCATCGGGCCGAAAGGCCGCGACCGTAGGGATCAAGCGCGATGAAATTTTGCGTACCCGCTCAGTCTGCTGGCGGTCGACGTTCAAGGCATTTTTCTTCTCTGCCGTCGTCACAACTTGCCGATACTGCAGCGAGGCCTGTTTGGTGAGTGAATCCCGATTGACCAAGGGGGATACGGTCTGCTTGCGGTCAACACCCACCGTGCCTGGCGCGGTGGTCTGGACGGTGGCGCAGGCGACAGCAATGGCACTCGCCGCAAGAATGGGCGCAGCGCGCCGGAATGAAATGCCCATTGTGTATCCCTGATCCAATACGCTGGAGTCAAAACGGGCAGGCCGAGCCTCCGCTCGCCTGCCCAGTCGGTTCCTTCCCGCCGCCGGCCAGACTATTCCCTGGGACTGGGAACATCCTGAGCGGCACCCGGCGCCAGGCCGGCAATTCGTGGCGTTGAGACATGGACATCGGCGTTCTGCGCACGGTGGCGCAGAGCGTGATCCATCAGCACGATCGCGAGCATTGCCTCGGCAATTGGCGTCGCACGGATGCCGACGCAAGGATCGTGGCGCCCGGTGGTCATCATTTCAGTCGGCTCACCCGCGAGGTCGATCGAGCGGCGATTCTGGGGCACCGAAGACGTCGGCTTGATTGCGATCGAGACGCGCAGGTCCTGGCCCGTTGAAACGCCGCCAAGCACGCCGCCGGCATGGTTCGACAGGAAACCTTCCGGCGTAAGCTCGTCGCCATGCACGGTGCCACGCTGAGCCACCACCCCAAACCCATCGCCGATCTCAACGCCCTTCACGGCGTTGATGCTCATCATGGCATAGGCGATATCAGCATCCAGGCGGTCGTATACCGGCTCACCCCAGCCGACCGGCACGCCGCTTGCGATCACATCGATGCGCGCGCCAATCGAATCGCGTTCGGCGCGAATCTGATCCATGTAGGCCTCAAGACGCGGCAAGACCTCGTCGTTCGGGGCAAAGAAGGCATTCTCGGAAACGTGCTTCCAGGCCTTGAACGGAATCGTGATCTCGCCAAGCTGGCTCATGAAACCGCGAATGACGATGCCATGCTGCTCGCGCAACCATTTGCTGGCAATCGCCCCCGCCGCCACACGCACCGCAGTTTCGCGCGCGGAAGACCGCCCACCGCCGCGATAGTCGCGGATGCCGTACTTGTGCCAGTAGGTGTAATCGGCATGCCCGGGGCGGAAGGTCTGCGAGATCTTCGAGTAATCCTGGCTGCGCTGGTCCGTATTGCGGATCAGCAAGCCGATCGGATGCCCGGTGGTCTTGCCCTCAAACACGCCAGAGAGGATTTCAACGCTGTCCGGCTCCTTGCGCTGCGTGACATGGCGCGAGGTGCCGGGCTTGCGCCGGTCAAGTTCGACCTGGATATCCGCTTCGGTCAGCGCCATGCCGGGCGGGCAACCGTCCACGATGCAACCGATGGCTGGGCCGTGAGATTCACCGAAAGAAGTCACCGTAAAGAGGGTACCGATTGTGCTGCCGGACATGGATTCGTCTGCTTTATTGGGCTTGCGGGGAGGCGCGAGTTTATCACCTCCCCTTTTCCGGCTCACTGGAAGAAGGCTTCGAGCCTTTCGAACACGGCGTGGTCGGCGCCATGGCGGCGCACACTCAATACGTCTTCGAGCTTTTCAGCCTGCAAGGTCATCTGGGAGAGTCGCTCGTCATCATGCACCAGCAGCCAGATCCGGCTTTCACCTCCATCACCGACCGGCATGCACAAGATGCCCTCTACGTTGAAGGCACGACGGGCAAACAAGCCGCAGACATGAGTCATCACGCCCGGGTGATTACGCACCGCCAACTCAAGAACGGCCTTCTTCTGCGCCTGAAGGTCAGCACTCGTTGATTCGCCCATGGTTCAACCTCCGATCATTTCAATGTTCGCGGCACCCGGCGGCACCATCGGGAAAACCTTCTGGTTCACGTCGATCGAGCAATGGATCAGGGTTGGCCCCTTCGACGATATCGCCTCGGCCAGCAAGGCACGCGGGTGAGCACTGCGGTCCAGATCAACCGCCGCGAGCCCGAAGCCTTCGGCGATTCGCACAAAATCTGTCTGGCGCTTGTAGTCGGCCGCGAAGATTCGCTTGCCGTAGAACATGTCTTGCTGCTGATGAACCAGGCCCAGCGACTGGTTGTTCATGAGGATGATCTTCACATCAACCCCCTCGTCGGCCGCCGTCGCCATCTCCTGGATGTTCATCTGCAGACTGCCGTCACCCGAGAAGCACACGACTTTGCGCTTTGGCTCGGCAAGCGCCGCGCCGATCGCTGCAGGCAGCCCGAAGCCCATGGTGCCAAGCCCGCCAGAAGTCAGCCATTGACGCGGGCGACGGAAGGGGTATGCCTGCGCCACCCACATCTGGTGCTGGCCAACATCAGTCGTAATGATCGCGTCGTCATCAAGGCAAGCCGCTACGGCACTGACCAAGCCGTAGTGACTGCGCGGATCGTCAAGCGCCGGCATCTGCAATGGGTGGGCCGCCCGCAGACCGCTCACCCGCGAGAGCCACTTCTTGCGCAACTGCACCTGCACATGTGGCAAGAGCCTTTCGAGCACGGCCGCCACATCCCCCTGGATACCCACATGCGCGAATCTGATCTTGTGGATCTCCGACGCATCGATGTCGATGTGGATGATCTTCGCATCGGGGCAAAACTCCGAGGCCTTCCCGATCGCACGATCATCAAAGCGCGCCCCAACGCAGATCAGCAGATCCGACTCCTGCAAAACGTAATTGGTGTAGCGCGCACCGTGCATACCCAACATGCCCACTGACAGCGGATGATCTATCGGCATTGCGCCCAAGGCCATCAGCGTCATCGTGGTGGGCAGCCCCGCCTGTTCGGCAAGGGTCACGGCCAAGTGGGAGGCGCCCGAGGCAATTACGCCGCCGCCAAGATAGAGGATCGGACGCTCGGCGCTGTTGATCATCTGCGCGGCACGAAGCAGCGCCTCACCATCAACCTCGGGCGGCGTGTCGAGCGACGAGGGAGCAGGCAGAGCGCCGACGCGAATCCGCTGAAGCTGAACGTCCTTGGGAATATCAACCCAAACCGGACCCGGACGCCCCGACTGCGCGATCCGGAACGCATCATCAATGACCTGCGGCAGCGCTTCGGCGTCACGAACTAGGTAGTTGTGCTTGGTGACAGGAATCGACAGCCCGTAGGTGTCGACTTCCTGAAATGCATCGGTGCCGATCATCGGCAGGGGCACTTGTCCGGTGATGCAGACAAGCGGAATCGAGTCGAGCTTCGCGTCAGCAATCGCGGTGACCAGATTGGTCGCGCCGGGGCCGCTTGACGACATGCACACCGCTGCCTTGCCTGACGCGCGAGCAATACCTTGCGCGATAAACCCGGCGCCCTGCTCGTGACGGGCAAGCACATGCCGGATCGTACCGGCCGACGCCAGCGCATCGTAAAGCGGCAACGCCGCGCCACCGGGAATCCCGGCAATCGTGTCGACGCCTTGGGCTTCGAGCAAACGGACCAGCAATTGAGCACCGGTCATTTCCATGGGGTCACTCCTCTTTGTAAGGTGACCCGGCGCCTGGCTGGTTGGGCTTTTTCCGTCTCCAGAAAGAAAAACCCCGCCAGCTGCACGCCGGCGGGGTTGAAATCCTGATGACCTTAGGACCCCTGCTACGGCGCGCAAGCACCTACGCTTACTACGCGTACTACTACCGCTACTACGGCAGCCGACATGAAGTCGAAAAAGTACGAAGAAGCGCGCATGAGTCTTTCAAGCCAACGGAAACGGAACGACGATTCAATTCCAGCACACAATCCCTGAAAGCTCAAGAGCCTCTTTGCAGGAAACGCACACGGAAATGCGCCACATGTCAGAAAAATTCCTACAAGAAAACAAACCCTTAGGTAGAACAAGCCACCAAAGGAATCCCGGCAAGCCCGCTGCCGGCGAGGCCTGGCAAATACCAGCCCCGCAAGCGGATGTAAGACGGATTAGCAGGACAAAAAAGCCGGCCAAGTGTGAGAAATTTGCATCAGACAGCCTTCTTGACTTCGTCTCGAAGCGCGCGCCGCAGGATCTTGCCCACGTTGGTCTTGGGCAGCTCGGTCCGGAACTCAACAAGCTTTGGCACCTTGTAGCCTGTCAGCTTGTCGCGGCAGTGTGCAATAACAGACTCGGCAGTGAGATTGGAATCTTTCTTGACCACAAAGATCTTTACCGCCTCGCCCGATTTTTCGTCCTGCACGCCAACCGCCGCCACCTCCAGTACCCCGGGGTGCGACGCCACGACATCTTCGATCTCGTTCGGATAAACGTTAAAGCCAGAGACAAGAATCATGTCCTTCTTGCGATCTACGATCCGCACGAAGCCTCGATCATCGACCACGGCAACATCGCCGGTCTTGAGGAAGCCGTCTTCGGTCATGACCTTTGCCGTTTCGTCTGGCCGGTTGTAGTAGCCCGCCATGACTTGTGGCCCACGCACGCAGAGCTCACCCGATTCCCCAAGCCCCAGTTCCTTGCCATCTTCGTCACGAATCGAAATTTCGGTCGATGGAACAGGCAGCCCAATCGCACCATTGAACTCGGCAAGATCCAGCGGGTTGATGGTCACGGCCGGCGACGTTTCGGTCAACCCGTACGCCTCAACCAAGGGCTTGGCCGTAAGCGCTCGCCACTTGTCAGCCACCGCGCGCTGAACCGCCATTCCACCACCCAAGGCACACCGCAAGCGAGAGAAATCAAGTTTCTGGAAGTCGGGGTTATTGACCAGCGCGTTGAACAGGGTGTTGACCCCGGTAATTGCCGTAAACGGGTGCTTCTGCAACTCCTTCACGAACCCGGGGATGTCACGCGGATTCGTAATCAGGATATTGGTCGCACCGACCTTGAAGAAAGTCAGGCAATTAGCCGTCAGCGAAAAGATGTGATACAGCGGCAACGCGGTCACGATGACCTCGTCACCCTCCTTCAAGAAAGGCTTGATCCAGGCATGCGCCTGCTGAAGGTTGGCGATGATATTGCGATGAGTGAGCACCGCCCCCTTTGAAACGCCTGTCGTACCGCCGGTGTACTGCAGGAACGCCGTGTCATCCTGGGTCACCGTAACCGGCTGCCAAGCCTGCCGCGCCCCCCGCGACAAGACCTGAGCAAAGGTGATGTGCCCCGGAATATTCCACGCAGGCACCATCTTCTTGATGTGCTTGACCACAAAGCTGACCAGCGCCCCCTTCAGCCCCCCCAGCATGTCGCCGATGCGAGTAACCACCACATGCTTCACCGGCGTATGCGCCAGCACCTCCTGCAACGTGGACGCGAAATTCTCGAGAATCACGATCACATCGGCGCCGCTGTCTCTTAACTGATGCTCCAGCTCACGCGGCGTATACAGGGGGTTGCAGTTAACGACGATATAGCCAGCCCGCAACGCCCCCCAAAGACAGACCGGATACTGCAAGAGGTTCGGCATCATCAGCGCGATGCGCGCGCCCTTTGGCAGCTTCAGATCCTGCTGCAGGAACGACGCGAACTGTCCGCTTAGGCGATCGAGCTCGTTGAATGAGATCGACTTGTCCATGTTCACATACGCAGCGCGGGGCCCGAACTTCCGTATGCCTTCCGCAAACAGATCGCCAATCGCACCGTACTCACCCAGATTGATCTCAGCCGGCACCCCTGCCGGATAGCTCTTCAACCAGATCTTCTCCACCAAACACCCCCCGGTATTTTTCGTTTTGGATTCGTCGTCAGCTCAACATGCTCGGCGCCGAAAACTTGCAGCCACGCAGCAGACGCTCGTCACTTCAGTGCTCACCAGCCTCATCTGGCCAGTTCCGAATGTAGTTCTTGAGCATCTTGTTCTCGAAACTCTGTTCCTCAAGCACAGCCTTGGCGACATCATGAAAGGAAACAACACCCATCAGGGTCGCACCATCCATGACGGGCAAGTAGCGCTGATGGTCGTCGATCATGACCCGGCGGAGTTCGTCCAGATTCATGCCAAGCCCGGCACTTCGCGGGTTGCACAACATCGCTTCGGCCACGGTCACCTGCCCCCATCCGTCACCGCCTGAATTCAGCGCATTGAGCACCTCGCGGAAGGTCAGCATCCCCACCATGCGGCCATGCTCGAACACGACAAGCGACCCAACGTCCTGTTCGCTCATGATCGCAACCGCCTCAGCCAACGCCTTGTTCGGCGCAATCGTGTAGAGCACCCGGCCTTTGATGGCCAGAATCTCGCTCACCAGCATGACCCACTCCTTCCGACGACTTCACCCGAGCCGCCCATCACAGTGACCGCCAAGTTCACAGGGACCACCAACCATACTCTACCGTATGGACAAAGCCCGTGTGAACACCTTTACTGCACGCCAAACAAAACGGGCAGCTCGCAAGCCGCCCGTTTCCTTTTCAACCCTCAATGCAGGCTAACGCTCAAGATCCTTGAGCTTGCCTGACACTTTTGCCCATTCATCAGCATCTGGCAACGGATCCTTGCGTTCAACAATCGGCTTCCACAAGCGCGCAAGCTCTGCGTTCAAGGCCGTAAACCCCTGCTGATCAGCGGGGACGTCATCCTCCGCGTAGATTGCTTCTACCGGACACTCTGCAACGCAAAGCGTGCAGTCAATACACTCATCCGGATCGATCACGAGAAAATTCGGGCCCTCGCGAAAGCAATCCACCGGGCACACATCAACGCAATCCGTGTATTTGCACTTGATACAAGCTTCAGTTACCACATATGTCATTCTTGTCTCTCCGTCGGCGGTTGGGGAGTAAGCTCACCGCAAGCCGTGAATATACCGGAGCAAGGGCATCGCTCAACAGCTTCGATTTCACGATCCGGCAGCCGGCCGCCCCTTCACTGGCGTTTTTTAGTACGATTCACCCTCAAACCGGGCAACCGCCCCTCCCCCTACGCAACGTTCATCGGCGAACTCGCCACACATAATTGACGTTCCAGGCGGGGTTGAAGCAAACAGCGAGGAATCATGAGCGAACACATCCTTCACGTCACCGACGCTTCCTTCGAGCAAGACGTACTCCAGTCGAGCACTCCCGTTCTTGTTGACTACTGGGCCGAATGGTGTGGCCCCTGCAAAAGCATCGCACCGGTGCTTGATGACATTTCCAAGGAATACGCGGGCAAGCTCGTCGTCGCCAAGCTGAACATTGACGAAAACGCCGAGACGCCAGCCAAATTCGGCATCCGTGGCATTCCCACATTGATGCTTTTCAAAGGTGGCAGCGTTGAAGCAACCAAGGTTGGTGCGCTATCCAAGTCCCAACTCACCGCGTTCATTGACAGCAACCTCTGATCAAGCTAGATTGCTGTCATAAAGAAAGTTCGGCGCGCCGCCCGGCGCGCCGTTGTCAAACAAAGACTCCCATTCCTCACATCCCGTCGTAACCTACGACGCTCTCTCACGGCATTTGTTTTCGCCGGTCAGGTATGTCCATGCACCTATCGGAGCTCAAGTCACTCCACGTCAGCCAACTCCTCGAAATGGCGCACGCCAACGAGATCGAGGGCGCAAACCGGCTTCGTAAGCAGGAGCTTGTCTTTGCGCTGCTGCGCAATCGCGCGAAGAAAGGCGAGCCAATTTTCGGTGACGGCGTACTCGAAGTACTGCCTGACGGCTTTGGCTTCCTCCGATCGCCAGACACCTCGTACCTTGCCGGCACCGACGATATCTACGTATCACCTTCCCAGATCCGTCGCTTCAATCTGCATACCGGCGACACGATCGAAGGCGAAATCCGCACACCCAAAGATGGCGAGCGGTATTTCGCACTGGTCAAGGTCGACAAGGTCAACTTCGAGTCGCCCGAGGCCTCGAAGCACAAGATCCTTTTCGAGAACCTGACGCCACTGCATCCGAATCAATGCCTCAAACTTGAGCGCGAGATCCGGGCGGAAGAGAACATCACCAGCCGCGTGATCGACATGATCGCGCCGATCGGCAAAGGCCAGCGCGGCTTGCTCGTCGCGCCCCCCAAGTCCGGCAAGACGGTAATGCTGCAACACATCGCGCACGCAATCACGACCAACCATCCGGACGTCGTCATGATCGTGCTGCTCATCGACGAACGCCCGGAAGAAGTTACTGAGATGCAGCGCTCGGTGAAGGGTGAAGTGGTCGCATCCACATTCGACGAGCCCGCAACGCGACACGTTCAGGTTGCGGAAATGGTGATCGAAAAGGCAAAGCGCCTGATCGAACACAAGCGCGATGTTGTCATCCTGCTCGACTCGCTGACCCGTTTGGCGCGCGCATACAACACCGTGATTCCTGCGTCAGGCAAGGTCTTGACCGGCGGCGTCGATGCCAACGCACTGCAGAAACCCAAACGGTTCTTCGGTGCTGCACGCAACATCGAAGAAGGCGGATCGCTGACGATCATCGCAAGCGCACTGATCGACACCGGCTCCCGGATGGATGACGTCATCTACGAAGAATTCAAGGGAACCGGCAACATGGAGATCCACCTGGATCGCCGCATGGCCGAAAAGCGCGTCTACCCTGCAATCAACGTCAACCGCTCAGGCACTCGCCGCGAGGAACTGCTGATCGAACCCGCGATCCTGCAGAAGGTGTGGATTCTGCGCAAACTGCTTTACGGTATGGACGAGATCGAAGCGATGGAGTTCCTCCTCGACAAGATCAAGGCGACGAAGACAAACAACGACTTCTTCGACGCCATGCGGCGCGGCTGATCGCTGCGCCACCAACAAAAAGGGCCGGTCATTTGACCGGCCCTTTTGTTCTGAGCGTTCGTTCAATCACCCAGCGGGCGCAATTGAAGGGTTTGTAGCGCCCCTTCTACTGCAAACGATCTAGCGATGCGCTCCACCGGCGTGCGCACTTCGGAACGCAAAGCGCCCTTTGCATTTCCCTCAGCATCCACTTGCAGTCGGCCCGTCGCAGACAGGGCGCCTGCATCCAGTCGGCGAATCTCAAGCTTTGCGCCCTTTGCCGGCTCATAGACGAAGCCGCCCTCCATCAGGCCAAAGCGGGTTACGCCGCCGGAAATGGGCGCATTGCCTTGACGCCGCATCGCCTCCAGCAGGTCCAACCGGTTGATCGCCCCGTCCGCCACTGAGTACGACCCCGCCCAGCGCAAACCCTTCGCCAAGGCGGCAATGGAGTCAGCCTCGCCACTCAAAGCTGCGGAGCCCGAAAGACGGCCTTGCACAACACCAGCCCCCTTCAACAAGGCTGCCAGTGGTTCAAAACCAACCGCATCGAGTTTCACCTGCCCTTTGAGAGACACGCTCTTGCTCAAGTCCAGGTCCAGCGAGCCTTTAAGTGCGCCACCTAACCAATTTGCACCGAATTGCCCACCGACCAAACTGGTCAAACCCAATTTGCCGGACAGCAAGAAGTTCTGCACCTTGGTGTCGCCGTAAGCGAACTCTGGCGCAATCACGTTCGCGCTCACTCCACCATCCTGCGCGCTCATCTCGTAGGTAACCGTGCCCTCGGCATTCTTGAGCCGCGCAGACTCCCACTTTCCATCGCCGGCAAAAGCCATGCTGCCCGTCAAACCCTCCACGCGAACCACGCCGATCGGCACCGCAAGGTCCTCGAGCTGGATTTCCTTCAGGCGCCATACGCGCCCCGGCGACTCCAGACCCGCGAGCCTCATCAGCAGAGACGGATGCACCGTAGCGCCACGCATGCTGACACTCAGGCGCTGCGGCTGTGAGGTCATCCAATGGAACCAGTCGGGACCACTCCAGGCGCGAGAAATCTGACTCACCCCCCCCTCACCGATCTGGATATCGCTCAGTTCAAAAACAGGCCATGGACGAAACCCGACACCGACGTTACCGACCCGAACAGGCTCACCCAACCAGGCGGCGGCGTCACGCTCCACCCGCTGACGCAACGTACTCGCCTGCCATCCCAGCGCGACGATCGAGGCGCCGATGCCGCCGATCACGGCAAGCGCCGTCAGAATTAGGAGTACACGGCGAATCTTCGCGCCCGCCTTGCCGCCACCAGAAGTGGCTTCATAGCCGAGCGTTCCGAAGAAAACGCGAACTCTGTCGAAAATGGTTGCACGGGATCCGCTGCCGAGCGCACGCTCCAGTCGCTTGGCGTCGGCCGCGGCCTTGCGCTTTTCAACCTTGATCTCCGCCGGAGTCGGCTGCTCCACTTCACGCGGCTCAACCCGAGGCGGCGTATCGTCACCACGCAGCCAGCGCGATTCCTGCTCCGCCACACGCGCCATCCGCGCATCCAGCGTTTCGATCAAACCGGCACGCTCCAGTTCAGTCAGCGCGCGCTGCACGCCCTTGGCATCGGACAAGCGCGTCGCCAACTCACCGACGGTCGAAAAACCATCAACCGCCTCAAGCACGCTTCGCGTCAATCGATCCGCCGAGCCTTTGGGCTCTGCCATCATGCTGTCGCCCGCTTCTGTACGACAGAAAACCGAGAACCGATCCAAACTCGTCTCCAGACAGGCGGTTTCGCCTGCAAGCGTTAATCACTTTGGAATATTACCGCAACACCACGACCACCCATCGCCAAAGTCGCTAAAAATAGCGTTGACAGATTCAGAATTGATGTCTAACATTGCGGTCTCTGTTCCTCGATAGCTCAGTCGGTAGAGCGCCGGACTGTTAATCCGTAGGTCCCTGGTTCGAGCCCAGGTCGAGGAGCCAACAGAATACGATGTATCAAAGGGCCTTTTTTCGGAAAGGCCCTTTGTTTTTTGCGTCTTTGGTGTTTTAGCTTGGCCCGCCCCTCGCTTGACAGAGGAATCGGTTCGCGGCGCGCTCCCTAAGAATTGAGTCTCGACCGCTTCAGCGTGAGTGCGCGCACCGCAGTGTCCGTAGCGTCGTAAATAAAACGCCCGTCTTCGCACGGGCGTTTTCGTTTGGCGTCCAGCCCACCCGATACAACGCCAAACACCTCTGCGCCGCAGTGCGTCAAGCGGAACGACTCAGCGCAACTCCACGCGACGAAGATGCTGCAGCACCGGCCGCAGCATTGCGGCGCCAAGATGCTTGCTGCGCGCAGCACTCCAGCCATGGCGTGGGTCTGGCATGTCGGCGTTGTCCTTGAATGGCATCTCCAGCGTCAGCGAGACGCAACCGAAGCGATGCGCGACCCACTTTGAGCCAAGCGTTAGCAATTCGTGCTCGAAGCGATCGTCCGCATAGCCGTGCCGTTGCTGGAAATCGGGCGAAGCTGCGGCAAGGTCTGCCAGGAACTGCTTCTGATATTCGACGTTTCGGGCGCCGTACCCGGGAACCATGTGGGAGCCGTCAATGAACACGTAAGGCAGGGTTTCATCGCCGTGGATGTCGAGAAACAGATCAACGCCCGTCTCTTCCATGGCCTGCTGCACGCACAAGATCTCAGGGCTGCGGTCGACTGACGGAGTGAGCCACTCACGATTGAGGTTCACGCCGGCAGCGTTCGAGCGCAGGTTGCCAAGAAAAGCCCCGTCCGGATTGATGTTGGTGACGATACGAACGACCGCACGCTGGCGAATCGCGCGCGCGATGGGGCAAGCCGCATCCAGCAACGCTTCGAGCAGTCCTTCTGCGAACCATTCGGCCATGGTTTCGCCTGGATGCTGCCGCGCAACCACCCAGACCGACGGCAAGGCCGCTTGCGGTGCGTCTATCTCGATCAGGTCGATGTCGCGCCCCTGCAGGCTGCTGCCGAGGCGCTTGACCCGCACGCCCGGCGCACTGGCTGCGCGGCCGAGCAGCCGCAAGTGGCGCTCCTGCGAGTAGGGTTCGAAATACGCAAGCCACAAGGCATCACGTTGCGGCGTCATCCGCACGGTCAGTACGGCACCGTCGTAGTCGCAGTCAGGCAAGCGGAACCAGTCGTCGCGGTCGTAGGAGGCCACCGCGCGGTAGTCGCGCCAACCTTCCGGGTACGAGCATTCGCCGGCGTTCTCGAAACGCAGGACAAGTGGCTGGCCCGCCGCGCCCGAGATGCGGAAATGAAACCACTGGCGGAATTCGGTCGATCCATGATCGTCGCGAATCCTCAGCCGCACGTTTGAGGGGTCGCTGGCGTCCACAATCTCAATCGCCCCGCTGTCGAACTGGCTGCTGATCTCTAGTGTCATGGCGTGTCCTCAAGCGGCCATACGTCGGAAGTACCAGGTGTCGCGGTCAGACGCCGCGGCATCGAAAGCGTAACCATCGCGGTCGAAGGCCTTGAGCGGATCGGCCGATGTGATTGCGTGATCAAGCGCGAAACGCGTCATCGCACCGCGGGCACGCTTTGCGCTGAAGCTGACGATCTTGTAGGCGCCGTTGCGGAATTCCTGAAACACCGGCGTCACGATGCGTGCGCGCAGCGTCTTGAGCCGCGCAGCCTTCGCGTATTCCTCCGAGGCCAGGTTAACGACTTCGCGCGCTTCCCCCTCGGCTTCGCGCTCATCCAGCGTCTGTTCGATGGCGCCGGCAATCAGATCGCCCCAGTAGTCGTAAAGGTCTTTGGCGCGACTTGTGCGCAAGCGTGTTCCCATCTCCAGCCGGTAAGGGTGGATCAGGTCGAGCGGGCGCAGCAGGCCGTAGAGCCCTGACAGAATGCCAAGGTGCGCCTGAAGGTAGGCCTCCAGCGCTGGCGCAGGCGCGCTCGTCGCGCCAAGGCCATCGTAGACGTCGCCATCAAAGGCCAGCACCGCCTGCTTGGCACGCGGCAATTCGTGCGCGGCCGTCCACTCGGCATAGCGGGCAAGGTTCAGCGCCGCGAGTTTGTCCGACAGGCTCATCAGGCTGGCGATCTGCTGCAACGACGCGCCTCGCAGCACGTCGATCAAGCCCTGCGATTGCGGCAAGAAGCGGGGATGCGTGGCAACACGCACATGCGGCGGCGTTTCGAAGTTCAAGGACTTCGCGGGGGATAGAAGAATCAGCATCGAAGCGTGCGATAACAGCAAAACTGCAGATGATAGCGCCGCCGCCCGATCGAACTGGCCAGCGCGGCTGATTTGACACCATCGCGCCCGTGCGGAAACATGCAGGCCCGACCTCGCAGTGCCGCAGCACCTCGCAGCGCCTTCCGCCCATGCCAAGCAAGAACCTCCTGCAACGATCGCTGGACGCCGTGTGGCACCCCTGCACCCAGATGAAGCAGCACGAGCGCTTTCCGCTGGTGCCGCTGGCGCGTGGTGAGGGCCTTTGGCTCTACGACACTAACGGGCGGCGCTATTTCGATGCGGTCAGCTCCTGGTGGGTGAATCTGTTTGGCCACTGCAACCCGCGCATCAACGCCGCGATCGCGAAACAGTTGGGTACGCTCGAACACGCCATGCTGGCCGGCTTTACCCACGCGCCGGTGGTCGAACTATCAGAACGGCTTTCCGCACTGACCGGCGGCGCGCTCGGGCACGCGTTCTTTGCGTCAGACGGCGCTTCGGCGACCGAGATCGCCCTGAAGATGAGCGCGCACTTCTGGCGCAACAGCGGCAAGCCGGCGAAGAACCGTTTCGTCTGCCTTGCCGGCAGCTACCACGGCGAAACCGCAGGCGCGCTCTCGGTGACCGATATCGCCTTGTTCCGCGATGCCTACGCACCGCTGGTGCGGCAGTCCGAAACCGTGCCCAGCCCTGCCGCCGCCGACCCGCTCGCGATGGCGCAAGCCGCCGCAACGGCCGCCGACGCGCTCGATGCCTGGCTCGCTACCCACGCTGACACCACCGCCGCGTTGATCATCGAACCCCTGGTGCAATGCGCCACCGGCATGGCGATGTACGACGCCGTCTATCTGCAGCGTGCGCGCGCCGCCTGCGACCGGCATCAGGTGCACCTGATCGCCGACGAAATCGCGGTTGGCTGCGGCCGCACCGGCAGCTTCTTCGCGTGCGAACAGGCGGGCATCCAGCCCGACTTCCTGTGTCTGTCGAAGGGGATTTCGGGTGGCTACCTGCCGCTCTCGATCGTGCTCAGCACGGATAGCATCTACCGCGCGTTCTACGACGACAGCACCATCCGCGGCTTCCTGCATTCGCATTCCTACACCGGCAACCCGCTCGCCTGCACAGCGGCGCTCGCCACGCTCGATATCTTCGAAACCGATCAGGTGTTGGCCGCCAACCGCCAGCGGGCCGCGGCGCTGACCACCGCCGCACAAACGCTGGCGCAGGACAGCCGCGTCAGCAATTTCCGCCGCACCGGCATGATCTGGGCCTTCGATGTCCGCAGCGACGACCCCAGCTTCGGCCGCAAGGCGTTCGCCGCCGGCCTTGACTGCGAGATCCTGCTGCGGCCGATCGGCAGCACCGTCTACTGGATGCCGCCCTACCTCTTCGACGACGCCGACGCGGCCTTCCTCGTGCAACGCACCGGCGACGCGATCGACGCCGCGCTGGCCGCCTGACACATGCCGATCTGGGATCGCCTCGGCGCCGATATCGCCGAACTCGACGCTGCCGGGCTGCGCCGCCGCAGGCGCACGATCAGCGAGCGGCAAGGCAGTGAAGTCCTGGTCGATGGTCGACGCGCAATCAATTTCTGCGCAAACGATTACCTCAGCCTCGCCGACCATCCGGCCCTCACCGCCGCAGCGATCGAAGGCGCCAGGCACTGGGGCGTCGGGTCGGGCGCATCGCATCTGGTGAGCGGCCACTTCGCCGAACACGAAGCGGCCGAGAAAAAGCTCGCCGCACTGGTCGGCTGCGAGGCCGCCCTGCTCTTCTCGACGGGCTACATGGCCAACAGCGGCGTGATGCCGGCGCTCGTGGGGCGCGGCGACGCGATCTTTGCCGACCGCCTCAACCATGCCTCGCTGGTCGATGGCGCCCTGCTCAGCCGTGCCGATCTGCGCCGTTACCCCCATGCCGATACCGCTGCACTCGAACGCATGCTTGGCGAGAGCAGCGCGCCGCGAAAGCTGATCGTCACCGACAGCGTGTTCAGCATGGATGGCGACATCGCACCCTTGCGCCAGTTGTTCGAACTGGCGGAGCGTTTCGATACCTGGCTGCTGATCGATGACGCACACGGCTTCGGCATCCTCGGCCCGCATGGCGGCGGCGCGCTGCGGCATTTCGGCATCGACTCACCGCGCGTCCTCTACATCGGCACCCTGGGCAAAGCGGCCGGGGTTTCGGGGGCCTTCGTTGCCGGCGCGCATCAAGTGGTGGAATGGATCCTGCAGAAAGCCCGCACCTACATCTTCACCACCGGCAGCCCGCCACTGCTGGCAGCGGCGATTTGCGCGGCAGCCGATCTGGTGGAAGCCAGCGACGATCGGCGCATGCATGTGGCGGCCTTGATCCGCCAATTGCGCACCGGGCTGCGCCATCCTGAGCGCCTGCTCGCCTCCGACACCCCGATCCAGCCCCTGATCGTCGGGTCCAACACGGCGGCCCTCGCGCTTGCCGCTGCCTTGTTTGAAGAGGGCCTCTGGGTGCCCGCCATTCGCCCGCCAACGGTGCCGCAAGGTTCCGCGCGTCTGCGGATTTCGCTGTCGGCTGCGCATCGCGCAGATCAGGTCGATGCACTCGTTGCAGCAATCAACCGGCACAGCCCATGAGCACCGCACTGCTTGCATGGCATGGCTGGGGCTTCGGCCCGGCGGCCTTTGATCCCCTTCGCACGGCACTCGCCGGGCACTGCGCGATGGCGGCGCCCACTTTGCTTGGCCCCGCCGATGGCGTACTCGGCACCTGGGCCGATTCGCTTGCCGCATCGGTTGCGCCCGATCAGGTACTGCTGGGCTGGTCGCTCGGCGCCATGCTGGCGATGAGCGCCTGCCTGCGTGGCGCACGTCCGCGCGCACTGGTGCTGATTTCCGGCAGCGCGCGCTTTTCGGCCACCGCGCAATGGCCGCACGCGCTTGCCGCCGAAACCGTGGCGGCTTTCCAGCATGGTCTGGCGCAAAACCCCGCACGCACCCTGCAGCGCTTTCTCGCCCTGCAAGCCTTGGGCGATGCAAGGCGCGCGGCGGTGCTCACTGCCCTCGAGCCAGCGCGCGAACACCAGGCCGCCGCGCTGGCGCCCGCACTCGATGCCTTGGTCGGCGCGGACCTGCGCGATCAGGTGGGCAAGATCGGCCTGCCATGCCTGATCATTCACGGCGCGCAAGATGCCCTGATGCCGCTGGCCGGGGCGCAATGGCTAGCGACTCAGATGCCGCAGGCCACCTTGAAAACGCTGGAAAACTGCGGCCACGCCCCGCATGTGTCGGCCCCGGCCGAGGTCGCCAAGGCGATCACCGATTTCATCGCGAGCCTGCCGGATGCTTGAGCAAAGACGCCGCATCCGCGACGCATTTGGCGCTGCCGCGCCGGACTACGACAAGCACGCCGCCGTGCAGCGCGCCATCGTCGGCGATCTGCTCGCTTGGACACGCCCGCCAGGCAACATGAACGCCCCGCTGCTCGACGCCGGCTGCGGCACTGGCTTTGCCAGCGAAGCCTTGCGCCAGCGCGCCGCGCACGTGATCGGAATCGACCTTGCCCCCGCCATGGCCACGCTGGCCGCACAGCGCGGCGAAAGCGGCATCGCCGCTGACCTGGAACACCTGCCCCTGCGCAACGCAAGCATCGCTTGCTACTGGTCCAGCCTGGCCTGGCAGTGGTGCAAGGCCCAAGACGCCGCGCGCGAAGCCGCCCGCGTGCTGATGCCCGGCGGGCGGCTGCAAGTGGCAACGCTGGGGCCGGATACCCTGGCCGAACTGCGCGCCTGTTTCGCCGGGCTCGACCAGGCCGAGCATGTGCGCCAGTTCGAGTCGCCTGCGGCCATCGACGCTGCGCTGCGCACAGCCGGCTTCGTGGATATCCGCCACACTCGCCACACCCGCAGCGGCTATGCGCCCGATCTTGCCAGCCTGCTACGCGATATCCGCGGCGTCGGCGCCCACACGCTGGGTGAAAGCCGCCGGCGTGGCATGCTCGGCCGCCACGCCTGGCAGCGCCTGTGCGCGGCCTACGAAGTGCATCGCGAGCCTTCCGGCCTGCCCGCGCGCTACGATGTACTCCTGTTCGAGGCAATCCGCTGATGCATTACTACTTCATTACTGGCACCGATACCGAAATCGGCAAGACCTTCGTCACCTGCACCCTGCTCCATGCCGCGCGCGCGGCGGGGCTGCGCGCCGTGGGCTACAAGCCGATTGCCGCCGGCGCTGAACTGATCGATGGCACCTGGTCGAACGAAGACGCGCGCTGCCTGCAGCAGGCGTCGTCACCCGGATTCAGTCTTGCGCAAATCAACCCGCTCTGCCTGCGCGAAGCGGTGGCGCCGCACATCGCCGCAGCAAGCGAAGGCGTGGTGCTTGACGTACCGCCGCTGCTGGCCGGCTTCGAGCAACTCGCCGCGCAGGCCGACTGCGTGCTGGTGGAAGGCGTTGGCGGATTCCGCGTACCGCTCGATGACCGGCTTGATACGGCCGATCTGGCCACTGCCCTGCGCTTGCCGGTGATCCTGGTGGTCGGGATGCGCCTGGGCTGCATCAACCACGCACTGCTGACAGCCGAGGCCATCGAAGCACGCGGTCTGGCGCTTGCCGGCTGGGTGGCGAACACCCTCGCGCCGCGAATGAACCGCCTCGACGAGAACCTTGAAGCCCTCAAGGCGCGCATCCGTGCGCCGCTGCTGGGGGTAATCCCGCACAGCCCTGCGGGCCCCGCCGCAGTGGCCGCAGAGGTACGACTGCCCGGCGCGCTATAATCCAAAGCCATTCAGCGCAGAAAAGACCGCCATGAAACGCTCCCGCCTTGGCCGCCGTAGTGGCCTCTCCCGCGATGCCGAGCACCTGACCTGGCTGGCCGTCGGCCTTGCCGAATCCGGTAGCCGCGCCGAAGACAGCTTCTGGGAGCGCCGCCTTTCCGATCAGGTTGAAAAGCTGCTCGAAGAAGGCGACGAAGACACGCTCAACAGCGCGCTCGATCACCTTTTCGCCACCCAGGCCAATGCCTACGACGAACTGGCCGATCTGATCGAATCGCGCGCCGAATCCGGCTCGCCCGAATCCGGCTCGCCCGAATCCAGCGAAAACGACGTACTGCTGATCGCAGCGCCGGTGATGGCCTGGTCGCGTTTTGCAATTACCGCTGCGACGATTCCCAGCGCCCTGCTCGCCAACCTGCGCGTGCATCTGCAAGCGCATGTGCTGGCCGATGGCGTCAAGCTCGGCCTTGCCGACTACCTGTTCTCGCCTGATCAGTTGCCGCAGGGCTATTGCGAAACCCGCCGCTTTGCAACCGCCCTGGGTGAGGCCGCCGCCGCCGGCCAGACGCTCCATATCGAGACCGGCTCGCTGCCCGAAACCGCGAAGTTCCTCTCGGATGTGCGCTACATCCTCGCCGCTGCGGTGGTGCCACGCGGTGCCGCACTGTTCCGCTGGCAGGAACGCGACGGCACCCGCGAGCAGGCTCTGGCCCAATGGCGTGCGCAGGGCGGCGCCATCATCCACACGCTGATGCCCGGCAGCGCGCAGGAAGTCGTGCTGCCCGATGCCTACTTCGCCGCCAGCCGGCAAGCCGACCGCGATTCGCGCCCGTACTCGCTGCATGCCTCGGTGGCCTTCCTCACGACAACGCTGGAAATCGCGCCGGATGCAATCCGCGCGGTCATCGCTGCGTTCGAAGACCGCCAGGTCGAGGAGTACCGCATCGGCTTCACCCGCAAGAATTCCGACGACGTCATCCACGGCGTGGTCTGGCCGCTACTGGGCCCCGAAGACGAAAACAGCGAGATCGCCCAGGAGATCGAGACCGCGCTGCGCGCCTGCGGCGTGACCGACATCGTCCAGCTCGAAACCCGCTTCCCGCTCGAGTACTGCGACGACTGCGGCGCGCCGATGTACCCATCGCCCGACGGCGAGGCGGTGCACGCCGAACTGCCGGAAGAAAACGCTGACGCGGTGCCCAAGCACCTGCACTGAACCGAAGCGCTGAAACGTGGTCGATTGCTGCACGACTCAAGTTCGTTCGAGAGAAGCCCAATGCGCCGAAAACTGGAACGCCCCGACGCCGAATGGCGTGAGAAGCTAGACCCGCAGCAGTACCACGTCACCCGAGAGAAAGGCACCGAGCGTGCCTTTACCGGCATGTACTGGAACGTGTGGGACGCTGGCGACTACCGCTGCGTGTGCTGCGGCAGCGAACTCTTCCGCTCGGAAGACAAGTTCGACGCCGGATGCGGCTGGCCCAGCTTCTCCACCGCCGCCGCGGCCGACAACGTCGAGACCGCAGCCGACAACAGCTACGGCATGCGCCGCACCGAAGTGCTGTGTCGCAACTGCGGCGCTCACCTCGGGCACGTATTCGAAGACGGCCCCCACCCCACCGGCCTGCGCTACTGCATCAACTCCGCCTCGCTCAAACTTGAGAAAGACGCCGACGGCAAATAAGGGACGCCATCCTTGCTGGACTCCTGGCGCGCCAAGCCACGGTAGCCGCCATTGACCGATCGGCGCAACCACCGAGCACAACCTTGATCTGACGATTGGGAATCCGGCTGCCAGGAGAGCTATGTGAATCGCCCCGAGTTTCGTGGAGGCTGTTTGGTTTAAGTCAGGCGGTCACAGCAGCCTGATTGGCGAGTTGCGGGTAGTAGTTTGCCTCAGCTTCTGCCGGCGGGATGTAGCCGATCGGTGCGAGTAGTCGGTGATGGTTGAACCAGGCGACCCA
>NZ_JAPFHA010000039.1 GCF_026586805.1 Niveibacterium sp. 24ML | reverse complement strand
GAGCAGCTGCGCGAGCGCATCCCCAAGCTCGCCAAACTCATGGATGAAGCGTGCGACGACGTACTCGCCCACATGAGATTCCTCAAATACCGGCTTCTCTCTATGGACACTACCGGCTTTCGGTAATCGCGCGAACGGCCCGAATCGCTACAGTGCAATCGAGACTTCACTGTTTTCCGGTAAGCCCTGACGTGACAGGCGATGAGCGTCGGTGAGTTTGATAATCAGAGCGGGGATGGAGAGGCTAATGGCCAACATGGAAGCAAAGTCGTCGAGTTCGGGCGATCAAATGCACAGCGGGCTATCTGGCATGTCGCATGCAGTGATTGCGGCCAGCACGTCAGAGTCTCACCATGGTTGCAGCAACTCAACGGACGAACTTCTGCACGAACTCCAGATTCATCAGGCCGAGCTGCAAATGCAGAACGAAGCGCTGCGCGAATCCCGCATCGCACTCGAAGAGTCAATCGGCCGCTATATCGACTTCTACGAACTCTCACCCGCCGGATGCGCCACGCTTAGCGATGCCGGGTTGATCCTGGAGATCAACCTCACGGGAGCGGGGCTGCTCGGTCTTGGCCGCCAGAAGTTGCTCCGTCGCAGGTTCAGCCGGTTTGTCGCGCCTGAGTACGCTGATCAGTGGTATCGCCACATGCTGGCTGTGCTAGCGCGTGAAGGCAAGCAAGCTGTCGAATTGGCTTTACTCCGCAACGGCGGTACGCGCTTTCATGTTCAAGTTGATTGCGTGCGCGTCATAAAAGACGGCCGCGCCCCGGTAATCCGGCTCGCGCTGACTGATATCAGTGAGCGAAAACGGGTTGAGAGTGTGCTGCAAGAGCAGGAGGAGTTCTTCCGGATGATTGCCGAAAATGTCAGCGACTACATTGCGGTTCTCGATTGCGAAGGGCGGCGCCTGTACAACAACCCCTCGTACAGAAACATTCTGGGCGACGGAGACTGGCGCGGTACCGATTCCTTCTCCGAGATTCACCCTGATGACCGGCAGAGGGTAGTCGACGCCTTCATTGCCACAGTGAGGTCGGGACGGGGGGGGCCGGTCAGCTACCGATTCACTCTCAAGGACGGCAGCATCCGCCACATGGAATCAGTTGGTGGCGTAATACGTGATAGCTGCGGCCATGTTGCACGCGTCGTCGTGATATCGCGAGACATGACCGAACACATCAATACGGAAGAACAGCTACGGATATCTGCAGTGGCATTTGAAACACAAGAGGGAATCTTCATTACAAACGCCGAAGCGAAGATCCTGAAAATTAACAGAGCTTTCACCGCCATCACGGGCTACGTGGCTGAAGATGTCATCGGCAGAACACCGGCAATGTTGGAGTCAAATCGCCACGATATCGAATTCCATAAACGGATTTGGGCACGAGCCAGAGACGAAGGCGCATGGCAAGGCGAAGTCTGGAGCCGCCGAAAAGGGGGCGAAGACTATCCGGAGTGGCTCAATATCACTGCTGTTCGTGATACCTCCGGCATCTTGACGCACTACGTCGGCACCATGACCGACATTACCGAGCGTAAGGCAAGCGAAGCGGAAATCGAATACCTGGCCTTCAACGATCACCTGACCGGCTTGCCAAACCGCCGACTACTAATGGACAGACTGCAGCACGCGCTCTCAAGCAGCAACCGGAACGGTCGATTCGGCGCGCTGCTATTCGTCGACCTCGACAAATTCAAGCACCTCAACGATACCCTCGGCCACGACCAGGGCGATCTGATCTTGCAACTAGTATCCCGGCGCCTCCGCGAAAGCACGCGAGATGGCGATACGGTTGCACGTCTTGGCGGCGACGAGTTCGTCGTGCTGCTAGAAAACCTGAGCAGCGACCCCAACGAAGCCGAAGCACACGCCAAGATCATCGGCAACAAGATCCTGCAAAACCTCAGCCAGATCTATCATCTTTCAGAGACCGATCTTCAATGCACCTCCAGTATCGGCGCCACCGTATTCGGGGGACTGCAAGAGCCCATCGAACAGCTGCTCAAACAAGCCGATCGCGCGATGTACCAAGCAAAAGACCAAGGTCGCAACGCGTTCTGCGTCTGGAAAAAGCCCCCTCCCGTGTCGGGTGAGGAGAAGATCAACTGAATTGACGGCGATGACGACGACCACGATGTAATGGCGGGCCAACTCCCGGTGAGGGGCGCCGCGCAGCCCTTTAAGGTTTGCCCATCCTCCCCCAAGGGCTCAGTGCTTCCGGTGGTTCCGATGATCACGGCAACACTCACAACGCGCCAGTTCCGCGTTGGGGACACACGCCCTCACCCCAGACATCTCAGATTCACTCGCTGCTACTGACCTAGCTCAACGCCCCGCAAGCAAGCTGCGGGGCCCCTCAGTCAAGACAACGCAGCATGCAGCCATTGTCGTAATCACGCGCTAAAATGACATTGTGGTAAGGGCGAATTAGTGTAATTCCCGAAGTAAGAACAACGCCCATACTCGCGCGAAATCCCAGAAAAGAGACTGCCCCGACACACCGAAGCTGGCATCAGGATAGCGAGTCTGGGCTGCGTGCCCTAACTGCTGCCGACGTGCGACATCTATTAATCCGAGCGATCACGTCCGCCGTCAGGATCGGATTTTCAGGCAGATTTTTGTGTCCCAGAACCAACCCAGAAGATCGAGTAACGGTGCGGCTACGCCGGCGCCATGCGAGCTAACGCTCCGTGACGAAAGCACCCCAGCGTCGAAGGGAAGAACTGCAGTTTTCCCTGTCATTGGCATCGGCGCCTCGGCCGGCGGGCTTGAGGCCTTTGAGAAACTCTTCCGCCACCTGCCGGCAACGAGCAGCATGGCGTTCATCATCGTCACGCATCTCGATCCGAGCCACGAAAGCATACTTACCGAGATCCTCCAGCGGGCAACCTCCATGCCGATCGTTGAGGCGCACAACCAGCTGGCAGTGGAGCCCGGACATGTGTATGTGATACCGCCCAACCGCGACATGGCGATCCTCAATCGCTCGCTGCAGCTGAGCATCCCTGATCGACCGCGTGGACAACGCATGCCAATTGACGGCTTCCTGCGCTCGCTGGCCGAAGATCAGGGCGAACACGCGATCGGTATCATCCTCTCCGGCACCGGCAGCGACGGCACGCTCGGACTGCGCGCGATCATCGGCGCCGGCGGCTTTTCGCTGGTGCAAGCACCGCAAACCGCCAAGTACGATGGCATGCCCAACAGCGCGATACGCGCCGGCTACGCCACCCATGTACTGCCGCCCGAAGACATGCCCGCCGCGCTGTTTGCCGGCCTGCGTCACATCAGCATGCAGGACAGTAATACCTTCGGCGTGAACAACCCGAATACCAACGCGCTGAACCAGATTTTGATGCTGCTGCGCAGCGCCACCGGCCACGACTTCAGTCAGTACAAGAAAAGCAATATCGGGCGCCGTGTCGAACGCCGGATGTCTCAGCATGACATCGGCGACATTCAGATCTACGCCCGCTACGTTCGTGAGCATCCCGCCGAGCTGCACGCCTTGTTCAAGGAATTGCTGATCAACGTGACCAGCTTCTTCCGCGAGCCGGAAGCCTTTGCCCTGCTGCGCAATGAAGTACTACCCAAACTGCTTGCCGAGCGGCCTGCCGAGCATGTACTGCGCATCTGGGTGGCCGCTTGCGCCACCGGCGAAGAAGCCTACTCGCTCGCCATGCAACTGCGTGAATACATGGACGAGACCCAGAGCGAGTTCCGCACCCAAATCTACAGTACCGATCTGGACGACGACGCCATCGCCACAGCCCGCGCCGGCGTCTACGCGCCCAACATCGCGCAAGACCTTACGCCGGAACGGCTCAACCACTTCTTCGTGAAAGAAGACGCAGGCTATCGCGTGAAGAAGCACATCCGTGAAATGGTGGTGTTCGCAACGCAGAACGTCATCAAGGACCCACCCTTTACTCACCTCGACCTCCTCAGCTGCCGCAACCTGATGATCTACATGGAGCCCGAACTCCAACATCGCCTGGTAGCCTCGTTCCATTACGCGCTCAACCCCGGCGGCGTGCTGTTTCTGTCACCTTCCGAGAGCGTCGGCAGGCACGTCGAGCTGTTTTCAGCCATCAGCACCAAATGGAAAATTTACCGCGCAATCGGCAGCCGCTCGGTACTGGTCGACCGAGCCCAAGACACACCAGACGGCACAACAAGCGGCACCAGGAACACCGCCATGCCCCGCGAACCGAACTTCGCTGAGCTCACCCGGCGGACACTGCTCCGCTTCTACGCACCTGCTTCAGTAGTCACCGATCTCAAAGGCAACATCGCCTATGTGTATGGCGACACTGGCGCCTTCCTGCGCCCAGCGCCGGGCCACGCGACGCTCAACATCATCAAGATGGCGCACCAGGGCCTGCAACACGCGCTGCGTTCAGCGATGCAGACTGCGCTTCAAGGCACGCCAACAATCAACCGCGATGTCGTGCTCAAAGAGGATGGCACACACCGCACGATCAGCTTCAGCCTTCGCCCGATCAGCGATCGCGACTTCCCCGAAGGGCTGCTGCTGATCAGCTTCCACGATGTACCGTCAACCCCGAAACCCTCGCGGAGCAAACGCACCAGCGCACCGAGCGACAAATCCACCGAGGTGCAACGTATTGAAGAACTCGAACGCGAACTCGCCTACACAAAAGAGAACCTTCAAGCGACGGTCGAAGAACAGCAGTCGGCAAACGAAGAGCTGCAATCGACCAACGAGGAACTGGAAACCTCAAAGGAAGAGCTGCAATCGGTGAACGAAGAAATCGTCACCGTGAACGCCGAACTGCAGGCCAAGATCGACCAGCTCGCGCGCATGCAGAATGACATGAAGAACCTGCTGGACAACATAAGCACTGGCGCCATTTTCCTCGATGAACATCTATGGATCCGGCGCTTCACGCGCGAGGCGACGCAAGTATTCCGGCTTGTTGCATCCGATGTTGGCCGCCCGCTGGCCGACATCAATTCAAGCATTGACGGCGTTGAGTTGATCACCCTCAGCAGGCAGGTGCTGGAGACCCTGGCCCCCTACGAGGCCGAACTGCGCTGCGTCGATGGCCGCTGGTACCAGGTACGGATACAGCCCTACCGCACACTCGATAACGTCATCGACGGTGTCGTGCTCACCTTCACCGACATCACCAAACGGGTGCTCGCCGAACGCGCGGCGGAGCTCCAACGTCAGCTCGCAAGCGGCATCTTCAACACGGTACGCGAGCCGCTCGTGGTACTTGATGCTGATTTGAGCGTGATCTCGGCAAGCCGCTCGTTTTACCAGGCGTTCCATGTCACCGAAACGGAAACCGTTCACCGCCCGATCTACGAATTGGGCAACGGTCAGTGGAACATTTCAGCCTTGCGTGATTTGCTTGGCAGCGTGCTTGAACAGGGGCAGACCTTCGAAAACCACCTCGTCGAGCACGACTACCCCGTTATCGGCCCGCGCACGATGCGAGTCAATGCACGCCGCGTGCAGAACGAAGGGCAGCAAGCCCCGCAGATTCTCCTTGCGATCGAGGACGCATGATGAACACCGGCGCGCGACAAATGACCGACATCACGGCGTTACGGAATATCGCCGAAGCGCGACTGCGCAATGGCACCGATCCGGTACCTGCAGTCACAAACGGCGACGTCCTGCACGAACTTCGGGTTCATCAGATCGAACTCGAAATGCAGAACGAATCACTGCGCGCAGCGCAGCAAGAGCTTGAAGAATCGCGCAATCATTACGCCGATCTCTATGACTTCTCGCCGATCGGCTACCTGACGCTCAACCGCGACGGCCTCATCTCAAAGATCAACCTGACCGGAGCCAACACCCTTGGCCAGGATCGCAAGGATCTGCTCTCGAAGCGCTTTTCGCGTTTCGTGATTCCGGAAGAGCAAGATCGATGGCATCGACACTTTCTGAATGTGATTCAGGGCGGCACGACCCAGCAGATCGAAGTGCAACTCAGGCGCAAGGACGGCACGCCGTTCTTTGCCAGCATCGACTGCCTGCGCATCGCCTCGGCCGCCGAATCGCCGCCCCCCCGGCACGGCGACGAACGTGGCATGGGATTCAGGGCGACAGGGCTGCGATCCGCAGTACGCATTGCCTTCAGCGACATCACCGACGCGATTGAAACCCGCCAGTTCGCCGATTCCTCAGTCAAGGCCCAGCAAAAGCTGGCGATAGAACTCACCACCATCGAAGAGCGCGAGCGGCGCGCTCTCGCGCAGGATCTGCACGACAACCTCAGTCAATTGCTCGCTGCGATCAGGATCAAGCTGAGCTGGCACCCGCCGTGCGCCATCAAGGTGTGCCCGGCTGGCCCCCTGTTCTCTGAGCTTGAATCACTGGTCGGCCAGGCGGACCTGTTCGTTCGCACGCTAACCTCTGATCTGAGCCCGCCGGTGCTCTTCGTGCTGGGCCTGTCACCGGCGCTCGAATGGCTTGCCGAAGAGATTGAAAAGAAGTTCGGCGTTGAAGTGCGGCTGCACGGTCATGAGAACGTGACCCTTGCGGACGAAACCTTGCGCGCCATCGTGTTCCGCTCGGTCCGCGAGGTACTGATCAATGTGGGCAAACATTCGGGTGCCGAACTTGCCAACCTCAGCTGCCGCATCGGCGATAACCGCCTGACGATTGCTGTGACCGACCAAGGTCGGGGCTTTGCCACCACCCCAATCGAAGATCTCCCCAGCCCGGCGCGCGGATTTGGCCTGCGCAACACACGCGAACGCCTCGCACTAGTGGGCGGCGAGCTTGAAATCGATAGCGCGCCGGGCATCGGCACAACCGTGAAGATCAGCGCACCGCTGCGTTGCGAATGCAAACTCCAGCGCCGCGCCAGCGACATCGTGTGACGCAGCACCGATGGCGTCCCTGACGGGCAGCCATAAGCCCCGCTGGCGCGTTGACGGCGCAGCCACCGGACGCACAGCAAGGCACTGCGCGGCCCCCATCACCGCCTTGGCTTAAGCCAAGCCGCCCCGTAACGGGGGAGGCCGACGCCTCACGCTGTTGTGAGGCCGTTGCGTATTGCGTATTTGGTCAGCTCGGCAACGCTGTGCAGATCGAGCTTGCGCATGATGTTGCGCCGATGCACTTCAACCGTACTGGTCGCGATGTACAACGTCGTGGCGATTTCCGGTGAGGTCTGCCCTTCGGCAAGTAGCCTTAGCACCTCAAGCTCACGCCGGCCAAGCCGATCGGCGCGCGGTTTCTCCACCGGGCGTTTGCCACGCATGCTATCCACCACAATCGCCGACACCTCGGGGCACAGATAGGTACGCCCCTGGCTCACAGCCCTGATTGCCCGCAGCAGTTCGTCACGCCCTGCGGATTTGACAACGTAGCCGCTGGCATTGGCCTCAAGCATCTGCAACACGATGCGGCGGTCAGAGTAAGTCGACAGCGCCAGCACCCGAGCCGTCGGGAAATCGCGCAACAGCCTGCGCGTGGTTTCAACGCCACCGATGCCCGGCATGCCGATATCCATCACCACCACATCGGGCTTGCACGCTTCCATGAGCGAGAGCGCTTCGTTGCCATCACTCGCGCCGGCCACCACTGACACGTCCGGCTCCCGTTCCAGTACCGAATGCAGGGCATCCCTGAGTATCTTGTGATCATCGACCAGCATGACGCGAATCGTCACCTCAGCGCCCTCCTGTGTGGCCAGCGCCCATCAGCGGCAGCGTGAGCGTGATCGTTGTGCCATCCCCGGGCACGCTATCGATACTCACAAGGCCACCCAACAGCGCCATTCGCTGGCGCAGGCTTGTGAGCCCGCCGTCCTGTGAGCGGTTATGCATCAAGGCAGGCCCCCCAAAGCCTCGGTCTGACACCGCAACGGTGATGCTGTTCGCCTCGGCGATTACGTTGACCTCCGCCTCATGCGTTTGTGCATGTTTGGCCACCTTCAACAAAAGCTGCCTGACGGCGCGCAACAACACCGCGCGCTGCAGTTCCCCCAGAGCCTTGGGCAGTTCGTCGCCATACACCCGCACGGTTAGCCCTTCCCGTGAGTCCATTTCATCCGCTATCCAGTCGATGGCGGATCCAAGCCCGAGGGAGTCGAGTACCGGTGGCGACAGGTTCGCCATCAGCGTTCTTACAGAACGATTGGCCTGATCCACCAAGGCCTCGATATCGCGCCAAGGTTGTTCGCGGCGCCCGCGTTTGTCGATGGCGCCGAGTTTGAACTTTATGGTGCCGAGTAACTGCCCTAGATCGTCGTGAAGCCCATTGGCCAAGGCACGGCGTTCGCGCTCCTCGGTGAGGAATAGTTCGTCGGATACTTGGATTGCGGCGGCATCACCCGGATCAAGCGCCACCGCAGGCCCGCAAACGGCTGCGGCCGGTGCCTCGGAGAGATCAACGAACAGCACCGCCATGCTGGTTGAGCAGAACGAAGAGCCCGCGGCGGGATACACGCGCCGCAGATAGCGAACACCGCCCAATATCATCGTCCGCTGAAGCTGGCGGCCCCCGCCCCTGACTTCGCGAAGCTCATCGGCCAGATCAGGCCCAAGCAGCGCGGTCGGGAAGTTATCGATGTCACGCCCGATATCGGATTCTTGGATGCCGAAAACATGGCGCAAATCTGACGAGATCCGCGTTACCCGCAACTGATCATCGACGCCGAGTATCGCCACACCGCTGTTCGCTAGCATGTCGCTCCGATGTTCGCTGCCCGATTCAAGGTACTCGACGCGCTCGGCCAGCAAGCGCTTCTCGCTCTCAAGGGTGATCACTGTGCCGGACGAGGCATGGCGTGAGTAATCGAGTTCCTGCCTCAGGGTGCGCAGCTCTGCTTCCGCCGCCCAGACCGCGTCCTGACTCAGCTTGAGCGCCTCTTGCGCCTTTTGCTGCGCCTCCTCGGTAAGTTTGCGGACCAACCGCGTCTCACCCAGTTCTTCAACCAACTGCCCTATCAAGGCGCTCTCGGCCGCCGTTCGGCGGATCAGCGGCCGGCGCAATGACTGGTCATCGAACACCACCAGCATCCAGATGTCAGGCTCGTCACCGAGCATGAGGGTGGTCACGCTCGCCTCGCTGGGGCGCATTCCGCGCCGTATGCGCACGCTCAGTCGATGCGCACAGCGTTGGGTAATCGCCTTGTTTAGCATCGCCGAAACCGGGCCACGCAGATCGTCGCGCAGCAAGTCAGTGAGTCGCTTGCCGAGCGCGGCGTCGGTGCAGGCGTAGAACTTTTCGCCCGCACCCCAGAAACGCCGAGTGGCAAATGATTGATCGATCAGCACTGCTGCAGGGCCGATCTGTTCGAGTAATTGGCCGGCGCGCAATTCGATGCGTTTGATGGCATCAGCCGCCGCTGCAGCAATGCCGGCGGGCTCGTGGGCGCGCAGGACGCCGGTTTGCCGCTCAGACAACTTTTGTTCGCCGGCGGGCGGGCGGCCCCCCCCGCCCGGGTGGAAGTAGAGCCCACCCGCAGCCGAGAGCGCCGGGAACTGATCGTCAAGCAGATGCTGGTCGGCCGTGCCACCCAGGAACAGAGCCCCGCCCTCCTTCACCGATGAACGGAACTTGTCGATCACGCCAAGGCGCGCGTCAGGGTTAAGGAGGCCGAGCAATTCGCGGCAGCACAGCAGGTCGATCTTGCCGATCGGAGGGCTTTCGATTGCGTCGTGCTCGCCGAACACGAGCAACTCACGTACCGCCCTGACAATACGAACCGACAGCCCATCCCTGCCCTCCGCGGTGAGGAAGCGGTGCGCATAGGCCTGCGGAATCTGCCGCAGCACCCCGCGCGGATAGAGACCCAGCCTCGCGAGCCCTAGCACTTCGGCATTGGTATCAGTAGCGAACACCTGGATCTCACAAGTGGCGTTCTGTTTGAGCTTTTCATCGAGCAGCAGCATCGCAACCGAATAGGCCTCTTCGCCGGTGGCACACGCAGGCACCCAGATCCGCAGGCATCGTTCGCCAGCCCGCGCGATCAGCGGCGCAACCACCGCATGGCGCAGGCATTCCCAACCGTGCGGATCGGCGAAGAACTCGACATCACGCAGCGACAGATCCTGATACAGCGCGCTGCGCTCCTGCGCATCACTGTTGAGCAGACAGGTGTAGGCGGCGCATTGCGCCACCGACCGGATCGCCATTCGCCGCTGGATGCGACGCATCACCGGCCCGCGCGCATAGGCGGCAAAGCGCTGTGCGCGGCTACCACAGGCAATGCTAAGAATTCGCTCCATCAACGGATCCGGCTCAGCGCAGCCCGGCGCATCAGCGGTATACGGGTGAGTTGCGTACCCCAGCAGCAGCGCCGGCAAATCGGGAATCGAAACCAGCTGGCTCGCACTCTTCGACACAGATGTCGCCAACGACAAGCCCTCGGCAAGCGGCGCGGTCGGCCGCTGCAGCATGGCGAATCCGCCGCGGGCCTCAATGTGCTTCAAACCTTGAATACCGTCTGCTCCAGAGCAACGCAGAAGAACGCCAATCGCCCTGGCGCCTTTGTCGTCACCCAGGCTGCAGAAAAGTTGGTCGATCGGGAACAGGCTCGCCCCCTCCTCACTCAGCGGCACCGCCCGAAGCCGATTGTCGGCAAGCACGGCGGCGGTCTGCTCCGGCACCACGTAGGCGGTATTGGGCGCCAGGTCCGCATCACCCACCAGCATCTGCAGAGAGATCGACGAGAGCTTGGCGAGCAGCTGCCAGAAGAGTTGCCGCTGCTTGGGGCTAGTTTGTTGAACGATCACGAAGGCCACCCCGACACCGAGTGGCATCGCCTCGAAGAGGCGGCACAGATCCTCGAAACCGTCACCGTTTACACCGATGCCAACCACACAGACGGCTGCACCCTTTATGGCGGGCGAATTCTCCTTGCGCTCGATCCGATCAAGCGGCGCCCGCGCGCTGCGTAGTCTTGCTTTTCCCAATTCCCGCTCCTCGCAGGCGCCACGCACTCACGGCGGAGCGATGGCAGACGCGACCACCGGTGTGAGCGCCGGAATCGCGCCGACGTACGCGCCTTGAGTGAGAACCTGCCGTGATGGAGAGGACTTGCCACTCAATGGCGCCCGCTAGCGCCTTGTCGCGCGCAACCGTGCCGGAAGATAGCGCGTCACCGCAGTGGCGCGTGCAGCCTGCAATCCAAAGGGAATTTTGTCAACTCGCTCGCCGGCATTCGCTACCGATAAACGGGTATTTGTCGGCGCGCGCAGAGGCGCTCATCGCGGCGCAAAAGGCCTTGCCTAACCGTTTGGTTCAGTCCGAGGTGCGTGCGCCAGTTGGTGCTCAGTTGCCTTCATGGCACGCTGAAGCGGTTGGTAAATCGGGATCAGACGCCGCAGATTGAGCGTCGAATCGATCAGCTCTGCGCTGTCGCCGCTGCCCGCGAACAGACGCTGGCAGCAACGCCACAGCACTGAGAACAGCAAGGAGCCGCTCTCGTGCCTTACCGGCCAGCGCCGGAATGATTTCGACCGAGCAGACATACCTCAAAATCCACGCCAGCGAGGCTGTCTGGTAGCCCAGCCCAGGCCGATTTCGAGTACCAAATGAGAGGGCTGCGGTGCGATCAGATCCGCCATAAGCGCCGCACTGTAGGGCTGTAGCGTTGATTCGCCCAAGCCAACCAGCATTGCACAGTTGATGAACGCGAGCCGCCGCAGACGTTCCGGCACAAAGGCGCCGCGCGGCACGTCAAGCACTGCCTCTACAAACTCGTGGCGAGGCCGGGAGTCCAGTCGAATGAAAGAAACTGCGTACATCGTGCAGCACTTCATTGAGCAGCTGCTCCTGGCCCTGAATCAGTTCATCCCTCACTCCGCCCCTCTCCAATTGGCGTTTCACCAAGGCAACGATCACGGCACATCGTTACTGCCCATGCCCCCGACAGAGCCGCCACTGCGCCTTGCTTGGCGCGCGGCGTTAGTGCGTCAGCCCCCAGCCGCGGAGGTTTCGAGCGGTTGATCAATTGCCGCTTCCGCGCCGAGCCAGTCTTCCAGTTAGTTACCCGGGCAGAAGCCCCTGCGTTCGGCGAGGTAGTAGGCAGCGCTGGCGATCAAGGCCTCGCGCTCGGAGTGGGCTGAAGTGCTTTCGGTGGAGCTTGACGATGTGGTGACGTTCGGCAGGCTTTGCGGCTCGCTCTGCTTCACAACACTCTGATTTGCACTCACGTTTCACTTCATCAGGACTGATCGCCATGGGTCGCAGCTCGGAATGCTTGATATCGACTCGAAGTCTCGTGACCAACCGGCCATGCATGCGCCCGAACCCTGCAACGGAAGTCACAGGTTATTCGGCGCCACCACCGCTACCAATTCGGGTATCCGAGTAAATCGCACTAGTGCAAAACCGGTACTTTCCGGCCGCTGGAGCGCTCGCGGCATGCACCCAAATTAGTTCGCCAGAAAGTCCATAAGGCATATTCAGAACCCCACATTCGGGGCAACCAAGGCCCTCTCGGACAGGTAAGCCCAGTACTGATGGTGTCGAACTTTCGATAGCGATACCTAAAGATCAGGCTGCAATGCATCGCTGCCCCCCTCCGCCTCGTCCGGCCGCCAGATTGAAACCTCGGCAGCACCCAAAGAAAGAAACGCCAGCACACGCCGAAGCACCGTTTCTTTGCGCCGATCCAGCATCTGGTGTCACCTCGAAGGACAGAGCGCCACCCGTTGTCGATCCGAAATACCGGTTTATGAGGATGGAATCTCCGCCACACCCCGCAGAGAATTAATCAGCGACTTCCGGGGCGCGAAGGCTCACTCAACAACTTGGAGAGACCGTCATGACGCCTGCAAGGCTTGGTAAGACTTTCGCGGTTCTGCTCGTCTCGTTTGCCTGTCTTGCGGGCACCGCAAATGCGGGATTGATTACTACAACCACATACAAGGAAGATCCATACAAGTCTTGGTTCAAATGGGGATTCGTATGGGATGGGTCGACACCCGGCGTACAGACCAGGATTGATGCGCCTGGGCATGGGTTCTGGTGGCCCAGCATCAGTTTCTTCGCAGGCGCCGACAAGATATTCAATGACCTAGATTTCTTCGGCCAGCATATGGATGGCCCTCACGCTCTGGATGTCGATCCAGGCGGCCTGAGATCGCTTACCGCATACGACATCTCTGGCCTGGCAGTCAGCAGCGATTTCAAACGGCTGCTCAGCGGCTCCATCGCTCACTTCCACACGCCTCGTGATCATCGTGACTACTACGACGTCTTTTATTCCAGGCAAACAGGGCAAGCCGGTGCGTCATTCCTGTTTCAAGGCACGCATGTGCCCGAGCCATCCAGCTTGTACCTGATTGGTTTGGTGGCTTCGCTGTCCGGTATCGGTTTCCTTCGTGGCAACGGAAAGCATCACGAGTAGCGGTGCGGAAAGCGCCAAAACACGCTTCAAAGCACCAAGCCGGCCTCGCGGCTCGTTTCCGCTGCTCCGTGCCATGAGGCCGACATCGATCCCGCCACAGATGATTGGGCCCGGGGGCCGGATGGCACTGCATCAGGGCCACGACGACGCCTGATCTGCCGTCTCGCCCCGCGAAAGTGGGCCTGGTGCGACAGCAGAACGCCGCGACGGCGAGCAATCGCCATCGCGAACCACCGAGGAAGTCGGAGATGGACACGTCGAGTGCGATTGCGCACTACCCGCACATCAGCGCCAAGGTCGCGAGCTTGTTCGACCGATGTAGCGAAATCGCTCACGAGAACTTCGCCACCCGCCTAAGTGAGGAGAGCGAGCGCCAGCTTGCTGCGCAGACTGCATCGGTGGTCATTCCGTTCGAATTCATCAGCGACTGGGCGCGCTACACGGTGGATGCGGGCCAACGCGCACTGCTGTTCTGGGACTCCCTGCGCCAGCACAGCAACAACGATCTCGAACACCTGGACAAGGGGCAGACCTCGGTACTGTATTTCGACTACGAGATGGTGCTCGACGGCCGCCGTTCCGAGAAGCCGGCGAACGACGCGCTGCTTTGCATCCTAGCGACAGAGGGGCTTGCGATCGACCCTGAGCAGCGCCCGCACCTGATCATCGACCCGCGCGCGGGCCGCGGCTTTGGCGGCTTCAAGAATCATTCACCGGCAGGCGTTCCGCTGTGTGGCGGCTACCCGGTGTACTTCGTGCTCTTCTTCCGCGAGCCCGAGCGGGGGCTGGCCCTGCTGGATGTCTGCGCAGCCGAACAAGGATTTGTGCGCAGGGTTCGTGAGTTGCATCCGGATAGCCCGAAGCCGGCGATCATCGGCAACTGCCAGGGCGGCAGAACGCCGATGTCCTACGGGGGCGGCATGCCTGGCGGTAGATGGCTTGCGTCGCTAGTCGCCGATCAGGGAAACGGTGTGTTCGATGCTAGGTATCTGGTCGAGAACTTCGTGAACCTGCATCCAGCCAACGCCAACTGGAACATGCACCGCCACGTCTATGTCAACGCAGACAACGAGACGCCGCGCTTTCTTGAATTCGAGCGCAGGCGGGGCGGCTTCTACCTGCTGAAACGCCAGGAGACCAGTTGGATCACGCACAACCTCTTCGTCGGCAACGCGCTCTGGAAGGGCCAGACATGCAGCAGGGCGGGCAAAACCTTCGACCCGTTCGACATCGAGTCGCCGATCGTGCTGTTCGCATCGATGGGCGACAACATCACGCCGCCGCAGGCCTTTAACTGGGTCCCAGACACCTACGGCAGTATCGAGGAGATCAAAGCGCGCGGCCAGGTCATTGTTGGTCTGCTGCATCTGGACATCGACCAACTGGGTATCTTCGTCACCGGCAAGGTGGTGCAGAAAGAACACATACAGATCGTTGAAGAGCTTGATTCGATTGAACTTCTGCCTCCCGGCCTGAACGGCATGACGACCAAGGAAGCACCGGGCAGCGATAGCGCGACCGAATACGAAGTGACGTTCCACGACGTCCGCCATAAAGACATCGTCGCCCACCCAAACCAACTTGAGCGCACCTACGAGAAGCCCTTCGAGGCGGTCGCTCAGGTGTCGGATTTGAATCAGCGCGCCTACGTGCTGTTTGACCGCCCGCCGGCTCAGTCGATCACCAGTGATTTCAGCGCGAAACTCATGCGCGCGATGCACCCACTGCGCATGCAACGCAGGGCACTCTCCGACCGTAACCCTTGGCTATCGTGGCTACCCACCGCGGCAGCCGCGGCCAAGGCGTGGCGCCAGCCGCTCGCGGCCGATAGTTCACCACGCCAGTGCGAGCAGTACTTTGCGGAAGAGGTCAGCACATCGCTCGACTCCTACCGCGCGACGCACGATGCCACCTCGGAAGCGATGTCCATCCAGACTTACGGCGGCCTCTTCGCATTGCATGACGAGGCTGCGCCCGCGATTAGTGTGGTCGACACCGAAGACGCACGCAGGCGGGCCTTCGTGCAGGACGCGCTCGAATCGATATCCGAAGGGGGTTACGACGAGGCCTTCGCACGCATGATGGTGCCGCTGATACGCAAAGGCGATCTGCCCCTGTCCTGGTTGGTGATGCAACCCAGCTGGGGCGTTCCAGAGATTGCCAGCTCAAGCGACCCCGCCGCCTCATCCTCCCAGCGCTCCCGGCTGCAAAGGCCGTTCAGATCGCCCGTTCATCACACGGCGAAGCGGGGGCGGCTACGCGCCAGATCGACACATTCAGCAGAACCGGAGGACACACGCTGTAAGGGGTCACCGGAAGTAGCAAAACCAAGATCTCTCAGGACTGGGGGGAGATCCCGTTCGGGTACATGTGGCCAGTCACCGTAGCTTCATCAAACGCCAAAGCAAGGAGCGATTCATATGCCTACGATCTCAAACGCCAGACTTGCGATCCAGCTCAATCTGCCGGGCAGCAAGGCCAAGGTTGATGTGACATGCGAAGTACGCTTTTCCCGCCTCGAAATGTTCCTAATGCAGAACGGCCAGCGCTATCGGCTCGACTGCAAGGTTTGGGGGGAAGATTTGGGATGGTGGCTGAATCCGGACGACTTCCTCTTCAGCTACAACTCCGTGTTCTTCCCGGACGCAAGCCCGGCCGCAATCGAGCGGGTGACGCTCAGCCGCAGCGACATCTCGATGAGCACTCTGAATGAAGACATCGGGACGGACGAGATCTACGCTGAGCTAACCCTCAAGAATCTTGAAAGCGGGGCAACAACCAAGAAGCGGACCAACGTAGTCACACACAAGTTCTAGCCAGCGCAGCAGGCGCGGTACGAGTGCCCTTAGGGCATTTGCGACGGGCAACAGCGCCGGCCATACCGATCGCTGTTGCCCGCTGAAAAGCTCATTCAAGCCGGCTATAAACACATCTTTGCCGATGCCCACTGAACAAGGAACGCCCAAATGAACACTTCATGCTCTTCCTTCGTCCGGACCACACTTGTCGCCTTCTCGTTCCTGCTATCCGCCACATTGGCGCAGGCGAACCCGATCATATTCACCGGCGACTGGTACCAAAGCGGCGGCTTCGGAGTCTGGCCCGTCGGCACCGGCGGCGCCTACTCGGAAGACCATCGTTTCGGATTCAGTTCAATCACATCAGATCAGATAACCGACACCGACAAGATGCCAGGCGCGTTTATCGGTGCGGCCACTGCGTACCAACAGAACGGCCTCACAGAACGCTCTCAGGTCCACGTCGAAATCGAATTCTCGCGGCCATTCACGGTCACGAAACGCGCTCAGATCGGCATCGTCGACACGATGTTAGCCTCGTTCTTCATTGGCGACGACGACGGCTATGCATGGGTCTCCGCCCGTGCGGGTATCGACAGTGCCGTCCTGATTTCTCGACAAGCAGTGGATTTACGTGGCGAGGGCACACTCACGATGGACGACTCCCGCCGAACATCGATCGTGCTGGATCCTGGCAACTATCTGTTGTGGGGGTTGCTCGCCTTCGGCGCCTCAATGGATGCGGATCTCCTAGTGGGAGCGGACGACTTTGCCCAAACGAATGCCGCGTACACCGTCAATCTGGTCCCCTTGCCAAATACCATCACGCTACTCGCGTTCGCTTTCCCTTGCCTCGTTTTCAGATATCGCAAAAAACAGAGCAGCCCCCGCAACAGAGACAGCACAGAAATCTAGCCAGATAAACGACGCAAGATGACTGGATTGCGTTCGAGCGCCACAAGGTGTCTAGCAGGCCGATGCAAAACGTCGCGAAGCGGCGCCAGCGATTGCCTTCGCCATTCGGTTGTTCATGACTTCAAT
>NZ_JAPFHA010000038.1 GCF_026586805.1 Niveibacterium sp. 24ML | reverse complement strand
GCGTGCGAAGCGCGCGGCGTTGAAGCGGGGCGACTTTCTTTGGGTACTTTCTTTGTTCGCACAAAGAAAGTACCCCGGCCGCCGGGCCGGGACCCGGCTTGAGCGGGAAGGTCGGAGCAAACCGGCAGTGCAAATCGCAAGCCGCAGCGTTGGGCTTCGCGATGCTCAGCCCAACCTACGCCAGAGCCGGCGCGCGGGCACCAGAGGCGACGGCCGCCGCTCATGACAACACCCCCAAAAACCCCAGTCGATCCCGATCCAGCGCCCAACGCTCCACCCCTTCCGGCGGCGCGGCCAGCCGCGCCATGCCAAGCGTCGATTGATCAACAATCACCGCCGCAATCGGATCATCCGCAGCGAGCTGCGTCTCGAAACCGACTCGCGCGGAACCAAGCCGGAACGCGTAGTCCACCGTTTCAACCGAACCCGCCACATGCGCCGGCAGCGCAATCGCCAGCACGTCGCGCACCGTGGTGAGCCTGGCCGCGTAGTCGGCCGCACTGCGGCGTACCGGCACCCGCACGATCAGCGTGTGCGCGGCGCCGCTCGGGCGTTCGAGGTAGCGCACATCGCCGGGGCGTTCGGGCAGCGGCGCGTCGTCATCGAAGATCGAGGGATCGACGCAGGGGTCGGTGGCGATGCGGACCAAGCGCTGCAGCGCGGGCAAGGTGCCGCGGCGCGCGAGCAAGCGGTGACCGTAGCGCACCAGTAGGCGGCGCCGGCGTTCGTCGAGTTGCGGATCGAGCAGCAGGCCAAGCCAGCCGGCGAGCCAGGGCAGCGATTCGCGCGGCGTGGTGCGGGCATCGAAGAGCATCTGCACCGCGGCGAGGCGGTCTTCCCAACTGGTGAACAAGCCTTCAACGTTCGCGAGGAAACGTTCGAGGAAGTCGGCTGCAACCGGGTCTTCGCGCCAGCAGGCGGGCAGGTAGCGCAGGTAGTCAAAGCGCGGATACCAGATCCGCAGCGCGCCGATGCGCGGCGTCGTGAGGCCGTTGCCCGCCAGCTCGATGCGCAGTTGCGCGTAGCGGCCGCGCACGCCTTGCAGCAGCAGTTCGCGGCTGCCACGTTCGCATTGCATCGGCTGCGACTCACGACGCGCCAGCCACGGCAGCTCGGCACCGATGGCGCGCGGCACCAGCGGCGGCTGCGCGCGCCACGGCGCAGTGCGCAGGGCGACGACATCGTCCGCGGCACGCGCGCTGATGCGGATTGCACAGGCAGGCGGAATCGCCACGTCGAGCACGACGCGATGCCAGACGCAGCCCGGCTCACCGGCATCGAAGGGCGGCCGCGCGGCGCTGCCGGGCCAGGTATCGAGTTGTAGCGTGCGGCTATAGCGCGGGCGCTTCTGTACCACCAGCGGCACCCAGTGGCCGTCGCTGTCGTAACGCGGCGCAGCGGCCACCGCCACCAGCCCGCGCCCGCCGTAACGGCGCATCGGCAAGAATTCGGGCAGCGGTTCGAGCGAGAGCACGCCAAGGCGTTCGACCAGCAGGATGCGGAAGGCCTGGTTGCCGTCGTCGCCCACCACCCACAGCTGCGCACGCGCGGCGCTGCGATCCTCGGCCGTCGGCGCTGCGGCAAGCAAGGCGTGGCCGGCGAGGCGGAAGGCGTCGGCATCCTCATCGGCGATCACGGCGCGCACCCCGTCCAGGCTCAGGCGTACCCGCGCGACGAGCGGATCGGGCGAGATCACCAGCAATGCGCCCCAGGGGTCGGCGTCACCGGCGAGCGGGTTGTCGAGCACGATTGCACGGCAGTCGGGCAAGGACTCCACCGCAATCGGCGAGCGCAGGTTCAGTGCGATCGCGTGGGCGAAATCGATACGCCGTGGTGCCGGCGGCAGTGCACGTGAATCGCCGCCTTGAGGGCCGAATCCACCCGTTTCCGCCACCGGCGCCGCGGGCAGGAGCCCGACGCTGGCGAGCCGGCGATCCAGCCGCCACAGCCGTGCATCCACCGCTGCCGCGGGGGGCGCATCGGTGGGCAGCGCGCGGTCGAGAATCCACACGCCACACACGTCGGCCGCGATATCGCAGGGCATGAAGGCGCGCACGCCGGGCGCGGCTTCGGGCCACGCGAGCCAGCGCGGCGGGCCACCGGCGACGAGGTCGAAATCGAGCAAGCCAGCGGGCGCGATGCTGCCGGCGATGAGGCGATGATCGGGCGTCATCGCGAGGCCGGCGAGTCGCGGCGGCGGTGGCGTAAGCGGATCGGCATCGCCAAACAAGGGCTGCGCCTCGCCGCGGAAAACAGGTGCCGGCGCCGCACTGAGCGGCAGATCCGGCCCGAAGGCCAAGGTCACCGAGCCCACCACCTCCGGCATCGGCCGCTCGGGCGGCCAGAACACGCTCAGCTGCCCGCTCTGCGCACACTGGCGCAGGATGCGGCTGCCGTCGACGTCCACCCAGAACACGTTGCCGTCGGCATCCGCCGCAGCGCCCCGGCGGCGCGATGCGCCGGGCTTGATGTCGAGCGGCGCAGCGCGGAAACGGAAGGCTTCGCGCGGCAGCATCAGCTCAGCATCGTCGGCATCCCAGCCTTCGGCCGCGAGTTCGCCGGCGCTGGCATCCGCCGGCCACAGCGAGGCGACCGTCGGCGAGCCGGCCAGATCGCTACGCACGCACGCGCCCCAATCCTCGGGGCCGAGCAAGAGCCAGTTGCGGGAGCCGTTAGAGTCCATGGTCAGCGCCCGCCCGGCCGCCCGAAGGGCGCTGAAGCCCCCTCGGGGGGCAGCGAATGCAATGAGCGTGGGGGCATCACAAGCCTCAGCATTGGTTGGGAATGAAAGGCACGGGCAGGCGGCGATTCGCGTCGCCGCTGGCGCCCGCACCGGAACCGCTGCGGCCCAGCGTGGCTTCACGCAAACCGACCAGCGGGTTTTCGCCGGGCGAGAAGTCACGCGCCTCGACCAGCAGGCCCAGCAATTCAGGCTGATCGAGTTCGGCGAAGGCGAGCCGATCGGCCGGTTGCGGGCCGCTCGCGGCCTCTTCGCCCATAAGCAAGTCGTTCACCAGGCGCACGCCGGGCACCCGCGCCACCACCGCAAGCAATTGCGCGGCAATCACCGGCGCACGCAACGGCCAGCCGCCGGGGGTGATGTCGTCGATGCCGCCGGGGCGTGACACCGCATCGGCCTGCGGCAGCGCGGAGAGGAAGGCGATCAGCGCCGCACGCACTTTCGGCCGCAGTTCGGCCAACGCGACACCGGGGTCCGGCTCCAGCCCGACCGCGATCCAGATGCCGCGATAGCGCGGGCCGGTGACGAAGACCTCGGTGGTGACAAGACGACGCGGGTCGAGCCACTCGCACACCGCGCGCAGCGCCACCGGATCAGGCCGCGGCGCATCCGGGTGCTTGGGGTCGTTCGCCGGCACCACCATCACCGTCACCGCACCGGCCGTCGCGCCCACTTCAGGCTTGAAGGCCGTCAGCACCTCAACCCGTGCCAGCCGCACGCTGGGCGTGCGCAACGCAAGGTCACGGTAGTCTTCGGCGGTCACGGCGCGATCGCGATGCCGCAGCCAGGCCTGGATGCTGCGTTCGCCGTCGGTGGCGGTTTCGGCATCGCGGCCGCCCCAGGTGGCAAGCGGGTTGCTCACCGACAGCCCGGCCGGCAAGCGCGGGCCGATCTTGATCGCGCCGCTGGCGACGTTGCCGGCCGCGCCCTGCGTGATGTCGTAGTCGGCAAGGATGCTCGCGTCGAAGGGCGGGCGGGCGCCGCGCAGGCCATCGCCGAACTTCAGCAAGCCGGCTTCGGAATCCACCGCGAAGACGCGGCTGTCCTCACCGCCGCCGGCCGGCTGCAGGCTTTGCGGCAGGCGTGAGTCGCGCAAGGCGATCTCGGGCGGCGCGGCGTAAAGCTCATCAGTCGCCGTCCAGGTGTTGCCGGCGACCGACACCTGCACGCTGCCCGGCACCACCGGCCCGCGTGCGAAGCGGAACTGCTGCTCCGGCGCGCCGGTGCCCAGACCGATCACTTCGTTGCGCACCACGTCGCGCTGCTCGACCTGGCAGGCGTTGATGCCCGCCCACAGCGGTGCGAGCCGCGCGCCCCCCAGATCGCCTTCGGGACGGATGCGCAGCCACAGCGCCACGCGCGCATCGGTCTGCGGATCTTCAAACAGCGGCGGCAACTCGCCGGCACCGGCTTCGAGCGGGTCGACATCGTCAAAGGTGAGCAGGCCTTCGAGCGCAGGCAGTTCGACGTCCAGCCGCAGCGGCTCGACCTCGCCATCACCGCTCATCCGCATCGGCAAGGTTCGCCAGCTCGCGAGGCGAGCTGGCGGCGGGCCAAGGCGATCGGCCGCGGCGATCTCCACCACCAGTTGCGGCGGCTTGTGCGTGACGCCCTCACCCGGCGCGAGGCGGCGGGTCGTTGTGGGCTCCGGCGCCAGCACCATGCAAAGCGTGAGCACCCGACCGGCAATCGCGCTGCGCACATCCTCGCGCGTGGCGTTGCGGTCTGCTCTGCGACGCAGGAGCGCGAGCCAGAAGCACTGCCCTTCGGTGTCGCCGATCTCGGTGCCGGGTGCGCTCGCCAGATCCACTGTTTCGTAGAGCGAGAGATCCGGCGCGGCACCGCCGACCGAGAAGCTGGCGTAGAGATCCTTGTAGGCCGCGAGCGTCGTTGCGTCGGGTGCTTCCAGCGTGCGCTTGAAGACCAGCGCGGAATCAACCGGCAATACATCGAGCCCTTGCGTGGTGCGGAAAGGCAGACTGCCGGCGCGCAGCGGCTCGCCACGGTTGAGCGTGAGCGGCGCAAGCGGGCCGCGCGCATTCTCGAACACCACCACGCCACGCGCTGCCTGCACCGGCGAGAGCGGCACCCCGAGCAACTGGAGGAACTTGAGCCGATTGCGCTCCGGCACCTGGTTGGCGCGGTAGAGCATGTTCTCCGCCATGAAGGCGAACAGCTCCAGCAGGGTGACGCCCGGATCGGCCTCGTTGAAGTTGGTCCACTCCGGCGTGTGCGACGGAATCCGCGCGATCGCCTCGTCGGCGATATCACGGAAGGCGCGGTCGTCGAGCTTGGGCAGTTCGATCGGCATCAGCTGCCTCCGAGGATGAGTGTCAGGCCGACCCGTTCCTGCTGGCCGGTCGTCACAAGGGTGTAAGTGATCGTCACGCGCGCCGCGAGCGGATCGTCCGCCGCCACCGCGACCTCAACCTGCGCGACGCGGATGCGCGGCTCCCAGCGCGCGAGCGACTGTTCGATCCGGCCGCGGATCAGCTGGTGGGTGGTGAGCGTGTTCGGCTCGAACAGAAACTGCTCCAGCCCGGCGCCGAACTCCGGCACGCCGATCCGCTCGCCGCGATTGGTGGCGAGAATCAGGCGCACGTTCTCGCGGATGTTCGCCTCGCCGCTGGAGCGGGCGAGCCGGCCGTCCGGCGTGATGGTGAGCGGCCAGGCGAGGCTGCGGCCGAGGAGGTGGTCAGCGTTCATGGATGGGGCTCCATGCGTGGGTTTTTCGACACCCACGGTGCGGCATTCGGATGGCGTTGTTCGCGTGGCACGGCCGTGCCGCTGAAGAGCGTCGGTTGGGCTGAACTTTGCGAAGCCCGACGATTGCCGCGTGTGGCTTGCCGGTGGCGTTGTTTGCATGGCGCGGCCGCGCCGCTGCAGCCGGGTCCCGCCCCGGCGGGCGTCTTACTTCTTTTGCTTCGCCAAAAGAAGTAAGCAAGAAAAGGCGACCCGGCGTTCGCGGTCAGGCGCTTTGCGCCTGACTCCCCTCGCGTGCTCGCGAAATCGGGCGGCAGCGGAACTCGCGCCGGGCTGCGCCCGCCGCTCAGACAGTCCTCGCCGTCGTCGCTACGCGCCGATCCCCCGACCCCGCTGCGCGGCTCGGCGCTCTCGACGGGACCCAAGGTCAAAACCATCGGTGTTTCACCGCGCACTGCAGTTCGATACGAGCGGTCGAGCGTCGACGCTTTTCCCTCCCCCTCTGAAACGCCGAGCAGCGCAGGGGCGCCGGGTTCCGACGTGCGCAGCACGGCGGGGCCGAGGACTGTTTGAGCACCGAGCGTAGCGAGGGCGCGTTCCGCAGGCCCCCGGCGAGCCGAGCAGCACAGGGAACCCCGCCGCAGGCGGGGCGTTGAAGCGGGGCGATTTTCTTTGGGTACTTTCTTTGTTCGCACAAAGAAAGTACCCCGCCCGCCGGGGCGGGACCCGGCTTGAGCGGGAAGGCCGGCGCCTAACACCAACGCAAACCGCAAGCCACAAGCCGAACGTTGGGCTTCGCCACACGCATCCAGTCCCCAGTTGCGGCCAGCAACAAAACCGAAAGTCATGACCCACCCCCCTTCTTCTTCAAGATCGGGAAACAGATCGCAAAGAACGGCATCCACCTGAAGATGAAGTCCAGCAGGCTCACCATCACCAGCAGCAGGATCAACGCACAGAGCGTGATGATCGGTATCGACAGCGAGCAGATCATGCCGAGCTGGTTGCTGTCGTTCTTCGAGCACGGCCCCATGTCGCCCACATCCAGATCCTTGTGCAGCGGCCAGGGCAGCACCGATCGCACCAGGTCGACCAGGCCGAGCCCCTTGGCGCGCGCCACCTGGCCACAGAGCAGATCGCTCATGACGAAGGCGGTGTTCTTGTCGAACTTGCGCAGACCGGCGGAACTGGTGTCCACCGGCAGGCCGATGCGGATCGGCCGCGCGGGGGCGTCGGGGTCGAAGAAGCTGGCGAGCTGGAAGGCCTCGGTCGGCGCAGAGATCGTCGGGCCGTGCTTGAAACAGTCCGGCCGCGTCAGCACACAGCGGATCACGAACCAGTTTTCAACGTCGAGCCGTGGCGGCGGCGCAACGCTGAGCAGCTTGGGGCGATCGGGTGCGGCGGGCAGCGCAGCGGCGGCGAGTTCGACGAGGCGGTTGAGCGCGCGGAAGTGGCGGCGATCGGCGGGCGTGATGAAGAAGGCCGCGTCCTGCTCCACCAGCGGCAAGGGCATCGGCGCACCGGTGGGCACGATGCCGTCCGCCAGCGGGAAGAGGAAGCCGGGCCAGCCGCGCCGCGCGGCGATACCCGTCCAGCCGAACACGCCGCGTGCCGCTTCGAGCGCGGCGCTCGCATTCCTGGCGGCGACCAAGGCAGCGCAAAGGTTGTCCGGCATCGCGAACAGACGCTGGGCGTTCTGCTGCACGCTCTTCGCGTTGTCGTAGCTGAGCCCTTCTGGCTGCGCCTGATAGGCCTCGCCGACTGCCTGCGTCAGCGAACCAAAGAGGCTGACGTCGACGCGGGCTGCGTCGAGCGCGTCGAAGAATGCATCCTCGGCGGTGCTCAGCGCCGGCAGCGGCGTACCGCCCGCTCGCGCGAGCACTGCTTTCCACACCTCGGGCAGCTCTTCGACCAGCCATTTTGCGAAGTCGGCGAGCACATACCAGGTGCTCGTTTGCATCGCCTCGCGCAAGCGCCGCCGCGCCACCGTCGCGCGCCCCTCTTCGTTGTCGAGGAAGACCTGGTCCGCCACCGGGCTGCTGCGCTCGTGACTGTTGTAGTGCGCCCAGCCCTGCTCGATCAGCTGCCGCCACGGGCCAGTGACGGTTTTACGCAGCAGCGTGAGGCGCGCGTCATCGTCATCCACCGCGTTTGCGGCCGGCGCCGGGGCTGTCGTCGCTTCGTCGATCGCGCCGCCCAGATAGGCCTCGCGCTTGCCCACCGGCACCAGCCCGGCCCACATGCGGCGCGGGCGCTCACCGCTGGGGCCTTCCTCGCGCCAGGCCATCGGGAACAGGGGCAGCAGGTCTTCGCCCGCCGCAAGCGTGGTGTCGTCCGCCGCCGCCCAACGCATCCCCTGCGGGCCGCTGACCCAGGCGTACTCCTGCCACTGCTGCGGGTCGTAGGCGGCCTGCGCGGGTTTGGCGAAGGCCGCGTCCTTGTTGGCCGCGGTGGGCAGCAGCCGGCGCACGACGAAGCGCACCGATTCCTTCATCGTGCTGTTGAGCGCGCGATCCGGCAGGCCCGGCGTGCCGCACACCAAGCTGGCGGCAATGAGGTAGAAGCGCTGATGCGCCGGCTGGAAGAGCTTCAAGGGCCGCTCGACCGCGGGAGCCGCCTTGTGGCTGGGCGTCGCCTCAGCCGCCGCGCTCCGACGCATCGGTTTGCCGATCCGCGCCGCAAGCCGGCGCGCCAAGGGCGTCGCCGCGGGTGCGGGGCTCGGCGTCGCGGGCACGCCATCGCGCCAGGATTCGCCGCGCGCCTGCAAGGTCTCCAGCGCCGCGCTGCGCGCCGCCGAATCGGGCTGCGCGAGGATCGCCGCGATGCGCTCCATGAAGTCGTCGTCAGCAAAGCGCAGCAGCGCCGGCCGCAAGGTCCGCTCGCGCGCGCCGCCCCACAAGGGCGAAGGCGCCTGCCAAACGCTGTCGTGTTGAGGGAAGCGGGCGCGGTCCATGATTACCAAATATTTCCGGCGCCGGGGGTATAGCTGGCGCTGATGACTGAATTCGAAATCAGCGTGTCGCACTGGACCACACCGGAAAAACGCGACATGCCGGCATTCACCGTGACCATGCCGGCGCTCACTTCCACGTTGGACGCATTCACCGTGACCTTGGCGGCGGCTTCGATCGTGATACCGGCCGTTTCGAGCTTGATCGAGTTGCCGTTGGAGTCGATCACCTCGACCTTGCCGGGGCCATCCTGCAGCGTGATCTTCTGGCCGCCGGGGGTTTCGACGATGAACTTCTCCTGCCCGTCCTGATCGTCGAGCGTGAGCTTCACGCCGTTGCGCGAGCGGATGACCTTCAGGTAGTTGTTGCCCGAACCGTCCATCGATTCGGGCGGCGCATCGCTGCCGTTCCACAACGCACCGACCACGCAGGGGTGGCGTGCGTTGCCGCCGACGAACGCCACCAGCACTTCGTCGCCCACATCGGGGATAAACCAGCTGCCGCGGTTGTTGCCGGTCATCATCGTGGTCAGCCGCGCCCAGCTTTCGTACTGGGCACTGCCGGAATCGGGCAGCCAGGGCAGCTTCACCCGCACCCGGCCCTGCCCGTCCGGGTCCTTGATGTCGGTGACCTGGGCCGGGTACACGCCAAACCACGGGCCACCCAGGCCCGCCGGGCTGCGCGCGCGGAGCTCGTCGGTCAAATTCACGACGCCTCCCGCCGGGCCGCCCCAAGGGCGACGTTCGCCCCCGCGGGGGGCAGCGAGTGAACACGAGCGTGGGGGCTCATGCCGGCTCTCCAATCCACGCGCGTTCAAGTGCGATCTCGGTCCGCAAGCCGATGCGGTTGTCGAAGCGATGCGTCACGCCGACAAGGTCGTAATCGCCCTTGAAGAGCGGCCCGACGCCTTCGATCTTGATGCGTGCGCCGACCTTCAGGTCGCTCGTCGTTTCGGTCACGCCATGCGCCACGACGAAGCGCCGCGCACGCTGCGCAAGCCAGGCGCGCGCGATTGCATCGGCCTCGGACGCGGTTGCCGGAAAGCTGTGCGTCACCGCCTCGGTACGCGCACTGAGTTTGCTCGACACCAGATCGGCGCCGCGCTGGCCGCCACCTTCAGACGACAGCGACGAGGCCTCGGCTTCACCCTTGAGCGCGTCCTTCGCGGCAACGTCCCACCCGCCGATGCTGACGCTGCTGACCTGGTGCGCGAGATCGGCCACGACGCGGAAGCTGCGCAGGCTCGCACCGGTGGTCAGGGTCACCGGCGCAGCGCGACGACTGCTGCGCTCGGCGGCGTGGAGCGTGTCGCCGTCGGCCCAGATTTCGAAGCCGCCACGGCGTGCCCGTTCGCGCAGGAACGCGAGGTCGGTATCGTTGGCCTGCGCCAGCACACGATGCGTATCGCCGGAGAGGCTCACTTCGGCTTGCAGGCCGTGATCATTGGCGATCTGGCGGATCACGTCGGCGTCGCTCATGTCTTCGAACACGCGGGTACGGCGGCTCATGCGCAGGCTTTGCAGCCGGTCTTCGGCCAGCACCGTGATCGTCGGCGGCGCACCTTCGTCGAAGCTCGCTTCGATCGCGCTGATGCGGCCCTTGAACAGCACATCGTCACCCAAGCGCACTTCGAGTTTCTTGCCGAAGTCGAACACCCGCAGGTCGAAGTACTGATAGTCGGTGCCGCCATTGCGCGGGCCCCAGTTCTCCAGGGTCAGGCTGCCATGCGCGAGGCCGGCGTCGCTGTCGCACAGCGCGAGCTCACGCAGTGCGCTGGCGACGGCCGGATAGGTCTCGCCATCGATCACGATGGTCGGGCGTGAGGAGCGAAGGGCGTCCTGTACCGGCATGGCTCAGTCGTCCTTGAGGCGTTCGCTGCGCGCGGCGAGCCACGCCAGCACCGCGGCGAGGGTCTGCGGGTCAGTCGGCGGCGCAGCGTTGCTGGCCGGTGCGTTGGCAGCGCCGGCATCCGCTTCGGCCGCTGCGGGAGCGGTGACCACTTCGAAGTCGTTGATCACGATCGCCATCGCTCAGCCTCCACGCAGGTTCATGTTGATCAGCTGGCCAGAGACCAGCAGGCGCGGGTTCTCGATCCCGTTGGCCTGCGCGATCGCGCGCCAGTCGCCGCCCTGCCCGCTGGCGGCGGCCATCTGCTGCAGGCTGGCGCCGTTGGGCGCGGCGGTGAGCGGCTGCCCGCCTGGCCCGGTGCTGCCGGCGCCCGGCGAACCCGGCGCGGTGCTGCCCGAACCTCCGCCGGTCAGCGGCGTGCGCGGCGCGGCATCGGGCCGGCCAACCGGCTGTGCGAACTTGAAGGCGGAGATGCGCGGTTGCGACATCGACAGCGAAACCTGGGCGCGCAGCGGCTTACCCTCTGGCGCGAAGAATTCGAGCGACTCATCCATCGAATCGATCATGCCGTTGAACTGGAAGGTGCCCCAGAAGAAGGCCACCGCCGGCGGGATGAACTTGTTCTTCTCTTTCGGCGCAGGTTGCGGGGTGATGAACCAGGCAACTTCCTGCGTCAGCTTGCGCACGTCGTCCACCTTGCCGGCGCCGCGCTCGGCCTGCGGCAGCGCACGCGCTTCGATCGGTGCGGTGGCGTCGAACCACAGCTGCACGGTGAGCTTGGTGGTCCCGGCGCCAACGAACTGGATCGAAGGCGGCGCGCCCGAATCACCACCGCCCTGCGGCTGCTGCACCTGGTTGGCGAAGTTCACCTTCAGCGATTCGGGGTTGAACTGCACGAAGACGCTGCGGCCGCCGGACTTCACCGTTTCGAAGTCCGGTTCCAGCTCGACGAGGCGGGCCTTTTCAAGCGGAATGGCGACCGGCATCAGCGGGCTCCCGGTGGTTTGAGCGACAGGGTTTCATAGGCAAGCTGCAGTTCTTCCACCGCGACCATGCCGTCCTTGGCGTTCAGCGCGGGTGCCTTCAGCTTCACCGGCAGGCAGCGCGCGGCGAGGAATCGCACCCGCTCGGTACTGCCGTCGGCGGCAAAGATCACCACCTCGCAGTCGGCGCGCACGCGCGGGTCTTCCACGGTTTGCTCGACCCACTCCCACAGATCGAAGTTGGCCGTCATGCCGCGCTTGAGCGTGAGCGTGCCGTAGCCCACCGGCGAGGCGAGGCGGATAAGCTGCCCGTTGGCGCCACCCTCGCGGATCGTCTTCGCCTCCATCGTGATCTCAAGCCCATCGCACTCTGCGAACGAGGCCGACGCCATGCGCTCGGCGCTGCCGGCACGATTGATCTCGACCGCGAAGTTGAACGCAGTGAAGGGGTAGATCACGGTTTCGGGGCGCGGGTTGCTCATCTCAGTCTCCGCCGAGCCATCTCAAGGAGACTGCAGCCCCCTCGGGGGGGTGGAGCGAGGAATTCGCGAAGCATCGCTTCGCGCTCGCGGAACGGGCCGGCTGTGCAAAGCCGGCACTGTTCGAGCCTAGCGAGCGTGGGGGTCGTGTCATCTCAGCCGGCCTCCACGCGCAAGGTGTCGCCCGCGCGAACAACGCGAATCGTCAGGAACTCCAGCGGCTGCGCCGGCGCGAAGCGCAGCTCGACGACGAAGCGGCCATCGTCGCGATCGCGCGGCAGGCCGGGGTTGAGCGTGAGCTGCCAGGCCTCCGACGGCTTGCGCCCGGCGAAGGCGCCCCGCGTATGCAGTTGCGAGAGCCACGCGGTGAGCCCGCGTTCGACCGCGCGTTCCAGCGCCGGCCCGTTGGGCTCGAAGACCCAGACGTTGCCTTCACGGATCAGCAGGCGGCGCAGCAGGCTCATCAGGCGGCGCACATTCAGCGGTACCCAATCCTCCTCCAGACTCAGCGTGCGGGCGCCCATCAACCGCACCCGCAAACCATCGAAGCGCCACAGGTTGGCGCCCGCGCCGAACAGCGGCAACGGGTCGCTCGGCGGGCGTTCGAGGCCGATCGCGTCGGCCACCACTTCATTGGCCGCCGCAATCCACGCGCCACGCGCAAGTGAACGGCGTGCGATAAGGCCGCAGGCAGCGCCTTCGGGCGCCATCGCCACCACGCCTTCGGCACTGCGGCGGCGCAACCAGGGGTGGTAGAGCGCGGCGTAGGAGAGCGCGATCACTTCATCGTCGCCGAGCAGTGCGTCGTCGCCACCGGGGCCATGCCGCGTCAGCGCGGCAATGTGGCGCTGCGCATCGGCGTCGTCCATCCAGGCCGGGGCACCGAGCACCGCAAGGCTGTCGGCGCGCGCGGCGGCGATCCGCAGCATCGCGCGCTGCACCGTCAGTGCGGTGCGAATGCCTTCCGGCGCATCAGGCTGTGCGCGCCAGCCACCCACCGGCAACTGCGGCACCTTGAGCCCGGCAGACCAATCGCTGTAAGTCACCGCGCCGGCAACCCGCACCCGCAGGTAGCGCCACGGTGGCGGGTCGGCATCGAAGGCCCATTCGGTCTCCGTGCCGCGAAGCAGTTCTACCGCGTCGCGCCAATCCGGGTGGCGCGCGCCTTCGAGGATGAAACCGTCCGCCAGCGGGTCAGCCATCCAACGTGCGGTGAGCCGGCCCTCGCCATCGCGTTCGATGGCCAGCGTTGGCGCTGCAAGGCGCAGCGGAAGGCAGGCCGCGAAAGGCAGATTCGCACCGCAAGGGCCGCTGGGTGCCAGCACCGGATCGGAGGCCGCCGGCGCGGGCCAGTCCGACGCATGCGCCGGGCGCCAGGGCGGCAGGGCCAGGTCGGGCGCGGCGAGCAGCGTCGCCTCTTCGAGCGCGAGCAGCGTATGCACCCCGCGCAGCGAACGTGCCGGCATGCGTGCCGGGTCGAAGGGGAAGCGCAGTGCCTCGGCACGCGCGACCATCGTGTGAATCGTGGCGTCGTTCAGACGTGGATCGAGGAACAGCGCAGCAGAAAGCCGCCGCAGCCCATCGCGCGCAAGGCCGCTGCGCGAATCCTGCAGCGCCGGCAGCCAGGCCGGTGCCGCCCAGGGCAGGCCGATCGGCAGGCAATCGCCAAGGCCACGCCCGGCGAGCGGGAAGGACTTGGCGGCCGCCTCGGTGCGCAACGCCAGATGGGCGCCACTGAGCTGCACGGTGTGGGCCGGGTCTGCGCTCCAGCGTGCGTCGTCGCGCGGCAGCGCCTGCCATGCGCGCGCCTGCGCCGGGCAAAGGCCCACCGAGGCCAGTGCGCTGGCGCCCGCCTGCTCGTCGTCGCACATCAGCGTGATGCGCAGGCGCTCACCGAGCGGCTCGTCGCCCAATGCACAGGGCGCCGGCAGTTGTTCAAGCAGCGCGACCTGCGCCTTGAGCGTGATCGTGGTCGCATCACGCGCGCTGAGCACGCAGTCGCCCAAGGTCGCGAGAATGACACGGCTACCCGCGCGCAGACGCAGCGGGTGACCCGGCTGCGGCCAGTCGGCCGCGGGCAGCGCCGCCGGCAGTTCGATGCGCAGCACGCCCGACCATTCCGGCCCGATCGGTGTCGGCGCGCCCGCTTGATCCGCCGCCTCGAACCTTACCGTCACCGCCCGTGCACGTGGCAGCGAGAGGCTTCCGTCCAGCGTCGCCGGCATGCTGGTCGGCACCCCGAACCACCAGCTCTCAGCGATGCGTGCGTCGACCCGCGTGCCGTGCTGCCCCTGGTTGCGCTTGAGCACACTCGCGACGCGCAGGAACACCACGACGCGGGAGAAGGCGCCGCCGAGCGAGGCATCCGGCGCCTCGCTGACAAAGCGCAGCAGATCGCCCGCCTCGGGCATCGCGGTGGAGGCTGGGTCCAGCGCGATCCGGTGCGGCGCGGCGCCATCCCACGGGTTGCCGGTATCGAGCACGCCGATCGGGCTGCGTTCAAGCCGCACGCCAGTGCGCACACCGAATCCCCAGCGCCCGCCACTGCTCGCCCGTGCCTGCGCTGCGCGCCATCCCAGTCGCGTTTCGTACCACAGCCCGGCGAGCGGCAGCTTCGCCGTCGCGGGCCTGCGCGCCACACGGGTGACCCAGCAACGCCGCCCACCGTTGGCAAAGAAACTCTGCACCGCCGGCGCCAGTTGCGCCGTCACCGGCGCGCCTGAAGTCGCGTCAGTGAAGAGTTCATGCTCGGCGCCAAAAATCGCGGTGAACGCCGCGTAGTCCTCACACACCACCGGGCGGTCGATCGGGCCGCGGCGGGCGAAGCCGACGAAGAGCGCGATGTCCATGCGGGGGAGGCGCTCGTCGAGCACGACGGGCGCGGATTCGAAGGCGAGGCCGGGGAGGCGGAGGGGAGTGGTCATGACCTCAGGCGCCGGTCAGAGGGCTGATCGTCTGCGCCCCTCGCAAACACTCGCGCAGTTTGGACGTTTCTTCGCGGAGCCTCGGGCGCAGTCGTAGGTTGAGCTGGGCTTCGCGAATCCCAACAGCCTGCGCGCGCGGCTTGCGGTTGGCGTTGTTTGCTTGGCACGGCCGTGCCGCTGCAGCCGGGTCCCGCCCCGGCGGGCGTGTTACTTCTTTTGCTTCGCCAAAAGAAGTAAGCAAGAAAAGGCGACCCGGCGTTCGCGGTCAGACACTGCGTGTCTGACTTCCCTGCGCTGCTCGCGAATTCGGGCGGCTGCGGAACTCGCGCCGGGCTACGCCCGCCGCTCAGACAGTCCTCGCCGTCGGCGCTGCGCGCCGATCCCCCGACCCCGCTGCGCTGCTCGGCGCTCTCGACGGGGCCCAAGGTCAAAACCATCGGTGTTTCACCGCGCACTGCAGTTCGATACGAGCGGTCGAACGTCGACGCTTTTCCATTCCCCTCTGAAACGCCGAGCAGCGCAGGGGCGCCGGGTTCCGACGTGCGCAGCACGGCGGGGCCGAGGACTGTTTGAGCACCGAGCGTAGCGAGGGCGAGTTCCGCAGGCCCCCGGCGATCCGAGCAGCACAGGGAACCCCGCCGCAGGCGGGGCGTTGAAGCGGGGCGACTTTCTTTGGGTACTTTCTTTGTTCGCACAAAGAAAGTACCCCGCCCGCCGGGGCGGGACCCGGCTTGAGCGGCACAGCGACCACCAACGAGCCACGCCAATCGCAAGCCGATGCGTTGGGCCTCGCCAAGTTCAGCCCAAGCTACGCCCACAACCGCGTCGCCGGCGACAAACGAGAGACCATCACGTGCGAAAAGCACGGCCCCTCCCCTCACTCCATCTCCAGCCGCTCGTACGCGAGCACCAGCTCTTCCATCGCCACATCCGTCCCCTTGGCGTTCATCGGCCCTGAGGTGTGCTTGATGATGCGGGCGCGCAGGAGCTTCCAGGTCTGCACGACCTGGGTGTGATCCTCGTTCTGCAGCTGGATCGTCACCGTCCGCATGGCGTTCTGATCGCCGTTGCGGATTTCGTTGAGCCAGTTGTAGAGCCGCAGCGAGCCGATCACGCCGCGCTTGAGCGTGACGTCGGTGCTCTTGTTGAGGCCGGTGATCTTGCGCACCGAGTTTTCACGCTCGTTGCCGTTGCGGTATTCGGCGACGGTGACCTCCATGCCGATACCGGAGACTTCCTGGAAACCCGCGTCGGCGCCTTCGGTGTTGCCGTCACCGAGGTCGACGAGGAAGTTGAACTGCACGTAGGGGCGTTCGCGTAGCACGGCCATGATCGGGGTCTCCTGTTAGCGGCGTGCATCGGCGGTCCACTGCCCGATGCGGAAGATGACGAATTCGGCGGGCTTGAGCGGCGCAACGCCGATCAGGCAGATCAGGCGACCGTTATCGAGGTCGTTCTGGGTCATGGTGGAACGGTCGCAGCGCACGAAGTAGGCTTTTTCGGGCCGCTCACCGAGGAGCGCGCCGGACTGCCATTCGTTGAGCAGGAAGTCTTCGATGGTGCGGCGCACGTTGGCCCACAGCTTCTCGCCGTTGGGTTCGAACACCGCCCACTGCGTGCCCTTGTCGATCGAACGTTCGAGGTAGCAGAAGTAGCGGCGGATGTTGACGTACTTCCACTCGGGGTCGGAGCTGATCGTGCGTGCGCCCCACAGCCGCATGCCGCGCCCTTCGAAGTAGCGGAAGCAGTTGACGCCCTCGGGGTTCAACACCTCTTGCTGCGCGCGGTTGAGCATCAGCTCGAAGCCGATCGCCCCGCGCACCACTTCGTTCGCAGGCGCTTTCCACACCGCGCGTTCGATGTCGTTGCGCGCGTAGATGCCGGCGACAAAGCCGGAGGGCGGCAGCATCAGGTCTTGCCGCGTGATCGGATCGCGCACCTTGACCCACGGGTAGTAGAGCGCGGCGTAAGTCGAATCGAAGCGGGCGCGCATGGTCCGCACGGCAGCGATGGACTGCGCGTCGCCACTGTCGAGCACCGCAATGCGGTAACGCATGCGCGCGGCGTGGGCGATGACGGTGTTGAGCACCGCTTGCGCGTTGCTGCGCGCGTCGTCGGACTGCTCGTAGCCGAAGGTCGAGCCCGGCGCAGCGACGATCGAGATGTCTTCGATGTCTTCAAAAGACGCAAGCCCGGTCTTGTACGGATCGCTCAGCTCGGCGCGGCCTGCGTATTCGGTGGCGGTGAGCGGCGCGCCGTCGTTGCCGCCAACGAGGCGGATCTCCATGCTGCCGATGGCGCCATCTTCATCCGGCGCACGCAGCGCCTCGGCGAGGGTGTTCGAGGGCGAGGCGGTCACACCGCCGGCGAGCGGGTTGGCCGCCGCGTGCGCGGCTTCGAGCGCCGCCACCACGTCCAGCGCGGTCTGGCACTCTTCACCGAACAGCACCTCGATCGGCAGTTCGCGCGCCTGCGGATCTGCCGCCGGCAAGACGCGGAAGCGCGCACGGATCGAATCCGGTGCGCCGCTGCGGGTGTGCGAGGGGTCGAAGGCGAGACCATCCCACACCTCTGCGCCGCGCGAGGCATCCATCGGCTCGACCGCCACGGTGGCAGTGAGAATGCGCACGCGCTGGGTGTCGGGATCAAGGCCTGACAATTCGACTTCGGTGCCGCCATCGGCGGGCTCGAAGGACCAGGTGCGTTCTTCAGCATCCCAGCGGGCGCGATGCAGTTCGCCGTTGCCGCCATCGGCGTCGTCGATCAGCACCAGATCGTTGTGCAGCATGGTCGATACCGCCGTCTCGCCGTCGCGCTCACCCAGCACATCCTGGCCGTAGCGGAAGAAGAGGCGGACGCGGTAGTTGCCTGCGCGGCCCGGGAAGCGGGCGCGCACGCCGATGGTGCCGCCAAGCACTTCAGCTTCCAGCGTGTTGGCGGCGTTGCGGGCAGCCGTGGTGGCGGTGGTGACGGTGGCGGGGACAACCGGATCGGCATTGCGCGCATCGGACAGGGCGCGCGCCGCATTGCTTGCGGCTTCGGCCGCATCGTGCAGCGGCGCGGCGTCAAGGATGTCGGCCAAGGCGGTGGCGGCGGCATCGGCGGCGGCATCGGCCGCGGCGGCTGTTGCGGCGGTGATTACCTCGCGCGTCTGGCGGATGATCTCCAGCGCGCTGACCGCATCGGCCGAAGCCAGCAGTGCGCGGGCATGCCCATCGCCCTGCACATCGGCCACTTCAGCGGCCAGCATCGCCGCAGCATCGTCCTCCAGCGTGTCGGCAGGCCGGCCGTAAGGGATGGGGTTATCGGCGTCGGTGTCGTCGATGCGACGGAACACACGGCTGATGTAGAGCCGCTTGCCGCCCTCTTCAAAGAAGCTGCGCGCGGCGTGCCACAGGTAGTTGGTGCGGGTTTCCGGCGCGCCTTCGTTGTCGAGTTGAAGCGCCCGGCCATCGCCGTAGAAGTACTCGAACTCGACGAGTCCGGTCAGGATGTCGGGCCGCTGCGTGATCGGGCCATAGCGGCAAGGGCCGACGAAACCGGTGGTCGTGGTGCTGACGCCTTCAATGGATTTGGCACGGAAGGACGTCTCTTCGACGTACACGCCGGGTGCGAGGTATTCGGGCATGGCGAGCTCCTAGGGTTGCACGAAGAGCGCCCGCGCGCCGGGGGTCGCAGCCGCAAGCGGCTGGCCATAGCGCAGGCTGACGGGTAGATCGGCGCCCAGCACCGGCGCCGGGGGTGCCCCGGCAACGGAACGGGCGATCTGGCATGCCGGCTGTGCCAGCAAGGCGCACAGCAGCGGAATCGATTCGGACGGCTGGCGCTGGTAGCGCACCGTGAGCGTGAGCGGCCACTGGTGATCAAAGGCGCTGCGCGCGACGCCGCCGGCGTCGGCCGGTTCGGGGTAGGCAAAGCAGACCATCAGTTCGCCGCGCGCATCGGCCATGCCGCGTGCCAGCAGCGTGGCGCCCTGGCGCACTTCGAGCAGCGCCCAAGCGGCGGGCGCGGCTTTGTCGGGGTCAGCCAAGGGCAGTTCGCGCAGGCTGGCGCGCAGGCAGGCCCAGTGGGCCGGGGCGGGGCGAGCCGGCGTGGCGAACAAAGGAATCGGGAAATGCTCGATCGGCGGATCACCCGGTAACGGGCCCGGGCAGCGCAGCCTTGCCAGGCGGTTCTGCGGCAGCGTGAGGCGGAAGCGCGTGGGCAGCACCCTCGCCTGCGGGTCTTCGACCTTGATCTCGAATTCCCGCGCCAGCGCCAGCGGATCGCCGGTCTCTGCGTTTTCCCACCCGCGCAGGCCCGGCAGGCCGTGGGCCACCCAGTGGCCGGAAGGCGTGGGCTGCAAACGCTGCGGTGGCATGCCGCTATCGGGCGGTGTCGCCGTCACCTTGAGGCCGCTGCCGAGTGCGCCGCCGAACGGGTCTTCAAGCCGCAGGCCAAGGCCGGGCCGGAGCGTGATCCGTTCAAGCTCGCGCACGCCACTCATCGCGCGACCTCGCCAAGCGGCAGAACCCGTTCGAGCACCGGGCCATAGCTGTGAAGCGGCGCATCCGAATCAAGCAGCACGGCGCGCGCCACGTAGCTCATGCCAATCACGAGGTGCGGCTTGAGCTTGTCCCACAGGGCCAGCCAGTCGGCAATCGCAAGCGGATCGCAGACCACTTCGATGCCCTCGTTTTCGGGGAACACGCCAGCCACCGGCGCGTAGTGGTTCAGCAGGTGAGCAGGCAGTAGCTGCGCATCTTCAATCTGGCGCATCGCCCAGCCGAGCATCATCTGGCTGAACTCCGCATCGCTGTGCCACACCACCAGCAGGTAGTGAAGATCCACCGGCAAGGAAGGCCGCAGCCGCGTGCCGTCCGGCGCCGTGCGCGGCGGCAGGGAGCGCCGCGCGGTATTGATGGTGACCCGGTGCAGCAGCAAACCGAAGGCGCCCTTCGATGCGCCGGCCACATCCTTGTAGCCGTTGTCGAAATCCACCGGCCGCAAAAGCACCACCGGCTGCTCGGAAAAGGCGGCCGGGCGGGCCTCTTCGAGCAGGCCGCGCAGGGTCTTGCTGACGGTTGCAATCGCTTCGGTACCGGCCACTCAAGCTTCTCCGTGTTCCGGCCCGCGTGCCGCGCGGTAGATCACGCGGCCATCGGGCAGCTTCTGTCGCTCGACGCCGCGATGCGCCTCCAGCCAGGCCAGCGCCTCGGCCACCGTGAGCGGATCGGCGTCCACGCCCTCAGTCGGCAGCCACCATTCAGCGATGCCCAGCTCGCTGTCCGCCGCACCGGGGTGGGCAGAGAGATAGCTTTCGATGGCTTCGACGATCCGGCCAACCTGCGAATCGATGGCTGGGCACACGCCAACCTCCGTGAGGCGCAACACCCTGCCAATGCGAGCGGCGTGCCAGCTCACTCGTGGCCGCGTAAGCCGATGATTTGATTAGGGGTTTCGGTATCGGACGGCGGTGCGCGCCGGCGCAGCGGGTGGCGCCGCACCCACCCTCAGGCGCTGAGTGCGCGCCGTTCGAAGGCCGGCGGGAAATAGCGCCCGGCAGAAGTCCGGCGCTCCCGGCGGGTGGGTGAAGCGTCACCCGGGTGGGGGGGGGGGGGGGGGGG
>NZ_JAPFHA010000037.1 GCF_026586805.1 Niveibacterium sp. 24ML | reverse complement strand
TTGCTCTGCCTGGGGTGGACGCTTATCCCTACGACAACTGAATCCCCGAATCGTTCACCGGGTTTTGCATCACCCTGCTAGGTGTCGGAACACAACGACACCAATTCAAGAAATGGATCTCGCCAGAAGTGCAATTGCGAGCTTCTGGTTTCTGGCTACGGAAGAGTTGGAATTGCGCGTCGCGCAGCTGATCGTCTGACCGCTGCGCGCGGCGCAAGCACATGCAAGGCACGCGGCCAAGTCGCGCCGCATCGCCGCAAGGTGTCGATCAGCGACGTGGTGCGCCGTAAGTCGGTGCGGCGCCCATGGCAGGGCCGCGCTCGTCTTTGTGCCGGAAAGTAATGCGACCCTTGGTCAGATCGTAAGGCGACATCTCAAGCGTAACCTTGTCGCCTGCCAGGATGCGGATGCGGTGCTTGCGCATTTTGCCGGAGGCATAAGCAATCACACTGACGCCATTGTCGAGCATGACCTTGAAGCGGGTATCGGGCATCACTTCCTCGATGACCCCGTTCATTTCCAGCAATTCTTCCTTCGCCATTCATGGCTCCTGTAGGGTGCAGAACCAACCGTCTGCGGCGGTGATTGGGACCGCAACAAAAAAGCCCGGGCAGACCGGGCTTTTCTGAAGCATCGGCCAAAAGAGCCGATTACTCGGGGCGGATGTTCGACGCTTGCTTGCCCTTCGGGCCGGTCGTGACATCAAAGCTCACGCGCTGACCTTCGGCAAGAGTGCGGAAACCCTTGGTCTGGATTGCGGAGAAGTGCGCGAACAGATCGTCGCCGCCTTCGTCCGGGGTAATGAAGCCGAAGCCCTTGGATTCGTTGAACCACTTAACGGTACCGGTAGCCATTTTTTCTAGCGTCCTGATGGTGTTGAATGGGCTTTCGCCGTGCCCGAAAAAATGAATATCAAGACGGAGGTGATCGATAACCGGAGAACCGCAATCAGAACTGATGCGGGGCCTAGCTACTACAACTGCACACTGCTTGAAATTCCGCGAACGTTAATTTTGAGGGCTTCACCGTCTTTTGGCAAGTCATTTTTGGTTGCAAGATGTCGCTTGCATCAAACGCTAGCGATCCAGCCCTCGATGGGGTCAATGTGCCGGGGCAGGCCATAGCTGCCATTCGGTGCAGTGAGGGCTATTGCGGCCTGCGTGAGCGCGAGCGCCGCATCGAGCGAGTCTCCCGAGGCGTCATGGATCAGAAGCTGACGGACGCTGGGGTCAGTGAAGGCAAGGCCGAACTCGCGCTCGAGCCCCGCCACGATCAATTCCCTGCGATCTTCGCGCGCTTGTGTTTGTTTGCGGCGATCGTCGCTCTTGTACGAGCTGGTGCAAAAGCGGCGGGCCAACAATGCGGGATAGGCCTCCAGCGCAACCCGGTTCGGGTCGCCGGCGTGCAGGCCGGGAATGTGCACGTTTGCCGAAAGCAGGCGTGGGGCGCCCTCCAGAAACATGAAACCAACGGGTGGATTGACCAGCTTGAAGGGGCTGTGGCTTCGCGCGGGGAGATCTGTCTGGCGGTGCGGATAACGCTGACCTCGCGGACGTTGTTCGCGATGGTGATCGAGTACCCGCTTGAATTCGGCCCGGCCGAGCCCGGCGCAGTGGCTCGCCAAGGCACCCCATTCCAATGGCCATTCGAGCGCTTCGACCCCTTCGCGCGGGAGCCCGAACGGGAAGTCAAACGCGCCCAGCCACGGGCCTGGCATGCGCAGCAACTGCTCGAACGCGCCGAAGTCGGGGCACCGGCTGATTGATTCGATCTGCAAGCGTCCCGCGAGCAACATGCCGATTGCTGCGGTGATCGGCTTTCGTTTCGTGGGGGCGGAGGTGAAGTCGACGCCGAGAAGCCTGACGGGCTTAGCTGTAGTTGCGATCATGGGCGAGTCGGATCGTCGATGCGTGGATCGCAACCGTGTCGGCGATGTTGCGGGCGTAGCCGCCGGCCATGGCAAGGGCGACCGGCACCTGGGCGAGCTTGCAGGCATCCAGAACCAGCCTGTCGCGTGCCAGAAGTCCGGCCATGCTGAGGCCGAGTCGACCCAGACGGTCGTCAAGGTAGGGGTCGGCGCCTGCGAGGTAGATGACCAGTTCTGGCCGGCTTTTGGCGAACACGGTTTCGAGCCCGCGCGTGAGCATGTCCAGATAGGCGGCATCTGCGCAGGCATCGGGTAATTCGATGTCCAGATCGCTGGTTTGCTTGCGGAACGGAAAGTTCTTCTGTCCGTGGATACTGAAGGTAAAGACGCTGGGGTCGGCGGCAAAGATTGCGGCGGTGCCGTCGCCCTGATGGACGTCGCAGTCGATGATTGCGACTCGCGCGATGTGGGCCTCGTGCTGCATCACGCGCGCGGCAATTGCGGCATCGTTGAACACGCAGAAACCTGAGCCGAAGTCGTGGTGTGCGTGGTGTGTGCCGCCCGCCAGATTGGCCGCGCATCCGTCTGCCAGTGCGCTTCTGCAGGCCGCGATCGTCGCTCCGGCCGAGCGGCGTGAGCGCTCGACCATGGCATTGGTCCAGGGAAAGCCGATTCGCCGGATTTCGGCGTCAGTAAGCTGACCAGCGCACACCCGCCGGACGTAGTCGTCGGAGTGCGCCAGGCGCAGCGCCTCCCGGCTCGCAGCGGGGGCTTCGCAGAAGTCATCCGGGCTGAAGCGGCCGCATGCGGCAAGTTCATCCCGCAGCATCCGGTACTTTGCCATCGGGAAGCGATGCCCTTCGGGCAGCGGCAGAACGAAGTGGTCGGCGTAGTAGAGCTTCACACCAGTAAAGCGCTGAGCGCCGTGTTAGTGAATGCCCTGGTTGAACACCGGCGCCTGGTAGCCGATCTTGCGCAGGCCTTCACTCAATGCACGCGAATAGCGGCGGCCCTCTGGCGTGCGCCGGAACGCAACATGCAGGCTCTTGAGCTCGAGCATTCGGGAATTCATCGCGAGCTGGCCGCGTAGCCGCGCAAGACGCGGGTCGTTGCCCATGAGATTGGCGAAGACTTTGGAGTCGATCACTGCCAGATCGATTCGCCCTGCCGCAAGTTGCATGAGGTTGCTGGCATCGTCGACTGCGATTTCCGCCGGCTGCTCGCCTGCCGAAATGCGGCGATCAAGGCTGGCGGTGTTGATGTAGCCCTCGACCACACCCAGGCGCATCGCCCGAAGATCATCCAGAGTCGCCCATGCGCTTGGCGAGTCCGCACGCTGCGCGAGCCCGAGCGGGCTTTCTCCGACCGGATCGGAAAGCTCAGCCCTGCGGTCCCGGTCGGCAGAGTAGTAGGTCGGAAAGTAGCCAACAAAGCCTTTGCCAGTTTCACCCAAAGCAATGGCATTGGGCCAGGCGTGGTACTCGACGACCAGGCGGTAGCCCGACGCGGCGAGTGCGCGGCGGACGGTATCGGTAACCGTGCCGCCGGACGATGAACGTGCGCTCGCATAGGGCGGCCATTCAAGCGAAGCGAGGCGGATGACACGATCGTCGGCAACTGAACTGGTGGAAATTGACGCGAGAACGACCAATAGCGCAGAGAGCAGGAAACGCATGAATCGGTGCACAGTGGGGTGTCGTGCGTCACCCCCCCCGGATGACGCAACCCGGCCTATGTTACTCAAGTTCCAACGAATTTCGCGTTTTATCGCGGGATGACGTCGAATTCGATGTGGCCCTGCACCGCTTTCAGGCTCAATCGGCCCCGGCATCCCTTGGATTCGCGCTCAAGTCCTGCGAAAAAAGCGGGTCATGCGGCTCAGGGCTTTGGACGCCACCGCGCGATCGGCGGGCGCAAGCTGCTCGATACATGCTGCGCAGTGCGCATTCAAGCGCGTCTGCACCGTGCTTGACGATCAGTCCTTGTAATGTCCGAGGCGTGCTCACCCGTCTGATCGAGCTCTTTTCGAACCCCGTCTGCGAAGCTCTGCGCACCTGCGGCCGCTGGCGCCTTCGTTTTCAGCCCAGCAGCACTCGGCTTTGCCGTGACACGTGACGCGCGAGGAAATCCATCTGGTCGATCAGGATGTTCCGGTTCGAGAGGATCAGGAACTCCGCCTTGTTCGGAACGTAGGGCGCGTAGAGCAGTTGCATGCGCGCTTGCTCGGGCGTTTGGCCGCCTTTGCGTTGATTGCAGGGACGGCAGGCGGTGACCACGTTCATCCAGATGTCGCGCCCGCCTTGCGATACCGGCTTCACATGGTCACGAGTGAGCTTGTTGGCCGACAGGTGGTCCCCGCAATAAGCGCAGATCTGGCGGTCGCGGTGAAAGAGTTCGCGGTTTGAGAGTGGCGGGGTTTGATGCAGCGCCCGTTGGGTGAGCGCTTTGCCGCGAATGGCGATGATGCTGTTGGCGGTGATCACCGAACGGTGTCCGGTCTCGCGCCGCATTCCGCCAAGAATGGTGAATTCATGATCGCCCACAGACCAGGCAACCTGATCGCGTGCGTAGTAGATCACTGCATGTTGCCAGCTCACCCATCTGAATGGTTGGCCATGCACGTCAAGGGTGAGGATCAGCGGCCGTCGCGAATTGCCCGCGACCGTGCCGCGTTCAACAATGATCACGGCGACTCCCTCTCTACAATCGTTCAGAGCATACGCCTTGCATGTGTTAACTCAATGACTTATTCGCTTCGGTCCGCGCTGACTGAGCACAGACTTGTGCTTCGCGCCACGCTGTTTTCGGTGGTGGTGCACGCCCTCGCGCTGCTCCTGTTCCCGCCCATGCAGGGTGGTTCGACCCGTATGACGGTCAGGATTCAGTCACGCGCTGGCGAAGCGCAGCTCGCGTTGCGAGGCGCGACCCAGGCGGTGCCGGCGCGCAATGTGTTGCGACAGGAACGGGCGGTTGAGCAGCTTGTGGCGGCAACAAGTTCCGCGTCAAAGCCCGCGCAGGAAGGGAAGGGCAAGACTCAGGGCCACGGACGCGAGCGGGCCAGGGGCGTCGGTGGCCAGCGGCGGAGTCAAGCCATGCTTGCGCCCGCAGCGCAGCTTGCCGCACCGGCAATCGAATCGGTCGACGGGGTCTTTGATGCAGCCAGCTTGCGTGGCGTCCGGGTCGGGCTTGCCCGCGGCCTTAATGGCCTGGTGTTTCCGCCGAGCATGCCAAGCGGGCGAACTGAAGCGCGGCTGACTTTTGGCAGTGGGGGGCGCCTGCTTGCGCTGGTTTTTCTTGGTGACGAGTCCAGTGCGCCACTTGAGCGCGCGCTTCGTGCGCCGTTGACGCAGGCAGCACAGAGCTTGCGCCTGCCGCCGCAACTGCGCAGTGCCCGCTTTGAAGTGGAGATGCTTATCGAATACCGCGACTGAGGGCTGGATCAGCGCGCTGCGATACTCGCTGCGAGCGCTGCCTGCACGGAAAACGGTGGCGTCCAGCCCAGATCACGCTGCAAATCGCTGATGTCGACTTCAAGCGATTCAAGCAAGCGCTCGGCTTCCTGGTGTTTTCCGGCCAGTCGCAAGGCGGTTCTGAGCAAGGGCTGCGGAACTGGCAGCAAGCGGCACGGGCGTTGCATAGCCGTTGCAATCGCGCGAATCAGCGCAGCGGTGCTGAGTGATTCACCGTCACTGATCAGGTAGGTGTTTCCGGCGGCGGCGGGGTGGGTTGCGAGGCGAACCAGGGCATCGGCGAGGTTCCCGACAAACACCAGATCCCTGCGGTTATGAACCGCACCCAGGGGCAGCCAGTGCCCGGCCTCAACCGCGGCAATCAATCGCGCGAAGTTGGCGCCCACCCCGGGGCCATAGATCAAGGGCGGGCGGACGATCACGCTTTCAACCGGGCCCCCACGCACCACGTCTTCGGCCTCTGCCTTCGATATTGCGTAGGGTTCAAGCGGCGCCGGTGCGTCCTTGGCGCGGAACGGCTTGCCGGGCTGGGTGGCTTCGCCGATGACTTTGACCGAACTCAGGAACACCAGCCGCCTGACCCCGGCGCTCGCCGCCGCGTCGCAAAGCTCGCGGGTGCGTTCGACGTTAACCTGTCGGAAAGCCGCGATCGGGTCGGCGGCGGTTTCATGCATCACGTGCACCCGCGCCGCCAGATGAAAGACGTGGCTCACCCCCGCGACCGCATTGCGCCAATCAAGCGGCCGGCTGAGATCCCCGGTCACGACCGACTCGTCCCAGGGGCCATCACAGCTTTTGCGAACGGCCGCGCGAACCCGATACCCCTGCGCGCGCAGGTGTGGAATCAGGGTTCTGGCGACAAAACCGGTGGCGCCGGTGACCAGCGCAAGGGGGCGTTGAGCGTGTGACATGGGGCCCGATTGTGCCCCAGCTTGGGGTGAAGGGCTGCGCGGCCGGTGCTTGGCCGCGCAGCGTTTGGAGTTACTCGTCGTCTACCGGGCGGAAGGCGGCGGTCAGTTGCTGTTGCATGTTGGGCGGCGCGGGCTCGTACTCCGACATCATCAAGGTGTAGCTGCCTTGCCCGCCGGTAATCGACTTCAGGCGGCCCTGGAAGTCGCTCAGCTCGGCTAGCGGTGCGCGGGCGCTGACGGTGACCATGCTGCCGCGCGCGGTGTCGGTGTTGGTGACCTGGCCGCGCCGCAAGGCCAGTTCGCCATTTACGTCGCCGATGGCCGCTTCGGGAATCGTCACCTCGAGCTCGACAATCGGCTCCAGCACCATGCCGCGCGCCTTGGCGATCGCGTCGAGGAAGGCCTTGCGACCCGCGGTGACGAACGCGATTTCCTTGCCGTCGACCGGGTGGGTCTTGCCGTCGTAAACGGTGACCTCGACGTCATGCACCGGGAAGCCGGCAATCGCGCCGCCGCTGAGCACCTCTCGCACGCCTTTTTCGACCGCCGGAATGAAGGTGCCGGGGATCGCGCCGCCTTTGACGGCATCGACAAAGCGGAAGCCCTCTCCGCGCGCGAGCGGGGCGATGCGCAGATACACCTCGCCAAACTGGCCTGCGCCGCCGCTTTGCTTCTTGTGGCGGTGATGGCCTTCGGCCGGTTGGGTGATGGTTTCCCGGTACGGGATGGTTGGCGGGTGACTATCCACCTCAAGCTTGTACTGCGCGCGCATCTTTTCGAGGATGCGCCCCAGGTGCAGTTCGCCCTGGCCACGGATCACCGCTTCGTGGGTGGTCACGTCGTGCTCCACCGAAAGGCCCGGGTCTTCGGCGGCCAGGCGGTGAAGGATTTCGGCCAGCTTCTGTTCGTCGCCGCGGCGCTTGACCCGCACCGCAAGCCCATAGACGGCATGTGGAATCGGCAAGGGGCGGAAGTGGATCACGGCATCTTCCGGTGCGTCATGAAGCACGGAATCGAAGGTGATTTCGTCGACCTTCGTGATCGCGCAGATCTCGCCCGGGCCGGCGCTTTCAATCGGCGCAAGCTGCTTGCCCTGAATCCGGTAAAGGTGCGCAACCCGGAAGGGTTTGCGACCTTCGCCCACATAGAGCATGGAATCCGGCGTCAGCGTGCCTTGCAGCACCCGCGCAACGGCCACCTTGCCCATGTAAGGGTCCACTTCGATCTTGAAGACGTGCGCCAGCGCGTGGTCGGCTGGATCATGCGTGGCCACAAGGGGCTCGGCCGCGCTGGAATCGCCGTTCGGCCACTTTTCGAAGAGCGGTGGATTGCCTTCAAGCGGGTTCGGCGCAAGCCGCACCACGAAATCGATCAATTCCTGAATGCCGGCGCCGGTGCGGGCTGAAACAAAGAGCACCGGCACCAGATGGCCTTCGCGCAGCGCGCGCTCGAAGGCATCGTGCAGATCGGTGGGGGCAATCTCTTCGCCATTGAGGTAGCGCTCGGTCAGCGCTTCATCAACCTCGACCACCTGCTCAACCAGTGCGCGGTGGGCATCGGCCACCGAGCCGAAGTCCGTTGCCTCGCCGCTCAGGTTGAAGAAACAGTCCACCACACGACTGGCGCCTTGCGCCGGCAGGTTCACCGGCAGGCATTCGCGGCCAAAGGCTTCCTGAAGCTCGGCCATCAGCGTGGGCAGGTCAGTCCGGTCGGCGTCGATCTTGTTCACGACCACCATGCGGCACAGCTTGCGGGTTTGCGCCCACAACATCGAGCGCCGCGCGGTGATCTCGATGCCGTTCTGCGCGTTGATCACGGCTGCAACCGTGTCGGTGGCGTCAAACGCGGCGAGAGCCTGGCCAGCAAAATCCGGGAAACCCGGTGTGTCGAGCAGGTGGATGAGCTTGCCGTCGCGTTCGAAGTGGGCGAGGGCGAGTTTGGCAGAGTGGCCGTGCTCCTTTTCAAGCGGATCGTAGTCGCACACGGTGGTGCCACGTTCAATGCTGCCAGCCTGAGGAATCGCGCCGGCTGAAACGAGCACTGATTCGATCAGTGTCGTTTTGCCGGCGCCCGCGTGGCCTACCAGAGCGAGGGTCCGAACGTCTTGCGGGGTGGTCATGCCTGTCTCCTTTTGTGGGTCTTGTTGTGCAAGACGCTACACCCGCCGTACGGCGTTCAGGTTTGACGCGTGTCAGCGCGCGTCGTGGCGGCGCGCTGGACTTCACTGCGCCGCTGGCGTAGCATCCGCGCCCCTTCAAGACACGCGCCCGCCCATGCTTCAGCAACCCGCCCGCGCCTGCGGTATCGACTTCGGTACTTCGAACTCCACCGTAGGTTGGTTGCGCCCCGGTGCGCCTGCGCTGCTGAGCCTGGAAGACGGCAAACCGACTTTGCCCTCGGCGGTGTTCTTCAACGCCGACGAAGACAGCGTGTGCTTCGGCCGCGCCGCGCTGGCCGAATACCTCGATGGTTACGAAGGCCGCCTGATGCGTGCGCTCAAGTCGCTGCTCGGCTCAAAGCTGATGGATAGCCACACCGAGGTCCTGGGCAAGCTGCTGCCGTTCCGCGATCTGCTGCGTCAGTTCATTGCCGAACTCAAGCGACGCGGTGAACTGGCGGCCGGGCGCAGCTTCGACCATGCGGTGTTCGGGCGGCCGGTGCATTTTGTTGACGACGATCCGGTGGCCGACAAGCAGGCCGAGGACACGCTCGCGCAGATTGCCAAGGCAGTGGGCTTTCGCGAGGTGAGCTTCCAGTTCGAGCCGATCGCCGCCGCCTTCCACTACGAGCAGTCGCTCACCAGCGAAGAGCTGGTGCTGATCGCCGATATCGGCGGCGGCACGTCTGACTTCTCGCTGGTCCGCCTCTCGCCGCAGCGTGCGCTGCTGAGCGACCGGCGCGAAGACCTGCTGGCCAACGCCGGCGTGCATATCGGCGGTACCGATCTGGATCGCGCATTCAGCCTGGCCGAAGTGATGCCGCTGCTGGGCTTTCGCTCGAAGAAGAAAAACGGCACCGAGCTGCCTGCCACACCCTTCTTCAATCTGGCGACCTGGCACACGATCAACTTCTGCTACACCCGCACCGCCTGGAGCGAGTTTCAGGACATGTATCGCGACGGCGCCGAACGCGAGAAGCTCGAACTGCTGCTCAACCTGATCGGCGAGCGCGCCGGCCACTGGCTCGCGCTGCAGGTGGAAGAGGCGAAGATCGCGCTGTCTGACGCGGCTGAAGTCACGCTTGATCTGGCGCGCCTGCACCGCAAGGGCGGCGACCCAGTGCACCCGAGCATCACCCGCACCGCGCTCGATACCGCCATCGCGCCGCTGGTCGATCGGGTCGGTGAAACGGTGGAAGCCATCCTCGACAGCGCCGGCATTCGGCGCGATCAGATCGACACGGTGTTTTTCACTGGCGGATCGAGCGGCGTGCCCTCGTTGCGGCAGCGCATTGCAGCGGCGCTGCCGGCTGCCAAGGCGGTGGAGGGCGATCTGTTCGGCAGCATTGGCGCTGGCCTCGCGGTGGACGCGGCGCGGCGCTACGGCTGATTCAAGCCCGGATCAGGCGCGCACCGCGGTGCGCCATGCAATCCACAGTTTGCGGATCGGGCCGAGCGACACGCGCTCGGTGAGCACCTTGCAGCCATCGGCGCGGATCTCGCGCAGCAGCGTGCGGTAGATCGCCGCCATCACCAGCCCGGTGCGCTGTGCCTTGCGGTCTTCCGCCGGCAGCAGTGCCATCGCTTGCTCGTAGTGCTTCTCGGCGCGTTCGATCTGGAATTCCATCAGCGCGCGGAAGTTGTCCGAATACTTGCGCTCCGAAATCTCTTTCGCGGTCACGCCAAAGTGCTGCAGGTCTTCGATCGGCAGGTAGATGCGGCCGCGGCCCGCGTCTTCACCCACATCGCGAATGATGTTGGTGAGCTGGAAGGCCAGGCCCAGTTCGTGCGCGTACTTCTGCGTCTGCCGGTTGGTGTAGCCGAAGATCTCTGCGGCGAGCAGGCCCACCACACCGGCCACCCGGTGGCAGTAGAGCGACAGACCCTTGAAGTCGAGGTAGCGCGACTGGGTCAGGTCCATCTCCATCCCGTCGATGATCTCCGACAGGTGCTCCTGCGGCAGGTTGAACTGCTGCACCACGGGCTTGAGCGCTTGCCCCACCGGATGCTGCGGTACGCCGTCGTACACAGCGGCGAGTTCCTTGCGCCACCAGGCCAGCTTGGTCTGCGCCACTTGCAGATCGGGCGTTTCGTCGACAACGTCATCCACCTCGCGGCAGAACGCGTACAGCGCGGTGATCGCACGGCGGCGTTCCGGCGGCAGGAAGAGGAAGCTGTAGTAGAACGAAGATCCGCTCGCGGCGGCCTTCTGCTGGCAGTACTCGTCAGGGTTCATGGTTTCATTCGCACGGCACGCCACACGAGGCGCAGCCAGTCGGGTTTTGCCAGTTTCGGACGGTGGCGGAATACATCGTAGTCGGCCGCTTCAATCGCTTCGAGAATCCGCAAACCGCCTTGCACCACCAGCCGCAGTTCCCAGCCAAAGCGGCCGGGTATCGCCAGCGCCAGCGGGGCGCCTGCCAGCATCATGCTGCGCGCGCGTTGCACTTCGAAGGCCATCAGCGCGCGCCAGTTTGCGTCGACTTGCCCGGCCGCGATCTGCGCTTCATCCACGCCAAAGCGCGCGCGGTCGTCGGCCGGAAGATACACGCGGCCCTTGGCCCAGTCGACCGCCACGTCCTGCCAGAAGTTGATCAACTGCAGGCTGGTGCAGATCTGGTCAGACCAGGCCACATGCTGCGCGGTATCCGTCTTGAACAGCCGCAGCATCAGGCGGCCCACCGGGTCTGCCGAGCGGCGGCAGTAGTCGCGCAGTTCGGCAAAATCCGCGTAGCGTGTCTTGCCGACATCCTGGCTGAAGGCATCGAGCAAATCGCGCAGCAGGTTCGGCTGCAGCGCGTGCTCGCGAACTGCCAGCGCCAGCCGTGCGAACATCGGCTGGCTGGGCGTTTCGCCACGCTCGATCGCGTTAACCTCGCGCCGGTAGTCGTTCAACTGCGCCAGCCGTAGCACCGGCGCGGCATCGCCCTCATCGGCAATGTCGTCGGCACTGCGCGCAAACGCGTAGAGCGCCTCGACTGCCGGGCGCAGGCGGCGCGGCAGCAGGACGGATGCGACGGGAAAGTTCTCGTAGTGATCAACCGGCATGGGGGCGGCAGTATAGCGGAGCGCCCAAAACAAACCGCCTGCAGCGATGATAAGGTTGCGCCAAAGCGGCGCCAGCCAAGGCGCTGCAGTGACCTCCCCGCCGGGCCCCCATTCTCGAACCGCACTCTGAGTTCTTGTAGGGGCTCATCGATTCCACTGACTTTCCGGAACTATCGCCGAATGAACGCTGAACACATATCCGTTGGGGTTGCGCGCCGTCTGTTACCGCTGATCGACGAGAGCGATGCAATCGCCGAGCAATTGGTGGCACAAGGCTACGGTGCGTTTTGCGTTCGCGCTCGGCACCTGGATCAATTTGCCCCATGCCCGGAACACTTGGCGCTGTCGCGACGCATCCGACGCGAAGAGGCGCGACGGCAGTTCTGGTTTCACTGCACCGTGCAAAGCAGCGACGCCCCCTTGTACGAGCGTGATCTCTCTTATCCCTTTGAGGGCAACTGGTACGACGAGCTCAGGGCTGGGCACCGGCAACGGATTGAGCAAGAAGGCTCCAGCGAAGAAGTCCGCCAGTTGCTTGATCCGGATACCGAACCGGTGAGTTCAAACATGAACGACGTGGACCCGTGCCGTGCCCGCGAAGCGATTGCGTGCAAGCGTTCATTCGAAGGCTATCTGGACTCCACGGTTGGCCTGGACAAAAAGGTGATCGCGGCGCTTGATCAGATCTGGGAGCGCGGCCTGGTACACACCCTGCACCCGATCGAAGACAACGAAGACAGCATCCTGGCGTTTACGCATGCTTACCTGGCCGACTACCTGGGCCCCCTGGGTTTTCGGCTACTGAAGAAAAGGGCGGGGCGCATGCATTCGCCCGGCGTGCTGTGGGCCAAGAAGCTCTCTGCGGAGCGCGAATTGCGATTGGGCGTCGAGTTCTATCGTTGCTCGATCGGCAAGTTCTATACCCAAGAGCTTGGGCCGGATGCGATCCCCTATTTGCGCCCGAGCACGGTATCGATGGAGTTGGGGCTACATGTGCGCCGCGGATTGACTCGGCGCTTCAAAGCTGAGCCCACTGTGCCGCTTGATTTGGAGAACCTGCTGGTAGCGCCCGTCCACTATCGGTTCTGGAACCCAAAACACATCGCCGCGGCGATTACCGAGTGGTGCGCCATTTATCGGGTTCTTGGCAGTCAAATTGAGGCGGCATGCATAGAAAGTGCCGACCCGGGTTGAGTGTTTGCTTCAAGGCACGCGACGTTTCTGTCTTGAACAGACCGCGCGATCGACCCCGTGCCACACGCAATGCCCATGGCACCAGCGCGTGAACGGGGGGGCGTAACTGCTGCTGGTGGTGCTTGCTGTTCGGCCGTGCAGGCGCGCTTTGCTGCGAGATCGCGGGTCATCGGGGCGGCACCCAGCAGCGCCACACGAACAATCCGCCCACCCGGCGGTCTGACGCAGGCAATCAACGGGAGGACGGATGTCCTTAGCGGTAAGCGGATTGGGCAAGGCGCTGGGGGGCAGGGCGCTGTTTGCGGACTTGTCCCTGGAAATGGCGGCCGGCGAGTTTGTGGCGGTGATGGGCGAGTCCGGCACCGGCAAGTCGACGCTGCTCAACCTGATCGCCGGGCTGGAGATGCCGGATGCGGGGCGGGTGTCGCTGGGCGAGCAGAGCCTTGCCGGGCTGGACGACGCGGCGCTGACGCGCTGGCGCAGGCAGGCACTGGGCTTCGTGTTCCAGGCCTTCCACATCCTGCCGCATCTGGATGTGCGCGATAACGTGGCTCTGCCTTTGCGCCTGAATGGCCGCACGAATGCCGAAGCGCGCGCCGCTGCGCAGGCGATGCTCGATCAGGTGGGCCTTGGCGCCCGTGGTGCGAGCGCGCCGGGCGAGCTTTCGGGGGGTGAGCTGCAGCGGGTGGCGATTGCGCGCGCACTGGTGCACCGCCCGGCCCTGGTGCTGGCCGACGAGCCGACCGGCAACCTGGATCCGGACAACGCGGCGCGGGTGCTTGCGCTGCTGGCTGAGCAGGTGCGGGTGCATGGCGCGATGTGCCTGATGGTGACGCACTCCGCCCAGGCTGCCGCGATTGCCGACCGCGTGCTGCTGCTTGCCGGCGGCCGGCTGCAGCGCGCATGAGGCTGCTTGCCAGCCTGTTCCTCGCCAGCCTGGGGCGGCGCCGTTTCGCGACTGCGCTGAGCCTGTTGGCGGTAACGCTGGGCGTGGCGCTCGGGGTGGCGGTGAGCGTGGTCAATCGCTCGGCGCTCGATGAGTTTTCGCACGGCGTGCGGGTGATCGCAGGCGAGGCGGATCTGCAGATCATCGGCCCGCGCACCGGCTTCGACGAGGCGCTGTTTGCCCGCGTGGCACTGGCGGCCGGCGTTGACGTGGCGAGCCCGGTCATCGAGGTGGATGCCCGACTCGCGGGGCGCAACGAGGCTTTACGGATTGTCGGGCTCGATCTGCTGCGCTCGGTGCGCATCCAGCCCGCGCTGCGCCCGCAATTGGCGGAGGGCACGGCGCAGCGCGATCTGTTCGATCCCGATCTGGTTTTTCTCTCACCCGCGGCGATGCAGGCCTTGGGTTTGAAACCGGGCGATCCGCTGCCGCTACAGATTGGCCTTGCCACCGTACGCTTGCGGGTGGGCGGGCTCGCGGGTGGCTTCGATGCCGGGCAACGTGCTGCGCTGATGGACATTGCCGCCGCGCAGTGGCGCCTGAACCAGCTCGGCCGGCTCTCGCGCATCGACCTGCGCTGGGCCGCCGGTGGCGACACGCCGCAGGCGCGTGAGGCGTTGCGCCAACAGCTGCCGCCGGGCGTGCATCTGCTCGCGCCGGCGCATCGCGAGGCGCAGGCCGAAGCGCTGTCGCTGGCCTACCGCGCCAACCTCACGATGCTGGCGGTGATTGCGCTGGCGACCGGCGCCTTCCTCGTCTTCGCCACGCAAACCCTGTCGGTGGTGCGGCGCGAATCCGAATTTGCGCTGATGCGCGCGCTGGGGGTGACGCAGCGGCAGTTGCTGGGCGGCGTGCTGGGTGAGGGCGCCTTGATCGGCTTGCTCGGCGGCGTGGCGGGCGTGGCGCTCGGTTACCTGCTCGCGGGCTTCGCGCTGAAGCTGCTGGGCGGCGATCTGGGCGCCGGGTACTTCGCCGGCTCGCGCCCGCGGCTCCATCTGGATTGGGGGGCGAGTGCCGCGTTTCTGCTGCTGGGCTTTGCCGCGTCGGTGCTTGGTTCACTCTGGCCAGCCTTGCACGCGGCGCGCGCGGCGATTGCGCCTGCGCTGCGCAGCGGCCACAACCCGGCGCCGCCGCCGATTGCGGTGCATCACCTTGGCGTGATCGCCCTGCTGCTGGCGGGGGCGGGGCTGGCTTACCTGCCGCCGGTGTTCGGCTTGCCGGCGGGGGGCTACCTGGCGGTGGCCTGCCTGCTGGCGGCAGGGGTGCTGAGTCTGCCGGCTGTGGCGCATGGCTTGATGCGTGTGCTCGAACCTTTGCCGGGGCTGGTCTTCGGCTTGGCGCGGGCGCGCGTGGCGGGCGCATCCGCGAACGCGGTGATCGCCGCAGGCGGCGTGCTGGCGAGCGTGGCACTGGCGGTGTCAATGGCGATCATGGTGGCTTCCTTCCGCGATTCGGTGGATGCATGGTTGGCACGCGTGCTGCCGGCGGATCTGTATGTGCGCAGCAGCGGCGGTGGCGCACAGGGTGGACTAGGGCTGGATGCCGTGGCACGCATCGCGGCACTGCCGGGCATCGCGCGGATGGATACGATCCGCCATGAGCAGTTGCGGCTACGGGCCGAAGGCCTGCCGGTGGCGTTGATCGCGCGCCCGATTCCCGCTGCCGGCGCAGGGGCGGTGTTCCCGATGCGCGAGCAGAGGGCGGTGGCCGGCGATGCGATCTGGATCTCGGAAGCGATGGTCGATCTCTACGGCTGGCGGCCCGGTACGGTGGTCGAGCTGCCGCTTGGCGGCGCGCTGCATCGCTTTGTGGTGGGCGGCGTGTGGCGCGACTACGCGCGGCAAAGCGGCGCGATCCTGATCGACCTTGCCCGCTACCGCGCGCTGACCGGCGACAAGCTGGTCAACGACGTCGCACTCTGGTTGAAGCCCGGTACAGCTGACACCGCCTTGCGTGCTGCGCTGCGCGGCGCCTTCGGCGAGCAGATCGAAATCGGCAGTGCGGGCGAGATCCGCGCGATCAGCCTCGCGCTGTTCGACCGCACCTTCGCGGTGACCTACGCGCTGGAGGCCTGCGCGGTACTGATCGGGCTGTTCGGCATTGCGGCCAGCTTCGCGGCGCTCGCCGCCGCCCGGCGGCGCGAGTTCGGCATGCTGCGCCACATCGGTGTGACGCGTCGGCAGATCGGCGCGATGCTCGCGTGGGAAGGGGCGCTGGTTGCCGCGATTGGCGTGCTGAGCGGGCTGCTGACCGGCGCGGCTATCAGCGTGGTGCTGATCTACGTGGTCAACCGCCAGAGCTTTCACTGGAGCATGGATTACAGCGTGCCCGCAGGCAGCCTTGCGGTGTTTGCGCTGGCGATGATCGCCGCCGCGGCGGTGGCCGCATTCCTGGCCGGCGCGCAGGCGATGCGCCAGAACGCGGTGAGCGCGGTGAGGGAGGACGCCTGATGCACCTGTCTCGCCGCCAACTGCTGAGCCTGCTTGCCGCGCTGCCGCTGGCGCCCGCGCGCGCTGCGTCGCCGGCGTATCCGCTCGTGCGCCCGCGTGCGCTGAGCTTCCCCGCCGACCACGGCGCGCACCCGGATCACCGCATCGAGTGGTGGTACCTCACCGGCTGGCTGGAAGCGCCCGGCGTGCCCGAATTCGGCTTCCAGATCACCTTCTTCCAGATCCGACCCGGCGTGGCAGAGGCCAACCCGAGCCGCTTCGCGCCACATCACTTGATCATCGCGCACGCGGCCTTGGCGTGGCCTGAAAGCAAGCGTTTGCTGCATGAAGCGCGCAGTGCGCGGGCGGGCTTCGGCCTCGTCGAGGCGCGCGTCGGTGACTGCGACGTGCGGCTCGACCGCTGGCGCTTGTGGCGCGAGGGCACTGCGTTCCGCGCGCTGATTCCGGCCGGTGAATTTGAACTGGCATTGAACTTCGGCCCGACCGGGGCGCCGCTACTGCATGGCGATGGCGGCTACAGCCAGAAGGCGCCGGGGGCCGAGCACGCAAGTCAGTACGTCAGCCTGGTGCAACTGCCGGTGAGCGGATCGGTGCAAGTGGGCGGCCGGCAACTCAAAGTCAGCGGCCGCGCGTGGTTTGACCACGAATGGTCCAGCAGCCTGATGCATCCGCAAGCCGCCGGTTGGGACTGGACCGGCATCAACCTCGCCGACGGCGGCGCGCTGATGCTCTTCCGCATGCGCGACCAGCGTGGTGCCGCCTTGTGGCATGGCGGCACCCTGCGCTCCCCGAACGGCTTGGCCCAGCACTTCGGGCCAGACGAAATTGTTTGGCAAACCCTGCGCGAATGGCGCAGTGAGCGCAGTGGGGTGCTTTGGCCGGTAGAGCAGTCTGTTGCTTTTGCCGGGCGCCGCCTGCGTCTGTTGCCACTGATGGATGACCAGGAACTCGACAGTCGCAGTTCCACCGGCGCGATCTACTGGGAGGGCGCCGTAAGGGCGATCGAACAGGGGCGCGAGATGGGCCGCGGTTATCTTGAACTGACGGGGTACGACAAAGCGCTAAAGCTCTAAGGAAGGCCTGAATAAGTGGCTGCGACGGCGCATCGCTGCGTTGCGGCGTGCTCGCTCCCGCGCCTATCCCTTTGATATGTCTTGGTCGCTGCGCGCGCCGCGCCTTGCGCTGCATCCCTCTCGCTCACTTATTCAGACCTTCCCTCAGCAGCGTGGCCGGATTGCGGTTTGGGCTGCGCTACGGTGATTATCAGCATTGGGATGCGCCTCGCCCGCGCCAGATTTGCGCGATAAAGTGAGGGCGCCACCGCGCTTTGCGGCTTACCTGCGTGACGAGCGAATCAAATGAGCAAACTCAAACTGATCTCATGGCCAGTGCTGGTGCCCCCGCTTGCCAGTGCAGTCTTGTGGTGGGCGAGCGGGGCGGGTCTTGGCACGATGGCCATGCTGGTTTGCGTGTCGGCACTCTTCGCCGCCGTGATTGCCGGGGTGCACCACGCCGAAGTGGTGGCGCATCGTCTGGGGGAACCACTCGGTACGCTGGTGCTGGCCTTGACCGTGACGGTGATCGAAGCGGCCCTGATCCTGGCGCTGATGATGTCGGGCGGGCCGGAGAAGGCAGTGCTTGCTCGTGACTCGATCTTTTCGGCGGTGATGATCATCTGCAACGGGGTCATGGGCATCTGCCTGTTGCTGGGCGCCTTGCGCCACCATGTGCAGTCGTTCCGGGCCGAAGGCGCCGGGCCGGAACTGGCGGCCTTGATCACCCTGAGCACGCTCGTCCTGGTTTTGCCGGTGTTCACCACCAGCGCGCCAGAGGGTGTGTATAGCACCCGCCAACTGGTGTTCGCGGCGGTTGTCTCGCTGGTGTTGTGGGCGGTCTTCGTCTTTGCGCGCACGGTGCGGCATCGCGACTACTTTCTGCCTGAAACCGGCTTGGGTGATGCCGACGAGCACGCCGTGCCACCTTCGAATGCCGAAACATGGCTGAGCTTTGTCTTGATGCTCGTGTCGCTCGTGGCTTTGATCGGGCTGGCCAAGCTCCTTTCGTCGCCGGCCGAGGCCTGGATTCGCGCGGTGGGCGCGCCGCCCGCGACGATCGGCATTCTGATTGCCTTCGTCGTACTGCTGCCGGAAACCTCTGCCGCCGTGCGTGCAGCCCTGGCAAACCGGCTGCAATCGAGCATGAACCTGGCGATGGGGTCGGCCTTGGCGAGCATAGGCCTGACCGTGCCGGTGGTGGTTGTGGCGGCGATCCTGTTCGAACTGCCGCTCGTGCTCGGCCTCGCTCCGAAAGACCTCGTGCTGTTTGCGCTGACCGCAGTGGTGTCGACCGTCACGCTGGTCACCGGGCGTACCAACGTCACCCACGGGGCGGTGCATCTGGTCTTGTTCGCCGTGTTCGTCTTCCTCGCCTTTGAACCCTGAAGGCCCGGTTCGGCGTTCAGGGTAGCGACTGTCTGAACCTTTAAGCGAGCGCGGACGCAGCCCGGTGGCGTGGCAGGCCTCCGGGCATCGGGCGACGTCCGCATGGGCTCACGCGTTCGCGCGACGGGCTACCAAGGAGGGCGGGGCCTGAATGCCCATCGAAACGTAGATCGAAGTCCAGCGTTCGATTCCAACCTCGGCTGGGCTGACCCATTCCGCCCGCACATAGATGAGGCCGCCGCCAATCGGCACCGGCGCAGTGGGCACCAACACGGCGAGGAAGTCCTCGCCCTTCAGCGAGACCGGCTCCGGATTCGCCAGCAAGCCCAGCACCGCAACACCGCCTTCGCCGAAGAAGCACCACACCGGCGTCATCGCCGCGATGTCGGCCTGTTGGCCGGACTTGTCGATCAGCCCGACGAAGCGCTGCGCCGTCGAATAAACAGTGCCTACCAGAGGCACCCGCTTGAGCAGGCGATCGAGAAACTGCTCCAGCGGCCCCTTCAAGCCCAACTGCACCGCCAGGCCCAGGAAGTAGATCGCAACCATCAAGAGCGCGGTTCCGATCAGGTAAGCCAGCACTGGATGCTCGGCAAAGCCACGTCCGACCAGGGCAAAGCTGTGTCCGACGAGACTTCCGGGGCCGATCAGTCGATTGATGAGGCTGAACAGCCAGCCCAGCAAGGCAATCGTCAAAGTAATCGGGAGCAGGGCTAGCACGCCCGCCAGCCATGTCCCGGCGAGGCTTTTCAAGTTTCTTTTGATCATCAGGCAATACGAAGAGGTTCAAAGTTGATTGTTGGGGCCGGCCCAGGCGTGCTCCGCTTGGGCGGCGATGCCGCACGTGCATCAGCGTGCCAGTATAGGTGCAGGGCCAAGCGTAGTTGCCGGGCGTGCCCGTGGCGGACCAGCGGCCATTGCGTCTGGCGTGGGAAAGGCCGTTGCGATTGCGTGAACTGGCCCCTGCAAGGGTCGGTACTGCGTGGGCGCTTCGAGAAACCGGAATAGGCCAGCGAAACTCGCTCGCCCTTCGCTCGTGGTGTGGCCCTAGCGTCAAAGCGTTGTCTTGGCTATACCGGAGTGGAAATCGGACAAAAGCTGCGACCAACTGGAGCCTTACGTATGCCATACGTTGCGAGATTCTGCGATCAGACCAGTGTTGTTGAGGCAAGCTACACCGGGCAAGTTACAAGCCGCGACCTCAAGCTGGCTGCTCAGGAGATTCTCGAATTGCTGAAGTTGCATGGGGTATCGCGGGTTCTTGCTGATTGCTCTGACATGGTTGGCGGACACACGGTTTTCGATCTGTATGCGCTCGCAGATTGGCTTAAGCACACGGCCCCTTACGTGCGTGAGGCCGTCGTTCTGTCGAGAACCGATCATGCCGATGAAGCAGTGCAATTCTGGGCAACGACATGCCGGAATCGGGGCATTGCTGTCCGTGTGTTCAGAGATCGGGATTCGGCGCGGGAGTGGTTGCACAGGTTCCCGCGATCGCAGAACTGATTGAAGCTCTCATGTTCAGGCTGCGGTTGTGATGGATGAGCGTCTCTCGCGCTTTGGAGAACCGCTGCGCGAGCTGAACCTTGGCGTTTCCATGCGTCCGCATCGCCCTCGAACCCGGCTACCCGCCCGACAGCCCCTAGCAGCACGCCTGGTCCGGTTGAATCCTGGGGCCGGGGCAAGTGGGGAATGGGACCGTTCGGTTTGTGTTTGAGGCGTCGAACGAGAGCTGATAGTCGGAACGAAATGCCGCCCTGATGGGCTAATGCCAGTCAGTTAAGCCCGTAGGCCCGCTGATCCGGTAAAAAGGGAACGTGTTGAACACGTTCCCTTTT
>NZ_JAPFHA010000036.1 GCF_026586805.1 Niveibacterium sp. 24ML | reverse complement strand
CTGCCTGGGGTGGGACGCTTATCCCTACGACAACTGCATCCCCGAATCGTTCACGGGGTTTTGCATCACCCTGTTAGGCGCAGTCCTTGAGCCCCGATCCGCCATGCCACGCTTTGCCGCAAACCTCTCCTGGCTATTCACCGAACATGCGTTCCCAGATCGCTTCAAGGCGGCGGCCGATGCCGGCTTCAAGGCAGTGGAATTTCTCTTTCCCTACGACTACGCCCCCGACGAAATCGCGCGCTGGCAGCGCGATGCGAATGTGCAGACCGTGCTGTTCAACCTGCCGCCGGGCATCTGGCAGAACGGTGAGCGTGGCCTGGCCGCGCAGCCGGGGCGCGAGCAGGACTTCCGCATCAGTGTCGAACTTGCCCTGCTGCACGCCCGTGCCCTGGGCACCCGACGCCTGCATGCGATGGCGGGCATGGCCGACCCGGATCACTTGCGCAGCGAACAGATGGCGAGCTACGTCGCCAACTTGCGGCACGCCGCCAGGCGCTGCGCCAGCGCAGGTGTTGAGTTGCTGATCGAAGCGATCAATCCGGTCGACATGCCGCACTATTTTCTGACGCGGATTTCGCAAGCACTGGAAGTGATCGCCGCCGTCGGCGAGCCCAATCTGAGGCTCCAGTTCGATGCCTACCACGTTCTGCAGATGGGTGAGGATGTGCATGAGGCCTTCCGGCAGGCCGCGCCGCATGTCGGCCACATCCAGATCGCGGGTTCCCCCGGCAGGCACGAACCGGACAGCGGCACCTACGACTACCGGGCCCTGTTCGATCTGATCGACGCCAGCGGCTTCTCGGCCTGGATCGGCTGCGAATACCGGCCCGCCGGCCGGACCGAAGACGGGCTGGGCTGGCTGAAGGATCGCTAGGCCACTTCCCACGCGCGGTACAACGGGCTCAGAATCCCTCAGGCATCCGAGCCATCCGCCAGGGGACCACCATGCAAGTCAGCTCGCGCAAGCGCCTTCCCTTGCAACTACACGTCACCACTGTATTCCTGATGCTGCTGGCGCTGGTCGGTGGTGCGCTGGGCTGGTTGTCGTATGCGCGCAGCGCCCAGATCATCGAGGCTTCAGCCAGTGATATCTTCGGCCGCATTGCGCGGGAAGCCAGCGCCGAGTTCCGCCACATCCTCACGCCCCCACAAACAAGCGTCACGCTCCTGAGCGAACAACGCGTGGTGCGGGCGCGCTCGCTTGGCGAGCGCCTCGACAGTCTGGGCTTCATGGCGCGCGCGCTCGACGCCTCGCCCGCAGCCACATCGCTGTACGTGGGCTACGAGAGTGGCGACTTCTTCATGCTCCGCGCCTTGCGCAGCCCGGCAGCCCAAAAGCATATCAAGGCCCCGCAAGGCACCCGCTACATGGTCCAGAGCGTCGAGCACCAGCCCGGGGGGGTGCGTGGCAACTTCCTCTATTTCGATGGCGAACTGCGCCTGATCGAAAAGGAAGAGCGCGCCGACTACACCAACTACGATCCGCGCACCCGCGATTGGTACAAGCTCGCAAGCAGCCGTAGCGGAATCGTCCGCACCGCGCCTTACGTCTTCTACTCAAACGGCAAGATCGGCATCACCGCAGCCAAATCGTCTGCGGTTCGTGGCGCGATCGTCGGCATCGACATCGAGCTGGAGACCATTGCCACCTTGCTCGCCGAACAGAAGGTCACGCCGGGCACCGAGATTGCGCTGTTCGACGGACAGCGCCGGGTACTCGCCTACGAGCATCTTGCGCGCGTGGTAAGGCAAGACGGCGCCAGCGGCCAGCCACGCCTGGCCACCATCGACGAACTGGGTGTCGGCGCACTCTCCGAGATCACCCGGTCGATCAACTGGGCACACAGTGGTGGCAAGCCCCGGCTTGAGAGCCTCACGATCGGCGATAGCCTCTGGCACGCCGCCTCAATCGTGCTGCAAAGCGCCGACGAACGGCAGCTTGCACTGGCCTTCGCCGTCCCCGACGCCGAACTTCTGGCCGAGGCCCGCGCGATGCGCAATCAGCTGCTCGTCACCACCCTCGTCGTGCTGCTCTGCGCCATACCGCTCACCATGCTGATGGCACGCAGCATTGCGCGGCCGATCCGGCAACTGGCCGATGAAGCGGAATCGATCCGCGGCTTCGACTTCAGCCGGCCAATCGGCGTGCGCTCGATGGTCCGCGAGGTCGATGAGCTGGCGCAAACAATGCAAGGCATGAAGCGCACGATCCGCCGCTTCCTTGATATCAGCGCAGCGGTAGCTGCGGAGGATGACTTCGACCGACTCATGCCACGCCTGCTCAACGAGATGATCGAGTCCTCGCAAGCGCAAGGCGGGCTGCTTTGCCTGGCTGAGGCCAACGGCACACAGCTACAGCCTGTGCTGACGAGCGCAGGCGGCGAAACCCGCCCGATAAACGCCGCTACGGCAAGCGCCCTTGACGCATGCCCGGCCTTGTTGCAACAAACGATCGGAGACCAGCACGGAGGCGTGCGCGCGGGCGTGGTGAGCGCGAACGAACTCGCCGCGCTCGGGGATGCCACGCTGCACCTTGGCGCACTGGCGAGCGCCGGGCCGGCGATTGCCGTCCCGCTGTTCAGCCGCGGCCATAAGCTCGTCGGGGCACTCTTGCTCTTCGGCGCACAGCACAACGATGCCGCAAAACTCAGCTTCCTTGGGGCGCTCTCGGGCACCGCCGCAATCTCGCTGGAAACCCGCGAGCTCATCAAGGCCCAAAAAGCCTTGTTCGAAGCCTTCATCCGCCTGATCGCGTCGGCCATCGACGCAAAGAGCCCCTACACCGGCGGCCACTGCGCACGCGTACCCGAGCTGACCAAGATGCTCGCACGCGCCGCCTGCGATGCAAACGAAGGCCCCTTCCGCGACTTCAAACTGGACGAGGGCGAGTGGGAAGCGGTGCACGTCGCCGCCTGGCTGCACGACTGCGGCAAAGTCACCACGCCGGAGTTCGTTGTCGACAAGGCAACCAAGCTTGAAGCGATTTACGACCGCATCCACGAAGTGCGCATGCGCTTCGAAGTGCTCAAACGGGATGCCGAGATCGCCATGCACAAGGCGCTTGCCGCTGGCGCGGACCCCACGGCGGCACACGATGAACTGATCACCCACTTGCGCGCGCTAGACGACGAATTCGCCTTCGTCGCCGCGTGCAACGAAGGCGGCGAGTTCATGGCGCCAGAACACCTTGAGCGTCTGCACCGCATTGCAGAACGCACCTGGCAGCGCACGCTGGACGACCGCATCGGGATCTCGCATGAGGAACTGCAACGAAAGGCCATCACGCCCCCGCGCCCCTTGCCTGCGACCGAGCGCCTGCTGGCCGACAAACCCGAGCATCGCATCGCACGCAGTGAGGCCGACCAGTTGATGCCCGGCAATCGCTGGGGCTTTCGCATGCAAACCCCTGCGCTGCTCTACGACCGCGGCGAACTGAGCAACCTCTCGATCGCGCGCGGCACCCTCACCCCCGAAGACCGTTACAAGATCAACGATCACATCGTCCAGACCATCGTGATGCTCTCGCAACTGCCCTTCCCCAAACACCTTCAGCACGTACCGGAGATCGCAGGCGGTCACCACGAGAAAATGGATGGTTCCGGTTACCCGCGGGGGCTGCGCCGCGAAGAGATGAGCCCGGTCGCCCGGATGATGGCGATCGCCGACATCTTCGAGGCGCTGACCGCCGTCGACCGCCCCTACAAGCAGGGCAAGAAGCTATCGGAAGCGATCAGGATCATGGCGCTGATGAAGAAAGACCAGCACATCGATCCGGAGCTTTTCGAGCTCTTCCTGCGATCTGGCGTCTATCGTGATTACGCGGAACGCTTCATGCAGCCGCAGTACATCGATGAAGTCGACCTCACGCAGTACCTTACCGACCCAAATGACGAGGACGGCGCGCGCAGTGGCGCTGATGGCCGCATCGCGCCACACACAGCCACGGCACAATGAAAAACGGCTGGCAGATGCCAGCCGTTGCGGCTTAACCCCGGCCCAATCAGGGCTGTTCGGTGTACACCTTGCAATCGCCCGAGAGGATCCAAACCTCTGCACCGCGCTCCATGATGGTCGGCGGAAAGGTCACCGACTGATCAGTTGCGCAATCCTTCTTGCCCGAGCTGTCGGTGATGAGAAAGTCCATCAGCGCCGCGTCGCGCGCCACCGCGATGTCGACATACCGGCCGAAAGCATCCTCGTGCGCAAACGCAATATTGCCCGGCCACTGCGGGCCCTCTTCCTTGACACCCTTCCAGGCATAGACACCCCAGCCGTTGTAGTCGCCCCCCTTGCGCTGGTAATGGAAGCGGACGACGCCGGGCTGAACCGCGCCGATTGTGCCGCCTACCGCCACCGAGGCCGACTGTTCGGCGGCCGGCGGCGCTACAGCCGCAGAATCAGTCGATGAAGACTCCGGCGCTTTTTCACCGCAAGCGGCCAGCCAGGCGGTACCAAGAAGGAGAAATGTGACGCGAACGAAGTAGGCAGGTTTCATTTTTCAAAAGTGTTGAAGAGAAGTCGAAAATCGGGCAAACCGCACACTAGGCGACCAACGCCACGCGCTGCCCACCTGAATGAAGAAAGGACTGTCTTCTCGGCCCGGGTAATGAACTTCTCCGGCGCCGCGACGGCGACACCGGAGAGCAGGCTCAACAGCGCGAGCGCGCCGCATTGCCTTACGCAGCGCCTCAACCGAGCCAGACGCGCGCGTTGCGGAACATGCGCATCCACGGCGAATCCTCGCCGAGGAAATCCGGCGCCCAGGACATCTGCAGCGTGCGGCGGCAGCGTTCCGGGTGCGGCATCATGATCGTGAAGCGGCCGTCCGGCGTGGTCAGGCCGGCGATGCCGGCAGGCGAGCCATTCGGGTTTGCCGGGTAGCGCGTTGCCACCTGGCCGGCGTTGTCGATGTAGCGCAGCGCGATCTTCGCGTTGTCCTGTGCGTCGATGCCGTCGAACACAGCGCGGCCCTCGCCGTGCGACACGACGATCGGCATGCGGCTACCCGCCATGCCGGCGAACAGGATCGACGGGTTCTCGGCGATCTCGGCCATCACGAAGCGCGCTTCGAACTGCTCGCTGCGGTTGCGCTGGAAGGTCGGCCAGCACTCGGCACCGGGGATGATCGGCGCGAGGTGCGCCATCATCTGGCAACCGTTGCAGACGCCCAGCGCGAAGGTATCGCTGCGACCGAAGAAGGCTTCGAACTGCGCGCGCAGCGCGTCCGAGAACAGGATCGACTTGGCCCAGCCCTGCCCCGCGCCCAGCACGTCGCCGTACGAGAAGCCGCCGCAGGCCGCAAGGCCCTTGAACTGATCCAGCGTGTAGCGGCCGGAGAACAGATCCGACATGTGCACGTCGTAAGGCTCGAAACCGGCACGCTCGAACGCGGAGGCCATCTCGGCCTGCGAGTTCACGCCCTGCTCGCGCAGGATTGCGATCTTCGGCCGCGCGCCGGTGGCAATCATCGGGGCAGCGATATCTTCCGCCGCATCGAAGGACAAGGACACCGACAAACCGGGGTTGTTGGCGTCGAGCAGCGCATCGAACTCGTCCTGCGCGCAGGTCGCGTCGTCACGGAGCTTGGCGATCTGGTAGCTGACCTCGCTCCACGCGCGCTGCAGTTCGGCGCGCGGTGCCGAGAAGATCATCTTGGCGTTGCGCCAGATGCGCAGTTCGTCGCGATCATTCGGCTGGCCGATGAAGTGGGCAGCACCGCCAAGCTGGTGTGCGCTCAGCGTCGCCAGCACGGCGTCGCGCTGGTCGCGGCGGATCTGGATCACCGCCCCCAACTCCTCGGCAAACAGCGCAGCCAGCACGCGGTCGTTGAAGCGGCCGGCAAGCATGCCGGCCTTCTTCTCGCCGCCATCCACGTCCGACAGGTGGCCGTCGTAGGCGATCGAGTCGAGCTCCAGCGACACGCCGGTGCGGCCCGCAAAGGCCATCTCGGCCACGGTGGCGAGCAGGCCACCATCACCGCGATCGTGATAAGCGAGCACACGCTCATCACGCTTGAGCTCGACCATCGCGGCCACGAAAGCCTTCAAGGTCTCGGCATCGATATCCGGCGCATGTTCGCCGACCGAGTTGAAGCACTGTGCGAACACCGAACCACCGAGGCGGTGCTTGCCACGCCCCAGATCGATCAGCACCAGTTCGGTCTCCACGCCCGGCAGGCGCTTGAGTTCCGGCGTCAGGGTGCGGCGCACATCGCCCACCGGCGCGAAGGCGGTCACGATCAGCGACAGCGGCGCAACGACCTTCTTCTCGGCACCTTCGTCCTGCCACACCGTCTTCATCGACAGCGAGTCCTTGCCAACCGGGATCGCAAGCTGCGCGCCCTGGCAGAACTCCGATACCGCCTTCACGGTGGCAAACAGGTGCGCGTCTTCGCCGCGATGGCCGCAGGCGGCCATCCAGTTGGCGGAGAGCTTGATCTGCTTCATGTCAGACACATCGGCAGCGAGCAGGTTGGTGACCGACTCGCCGACCGCCATGCGGCCCGAAGCGGCCGGCGACACGCAGGCCAGCGGCGTGCGCTCGCCCATCGCCATCGCTTCGCCCAGATAGCCGTGGAAGCTCGCGGTCGTGACCGCCACATCGGCCACTGGCACCTGCCAGGGGCCGACCATCTGGTCGCGTGCGGTCTGGCCGCCGACCGAGCGGTCGCCGATGGTGATGAGGAAGTTCTTCGAAGCCACGGTCGGGTTGCGCAGCACGCGGCCCACGGCATCCGCCAGATCCACCGCGGTGGTATCGAGCGGTGGCAGGAAGATGTCGCGCTTGGCGACATCGCGCGTCATGCGCGGCGGCTTGCCGAGCAGCACCTGCATGTCCATGTCGACCGGCTTGTTGCCGAAATGGCTGTCGCTCACCGTCAGATGGCCGTCGGCGGTGGTGGTGCCCAGCACCGCGAAGGGGCAGCGCTCGCGCGCGCAGATCGCTTCGAAGTCAGCCAGCCGGTCCGGCGAAATCGCCAGCACGTAACGCTCCTGCGCCTCGTTCGACCAGATCTCGCGCGGGCTCATGCCCGGCTCTTCGATCTGGATGTTGCGCAGTTCGAAGTGCGCGCCCAGCTTGGCGTGGTCGGCCAGTTCCGGCATCGCGTTGGAGAGGCCACCGGCGCCGACGTCGTGGATCGCAAGGATCGGGTTGTTCTCGCCCTGCTGCCAGCAGGCGTCGATCACCTCCTGGGCGCGGCGTTCGATTTCCGGGTTGCCGCGCTGCACTGAAGCAAAGTCCAGATCCGCGGTGTTGGTGCCGGTCGCCATCGACGAGGCCGCGCCGCCACCGAGGCCGATCAGCATGCCAGGGCCGCCCAGCTGGATCAGCAGCGTGCCGGGCGCAAAGTCGCTCTTGAAGGATTGCTCGGCCTGGATGCTGCCGACACCACCGGCGATCATGATCGGCTTGTGGTAGCCGCGCACCTCGCCCATCACTTCCTGCTCGAAAGCGCGGAAGTAGCCGGTGAGGTTCGGGCGGCCGAATTCGTTGTTGAAGGCGGCTGCGCCGAGCGGGCCGTCGATCATGATCTGCAGCGCAGAGGCGATGCGCTCCGGCTTGCCGTAATTCACTTCCCAGGGCTGCTCGTAGCCCGGGATGCGCAGGTTCGACACGGTGAAGCCCGCGAGGCCCGCCTTGGGCTTGGAGCCACGGCCGGTGGCGCCTTCATCGCGGATCTCGCCGCCCGCGCCGGTGGACGCGCCCGGGAAGGGCGAGATGGCGGTCGGGTGGTTGTGGGTCTCGACCTTGGCAAGGATGTGCGTGAGTTCGGACTTGTACGTCCAGCGGCCGCCCTGCTCCGGGTAGAAGCGCTGGATCTCAGCGCCCTCGAAGATCGCGGCGTTGTCCGAGTACGCCACCACGGTGTGCTCGGGCTGGGCCTTGTGGGTGTCGCGGATCATGCCGAACAGGGTTTTCTCTTCGGCGCGGCCGTCGATCACCCAGCTGGCATTGAAGATCTTGTGGCGGCAGTGCTCGGAGTTCGCCTGCGCGAACATCATCAGCTCCACGTCGGTCGGGTTGCGGCCCATCTTCGTGAAGTTGTCGACCAGGTAGTCGATCTCGTCATCCGACAAGGCCAGGCCCAGTTCGCCGTTCGCCACTTCCAGCGCGGCACGGCCGCCGCCGAGGATGTCAACGGTGGTCAGCGGCTGCGGTGCATAGTGGGCGAAGAGGCCGTGCGCGGCGTCGACGTTGTCGAGCACCGATTCGGTCATGCGGTCGTGCAGTACCGGCAGCGCGGCAGCGCGGGCGCCGGCATCGAGGCCGCCACGCAGGTCGAGCGTGTAGGCGGTGCCGCGCTCGATCCGCTTGATCTTCGCAAAGCCGCAGTTGTGCGCGATGTCAGTGGCCTTCGACGACCAGGGCGAGATCGTGCCCAGGCGCGGCGTAACCAGCAGCAGATCACCCGCAGGCGCATCGCCCTGCGGGTAGGCACCGAGCAGGTCGGCGAGGCGTTCGGCCTCGTCGCCCGCCAGTGGCGCGTCGATCTCGACGAAGTACCAGTGTTCGGCGGCAAGCCCCTTCAACTTCGGCAGGGCGGATTTGAGCTGGGCCGTGAGGCGCTCCAGACGGGAAGCGGAAAGCGCGGGCGCGCCACGCAGCTTGAGGATCTCGGGCATGGTGGTTCCGGAGGGGCTAGCCAGGGGAAGTCGTGGTTGAGTGGCGCGCTGAATGGGCGCTACCCGTGAAAAAACCTTGATTATACCGGCACTTGGCCGCTTGCCGGGAGCCTTTCCATCGCTCTTGAAAGCGGTGGCGCCGGCCCAAACTACAATCGGGAACACTGATCAGGGGGAATCCGGCATGGCAAACAATGAATTCGTCTTCGATGTATCGATCGAGAACTTCGAACAGAAGGTGATCCTCGCATCCGACCGCGTACCGGTTCTGGTGGACTTCTGGGCACCATGGTGCGGGCCTTGCCGCAGCCTCGGGCCCCTGCTCGAAAAGCTGGCGGCCGATTTCGGCGGGCAATTCCTGCTCGCAAAGGTCAACGCCGATGAAAACCAGGCCCTCGCCCAGCACTTTGGCGTGCGCAGCATCCCCACCGTGAAGGCGATGGTCGGCGGCCAGGTCGTGGACGAGTTCACCGGCGCACTGCCCGAGGCAAGCCTGCGTGCATTCATCCAGGCCCTGATGCCGTCGCCTGTCGCCCCGCTGCGCGAGGCGGCCGCCCAAGCACGAGCTGCCGGCGCGCTGGACGAAGCGCGGCGACTGCTGGAGCAGGCGGTGGAAGCAGCGCCCGATGATCAGGACTGCCGCCTTGACCTCGCCGAGGTCCTGCTCGACCAGCCCGACCTGCCCACCGCGCGCCTGTTGCTCGACAGTCTTGCCGATGAATCGACGGATCGGGCGCGGCTCGAAGCCCTGCTCGCCCGCCTTGCATTGGCCGAAGGCGCGCCCGACAACGCCGAAGCCGATGCGCTTGAAGCACGCATCGCGGCCGAGCCGGGTGACCTCGATGCCCGCTTGACGCTGGCACGGCTGCTTGCCGCGCGCCGCGACTTTGAGCCAGCGCTCACCCATTTGCTGGAAATCGTCAAACGCGACCGCAGCTTCGAAGACGATGCCGGGCGCCTGATGATGCTGCAGCTCTTTGCTGCGATCAGCGACCAGGCCTTGGTGCGCCGCTTCCGATCGGAGCTGGCCTCGACGCTCAACCGCTAAAGCCAGCCAGCGGGGTGCCGTTATCCGTAAGTGCCAGCCACACCGGCGCAGCGGTTAACACAAGAGCGAAAAGCTTTGGAGGAGCACCCAAATGGGCAACCTGACCGTCAAGGCCAAACTCGGCCTGCTGGTTCTCATATCGATTGCCACCTTGCTGCTGGTCGGGGTTTCCGGCTGGGTCGGCATATCAAAGGTGAGCAGCACCGCTTCACAACTGGGCGATACGAACTTGCCTGCAGTGATCGCCCTGTCCGACGTGCGAAGCAGCCAGTACGCGCTGTATGCCTACACCCTGGAAGCGGCCACCTGGGAGAAGGAAAAGTACGCGAACGCCCAGTTCAAGAACATCCTTGAACGCAAGACCAAGGCCACCGCGGCACTGGATGCCGCGCTCAAGACCTACGCCAAGCAAACGCGCACCGAAGACGAGGAAAAGGCCTGGAAGACACTGGAGCCGGGCCTCAAGCGCTGGCGCGAGTTCGACGTCAAGCTCAACGAGGTCATTACCCAGCTTGGCAACAACGACGAATTCGAGAAGCAGGCCGAACTCTTCGAGAAGTACTACTTCTACGTGACCGACTGGAAGGACGCGCAATACGCAGTCGAACGTAACCTGGGCAAGCTGGTAGACCTCAACGCCAAGTACGCCAAAGAGGCTGGCGAATCCGGCAAGACGGCGCGCAAGGCTGCCATCGGTGCAATGTTGAGCGTGTTCGGGATCGCCGTCGTTGTGCTGCTCGTGCTTGGCTGGGTGTTCTTCAAGAGCATCACCGGTGCGCTCGACAAGATGCGGCGCGCGATTACCTCGGTGGCCGCAAACAATGACTTCACCATCCGGGCAGATGTGAAGAGCAATGATGAAACCGGCCAGACGGCCCGCGCCTTCAATCAACTGGTCGAGCAGATGCAGACCTCGCTACGTGAAGTGCTGAGCAACGCGGCGAGCATCTCCGAAGCCGCGCACAAGGCGTCGGCCGCATCGCGCCAGGTATCGAACGCATCGACCAGCCAGAGTGAATCCGCCTCGGCGATGGCGGCGGCGATCGAAGAAATGACCGTTTCGATCAACCACATCACCGACAGCACGCGCGACGCGCAACACCGCGCACAGGAAGCAGGTAGCGCCGCCGATTCCGGCGCCACGATAATCGCGCAGACCAACAGCGAGATGGATCACATTGCCGGCACCGTGCAGACGGCGGGCGAAACGATCAACGACCTTGGTCGACAGTCCGACAAGATCTCGGGGATCATGCAGGTGATCAAGGAAGTGGCCGACCAGACCAACTTGCTGGCACTCAATGCCGCCATCGAAGCGGCACGGGCCGGCGAACAGGGCCGGGGCTTTGCCGTGGTGGCCGACGAAGTACGCAAGCTGGCCGAGCGCACCCGCAAGGCGACCGAAGAAATCTCGCAGATGGTGGTGACGATGCAGGGCTCGGCACGCAATGCGGTCACCGGTATGGATTCGGTGGTCAGCCGCGTGTTCGACGGCAAGGAGCTCTCCGATCAGGCCGCAACCCGGATGAACGAGATCCAGGGATCGGCGACCCAGGTATCCGAAGCCATCAACGAAATCTCTGCCGCGCTGCATGAGCAGAGCGCCGCCGCACAAGACATTGCCCGCCAGGTGGAAGTGGTCGCGCGGATGAGCGAGGACAATAGCCACGCCGCCCAGGAGACCGCCAACATTTCGGAAGAGCTCGATGGATTTGCGCGGGCACTGAAGGACGCCGCTGCACGCTTTAAAGTGTAAGCACTCGCACGCCAGCGGAGGCGCACCATGCGAAACCTGAGCATCCGTATCCGACTCAGCATTCTCGCAATCACCTCGGTGTTGGCCGTGGTGGCAGCCGCTGGCGGTGGCTGGCTTGGCCTTGGCGCGATCGGCGGCATGCTCGCCAATGTCACGGAACAGCAGATGCCCGCGCTGGTCGGCCTGCAGCAGGTGCGGGCCGGGCAAGCGCGGGTGATCGAAGCAACGCTGGAAGCCGCGCTCAAAGAGCAGGACATGTACGCGCAGGAGTTCTTCAAGAACCTTGTGGCGAGCAAAGACATCGCGTGGAAAGAAATCGACGCCGGCTGGAAGGCTTATGCCAACGCGCCCCGCAGCGCCGACGAAGAAAAGGCGTGGCAGGCGCTCAAGCAACCCTTCGAAGCCTGGCGATCGCAAGACAAGGCAATCACCGAGGTCATCGCCGGACTCGCCGCCAACGATCAACCGGTCAAACAGCGTGAGCTGTTCGAGTCGTACTACAAGCAGATCGATCCGCAACGCGCGGCCGCCAACACGGTACGCGAGCAACTTGGCAAGCTGCAAAGCCTGGGTCTGCAGCAAATGGACGCCACGCGCAATCGCGCCGGTGAAACCCGCTCGAAGTTCTCGGGCTTCGTCGGCCTCGTCGCCCTGACCGCCATCGCGGCGGTCATCGGACTTGCCTTTTTGATCGTGCGCGCGGTGGTCGGATCACTCGACACCCTGCGCGGCACCATTGTCAGCGTGGCCCGCGACGGCGATTTCACATTGCGCGCCCAGGTTCGCAGCACCGACGAAGCGGGCCAGACGGCATTGGCCTTCAATCAACTGCTGGAGCAGATGCAGCACTCGCTGCGTGAAGTCTTGAGCAACGCCGAGCGGATTGCGGACGCATCCGGCCGCGCATCCGGCGCAGCAAGGCAGGTGTCCGATGCTTCAAGCCGCCAGAGCGATTCGGCCGCCGCAATGTCCACCGCAATCGGACAGATGACGGCCTCGATCCAGCACATCACCGACAGCACCGACAACGCGCAGACTCGCGCAAGCGACGCCGGCAGCGCCGCCGATTCCGGCGCAACGATCATCCTGCAGACCAACAATGAGATGGATCAGATTGCCGGCACCGTACAAACCGCCGGGCAGATGATCAACGACCTCGGGCAGCAGTCAGACAAGATCTCGGGAATCATGCAGGTGATCAAGGAAGTGGCCGATCAGACCAACCTGCTCGCACTCAACGCGGCCATCGAAGCTGCGCGCGCGGGCGAGCAAGGCCGTGGTTTCGCGGTGGTGGCGGACGAAGTGCGGAAACTAGCCGAACGCACCAGCAAGGCGACCGAAGAGATCTCGAAAATGGTGGTCACGATGCAGAGCTCGGCGCACGAGGCGGTCAAGGGCATGGACTCGGTCATCAACCGGGTGTTCGACGGAAAACACCTGTCGGATCAAGCCAGTTCCAGGATGAACCAGATCCAGGGCTCGGCCGCTCAGGTCACCCAGGCAATCAGGGAAATCTCGGCCGCACTTCAGGAACAAAGCGCCGCCACACACAACATGGCTGCCAAGGTCGACGAGGTGGCCCGCATGACCGGCGCCAATGGCGAGGCGGCCAACGAAACCGCGCAGGTCGCCGAAGAGCTCAAAACCTACGCCAGCGCCCTGCGGGAAGCGGCGAACCGCTTCACCGTCTGAACCGGCAGATCAGGGCTGCGATTTCATCAAGTCAGAAAGATCGCGCCCGTCCACCCGCACGCGGGCACGCACCGCACCGTTTTCGTCCGCCGCAACCGGATCAATGCTCAGCGCTCCGCCGTCAAGCAAGCGCTGCAAACGCTGGGACGCATGATCATGCGTCAGCCCGGCGCCGGTCTCGGGCCCAAGGCCGTCAATCACGATCTTGCGGCCATTGTGAAAGAAGGTCGATCCATCCACCGCGTAGGCACGGATCGGGGCTGAACGCGCCTTGACCGGCGCCCCATCCAGCGGTGTCCCCGAGTTTTCAAGCGATTGCGCGTTGATCGGGCTTCTGCTCACCACGCTCTCTTCGCCGCCGCCGCAAGGCTTTTTCACCTTGACGTTCTTGCCATTGCGTTTCACCGTCTGGTAACAGGTCTTGGGCTTTGCTGCGGCAGGCTTTGCCTTGGCGCTAGCCGTGCCCGCTTTGGCCTTCTTGCCCGAAGCATTGGGCGCACTCGCCTTGGCCGTGCTGGACTTGCTCGCGCCGGACTTGCTGCCCTGCTTGGCAGCCGGCTTCGCGGTGCTTGTGGCGAGCGCGATTGGCGCCGTCAACGCAAGGCTCAATGCCAGCGCGGCAACGATCGCGGACCGGAACGTAGAACGGGAAGCTTTGCTTTGCTGCACTCGACACCTTGCCAGGCCTGTGCCTGCCCGTGATGAACTCAAGCCGGTGATTCTAACGCAGGCTGTCGTGCGCCCCGGCACCGCCCGTCTGACCACGGGCGTCGCAGCTTGAAGCATGCCGCGCTTTCGGCCATAGTCCGCGCCTTCCGTTTTTTGCAGCAGAGTCCCATGCTTCCCCCTATCGAATCCCGTCTTGCCGCCGAATTGGGCGCCCACGCGAATCAAGTCATCGCGGCCGTCGAACTGTTGGACTCCGGCGCCACTGTGCCGTTCATTGCGCGATACCGCAAAGAAGTCACCGGCGGCTTGGACGACACCCAGTTGCGCCTGCTTGAGGAACGCCTGGGCTATCTGCGCGAACTCGAAGACCGCCGTGCAGCGGTAATCGCCAGCATCGACGAACAGGGCAAGCTGACACCGGCGCTGCGCGCCGAGGTTGAAAACGCCGATACCAAGCAGCGTCTCGAAGACCTCTACCTGCCCTACAAACAGAAGCGCCGCACCAAGGCGCAGATCGCCCGCGAGGCCGGCATCGAGCCGCTCGCCGACGCGCTGCTCGCCGATCCAACGCTCACGCCGGAAACCGAAGCCGCGCGCTTCTTCAATGTCGATGCGGGCTTCGCCGACACCAAGGCAGTGCTCGACGGCGCGCGCCAGATCCTGATGGAGCGCTTTGCCGAGAACGCCGAGCTGGTGGGCAAACTGCGCGAGTACGTGGAAGCGCACGGCATCGTCAGCGCCAGCGTGGTTGAGGGCAAGGAAAACGACGGCGCCAAGTTCCGCGACTACTTCGACTATCGCGAGCCGCTCAAGGACATACCCTCGCACCGCGCGCTCGCCCTCTTCCGTGGCCGCAACGAAGATGTGCTGCGGGTGAAGCTGATGCTCGACAGCGATCCCGAAGACGGCAGCCGCCCGGCCGAACCCAACCCGTGCGAACGCCGCATCATGAGTGCCGCCGGCATCCGCGCCGACGGCCGCGCGGCAGACCGCTGGCTGGTGGAAACGGCGCGCTGGACCTGGAGCGTAAAGCTCTCGCTGCATATCGAACTCGACCTGATGGGCGTGCTGCGCGAGAAGGCCGAAGAAGAAGCGATCCGGGTGTTCGCGAAGAACCTCAAGGATCTGCTGCTCGCCGCACCGGCCGGCCCGCGCGCGACGATGGGGCTCGACCCCGGCCTGCGCACCGGCGTTAAGGTGGCCGTGGTGGATGCCACCGGCAAACTGCTCGACACCGCCACGATCTACCCGCACGAGCCGCGCCGCGACTGGGACGGCTCGCTGCACACGCTGGCCGTACTCGCGAAGAAGCACAACGTTCAACTCATCGCCATCGGCAACGGAACCGCCAGCCGCGAGACCGACAAGCTCGCCGGCGAACTGGTCAAACACCTGCCCGAACTGCGCATGACCACCATCGTCGTGTCGGAAGCGGGCGCGTCGGTGTATTCCGCATCGGAACTGGCCGCGAAGGAATTCCCGCAACTGGACGTGAGCCTGCGTGGTGCGGTGTCGATCGCCCGCCGCCTGCAGGATCCCTTGGCTGAACTGGTGAAGATCGACCCGAAGTCAATCGGTGTCGGGCAGTATCAGCACGACGTCAACCAATCGCGCCTCGCGAAGTCCCTCGATGCGGTGGTAGAGGACTGTGTGAACGCGGTGGGCGTGGATGTGAACACCGCATCCGCCGCGCTGCTGACGCGCATCTCCGGCCTCAACGCCACGCTGGCGCAGAACATCGTCGCCCATCGCGATGCACACGGCGCCTTCCGCAACCGTGTCTCGCTCAAGGCAGTGCCACGGCTGGGCGACAAGACCTTCGAGCAATGCGCCGGCTTCCTGCGCGTGATGAACGGCGACAACCCGCTTGACGCATCGGCGGTGCACCCCGAGGCCTACCCGGCGGTCGAGCGCATCCTCGCCGATGTGCAGCGCAAGGCGCGCGAGATCATGGGCGACACCGCCTTCATCCGCGCCCTCGAACCCGCCCGCTACACCGACGAGCGCTTCGGCCTGCCGACGGTGCAGGACATCCTCAAGGAACTCGACAAACCCGGTCGCGATCCGCGGCCGGAGTTCAAGACCGCCACATTCCGCGAGGGCGTCGAATCGCTCAAGGATCTGGAGCCCGGCATGCTGCTCGAAGGCGTGGTCACCAACGTCACCAACTTCGGCGCCTTCGTCGATATCGGCGTCCATCAGGATGGACTGGTACACGTCTCGGCGCTCGCCAATCGCTTCGTCAAAGATCCGGCCGAGGTGGTCAAGGCCGGCCAGGTGGTCAAGGTGAAAGTGGTCGAGGTGGACATCGCACGCAAGCGCATCGCGCTGACGATGCGGCTATCGGATGAAGTGCAGCCCGGCCGCAAACCCGAGGGCGGCGATCGTCGCCCGGCCAGCGCATCCCGCGCCCCGCGCCGCGAGGAAAAGCCAGCGCCCGACAACGCATTTGCCAGCGCGTTCGCCAAGGCCCTCAAGCGCTGATCGCTCAGGGCGCGGCCCAGGCTGCGCCCTGCCTTAGAATGAACGGGCTGTATTGCCCGGAGTCTTCCCATGTTGAGTTATCGCCACGCCTTCCACGCCGGCAACCATGCCGACGTGCTCAAGCACTTCGTTCAGGTCGAACTGCTGCGTTATCTGAATCAGAAGGACAAGGCGTGGTGGTATATCGACACCCATGCCGGCGCGGGCGCCTACGAGTTGAATCGTGGCTTCGCCACCAAGAATGCCGAGTTCGAGAGCGGTATCGCCCGCATCATCGACGCGCCGGATCTGCCCGAATCGATGCGTCCGTACATTGACCTGGTGCGCCGCCTCAACGGCCCTGGCGCGCTGCGCTACTACCCCGGATCGCCCTGGTTCACAGCCGAGCTGATGCGTGACGACGACCGCATGCGCCTGTTCGAATTGCACCCGGCCGATGCCGACCTGCTGGCGCAGAACTTCGAACAGATCGCCAGCCAGGTCATCATCGACGCCGCGGACGGGTTCAAGGGGCTGCGCGCTTACCTGCCACCGCCGCCTCGCCGCGGACTGGTGCTGATCGACCCGCCCTACGAAGTGAAAACCGACTACCGAACCGTCGTTACAACAATCGAGGATGCCCTGCGACGCTTCGCCACCGGCACCTACGCCGTGTGGTACCCGCTGCTGCAGCGCCCGGAGTGCCACGAGCTACCCAAACAGCTCAAAGCGCTGCCGGCCAAGAGTTGGCTGCATGTGAACATGACGGTGCACAAACCGGCGATCAGCGGCATCGGTATGCATGGCAGCGGCCTGGTCGTCCTCAACCCGCCCTGGACGCTGGCTGACACGCTGAAATCCACGCTCCCGTGGCTTACGGAGCGGCTCGGGCAGGACAGTCATGCCCGGTTTCAACTCGAAACCGGCGGCGACGCCTAAAGGCACGCCAGAAAAGCAAAACGCCCGGCTGACCGGGCGTTTTGCTTTTGCGAAACCGAAGCTTATTCAGCCGGGCGGATGTTCGCGGCTTGCTTGCCCTTCGGGCCTTCAACGACATCGAAAGCGACGCGCTGATTCTCTGCAAGGGTACGGAAACCCTTCGACTGAATTGCGGAGAAGTGGGCGAAGAGATCGTCGCCACCACCATCGGGGGTGATGAAGCCGAAACCCTTGGAGTCATTGAACCACTTGACGATACCAGTTGCCATGTCGATGCGTCCTCGAATCGAAAATAAATTGCTGTTTGTGGGGCTGGCGGCCCCGTTGGCACGGAATTCAGGGAGGCAAAGCCGACGAACTAACACCGCTTTTTACGGCGGCTGGTCACGCGCAATTCAACAGCCTGGAAATCCTGCTCTTTCGATTATGAATCCACTTTGGCCGAATGGGCAACTGTTTGGGCCGTATCAGCGATAATCGCGAAGTCCCATGAACCAGAACCCGACACCCGACGTGATCAAGATCTACGGCATCAAGAACTGCAGCAGCATGAAAAAGGCATTCGACTGGCTCGATGCAAACGGCATCGCCTACGAATTCCATGATTACAAGAAACTCGGCATCGATGGCGAGACCATTCGCGCCTGGTGTGCCGACGCAAGCTGGCAAAAGCTGCTGAACACACAAGGCCTGACTTGGCGGGGTCTTGATCCAGCCGAGAAGCAAGACGTTGACGCCACAAAGGCCATCGTGCTGATGGTTGCAAAGCCCAGCCTCATCAAGCGCCCGGTCATCACGGGCGGCAAACGCATCGTGGTCGGGTTCGACGAAGAAACCCTGAGCACCGCACTAAAGGACTGAGCATGGACATCGTACAACGCTTCTTGTTTGACGAACTCGACATCCGTGGCGCCCTGGTGCAGCTTGGACCGACATGGAAGCAGATCCAGCGTGGGCATGACTACGCCCCCGCCGTGCGTGCCCTGCTGGGCGAATTGGCCGCAGTGACAACCATCATCGCAGGCAACCTCAAGACCCCCGGCCGCATCACGCTTCAACTCTCGGGCAGTGGTTCAGTGCCACTGCTGGTGATCGATTGTTCAGAGGCTCTCAATCTGCGAGGCTTCGCAAAGACATCGGGAACAGTCGCAGGCGCCTCGGTCGGCGAACTGCTCGGCGGCGGGCGCCTGCTACTCTCGTTCGATACGGAAGGGCTCAAGCAGCCCTATCAGAGCTACGTCCCGCTGGAAGGCGACACCATTGCAAAGGTCTTCGAGGCCTACCTGCGGCAATCCGAGCAGACGCCGGCCGCGCTCTTCCTGGCAGCCGACGGAGATAATGCCGCAGGCCTGTTCCTGCAAAAACTCCCCGGCGCCGACGAGAAGGATCCCGATGGTTGGGGTCGCATCACCGGACTCGCCAACACGGTTACGCCGGGAGAACTGCTCTCACTCGAAGCGCCGGTCGTACTGACCCGGCTCTTCCACGAGGAGACCGTTCGTGTTTTCGACCCCAAGCCGGTCAGCCATGTGTTCCCACCGGATTGGGAAAAAGTGCGGGCAACCCTTCGTGCACTCGGACGCAAGGAAATCGAGTCCATTCTGGCCGAACACGGCGAGGTCTTCGTTCGGGACGATCTGTCAAACCATGACTATCGTTTCAGCCGTGAAGAAGCACTGGCCCTGTTCGACACCGCGCCGCCAACGCTGCATTGACGCGGCTTGGCCGCTACGGCACTAATTCCGCCGAAGCGGCCTAATGTCGATGATAAAATTCCCGATTCTGGTTCCGGTATATGACAGGCATGCAGGCCAATCGCAACAACGGCAAGACGATTGAATTCAAAGGTGGCACGCTCCAGGCGATGACCGCAGTGGTGCGCGACCCCAACGTCATGAAACTTGCCGATGCCATGCATGCGATGCTGGGCGGGATGGGCGAGTTCTTCGCTGGCGAGCCGACCATCATCGACCTGTCCGGCGCTGCACTACCTGAACGCATGGATTGGTCCGGCCTCGCCAGTCTGCTGCGGCGCTATGGCCTGCAGCCGGTTGCGGTACAAGGGATCCCCGAAGCATACGGCGACGGTGCACGCAAAGCCGGCTTGGCCGTGCTGAATAGCGACACCCTCAAGACCGCGCCCGAGACGAGCCCCAAGAAAGTGCCGTCGGCTGCCAGCGCAATATCACCCGAGGCCACCCCGGCAGCGCAGGTGGCGGCCCCAGCACACGAGCCCGCCACACGCACGATGGTGATCGACCGCCCCTTGCGCTCAGGGCAGCAGGTTTACGCCCGCGGCGGTGACCTCGTCGTGCTCGGCGGGGTCAGCAACGGCGCGGAGGTGATTGCTGACGGCAACATCCACTGCTATGGCCCGTTGCGCGGGCGCGCGCTCGCAGGCGCTCAGGGCGACCAGACAGCGCGGATCTTCACGACCTCGCTCGGCGCCGAACTGGTCTCGATCGCTGGTGTCTTTCGTACATTCGAGCGCGGCTTGCCCGAAGAAGTCGCAGGCCGCGCCGCACTCATCACCCTGACAGGCTCGGGCGACAAGGCGCAACTGCGCCTCGACCCGTTGCAATTGGGCTGAGCCGTCAGAACCTCCATCCGTTATTCGTTTGATGCTGAATTGAAGGGAAGATCGTGAAAATAATCGTGGTGACTTCCGGCAAAGGCGGCGTGGGCAAGACCACCACATCCGCTTCGGTGTCCTCCGGCCTCGCGCTGCGCGGCTTCAAGACCGCGGTTATCGACTTCGATGTCGGCCTGCGCAATCTCGACCTGATCATGGGCTGCGAACGCCGCGTGGTCTATGACCTGATCAACGTGGTCAACGGTGAAGCAAAGCTCAACCAGGCCCTGATCAAGGACAAGCACTGCGAAAACCTCTTCGTGCTGCCCGCCTCGCAGACTCGTGACAAAGACGCACTTTCGGAAGAAGGCGTCGAGGGTGTGCTGAAGGAGCTTGAGCACATGGGATTCGACTATGCGGTGTGCGACTCCCCGGCCGGGATCGAACACGGCGCCGTCATGTCCCTAACCTTCGCGGATGAAGCGCTCGTCGTGACCAACCCGGAGGTCTCATCAATCCGCGACTCCGATCGCATCCTCGGCATCCTTCAGAGCAAGAGCCGCCGCGCGAAGGAAGGCCGGGAGCCCGTCAAGGAGCACCTGATCGTCACCCGCTACTCTCCGAAGCGCGTAGAGGAAGGCGAGATGCTCTCGTACAAAGACGTTCAGGAGTTGTTGCGCGTTCCGCTGCTTGGCGTCATCCCCGAATCTGAGATCGTTCTCCAGGCCTCGAACCAAGGCATCCCATCAATCCACATGAAGAACACGGATGTCGCCGAGGCTTATCAGGACGTCGTTGCACGCTTCCTTGGCGAACAACGCGAGCTTCGTTTCGTGAACTACGAAAAGCCGGGTCTGCTCAAGCGCTTTTTTGGAGGTGCCTGAACATGACGTGGCTGACCGATCTCTTCACCCAGAAGAAGCCGCGGCCCGCCGATATCGCCCGCGAGCGCCTGACCGTGGTCATTGCACGCCAGCGCTCCGACGAAGGTGGATCCAGCCCGGACTTCCTGCCGGAGCTTCAGAAAGACCTGATCGCCGTCATTTCGAAGTACGTAAAGGTCAATCCCAACGACATCTCGGTGCAACTTGAAAAGCAGGACAACTACGAAGCACTCAAGGTGAATATCGTCCTGCCCGAGCAGAATGGCGCTCGCTGAAAAGCGCATCTCCAGAAAAAAAGGCGCCGCAATTGCGGCGCCTTTTTTATGAGTGCGCGATCAGCGTAACCTGACGACCCGCCCCTCGTTCATCACCACCGGATCCCCCTTCTTGAGCCCCGGATCGACGTCCTGATTGACGATGCCGAAGCTGCCATCTTCCCAGCGCACCACGACCGAGTAGGTCGTCTTGGTTGGCGCAGCCTGCCCTGGCTTCTTCACGCCCGGGCCGACCCCCACAACGGGCGTCGCAATAACCGTGCTATCAGACACGATGTCAGCGCTGTCTCGCACGCCAGGCTTGCTCATTGGCGATGGCTCGCTGACCGCCTTCTGCGATGCGCTTACGCGCTCAACCACGCCACGCCGACCATCCATGCCGCCTGAATTGACGCTGTCGGCCAACTGCCGGAAATCCTCGTTTGATTGAGGCAGCACCAGATCCGCTGCGACTGATGCACTTGAGAGTGCAAGCAACAGCAACGATAAGATCAATTTGCGAGCGTCCAATTTCCATCCTCTCCTTGGCAAGCACGCATCGTATTGTCAGCCTTGAGCGCGCGAAAGTAAGTCTTGATCTGCACGTCCCGGCAACGCTTTCCCTGCTGAGCGGTCGTGCGCCGTGCAACTGCCGCACCGCCAGAGCGCGTACCGGGGTTATCCCAAGACATGCGCTTCCCGTCCGGCGCCGTCGCCAGAAGTGTTCGGAGCATCTGTTCGTGGGTAGCCCGATCCGCCTCGCTGAAGTGCGCCGACGGTACCTCGCTGGCAAACTGGATATTGAACGCTGCGGCCTGCTGAGCACCGAGGACTAAACCGAGGGCACACATGTAGGTGAAGCGGCGCACCTGCATACGCTGAGTTCCATGAAATAGGATTGATCGAGATTGTAGCGGACTCATCCAGCCTGGAAGGTCGCGTTGCCACCGGGGAACAGAAAGGCGGGGGGACGCAGACAAAGAAAAAGGGAAGGCGTCTAGCCTTCCCTTTTTCGACAACTGGAGCGGGAGAAGAGTCTCGAACTCTCGACCTCAACCTTGGCAAGGTTGCGCTCTACCAACTGAGCTACTCCCGCA
>NZ_JAPFHA010000035.1 GCF_026586805.1 Niveibacterium sp. 24ML | reverse complement strand
TCAAGCTTTTTCGATTTCGCGAACATCTCGCCGCAAAACCGAATCACTTAAACTTGCTGCCGAGAAACGTTTGTTTCGTCAGCAGCGAAGAAGCGAGACTATAGCGGGCTTGGCAGCGGTCGTCAAGCGCCGGAGAAGATTAATCCGCCAAATTCGCGTTTACCATCTTCGTACGATATCCGGCGACTCGTCGGGCAGGCAGGTGATCAAGCCGCCGTGACGCGGGCGAACTTGCGCTTGCCGACTTGAAGCACCATCACGCTGCCCGCGCTTACTACAAAGCATTTATCGGAGAGCTTCTCGCCGTCAGCGCGGACGCCGCCCTGCTCAATCATGCGCATGGCTTCCGATGTGCTGGCAGTCAGGCCGGCTTGTTTGAGCAGTTGGGCAATCGCCATGCCTGCGCCAACATCGACAGTGACTTCCGGAACATCATCAGGAATTGCATTGCGCTGGAAACGCGCTTCGAAATCGGCCAGCGCGTCCTCGGCGGCGGCACGGCCGTGGAAGCGCGTGATGATCTCCTGCGCCAGTTCGACTTTCACGTCACGCGGATTGCGCCCCGCGGCCACTTCGGCCTTGAGCGCGCCGATCTCGGCGTTCGAGCGGAAGGACAGCAGATCGTAGTAACGCCACATCAGCGTGTCGGAGATCGACATCAGCTTGCCGAACATCTCGCGCGGCGGCTCGTTGATGCCGACGTAGTTGCCCAGCGACTTGGACATCTTGTTAACGCCGTCCAGACCTTCCAGCAAAGGCATCATCAGCACGACCTGAGGCGCCTGGCCGTGCTGCTTCTGGAGTTCGCGCCCCATGAGCAAGTTGAACTTCTGGTCGGTGCCGCCCAGTTCGACATCCGCTTTCATAGCCACCGAGTCGTAGCCCTGGCACAAGGGATAGAGGAACTCGTGGATCGCGATGGGTTGGTTGTTGCCAAAGCGCTTCGCAAAATCGTCGCGCTCGAGCATCCGGGCCACCGTGTGCGAAGCTGCAAGCTTGAGCATGCCGGCAGCACCCAGGGCATCCAGCCAAGTCTTGTTGAAGCAGATTTCTGTTCTGGCGGGGTCCAGCACTTTGAACACCTGTTCTTTATAGGTCTCTGCGTTGGCGGCAACCTGTTCGGCAGTCAAGGGCGGACGCGTGGCGTTCTTGCCGGTGGGGTCACCGATCATTCCAGTGAAATCGCCGATCAGGAACATCACGTGATGGCCCAGATCCTGGAAGTGCCGCATCTTGTTTAGTAACACGGTGTGTCCGAGATGCAGGTCCGGCGCAGTGGGATCGAAGCCCGCCTTGACGCGCAACGGTCGGCCGGCCTTAAGCTTGTCGACGAGTTCGGCCTCCAGCAGAAGCTCTTCGCTGCCGCGCTTGATCAGTTCGAGTTGATCGCTAATTCCTGTCATGCCATTTATCCAGAAACGTGAAATTTGCTACTATCGCGCACACTTAACCGCGCGGCCTGTTGCAAATGAGCCACACAAAGATTTCCATTCTAACGCGGCTGAGGGGACTTAAAGAGCAGGGTCCCATCTGGTTCTGGTCGGGTGTCGGCATCGCCGGCACCTCGGTGTTCGGCATGGTGGCGGCAATTGCCGTGATTCCCGGCCCGGATGCCGCCGCGCTGAACCAGCGATCGGTGATCGAGAGCCTGCTCGTTACCCCGCAAGCCGAAGTTCTTCCGGACGACGCCGCGTTCTTCCGGGAGGACCGCATTCAACGTGGCGACACCCTAGCGTCCGTCCTCGCCCGCCTCGGCGTTGATGACCCTGAGGTCGCAGATGCACTGCGGACAAGCGAAATCGCACGTTCGGGCATGCGCCGCCTGTCGGCAGGGGCTGTGGTCCATGCGTCCATGACTGCAGGGGGGCGCATTCTGTCTCTGAGCCTGCCGGGCAGTATGGCTGACCGTCAGTTGCTGGTGGAGCGCCGTGATGGCGAGATCCTGATTCGCGACGCCGCTATCGAGTTTGATGTTCGCGTACATGCGAAGTCGGCGGAAATCCGCAGTTCGCTGTTTGGCGCAACCGACGATGCGGGCTTGCCCGATTCAGTAGCCGTCGGTCTGGCCGAAATCTTCAGTTCCGAAATCGACTTCCACCGCGACCTGCGCCGTGGCGATCGCTTCCGCGTGATCTACGAGGTGGCTTACCACCGGGGCATGCCAGTCAAGACCGGACGCATCATTGGTGCCGAGTTCATCAACGACGGCGAGCGCCATACCGCAATCTGGAACGATATGGGCGGCGGCCGCGGCGATTACTACACGGCTGACGGCAAGAGCCTCAAGCGGGGCTTTCTCCGTTCGCCGCTGGAGTTTTCTCGTGTGACATCCGGCATGGGCATGCGGGTGCACCCGATTTACGGAACGATGAAGCAGCACAAGGGCGTTGACTACGGCGCGCCGATCGGTACCCGCGTACGCTCCACGGCCGATGGCGTGGTCCAGTTTGCAGGCCGTCAAGGTGGCTATGGCAACTTTGTGGTCGTGCAGCACGCCGGCGGCATTACCACCGCTTACGGGCACTTGTCGCGAATCGACGTGCGGCAGGGGCAACGCATTCACCAGGGCGATTTGATTGGTGCAGTGGGGAACACCGGTTCATCCACCGGGCCGCATCTGCACTACGAGTTCCGTGTTGCGGGCGTGCACAAGGATCCGCTCAAGGTGGCATTGCCTGAAGCGCCGCCCCTGACGGGACATGAGCTGGCGCATTTCCGCCAACACAGCGCATCCGTGCTGGCGCAATTGAACGAAACCCCGACGACGCGCGTCGCGCGCTCGGAGTGAGCACCCCGGGCGCCCTGTTCGCCGGGCTGATGTCCGGCACGAGCCTGGATGGCGTGGATGCGGTCGTCGCAGATTTTTCGACGCCCCATCCACGTATTGTCTCCAGCGCATTTGTCGCTTATCCGGCAGCGCTTCGCCAGGACCTGCTTTCACTGAACGCAGCGGGACATGATGAACTGCACCGATCGGCCGGGATCTCGGTCAAGCTCGCACACCTGTACGCCCAGGCCACGCAGGACGCGCTGAGCAATCATGGCCTGACGGCAGATCAGATCTGCGCTGTAGGCTGCCACGGGCAGACGGTGCGGCACCAGCCCGCACTGGGTTACAGCCTGCAACTCAACCACCCCGCCTTGCTGGCAGAGCTGACGGGCATCACGGTGGTGGCGGACTTTCGCAACCGCGATATCGCCGCCGGGGGCCAAGGCGCGCCCTTGGTGCCCGCCTTCCACGACCAGATCTTGCGTGCGGCTGATGAGCACCGCGTCGTGCTCAACATCGGCGGCATCTCCAACGTAACCGATCTGGCGCCGGGTCGCCCGACGCGCGGATTCGATACCGGGCCCGGCAACATGCTGCTGGACGCCTGGGCCGCACGGCACCTCGGCACCCCCTTCGACGCGGGCGGCCGCTGGGCGGCACAAGGCAGGCTCGATGCAGGCCTGCTTGCGCGGCTGCTGGACCACCCCTTCCTCGCCCTTGCAGCGCCCAAAAGCTGCGGCCGCGAGGAATTCAACCTCGACTGGCTCGACACGCAACTTCCCACCGGCCTTGACGCAGCCGACGTGCAGGCGACGCTGCTCGAACTCACGGCGCGCAGCATCGTCGACGCAACCCTGCGCGAATGCGGCGCCCCGCAACGCCTGTTGGTCTGCGGCGGCGGCGTGCATAACGCGACGCTGATGAGCCGGCTGGGGGCGCTGCTGCCCGGCAGCAAAGTCGTCTCGACGGCCGAATTCGGCGTATCGCCGGACTACCTTGAGGCGCTCGCCTTCGCCTGGCTTGCCCGCTGCTGCATCACCGGCACCAGCGGCAATCTGCCGCAGGTCACCGGCGCGCGTGGCCCACGGGTGCTCGGCGCAATCTACCCCGCCTGATCCGGCCCGGCGTCGATGGGCTCGCTCTGGATGCTCGTTGCCAGCTTGCTGTTCGCGTGCATGGGCGCATGCGTCAAACTGGGCGCAGCGCATTTCAACGCCGCAGAGCTGGTGTTCTGGCGCGGCTTTGTCTCGCTGCTCATGATTGGCGCCTGGGTTGCCTGGTATCGCCTGCCGGTGATGACGCCGCTGTGGCGCACCCACCTTGCCCGCAGCGGCTCAGGCTTTGTTGCCCTGGTGTTCTACTTCCTTGCAATCACGATCCTGCCGCTGGCGACGGCGGTGACGCTGAACTACACATCCCCACTCTGGCTTGCCGCCCTGGTCGCCGTGATGGCGCACCAGCCGCTGCGTCGCAGCATGTGGGCCGCGCTGGCCTTGGGTCTGGCGGGGGTGGCAATGGTGCTCAAGCCCAGCATTGACCCGGCGCTGTGGTACGGCGCGGTGCTGGGGCTGTGTTCCGGTGCGGTTTCGTCGGTCGCCTACCTGAACGTGCGCAAACTGGGCGAAGCGGGCGAGCCTGAGTGGCGGACGGTTTTCTGGTTCTCTGCCGTGTGTTCGGCCGGCGGCCTGCCCTTCGCCTTGCTCAAGCCGCACGCCGGTTCATGGACACTCACCGAGGTCGCAATCCTGCTGGGCGTCGGCGGCTTTGGCGCATTCGCACAACTGGCGATGACCCGCGCCTATCGCTACGGCAAGACCATGGTTGCGGCCGCCTTGTCCTACACCACCGTGGTGTTTGCCGCGATCTTCGGCGCGGTCATCTGGGGCGAGCATCTCGATCCACTGGCGCTTTTCGGCATCCTTGCCGTGATCGCCTCCGGCGCGCTCGCCGGCAAGCTCTCGCGCCGACCTGCGCCACCCGCGGAAACCGATTAGCACCGACAAAGCGCCGCACTCGGGCATCAACTTGACGCCCCGCATTGAAGCTTGCCGTGCCCCGCGCCGATAATGTGAGTGTCCCATCCACAAGGAGTGCGTGATGATCACTGCAGAACTGCGTGACAACTGCGTCGAGGCAGTCGTGTTCGGAGAGCTCACTCTGGCTGACTTCCGCCAGTTCGAGTCACAGGTTGAAGCCGCCATCGCCACCGGCGCGCCGCTACGCGCCTGGGTGGACTTGCGTCAGATGGACGGGCTTACGCTCGACGCGGCGATCGAAGACTTCCGCTTCGCGCGCCGCCACAAAAACGCCGATGGCCGCATCGCGGTCGTGACCGATGACGACCTCGATTCGATTGGCGCCTGGGTCGAGCAATCGCTCGTCAATGCCGAGATCCGCCTGTTCGATGACGAAACCATGGCGCGCGCCTGGCTCGCCGGCGAGGCGATCGAATGAGCATGTGGCAAACCCTTGTCGAGGCGCCGGCGCTGGCCACGCGCCTCGGCGCGCCCTCGCTGGTGGTTTTCGACTGCCGCCACGATCTTGGCAATCCCGAGCACGGCCGCGCCGCTTACGCAGCCGGCCGCGTGCCCTACGCACGCCATCTCAATCTGGATACCGATCTTTCCGGTGCGAAAACCGGGCGCAATGGCCGCCACCCGCTGCCCACCCGCGAAGCCTTCGTCGCACTGATGCGCCGCCACGGCGTTTCTGACACAACGCAAGTGGTGGCCTACGACGACGCTGGCGGCATGTACGCCGCGCGGCTCTGGTGGATGCTGCGCTGGGTGGGCCACAAGGCCGCAGCGGTGCTGGACGGCGGCTTTCAGGCCTGGCGTGACGCGGCGCTGCCGGTCAGCACCGATCCACCGCTCGACTCGCCCGAGGGGACGCTCAGCCTGCGTGAAGGCGCAGCCTGGGTGGGCGCCGATGAACTTCTTGCGTCTTTGAGCGGCGGCGCCTTCCGCATCGTGGATGCGCGCGCACCCGACCGCTTCCGTGGCGAAAACGAAACGCTCGACCCGGTTGGCGGGCACATACCGGGTGCGGTCAATCGCTTCTTCCGTGACAACCTGGCGCCCGACGGGCGCTTCAAGAGTGCCGCGCAACTGGCGGCTGAATGGCTTGCCGTACTGGGTGCCAGCAAGCCCGATCAGATCGTGGCGCAGTGCGGCTCTGGCGTCACCGCCTGCCACAACCTGCTGGCGCTGGAAGTGGCCGGCCTGCACGGCGCGCGCCTGTATCCCGGATCCTGGAGCGAGTGGTGCGCCGATGCCTCACGGCCGGTTGCTCGCGGCGCCTGAACGCGCCACCTGAGCGCGCTGCCTGACGATGCGCCGACTGCCGCCGCTTGCCAGCCTCGAAGCCTTCGATGCGGCCGCCCGCCTGGGCAGCTTTCTCGCCGCGGCGGAAGCCCTGGCGATCACGCCGTCTGCGGTCAGCCACCGCATCCGCGCGCTCGAAACAGCACTCGGTCTGCGACTCTTCGAGCGCCGCCACCGCAGCATCGTGCTGACCGAAACCGGGGCCACCTACCATGCAGCGATTGGCCCGGCCATCGACGCCCTCGCCCACGCCACCGCGCGCTTGCAGGGTGAAGGCCACCGCAGTCTGGCCCTCTCGGTGGCGCCGGCCTTCGGGCGCGCATGGCTAGTCGAGCGCCTGGCCGCCTACCAGACGCAGCAGCCCGGCGTGGAGTTCTCGCTATCAACCTCCACCCGCCTCGACCCCATCCAGCGCGGCGAGGCAGATTTGGCGATCCGCTTCGTGGATCAGCTACCCGGCGGACTCAACGGCTGGAAGCTCTTCGACGAAACGGTGTTCCCCGTCTGCCAGCCGGCACAGGCTGAGCAACTGCGCGCGCCGGCCGATCTCTTGCGCGCACGGCTGCTCCGCCACCCCTTGCTATCGTGGCCGGCGTGGTTTGCCGCGGCCGGCGTCAGCCTCAGCCAAGCCCCCGAGGGGCCGCGCTACGACGATGGCGCGTTGATGCTCGACGCCTGCGCCGCCGGTCAGGGCGTCGCGCTTGCAACCTCCACCCTCGCCGCGCCCTGGCTCGCCAACGGCAAGCTGGTACGCCCCTTCGCCATCGAGTTGGCACAAGGCAGCTACCACCTGATCGCAGCCCCGGGTGCCCATGACAAGCCCTGGGTCATTGCCTTTGCGCGCTGGCTATGTAGTGCGGCGCATCAAGCCGGCGCGGCGTCCCGCGCCGCATGAGCAACCCGGGAGAGGCCGCCATGAACCCTGGCTATCGCACAGGCTTGCATTCAGGCCATTGCTCATGACTAGCATGAGCTTCGCGCTCGCTGTGCTGGCCTTGCTGAGCCTTGCGGCAATCGCTGTCTGGCTGATTCATCGCAGCGGCACCGTTGACCGCCAACAGGCGGCCGCATGGCGCTATCTGGCCTGGAACGACGAGAGCCTCGCGCTGCTCCGATCGAAGCTCCAGGCGCCCCAAACCACCACGCCGGGCAAGCGCCAGCAGGCGATGCTCACCGCGGTTGAAGCGGCCATGGGGATGCGCGCTGAGTCCGCGCGCCGAATCGCCGGCACGCGCCACGACTTTCGCGCCGCCGGGCCAATGGAGCTTCGTCTGATCGCCCTGCGCGCATCGGGCACCGACTACGAAGCCGGCCCGATCTGCATCGGACGCCTGAACCTTGATGCGCTCTACCGTTCAGGCCGGCTCAGTTGCGTATCCGACCCCGCCACGAGCCACGCGTCGTTCGCGGCCGTGATGACGCGCGAGACCCTGCGCCACTTCATGCTGCCCGAAAACGACCCTTGGTTCCTGCCAACCTTTCGGTGGTACAGCACCCTGCCCAGCTCGGTCAGCTTCGTGCTGGCCCACCTCGTACCGCTGGAGACCCCCCAGAACAACGCCGCAAGCCCATCGGCTTCAGACTCTTAGGCCCGATCGCAAGCGCCCACGCCACCGGCACGGAAGCGCCCACTTCACGCGCGCGGACGAAGCACTCGGCGCAACTCGGCCCTTGCGTGAGCGAGCAACTCCCGCAGACTGCCGTTCCAGTACCAGACCAGGCCACACATCCAGTAAAGCGACAGCGACGCAGGGAAGTTCACTTCGCGCATCAGTTCCAGCGCCAAAGGATTGGTGAAGTACCAGTAGATCGCGTAACAACCGTCCACCGTGAACCAGGTCGCGAAGAGCATCGCTGGCCACAGCTTCCAGCGCCGCTCAACCATCACACGCAGGCTCCATGGTGCGGTCAGGTAGGCAAAACCAGCCATGATGATGCTGATCGGAATATCCCAGTCCGGCGCCTCGTAGTAAAACGCGCCGACAATCAGAAGCCCGAGCCCAAGCGCAAGCGTCGCAAGCTTCCAGGGGCGCCGATACTCGCGCAGCAATGCTTCATACACGGGGAGCCTCCGCCAGACCATCACCGCGTCGGCCAATTGCCGCCGGGCGATGGCGAGCGTGCCACCGGAACACGCGCAGGACAAGCGGCCCCGGTTCAACCGGGCTGAGTCGCGACACGGGTCGTGGCTTTGCCGCCTTTGCTGATGCCATTGGGTTCCGCTTCGCTGACCGGTACCACGTTCTCATGCCAGCACTTGCCGCATTGGCTTGCGGGTGCCGCAAGTCGGGTACGCCAACGATAGCCGCACGCCCTGCACAGCATCTGCCCGCGCCATTTGTGGGGACGCACCCAGAGCAGATAAACCGCGGCGCAGATCAGCGGCACCAGAATGGCTACGACAACGGTGAATGCAAGGAGGGTTCTCAAGTTCGGCCAATTCCCTAAAGAAACGAGGTTGACTGTCGAGTATGCGACCGCCCGCATGGCAATTGATTCACCGGTAATCGTCAAAATTTGTGAGCGCCGATGCGGCGCCTCAGCCGCGCGTATGGATTCCCACACAAACGCCCGCGCAGGCCGCGCTAGTTCGGTACCCGGTCAGCACTACCAGCGCAGCGCGTCAGGTGAAGATCCTTCACCTCAAGCCCCCTCCTTTTCGTTCGACCCGCCAGATACCGCGCGGCACAGTAAGCCCACCCCACCCGTGGTGCCCGCAGCTTGCTTACCGCGCGCTGATTCGCACCGCCCGCCGCCCGACCGGGGCTGGCTGCTGGCCCGCGCTGCCGCGGGCGCCCTGCAATTCAATCTGGAGTGAGAAGTGAAACTGTCTGAACGCGATGGCTGGATTTGGCTGGATGGCGAATGGCGGGCCTGGCGCGATGCCACGCTGCACCTGGGCACCCACACGCTGCACTATGGCTTGGGCTGCTTTGAAGGCATCCGCTGCTACGCAGGCGCCCAGGGCGCCGCGATCTTCCGGCTTGACGAACACCTGGCGCGGCTTGAAGGCTCAGCCCGCCTGCTCGGCATCGAGATTCCCTTCAGTCGCGCTGAACTGCGCGAGGCCTGCATCGGCGCGATGCAACGCAACGGGCTGACCGAAGGCTATCTTCGCCCGCTGGTGTTTCTGGGTGACGAGCGCCTCGGCATGGACCCGGCCGGGCTGTCGGTGCGTGTCGGCGTGATGGCGATGCCCTGGGGCCGCTACCTCGGCGCCGATGCGCTGACGCGCGGCGTGCGCGTGAAGGTGTCGAGCTGGGCGCGCCAGCATCCCAACACCTACCCCTGCCGCGCCAAGGCGATCGGCGGCTACACCACAGCGATCCTCGCCGCACGCGAAGCGCGCGCCGACGGCTACGACGAGGCCGTGTTGCTGGATACCGAGGGCTTTGTCGCCGAAGGGCCGGGCGAAAACATCTTCATCGTGCGCGGCGGCGAGATCCTGGAGCCAGAAGTCACCGTGGCGCTCGACGGCATCACGCGGCGCACCCTGCATGCACTGGCGGCCGATGCCGGCTACGCCGTGCGCGCGGCGCGGCTCACCCGCGACGATCTGGTGCTGGCCGACGAAGTGTTCTTCTGTGGCACCGCGGTGGAGGTGACGCCGGTGGTGGAAGTGGACCGCCGCCGCATTGGCGACGGCACGCCGGGCCCGATCACCCGAAGCTTGCAGTCGCACTACTTCGCCTGCGTGAGGGGTGAAGTGCCGGCACACGCGCAGTGGCTGACACCCATCTGATTCAGACCCGCGCAACACACGCCCCCGCCCGCCGCGCGGGGGACGCTCTCAGCCCAGGCGCAGCGGCGCGTCGGGCAATTCGTTCGGATTGGCAGCCCCCGCCGCAAGCGGAAAATGCTGGCAGAGCAAGTCACTCACCGCCGCAACCGCGGCCGCGATGCCCTTCTCGAAGCGGCCGGCGACGAAATCGGCGCGCATTGCACCCAGCAAGGCATGCCACTGCATGATGCTGACATGGCGATCGAGGCCGCGATCGGCAACGATCTCGATACGGCGCTCAGCGAGCAGCAGGTAGATCAGCACGCCGTTGTTGTGTTCGGTATCCCACACCCGCAGCTTGCCGAACAAGGTAATCGCGCGATCTCGCGCACTCAGCCGTTTGAGCAGGTAGGAATTGGGCAGCCCGGCTTCCACCACGATGCGGATCTCGCCGCTGTGGCGCGTCTCGCTCTCGCGCACCTGAGCCTGAAGCCGTGCCATCGCCGCATCGTCCACCGCCTTGCGCACATGGCGTGCGCTGTACAGGCCATGGTGCACCAGGCGGCGCAGCAGCGCCGTTTGAGGGCCGATCGAACTTGGCATTACCAGTCTCCTGAGGCGCCGCCGCCGCCGAAATCGCCGCCACCGCCGGACGAGAAGCCGCCACCGTCACCGCCGCCCCATCCGCCGCCGCCGCCGCCCCACCCACCACCGCCGCGGCCCCCGCCAATGCTGAGAACGTTTCCGAGCAGGCTGAAGATATTGCCGGCGCCAATCGCCGCAATGATCAAACCCACCAGCGCGCCCAGGCCCGCGAGCATCAGGCTGGTGGAGAACAACCAGCCGATCCCGCCGGCAGCCACACTCGTCCCCAGCACGCCGAGGGTGCGGCCCAGCACGGCCTTCAGCAGCACGCTCATGGCGAGCACGCCAATCAGGAAGAACAGCAGACCCGATTCGCCACCGCTCTCGGTAGCACTGCCTTGCCTTGACGATCCGGCGTCGGCCGGCGGAAGCGGCAAGCCCTCGCCACGGATGCGCGCTGCGAGCAGATCCACCGCCGCATCCAGCCCGCCTGCGAAGTCGCCTTTCTTGAATGCCGGTTTCAGTGCCTGATTGATGATCTGCTTGGCCGCCAGATCCGGCACCGCGCCTTCAAGCGCCTTGGCCACTTCAATGCGCAGCTTGCGGTCGTCCTTCGCCACCACGATCAGCAGGCCGTCGCCCACCGTGCGGCGGCCGAGCTTCCAGGTGTCGGCCACCCGCTGCGCGTAGCTCGCAATGTCTTCCGGCTGCACTGTCGGCACCATCAGGATCACGAGCTGGCTGCCGGCTTCACGCTCGAACTGCTCAAGCTTTCTGCTCAGCGCGCTGGCTTCGGCGGCCGACAGGGTGCCGGTCTGGTCGATCACGCGCCCGCTCAGCTTGGGCACCGGCTGCACGTCCTGCGCCCAGGCAGGCGCGAGGCAGCATGCAAACCACAGCAGCAAGGCACGCAGCAGCATCACGCGCGGCCGATCACTGCTTCGCCGGCTGGTCGAAATTCACTGCCGGCGGCTGCGAAATCTGCGCTTCGTTCTGCACCGTGAAGGTTTCTTTGGGCTTGTAGCCCATCACCATCGCGGTGAGGTTGCTCGGGAAGCTGCGCGCCAGCACGTTGTAGTTCTGCACCGTCTTGATGTAGCGATTGCGCGCCACGGTGATGCGGTTTTCGGTGCCTTCAAGCTGCACCCGCAGATCCTGAAAGCCCTGGTTGGCTTTCAGGTTCGGGTACTGCTCACTGACCACCATCAGGCGCGAGAGCGCGCCAGTCAGCTCGCCCTGAGCGGCCTGGAATTTCTGGAACGCGGCAGGATCGTTCACCAGTTCCGGCGTGGCCTGGATGCTGGTGGCCTTGGCGCGCGCTTCGATCACCTTGGTCAGGGTCTCCTGTTCGAAGCTGGCTTCGCCCTTCACGGTGGCGACGATGTTGGGGATCAGGTCAGCGCGGCGCTGGTACTGGTTGAGCACTTCAGACCAGCCGGCCTTCACCTCTTCGTCGAGGCGCTGGAAATCGTTGTAGCCACAGGCCGTGAGGCCCGACAGCAAGGCCAGCGTGGCAAGCATTTTCAGGAGGCGAGTTGTCATGGTGATTCCTTTCATTGACCGGAGCCGACAGCCCTCGGGGCTGGGGGATTCTACGCGTGCTATCTGACGGCCGCTGCCACCAATTTCAAGAGCCTGGCCCTTGCCCGATCACGTGCGCCCGCTGCGATGACGCAGGCGCTCGGCCGCACGGCGCAGCGCCGCCGAGAAGGTATCGGCAAGCGGCGTGCTGGGCCGCTGCTGCGGGCGGATCAGCGTGACGCGGAACGGAATCGACACGCTGATCGGCCGCCAGTGCAGGCCCAGGCCTTCCAGTTCGATCGCGGTGAGCGGGTTGACGATCGACACGCCCAGCCCCTGCCGCACCAGCGCGCAGACCGATACCGCGCTGGTGGTTTCGATCACCAGCCGGCGCTGCACACCCTGCGCGGCGAACATCGCGTCGATCGCCTGGCGGTAGGCATCCTGCGGCGCGAGGCTGACGAAGGATTCGCCCACGAAGTCGGCCGGGCGCAGCACGTTCTGGCCCAGCAGCCTGTGCCCCTCCGGCAGCACCGCCACTTCATCGCCAACGAAGAGGTCTTCCGCCAGCGTGCCGGGCGGCGGCTCGGCGTGTTCGGTCAGGCCCAGGTCAAAGCGCTGTGCGCTGAGCCATTCTTCGAGCAGCGGGGACTCTTGTGGCGTGATCGACAGGCTGGCCTGCGGATGCGCCGCGACGAACTCGGCGCAGGCCGCCGGCAGCAAGCCGTGCGACAGCGCCGGCAGGCAAGCGACGCTCAAGCGCCCCTGCGCAAAGTGGCGCAGCGATTCGGCGGTGGCGGCGACGCGCTCCAGCCCGACGTAGCTGCGCTGCACTTCGTCGAACAACTGCACGGCGCGCGCGGTGGGCTGCAGGCGGCCGCGCACGCGGTCGAACAGCGTCATGCCAACCACCTGTTCGAGCCGCGCGAGTTCGCGGCTGACCGTGGGCTGCGAGGTGTGCAGCAGCTCGGCGGCACGGGTAACGTTGCCGGTGTTCATCACGGCGCGGAACACATCGATCAGACGGTGGGTCAGCAGCATGGCTTATCCATATCAGCGATGCATGATTGACGCACAAATCCGCATTTTTAGAAATACCGAACCCCAGGCAAACTCCCCCTTACTCCCTACTCCCTACTCCCGACCATGAAGCCCAGCCTGAACCCCGCCCAGCTCCTCGATCTGACCCGCCAGCACGGCACGCCGCTGTGGGTGTACGACGCCGCGGTGATCCGCGCGCATGTCGCCGCGCTGCGCGCCTTCGACACGATCCGCTTCGCGCAGAAGGCCAACTCCAACATCCACCTGCTGCGCCTGCTGCGCGAAGAAGGCGTGAAGGTGGATGCGGTGTCGCTGGGCGAGATCGAGCGTGCGCTGGCCGCCGGCTACAGCTCGCGTAACGGCGAATCGGGCATCGTGTTCACCGCCGACCTGATCGACCGCGCCACGCTGGCCCGCGTGGTGGAGGAAGAGATCCCGGTGAATGCCGGTTCGATCGACATGCTGCATCAGCTCGGCGCGGTCTCAGTTGGCAAACACGCGGGCCACCGCGTGTGGCTGCGCATCAACCCCGGCTTTGGCCACGGCCACAGCAACAAGACCAACACCGGCGGCGAACACAGCAAGCACGGCATCTGGCACACGGATCTGCCGGCCGCGCTGGCCGCGATCCGCCAGCACGGCCTGAAGCTGGTCGGCCTGCACATGCACATCGGCTCCGGCGTCGATTACAAGCATCTGGAGCAGGTGTGCGGCGCGATGGTCGAACTCACGCGCCAGCTCGACGCCCCGCTGGAGGCGATCTCGGCCGGCGGTGGCCTGTCGATTCCGTACCGCACGAACGATCCGCAGATCGACACCGAACACTACTTCGGCCTGTGGGATGCCGCGCGCCGCGAAGTCGGCCAGACCCTCGGCGTCACGCCGCATCTGGAAATCGAACCCGGCCGTTATCTGGTGGCCGAATCCGGCCTGCTGCTGACCGAAGTGCGTGCGGTGAAACAGGCGGGCAAGAACCGCTTCGTGCTGGTGGATGCCGGCTTCAACGACCTGATGCGGCCCTCGATGTACGGCAGCTTCCACCACATCAGCCTGCTGCCGCAGGACGACAGCCCGCGCGCCGAACACGCCACCGTGATCGCCGGCCCGCTGTGCGAATCGGGCGACGTATTCACGCAAGGCGAAGGCGGCGTGGTGCAGACCCGTCACCTGCCCGAAGCGCGCGTCGGCGACCTGCTGGTGATCCACGATGCCGGTGCCTACGGCGCCTCGATGTCGTCGAACTACAACTCGCGCCCGCTGATCCCGGAAGTGATGATCGACGGCGACACCGCGCGCCTGATACGCCGCCGCCAGACGGTACAGGAGCTGCTGGCGCTGGAGCTTGAAGCCGGCGGCTGATTCAGGCGGGCGGTCAAGTATTGCCCCGTCAAGCCGATAAGCTGCGTCATGACATGCGTAGGGGCTGCGTTGCAGAACCGCTGGCGGGCGGCACTCCTGATCCTTACGGCGGCTTTGCAGGGCGCCGGGGCCGCGCACGCGCGCGAGTTGGTGATCGTGAGTGAAACATTCGCGCCGTATGTCTTCGAACAACGGGGCGAGGCGCGCGGATTTGACTACGAAGTCAGCAAGGCGGTTCTGGCCAGGCTGGGCTACACGCTGAACCTGCAATTCGCGCCATGGCGCCGCGCGCTCGTCATGGCGGCAAGCAAGCAGGTGGACGGCGTGCTCGGCATCGGGCGCGGCAATCAGAACGAACGCGAGGCCTTCCTCGCCTTCCCTGACGAAGCCTTGTCTGGATCGCGCGTGGTGCTGTTCTACCTGAAGGGCAGGCCCTTTCACTACGAAGGGCTGTTCAGTCTTGCCGGCAAGACGGTAGGCACGCTTGCCGGCTATACCTATTCGCCGGACTTCGCGAGCGCGCCCTACTTCACCCGTGAGCCGGTCGACACGCACGAGCAGAACCTGCGCAAACTGCTGCGGGGCCATATCGATCTGGCGCTCATCGACACGGCCGTCGGCCTCTACGCCGCGCAGCAACTGGGGGTGGCCGGCGAGTTTTCCTACGAGCCGCACATGATTTCCGGTGGGCGCCAGTACATCGCATTCACCCGCGCGCGCGGCCACGACAAGCTTGCGCAAGATTTCAGCAAGGCCCTGGTCGCCTTCAAGAAGACTGACGATTACCGCGCGATCTTCAAGGCCTACGGGATCGACCCGGCCAGCGTCGCCCCGCCGGAATTCTGACCGCCATGCGCCCGCCACTGCGCCACGCTTGCCTTGCGCTGCTGCTGATGCTGAAGCTTGGCGTCGCGGCCGCCGACAAGGGCGCGCCGCTTGAGCGCTGGCTCAAGGCACTCCAGCCCAGCACCCTGAGCCGGGCCGAGCAGCGCGCCGAACTGGAATGGTTCATCAACGCCGCCAAACCCTTTCGCGGGCAAAGCATCCGCGTTGTCTCGGAAACCATCGACACGCACAAGTACGAAAGCGAAGTCCTGGCGCGCGCCTTCAGCGAACTGACCGGCATCCGTGTCGAGCATGTGCTGATGCCCGAAGGCGAGCTGGTGCGCAAGATCCAGCAGCAGATGAAAACCGGCGAGAACCTGTTCGACGCCTATGTCAATGACAGCGACCTCATCGGCACGCACTTCCGCCGTGGCAAGACGTTAGTCCTGAGCGAGTGGATGAGAGGCGAAGGCAAAGCCTTCACCTTGCCCAGCCTGAATCTGAAGGACTTCATTGGCCTGCCCTTCACCACCAGCCCGGACGGCAAGCTCTACCAGCTGCCGGATCAACAGTTTGCGAACCTCTACTGGTTCCGCTACGACTGGTTCAGCGACCCCAGACTCAAGGCGCGCTTCAAGGCGAAGTACGGCTACGAATTGGGCGTGCCCTTGAACTGGTCGGCCTACGAAGACATTGCCGCGTTCTTCACCCACGAGGTGCGGGAAATCGACGGCAAGCGGGTCTACGGCCACATGGACTACGGCAAGAAAGATCCGTCGCTCGGCTGGCGCTTCACCGATGCCTGGCTGTCCATGGCCGGCGCCGCCAGCAAGGGCTACCCAAACGGGCTGCCCATAGACGAGTGGGGCATCCGGGCCGAACACTGCCAGCCGGTCGGTGCGTCGGTCGCGCGCGGAGGCGCCACCAACAGCCCGGCCGCCGTCTACGCGCTCACCAAGTATCTGGACTGGCAGAAGCAGTACGCGCCACCGGGCACCCTGCAGCTGGACTTCACCGACGCCGGCCCGGTGCCGGGCCAGGGGCAGATTGCCCAGCAGATCTTCTGGTACACCAGCTTTACCGCCGCGCTCGGCAAACGCGGCCTGCCGATCAACCATGCCGACGGCACGCCGAAATGGCGCGTCGCCCCCTCGCCCCACGGCGCGTACTGGCAAGCGGGCATGCAGCGCGGCTATCAGGACGTGGGCGCATGGACGCTACTCACCAGCACACCGGTGCAACGCCGCAAGATGGCCTGGCTTTACGCACAGTTCACCGTGTCGCGCACCGTGTCGCTGAAGAAATCGATGGTCGGCCTGACCTTCATTCGGGACTCGGATATCCGTTCGGCGGCCATGGCCAAAATGGCGCCCAGGCTTGGCGGCCTGATCGAGTTCTACCGCAGCCCGGCCCGCGTATCCTGGACACCCACCGGCCCCAACGTGCCCGACTATCCGGCACTGGCCGAGTTGTGGTGGAAGCAGATCGGCGCCGCCACGGCCGGCGAAAAGTCACCCCAGCGCGCGATGGATGATCTGGCCGAAGGCATGGATACCGAACTGGGCAAGCTGGAAAACGCCGGCCTGACGGCTTGCCCGCCAAAGCTGAGCCCAAAGCGCGACGCCGAGTTCTGGTTCAAGGCCGCCGATGGCCCACGCCGCAAGCTCGCCAACGAAAAGCCACCCGGCCAGACGATCGACTACGACCGATTGCTGCGGATCTGGCGCGAAGGCGGCGACAGCAAGTAGTCGCTTACTGCGCCGCTGCCACTTCGGCAAATATCCAGGCGCGAAAGCGCTGCGCCAGCGGGGTTTCGCGGCTTCGATCCGGCGTCACGTACCAGTAACCCAGGTCGGTTGGCACCTCCTGCGGAAACACCTTGACCAGGCGCCCGGCAGCAAGTTCGCCCGAGGCAATGCTGCGCCGCGTGACCGCGATGCCCCGTCCGTCAATCGCCGCCTGCAAGGCCAGCGATGAATCGTTGAACACCAGGCCGTTGTGCGGCACCTCCAGGCTCATGCCGGTGCCAGCAAGCCAGTCTTCCCAGAACGGGTAGTCCTCGCGGATCAGCGGGTGCTGCGAGAGCGCGGCAAGCGTCGTCGGCAGGCGCCCGCCGGCATAGCCAGGGCTGGCGACAACCAGCAAGGCTTCAGGCATCAGGCGTTCAGCGCACTCACCGGGGTAGGGGCCAAATCCGCAGCGGATTGCCACGTCAACGCCATCGTGCGCAAAGTCGAGCATGGATGCGGTCGTCACGATGCTGAACTCCACCCCCGGCTCGCCGTCTAGAAAGCGCGAGATGCGCGGCGCCAGCCAGCGCGCCGCGAATGAAGGCAGCGTCGTGATGGTCAGCCGCTTCGGGTTGGTTCGCCGCCGCAAGCTGGCCGCGGCATCGCCGATGCGGCACAGCGCCTCGTTCGCGCTTGCCGCAAACGCCGCCCCCTCCGCGGTGAGCGTCACACGGCGGCCGTTGCGCTCGAACAGACTCAGGCCGAGCCACGCTTCAAGCGCACGCACCTGCTGGCTGACGGCGCCATGCGTCACCGCCAGTTCATCAGCCGCGGCGCTGAAGCTCGGGTGGCGCGCGGCGGCCTCGAAGACCCGCAGGGCACTGAGCGGCGGCAGCTTAGGGGGCTTTCGCATGTTAGGAAAACTCACATACAAGTCAGAAATGATCGACGCAAGTCGGCGGACAGAGGCGAATAATCCGCTCGAAACTGATAGCAATGAGCGGAGGCCAAAATGAGAGTAAACCTAACACACGGGGCGATTGATCTGGCGCAAGGGAAGCTGGTATCGCTTGACGGTGCAGGCGGCTGGACGCTGGTGGTGAGCCGCGGCAGCGTCTGGGTCACCAGCCCCGCGCTGCCCGGCGACCACTTCCTCAAGCGTGGCGATTCACTGCACCTGCGCGGCAACGCGCGGGTGGTGGTTGAAGCACTGAGCACCAGCGCCATCAGCCTCGAGCACGCGCGTCAGGCGCGCCCGGCCGCGGCCGCACAGCCGAGCGGCCGCACCGGTTTCAGTGCTGTCCCGGCCTGAAGACTTGCGAGCGGGCCAGCGGATCGGGCCAGATCCGCTCGCCCCACAGCACTTCGATGGCGTGAGCAACGCTGGCAGGGTTGCCGCTGCACCAGAAGCGCACGGCGCGCGGGGCCTGCTCCGGCGCATGATGCCCCGCTTCGGCCAGCCGACGATCAAGCTGGCGCGCGACCGCCGCGCCCGTATCGATCACCTTCACCGCCGGCCCGACAATCGTTTCCACCAGTTCGCGCAAGAACACGTAGTGGGTGCAGCCGAGCACGATGACGTCGGCCCCTGCCGCAAGCAAGGGCTTAAGGTGTGCCGTCAGCAGGTGCCGCGTGCTTTCGGCCTTCAATTCCCCGCGCTCAACCGCCTCGACCAGGCCCACGCCCGGCTGGGTCACAACGTGCACGTCCTGCCCGAAGGTGTCGAGTAGCGCGGCGAACTGCGCACTGGCCAGCGTGCCCACCGTGGCGAGCACGCCAACCGTGCCCCCCCGGGTTGCCGCTGCCGCCGGTTTGACCGCCGGCTCCATGCCGATCACTGGCAGGTTCGGCCAGCGTTCGCGCAAGGCGCGGGCTGCCGCCGCGGTGGCGGTGTTGCAGGCAATCACGATGGCCTTTGCCTCATGACGCACGAGAAACTCCGCCAGCTCAAGCGAGCGCTCGCGAATCAGTTGCTGCGACTTGTCGCCGTAGGGCGCATGGCCTGAATCGGCGCAGTAAAGCAGGGATTCGTGAGGCAGCAAGGCACGGATCTCGCGCAGCACGGAAAGCCCGCCCACGCCAGAATCAAATACCCCGATTGGCCGTGTGTCCTGGTTCGCCACGATTGCTCACCTGATCGCTTGAGAAGCGTGAATGATAGCTTTTGCGGCCCTCAGCGCGACACGCCGCACACACCGCCCAGGTAGGCGGCAAAGCTCTCGGCGGCGGCGAGGTCGAAACTCCCATCGGCCGCCTTGGTGGTGCGAAGGTACTGGTAGAGCGCCACGATCAGCTTCATCGCCGCCTCATCCGTCACCTTGATCTCGCGCGCTCCGAGTTGCGTCACCGTCAGCCGGATCGCCGCTTCGAGCGCCGCCATGTCCACCACCTCGGCCTGACGGTAGCGATAGCCCGCGCCGGTGGCGAGCCATTCAAGCGAGCAGTTGGCCGCGCGCGCAATCTGGTTGGCCTTGCTCAAGCCCGGCTCTGAACCGCCCAGGTACTTGCGGATCAGCGCTTCAGACACCCCGACACGGCGCGCGAAGCTCGCTACCGGCGTATCGCCGATCAATTCACGCAAGCGGCTGGCGAAATCGCTCTCGCCAGCAGAAATCGTACGTTTCTAAGTCGATACTCGCTACATTGGCTGGGGCGACGGCTTGCCGGTGCGAATCGACGGCCATGTGGTCGGCGGCATTGGCCCCAGCGGGCTGTCACAGAAAGAAGACATCGCGATTGCCGAGACCGGCGTCTCGGCCATCATCCATTTCATCGGAGGCCAATCATGACTTGCCCACGCATTCAACTCACCGACTGCGGCCCGCAGCTCTCGCGCGTTGTCGCCGGCGCCTGGCGCATGGATAGCTGGAACTGGTCGCCGCAACAACGCCTGGACTGGATTCGCGGCTGCATCGAGCTGGGTGTCACCAGCTTCGACCATGCCGACATCTACGGCGGCTACACGGTTGAAGGCCTGTTCGGCGAAGCACTGGCGCTGGAGCCCGCACTGCGCCAGCGCATCGAACTGGTCACCAAGACCGGGATCGCGCTCACCACGCCTGCGCGCCCCGCGCACTGGATCAAGCACTACAACACCCGCGCCGCGCATATCGAAGCATCGGTCGAGAACTCGCTGCGCGCGCTGCGCACCGACTGGATCGATCTCTTGCTGATCCACCGCCCGAGCCCCCTGATGGACCCGGACGAGATCGCTGGCGCCTTTGAACGCCTGCGCAGCGCGGGCAAGGTGCGGCACTTCGGGGTATCGAACTTCACGCCCTCGCAATTCGCCATGCTCAACGCACGCACGCCGCTGGTCACCAACCAGATCGAACTCTCGCCGCTGCATCGCGAGCCGCTGCACGATGGCAGGCTCGACCAGGCAACAACGCTGCGCACCCCGCCGATGATCTGGTCCGCACTGGGCGGCGGCCGCTTGTTCGGCGATGCACCGGAGGCGCAACGCACCCGCGCCGCGCTTGAGGCAGTTGCCAACACGCGCGGCGTCTCGCTCGAAACCGTGGTCTACGCCTGGATCATGCGTCACCCGTCGGGGCCGCTGCCACTGACCGGCAGCCAGCGCCTGCCGGCGATCGCCGCAGCGGTGGCGGCAACGCGCCTGGAACTGGATGAACAGGAATGGTTTTCGATCTGGCAGGCCGCCGCAGGTCACGAAGCGCCATAAACCCGCATGGCAGCGCCGAGCCGCAACGAATATGGCGTTTGGGTTTCGAATTTTTGAATCGTAATAATTCGATCACTTTGCGCAGCGATACTGACGCACCAGTTTTGATCGTCTCATGCCATGCAACACATCGCAGCCCTGTTACTTCTTAGCCTCGCCCCTTTTTCAGCGCAAGCCTTCGCCCAATCAAAGCCTGAAGCCCCCGCACCACTTGCGCAAGCGGCCGAAATCCGGTCGCTCGCCCAACGCTTGGCCAAGCTTCACCTGCAGTTACGCCTGAATATCAACAGTGAGCCGACCCAGAAACAGATCGCCCAGGGCATCGAACGCTTCGACGCCGCCTTGGCGGGTCTGCAGAAGGTGCAGGCTTCGGGCCCTGCCGCCAAGACGCTCAAGCGCGTCGAAACCGTCTGGGCCGAGCAGAAGCTGGCGATCCAGGCGCCCGCCGGCAGCACCAGCCCCGACCGCGTTGTGCTGGGTGCAGAGGAGCTGAGCATCGCCTCAGGCAAACTCGCGATGCAACTGGAAGGTTCTGAAGACAGCCCGGTGTGGCGCCTTTCCGACCTTGCCGGCCGCAACAACATGCTCGCCCAGCGGCTTGCCCGCCTTTACATGCAGACGCGGCTTGGCGACAAATCGCAAGGCCGCCGGGTCGACATCGAAACCACTCGCAAGGAATTCGTCACCAGCCTGGACGAACTGGCGCGCGCGCCGCAGACCTCGCCGGCCGTGTCCGACAGTCTGAAACTTGCGCGTCAGCAGTGGGTGTTCTTCGATGCCGCGATCGGCCCCGACGGCGGTGACGCAAACGCCGCCCGCAACGTTGCCACGACCAGCGAACGGATCGGCGAGATGATGGACGCGATCAGCGGCTCCTACGCACGCCTCGCCAGCGACAAACCCGCGCGCTAAGGCTGGTCAAGCGCCAGGCTCAACTGGCGCCAGATTCAGCCACATGCCTGCCAGCGCGGCCGGCGCACCGCCCGGCCCCGCATCGATAGCGCGAGCCGCCTTCAATCAGCCGCCGGCAGCCTCGGTCTTCGCATGGCGAGCAAGCGCCCAGGCCACATGCTCGCGCACCAGGGGCGAGGCGTCGTCGGCCCGCGCGCGCAAGGCGGCGAGCACTGCCGCCGAAGTCGGCGCATTGCCCAGGGCCACAGCGATGTTGCGCAGCCAGCGTTCATGGCCGATCCGGTTGATCGCACTGCCCGCCATACGCGTGGCGAAGTCCGCTTCGGTCCATGCGAACAGTGCCACCAGGCTCGCCGAATCCAGCCCGTGCCGCGGCGAGAAGTCGGGCTCCGCGGTGGTCTGCGCGAAGCGATTCCAGGGGCACACCAGCTGACAGTCGTCGCAACCGTAGATGCGGTTGCCCAGCAGCGGCCGCAGATCCTCCGGGATCGCGCCCTTGAGTTCGATCGTCAGGTAGGAAATGCAACGCCGGGCATCGACTTTGTAGGGCGCGACGATCGCGCCTGTGGGGCAGGCATCGATACAGGCCGTGCAACGGCCGCAGTGCGCGGCCTGCGGATCATCAGCCGGCAAGGCCAGATCGACGAACAGCTCACCAAGAAAGAAAGTCGAACCTGCGCTGCGGTCGAGCAACAAGGTGTGCTTGCCGCGCCAGCCATTGCCCGCGCGGCTGGCGATTTCCACTTCAAGCACCGGCGCAGAATCGACAAATACGCGGTGCCCGAACGGCCCGATTTCAGCGTCGATCCGCTCTGCCAGCTTCTGCAGCCGCGCTCGCAACACCTTGTGGTAGTCACGCCCGAGGGCGTAGCGCGAGATGTAGGCGCGCTCCGGGTCGGCAAGTTGCGTTTTTGCGTCCGCCGCCGGCGGCCAGTAATCAAGCCGCACGCTGACCACCGAGAGCGTGCCGGGCACCAGTTCAGCGGGCCGCGCACGTCTGACGCCGTGGCGGGCCATATAATCCATCTCGCCGTGGTAGCCGGCCGCCAGCCAGGCTGCCAGCGCGCCCTCTGCGTCGCCCAGGTCAATGCCTGAAATGCCGACCGCCGAGAAGCCAAGCGCGAGCCCCCATTCCTTGATCTGCGCCGCCAGCTGCGTCGCGTCCGGAGAAGAATTGTGTCTGAACTCCTGCATGGCCCCGATGATAGCCGCTCCAAAGCCCCCGTCTGCCTGCTCGCCGACGAGGCGGCAACCCGCGCGCTGGGCGCCGCCATGGCGCCGGCGCTGATGCCGGGCCTGGTGATCTACCTGCTCGGCGACCTGGGTGCCGGCAAGACAACGCTGGTGCGCGGGCTGCTTGAGGCACTGGGGCACTGTGGCGCGGTTCGCAGTCCGACCTACACCTTGATTGAACCTTATGCAGTTTCTAAATTAAACTTGTATCACTTTGATTTCTATCGGTTCTCCGACCCGGAAGAGTTTGTCGATGCAGGTCTTGAAGAGTACTTTGGCGGAAACGGCGTTTGCCTGGTCGAATGGCCCGACAAAGGCGCCCCATTCGTGCCGCCAGCCGACCTGGAAGTCCAGCTCGATCCCGAAGGCGATGGCCGCCGCGCCGCGTTGCGCGCAGGTAGCGAGCGGGGGCTGGCATGTCTGAAGCAAATGAAGCTGCCCGGCTGATGAGGGATCGCCGCCGCCTGCTCAAATTCGGCGGTGCGGCAATGACCTTGCTTGTCTCGCGCGCGGGCTTCGCCGCCGAGACCAGCATCCTCGCCGTGCGCGTCTGGCCGTCGCAGGACTACACGCGCGTGACGCTGGAAGGGCGCAACGCGCTCAAGTACTCGCACCAGATCGTCAAGAGCCCGGAGCGCCTGGTGATTGACCTCGAAGGCGCGGAATTCAACAGCGTGATCCAGAGCCTGCCCGGCAAGATCACCGAGAACGACCCCTACATCAAACTGATCCGTGCCGGCCGCAACCGCCCAGGCCTGGTCAGGCTGGTCATCGAACTCAAGAGCGAGGTCAAACCGCAGGTCTTCACGCTCGACCCGGTCGGCCAGTACGGCCACCGCCTGGTACTCGACCTCTACCCCGCCGAGCCGGTCGACCCGCTGCTTGCCCTGATCGAAAAGCCTGATCCGATCATGGCGGCCAGCGGCGAAGCGGCCACGCCCACGCGCCCGGCCAACGATACGCAAGGCAGCAAGCAAGCCAGCAACACCCCTGAAGCGGCGACCTCCGCGCCGGTTCAGAACACGGAGCCGGCCAAGCCGGCGCCGAACGACAACAAGGAGGAGGTCAGCCCGGCCGACCGCAAGCATCGCGGCGGCAAGGGGCAAGTCACCCGCCTGGCCACGATCGCCATCGATCCGGGCCATGGCGGCGAAGACCCGGGCGCCGTGGGCAGCCGCGGCACCTACGAAAAGAACGTCACGCTTGCGATTGCGCGGCGCCTCAAGGCCAAGATCGACGCCGATCCGCTGATGCGCGCCATGCTCACCCGCGACGGCGACTTCTTCGTGCCCCTCGGGCAACGCGTCGCGAAGGCGCGTGCAGTGCAGGCGGATCTGTTCGTATCAATCCACGCCGACGCCTTCATCAAGCCCGACGCCCGTGGCAGTTCGGTCTTCGTGCTGTCCGACAAGGGGGCATCGAGCACCGCCGCGCGGTGGCTCGCGCAGAAGGAAAACGCAGCCGATCTGGTGGGCGGCGTGAACATCGGCGTCAAGGACGCCCTGCTCGCCCGCACCCTGCTCGATCTGTCCCAGACGGCCACCATGCAGGACAGCGCCAAGCTGGGCCGCGCGGTGCTGGGCGAACTCGGCGGCATCAATCAGCTGCACAAGGCACAGGTTGAACAGGCCGGATTTGCCGTGCTCAAGGCCCCGGATATTCCCTCCATCCTGGTCGAAACCGCGTTCATCTCGAACCCGGAAGAAGAACTTCGCCTCAAGGACGAGGCTTACCAGGACAAGATGGCGGAAGCGATCATGCGCGGCATCAAGCGCTACTTCGCCAAGAACCCGCCAGTGCAGCGCAACACCGTCGCCTGGGCGAACTGATCCCGCGCAAGCGCGGTGCCGGCGTTGATTGCCTTACGTCAAGGCAAATCTCACGCTCGTCTGCTTGACTGAAACTGAGGCTGACCAGCGGGCTTACCATGGTTAGCGCGTTGTTTCAGTGAGGGTGTCGTGAACGCTCTGCAGACCTTCCCCCGGCGGTGCGCCAGCCAAATGCCTGAAACACGGCAAGGCGCGCCAGCGCAGTCACTTTGCTTTGCGAAGGGGATAGGGCGGACGGCGATCTCACGCGCACTGTGCGGCGCGGCTGCGGCTCTTTTTACCGCATACGCGCCCGCAGGCCAGCCATTCCACTACCTCGCGCACGAGTTACCCCCATTTGCGTTCCAGGATAACGGGCGGGTTGTCGGGTTTGCGGTTGATCTGCTCGCTGATTTCTGTTCGAACGAAGGCCTGTGCGCAGATACGGATCTCTTTCCATTCAAGCGCGCCTTTGTGCAGGTCGGCCAACAAGGACCGGCCAACAGTTTTCTGATGCTCGCGCGCTGCGCCGAACGAGAGCGTGATTTCAAATGGGTCGGCCCGATCTTCGAGAGCCAGGTCGTGTTCTTCACGCGGCGCGACAGCCCGGTATCCGCAAAGTCTCTTGAAGACCTGCGTACGGCGAGCATCGGCGTCCATCGTGGTAACCGCGATCACAGTTTTCTGCTCGCGCAAGGTTTCACACAACTCAATACCAGCGATACACAGGTTCAAACACTGAAGATGCTCGCCGCCGGGCGCATTGACGCCACACCAATGAGCGAAGCGGTATTTCCTTATGCCGCCCGCGAGGCAGGGCTGGATCCGGGCCTGTTCGTGGCCACATCGGTGCGGCTGTACAGTTCCGTCCTCTACTTCGGTTTTTCACTCAGCACCCCGAATTCAGAAATCGACCGCTGGGAACACGCCCTCCTCGTCGCAAAGACTACCGGCCGCTATCACACGCTCTACCGCCGATACTTCCCGTGAGCCGTGAACGCAACCGCCACGTCGGTAACGTCCCGTCCCCCATATCCTGATGCGCTCGAGGCCAATTTGAATCGCTGAAACACTCGTTTAACACCTCACGTCGTTGAGCTAGCACGCCATGCGTCTTGGTGCCCATGGGAAGCGCACCCGACGTGCCGTCAGGCGAGCGCACATCAGCCAATCAGTTCGAGCAGTTTCTGCGGCAGCGGTGCCGATTTGCCGGTGTTGAGGCTGATCCAGACCGCTTTGGCCTCGCCGGTGGCATACAAGCGGCCATCGAGCGAATCGGTCAATTCATAGCGCGTCTGGATGCTAGAGCGGCCGGGCTCACCGACGTAGAGCTTTACCCGCACGCTTGCGGGATAATTGATCGGTTGCAGGAAGGTGCAGGCGGCATGGACGATGACCGGGACTTGCGGATTGGCGGGGTCGCACGCGAAGCCCTGCTGATCCAGCCATTCAACCCGGGCTTGTTCCATGAAGCGGAAAAACACGGTGTTGTTGACATGGCCGAGAGCGTCCTGATCGCCCCAGCGAACCGGGATCAGGCATTCATGAAGTAGTGTGCCGAGCGTTTGCTGCATTGTGAGCCTCCGGGTTTTCGCGCCTTGATTCAAGGCGCCTGCACGGGTTAATCTACCATACTGTACCGTATGGCAAATGACGCCCCGCCGACAGGGGTCGAGCGGGTACGCTGAAATTTCCGGGAGTGAGTGAATGGAACGCGAGTCGATGGAATTCGACGTGCTGGTGGTGGGCGGCGGCCCTGCAGGCCTTTCCGCAGCGATCCGCATCAAGCAGCTGGCGCAGGAAAAAGGTGAGGACATCAGCGTCTGCCTGATCGAGAAAGGCGCCGAGATCGGCGCCCACATCCTTTCCGGCGCGGTGATGGATCCGCGCGCCCTGACCGAGCTCTTTCCCGACTGGCAAGCGATGGGTGCCCCCCTCAACACGGCGGTCAGCAAGGACAGGGTGTTGTTCCTCTCCGAAACCGGCGCCACCGAGGTGCCACACTGGGCGCTACCCGACACGCTCAAGAACGAAGGCAACTACATCGTCAGCCTTGGCATGGTTGCGCGTTGGCTGGGCGAGCAAGCCGAAGCGCTGGGTGTCGAGGTCTACCCAGGTTTTGCCGGTGCGCAACTGATTCATGACGCCGATGGCCGGGTCAAAGGGGTCATTACCGGCGACATGGGCCTCACCCGCAATGGCGAACCCGGGCCCAACTTTCAGCCTGGCATGGCCTTGCACGCGAAGTACACGCTGTTTGCGGAAGGCTGCCGTGGCCACCTCGGAAAGCAGCTTGAAGAAAAGTTCAATCTGCGCGACAGCGCAGACCCGCAAACCTACGCCATCGGCATCAAGGAACTGTGGGAGATCAAGCCCGAGCAATTCGAGCAAGGCCTGGTCCTGCACTCGGCGGGCTGGCCGATGAGCAGCGACACCTACGGCGGCGGCTTCATGTACCACTATGGTGAGAATCTGGTATCGATCGGCTTTGTGGTGGGCCTGGGCTACACCAATCCGCATTTGTCGCCGTTCGAAGAGTTTCAACGCTACAAGACCCACCCCGCGATCAAGCGTTTCTTCGAAGGCGGAAAACGCCTTGCGTACGGCGCGCGCGCAATTGCCGCGGGGGGCTATCAGAGCCTGCCCAAGCTCACCTTCCCTGGTGGCGCATTGATCGGCGATGACGCCGGCTTCCTGAACGCCGCGCGAATCAAGGGCTCACACGCTGCAATCAAGAGCGGCATGATGGCGGCGGAAGCCGCCTTCGAAGCCTTGCTTGCTGGCCGCGCGCAAGACGAACTGACGGCCTACCCCGCCGCCTATCGCCAATCGTGGTTGCACGACGAGCTTTATGTCGCACGCAACTTCAAGCCTTACATGAGCAAGGGCCTCTGGCTGGGAACCCTGCTCTACGGTATCGACCAGAAGCTCTTCGGCGGCAAGGCGCCTTGGACGCTGCCGAACACCGCCGATCACACCAAGCTGCGCAAGGCCGCAGAGTGCGCGCCGATCGCCTACCCCAAACCCGATGGCGTGCTGACCTTCGATCGGCTCTCATCAGTCTTCCTGTCAAACACCAATCACGAAGAAGACCAGCCCTGTCATCTCACGCTGAAAGACGCCACCGTGCCGGTCAAGGTCAACCTTGCCGAGTTTGATGCGCCGGAGCAGCGCTACTGCCCGGCAGGCGTGTATGAAATCGTCAGGGAAGAGGCCGGACCTCGCTTGCAGATCAACGCGCAGAACTGCGTGCACTGCAAGACCTGCGACATCAAGGACCCGACGCAGAACATCGTGTGGGTTGTGCCGCAAGGTGGCGAAGGCCCGATCTATCAGCAAATGTAGTGGCCAGCACACAATGAAAAACGCCCGCTTTGAAGCGGGCGTTTTCGTATCAGGCGGAAGCTTCGATCAGCGCACGATGCGGCTGAAGTAGTTGCGGCCGTTGTTGTTGTCCCAGTAGGTCACGCCATTAACCGTGTAGGAAATCGCGTATTCAACCTGGGATGCATTGCCGATGTTCAGCACGTAGCGCCATTCCTCGAAGCCCATCGCATTCGGGTTGCCGATGCTGTAGTAGCTCGACGACCAGAAGTCCTTGCTGAAGGTCGCCACCGCGGTACGCGAACTCGCCCAGTTGTCGGTCGAGTACACAACCTTCACGTCCTTCGCGTAGGCAAGGTTGCTGACCGTTGCGTAGCCGTACCATGCGGTCACGCCTGCGCCAGCGTAGATCTCTGCGTTGTAGTTTGCGCCATAGACGTTCACGCCCTTGCCAAGCAGGGCACCTGCCCCCTTGCCGAGTTTGTAGTTGGCACCGCCGTTGTTGTCCCAGTAGGTCGTTCCATTGACGGCATACTTCACCGCGAATTCAATCGTGTTACCCACGGCATCGGGCATTGAATACGTTGAAAAGTCGGCCGCCCAGATTTCCTTGTTGGCGCCGCTGCCGCGCACGTAGCTGAGCGGGAAATCCGCCCAGGTGCCATCCGCTTGTTTCATGTACGCAGCAACCTGCTTCTGGTAGCCAAGATTGGCAACCTCGACCTCAAAGCGGCCGGTATGCCAGTACCCGCGGTAGTACGAAACGTAGCTGTTCGCCTTCTTCAAAGCCACTTCGCCTGCCGCCGCGGCAAGCCCCGGCAGAACCAGCAAAAAGGCGAAGACCAAACTACCAATACGCTTGTGCATTTCATTTACTCCAGATCTTGCATGACATGGCCCCGAGCCCCCACCACACACGACATCGCTGCCGTGCCGCCGGCAATCTAGCAAAGGGTGCCGTTATGCCTCATAGCACTCACTTATGGATTCATCATTGATTCCGCAACGAATGCACACGTGCACAGGCAAGTCCTTGATCTGCCTGACAGCGCACGGAACGGTTACCACACCGTGACGCCACGCAGGCTGTTGTCATTTGCCAACAGAGGGCGCTTGTGCGGCCCTGTCAATGGCTTAGAAACGCTTGGCGCGCGCTGGCTCCCAAAGCCGAACCCGCTGAGGTATGGTTAGCAGGCCGATGCAAATCGCTGAGAAGCCGCGCCAGCCCTCGCCTCCCGGATTTGGTTTGCCATGACTTCAATCCCGGAATTGGATTCCCAATTCACTTTTGATGCCCATCCAATGGGTCGGAGAAAGGGCTCTGACCCGATTCCGGGTGCCGCGTCATGCCGCGCTCCCCGCCGTTTGCATTTTCGCGATGCGCAGCAAGTTGTACG
>NZ_JAPFHA010000034.1 GCF_026586805.1 Niveibacterium sp. 24ML | reverse complement strand
GCACCGTTGCTCAGCGCGTTCGCACGCTGAACCCGCTTCGAGCTTCTCTGCTCGTGCGAGTAAAAGCTCAGCCTCAAAGCTCATCGCCCTACGTTCCTCACTCGCCGCACGGGCCTCAGCGGCGCGCAAAGCCGCATGAGCCTCATCGGCGCGACGCAAGGCCTGCTCGTAAAGGCGCTGATTCTGCGTTTCTACTTCAGTCACTCGCGCTTGCGCCCATTCGAGATGCGCATGAGTAGCGAGAGAATCGGCTTGCCTAGCGGCCAAGGTCGATTCAAATTGAGTAAATCGTACAGCGAACTGCTGATTGAAAAGCTCTGCCTGATATTTAGCGATCTCTACTAGCTCTCGCATGTGAGCTGCACTTTGATCAACTTCGCGGGCACGCGCAGCAGCAAGTGTCTCAGCCTCGACCGCACGCAAAGCCATCTGGTGCGCCTGCTGTTGCAGCAAGTCAGCCCGATCCGCGCATTCGCGGCGCACCGCATCCAACTCTTTGAGGTTGCTACCAACCTCAGACAATTCGTCATTGAACTTCTGACTTTCGATTACATGTGTGGTCTGAAATGCGTCAAGCCGGTCTCGAAGCGCCTGAGCAAAGCGCTTTTGTTCCTGGAGCGCAGCTTCCATAGCCGAATTCCAAACATCGTTCGCAGTCACATCGCCGAGAGGATCAGAACTAGCGTCGAGATACGTCAACATCCGAAAAAAGCTCCATTTGGTCGGAGGGTCTTGCCATACTCTTAGCGCCCAACCACGATATGGCTCAGGCAGACTATTTGGACTAATGGCAATTGTGCGCAACGGATCAGGATTGTCTACTTGGCCAGTAGCTAACTCACGTACGAAGATAAAAAACGCCAAGAACACGTTGCGCGGCCAAACACAGTCTACCGGCGCACTGCAAAGGGCCCCAAAGTCAATTAGCCGGGCAGAGCCATGGTCGTCAACTAAGACGTTCCATGTACGAATGTCATTGTGATAGATCCCGGCGCGTTCAAGCACGACGAGTTGCTCAAGGATCTGGCGCAAAATAGACATCCTGTTAAGCACCGCACCTTCCATTAACAGATCTAAGAGCAACCTTCCGTGCAACCGCTCCATGACGACCAACGCCTCGGATTCGCTTTGCGCTGCTCCAATGAGCTGCGGCGCCGCAAATCCATCCAGAGGGCTCGCCAAAAATTCACGCTCACGCTCAGCCTCGTTCTTGTTATGCCATCCGCGAGTGGGATGATCGAGGAGATACTGCTTGGCAACAAACTCATCCCCAACGAAATAGAGACGACTGGCTTCATGTGTGTTGTGAGCCAACTGATGGGGATCAGTTGCACAGCTAATGAATGGATATGCTGTCTCCGCGAAAACCAACCAGCGATTGCTCGCGTAAAACAAGGGGCGCTGGATTTCCGACAAATGCGTGGGGCATAGAGCCAATTGATGCACAAAACTACTGCCACATAGCAACTCTCGAGGCAGGCGCGGCTGGGATGGCCCCCAATAGAGTGGCTCATCGCGAAGAGCAAACTCAACAACGAGGGCATTGGCACACTCCGCCAAACGACTTAAGATCGCTTGAACAGGCGCAACCCCTTGCTCATGGATAAGGTGATGAAATACGCTCAGACCGAGAACCAAATCATATTGGCCCGGTGCCAGACGCTCTACGACAGTTTCAAGCCGAGCAGTCTCAAACCTCAATGCCAGACCAGACTGCTCGCGCGCTAGGTGTTCACACACGGCGATGTTTTTGTCAAGCAAGTCCACGCCATGCACGTGGGCACCGAGCCCTGCCAAACTCAATGAAAAGAAGCCTTGAGCACACCCCAAATCGAGCACCCGAAGGTCGCGCCCAAACGCAGCTCGAAGCGCATTATGAATAGGCGCTATGTAGTCAAGACGATCTTGGCAGCCCCGTGAGACCCCGGACGACAGCTCGGGGTGCCCAAAGATGGGCTGATACACCTCAGGAAGATCTGCCACCAACTTCAGAAGTTCGCCAGACAACTCGTTGTCTCCATTGCAACCGAACAGTCTTCGAAGGTCGACGTCAAATCGACGATTCCCCAGAAGGGCTGCTGGCGATAAACATGAACCAGAACCGAATCGTACCGACGATCAATCGGAGTCAAATCTCCCTGAGGATCGCCTGAAGATATTCCAAACGACACTAGGTAGTGCCCTTCATTGAGGCGCATTGGCATCGAGAACCTGAACACTCTCACCTCTCCGGCTCCGGCTCCTATTCTTGTCTTCCCCTCTGACGCCAGAAATGAATTTGTGCCAAAAAGGAATATTCCCTCCAAGGACTTCACAAGAATTCCAGGAACAACTTCAGTCACGTCGATATCAAAGCGAACCTTGAAGTAGAAGTCGACGAGCGCCCCGCTTTCAATTTGTGCGGGCGCGCTCTTTCCATCGGCTACGATTTCGTAATCGATAATTGCCGCACCACCGCCCCCCCAACGATGCTCTTCCTTGCGGTAGCTTGACCTCTCATGGAATCGGTCTACCCCGTCAGATGACAAGCTAGAGGAAACTACGCTCTCGACCTCGTCCGCGCCTGATCGATTTGAAGCTTTTCCGAACAACTCGTCCAGGTATCGATTGGTAACGTCCCGCGAGGCGCCGTCCATCTCGAGGCGACCATTCTTCAATAGCAACGCGCGGTCACAGTGCTTTACGACATCGCCAACGCTATGCGTAACCAGCAACAAGGTCGTGCCTTGCGCTTTGAAGTCGGCCACCCTCGCATAGCACTTGGCCTGAAATCGGGCGTCACCAACAGATAGCGCCTCATCAACGATCAGTATGTCTGGCCTCACGGCAGTTGCCACAGCAAACGCCAGCCGCACCTGCATGCCGCTTGAGTAAACCCTCAAAGGCTCATCGATATACTCGCCGATTTCAGCAAACGCTTCAATGGCTGGCATGAGATCCTGCATTTGGTCGCCGGTCAGTCCTTGAAGCTGACCTGCCACGATCACATTTTGTCTTCCAGTGAAATCGGGATGAAAGCCCATTCCCAGTTCAAGTAGGGCTGCAATACGGCCAGTTACTCGGATTTGTCCGGTCGTCGGCTGCGTAGTTCCGGTAATCATCTTGAGCAACGTGCTCTTGCCGGCCCCATTCACGCCGACGATACCCACGGCTTCGCCGGGACGAATCGTAAACGACACATCCTGCAGTACCCACTTTAATTGATGCAATGGCCTTGCGGCATCAGGAAGTAGCCACTCGACGAGCCGCGACCAACGATCGGGGTAGTGCTTGTAAGCCTTTCCAACATTAACAAGAGATATGCTTCCCATCAGAGTTCATCCACAATTTCGCCTGCGTGGCGACGAAAGAGTCCCAAGCCCAGCAAACAAAGCATCACTCCGACCACCCCAGCAGGCCATAGGCGCTGCCATTCGGGCCATTGCCCGGCAACGAAAACCTTCTGATAGGACTCAATCAGCCCGGCCATTGGGTTCCATGCAAGAAAGGAGCGAACGCTATCAGGCACCGTCGACGCAGGATAGACAATTGGGGTCAGCCAAAACCAGAACGTGATGAATATGCCGAAGAACTGTCCAATATCGCGAAAGAAGACGTTGAGCACGCCGAGCGATACACCGAGGCCAACGGAGAAGGCAACAAGGATGGCTGTAAGGGGAATTACGGCGAGATATGGGACGCCCGGAAAATTTCCGGAGACAATTAAGAAGAGCGTAAACAAAAAGAAAACAATGCAAAAATTGACGCCCGCGCTGAGAACGACGATGACTGGCAGACACATTCGAGGAAAACTCAGCTTCTTTAGAAGATTGGCGTTCTCAATGAACACTGTCTGCGCCCGCGTTACAATTTCGGCAAACAGACCCCAAATTAGCAGCCCAGCACATAGATAAATACTGTAGGCATAGGAGCTATCTACACCCGGCAGCTTGGCTCGCATTACCTCAGCAAAAATCACGGTATAGACCGCGATCATTGCCAGTGGGTTAAGCACATTCCAAGCCGCACCAAGAATGGAGTTGCTGTATTTGAGCTGGAACTCGCGCTTTACGCTACCAAGAATGAAACCTCGATAGACCCATAGGGCTCGGAACAATTGGGTCATTCGCAGCGCCCGTAAGTATCCTCAAAGCGCACGATGTCATCTTCCCCAAGGTAGGACCCTGACTGCACCTCGATGATTTCAAGAGGCACCTTCCCCGGGTTTGCCAAACGATGCGTTGTGCCCAGCGAAATGTAGGTTGATTGATTCTCCGTCAACAGCATCACTTTGTCGCCGTTGGTCACTTCTGCAGTACCGCTCACGACAATCCAATGCTCAGCTCGATGATGGTGCATCTGAAGACTCAGCTTGGCACCTGGGTTCACGCCAATGCGCTTGACCTGGAAACGATCGCCAAGGTCAATGCTGTCGTACCAGCCCCACGGGCGGAAGACCTTGCGATGGTTCTGCGCGAGCGTCTTCCCGTCGGATTTGAGCCGAGCGACGATCTTCTTGACGTCCTGGGTGTTGTTCTTATGGGCAACCATTACGGCGTCAGGTGTTTCGACAACTACGACGTCTTTGAGGCCAATACCCGCCACCAAGCGGGACTCTGCAAACACGAAACTGTCTTTGCAGCCCTCGAGCATCGCGTTGCCACGGACTGCATTACCGGACTCATCTTTGTCGCTTACCTGCCAGAGCGCATCCCAAGCACCGACATCCGACCACCCAGCCGATAGCGGGATAACTACACCGCGCCCGATATGAGCAGCTCCTGACAGCGGCTCCATAACTGCATAGTCAATCGAATCGGACGGACTGCGAAGAAAGGCCTGCTTATCGACGCGAACGAAGTCACCATCGTCTTTCGCCACCGCAATAGCCGCCCGACAAGCCTCGGCCATTTCGGGATTGAAATGCTCGATTGCAGCGAGCCAGCGACTTGCCTTGAGAACAAAAATGCCGCTGTTCCAGAGATACTCGCCACTGCTGACATACCGCTGCGCGGTTTCAGTGTTCGGTTTTTCAACAAAAGCTGCGAGCTCGAGTGCAGCCGAATTGTCCGCGACAATCGCACCGGTGCGGATGTACCCGTACCCAGTTTCCGGTCGATCGGGAACGATTCCGAACGTCACAAATGCGCCTGCTTCGGCCCGGCGTGCGCCATCCTGAATGGCAGCCTGAAACGCCGACAGATCTTGAATCACGTGGTCGGCGGGCATGACCAACAAGACCGGGTCGTCACCGTTGCGACATGCAGCTAGCGCGGCGAGCGTTAATGCTGGCGCGGTATTCCGACCAACGGGCTCGAGGACGATGGTCCCTTGTTTGCCAATTTGACGCAACTGCTCCGCAATCACGAAACGATAGTCGTCGTTCGTGACAACAATCGTGTCCTCAAGCGCATCGACCAAGCCATTGAGTCGCATGGCCGTCTCTTGAAGCATCGTGTTCGACGAAGCCAGAGCGAGTAGTTGCTTGGGATAAGACTCGCGCGAAGCGGGCCACATGCGGGTACCGGAGCCGCCTGAAAGAATGACTGCCTGAATAGCCATGATTTAATTCGAGCAAAAGAAATTGAGGGAAACAACTGCGTCCGAAAGACCGTAGCTGAGGATTTGAAGCCTACGAAGCGTAGTAGCCGCGGTACCAGTCAATGAACCGAACAACCCCCGCCTTGATCGCAGTGGCGGGACGATGGCTTGACCAGGCGGTGAGCGCCGAAACGTCGGCGTATGTTGCGGGCACATCACCCGGCTGAATCGGTAGCAGGTTTTTCTCTGCTTTCATACCCAACGCAGATTCAATCGCCTCAATGAAGGACAGCAATTCCACCGGCCCTTGATTGCCGATGTTGAACACACGATACGGCGCTCGCGCAGTAGCGGGGTCGGGGTTTTGCGGGTCGAAATCGGCGTTGGGTTCGGCCGGGCGGTCGAGAGTGCGGATGACGCCTTCGACAATGTCGTCGATGTAGGTGAAATCGCGCTGCATCTTGCCGTAGTTGTAAACGTCGATCGGGCGGCCTTCGAGGATGGCTTTGGTGAAGAGGAACAGCGCCATGTCGGGGCGGCCCCAGGGGCCATACACGGTGAAGAAGCGCAGGCCGGTGGTCGGCAGGCCGTAGAGATGGCTGTAGGTGTGAGCCATCAACTCATTGGCCTTTTTGGTCGCGGCGTACAGGCTGACCGGGTGATCGACGCTATCCGATTCCGAGAAGGGCATCTTCTCGTTACCGCCGTAGACGCTTGAACTGCTCGCGTACACGAGGTGCTCGACCTTGTTGTGGCGGCAGCCTTCAAGGATGTTGGTGAAGCCAACGATGTTGGATTCGATGTAGGCGTGCGGATTGACCAGCGAGTAGCGCACGCCGGCTTGCGCCGCTAAATGCACGACGCGATCGAACTTTTCTTCGGCGAACAGCTTTTCGATTGATGGGCGATCAGCAACGTCCATCAGCACGAAGCGGAAATTCGGGTGCGGCGTCAGTCGCGCAAGGCGGTCGCGCTTGATCTGTGGATCGTAGTAGTCGTTGAGGTTGTCGAGACCAACGACGGTATCGCCGCGCTCAAGCAGGCGCAGACTGGTGTGCATGCCGATGAAACCGGCTGCACCCGTTACGAGAATCTTCATTGCGAGCCACCTGCCCCAGGGGCTCAAAAGCCGCTGGCGCTGTGCGCCGCAACATGAACCCGGGGAGATAAGTTGAACGGATGACACCTCTAACGGGTGTCTGCCGGATTATTTCATTGATGGCGCCACTCAACAGCGAGCGCGCCCTCCTTAGCCGAGAAGTATCGCACACAAGGGAAATCTGCCAAAGCAGTGACGGCCCGACTTTGTTGCGGTGTATCAGACGCCGCCGCACCTGGGTTCGCTAGCGCTCCGTGGCAATATGCCGCCCATGTGGAAAACAATCCGGATCGCGCTGCTGCTACTGGTTCTTGCGACCGTAGCACTGGATGCCTGGCGCGCCAAACACGCCGCGACTGACTGGCAAGACACGCTGCATGTTGCGGTGTATCCGATCAATGCCGATGGCAGTGCCGCCGCCGCAAGCCGCATCGCCGCGCTGGATCGCGAGCAGCTCTTGCCGATCGAGCGCTTTCTGGCGGACGAAGCACGGCGCTATGGCGTAGCCACGATGATGCCGGTTCGCCTGACGTTACAAGCTGCGCTCACCGCGGGGCCGCCCGCTGCGCCGAAGAACGCAGGCATGCTCGGCGCCATCATCTGGAGCCTGAAGGTGCGCTGGTGGGTTTGGCGCTTGCCCACGGCTACACCTCGCCCCCACGTGCGCCTGTTCGTCCATTACTGGGATCCGTCCGACGGACGCGTACCAAGCTCACACGGACTCGAACGCGGGCAGATTGCAATCGCCCACGTGTTTGCCAGTCGTGCCATGCAACGCAGCAACGATGTGGTGATCGCGCACGAGATGCTTCACGCCCTGGGCGCCTCTGACAAATACGATCCAGCAAGCCTGGAGCCGATCTACCCGCAGGGCTACGCGGAACCGGACGCCCAGCCGCGCCTTCCCCAACGATTCTGTGAATTGATGGCGGGCCGCTTGCCGAGCGAATCCGGGCCGCCCGAACAGGCGAAGAGCCTTGATCAGTGCCTGATCGGCGCAGTCACCGCTCGCGAGATCGGATTCGTGAAGTAGGCCCGGATGGATCGCGGCGCGCGCCGGTCTCGATCCATCGGCCCCGAATCAATCAATGCAAGGATTTGGGCGGAGGCTCCCGGAGCGCATCCAGTTCCCGCTCCAGCGCGAGCACCGACGACGAAGGCAGGCCGATCCGCAAGCTCGACGCCCGCCCCAGCCCGACCAGCAAGCACAATTCCGAGCCGCGCTCGACTGCCGCCAGCGTCCAGGAAAGTGGATACGCACGGTTCACGTAGGTCACCACCTTGCCCCAGCTGGATAGCCCGGCAGGTGGCTGGCCTTCGCGCGGCGGCAAGGCATCGAGAATGACGCAGAGGTAGCGATCTGCGATGGCCAACAGCCCTGCCGGCACCAGTTCGCGCCCGCCTTTTCCCGGCACCGACGGCCAACTGGCCAAGCCGCGCAAGGCATCACCGGCAGGCATGGATTCCTGCATCGCACTTCGCAGCTTGAATGACAGATCAAGCACAGGCGCGCTGCGTGGCGCATCGCCCGCCTGTATTGCGGCATTGCCCGGCAAGCCAAGCAGGATTTCCCTCACCACCGCGCGGAAAAGATCCGCACCCACCATGTTGAAGCCCAGCACACAACTCGTTTCCGCCGCCCCGGTGTCCAGGCGCAGCTCGCCATGCAAAAGCAGTTGCGAGAGTTCAACCACCCGCGTCTCGGCAAAGCTGGCTTCGCGCACCAGTGTTGTACCGTCTGCCTCGGCAAATGCCACCCACCAGAAGCCCTGCCCCAGGGCCAGGGTGTTCTCCGGGATCGACAGCCCGAAGGTCTGAAACCTTGGCGTGTGGATGATTGCGCGCGGCGTCTCGCCCGCTTGCGCAAAACGTGCGGCTAACAAACTGCGAAAGGGCTCTGCGGCGTCCTTTACCTGTTCAATGCTTTCAGGAAAAGGCAACTCGCGCCCTGCCGGCTTTCCAAAGGCCGGTTTTGTAGAAAGCGTCCCCATGGTGCAATCCTCCCTCGATAGCCCTTCGTCACCCGATGGCAACGATCCGAGCCCTCTGCCTTAACTGTAGGCCGTCTTGTGCAATGCAACCAGTCGGTGCTGCGCGCCTCAACATGGTGCCTTCCAGCAAGCACATGGTGATGCAAGCACCGTCGCGGTGCCGGCAATGCAGGTCTGCGGCGCCCGCTGGCAGCTGGTTCGCTCCTTGCTAGGTCTTCGGGGCGAATCCCCGCGTCAGACGAAAGCAGCGTGATGTCGATCCACGTCGCCCTCCACCACGTTACTTCCTACCAGTACGACCGCCCGATCTCGCTCGGGCCGCAAGTTGTCAGACTGCGCCCGGCCCCGCACAGCCGCACGCGCATCCTTTCTTACTCGCTCAAGGTCTTGCCCGAAGGCCATTTCATCAACTGGCAACAAGACCCCCAATCGAATTATCTGGCCCGCCTGGTTTTCCCGGAGAAAACGACGCAGTTGCGGGTCGAGGTCGATCTTGTCGCCGAGATGTCGGTGATCAACCCCTTCGACTTCTTCCTCGAACCGCACGCCGAAAAGATTCCCTTCGACTATGACGCCACCCAAAGGATTGAGCTGGCGCCTTACTTGAGCAAACTCGACTGCGGCAAACTGTTTGACAAGTACCTCGCCCAAGTGCCGCGTGAGCCCACGGCCAGCGTCAACTTCCTGGTGGCGCTCAACCAGCGCGTGCAGCAGGACATCAGCTACCTGATCCGGCTCGAACCCGGCGTGCAGACGCCCGAAGAAACCCTCACCAAGGGCAGCGGCTCCTGCCGCGATTCGGCCTGGCTGCTGGTGCAATTGCTGCGTCACCTTGGGCTGGCCGCCCGCTTTGTCTCGGGCTACCTGATCCAGCTCACCGCCGACCAGAAATCGCTCGACGGCCCCTCCGGCACCGAAGTGGACTTCACCGACCTGCACGCCTGGTGCGAGGTCTACCTGCCGGGCGCCGGCTGGATCGGGCTTGACCCGACTTCCGGCCTGTTCGCCGGTGAAGGCCACATCCCGCTCGCCTGCACGCCGGAGCCCTCGTCCGCTGCGCCGATCACTGGCGCACTCGAAGCCTGTGAAGCCGAGTTCGAGCACGAGATGAAGGTCACCCGCATCTGGGAGGCGCCGCGGGTCACCAAGCCTTACACCGACGCGCAGTGGGCGGCGATCGAAGCGCTCGGCCACGAAGTCGATGCCAAACTCGCCGCGATGGACGTGCGCCTGACGATGGGCGGCGAGCCCACCTTCGTGTCGATCGACGACCCCGACGGCGCCGAGTGGAACACCGCCGCGATGGGGCCGAACAAGAAGCGCCTCGCCGCCGATCTGTACCACCGCATGCGCGACAAATACGCCGCCAGCGGCCTGGTGCATTTCGGCCAGGGCAAGTGGTATCCGGGGGAGCAGCTTCCGCGCTGGTCACTCAACTGTTTCTGGCGCCGCGATGGCGAAGCGATCTGGCGCAACCCGGCGCTGATCGCTGACGATTCCAAGCCCGGCACCGCCGACGAGTTGCTCGGCGGCCGCTTCTTGCGCGCACTCGCCGAACGCCTTGCGCTAGACCCCGAGTTCGTCTTCCCCGCCTACGAAGACAGCTACTACTACATGTGGCGTGAGCGCCGCCTGCCGAGCAATGTCGATGTTTTCGACTCGCGCATTGACGATCCGCTCGAACGCGACCGCCTCATGCGCACCTTCCAGCAAGGGCTCAAGAAGGTCGCCGGCCATGTGCTGCCGGTCGGGCGCGCAGCCGGCAGCAAGCATTGGCAAAGCGGCCCCTGGTTCCTGCGCAGCGAGCGCTGCTACCTGATCCCTGGCGACTCACCGGTCGGTTACCGCTTGCCACTCGACTCCCAACCCTGGGCCTCGGAAGCCGATTACCCCTGGATTCACCCGGCCGACCCGTCGGCGCAGCACGCGGTGCTACCGGTGCTCAGCGCCCTGCGCATGCAGTCGCGCCCGCCGGTGCCGCTCCGCCCCGTGCCGGAGGGCATGCGCGGCAAGGCCGCCAATGAGTCGCACACCGCACGCGCACCGGGCCTCAAGGAAAGCGCCGCGTGGATCACCCGCACCGCAATGTGCGCGGAGGCACGCAACGGCGTGCTCTACATCTTCATGCCGCCCACCAGCGAACTGGAGGACTACCTCGAACTGGTCGCCATGGTCGAAGACACCGCCGAGGCCCTCAAGGTACCGGTGCTGCTCGAAGGCTACGAGCCGCCCAAGGATTCGCGCCTGGCGCAGTTCCGCGTCACGCCCGACCCCGGCGTCATCGAAGTCAACATCCACCCGGCCAAGAACTGGGACGAGCTGGTCGAACGCACCACCCACCTCTACGACACCGCGCGCGAATGCCGCCTGACGACCGAAAAGTTCATGGTCGATGGCCGCCACACCGGCACCGGCGGCGGCAACCACTTCGTTCTGGGCGGCGAGACCGTGCTCGATTCGCCCTTCCTGCGCCGCCCCGATCTGCTGCGCAGCCTGATCAGCTACTGGCACAACCACCCCTCGCTCTCCTACCTGTTCTCGGGGCTCTTCATCGGCCCCACCTCGCAGGCGCCACGGATCGACGAGGCACGCAACGATTCGGTGTACGAACTCGAAATCGCCTTCCGCGAAATCGAACGCCTGAGCGCCGGCGGCCAGTGCGCGCCCTGGCTGGCCGACCGCATCCTGCGCAACATCCTGATCGACGTCACCGGCAACACCCACCGTGCCGAGTTCTGCATCGACAAGCTCTACTCGCCCGACAGCAGCACCGGCCGCCTCGGCCTGCTCGAAATGCGCGCCTTCGAAATGCCGCCGCACGCGCGCATGAGCCTGACCCAGCAATTGCTGCTACGCAGTCTGGTCGCGCGTTTCTGGGAACAGCCCTACGCCCCGCCCCGGCTGGTGCGCTGGGGCACCGAGCTGCACGACCGCTTCCTGCTGCCGCACTTCATTGCGCAAGACATGCGCGACGTGGTCGAAGAGATGTACCTCGCCGGCTTCCCGATCAAGGAAGACTGGTTCGCTCCCCACCTTGAGTTCCGCTTCCCCAAGATCGGCGACTTTGCGGTCAAGGGGATGGAGCTCGAGCTTCGCACCGCGCTCGAGCCCTGGCATGTGATGGGCGAAGAAGGCTCCGCTGGCGGGGCCGTGCGCTATGTGGATTCGTCGGTCGAGCGCTTGCAGGTCAAGGTCAAAGGCATGGCGCCCGATCGCTTCTGCCTCACAGTCAACGGCACCCCGGTACCGCTGCACGCCACCGGCAAAGTGGGCGAATTCGTTGCCGGCGTGCGCTACCGCGCCTGGCAGCCGGCTTCGTGCATGCACCCGACGATAGGCGTGCACGGGCCGCTCACCTTCGACCTGGTCGATACCTGGATGCAGCGCAGCCTGGGCGGCTGTCAGTACCATGTTGCCCACCCCGGCGGCCGCAACTACGACAGCTTCCCGGTGAACGCCTACGAGGCCGAAAGCCGGCGCCTGGCGCGCTTCTTCCGCTTTGGCTACACGCCGGGCGAGATGAAGCTGGCCGTGCCCCCCACCCAGGGCGACTTTCCCTTCACGCTTGATCTGCGGCGCGGCTAAGCCTGGCCATCCGGACGCATCGCCAACCGGCATCGTGGCCGCGTCCGGATGCCCGCGGTAGGGTTCGGGGGCAAGGTCGCAGTCTGTGCATGCCGCACTGCGACCTCCCGCCCAAGGCGCCTGCGGATGCGGCCTACCCCCGGCCCGGCGTGGGGCCCCGGGCAAGGCCGGCACGCACCGCCACAGCGCCCGCCCACCGCTCGCGCGCCGCTACCCACAAGGCAAGCCAATGCTCCCGCTGTGGTTTCAATGCACAAGAACGGGCGCGTGACGCAAGCAAACTTATGGAACGGCAACCCTATTCCTGTACCCTGCATTTTGATCCTGCACAAGCCGTTCGCATTTAAGCTGACATGACGCTCAAACCCCCGTTTGCCGCTTACCGCTGCCCGCCCGCGCATTTCGACGAGACCTTCCTCGCCGATGGCTCACCCCGGCCAGCATGGCAATCGCTGATCACCACCCTCCAGGCGGGGGGGGCGGATGCGCTGTTGCGTCAGGCCGATACGCTGCGCCGGATGGTTGAGCACGACGGGGTGACCTACAACGTCTACGCCGACCCCAAGGGCGCCGATCGCCCGTGGTCACTCGATCCGGTGCCCTTGATCCTCTCGGCCGATGACTGGCAGTGCATTGCCCGCGGCATCGCACAGCGCGCACAAGTACTTGACCGCACCCTGGCCGATCTCTACGGCCCGCAACACCTGATCGCAGAAGGTCTGCTACCGCCCGCGCTGGCCTTCGGCCACTCCGGCTACCTGTGGCCCTGCCAGGGCGTCACGCCACCCGGTGGGCGCTGGCTGCACCTTTACGCCGCCGATCTCGCGCGCTCGGAAGACGGCCGCTGGTGGGTCATTCACGACCGCACGCAAGGCCCCTCCGGCATCGGCTACGCCATGCAGAACCGGCGCCTGGTCTCGCGCGGCCTGCTTGAGCTGTTCCGCAACTCGCACATCGCGCATTTCACCGATTTCCTGCGCGTCCTGCGCGATTCGCTCACCGCCATGGCGCCGGTGCCGCCGGGCGAAGCGCCGCGCATCGTGCTGCTCACGCCCGGCCCGTGGAACGAAACCTACTTCGAGCACTCGCTGCTGGCACGGCATCTGGGCTTCGCGCTGGTGGAAGGGCAAGACCTCACGGTGCGGCAGGATCGCGTTTACCTGAAGACACTGCAGGGCCTGCAGCCGGTGCACGGCATCCTGCGCCGGCTTGACGATGATTACTGCGACCCGGCCGAGTTGCGCGCCGATTCGGCGCTGGGCATCCCGGGCCTGCTTGCGGCGGTGCGGGCGGGCAAGGTACTGGTGGCCAATGGCCTGGGCAGCGGCGTGCTCGAAACCACCGGCATTCACGGCTTTCTGCCCGCCATCTGCGAACGCCTGCTGGGCGAATCGCTCGAGTTGCCATCGGTTGCCACCTGGTGGTGCGGCGAGGCACCGGCGCTCGAACACGTGATCGAACACATCGATGAACTGGTGATCAAGCCCGCCTTCCCCGGCATGAGCCCGGAGCCGGTCTTCGGCCATCGCCTCAACGCCACCGAGCGCGCCGCCATGGTCGAGCGCCTGCGTGCCACGCCGCACGCCTTCCTGGCGCAGGAATGGGTTCGCCTGTCGCAGGTGCCAACCTTGCAACGCAACGGCAGCCTCGCACCCCGCGCGGTGGGCATCCGCGTTTTCGCGCTCGCCACCCCCGAAGGCTATGTCGTCATGCCGGGCGGGCTGGCCCGGGTCGCGCCGCAGTCCGACGACGACGTAGTCAGCATGCAGCGCGGCGGCGCCAGCAAGGACATCTGGGTGCGCAGCGAGGCGCCGGTCGCGCGCGAAGCGCTGGTGAGCCCGCCTATTGCGCCCCATGAACTGATCCGAACGGCCGCCACGATCCCCTCGCGGATTGCCGAGAACCTGTTCTGGCTCGGGCGCTACAGCGAACGTTGCGAAGCCCATACCCGCCTGCTGCGCGCCGGCCTCAACCGGCTTTCGGGGTCGGACGATGAGGGCATGCGCGCCAGTCAGTCGCTGGCGCGCATCTGCCATGCGCTGCAGATGCTGCCGCAGGAGAGCGAAGCCGACGACGAGCCCGCCCGCCTGCCGGACGACGCAGACTGGCTGGCCGCGATATTCGATGGCGATGCCCCCAACAGCCTGCTTGCCAACGCGCGCCGTTTGCAGCGCGCCGGCGGCCAGGTCCGCGAGCGCCTCTCGGCCGATAACTGGCACGCCCTCAACCGCTTGCCGCAAGTTCTAGAGCAAGCCGCGCCGGGCATCGGCGGTGCCGCCGAGGCGCTCGACAACGCAATGCTGGTCTGCGTATCGCTGGCCGGCTTTGCGATGGACGACATGACGCGCGACGATGGCTGGCGCTTTCTCCTGCTGGGGCGGCGGATCGAACGCCTCGCCGGCCTTGGCGCACTGATCGGGCACTTCCTGGCCAATCCGCCCGAACTGCGCGACGGCGGCCTTGAATGGCTGCTCGAAGCCACCGACAGCATCATCACCTACCGCAGCCGCTACCAGCGGCGGCCGGAAATGCTGCCGGTGCTTGATCTGGTGGTCTTCGATCGCGACAACCCGCACGCGCTGGGCTTCCAGCTTGAAGTGCTGACCCGCTACCTGGGCCGCCTCGGGCGCGACTTCGGCATGCGCTTTACGAGCGACCCGGCCGGCCTGCTCGACACCCTGCGCCGCTTTGACCCGACCCGCTTCCATAACCTGGCGCTGCTCGACGAGGCCGCGCCCGGCGGCGCGCCAATCGAAGCACTGCAAGCCTTCGCCTGGCGCGCGCAGCAACTGGCCTTTGCGCTGTCGGACGAACTGTCGCTGCGCTTCTTCAGCCATGCCGAGCGCGCCGTGCACACCGCGGAGGCCGCGTGAGCGCACCGACCCGCTACTTCGTTTCGCACCTCACCGAGTACGACTACGGACGCCCGGTCGCCAATGGCCGCCACATCCTGCATCTGAGCCCCCGCAGCCTGCCCTGGCAATCCGTGCTGAGCCACGCGGTCCTGATCGACCCGGGCCCAAGCGAACGGCAGGCGGGCGTGGATGCCTTCGGCAACCCGATCGAAACCCTGGTGCTGTCGCACCAGCACAGCAGCCTCGCCGTCCATGCCCGCAGCTGGGTCGAACTCGCGCCCCGCCCTTCCCCCGCCGCCAAGGCATCCGAAACATGGATCGCGGTGCGGGAAGGCATGGTGTTTCGCGCAGGGCAGCCGCCCAACGCGGCCGAGCGCGACGCCGCGCGTTACCTGTTTGAATCCCGCCATGTGCGCGTCAAGCGCGAGCTGGCCGATTGGGCTTCGGCGTGCTTTGCGCCGGGCGAAGCGTTGCTGAGCTCGGTGGCCCGACTCAACGCGCGCATCCATGCCGAGTTTGCCTTCGACCCGGAGGCCACCCATGTTGCAACGCCGGTGATGGAAGTACTCAAGACTCGCCGCGGCGTTTGCCAGGACTTTGCGCACCTGATGCTCTCCGCCCTGCGCTCGCTGGGCCTGCCTGCGCGCTACATGAGCGGCTATCTGTTGACCACGCCGCCGCCCGGATCACCGCGCTTGGTGGGCGCGGACGCCAGCCACGCCTGGGTTGCCGTCTGGAGCCCGCTATCGGGCTGGGTGGAGTTCGACCCCACCAATGGCGTGATGGCAGGCATGGGCCACATCACGCTCGGGTGGGGCCGCGACTTTGGCGACGTCACGCCCCTGCGCGGCGTGATCTACGGGGGCGGTGAGCACACGCCAAGCATCGAAGTGAGCGTGGTGCCCGAGGCCGACTACCCGGCCCTGTTCGGCGAAGCGGCCACGCGCCTGGCAAGTTAAGCGCGCCCGGTGCTGCCGAAGCCGCCCTCTCCGCGGTGTGAGGCGTCGAAGTCGTCCACAACGTTGAAGCCGACCTGCAGCACCGGCACCACCACCAACTGCGCAATCCGCTCCATCGGCTCGATCACGAAGGTCTTGTTGCCGCGGTTCCACACCGATACGAAGATCTGCCCCTGGTAATCCGAATCGATCAGCCCAACCAGGTTGCCCAGCACGATGCCGTGTTTGTGGCCCAGCCCCGAGCGCGGCAGGATCATCGCCGCGAGGCCCGGATCAGCAAGATGGATCGCCATGCCCGTAGGCACCAGAAAGGTCGCGCCGGGTTCCAGCGTGACCGCGGCGTCGAGGCAGGCGCGCAGATCGAGCCCCGCCGAACCGGCGGTTGCATAGTGCGGCGGGTTTTCCTTGAGACGCGGGTCGAGCAGTTTGACGTCGATTCGATGCATGGGAAGAGACTCCGGTTGTCAGTTCAGGGGCAGCACAGTCAGGCCAGCATGCGCGCGAAATGCGCGACGATCGCCTGCGCCACTTCATCCTTGGGTGCCTGCGGCAGTTCGTGGCGGCCGGCATCATCGAACAGCACGACGCGGTTGTCGTCGCCGCCCATGCCGTCCTGCACCAGATTGCCCACCAGCAGTGGCACCCGCTTCTTGGCGCGCTTGGCGGCCGCATACTCGTCAAGGTTCTGGCTTTCAGCCGCAAAGCCAATGCAGAACGGCGGATTGGGCAGCGCCGCCACCTCGGCGAGGATGTCGGGGTTCTGCACCAGTTCGATCGTCATGCCGCCGCTGCCGGTTTTCTTGAGCTTGTGTTCGGCCGCATCGGCAGGCCTGTAATCCGCCACCGCCGCAACGCCGATGAACACATCAGCGTGCATCACGTTGGCGAGCACCGCGTTGCGCATCTGCAGCGCGGTCTGCACATCGATCCGATTGACGCCGCGCGGCGTCGGCTGCGACACCGGGCCGGCGACCAGCGTGACCTCGGCCCCTGCGTCGGCACAGGCGCGCGCCAGCGCAAAGCCCATCTTGCCGGAGCTGATGTTGGTGATGCCCCGCACTGGATCGAGCGGCTCGAAGGTCGGGCCGGCGGTCAGCAGCACCTTGCGGCCAGCAAGGCGCTTGGGCGTGAAGAAGGCCGCCACCTCGGCGACGATCTCCAGCGGTTCGAGCATCCGCCCCATGCCGACTTCACCACAGGCTTGCTCGCCCGACGCCGGGCCGAACACCGCGATGCCATCGGCACGCAACTGTGCCAGGTTGCGCTGGGTCGCCGGGTTCTCCCACATCTGGCGGTTCATCGCCGGGCACACCGCAAGCGGGCATTCGCGTGCGAGCGCCAACGTGGTCAGTAAATCATCCGCCATGCCGTGCGCCAGCTTTGCCATCACATCGGCGGTGGCGGGCGCCACCAGCAGCAGATCGGCGCCGCGAGTCAGTTCGATATGCGCCATGTTGCGGCTCTGGCGCGAATCCCAGGCGTCGGTCCAGGCCGGATTGCCGGTCAGCGCCTGAAAGGTGATCGGCGTGACGAAATGCGCGCCGCCCTCGGTCAGCACGCAATGCACGTCGGCGCCTGCCTTGCCCAGCTGGCGCGCCAGATCCGCCGCCTTGTAGGCCGCAATGCCGCCCGAAATGCCCAACACAATGCGCTTGCCCGTGAAAATGCTCATGACATGGAGTTCCGATTACGCGGCACGATGGAGGCCAGATTCTACCGCCCCACCCTGCAAGGACACGACATGGCGATCACCGACTGGCCCGAAGACGAACGCCCGCGCGAGCGATTGCTGGCGCACGGCGCAGCGGTGCTCTCCGACGCCGAATTGCTCGCGATCTTCCTGCGCGTCGGTGTCAAAGGCAAAAGCGCGGTGGATCTCGGCCGTGAGCTGATCGCCCGTTTCGGCAGCCTGACCGGCCTCTTCGCCGCACCGGTAGAGGACTTTGCGAAAGTCCATGGCATGGGCACCGCCAAATTTGCACAACTACAGGCGGTGATCGAGATGGCGCGCCGCGCACTCGGCGAAGAGATGCGCGAACGCGATCTGCTCAGCTCGCCCGCCGCCGTGCGCGACTGGCTGCGTCTGAAGATTGGCAGCCTGCCTTACGAAGTCTTCATGGTGATCCTGCTCGACGCGCAGAACCGCCTGATCCACGCACAAGAACTGTTTCGCGGCACGCTCGACCAGACGAGCGTTTACCCGCGCGAGGTGGTGAAGCTGGCGCTCGCCCACAATGCGGCAGCCACCGTGTTCGCGCACAATCACCCGTCTGGCTGCGCCGAACCGAGTCGCGCCGACGAACTGCTCACCGGCAGCCTCAAGCAGGCGCTTGCCTTGGTGGACGTACGCGTGCTCGATCATTTCATCGTGGCAGGCAATACCACACCGCTCTCATTCGCCGAACGCGGCATTCTCTGAGGGCAACAAGGCGAACCGGGCAAGGCACCCGCCGCATTTGATGTCGGATTCGCCGAAAATGCTTGATCAATCCACCCTGCATTTGCTATGATTTTGGGTTCGAGCAAACAGGTTTATCGGAGCGTTTCATGTCCCGCGTCTGTCAAGTTACTGGTAAAGGCCCCATGGTGGGCAACAACGTCTCGCACGCAAACAACCGCACCAAGCGCCGCTTCCTGCCGAACCTGCAGTCGCGCCGCTTCTGGGTTGAGAGCGAGAACCGCTTCGTTCGTCTGCGTGTGTCCAACGCGGGTCTGCGCACGATCGACAAGAAGGGCATCGAGGTCGTCCTCGCCGAGCTTCGTGCTCGCGGCGAAGTCTGATCCCGCCCTCACTAGGAGAACAAAATGGCCAAAGGCGGTCGCGAAAAGATCAAGCTGGAGTCCACTGCGGGCACCGGCCACTTCTACACCACGAATAAAAACAAGCGCACCACTCCCGGTAAGCTCGAGTTCATGAAATATGACCCGAAGGCCCGGAAGCATGTGCTCTACAAGGAAACCAAGCTCAAGTAATTTGAGCTGACCTGGTTTGCCTCGAAGAAAAACCCGCCAATGGCGGGTTTTTCTTTTTCTGCTGCAGCAATCCCCGCACGCCGACTGCATCGCTCTGCGGGCTCAGCCCCGTCGAGCAGTCCGGCCGAATACCTCCCCCACTCAGAAATCGTGCCCGTCCCGGGCTGCCGCGCCCATTAGCGCGCCTTCAACGTTTGCGCACCTGGTTTTGTCCCCCGTCAACGCGGGCGTCATCCGCCGCGCGCCGCAACACCGCGTCTCCACCCAATGGACTTCAGGGTTTGCAAGCCCTGCAGGCCGAGCGCGGACAATGCCTTGAAGACCAACTGCATCTATCGGGTGGCACCTCCACAAACATCGTCATAAAGTGGCTGTATGACCTAACGCAAAAACTTGATGCGGATTGCGCATTAGGGTTCACCCTTATTCGGGTTTACCCCAGCACGAATCCAAAACAAACGCCCACACCAAAATAAGGAGCCTCAAATAATGCGAGCCCCAGCCACACGACTCACACTGATCGCCCCCTTGTCGGGCTTGATCGTTCCGATCGAAAGTGTGCCGGACCCGGTTTTCGCTCAGAAAATGGTGGGTGACGGCATCTCGATCGATCCGACGTCGAACGAATTGCTCGCGCCCATCGCCGGCACGGTGACGCAATTGCACTCGGCGGGCCACGCGCTGACGATTCGCTCCGAAGAAGGCGTCGAGGTTTTGCTGCACATCGGGCTGGATACCGTGACGCTCAAGGGCGAAGGGTTTTCGCCCAAGGTTCGCGAGGGTGACAAGGTCAGCGCCGGCCAACTTTTGATCAGTTTTGATGCGGATCTGGTCGGTCGTAAGGCGCGCAGCCTGCTGACCCAGATCGTGATTGCGAATGGCGACAAGATCGCCCGCATGAAGCCCGCCAGCGGCCGCGCCGAAGCTGGCAAGACTGAACTGCTGACGCTGGACCTGGCCGGCGCTGCCCCGACAGGCGCGGGTGTCATCGAAATCATGGCGCCGCTCTCCGGCGTGCTCTTCCCGCTCGACAAGGTGCCAGATCCGGTTTTCGCACAGAAGATGGTGGGCGACGGCATTTCGCTGGATCCGACCAGCAGCGACCTACTTTCGCCGGTTGCCGGCACAGTGACCAATCTGCACAGCGCCGGTCACGCGCTGACCATCACCACTGCCGAAGGTCTGGAAGTGCTGGTGCACATCGGCATCGACACGGTGCTGCTCAAGGGTGAAGGCTTCAGCCCCAAGGTCAGACAGGGCGACCAGGTCAGCGTAGGCCAGTCCCTGATCGGCTTTTCACCAGACCATGTGGCGCGCAAGGCGGCCAGCCTGCTGACCCAGATCCTGATCGCAAACGGTGACCGGGTTGCCGCAATGCACCCGAAGAGCGGCACCGTTGAAGCGGGCCGCGACGTGATCCTCTCGATCGAACTGGTTGGCGCACAGGCCGCCGCCGCCCAGACCGGCGGTGCGGTGGAGAGCGCCGGCCCGGTGGCACTGCCCAACCCGTCCGGCCTGCATGCCCGCCCGGCCGCAGTGCTCGCCGCCGAAGCGAAGAAGTTCAAATCCGACATCCGCATCGTGCGTGACGGTAACGAAGCCAATGCCAAGTCGGTCGTGGCGGTGATGGGCCTCGCGACCAAGCAAGGTGACGCGATCACCGTCAAAGCCACCGGCCCGGATGCACGCGAAGCCGCTGCCGCCGTGGCAAAGCTGCTCGCTGACGGCTGTGGCGAGAAAGCCGGTGACGCCCCGGCCGCGCCCGCGCCCAAAGCGGCCGCGCCCACCCGCGCCGTCACCAGTGACGCCGACGAACTGGGCGGCGTGTCCGCCTCGCCCGGCCTTGCCGTCGGCCGCATCGCGCAGTACCGCCAGCAGGTGATCGACGTTGCCGAAAAGGGCGAGTCGCCGCAACGCGAACGCGCCCGCCTCGACGCTGCGCTGCATGATTCGCGCGGCGCCATCGAAGCGCTCAAGGCCAATCTCAGCGACCCGTCCAAGGCGCAGATTCTCGATGCGCACATCGAACTGCTGGAAGACCCGGACCTGGTGAACCTCGCGATCGAAGGCGTCTCGGCCGGCAAGAGCGCCGGTTTTGCCTGGCGCGAAGCCTTCACCCGCTATGCCGCGCAACTCGAAGGTCTGGACAACGCGCTGCTGCGCGAACGCGCCAACGACATCCGCGACGTCGGCCGCCGTGTGCTCGCGCTGCTGGCTGGCGTGACGCAAGCGAAGATCGACGTACCGGCCGGCTCGATCCTGATCGCCGAAGAGCTCACGCCTTCGGACACCGCAACGCTCGATCGCAGCAAGGTGCTCGGTTTCTGCACCACCACCGGCGGCGCCACCAGCCACGTTGCGATCCTCGCCCGCTCGCTCGGCATCCCGGCCGTGTGCGGCATTGACGAAGCAGTGCTGGCACTGGCCGATGGCACACAAGTCGTGCTGGACGGTTCGCGCGGCACGCTGCGCAAGAACCCGACCGAAGCCCAGCTTGCCGATGCGCAAGACCGCATGGCCCGCCAGGCTGCCAAGCATGCCGCCGAACAGGCCGCAGCCCATCAGCCGGCCAACACCACCGACGGCCACCACATCGAAGTGGTTGCCAACGTGCGTAACGCTGACGATGCCGAGCGCGGCGTTGCCAACGGCGCGGAAGGCGTCGGCCTGCTGCGTTCGGAATTCCTCTTCGACGACCGCGACACCGCGCCGGACGAAGAAGAACAGGCTGCCGCCTACATCGCCGTGGCGCAGGCTCTCGGCAGCGAGCGCCCGCTGGTGGTCCGCACGCTCGACGTCGGCGGCGACAAGCCCCTGCCCTACCTGCCGCTGCCTAAGGAAGAGAACCCCTTCCTCGGCCTGCGCGGCGTGCGGGTGAGCCTGGAGCGGCCGGACATGTTCCGCACCCAGTTGCGCGCGATCCTGCGCACCGCGCCGCTGACCAAGCTTCACATCATGTTCCCGATGATCGCCACGCTCGAAGAGCTGCGCGAAGCCAAGGCGATCCTGGCCGAAGAGCAAGCGGCCACTGGCCACACCAACGTGAAGGTCGGCGTGATGATCGAAGTGCCCTCGGCCGCCGTTCTGGCCGAACAGTTTGCCCGCGAGGCTGACTTCTTCTCGATCGGCACCAACGACCTCACGCAATACACCCTGGCGATGGATCGCGGCCACCCGAAGCTCGCGAAGAAGGCCGACGGCCTGCACCCCTCGGTGCTGAAGATGATCGCGCTGACCTGCGAAGGCGCGAAGAAGCACGGCAAGTGGGTGGGTGTATGCGGCGGCATGGCCTCGGACATGATGGCCATACCGGTGCTGATCGGCCTCGGGGTCACCGAGTTGTCCGCCTCGGTGCCCGCCATTGCGGCCGTCAAGGCCACTGTTTCACGCGTGTCGATGGCCGAGTGCCAGGCGCTCGCACAAGAAGTGATTTCGCTGGGCACCGCCGCCGAAGTGCGTGCCCGGCTCGCTAAGTTCGCTGATTAAACCAAGTACCCTTGAGGAGTCATAAAACCATGTTTGCAAATGCCTTTGCTGGCCTGCAGAAAATCGGCAAGTCGCTGATGCTGCCAGTGGCCGTCCTGCCTGTGGCGGGCCTGCTGCTGGGTCTGGGCGCAACCGATTTCCACACCACCAACACCGTCTTCCTCGCGATCCTGTCGCTGATGAAGAACGCGGGTGACGTGATCTTCGGCAACCTGCCGCTGATCTTCGCCATCGGCGTTGCGCTGGGCTTTACCGAGAACGATGGCGTCGCAGCCATCGCCGCCACCATCGGCTACCTCGTCATGACCGTCACGCTCGGCGTCATGGCTGGCCTTATGGGCATCAAGCCGGACACGATCATGGGCCTGCCCTCGATCCAGACCGGCGTGTTCGGCGGCATCCTCGCCGGCGGTCTGGCGGCTTACATGTTCAACCGCTTCTTCCGCATTTCGCTGCCCCCTTACCTGGGCTTCTTCGCGGGCAAGCGTTTTGTGCCGATCGTCACCGCCATCTCGGCGATCGCACTCGGTGCAGCCCTGTCGATCGTGTGGCCCCCGATCGGCGGCGCCATCAAGTCCTTCTCGCACTGGGCTGCCGTGAGCGATCCGCGCACCGCCGCCACCGTGTATGGCTTCGTTGAGCGTCTGCTGATCCCCTTCGGCCTGCACCACATCTGGAACGTGCCCTTCTTCTTCGAAATGGGCTCCTTCACCGATGCCGCCGGCAAAGTGGTGAGCGGTGACATCAACCGCTTCTTCGCGGGCGACCCGACCGCAGGCGTGCTGGCTGGCGCATTCTTCTTCAAGATGTTCGGTCTGCCGGCTGCTGCAATCGCGATCTGGCATACCGCCAAGCCGGAAAACAAGGTGGCCGTGGGCGGCATGATGATCTCCGCCGCGCTGACCTCCTTCCTCACCGGTATCACCGAGCCGATCGAGTTCGCCTTCCTGTTCGTGGCGCCGGTGCTGTACTTCATCCACGCCTGCCTGGCTGCTTCGTGCCAGTTCGTCGCGAACACGCTCGGCATGCACATGGGCTTCACCTTCTCGCAGGGCGGCATCGACTTCCTGATGTTCAACCTGATCGGCAACAAGTCCCAGGGCGCGTGGTACGTGTTCGTTCTTGGCCCGATCTACGCTGCGATCTACTACTCGGTGTTCCGTTTCGTGATCGTCAAGTTCAACCTCAAGACCCCGGGTCGTGAGGATGCAGCAGAAGAAGGCGCCCCGCTGCAAGCCATGGGCGAAGGCAAGAGCGGCAAAGCGCGCGACCTCGTGATCGCTTTCGGTGGCCGTAGCAACATCAAGAGTCTCGACGCCTGCATCACCCGCCTGCGCATCGCGGTGGCCGATCCGGCCAAGGTAGACCAAGCCCGCCTGAAGGCGCTCGGCGCATCGGGCGTGGTGGTGGTGGGTAACGGCATCCAGGCCATCTTTGGCCCGCTGTCCGAGAACATGAAGGGCGACATGGAGGACTACCTGAAGTCCACCAGCGCCGACGCTGACCTGGCCACACCGGTTGCAAGCGTGACAGCTGCCACTGCAGCCCCGGCTGCTGCCAATGCGCAACAGCAGGCGCGCGCCGAGAAGATCCGTGCCGCGCTGGGTGGCGCCGGCAACGTCAAGAAGCTCGAAGCGCTGGCCGCGACCCGCCTGCGCGTGGAACTGGCCGATGCAGGCAAGATGGACGCCGCCGCGCTGAAGAACGCCGGCGTGCAAGCCACCATGCCGGTTGAAGGCGGCGCAATGCACCTGATCGTTGGCCTCGACGCCGACGCACTGGCAGCCGCGCTGCGCTGAGTCACCCTTCCTTTGTAGTATTGAGGGCGCCTTCGGGCGCCCTTTTTCATGGCCTTGCGTGGGCGCAGCGCTCCGGCGTGCGTTCAGGCACACATTGCGGTGTCGCCTGCCAGTAATCGGCCTTGGCGGCCCGCCTGCAGCAGTTCGTAGTTGATGACGTGTCGCCACTGCGACGCAATCGCCGCATGGCTGCACTTGCGCGCCACATAGTCCTGCCCGGCGGCAACTCGCGCTTGCCTGCCCTGGGCGTCGAGCAGGAAGTCAGCCAGTGCGCCGTCAAAGCCATTGAAACTGCCGAAGTCTGCGAACTCGCGATAGCTTTCGATGGGATCCGCCACGACGGCGAGCCCCTCGTTGAGCGCGGTCGCAACACGGTTGCCGCTCTTGCAGCGGGTAAACGGGTTTTCTTTCACCGGAATCAGGGCAACGTCGTGAAGGCGCAAGGCATCGAGAAAGGTGGTTCGATCCCAATCCAGGTAGCGCCGCGGGATCGACCATTCGCTGAACAATGCATTGAACTTCTGCGGGTGATTGCTGATCACCGTCAGCGATACCGGGCAGCGCTCGCTTGCGCGGTGGATCTGATTGCGCACAGACGCCAGATCGCTCATGCCGCCCTCGGCGAACCCGACGCCATGGTTGCCGAACCACACCAGCGGCAGGTGCCCACGCTTGCGCCAATATCCCACCCAGCACGCATGGTTGAGCACCTTGCGTTTTGCCGGCCAGCGCTTCGGGTTCAGGTGCCGCCGTGCCCAGCTCTCGCCCGGCATCAGATCGGCCACGCCTTCCACCGCATCACCCACCACCGCGATCGGCTGCGTAAAGCCTTGCTCTCGCGTCACCTGCGCCAAGGCTTCAGTGGCACAGACCAGCTGATCCGCCATCGCAAGCAGCGCGCGCAAGCGCTGGATCTGCTTTTCCCATTCGGGGTCATTGCCAGGGTTGTAGAACTGGTTGTCGCAGTTATCGACAAGAATGCGCACGCCTCTGCGCTTCAAGCGCGCCACGGCATCCAGCATCGCCTCAGGCGGCAAGGCATTGCGCGCGGTGGCAAACACCGACCACGCCTGCACGATCACGCTGCAGTAATGCGCTTCGCGCGCAGCGTCGTAACGTTCAACCTCAACGCCATCGCGCTGCAAGGTCGCCAGAGGTGTCAGGCAACGCATCCGCACGCCCGCTTTGAGCGGATCAAGCGACTGCGGCCACCACGCAACAACCTTTTGGGTCGTTGTGTGAATCGAAGTGGATTCGGGCATCGGTAGCACTCGGTGGTTGCCGTAGTGCAGCAATTTGGCGGATCGTGCAGCACCACGCCATGGCAAACACCACACTTTCGCCACTTAGTTACAGAGATTGACAAAGTCCTGCGAGAATCGGGCGCGCGGGGCTTGCCTATCCATCGCGCAGCCCTGTTGCCGATAACCTGCGCCCCTTCGAATCGAATCCATGCCTCCTTCGGAATCGCTGCCCACTGCCGCGCGGCTTGCCGCCCAGATCCGCTTCATCCTTGAGATCGACAAGCTCAAGGGGATCCTGCGCCAGTCCTGGTTACTCGACGAAAGCCGCCGCGAGAATTCCGCCGAGCACAGCTGGCATGTGGCGATGATGGCGCTGGTGCTGGCCGAACACGCCAACGCCCCGGTGGATGCAAGCCGCGCCGCGATGATGCTGATGATTCACGATCTGGTTGAAATCGACGCGGGCGACACCTTCGCCTACGACACCGCAGCGCACGCCGACAAGCACGCGCGCGAGCTCGCCGCCGCCGATCGCCTGTTCGGGCTGCTGCCGGACGATTGCCGTGACCAGCTACGCGCGCTTTGGGATGAGTTCGAGGCCGCCGAGACGATGGACGCCCGCTACGCCAACGCGCTCGACCGCCTGATGCCGATGCTGCACAACCTGCACACCGAGGGCCGTGCCTGGCAGGCCAACGGTGTGACGGCCGACAAGGTCTACGCGCGCAACGGCGTCATCGCCAACGGGTCCGAAACCCTGTGGGCCTACGCACGCGAAGTGATCGAAACGGCGGTCACCAAGGGCTATCTCGCACCGGGCGCCTGGGTCGAGCCCGGCGCTTCCAGCTCCTGAACAACCAGGCCAGCCAGATCGCGCAGCTGCGCGATTTCTTCAGGTTCCAGCCGACGCGGACGGCGATCGATCAGGCACAGGGTGCCGATCCGCTGGCCCGAATGCAGTTGCAAAGGCATCCCGGCATAGAAACGGATCTTCGGCTCGCCGGTCACCAACGGGTTGTCGGCAAAGCGTGGGTCGGTCGCGGCGTCTGTCACTATCAGCGGTTCGGCCTGAAGGATGGCGTGGCCGCAGAAGGAAATGTCGCGCCCGGTTTCGCAGGCATCGAGCCCCTGGCGCGATTTGAACCATTGCCGATCGGTATCCACCAGACTCACCAGCGCAATCGGCACCTTGAACGCCGAGCAACAGAAGGCGGTGATCGAGTCGAAGCGTTCCTCCGGCTCGGTATCGAGCACCAGCAAGTCGTGCAACGCCTTCAGGCGTTCGGCCTCGTCGGGCGGAAAAGGCGGCTTCAGCATCACGTCCCCCTGAATTTCAAGGCAGCCCATGCGCTGTCGGGCCGCTGTTCAGGTTAACGGCGCGATGCTGCCCTGCTTGAACGAAGCGGGGGCTCTGTTTCACGCTGCCGTGCCAAGCCGCCCCGCTCCGCCGCCATCACTTTTCGACGAAGGCGCGCTCGATAACGTAGTCGCCCGGCGTGCCGATGTTCGGCGACACCTTGAAGCCACGGCCGTCCAGCATGTCCGACAGTTCCTTGAGCATCGCCGGGCTGCCACACAGCATCGCGCGGTCGTGCGCCGGGTCAAGCGCAGGCAGGCCGAGGTCGTCGCACAGCTTGCCGGATTCGATCAGCGTCGTGAGGCGGCCCTGGTTGCGGAAGGGCTCGCGCGTCACCGTGGGGTAGTACAGCAGCTGGTCGCGGATGTAGTCGCCGAGGAATTCGTGCTCCGGCAATTCGCGCTGGATCTGCTCGGCGTAGGCCAGTTCGCTGACGCTGCGCACGCCGTGCGTGACGATCACCTTGTCGAAGCGCTCGTAGGTTTCCGGATCCTTGATGATGCTGAGGAAGGGCGCGAGCCCGGTGCCGGTGCTGAGCAGGAACAGGTTACGGCCGGGCAGCAGGTCGTCGATGATCAGCGTGCCGGTCGGCTTGCGGCTGACGAGGATCTCGTCACCCGGCTTCAGGTGTTGCAGCCGCGAGGTGAGCGGGCCGTTCGGCACCTTGATGCTGAAGAACTCCAAGTGCTCTTCGTGGTTGGCGCTGGCAATGCTGTAGGCGCGCAGCAGCGGGCGGTTTTCGTCCTGCAGGCCGATCATCACGAACTGGCCGTTGGCAAAGCGCAGGCCGGGGTCGCGCGTGGTCTTGAAGCTGAACAGCATGTCGTTCCAGTGGTGCACGTCGATCACGGTTTCGGTGGCGAGCTTGCTCATGCGGTGGCTTCCGTTTGCAGATGGCGCACCAGTTCCGGCACGGCATCGAAGATGTCGGCAACCAGCGAGTAGTCCGCCAGTTGCATGATCGGGGCTTCCGGGTCCTGATTGATCGCGACGATCACCCGGCTGTCCTTGATGCCCGCGGTGTGTTGCAGCGCGCCGGAAAGGCCCACTGCGATGTAGAGATCCGGCGCAACGACAGTGCCGGTCTGGCCGACTTGCCATTCGTTCGGCGCGTAGCCGGAATCGACGGCGGCGCGCGTGGCGCCTATCGCCGCGCCGAGGCGGTCGGCCAGCGGCGTAAGGCAGGCGTGGAAGCGTTCCGCACTGCCCAGCGAGCGCCCGCCCGATACCACCACGCGCGCGCTGCCCAGCTCAGGACGTTCGCCGCCGGCGGTCTTCTGGCCGGTGAGGCGACTGCGGCCGTCGGCGGCTGGCGCGGCAATCGCGGCGCACTCGGCCTGGCCATCCAGTGCGGCGGCTTCGAAACGCGAGGCGCGTACCGTCAGGATCTGCAGGCCGGGGCGGTTGTCTACCGTGGCGAGCAGGTTGCCGGCGTAGATCGGGCGCTGGTAGCTGTTCGGGCCGAGAAGGCCGACGGCTTCGCTGACCATGCCTACGTCGCGCAGCGCGGCAACGCGCGGCAAGGCGTTGCGGGCGAGGCTGCCGTGCGCGGCGAGGATCACCGCGTAGTCGCCAGCGAGGCCGTTGAGCAGGCGCGCAACCTCTTCGGCCACCGGCTGCGCGAGCTGCGGTGCATCGGCATGCAGCACGCGGCGCACACCGGCGATCTGCGCATGGGCAGCGGCGTCGGTGCCGCCGAGCACCAGCAGGTCGACCGGCTGGCCCCAGTGTTGCGCGGCGCTGACCGCCTGGCGTGTGGCGAGTGCGACACCGCTCGCGGCGATATCGGCGAGGACGAGGACGCTCACTGGACTGCCCTCCCGTCGCTGTGCGACACCCTCCCCAAGGGAGGGAGCGCGCCCCCTTCGGGCGGCCGGGCGGGGGCGCTCATGCGATCACCTGTGCATCGTTGCGGAGCTTTGCGATCAGTTCGGCGACCGAGCCAACGCGCTGGCCCGCCGGGCGCGGCGGTGGGGTTTCGACACGCGCACGCTGCAGGCGTGGCGAGAGGTCGATGCCCAGCGCGGCGCAGTCGAGTGTTTCGATGGTCTGGCGCTTGGCCTTCATCAGATCCGGCAGCTTCACGAAGCGCGGTGCGTTGAGGCGCAGGTCGGCCGACACCACGGCGGGCAGCCGGATTTCGAGCGACTCGCTGCCGCCATCCACCTCGCGCGTCACGTACAGGGTGTCGCCATCGACGGCCAGTTCTGACACGGCAACCGCCTGTGGCCAGTCGAGCAGCGCGGCGAGCATCTGCGCGGTTTGCCCGGCGTCCTCGTCGATCGCCTGCTTGCCCAACATCACCAGCGAGGCTTCCTCGCGCTGCGCGACGTGGCGCAGCAATTTGGCGACCGCGAGCTGATCGAGCGCGGCCGGCGCCTGGCCCCAGATCGCGCGATTGGCGCCCAGCGCGATTGCCTGGCGCAGCGATTCCTGCACCGTGGCATCGCCAAACGATACGACCACGACTTCCGACGCAATGCCGCGTTCGCGCAGCCGCACCGCTTCTTCGAGCGCGTTCTCGTCGAACGGGTTGATGACCATCCGCACGCCGCTGGTGTCGACGTCGCTGCCGTCGCTGCGCGGGCGCACCTGCACGTTGTGGTCTACGACCCGTTTGATCGAAACAATGATCCGCATGAATAACCCTCCTGATTTGCGGGGCATTCTAGGGAACGATAGAATATCTACAAAGCGGATTGTAATGACATCGCTTATCTATCGGATGAATATGCGATTCACACTCAGGCAACTCGAAATATTCGTCGCAGTCGCACAGACCGGCTCCGCGAGCCGCGCGGCGGAGCGGCTGGCACTGTCGCAGTCGGCCACCAGCACCGCGCTTGCCGAGCTGGAGCGCGCTTACTCGCAGGTATTGTTCGACCGGGTTGGCAAGAGCCTGCGGCTCAACGACACCGGGCAATGGCTGCTGCCCCGCGCAACCCAGATCCTCGACCGCGCGCATGAGCTTGAAGAAGCACTCAGCACACAGTCGGCGATCGGCCCGTTGCGGCTTGGCGCGAGCCTGACGATAGGCAACTACCTGGCGACCTTGTTCGTCGCCGATTTCCTGCAACGCCACCCCGAATCGCGGGTGCAGCTGGCGGTGCACAACTCCACCGCCATCGTGTCCTCGGTCGCGCGCTTCGAGCTGGATCTGGGGCTCGTCGAAGGTGACCTGCAACACCCCGACGTGATCGCCGAGCCCTGGTTGCGCGACGAACTGGTGGTGTTCGCCGCGCCGAATCACCCGCTCGCCAACAAAGGCAGCGTGAGCCGCGACGAGGTGCTGGCGCAGGACTGGATCTTGCGCGAGCCGGGCTCGGGCACGCGAAGCACCGTCGAGCACGCCTTCGGCGAAGACCGCACGCGGCTCAAGGTACGGCTGGAGCTTGAGCACACCGAGGCGATCAAGCGCGCGGTAGAGGCGGGCCTGGGGCTGGGCTGCATCTCGCGGCTCGCGCTGCGTGATGCCTTCCGCCGTGGCAGCCTGGTGCCGCTGCAGGTGTGCGATCTCAACCTGGGCCGCGCCTTCTACCTCGTGCGCCATCGCCACAAGTACATCAGCGGCGGGCTTGCGAGCCTGATCGAGCACATCCGCGCTTCGACCGCCGGCGCCACCTCGACCGACGACATCCACCTTTCCCCCGTTCCATGAAAGCCGCGTCATGACCCGCGACCACATCGACTACGACGTACTCATCATCGGCGCCGGCCCGGCCGGCCTCGCCGCCGCGATCCGCCTGCGGCAACTCGCCAGCGAAGGCGGCGCGGACATCTCGGTCTGCGTGCTCGAAAAGGGGGCGGAGGTCGGCGCGCACATCCTCTCCGGCGCGATCGTCGACCCGGTCGCGCTCAACGAACTGCTGCCGGACTGGCGTGAACGCGTTGCACCGCTCAACACGCAAGTCAGCGATGACAGCGTGCAGTGGCTGACAGCGCGCCGCGCGCTGCGCGCACCGGGCTTTGCGCTGCCACCGCTGCTCGACAACCGCGGTCTCTACGTCGGGAGCCTCGGCGAGTTGTGCCGCTGGCTTGCGGGGCAGGCCGAGGCGCTCGGCGTTGATCTGTACCCGGGCTACGCCGCCGCATCGCCTTGCTTCGATGCGCAGGGCGCACTGACCGGCGTGCTGACTGGCGATATGGGGCGCCGGGCTTGCGGCACACCGGGCGAGCGCTTCGCCGCGGGGATCGAGATCCGTGCGCGCTACACGCTGGTCGCCGAAGGTGCGGGCGGATCGATCACGCGCGAACTCGAATCGCACTACGGCTTGCGCGACGGCGTGGGCGAAAGCCACCACGCGCTGGGCATCAAGGAAGTCTGGCGGGTGCCGGCAGCGCAGCACCGCACCGGCAGCGTGGCCCACTTCATGGGCTGGCCGCTGGCCGGGCACGCCGGCGGCGGAGGCTTCCTCTACCAGTACGGCGCCGACCAGGTGGCGGTTGGGCTGGTGACGCACCTGGGCTACCGCAACCCGCAGCTCTCGCCCTTCGACGAGTTCCAGCGCTTCAAGACGCATCCGCACATCGCAGCGGTGCTGCGCGGCGGCGAGCGCATTGCCTACGGCGCACGCGCGATCAACGAAGGCGGCCTGCAGTCACTGCCGGCGCTCGGCTTCCCGGGGGCGTGCTGCTGGGCTGCGCGGCGGGTTTGTTGAATGTGCCGCGGATCAAGGGCACGCACACCGCGATGAAGTCCGGCATGCTCGCCGCCGAATCGGTGGCTGCTGCGCTGGCCGCGGGCCGTGCGCATGATGAACTGGCGGACTACCCGGCGGCCTTGCGCGCCTCATGGGTCGGCCGCGAACTGCACGAGACGCGCAACATCAAGCCCATGAAAGCCGCGTCATGACCCGCGACCACATCGACTACGACGTACTCATCATCGGCGCCGGCCCGGCCGGCCTCGCCGCCGCGATCCACCTGCGGCAACTCGCCAGCGAAAGCGGCGCCGACATCTCGGTCTGCGTGCTCGAGAAGGGGGCGGAGGTCGGCGCGCACATCCTCTCCGGCGCGATCGTCGACCCGGTCGCGCTCAACGAACTGCTGCCCGACTGGCGCGAACGCGGTGCGCCGCTTAACACGCAAGTCAGCGATGACAGCGTGCAATGGCTGACACCGCGCCGCGCGCTGCGCGCACCGGGCTTTGCACTGCCACCGCTGCTCGACAACCGCGGGCTCTACGTCGGCAGCCTCGGCGAGTTGTGCCGCTGGCTTGCGGGGCAGGCCGAGGCGCTCGGCGTTGATCTGTACCCGGGCTACGCCGCCGCATCGCCTTGTTTCGATGCGCAGGGCGCACTGACCGGCGTGCTGACTGGCGACATGGGGCGCAAGGCTTGCGGCGAACCGGGTGAGCGCTTTGCCGCGGGGATCGAGATCCGCGCGCGCTACACGCTGGTCGCCGAAGGTGCAGGCGGATCGATCACGCGCGAACTCGAATCGCACTACGGCCTGCGCGACGGCGTGGGCGAAAGCCACCACGCACTGGGCATCAAGGAAGTCTGGCGGGTGCCGGCAGCGCAGCACCGCACCGGCAGCGTGGCCCACTTCATGGGCTGGCCGCTGGCCGGGCACGCCGGCGGCGGTGGCTTCCTCTACCAGTACGGCGCCGACCAGGTGGCGGTTGGGCTGGTGACGCACCTGGGCTACCGCAACCCGCAGCTCTCGCCCTTCGACGAGTTCCAGCGCTTCAAGACGCATCCGCACATCGCCGCGGTGCTGCGCGGCGGCGAGCGCATTGCCTACGGCGCACGCGCGATCAACGAAGGCGGCCTGCAGTCACTGCCGGCGCTCGGCTTCCCGGGGG
>NZ_JAPFHA010000033.1 GCF_026586805.1 Niveibacterium sp. 24ML | reverse complement strand
TGATATGGCTTGGTCGCTGCGCGCGCCGCGCCTTGCGCTGCATCCCTCTCGCTCACTTATTCAGACCTTCCCTAAGGGCTAAACCGCCCTGGGCTTGACGCGCGACGCCGATTCTTTTGCGCGCGCGCGTGCCGTGTCGGTGTCGTCGGCAGTTGCCACGGCCACGCCCATGCGCCGTTTAATGAAGGATTCGGGCTTGCCGAAAAGGCGAATGTCGCTCTCGGGCACCAGCAATGCCTCGCGCACCCCGTCGAAGACGATACCGGTAGCATCCACACCACCGTAGATGACCGCGCTTGCACCGGGCCGGCGCAGCGACGCATCAACCGGCAAACCAAGAATCGCGCGCGCATGCAGTTCGAACTCTGAAAACCGCTGCGACGCCAGCGTGACCAAGCCGGTGTCGTGCGGACGCGGACTGACTTCCGAGAACCACACCTGATCGCCCTTGACGAACAACTCAACGCCAAAAAGACCACGCCCACCGAGCGCCGCGGTCACCTTGCCCGCGATGTCGCGCGAGCGCGCCAGCGCCACGGGTGACATGGCCATCGGCTGCCAGCTCTCGACGTAATCGCCTGACACCTGCACATGACCAATGGGCTCGCAGAAGCTGGTTTCGACCTCACCACTAGCGCCCACCGCACGCACGGTCAGCTGCGTGATCTCGTAATCAAAATCGATGAAGCCCTCGACGATCACGCGCCCTTGCTTGACCCGCCCGCCTTTGGCGGCATATTCCCACGCGGCATCCAGTTCGGCCGCCGAGCGGACGGTGGACTGGCCCTTTCCGGACGAGGACATGACCGGCTTGATCACGCAGGGATAGCCGATACCGGCGTCGATTGCCGCACGCAATTCGTCCAGCGTATCGGCAAATGCGTAGGGCGAAGTCGGCAGGCCCAGCGTTTCAGCAGCCAAGCGACGGATGCCTTCGCGGTGCATGGTCAGTTGCGCGGCGCGCGCGGTCGGGATCACCTCGGCCAAGCCATCGGCCTCGATACGCGCCAGCTCATCAGTGGCAATCGCCTCGATCTCCGGCACGATCAGCGCCGGCCGTTCCAGTTCAACCAGCGCACGCACGGCCGCAGCGTCCGTCATGTCGATCGTATGCGCGCGATGCGCCACCTGATGGCCCGGCGCATGTGGGTAGCGATCAACCGCAATCACCTCACAGCCGAGCCTTTGCAGGGCAATGATCACTTCCTTGCCGAGTTCGCCGGCGCCAAGCAGCATCACGCGGGTAGCGGATGCCGTGAGCGGGGTGCCAAGGGTCATGGACTTCTCCGAAAATGGGCAAAGGCGCATCATGCCCGCCCCCTCAGGGCTCCGCCACGCTTCTGATCAAACCGGCAGCGAATGCGCACGCCAGAAAGCAAAACGCCCACCGGATGGTGGGCGTTCTGTTCGCAGACTGCAGGCCCGCTCAGCTACCTGAAGCGATGTTCTTGGCTGCCACGTCGAGCGCCTCTTTGGGCTTGCGACCGTTGATCGTGATCTCTTGCAGGGCGCCGCCAAGATTGCTCCAGAAGTACTGCATTTCCGGGTTGTTCGGCATCGGCTTGCCGGCGAACACACTCTCCATGGCCTGACGGATCTGCGGGTCAGAGTAGAAATCCCAGAAGATGTCCTTGGATGCGGGAATACCCAGCGGGCGATCCTTGTTGAAAGCCAGCAGGCCCTCTGCCGGCAGCAAATGCTGTTCGATCAACTGCACCGCCGCAGCACGGTTGGGCGAGCCAGCCGGAATCATGGCGCCGAGCACGCCCACAAAAGGCGCAGCCGGCTGACCGCCCACGCTCGGGATCGGCGCAATGCCGTACTTCACACCGGCCTTGCTCAGACCTTCCCAGGCCCAGGGGCCGGTCAGCATCATCGCCAACTTGCCGCTCTTCATCGCGGCCTCGACATCGCCGGTCGACTGGCTGGGATTGAGCACACCACCCTTGACCATTTTCTGCAGCAATTCAGCGCCAAAAATCGCGCCCTGGTTATTCACGCCGGTGTTCTTGGGCTCGTAGTTACCCAGCAGATCACGGCGGAACACATAGCCGCCGTTCGCGGCAAGCAACGGCCAGGACATGTAAGGATTGTTCACTTCCCAGCCAATTGCGGACACGCCCTTGGCCTTGAGCGAGGCGTGCAATGCCGGGATCTCTTCGAACGACTTGGGGGCGACAGGCACCAGTGCCTTGTTGTAGACCAGGCTCAGCGCCTCGACGGCAACCGGATAGGCCCAGACCTTACCCTTGGAGGTCACGCCATCCCAGGCCACCTGGACGATGCTGTTCTTCAGGTTCTGCGACACCGACACCGACGAAAGCCAGCCCTTGCCCGCCCAGTCACCGATACGGTCGTGCGGCCACATGAAGATGTCGGGGCCACCGCCCCCCCCCATCGACGACTCGAAGGTGCCGGTGGGGTTTTCGGGCACTTCAACCACGACCTTGATGCCGGTCTTCTGCGTGTAGGCCGCAGCCAGCTTGCGCATGCCTTTGGCAGCACGATCATCGCCCACCCAGATCAGGAGCTTGCCCTTTTCCCAGGCCAGCGCCGATCCAGAAAACGCCAGCGCCAGACCAAGGGCGCAAACGCGGGCGGTGCGAGTCATCAAACGAGTCGAAATCTTCATGAGTGGAATCCTCTTGGTTTGTCCATCGGCCTCCACACCAATCATTGCTGGCGTTCGGCCTGAATAAGCGCAAAGCGCTGCACATCGGCAGCGCTTTGAATCGGCGGCCATGCTGATTTGCGCACCAAAGTGCATCTTGACCAGGCTTGCTCGAAGTTTTGCTTATCCACCCATCGGGCCGCGCAACATTGCAACGCAGAGACGTGGCCATCCCAAATGCATGCCCAGGCATCAATATCGCCGCGCGCGGGTCACAAAACGGCCAAGAATCCCGGAAACAAAGGCAGTTCGTCACACCAGAATGAACGCTTCAACGCACGCCCCAGGCCATCCCATTCCCGAAAGCGCGGACGCAAAGTCACGGAAACTGCTAGCACATCGTCGCCTTAGTACGATGCCAGACTGGAAACTTGTGACGTTTTTTTACATTTTGCCTCGATTCGGCTCACGCGCCGAAGCACAGATGGGCAGGCGCGACACCCAGCCAAAGCACTGCCCCCTTTGCACACAACGCTGCACACGCCACAGCGCAGACCGGCCGTGCGGGCCAAGCTTACCGGCCTCCGACTTTGCGTTCATACCCGGCATGCCACCGGGCAAGGGCGGCCTTCAAAGCCGTTCGATGACCCCGGCGATGCCCTACCCACCACCGATACACATGGTGACCAGACCAAAACGCTTTCCAGTGCGGATCAGCTCGTAGATTGCTTTCACCGAAAGGATCGCTCCGGTCGCGCCAATCGGGTGCCCCAGCGCCACCGCGCCGCCGTTGATGTTCACCTTCGCCGGATCAAGATCCAAGCCCGTGCGTCACGCACAAGGCCTGTGCCGCAAAGGCTTCATTGGATTCGAACACGTCGATCTGGGCTGCGCGCAGACGAGCGCGCTTGAGCGCCAATTGCACCGCAGGAATCGGCCCGGTACCCATCAAGGCCGGATCGACGCCCGCCAGGCCATACGACACGAGGCGCGCCAGCGGCTTGAGCCCGGCCTGGGCAGCCGCTTCGGCCTCCATCATGACCAGCGCTGCGGTGCCGTCATTCAAGCCCGAGGCATTGCCCGCGGTGACCGAGCCATCCTTACGGAACACAGGCTTGAGCTTGGCCATGCCCTCGAGTGAAGCGTCGCGCCGGAAATGCGCGTCGTTGGTGAAGAAAGTCGAACCCTTCTTGCTCGCCAGTTCGATGGCAGGATCTGGTCGCCAAAGTAGCCCGCAGCGGTGTCAAGGCTGGCGCGGCGATGCAATTCAACAGCAAAGGCGTCCTGGCCCTCGCGCGAGATACCGAATTCATCCGCCACGTTCTAGGCGGTGATGCACATGTGAGTCGCCTCGAACGGGTCGGTGAGCGCACCGACGATCCTGTGGGCATCTTGGCGTCGCCCGTACGCACGCCCCAGCGGGCCGCCAGGTCGGTCGGCGTAAATCCTTGCAAGGTCCGCCGTAAGTCCCAATCGGCGTCCGGACACCAGTGACGAAACCCACTTCACACGTGCCAATGATGCGCTGCACCCGTCCGTTTGCTTGATTGCGCTAGCGCCCCGCCCAACCAGCAATGCCAACCATCAGGATCACCACCAGAAAAAGCACCAGCGTGCGCCGGATCAGGCCGACCGCGCTGTACATGAAATCCACGTCGGCATCGTCACCGGTGCCCAATTCAGGACGCTCGATCACCTCGCCCGCACCGTGCACCGGGTTGCCCAGGCGCACGCCGATCGCGCCGGCGCCGGCTGCAAGGAGAACCCCTTCAACCTTGTCCGACCAAAGCGCAGCCTGGGTGCGCCAACAGTAGATGGCGTCTTCAAAGTCACCCATGATCGAGAACGCAACCGCGGTAATCCGCGCCGGCAACCAGTCGATCACAGTGAACGCGTTGCGCGCGAAGCGACCGAACTCGGTGAAGCCGGGCTCGCGGCCTTCCGGCCACAGATGCGCAAAACGCTCGGACAAGCGGTACAGCACCACCCCGCTTGGCCCCGGGAAGAGCAAGAACATGGGAAACAGCGCAAACACTTGGCGGTGCCCGACCACCAGCCCCTTTTCGATCGACAGACGCGCCAGTTCCGAAGGCGGCGTGCGGTCGTAACGTCCGCCCCGCCAGTCCGACAGCAGGTTGCGGGCACGATCGATCTCCTGCGCACGCAGGGACGCATGGATACGCCCGTAGAAGTGGCTGTGCTGCCGATAGCCGAAGCCGAGGTAGAGAACAAGGACGTTGAAGATCACCGCGGCGATCGGCTGCCACAGGAACAGCACCGCGTAGATCAGCACCGATGCGAGGGTTGGCAGCAGGACGGCGACGCACCACGCGATCGTGCCATGGCGGGCCTGGCCGTCGTTCAGGCGGTCTTCGAGAAAACCGGCCAGCGCCTCGGTCGGTTCTTCGACGAAACGCCGCCACGGCAGCGGGCGGATCTGTTCAAGCAGAATGGCTACGAGCAGGGAGAGCAGCGTCATCGGGGTATCTGAGAACGGTTGAGGCCGCGCGTTTCCGGGCCTTCTTAGTGCACCGCAAGATACCACATCCATCTTGCCCGATTAACGTCAAACCCTTGCCCGACGCGGCTTTGCAACAATCTGCTGCGGCAGGGTCAGGCCTGTGGTGCAAGCGCGTGCGCCAAGGAGAGGATGATCCCCGCAGTCGCGCCCCATATGTAGTAATCGCCCCAAGGCATCGCCCAGTAGTGGCGCACACGCCCGCGCCAGACAATCTCGTGCCGCTGGTGATTGGCACGATCGAGCAGGAAGCTCAGGGGTACCTCGAAGACCTCGGCGACTTCGAACGGATCGGGCGTGAGTTCGAACGGGGGGCGAACGATGCCAACCACCGGCGAGATCCGGAAGCCGGTGCTGGTATCGAACGCCGGCAGTTCGCCGAGGAGTTCGATCAGGGCGGGCGCAAGGCCGGTTTCCTCTTCGGTTTCGCGCAGCGCGGCGGCAGTGGGTGACACATCGTCTGCTTCGATGCGCCCGCCCGGAAAGCTGATCTGGCCGGGGTGGTGATTCAGGTGAGCGGTACGCTTGGTCAGCAACACCTGCAGGCCATGCGGCCGCACAACCAGAGGCACGAGCACCGCCGCGGCGATCTGATCGCCGGCCTCGGGCGGCTCTGACTCGCTGTGTGTGGCACTCGCCAGGCGCGCCTTCAGGTACGCAACGTCAAGCTGCAGACAGGTGCCTCCATGGCATTTGCCCTGACGCGCCAAACGCGCCGGGCACGGGCGTCACGCGAAGGTGTTGACCAGCGCGCCCGGCTGCCCCGCCGGCACCGGCGCCGGCTTTGGCAGTGCCTGCACCAGGGCAAGCGCCGACTGACCTTCAATTTCCATGCTCTTCTTGAGCATTGCCACCTGCGCCACACCTTTTACGGTGCCCATCGATTGATCTGAGATCGAGGCTGCGATTGCTGAACTGTCCATTGCGTTCTCCTGGCCGGCCGCATTGCCGGCCTGTCAGTGACTTAACGGCAGAACGACGCATAGCTTGAGCAGGGGAACACCCCGACGCCCGGGCCTCAGGCAGGCCGGGCGAAGACCCGCGCCCCCAAACGACGCCCAGGCACTACTCGCGGAAATTGCCGAACTGCAAGGGGAAGTCAGTGACCGACTTTTTCAGCAGCGCAATGGTTTCCTGCAACACATCGCGCTTGGCGCCCGAGACACGCACGGTATCGCCCTGAATGCTTGCCTGCGCCTTGAGCTTGCTGTCTTTGATGATGCGCACGATGCGTTTGGCCAGATCAGAGTCGATACCCGCCTTCACGGTCACTGCGCGCTTGACCTTGTTGCCGCTGATCTTCTCGATCTCGCCCTCTTCCATGCAGCGCACGTCCACATTGCGCTTGGCGAACTTGCCCACCACGATGTCCCACACCTGCGAGAGCTGGAAGTCGTTATCGGCGAACAGGGTCAAGGCCTTGTCGTTCAACTCCACGCGCGCATCCGACCCCTTGAAGTCGAAGCGATTGGTGATTTCCTTGTTGGCCTGGTCGATGGCATTGCGCACCTCAACCCAGTTAACTTCGTTCATTACGTCGAAGGACGGCATCTTTTTGTCTCTCCAGTACAAAACCCGAACGCCGGGATTATACGGCGCGCCTCTATAATCAAGGCTTTTCGCCTAGCAGCCGCATGGACACCAGCATCGAGCACGACGTCGATCTTGCCCCCCTCAGCACCTTGGGTGTGGCGGCACGGGCTGCGCATTTCTGCGCAGCCGATTCGGCGGCCTCGATTCGCGAAGCGCTCGCGTGGGCGGACTCGAATCGGCATCCGGTGCTCATCGTCGGCGGCTGTAGCAACATCGTCTTCGCCAGCGACTACGCCGGCCTGGTGCTCAAGCCAAGCATTGCGGGCCGCGAAAAGGTGGGCGAAACCCCGGCCCACCACCTCGTGCGCGTCGGGGCTGGTGAAAACTGGCATGAAACGGTGGCCTGGACGCTCGCCCAGGGCTGGCCGGGGCTTGAGAACCTGGCGCTGATCCCGGGTAACGTTGGCGCGGCACCGGTACAGAACATCGGCGCCTACGGGCTGGAACTGACCGATTGTTTCGACAGCCTCGAAGCCATCGATCGGGACACCGGCGAAACCCGCACGCTCACGCGCGCCGACTGCCGCTTTGGCTACCGCGACAGCATTTTCAAACACCCCGCCGGCAGTCGCCTGATCGTGCTCAGCGTGACCTTTGCGCTCCCCAAGCGCTGGTCTGCGCACGCGGGCTACCGCGATGTCAGCGAGGAACTTGCCGCTCGCAGCGTCACCAGCCCATCACCGCAAGACATCTTCGACGCGGTGGTTGCGGTGCGCCAACGCAAGCTGCCGGATCCAGCGGTGCTCGGCAACGTAGGCAGCTTCTTCAAGAACCCCATCGTCAGTGCCGCAGCGCACGCGCAACTGCAAGGCTTGCACCCGGCATTGGTGAGCTATCCCCAGGCAGACGGCCGCTTCAAACTTGCGGCGGGCTGGCTGATTGATCAGGCGGGCTGGAAGGGCCGCGCGCTGGGCCGCGCGCGAGTACATCCCAATCAGGCATTGGTGCTGACCAACACGGGTGGCGCCAGCGGCAGCGAAATCCTCGCGCTGGCGCAAGCCATTCAGGCCGATGTGCGGCAACGCTTTGGCGTCGTGCTCGAACCCGAGCCGATCATCATTGGCCCGGCCTTGCCGACCTGAGCAATGCACAAGCGCTGGCTCGTTTCCGCCCGGTGTTTCGCAGCGCCGCTCGCCGCCGGCCTGGTCGGACTCGCACTGCTGCTGGCCGCGCCGCCCTCGGCAGCAGCCCCGCTGACCGACGAAGCATTGGGCCGGATCGAAGCCCTGACAGGCGACTACCCGGACCAGGCGCTCGCGCAACTGAACGCGCTCGAAGCCGAGGCCCGCAAAGCCCCCCCAAAGCGGCGTGCGGCTTACCTGAGCCTGCTGGGCTATACACAGGCACTCGCCGGCGTGCCGGAAAGTGCGCTGCAAACGGCGCGCGAACTGGCCACACTTGCGGCCGACAACCAGAACATCGCAGCCGAGGCCGAACTGGTGCGCGCCAACGCCTTGCTGGTAAACGGCAAGCTTGAAGAAGCCGCACGCGCCGCGAACGCCGGCCGCAACCAGCTTGGCAACGATGCCCCGCCCCGCCTGCTGTACTGGGCGGAAAACGTACTCGGCGCGGTCGCCCATCAGCAAGGGCACTACGACATCGCGCTCGGGCACCTGCAACAAGCCGTGCGGATTGCGGAAGACAACAGCTGGCTGCGGCGCAAGACCTCGTCGCAGGCCAACCTGGCCAGCCTGTTCGTGAGCCTGCGCCAATATGACCGGGCGCTGGTCACCATCAATCAGGCAAGCGCCACGGCGCGCGCCAACGAAGACACGGCGGCGCTGGCCAACTGCAAGCTGATCGAAAGCAACATCCACAACATGACGGGCGAGCGCGCAGCGCAGCGCACGGCGCTGGGCGAGGCGTTAAGACTTGCACGCGCATCCAGGGCACGCGCGACCGAGTCGGCCGCGCTGATCAATCTGTCCAACTACTTCCTGCTGACCGGCGAGTATCGCGAGGCCATCGCCCATGCCGAACTGGCGCAGCCGATTGCGCAGAGCTTCCAGGACTGGGCCGGCGAAGCCACGATCCAGACCAACATTGGCCTTGCGCGAGTGCTCAGCGGCGACACCGCCGCCGGGCGACGCCAGATCGACAAGGCCTTGCAGACCTACGCAGACCACGGCGCGCGGAATGACGAGATCATCGTGCTGCAGGAGTACGGCGACGCGCTGCGCAAGATTGGCCAGAGCGACGCGGCGTTGGAAATCCTGATGCGCGAACGCGCGCTGTCAGAAGAGCTGTTCCAGACAGAAAAGCAACGCGTCGTACTTGAACTGCAAGCGCGCTACGAGGCCGACAAACAGCAGCGCGAGATCGCCTTGCTCAACCGCGAGAACGCGCTCAAGGACGCCGAGATCAGCAACCACCGCCTTGAGCAGCGGGTGTGGTGGCTCTTGATGATCGTCGGTGCGCTGGCCGCCACGGTGGTCGGCCTGCTTTACCGACGCGTGCGGACGACAAATCAGCAACTGGCGGAGCGCAACGCAGAGCTGGCGATCCAGAGCAGCCGCGATCCGCTGACCGGGCTGTATAACCGCCGACACTTCCAGCAACGCATGGCGCAGCTCGATGCCCAGCCTGAGGCGCAAGTAGCTAACACCGTGCGCGCAACCTACCTGATCGACATCGATCACTTCAAGCGGATCAACGATCGGCTTGGCCACCCCGCGGGCGACGCGGTGCTGATCGAGGTGGCGTCGCGCTTGCGCGGCGCGCTGCCCGAAGCAGACATGGTGGTGCGCTGGGGTGGCGAAGAGTTTCTCGTCTTCATGCCCAGCGTGCGGCTCGAGCAGATGCAGCCCATCGCGCAACGCATCATCGAGGCGATTTCTGCGCATCCGGTGCCCAGCGCCTGCGGTCAAATACCGGTCACCGCGTCCGTGGGCTACGCGCCCTACCCGCTGAGCCCCGGCGATGTGCGCCTGCCGTGGGAACGAGAGATCAACCTGATCGACATGGCCTTGTACCTCGCCAAAGCCCATGGCCGCAGCCGCGCTTACGGGGTGGCACGCCTGCTCACCGGCGGCGAATCGAACATGGAAGTGATTGAGCGGGATCTCGAACAGGCGTGGTCGAACGGGCTGGTCGAACTGCTCGTGACCGAAGGCCCGCCACCGAGCCCGGTGGATTGACTCGGGCACCGTCGTGCGCCCAGCCCCTTACGGGGGATCAAGTTCCAGCAAGGCTGGCCGTAAAGAGCTCAGACGGCGCATTCGCGCCGCTGGGACAACGTCGAATGCCTCTTCCATCAAGCCGGAGCATGGGCGCCCTGGTGCGTTGCACCTTCGCCTTTGTCTGGATCGCGCTTTCGCCCGCAGCAACAGCGGCCGAACTCGATCCCGACCTTGCTTCGCGGGTCGACGCAATCGAAGCCCAGGCGCGAAGCAACCCCGATGCGGCAATCGATAGCCTTGATCCACTGCTCAAGACGGCGCCGGATCAAGCGTCGCGCATTGCGTTCCTGACCCTGAAGGGAACCAGTCAAGCAAGCGCCAACAAGCTTGATGCCGCCGACGCCACCGCTGCAGCGCTTGATGCCTTGGCCACGCCCGAGGCCAAGGCAGCAGCCCTGATCGTGCGCGGCTTCGCGGTGCGCGCACACGGCGATCTGACACGCGCGCTCGAACTTGCCAACGAGGCGCATGACGCCTTGCCGGCGGATGCCGACTTGCGGCAGCGCTATCGCTTGCAGATGATTCGCGGATCGCTGCTGTTCGATCTTGGACGCCAAGCGGATGCGCTTGCCGCCTACCGCGATGCGCTGGCGATCGCGGTACGGCTCAGATCCAAACCGCGCCAGTTCCGCGCCCATGACAGCATTGCCACGCTGTTCATCGAAGCTGGCGAACTTGTCAGGGCGGCGGATGAAACCACGATCGCGAGCAAGCTTGCCGCCAGCATCGACGAGCCGGCACTCCTGGCGCAGTTTTGGGACACCCGATCGAAGCTCGCCCAGGCGCAGAAAGACCGCCCCCTGGAGCTTGTTGCAGCACAGAACGCGCTGGGTTTTGCCCGCCAGGCCGGCAACCCGGAGCGTATCGAAACCATGCTGATCAACCTTGGCGACACCTACCTGAAAGCCGGGCGCTACCGCGACGCCTTGCAGATCACCAACGAAGCGATCGTGATTGCCCGCCGGATCTCCGACCCGCACGGCCTGATCGTCGCCCTTGCCAATGCAGGCCAAGCCGAGATCAGGCTGGGACTGCTTGAGCAAGGGCGCAAGAACGTTGAAGAAGCACTCGACCTCGCAATGCGGCTCGACTCACATTCGATGTATGCCGGTTTGCTCGCCGAATACGGCGAAGCACTCGAGGCCGCAGGCGACTACAAGCACGCCATCAACGCCTACCACCGCGAACGTCGTGCGTCCCGCGCGCTGGCTGAGGCAAGCAGGAAAGGCGCGTTGCTTGAGCTTGATGCGCGCTACCAATCCGAGAAGAAGCAACGCGAGATCGAGCTCCTGAACCGGGACAACGCGCTCAAGAGCGCGGAGTTGCAGAATCGCTCGCTCCAGCAGAGGGTCTGGCTGCTCGCAGCCGGCTTGATGCTCACCGGCCTGCTTGCCGTTGGCCTGCTCTACCGGCGCGTGCGCGAAGCGAACCAGAAACTCGCCGAAAACAATCGCATGCTCAAGGTGCGCGGCGAACGCGACGCCCTGACCGGGCTCTTCAATCGCCGCTACTTCCAGGAGGCGATGCATGCCCGCAGTGGCAATGAAGGCTTTGCGGGCGGCCTGATCCTGCTGGACATCGATCACTTCAAGCGGGTGAACGACACCCATGGCCACGCAGCCGGCGACGCCGTAATCACCGCGGTTGCGCAGCGCCTGCTCGATACGATGCGAGACAGCGATCTGGTGGTTCGCTGGGGCGGCGAAGAATTCCTGATCGCCGTCGGCGCCATGCCGATCGAACAATTCGATCGCCTCGCCGGCCGCCTGCTGCACGCAATCAGCAGCAAGCCCGTGCGCTTCGGCGAGCTTTCGATGAACATCACCATCTCGATCGGTTTCGCCAGCTTCCCCTTGCCACCAGCAGCGCTCCCGATCGACTGGGAGCGCGGCATCAATCAGGTCGATATGGCGCTCTATGTGGCCAAGGCGCAAGGGCGAAACCGGGCGTGCGGCATCCGGAGTATCGATGCGCGTACCGAAGCCGAACTGGACATGATCGAAGGGAGCTTCGAAGACGCGTTGCGCGACGGGCGCGTCATCCTCGCCATGATCCCCGGCGACTCCCCGGGAAGCGCTTAGTCCAACAGCAGCGGGCGAAAATGCGCGCTACGCTCGCCGTCTGAGAACCAGAACTCGCCGTCCTGCACGCTGCACTGGATCTGCATGGTGCGCACCGCCATCGCGGTCAAGGCTTCGGCCACATCTTCCGGCACACGATACACCTTGAGCGCTTGCAGCTTCATGCACGCCGCGCGGTTCTTCTGCCACCAGATATCCACCGTGCGCCCGCCGTAAGCGAGCAAGACCACCTGATCCGAACGACCACTCGCCTGCCGGAGCCCACGCTCGTCTGGCAAGCCGACTTCAATCCACGTCTGAATCGCGTCGGTCAGGTCTTTCTGCCACAAATCGGGTTCGTCGTCTGACGACAAGCCCTTGCAGAACACCAGGCCCTCATCGGCAAACATCGCGAAGGCCAACACCCGCATCATCATCCGCTCATCGGTCTCGGAGGGGTGGCGGGCGATGGTCAGTGAATGGTTCCCGTAGTAGCCGCGATCCATGTCCGAAATCTGCAGATCGAGCTTGAAGATCGTCGATTTAAGTGCCATCGCGATCAGACGATCTCGCGTTCGCCGCCCAGCGCTTCGATCACGCAGGGGATAAATCGCGCCAACTCGGCCGACATCAGCGCGAAGTCCGCTTCGAACTGCGGATCGCCCTCGGCTGCGGCCTTTTCGGCCTGCTCCTGAATGATGTCGAGGAAAGCGAGGCGCTTGATCTCAAGGCGCTCGGTCAACACAAACGAGATCCGATCGTCAAACGTCAGCGCCAAGCGGGTCGGCACCTTGCCTGCCGCCAAGTGATTCGGAATCTCGTCACCCTCAAGCGGATGCCGCACGTAACGGACGGCTGCCTTCTCGTCCGTGATGGCACGCAACTCGCAGTCGCGGTCGATCGTGAAGTTCGCAGGCGCTTCACCCGAAGCAAGCCAATCGGACATCGCAGACTGCGGCGAGCGCTCGGTGTCCAGCAGCTTCAGCGGCAAATCGTCCAGCGTATCGTGCAGCAACTCGATCACCTCGTCGGCCTTCGCCGCGCTGGACGCATCCACCACCAACCAACCATTCTGCGGATCAATCCACACATAGCCGGTGCGGCGCCGGGTAAATGCGCGCGGCAACAACTCCTGCGTCACCGCCTCCTTGATCTCCTTCATCTGCTTGCGGCCAGGCTTGAACCCCTGCTGCGCCTCAAGCTCCTCCGCCCTGTCCTGCGCCACCTGATTGACCACCGAGCCCGGCAACAAGCGCTGCTCGCTGCGCAAAGCCAGCAACCACTGCCCCCCGACCGCCAGCACCATCACATCCGAACCGGTCGGCGACACCCAACCCCGGCTGGCCATATCCTGCGACCCACACCGCACAAACGGCTTTGCCGCAAGCTTGTCTTCAAGCGTAGAAAGATCAATCGCCCACGGTGCAGGCAGGCGGTAAAGCTGGAGATTCTTGAACCACATGGAAGGATCCGTTTTTCATCAGGCGCGCAATTGTAGCCCGGCACCCAGGAGAATTCGCTCGCGCCGTTGTTCCGCAAAACACCGGCAACGGCAGTCAGTGGCTCACGCCATGCGCCGTAAGCACGCGAAGCACAGTGATGAAGAGGATCTTCAAATCAAACCAGAAAGACTGGCGTTGAAGATACGCCAGATCGAGCGCGACTTTGTCGGGAATCGGCAGTTCGTCCCGACCATTGACCTGCGCCCAACCAGTAATCCCAGGACGAAGCTGATCAACCCCGCATGCGGCCCGCATCGCATTGAGGTCATCCTGATTGAACAGAGCCGGCCGCGGCCCGACGAGGCTCATATCGCCTTTTAGAACGCTGAGTAGCTGCGGAAGCTCGTCCAGGCTGGTTCGCCGCAAGAACTTGCCAACACGCGTCAAATATCGGCCGGGATCTCCAAGAAGATGAGTCGCGACCACCGGCGTATCCGTGCGCATCGACCGGAACTTCGGCATGAGGAAAATCACGCCGCGCCGCCCAACTCGTTTCGACCAATAAAGCGCAGCACCCCTGGATTCAACTCTTACCACCAAGGCGATCACAAGCAACGCGGGCAGCAGGAAAAGGAGCGCCAATCCCGCGCAAACCACATCAAAAAGACGCTTCAAGCCCAAACACCTCAAGCGACAGTTCTAGGCGCACGCGCCACAAGCGACAACGTCGGCCGAACCGCCGGCTCATATTCAGGAACCCAACGCCGAAGATCACGCCGAATCTGATCATCAGAAGGAATACTCCGCTGGGTGAGCCAAGCGAGCACCTCATCCAACCACTCAGCCTCAACATCTCTCGCGCGAGCAATTCGCAGCTTCGGATGATGGGTAGGAAGCGTCTCTTCTTGGTCAGCCAACAGTTCTTCGTAAAGTTTCTCGCCAGGTCGCAAGCCGGTGAACACGATACGAATCTGATCCTCCAAATACCCTGACAACCGAATCAGATCGCGCGCCATGTCCGCAATCTTCACCGGTTCGCCCATATCCATCACAAACACGTTGTTACCGTTACCTGCAGCAGCAGCCTCAAGAACCAGTTGAGCTGCCTCCGGAATTGACATGAAGTACCTGGTAATCTCCGGATGAGTGACGGTTACCGGCCCACCACGCGCGATTTGCTCCTGGAACTTTGGAATAACGCTACCTGCGCTGCCAAGCACATTACCGAAGCGGACTATCTCAAATCGCGTTGCTCCGCCCTGCTGCATTACTTGGCAGACCATCTCAGCCATTCGCTTGGAGGCCCCCATCACGTTAGTGGGGTTTACCGCCTTGTCGGTAGAGACCAGCACAAACCGCTCAACCCGACTTGAGACACACACTGCAGCAAGCTTATATGTCCCATAAACGTTGTTGCGGACCGCCTGCCATGCGTTCCGCTCTTCCATAAGAGGGACATGCTTGTATGCGGCCGCGTGAAAAACAATAGACGGTGACTGCTGACGAAACACTGCCTCGAGCCACATTCCATCCCTCACGTCGCCCGCGATGGGAATCAACGCTACATCGTCCGCGCGCTCTCTCAGTTCTTCGTGAATCGTATAAAGCGCGAACTCACTCATCTCAACCAAGATCAACTGCGCAGGGCCAAAACGAACCAACTGCCGGCACAACTCCGACCCGATCGACCCCCCCGCACCCGTCACCATCACGGTGCGCCCGAAGACCATCTGCCGCACTGACGCATCATCAACCTCAACTGGGGCGCGGCCGATGAGATCGTTAAGGCTCAGCTCACGAAACCGACCCGCTTCCGCGCCTCCCCGCATTACATCTTCAATTGAAGGCAAGGTCATGACGCGGACACCCGCTTTGAGGCACTCAGCTGCTGCCCTCTGGCGCACTTGCCGCGACATTGATGGCATTGCAATAATTGCGTGCCTTGCCTTAAGTCTATGGGCCCATGCGGCCAACTCCTTTATCTCACCGCAAACCTTGTTCCCTGAAATTTCTCGCCCGATCTTTTTAGGGTCATCATCAAGAAGCCCAACCACCCTCCACTCAGCAGATCGACTCAGCTCACCAACGAGATTCGCCCCCGCACGTCCTGCACCAATCACAATAACAGGCTGCCCGCGTGCAATTAAATCGCCATACCTGTGATGCTCTTTCCACGTTCGATATGCAGCGCGACTGCCGCCCATCCACAAAAGCAGAAGAATCGGATAAAGAATGAAGACCGTTCTGGGAACGACAGGCGACCAGCCTGCGAACACGTTACATACAACAGTAAGCAGAACAGAGACAAAGATTGCCCTCAAGATTCTCGTCAAGTCCGGAAGACTCGCAAAAACCCAAATCCCTCGATAAAGCCCTACGGCCCGCGCGACGATCGCGTGAATCGGGAGCGCGACCAAGCAGCCTGCGATCCCGGTTGCCGCAAACTCCTTTGGAATGTCGCCGTTGAAGCGGAGCAAATAAGCCCCGTACCATGCACCCACGACAGCCAGCAGGTCGGCAATGAACACCGCACTCTGACGCCAGTGAGCAATCAAGGAAAAAAGCAAACGTGGTAAGCCAAGGCTTCTCGCCAACACAAAAACTCTCCGACAAGTTCCGAATGGAGCACGCCGCATCTAAAGCGACAACTCACTGCACTCTCACACGAGCATCCAGAACACTACGATACAAGCCTACATACTTGGCTCCGACACTGCTCGCGGAGAACAGTTTTACGTAGCGCTCATAAGCAGCAATACCCATCGCTCGCGCCGCAGTCGGATTCTTGGACAGACGTAGCATTGCGTTCGCCAAGGCGACCGGGTCAGCGGGCGGCACAACCAGGCCAGTCACACCATCCTCGTTGACATATGAAGTGCCGGTTCCAATTTCTGTTGAAATAAGCGCGCGCCTACGAACAGCCCCTTCAAGTAGCGTCATACCAAAAGCCTCCGATCTCAGATGCGATGGAAATACAACAGCACGGGCCCCTTCGAGCAGAGCATGCTTGTCCGCATCATTAACGTAGCCAACGAAGCGTACGTTCGGACACGCTCCCCATTGGCTGCGTAGGCGACTTCCTTCTGGCCCATCCCCCGCCACCACAACCGTGACACCACTAATCTCGGCCGCGCGGAGTAGATAATCGAGCCCCTTGTAGTAACGAAGAACACCGATGAAGAGAAAATAGTCCTGCCCAAACTCCCGCACCCAGTACGCCTCCCGTTCCACATCCCGAGGCGGCAGGAATGCCTCTTCAAAGCACAAAGGAATCATCTCGACAGATCGATCCAATGAACCCAGGAACGGACTACTCGCGCGGTAGCCAGGCGAGGTTGAAACAACCGCGGCTGCCTTTCTAAAGAATAAACTCCGCAGTGGACTATAGATCGCGTTCAAGTAGCGCTGACGTACTACATCCGAATGGTATGTAATCACATACGGACATGAACCAACAGCCAACAATGCCAGCACATCTCCAAAAGGCCAAGGATAGTGGAGGTGCACGACATCAGCTTCTGCCGCAAGAGACCGGAACTTCAACAATGCGGAAACGGAACCAAAATCGCAAGACGCCAATTCAAACCAACTCCGCTCACGCACCAATCGGGCTTCAGGCAGATCAACACACTCAGGAATCGGCTGTCGTGCGAGGGCGAACACGGTGTTACTGACGCCGTGCTGCGCAGTTCCAAGACATATTTGGCGTATGGCCTCCTGCAGACCACCTTGTGTTTCCGGAAAGTAGGTCCGATAAACGTGCAGCACATTGAGGCGTTGCCCGCCAGAAGTCATTGTTGTCCCATCACGGTCCGATAGACTTCAACTGTCTTTCTTGCCGTCTCTTTCCAAGAGAAACGTGATGCATGAACGAGCCCACTCGATACAGACGCTTCTCGCCAACTATTGTCCTCAAGCGCTCGGGTGATGGCTGCAGTAAACCCGTCCACGTCATCCACATCACACATCGCAGCAGAGCCCCCGGCAACTTCAGGCAAGGAAGTTGCATTCGAACACACAACAGGAACGCCTGACTGCAAGGCCTCCAGGACCGGCAGACCAAAGCCTTCATAACGAGAGGGAAACGCAAACATTCTGGCTCCCGCAAATAGCGAGGGCATCGAAGCATCGTCTACGTAGTCAAGGTAGCGCACCCAGCCGGCAGCGCGCGCCTTCGCGATACGCTGAAGCAACGCATCACTGTGCCAGCCCCGATACCCAGCGATAACAAGCGGAAAACGCCGGCGAAGCGGCAACGCAATCGCAGAATAGGCATCGAGAAGGAGATCAAGATTCTTTCTGGGCTCAATCGTCCCAACATATAGAGAATAACACCCGTGCACCAACCCAAGCTGGTTCAGCGCGCTCCGGGTGGAATCACTATCCCTAGGAAAGAACTCCGCAGAGGCCGCCAACGGAACAGCGACAACTCGCTCTGGGTCAAGGCAAAAGAACTCCATCAATTCGGTTCGCGTATACGCCGAGTCAGTAATCAACATCTGGGCACGGGACAAGGCCGCGGGCAACTCCTTTTGCATGTACCGCACGCGTTCGACAGGGTGACACTCCGGACACTTGTAGATCGAGAGGTCATGAAACGTAGCGACCGCTCGGGCGCGAAAGGGAGGCAGGTAGTAATTAGGCCCGTGATAGAGAAAATCCCCGGTGCCCCGCAACACAAATCTTCGGTAAACAGGTGCCAATAGTCGATACGCAGACACTATGGCTGAGTTCTGAAGAAAGCTCCGTCTTACGGAAGGAGAGACGAGCGGAACCGCAAGAGCGGCCTCCGGCTTTAACACCATCCGACGCCCTGCGAAGTAGCGAATTTCCGAAACGCCGTCGACGTCGGGCAAATGCCTCGCTAGTTCCAGAGCGTAACGCCCAATGCCCGTCAGTGGTGGCCGTATCGCCTCAACCCCAAGAACAACCTTCATCAGGCAACTGGCGCCTCAAGCATCCACGATAGCGTGTCGCTGAGGGGCGGGCATGACCAATCTCCGATAATCGAACGAAGACAGGAAGCGTCACCGCACAGCGACTTCACCTCATTGGCACGCACAAAAGCCGGGTTCACCCGCACGTCAAGTCGATGACCAGAAAGCTGAGTCGCCATCGCGACCACCTCTCGCAGCGAATAAAGATTGCCTGAGCACACGTTAACCACGGCCCCCACCGGGGCGCGCTCAAGCAACCTGCGATATGCGTTAACCACTGCGCGCACATCTGAAAAGTCGCGCCAGACATCCAGGTTACCGAGTTCCATGTGCGCCGCCTTCGATCGGAAGTGGCCCACGATCTTCGGAAGCAAAAAGTCCGCCGATTGCCCAACGCCTGTGTAGTTAAATGGCCGAGCAATGGTAATGGGCAAACGAGGAATCCAAAGCTTAGCCATAAGTTCCATCGCATACTTGCTCACTGCATAGTCATTCGCTGGATTCGGCAGCGAACCCTCCGTGAGCACCCCCCCTGCAGCATTACCGTAGATATTTGCACTACTTGCCAACAAGACAGACCGCAAAGGCAACCCGCTCTCTGCCAACGCTTCGAGTAGATTACGGGAACCAATCAGGTTTACTTGATAAAACGCATTGGCATCACCATGACCAACAAATGCAATTGCGGCAAGGTGGACGATGTACGCAGGACGGACTTCGGCCAAAACGCGCCGCAAACCCGTCTTATCATCAAGACCAACTTGGCTATAGTTTTGAAAAGTATCCGGATGCGAACCCACTCCATAGACATCAAAACCCGCACCGGCGAGCTCATTCGCCAAATACCGCCCAGTGAACCCGGACAGCCCAGTAATAAGAACTCGCCGATTTTCGGTCATATCAGAACGAAAACCCTGCTTCGTTACGACGCAGATCCGCTTGAACCATCATCAGGCACAACTCTTCCAGCGTGGTCTTCGGCTCCCAACCGAGCTTCTCCTTCGCCTTCGCGGGATTGCCAATCAGCAAGTCAACTTCTGCCGGGCGATAGAACTTCGGATTAACGCGCACCAAAGTCTTGCCCGTAGCAGCATCAATGCCGACTTCATGCTCAGCCTCACCCTTGAAGACAACCGAGACATCCACAGCTTTGAACGCCATCGTTACGAAGTCACGCACCGTCTCCGTACGATTAGTAGCAAGCACGAACGTATCCGGCTCATCCGCCTGCAGCATGCGCCACATCCCCTCGACATACTCCTTGGCGAAGCCCCAGTCACGCTTGGCATCCAGATTTCCAAGCTCGATATTTTCGAGTTTTCCGATCTTGATCTTGGCTACTGAATCAGTGATCTTACGTGTAACGAATTCCCGACCCCTCAATGGGGACTCGTGATTGAATAAAATACCCGAGGAGCCAAATATTCCATATGACTCTCGATAGTTTATCGTCATCCAATGCGCATAGAGCTTAGCCACACCATATGGGCTACGCGGATAAAATGAGGTAAGTTCGGTTTGGGGTATCGCCTGCACCTTACCGAACATTTCCGAAGTCGACGCCTGATAAAAGCGTATCTTCGGATTAACAATCCGTATTGCCTCGAGCAGATTCACCGCGCCGATACCGGTTATTTCAGCTGTAGTTACAGGCTGCTCAAACGATACTCCAACGAAGCTTTGCGCCGCAAGATTATATACCTCCATCGCCCCGGTGGTGTGGAGAAGGCGAATTGAGGACGACAGGTCCGTAAGGTCATATTCAACAAGGTGTAAGTTTGGGTTGTTCTGTATCCCAAGCTCTTCAATTCGCCAAAAGTTTACAGAACTCGTGCGGCGGTAGGTCGCATATACAACGTAGCCTTTGTCGAGCAGGAGTTCGGACAAGTAGGCCCCATCCTGTCCAGTGACACCAGTAACGACGGCAACTTTTTGCGAATTATTCATATCATCAGAAATAGGGTAATTGTGGATAAATCAGGCTTAAGCGCGAGCATGATCCCGCTTTTCAAGCGCCGCAACGGATTCGCCCGGCGTCGTGCCGCGCCGTTCGAAGTTCACTCTCTCCGACTCGACTACGAGCGGCATGTTACGTACCTGAGTATGAATTGCACCAACGTATTCACCCAGAAGCCCAATGAAGAACATCTGAATGCCACCGAAGAAGAACAATCCAACCAAGACTGGCGCCATACCAAGCTGAAAGAGATTCCAGAAGAAAATCTTAGCAACGAGAAAGGCGAGCGCAATAACCAAACTCATGATTGAGAGCGCAAACCCGGTCATGGTCATTATTCGCAAAGGCACCTTCGAGTGATTGGTGATACCAAGCATCGCGATGTCATAAAGCGTGTAGAAGTTGTTCTTAGTCAAGCCGCGCTTGCGGCGTGGTTGCTTGAACGGCACCGTTGTAATGTCAAGTCCTACCTCGCAAACCAGTCCTCGAAAATAGGGATAGGGGTCTCGAATCTGACGCAGAACATCAATAACCTCCCGATCGAACAGTCCGGAACCGGTGGCATTCTGAACTAGAGGCACTTCCGAAATGCGCGTGACTAGGCGGTAGTAGCATTTACGCACAAAGAACATCAACGATGACTCGTCGCTCTCTGGCTTAACTGCCAACACAGTCTTAAAACCAGCCTCCCACTTCGCGAGGAATTCTGGAATCATCTCAGGCGGATCCTGCAAGTCCGCAGCAATCAGCACGCAGGCATCGCCACTCGATTGCAGCATCGCGTAGTAGGGGGAGCGGATGTGCCCGAAATTGCGCGCATTGATTATCAATTTGATATGCGAGTCGCGCGCAGCAAGTTCCCTGATCTTGGCGACGGTGCCGTCAGTCGACCGGTTGTCGATAAGGATATGCTCATAATCGTACGGCATATAGGCCATGACATCTGCAACACGCGCGCAGAGTTCGTCAACGTTGCCTTCCTCGTTATAGCAAGGCGTGACGATGCTAATTAGTTTACGCATCATTAAAGACAAAATTCCGGTTCAAGAGAAAAGCTAGGATCGCAACAGGAAGAATGAGCAGCGCACCAGCGAGATAAGCCCCCATCCCGAACCTCGCCAGAAAGCCCACTCCAGCGGCGTTAACAAGATAGGTGACGACGTAAACGCCTACAAATCGGAATATCCGAGACGGCTGCCGGTTTGCGAAAACAAAACTGCCAGTTGTCTTGAAGTTGAAAGCCACGCCAGCGCAGGTAGAAATGAACAGAGCCGCCTTATAGTCAACCCCAAAGAAGACGAGCGCAGCATAGATGCCATAACCGAATGCCGCGTTAACGGCACCGACAACGAGGAATCGTGCAAAACGCTCCCTCTCGCGGCCGAGCCAACCACTCCATGTCGCTGTCGCGAGCGTTTTGATTTCAGGCATTTTCCAGTATTCGCCCAAGGTCGACCCCGGCTTTCATGCGCAGGTACTCCTGAGTCCCAGCATATCCGATGAACTTGTTCGGGATTCCAACACGACGAACGATAGGCATCGATGCGATCCGCCCCTGAGCGCGCAAGTCCGACAAGCACTCAAGGACCGCACTACCGAAACCACCCGCGAGTTGATGCTCCTCCATTGTCACAATGCAATCGAATCGACGAGCGAGCGAGCACATGGTTTCGGTATCGAAGGCGGAAAGCATCGGACAACTATAGACGGCCCAAGGCCGACCAGCCTCATCAATCTGCCGAATTGCGCCGTCAAGTACAGCGCCCGTCGTCAACACGGCCACTCCGGCGCCTTCACGTACGGTAATAAGGCGGCCGGGTTGCACGTCGACTTCCCCCCGATGGATCATAGGCTCGCCAGCCTTGTTGAGACGAACGTATGCGGGGCCACGATGTGACACAAGGTACTTGGCAATTGACCGAGCTTCGTGCGGATCCGCAGGAGCAGTCACCAGCATATTCGGAATCGACCGAAGCATCGCAATGTCCTCGGTCGTGTGATGCGAAACCCCGAGCGCGCCATATGCATACCCTCCTCCTACTGCGATGATCTTCACATTTGCATCGTGATAACAGACATCGTAGCGAATCTGCTCCATGCAGCGCAGCGTCGGGAAATTACCAATCGAATAGGTAAACACGTTGTAGCCTTCGCGCGCGAGACCGACGGCCATTTCGGTCATGTTCTGCTCAGCAATGCCGGCGTTAAGGAACCGCTCGGGAAACTGCTCCGCGAATGGCTCGAGCACTGAATAGCCAAGATCGCCGCACATCAAGAAGATATCATCGTGAGCGCGCGCAAGCTCGCACAAGCTATTGATGAAAGTATTGCGCATCTATCAAGCCTCCAGTTCCGCTCGAGCGCGCGTATAGTCCGCGTCATTCGGCGATTTGTAATGCCAAGCGAGTTGGCCTTCCATAAAAGAGACGCCCTTGCCCTTCACCGTGTGCGCAATAATCGCCTTCGGCAGGCCGTTGCGCGCAAGCGATGACTCAGCCAAAGTTTTTCGCAACTCATCATGGTTATGGCCATCAACCTCCGTCACCTGCCAACGGAATGCGCGCAATTTGTCTGCGAGGGGCTCCAAGGCCAACACCTCCTCGACGCTGCCGAAGCTTTGGATCTTGTTGTAGTCAATAATCAGAATCATATTATCGAGCGCGTGGTGCGCTCCGGCCAGCAGACTCTCCCAGTTCGACCCCTCATCGAGCTCACCGTCACTGACAATAGTGAAAACACTGCCAGCGTTCCCTTTGCGCTTTAGCGCGAGCGCGGTGCCACATGCGACACCTAGCGCATGCCCGAGGCTTCCGGTGGAGAGTTCCACGCCAGGAATTTGATGATTGACATGCGAGGTAAAGTACGAGCCGTTGACTGTAAACTCTTTCAGCAAGTCATACCCTTTGAGATATCCACAGGCGTTAAGAACAGCATAGAGAGCCGTGCAAGCGTGCCCTTTGCTGTAGAAAACTCGATCTCGCTCCGGATTGTCGACCGTCAAAGGCGAGATGTTTAGGACATCCGCATACAACACCGCCAGAATGTCGGCGACTGAATAGGCGCCGCCGATATGCGATGCCCGCTTGGAGTGACACAGATCCAGCGCAGTCAGCCTGACACTTCTAGCCAGTTCAATTGAGTCCATATGAGTCGTCCTCGTCATTGGGGATTACGCTCCTGCAGATGCCACGCCACCGTCCTGAGAATTGCGGAGTCAAGTCCGGTCCATACGTCGAGCCCGAGCTCACGCCTCGCCAATCCGACATCCGGAACGTAACGATCCGGAAGACTTCCAGATTGTGGCTCACGCGCGATACGGATTTCGAGCGCCGGATTCACCTGCGCCACCACTCGACGAGCCAGATCAGCAATCGAGATTGCTTCGTCAGACCCAACGTTGTACGCAACTCCAGGAGTACCTCGCACAAGGATCGTCCAAAGCCACGTAGCAAGGTCCGCAGCATAAAGGTAAGAGCGGATCGTGGTTCCGTCACCGCCGATCTGGATTGCCCGCCCAGCAAGCGCATCTCCGATGAAATTGCCCACGGCAAAGTGCTTGTCCAGCGCCAGCAAGGGGCCCACGAACGCGAAACACCGGGCAGTACGCACGCGCATTCCGTGTGCTTTCCCGTATGCTGTTGCCAACCACTCCGCTCCACGCTTCCCCAAACCGTATGCAGAGCGAACGTCCAACGAATCAGGCGCATTACAGCAGCCCTCTGCCACGAGTCGAAGCGCGGGAGCCTGGGGACCATATACGGCGCCCGAACTGACAAGAAGAAATTCCGCCGCTCCAGCAGAAACAGCAAACTCAAGTACGCGGCGGGTTCCACTTACCGTAACGTCAAACGTATCGAGCGGCGAGGGAGCCTGAACCACGTCGGTCGCGGCGTGCACGACGTGCGAAAAACGCCCCTCAGGTGCCTCGAAGGTCCGCACGTCGCCACGATGTAAGGTCACAGCCGGATGGCTCGCTAGCCAAGGAAAGCCCGCACGAAAGGCCTCTTGATCGCGCGTGAGGGTCACTATAGTGACATTGAGTGCTAGCCGATCGTTCGCGTATAGCAGCGTTTCCAGCAACCATTTCCCGACGAAACCCGTCCCGCCAGTTAGGAATATGCGAGCGTTGCGGAATGAATCCCACACCCCCCCCGCGTGTCCGAAGGCGAATTCAAGGTCGTCGTTCCCGACACAGCCGTTGGTAGTCATCACTATACTCAAAGACCGATGCCGAGGAATGTCTCGATTTTCTCAACGACGAAATCGAGCATGTCACGCTGGAGTCCCGGATACACCCCGACCCAGAAAGTGTTATTCATGACGATATCGGTGTTGGTCAGTTCGCCACTAACGCGGAAGTTGCGGCCGATCATGTACGGCTGCCGTGTCAGGTTGCCGGCAAACAGAAGGCGCGTGCCGATCTTGTGCTGATCGAGATACTGCAGAAGATCAACTCGGCTGACACCCGCGGTCTCACGCAGCGTTATCGGGAATCCAAACCACGATGGATCTGAATTCTCCGTCGCACGCGGCAGAATCAGAAACTCCTCACAGGACGAAAGGCGGTCTTTCAAATAGGCAAAATTGTCCTTGCGCGCCTGAATAAAACCCTCGGCCTTATCCAACTGCGCAAGCGCGCATGCTGCCTGCATGTCGGTAATCTTCAGGTTGTACCCGAGGTGGGAGTACGTGTATTTGTGGTCATACCCCTCCGGCAGATTGCCAAGCTTCCAACAGAAGCGCTTTTTGCAGGTGTTGTCCTTGCCGGGCGGGCAATAGCAGTCACGCCCCCAATCTCGGAAAGATTCGGCAATTTGCTTAAGACCAGCGTCATTCGTGAAGACGGCCCCGCCCTCACCCATCGTAATGTGGTGCGCGGGGTAGAAGCTCAACGTACCGATGTCACCAAACGTGCCGACGAGTTTTCCGTCATAGGTCGAGCCCAGGGCATCGCAGCAGTCCTCGATGAGCCACAGGCCGTACTTATCACAGACAGCCATCACGGCAGAGAGGTTGTAAGGGTTGCCAAGGGTGTGGGCCAACATGATGGCCTTGGTTTTTGGTGTGACTGCGGCTTCAAGCTTCGTCACGTCGATGTTGTAGGTGCCGAGTTCTACATCCACAAACACCGGTACCGCGCCAAATTGAAGAATCGGGTTCACCGTCGTCGGGAAGCCTGCAGCAACACCGATGACCTCGTCGCCCGGCCGGATCGCTCGCTCACCCAATTTGTGTGAAGTCAATGTCGCAAACGCCAGCAAATTGGCTGAAGAACCGGAGTTAGTGGTTATCAGATGACTAACGCCGATAAAAGCGGCCAAGCGCTTCTCGAACTCCTCATTAAAGCGACCCGTCGTCAACCAACCGTCAAGAGACGCCTCGACCATCAACTTAAGCTCTTCGCCGTCGATTACCTTGCCGGAGGGAGGCACAATGTTTTCGCCAGGTACAAAAGCGCGCGGCTCGTACTGGATTCCAGCGAACTCATCGACCAACTTGGCGATGTCGCGACGAAGCGCTGCGAGTTTTTCGTTTCTATCTTGCATCGTAGTCATCTATCTTTCTGGTGCAGATCTGCCAAAGTGTTTGTGTAAGCGTCAATCTGGTGCAACGTGAAAGCGCGCATATCGCCACCGTCAAGCCAAGCCCGTTGCCATTCGCAGATGCGCTTCAGTGTTGAATGCAGACGCCACCGCGGATGCCAGTCCAGGCGCTGACGCGCTTTCGAACAATCAAGTTTGAGGTAATTTGCTTCGTGCGGAGCATTAGCTGGTGCGTCAATGCGATAGCGTGCCGAAGGGCCCCACAGCGACACCATGTTGTCAACGATCCACGAAACCGGCCTTGCGTCCTCGTCGTGCGGGCCAAAATTCCAACCCTCCGCGAACGCAACACCGTCTCGATAAAGGCGTTCGGCTAACAACAAGTACCCCGAAAGCGGTTCGAGCACATGCTGCCAAGGGCGAATAGCCCCCGGGCTGCGGATTACGACCTCGTCGTTTGCCTCGATTCCGCGAAGGATGTCTGGAATTAGGCGATCGTGCGCCCAATCGCCACCGCCGATCACATTACCTGCTCGGCCGGAAGCGAGCGCAACTCCATGTTCACCCCAACGAGCAGGCGGAAAGAAGGAATCACGATAGGCCGACGCGACCAATTCAGCGCACCCCTTACTGTTGCTATAAGGGTCATGCCCCCCCATGGGCTCGTTCTCGCGATACCCCCAAGGCCATTCGTGATTCTCGTAACACTTATCACTCGTTACCACAACTATCGACCTCACGCCGCCAACACGGCGCACGGCCTCGAGAAAGTTCACCGTTCCCATCACGTTGGTCGCATACGTCTCGACTGGATGATCGTACGAATACCGGACGAGCGCCTGAGCAGCCATATGAATGACAACTTCGGGTCGCGCCTCCCGCATAGCGGCGGTTAACGCATCGAGATCGCGTACATCACCGATAACCGACGACGTCATCCCCTGCGCGACTTTCGCAACGTTAAACAAAGAAGGGGCAGTCGGCGCTGGCAACGCATAGCCCGTCACACTAGCCCCCAAGGACTCCAACCAGAGTGAGAGCCAGCTACCTTTGAACCCCGTATGCCCGGTCAGAAATACCCGGCGCCCCCGCCAGAATTCAGGATTCATTGCCAAACCTTCCACGGCGCTCGCCCAGACTCCCACAGGCTTTCCAAACCAACCTTATCGCGGAGCGTATCCATGGGTTGCCAGAACCCTTTGTGAAAATACGCTTCCAACTCGCCGCTCGCGGCAAGACGCTCCATTGGAGTACGTTCCCAGATCGTCTCGTCGCCCTCAATTAGCTTGAGCACCTTCGGAGACAACACGAAAAATCCACCATTGATCCACCCCCCATCACCTACAGGTTTCTCAAGGAAGCTGCGAACTGTCGAACCATCGAGATCAAGGGCGCCGTAGCGTCCGGGTGGCTGGGTTGCCGTTACTGTCGCCTGCTTTCCATGATGACGATGGAACGCCAGCAGAGATGTGATATCCACATCCGACACACCGTCGCCATAGGTCATGCAGAAGTCTTCTGTGCCCACATGCTCAGCAACGCGCTTGAGCCGCCCCCCAGTCATGGTCTGCTCGCCGGTATCAACCAGAGTCACCCGCCACGGCTCAGCATGGCGGTGATGAACCTCCATCTTGTTGTGATGCATGTCGAATGTAACGTCCGACATGTGCAAGAAGTAGTTCGCAAAATACTCCTTGATCACATACCCCTTATATCCGCAGCACACCACGAAATCGTTGATTCCGTGAGACGAGTAAATCTTCATGATATGCCAAAGAATTGGCTTACCCCCGATTTCGATCATCGGCTTAGGGCGGACTACCGACTCTTCCGAAATGCGGGTACCCAGCCCTCCTGCGAGAATAACGGCTTTCATCACGACACCTGAACTAGTAAGAAATCTTTAGACCGAAAACATCAAATGCCAAACTTCTCGGGTCGCCATTCCCCGGCGGCGCCGGGGTAACATCCGACGAGAACAGAATAGTATTAGCACCAGGTTGGAATTCTAGCACCATAGAAATGGTGACTTCGTTTCCGTCCAGCGAAACATTGTCTTTCACCACCCCATTAACAGAAACCCCAATCGTTTGCTTTTGGAGCCCCCTCAATCCAACCTCCAAGGTTCCGTGTAATTCTTCCTTGGACGGATTAAGAACAACTATCTCGGCCTTTCGACTCTCCGCCCAGCGGTGCCCAACCTCCGGACTGGACCAGCCCGAACCAAAAGACGTTGACATGGGCAGCACTGGCCGACTCGCCGGCTGAAGAGAAAACGCAATCAACTCCTCACTCTCCGCAACGACGGCCCGTCCGGCTGAGGACATAGCCGCAATCAGACTTGCGCCGCCATCGGAATAGCCCTTTTTATTTAGATAGACGGCAGCAAATCCATATCGCTCCAAGCGCGCTATCATTTCGTTAACAGGAAGCGCAGCCACCTCACTCTGCCACGCCGCATCAGACCGTCCTTTATTGGTACCGTAAGAGTACCTCAGTGACTTCGTAAATAGATAGGGTCTAAAATGCTCGTAATCCTTCATACCAAGTACCGGCGGAACTTCCGGATACTGCATCACGGGAAGTTGAAACACCATCGCCCCAGGAAAAGTCCGACTCTCCAACCTCTCTGCGAAGGCTCGATCAGCCGCCACGGCATTAGACACCACTGGCATCGAGTCCGCCCCCGAATTCATGGGAAGCTGATCCCAAAGAATCACCGGCACTAACACCAATGCAAATGCCCTCGCGCCCCTTTCAGCGCAGTGCTTTGTCAAAAATCTCACAAAGTATATGAGAACAATAGTCAAGATGAAAATGCCATATCGATTTGTACCTCGAAATAGCACAAAACCCGCAGAACCAACAAGCAGGTTCACTCCGCCGATTAGCGAATACAAAACAACCCAAAGGACTTGCCACCACTCAACCGGTATCTTTTCACTCTGCGCTCGGAACAGACAATATAGTCCAAACAAAACCAAGGTGACAAACCCTGATATCCCAAAAATCCCAAGATATGGAGATCCAAGCTCACCTTTTATGAACGTTGGAGTGTAGTAATTGGCTTGAGCAAAACCAGCCAGCCAATCCCAACGATGGGAAGGAGGCAGGAATAATTCAGGCAACTTCAGGCCGTAGATCTCAAGCCCTGCAAGGCTTCTAGAGACCGCCGCCGGATTCCCTCCATTGACGATTTGATAATAGAATGTGTCCAAGTTAAACAGGACAAACACTCCAATCGTCGCAAGAATTAGGAACAGCGGCTCCAAAGCGGCCCTACGTTCAAAGCAAACTAGCCGCTTTAGAAGGGCAAACCCAACGAATTGGATATACATCCATGCATAGTAGGGATTAAGCGCACCGACAATAAGTGAGACGCCTACTGAAAAAGACCACCGCCGACTTGAAAATCCCATCGCCTGGCGATCCCAAACCCACCAACTTACCAAGCACGCTAACGGCAAGTGCCAATAAGTCGAGAGCGTTAAGTGAGACAGCCCCCTTGCAAACAAGTAGTGTGAAAAGGCATAAGCGATCGCGCCAGAAAATGCGTACTCGCGACCAACGCCCAAAAGCCGACTAACAAGCCAAAATGACCACCCGGCCAGAAGATGACAGGACAGAACGAGCAAATTGGCTGCCGCAAATATCCCAAACACCCTTCCCAACATCCCCAACGAGAAGTATATGAACTCCTCAGCAATTGGCCAGTCGTTCCAATTGGCGGCAAATGGCGAATTCAGATGTTGCACTAACTTCAATACGACTAGATGGACATCTCCGTCCATATATGCCTTAGCATTAGCCAAAGCCAAAAGAGTGTCTTCACTATATGAGATCGGCGTCAGCCAAGCCCCAAGCGTCGTCCTTCCAGCAACCCAACACCAGACTATCACAATGAAGAAAAGGAGAAATGCCGTCCAGGTAACGTCCTCCCGACGAAATAGCACACCCCACTCTTTCCCGTCAAAAAACTTTTTAAAGTCCATTCGCTCTTTCAACAGCAATAAAAATGGCACAAAGCCAAACGCGAACCAAGATCCAATCGAAGCCGGATTAATTCGACACAGCCAGTCGGTCAAGGTCATTCATAAAGCAACGAGAAATGGACTCCCAAGAGTATTTTGAACGAACCAAGTTTGACGCACTTCTCGCCAGTTCCTGAATGTCATCTAGAGAAGACTCGACAAAAAAGGCGGTGATCATAGGCACGAAACGGTCGACGTCGGCCTCGAGATAATGCAAAGAACTCGTCGCCGCAATGCCTCTAACCCCGAATCGGGTCGTTAGCACCGGGACTCCCGCCGCCATATAGTCGAACATCTTTAGGTTACTCCCCGAACCGGCCGTCATCGGATTGACTGCCAAGTCTGCTGCAGAGAGTGCGACTTGCTTTTCCTGTTCGTCTAGCACCCCAAGGAAACGCACGTTTTCCGGAACAACTCTGTTCTCAAATGCTGAACAGGCACTACCAATGATAAGGAACGTAACCGCCGAAAGGTGCTCTGCATACGCGATAACCCGCTCCGCCGCTTCGAGATTCGGACCATGCCAACTCCCCATAAATACGACTGTCGGACGTCCTTCTAGGCCAAGCTGCGCCTTGGTCCTTTGACGTAACGCAGGAGGGGTGAATACGACCTCGTCTGCAGCAAAGCCATTCGGCACAACAACCTGCTTGGCTGCACTTGGTCCGTAGATTCGCTCAAGCTCTTTCAGATCCGGCTGAGCGCAAACAAATACCACGCTGGCTGCGCTCCACGCCTCAGCCTCATTATTACGTACCATTTCAAGAAGCGCATCCGAAGCCGGACGTTTTGGCAGTATGCTCCGTTTAATGGTCAGCTCTACATCCTGCGCTTCGAACCACAACTCCGCTTGGGGCGAAGCAGCACGGAGTTCCTTGACAAAATAGGGATGACAGGCAACCACGATATCGGCTCCTGCGCAGACATTCCCTAATTTCTCGAGGTATGCCGGCGTCATGTGTATCAGCGTTGAAGCAACAATATCGGTAACTGGAACCCAATCCACAGAAGCGGAATAGCGATTCTCAGCATCCTGATGAGCGACACTCTTGGGAACCCGGATTTCCAAAAGCCCAGGAGCAATCTCACCCTCGAAAGCTGGCGCCTCGTGCCCAGTGAGGGTCACCAAAGTAACGTCGTAGTATCGCGCCCACTCCCGGTACAAATTGAACACTCGCGACTGCCCACCTCCGCGGGGAGGATAGACTGGGAAAGTGATAGCAACCACAATCTTCCTGCGGCCAGATCCGGCTAAGCCGCTTTGCGCCACGCTAGAGGACGCCGCGGGCAATAGCGCCCTCCGGGCACCCTTCAATGACTCACCAATCAGCGCATCGGCGACTCTCTCCCACGTAATGGAAGACACGCGTCGGCGGGCACCCTCACCCATTCTTCTGGCTTCCGCGCGATGGCTGCAAACGTAGTCAATAGCTTGAGCCAATGCAATTGGATCTGGCGGGACCGCGAGCCCGGTTTCGTGGTTAACCACGAATTGGCCAACGCCTCCTGAATCTGTCGTCGTGATTACCGGCTTCCCGCTCATCATCGCTTCGATAGTAATCAGGCCATAATCTTCATCGTAAGGTACGAAAGGCACTGCCAGCGCATTAGCATAGTGGTCTAGCAAGTCTGCATCGTTAAGATAACCGAGGAATTCGATCCGCCGGTCATCGCCCGCCAACGCCTTCAAACGAGCCTCATCTGGGCCTTTACCACCAATCAGTAGGCGAATGTTTGCCTTCACATGGCGCATAGCCTCTATAATCAAGCCGACGCGCTTTGGTCCGTCCAATCTGCTAGTCGTAAATAGATAGTCATATTCCTTGCAATAATATCCAGATAGCGCAGGAGGGTGGGGAATGACACCTACGACCGCTCCAGGAGGGAAATATCCCTCTCTCTTTCTCACCGTACTCGAAATCGCAAAATAGCCCTTGATATTATCCTGACGCATTCCCCGTCGATCCAGGAAACGCACAACCTCCCTAGAAAAGGCCCCCGGAAACTCCCGAAGCGCAGTTGCATCCTCGCGCGAAAGCGCCTTCTGGAGCAGATCAAAGAACTTCTCCAGGGCAATTGAACCATTCTCGACTTGCGTCATCCAACGCACCACCTCGGAAACGAGCGGCTCATCCGGCAGTGTCAAGGGCTTCCCGGAGAAGTGATACGTGTCGTACAGACCCCTAAGAGTGTGCTGCAAATAGACGACATGATCGCGATGATTCACCATCCATGCTGGATACTTGGTCGAGATAACCCTATCAAAATGATCGACGTTAAAGTTGTAGAACTTTCTGTACGACGAAACAATATCCTCGACCGAGCCCTCTGGCGATGGGATCTTGAATAGTTCGCAATGATGGGTCGTGTTTTCAATGAGATAGCGCTGCAAACCAAGCCATAGATTCTCGGCCCCCCCGTGCACATACGGGACCGAAGAGGGAGCCACGATCGAAATATTCATAGTCCAACACCAAGTTTTTCAACCACACGATTCCAGCTAATTCCAAGGTCACCATAGCGTTCAAGACCTGCCATTCCAATATGGCGACCATGCGATGGAGAGTTCCACAGATCGTCAATGCTTACAGCAATAGCCTCCGGATCTGGGGGAACTACAAACCCGGTTTGGCCATGCAGCACAAACTCCATGGGACCACCCGAATCAGTACACGTCACGACAGGCTTCCCAGACAACATAGCCTCGAGAGTAATGAACCCATAGTCCTCAGAAAAAGGGCCGAAAAATACCGCCAAGCAATTGCTGTAATAGCGACACATCTGCTTCGGATCGACATGTCCCACAAAGCTGACTCTATTCTCGACGCCAAGTTCATACGCCAATTTCTTGTACTCGTGAGCCATCCCACCCTCACCAGCGATAACTGCGGCAACCGGTGATTTGACATATTGCATTGCCTTAATCAAAAGATCTTGACGCTTCAACTTTTCCAGGCGGCTCGGGCAATACACGTACGGAAACACTGGTCCGGGAGTAAAGTACTCAGCTCCTGGCGGCGGTTGGTACAGCGGCTCGGACTCGACATCATTGAACAGCTTGAGTCGATCTGACACAGTCTGGGAGATCGTAAAAACGGCTCGTGCCGAAGAAAGATTACGGCAATCCGAGCGAAGGATCTTTTCTCTCAGTGTGCAGTTGCGTTCGTTAGCTTGCTCGCCAAAGCTCGTGTCGAACAATTCATATACCGAACGATGCTGGTGCATCAACCAAACCGTCTTTCTCGGGTGCTGAACGTTGAACGCCGGAAACTTCAGCGCAATCAAGTGATCTACCTGCCCAGCGTCAAACCGCTCAAAGTCCAAGCTCTCCCATGATTCCATGTTTTCGACAACTTCATCGAGCGGAGAGAACCTAAAGGGCAGCGTGACCAACTCGGCGCTGTGGCCTGCTTCCCGCAGGGCCTTGAGCAACCCCTCGGTCATCGCCTCAGCCCCGCCTCGAATGAACGGAACCTGCGTGCTTGCAACAATGACTTTCATTGCCCGGCACCCCAAAGTCGCTCCCTAACCCGAGCGACGGCACTATCGTCCAACACCGACTCAGTCAAGTCCGGTTCTGCTGCATCCTGTTGAATCATGTGCTCCACCTGAACGAGCCGCGGCGTCGCCGTGGCTCTACCCTCAGAAGTCGACGTGGATCGAATTGCGTTCATGTTGGTGGCCGCTACATATGGCGAAGGTACCGCGCCGCTGCTGATGCCAAACTCTCGCAATCTGCTGTGCAGTCCTGGAAACTTCTTTATTGCGCGGCTAAGCGCCCGCTGAACTCTCGGCCTGACAAAGACATAACGAATACTGTGAGCCAACGCCGCCTGACTCCATCGATACGGAGGCTTGGAATTTTGGGGCGCGACTCCGATTTCGCCAATATTAGGCCTATTGCGCGACAGCAGCCGCTTGATGAAACGCAGAGGCTTCGTAACTCGCCAAGAAGTACTAGCATGCAATTGCAGCACCCGCTCATGCCAATATGAGATCTGATCTTTGCCCTGCGCCAAAGCATCGCGCAGTACAACAGATTCGTCTGCTAGTTGGCGACAGCGCCCCTCCATGTCGTGCGCGGCGGCTAACAAGTCAATCCGTTCCGCGCGCGCCTCTTCCAGTGAGCGCGACAGAGCGTCGACGCTGTCTTGCTGGCGAGCAACCTCCTGCTTTAATTGCTGGGCGGTAGAGTCAGCGGAATTAAGGTCTATCTCCAACTCCTTGCACCGTTGCTCAGCGCGTTCGCACGCTGAACCCGCTTCGAGCTTCTCTGCTCGTGCGAGTAAAAGCTCAGCCTCAAGGCTCATCGCGCTGTCTTGCAGGCGAGCAACCTCCAGCCTTAATTGCTGGGCGGTAGAGTCAGAGGCACTGAGGTCAATCTCCAACTCCTTGCACCGTTGCTCAGCGCGTTCGCACGCTGAACCCGCTTCGAGCTTCTCTGCTCGTGCGAGTAA
>NZ_JAPFHA010000032.1 GCF_026586805.1 Niveibacterium sp. 24ML | reverse complement strand
AGCGATGGGTACTCCCCGCGATGTTCCTGCACCATGCGCACCGCGCGCTCACGAACCTCAGGCGAGAACTTGTTCGACTTCTTCATGGCTCCATCTTCTCAAGAGTGGGAGCCTCCTCAAAACCCGGGGCGATTCAATGTCAGCTGGCGGCCTCAGCTGCCAGTCATCCTAAAACCTCGGCAATCTGCTCAAGGCTGGAAGCTGTCAGCACGGGCTTTGGCTCGCCGACAGGTCTTCGGCCGTTAGCCGACATTCAGGTGATCGTGCGCGGTCAGCAGGCGAACGTCAGCTTTGAAATCCCCCGGCCGCTCGCATCCGCCCCCAAGGAGTCATTCGCGTTTCTACCAAGCAGCCGTTGGTGAACGGCTGCTTCGGGGAGGTTGAAAAGTTAGTACTCAGCTAATTTCACCCACTGTGCAACTCAAGAAATGGCAAACAGCCAACTGCAGAGATTCCTACTGAATCCGCTCGATATCCGGCGCGACCCAGGTTCTCTCATAAACGGATTTCTGTGGTCCGTAAAAGCGGAAGATTAGAAAGAAGTCTTGACCCGCCGACGGAAGCCAGTTGCTCTCGTACCCTACAGGCGGCGCTTTGCTACCGAGGTAAATGTCGACAGATCCATCGGCATTTCTTTGTAGTTTCGCCTTGTCGTAGGAATCCAAACCAACCCTATTCTGTGCATTGGGAATGAAGGATTTTGTCTTTTTGCTATATACGATTACGGACCAGAACTTATCGACGGGAACATCGGCGGGCACGCGCAACTTGTAATTATTCTTACCAGACAAAAGAGCGCCCGACGAATCGCGTAGCCCCATTAGGTAGAGTTGCTGCCCACCCAATTTCATGGGAAGGTAATTCGCCCAGAAAAACGGTGCCACGGCACGATCATAGGTCCACACAGCGTCGGCGGTCTCAAACGACCAAGCCTCACCCGTTTTTTTGAGCAACGCAGCGTTGATGTTCATCCACTGCCGATTGGGCCACCACGCCGAAAGTGCCTTGCCCGAGGTCACAAATCCGTCCTGCATGATTCGGTAGGCGTCCTGCGCTGCAGCGTTTAGCACCTTGGTCGTTGCCGCGTCGGGCTTGAACTGTTTGCCCTTTTCGATCCCGAGCGTCGATAGCATCCCGATCATGACCTTGTCGCGCTCGCGTACCGGCTCCTCGTTAACGAACTTGGAGAGATAGGAGAACCAGCTGATGTCGTACACGGGCAGCGAGTGCCAAGGCTTGTCCCATCCATCCAGGACACGCGTGGGATTGGGGTTTGCCGCATCGGCGAGAGCGTAGCTTTTGGTTTGTCGGGCCAGTTCGACCGATCCGGCCATCGTCCCCTTGCCAACCACCACCGGCCGAAAAACCAGCGTCCCATGAAAGCCCTGCATTTGGATCGCAAAGTAGCCGTCGGGCGCTTCTTCTTTGTAGCCCGGAGGTAAAAGCAGATATTTGCCTCCCTTGCCGCCATCAGGCCCCTCGATCCCGACCATGGTTACAGGAGCCTGCCAGTTGTCGCAGATCTCGCCGATCACCGCGTATTCGTCGCTGCTCGCAGGTATTTCGATGACGAACGGTCCATTGGTGAGATCAAACGCCATGGCGGCGTAATTCACTTGGTTGTTGGCGGTGAGAACTTCGTGCCGCGCGACTAATGGCTTACTCATGACTAGTACGTCGCCCGGCTTCATCCCGTAGTCACGAAACAGGGATTCGCGGAAAAAGACGTCGCTGATCGCCGGCATGGACCAAAGAACGGCCTCGATGCCACGCGCATGAATCAGTTGGCGCTCCAGATCCGCCGATGATTGCGCAACTGAAGTCGCTGCCTGGATAGTCGGGCTCCCGGCGACTAGGCTGACCAGCAAACTAAGCACGAAGACGATTGAATTTAAAGATGATCGGATTGTGGCGCGCAACGGTGTGCCAATACATCTCGCCGTGAACAAGTTACGCATACGTGGGATGCTCATAGAAATCTCCAATTTGTTAGCTTAGATCCATTCTACTTTGAGGTTTTTAGGTGTTCCTTGGAACGACTCGCGTTGAGAAAGCGAGGCTTGCGAGGACGCCTTAAGATAATCCCTTGTCCTCGGCAACCCGGAAGCAGTCGCTTCGAGGCCATCCGTTTCCATTCTTGAGGGGCGCACAGGGTTGCGCCGAAGGAGCCGGGGGGCGCGGCCGCGCAAAGTATCCCGCCAACAGTTTTCATGGGTCTGTACTAGATCAAGAATCGCCACGACAAAAAACAGCTCTGCGCACGTTAATGGTCCAACTGAAACGTAACAGTCAGCGGCTGCTCGTGGCCGATACCGATGAGTACCGGGACACTCGTTAGCTGACGTTGGCGAGCAGATCGACGTGACGTCGACGGACCGCTTTGGCCGAGGAGGAGGCGAGGGTGGGGCGGCGTCGATGACCGCTACCGCTGCGCTGCCGTCACCCACCAGAGTTACGTGTCCGACCGCCAAGACCAAAGTGGTGAAATTTATCTCGAACTATCTACCGGAAGAGCGCTGAGTCACGCCGGGGCGCAGGGAAGTCGGGCCATCCACGCCGCGCGCCGCCGATCCAGCTCCGCGGTATCCGGCGATGCCTCAGTCACGCATGGCGACCGCGGTGCGGCTTGCGAAATCGCGCCGCGCCAGCACGACCAGCACGATTGCACTCATGCCGATGAAAACCCAGGCATTGATGCACCAGCTCACCACCGCAAGGCCGAAGTAGTAGGCGCGAATACCGGCGTTGAAGGCGTCGCCCGCTGAGGTGTTAACCGCCGCCATCTTGCGCACCGAGACGTCTTTTTCCGCCTGCCCTGCGGACGGCGCGGGCGCGGCGCCCATGACGATCGACAGGACGTTGAACTGCCGCAGCGACCAGGTGAAGTTGAAGTAGGCGACGATGAAGATCACCAGCAGCATCAGCAGCTTGAATTCAAGCAGCTCGCGGCTGGTGCTGACGGCGAAGGGCAACTCGGCGGTGGCGGTGATGACGCGATCGAGGCCGCCGATCAGGGCGATCAGGCCGGCGAGGATGTAGATCGAGGTGTTGGCATAGAAAGAGACGCTGCCCATCAGGTTGCCCACCAGCGACACGTCCGAGATCCGGTTGTCGCGCTCGAGCATCTGCCGCGCCCATTCGATGCGCTCACGGTGGCTGGTTGCCAGCAGGCTGCGGTCGCCCTTCGCCGCGCGATCGATGGCATAGCCATAGCCGACCCAGCAAGCGAGGAACCAGCAAAACCCCAGCCAGTCGAGGAGCCCGAGTTGGTTCAAGAATCCGGAAAGCATCAATCCCCCAGCAGGTAATCCTTCACCAGCGCGATCTGCGCCGCGTCCATCAGCATTGGCGCGTGGCCGACACCCGGCACCTGCTCCAGCCGCGCCATCGGCCCGCGCCGGCCCATTTCGCGATGCACTTCGGGTGTCAGCAGATCCGAGGTCTCACCCCGCAAGGCGAGGGTCGGGCAACGAATCGCATCATAAATCGGCCACAGCTCAAGGTCCGCGAGCACCGGGGTGGCGCGGAAGACGTCGCCGATGCCGGGGTCGTAGTTCACTTCAAAGCCGCCGCCGGGCAGCGGCCGCAGCGAGGTGTCGGTCAGGTGCCGCCACTGCGCATCGGTCAGCGGCCCGAAGGGCGCACTGACTGCGCGGATGTAGGCCTCGGCGCGCGCCCTGTCGGGGAAAGCCGGCGCCCGCCCCACGTACTCGCCAATCCGGCGCAACGAGGCCGCGGTGATGACCGGGCCGACATCGTTGAGGACCAGGCGAGTGATCGGCGAATCGCGCTGCGCAGCGATCAGCATGCCGATCAGCCCCCCCATCGACGTACCCAGCCAGTGGACCGACTCGGCGCCGCTGCGCGCGAGCAGCACCATCATGTCAGAGACGTACTGCGGCAAGCCGTAGCCGGATTTGTCGGGCAACCAATCGCTGCGCCCGCGCCCCGCCACATCGGGGCACAACACGCGGTAATGCGGCGCAAGCGCCTGCGCGAGATCGTCGAAGTCACGCCCGTTGCGGGTCAGACCATGCACACAGACCAGCACCTTGGGATTATGCCGATCGCCCCACTCGGTGTAGCGCATCCGGTGCAGGCCTTGCGGATTGGCGCAGCGCACGGATGCTTCGCGCATGCCCTGCGCCGAACGGCCCAACAACCACGCCTTGATGCCTGTGAGCATTTGCCCCCCCAGCCGCCTTGCATGGCGCAAAGTCTATCACTGCGCGGGGGTCGGCTCAGCATGCCAGTAGCGGTGCGCCCGCTCGCGCCAGCGCTCGACTTCGATACCGCTGGCCGATACGCGCAGGCGCACCGCGCCGTCGCGGTCCGAGCGCAGGTCGGTCGCACCCGCGTTGCGGTAAGCGGCGAGCACGTCTGCGTGTGGATGGCCGAACCGGCTGCGGTAGCCCACCGGAAACAACACCCATTGCGGCGCAAGTGCGGCGATGAATTCCGGGCTGGACGAACTGCGGCTGCCGTGATGCGGCGCAATCACGATGTCGGTGCGCGGCAGGCGCCCCGCAGCAAGCAAATCGCGCTCCGAGGCGACCTCGATATCTGCCGCCAGCAGCGCGGCATGGCCACCGGCCTCGACGCGGATCACGCAACTGTCGCGATTGCCGCCCTGGGCCTGCCCGGCCGGCGGGTGCAGCACCTCGAATGCCACTCCGTCCCACACCCAGCGCTCGCCCCGCTCACATCGGCGCAGCGGCTTGGGCGCGTGTTCAGGAAAAGCGTAGGTGGATGGCAGCGAGCCCATCAGCCAGCGCGATCCGAGTGCCCCCAGCACCGACGCGGCACCGCCGGTATGGTCGGTGTCCGCATGGCTGAGCACCAGGCCATTGAGCCGCGCGACGCCTTCACCGCGCAGGTAAGGCACCACGATCCGCTGGCCTGCATCGGCGCTGGCACCGAAACTCGGGCCGGCATCAAACAACATGTCGTGCCGGGCGGTACGCAGATGCACCGCCAGGCCCTGCCCCACATCCAGCATCACCAGATCGAATACCCCTTCGGGCGGCCGCGCCGGGCGCCAGCCGAGCAGGACGAGCACCAGCGCAATCGCCGCAAGCCGCCCCGGCACGCCGCGCGGCGCCAGCGCCCAGAGCGCGCCGGCGCTTGCCAGAACAATCAGGGCGGGTGGCACGGCGGCTTGCTGCCAGATTGCCCAGTCGGGCGCTGACACCCACGAAAGCCCTTCCGCCAGCAGCTCGAAGATCGCCGCCGCCAGATGCGCCAGCGGTGCCCAATCGGACACGACAAAGGCAAACTCGATCGGCAACAGCACGAAGGTGACGACCGGCACCGCCACAAGATTCGCCAGCGGCGCAACCACGGACACCTGCCCGGTGAGCGCCAGCAGCAAGGGCAGCATGCCAAGGCCGATCGCCCACTGCGCCGTGAGCCAGCGCCGCCACGCCGGCTGGCGGTGGTGAGAGGCGGCGGCCGCCCACAACAGCACCGCCACTGCCGCGAAGGACAGCCAGGTGCCCTTGCTCAGCACACACCACGGATCGAAGATCAGCACCGCCGCCAGGGCCGCGGCCAGCGCCTGCGCAGGGCGAATCGAGCGCCCGCCACGCGTCGCCAGGGCGGCTACTGCCAGCATGATGAGCGAGCGCATCGCCGGTGTCGCCGCGCCGGCGATGGCCACATAAGCGGCGGCGGCGACGATGCCGCCCAGCGCCGCCACCGACTGCGCCGGCGCACGAAGCACAAGGCTCGGGATTCGCCGCCAGAGGCCGCCCAGCACGGCGCCCGCCAGCAGCGCCCAGACAGTGACGTGCAGACCCGAGATCGAAACCAGGTGGGTAATCCCACTTCGCGAGAAGAGGGTCCACTGCGCAGCGCTCACGCCGCTCTGATCGCCAATCGCCAGCGCCACCAGCACGGCGCGCCAGGGCGAATCCGGCAAAGCCCGCTCGAACCGCTCACGCAGACGCTGGCGCAAGCCTTCCAGCGCAAGCATCGGTGCCCACGCGCCGTCCGCAAGGCGCTCGGCGCCGGCCGGGTCGCGCACGTAACCGGTTGCGCCGATCCCCTGCGCCAGCAACTGGGCCTCGCGGTCGCTCCCATGCGGGTTGAGGCTGCCGTGCGGACGCTTGAGCCGCACCGTCAGGGCCCATCGGTCGCCCGCACGCAGATCCGGCACTGCGGCCGCCTTGCTCCGGTACCAGGCCAGTTGCAAACGCCCCGGCACGCCTTGCGGCGGGGCGAGGGTTTCGAAGGCGAAGGCAAGCCCGTGATCGGTGCGGCGCGGCATCTCGATCACGGTGCCGCGCAGCCGAAGGTCTTGCCCTTCGAGGGCGGGCGCCAGTCTGTCGGCCAGGCGCGGATGCGCGCGCAGGGCCGCGGTGGCGAACGCCAGCACGAAGGCGGCGCAAAAAACCAGCACGGCAGGCCAGACGACACGCTGGCGCGCGAGCCAGGCCGCAAGGCCAAGCGCCAGCCCCAGCGCCAGAAAGCCCAGCGCGAGCGCCGGTGGCGGCAGCTGCGACTGAGCCTGCAGCGCCAGGCTTCCGCCCAGCAGGCCGAGCGCGAGAGGAATCACCAGCGCCACGCCGGGCGCCGCCTTGTCGTTTGCATGATGCATGCATTCTCGGCGCTGGGTGGCCGCGCCGGCCGTGGCGGGATTCACGCTTGCGCCAAGGCCGGGCGGCCACCGTTCCTGATCCATGTCATGGATGCCTGCGCAAACCGGAACCTTGCCGGGCGCGCGCACTCCAGTGAACAGGAGGTCAAGCTCATGTCACTTGCCATCAACACCGTCAGCCCGCGCGTGATCATGCCGGGCCGTCTCGCCGAGCCGGCACAAGCGAAGGCGCCGGCGCCACCGCCCGCGCAGGATTCGCTTGAACTGCGCAGCCGGCGAAACGAGGCACCCATCACGTACAGCGACCCGCGAAAGGCACGCACCGCCGAAACAGACCCAGCCAGGCCGGACTTGCAGGCAATGCTGGAGGCATCGAAGAAGCAGGTCGCCGACATCATGGCCTACCTGCAACCCCTGCTTGAAAAGCAGGGCCTCAACCTCGCCAAGCTCGCCAGCGGTGAGCAACGGCTGACCGCGGACCCGGCCGCAATTGAAGCAGCCAAGGCGGCCATCGCCGAGGACGGCGAATTTGGCGTGCGCAAGACCGCCGAACGGATTCTGAGCTTCGCCAAACTTGCCACCGGCAACGACCCGGCGCAGTTGGAGAACATCCGTGCCGCGGTTCAGAAAGGCTTCGACCAGGCGCGGCAAGTGTTTGGCGGCACGCTACCGCAGATCAGCGAAGACACCTACGCCGCCATCATGGGCGAGCTGGACCGTTGGGCCACCGAAGGCATGCCGGCCGGCGACACCGTTTCGCTCGCCAAATCCAAGGCCGAAGCGCCCGCCGCCGCCTGATCGCCACCGGGCGACAGCGCGGCGCGCTCAGCGCCGCCACGCTGATCCGCCCGTGTGCCCGGCACGTGCCCGCTGGCACGCTGGCGAGCACGCTCTTGATCTGCATCGCGGTCATGCCACTTCGAGGCGTGGTACCAATGGTGCAGTCCATTTCGCGATCCGGTCATGCGCCTGCCCAATCCGATCCGAATGCTTGGCCGCCGCCGCAAGCGGGTGCAGCACCACTACGCCCTTGCGGTGCACCGCGCCATGTCGCGCACCTCGCACCGGCTGTCGCACAAGGCCGTGCTGGGCGGCGCGGCACTTCTGGCGGTGATGCTGATCGGCACGATCGGCTACCGCATCATCGGCCACCCCACGCACGGCTGGCTCGACGCGGCCTACATGACCTTCATCACCGTCGCCACGATCGGCTTTGGCGAAATCATCGACATGCGCGAGAGCCCCGCCGGCCGCGTCTTCACGATGGTGATCGGCACCGCCGGGCTGGCAACCGTCTGGTTCCTGTTCTCGACACTGACGGTATTTCTGCTTGAGATCGACCTCAACGCCACGCTGCGGAGGAAACGCATGCAACGCACGATGGGAAAGATGAACGACCACTACATCGTCTGCGGCTATGGCCGCGTCGGCCAGAATGTGGCGGCAGAGCTGGAGGTGACCGGCCGTGCCTTTGTGGCGATCGACAACGATCTGGCGCTGCTTGAAGAGCGCAAGGAGCGCGACGAGTGCCTGCTTTACCTGCACGGCGATGCCTCGGACGACGAACTGCTGATCGACGCCGGCCTCGAACGCGCACGCGGCGTGTTCGCGGTCACTGGCGACGATAGCCTGAACCTGATGATCACGATGACGGCGCGGCAGATCAATCCGCACATCCGGATCGTTGCGCGCAGCCACGAACCGCGCAACATCGCCAAGCTGCGCAAGGCGGGCGCCAACGAAGTGGTCTCGCCAGACTTCACCGGCGGCGTGCGCATCGTCGCCGCGATGATCCGGCCGCATGTGGTGTCCTTCCTCGACGAAATGCTGCGTTCCGAGCACCGCTTGCGGGTTGAGGAAGTGAAGGTGCCGGCCAGCTTCGAGCCGCGCGACTTATCGCACCTGCGCACCCGCAGCGCGCACTACATCCTGCTGGCAGTGCGCGGTGAAGACGACTGGCTCTTCAACCCGCAGGACGATGCGGTGCTGATGCCGGGCGATACCCTGATCGCAATGTGCACGCCATCAGGCCGGCGCGAACTGGAAGAGATGCTCCGGCTCGAACCCCCGCGCGATTGAGTCAGGCCGCGCCGAGGATGCCGTCGGTCAATTGAAGGCGGCGGTCGGCGCGCGCGGCCAGCGTCGGATCGTGCGTCACGATCACCACGGCGGTGCCGATGCGCTGGCGCAGTTCCAGCATGACGCCGAACACCGTTTCGGCGGTTGCCCGGTCAAGGTTGCCGGTCGGCTCGTCGGCCAGCAGGCAGGCAGGTTCGGTGACCAGGGCGCGGGCGATTGCCGCGCGTTGCCGCTCACCGCCCGACAGCTCGCCCGGCGCATGCTCCAGCCGGTGCCCCAAGCCCACCGATTCGAGCATCGCCGCCGCCCGCTCCAATGCCTGTGCGCGCGGCATGCGGCGGATGAAGAGCGGCATGGCCACGTTCTCAAGCGCCGAGAACTCCGGCAAGAGATGGTGGAACTGGTAGACGAAGCCGAGCGAGGCATTGCGCAAGTGCCCGCGATCGGCTTCCGAGAGGGTCGAAAAGTCCCGCCCGAGCAGGCGCACCGTGCCCGTGGTGGGCTTGTCGAGCCCCCCGAGCAGGTGCAGCAAGGTGCTCTTGCCCGAGCCCGATGCACCGACGATGGCGACGCTTTCGCCCTTTGCCACCGTCAGTTCGACATCGGTGAGCACCGTGACCGCGCCGGGGCCATCGCCATAGCGACGCCCCAAGCCGCTGCAGGAGAGCGCTTCGTTCTCACTCATAGCGCAGCGCCTCCGCCGGGTTGATGCGGGCGGCACGCCAGCTTGGATACAAGGTCGCCAACAGCGTCACGACAAATGCCATCGCAGTAATGGTGAACACATCGCCCCACAAGAGTTGCGAGGGCAAATCTGAAATGAAATACACATCCTTGGCGAGGAACTGCAGACCCAGCGCCCGCTCGATCGCCGGCACCACGGTTTCCAGATTCAGCGCCAGCAAGACGCCGCCGGTGACCCCGATGCCAAGCCCGATCAGGCCCATGATCGCGCCCTGGATGACGAACACCACCATGATCGAGCGCGGCGATGCGCCCAGCGTGCGCAGGATCGCGATATCTGCCTGCTTGTCCTGCACCGCCATCACCAAGGTCGAAACAATGTTGAAGGCCGCCACCGCCACAATCAGCGAGAGGATGATCGACATCACCTTCTTTTCCATCTGCACCGCGCGGAAGAAGTTGGCGTGACTGCGCGTCCAGTCGGTGACGCCGACGCTTGGATCAAGCCGCGACAACAGCTCGCGAGCGATCCGCGGCGCCGCGTAAAGATCGTTGAGGGCAAGGCGAACGCCCGAGACCGAATCCCCCATGCGGTAGAGCGCCTGGGCGTCCTGCATGTGGATCAGCGCAAGGCCGGCGTCGTATTCGTACATGCCGGTATCGAACACGCCTACCAGCGTGAACTGCTTGAGGCGCGGCAGGATCGCAGCCGGGGTGACAAGCCCGGTTGGCGCAATCAGCGTGATCTTTTCGCCCGGCAGGATGCCCATCGACTTGGCCAGATCTGATCCGAGGATGATGCCGAACTCGCCCGGCTTCAGATCGGTGAGCTTGCCGGCCTTCATCTTGTCGGCAAAGTTCGCCACCCGGTTCTCAGCCTCGGGCAGCACACCACGCACCAGCGTGCCACGCGCGGTTTCCCCCAGCGAGAGCATGCCCTGTTGCTGCACGAAGGGCGCCACCGCGCGCACGCCGGGGTAGGCCTGGGCAATGTCGGCGGCCTGTTGCCAGTTGGGCAGATCCCCCTCGTAAGCCACCACCTGCGCATGTGCCGCAACGCCAAGGATGCGTTCGCGCAGTTCGCGCTGGAATCCGTTCATCACCGAAAGCACCACGATCAGCGCCGCGACGCCGAGCGCAATGCCCAGCATCGACACCATCGAGATGAAGGAAATGAAACCGTTGCGGCCCGCCGCACGGCGCCTTGCGCGCACGTAGCGAAGCCCGATCAGAAGCTCGTATTTCATCGGCACCGGTCAGCGCATCAGCCCCGTGCCAGGCGGCAAAAAGGCGGATGCATCGTGTTCGAAGGGTTCTCTTGAAGCACCAAGCCCCCAAACCGGTCCGGTCGGGGGGCTCACTGCCGCGCATGTTACACTCCGCCGCCCGCAGCGCGGGAAGTCCTTGATCTGTCAGAGATTATGCACCCCAAGATCGTCCTGCCCGGACTCCGATGCGACACCCCGGATGCCCTCTCCGCCCTGCGTAGCGTTCAACTGCCCGCACTTGCCTTCCTGCTCGGCCATGCACGCATCCGGCCAGGCCAGGCGCAGGCTGGCACCGCCGCCTTCGCAGCCGCCTGCGGCACCGCGAACGCCGCGCCGGCCGTGCTGCGGCGGGCCGGCGAACCCGGCCTGCCGGATCTGCGCCCCGGCGAAATCTGGCTATGTGCCGACCCGGTCGGGCTTCACTTCGCGCGCGATCAGCTGATCCTGGCCGAGCCCGGCAGCCTGGCGATCAGCGCCGACGAGGCCGCCGCGCTGGCCCCGGCACTTGCCGAAGCGCTTCGCGACGCCGGGGAGTTCGTCCTGGCTGCCCCAGAACGTGGCTACCTCAAGCTTGCCGCGCCGAGCGAGGCCGAGTTCTCGGATCTGCTCGACGTGGCCGGCCGCCCGGTCGCGCTGTTCTTGCCGGAAGGCCCCGGCAGCCTGCGTTGGGGCCGCATCTTCAATGAGCTGCAGATCACGCTGCACGATCTGCCGCTCAATCGCCGCCGGGAAGCCGCCGGCAAGCGCCTGATCAACAGCCTCTGGTTCTGGGGCGAAGGGCAGTCGGACGTCACGCCCCTCATCACCGCTGCGCAGGTGTATAGCGACAACCCGGTCGGCTGCGGCCTGGCGCGCCTTGCCGGCAAACCCTGCGCCACCGTCGCGGACTTTGCCACGCCCGGCGCCACGCTCGATGCCCTGCTGCTGATTGACGCACTGGACACCCCGGCCCGCTTCCGCGACACCTCACGCTGGCTCGATGCCTTGATCACGCTTGAGGCTGCGGTCTTCGAGCCGCTTGCGCAGCGGATCCGGCGCGGCGAACTCAAGCGGGTGGACATCCACGCCCCCGGCGAACGCGACGGGATCGAGATTGCCGTTCGCGCGCAGAGCTGGGCCTTCTGGCGCAAGCCCCGATCGCCCGAATGCCTGTTGGCCCCGACAGAATCCGCACGCTGATGCAACTCACACAACGCCCCTGCCCGGCAAAATCGGTCAGCCGCCTCAACGACGCCGGCTTGCCGCCGCTGCTGGCCCGGCTTTACTCCGCACGCGGCGTAGAGCGCAAGGAAGAGCTGGACTACGCGCTGAGCGCACTGCTGCCGCCGGAGGGCCTGCGCGGCATTCAGGAAGCGGCGGTGCTGCTGGCCGACACGCTTGCAGCGCAGGCGCCGATGCTGATCGTGGCGGACTATGACTGCGATGGCGCGACCGCCTGCGCGGTAGGCATCCGTGCGCTGCGCGCCTTCGGCGGCACGGTGGACTACCTGGTGCCGAACCGCTTCAAGTTCGGCTACGGCCTCACCCCAGCGATCGTCGCACTCGCGGCCGAACGCAAGCCGGCCCTGCTGATCACGGTAGACAACGGCATCGCCAGCGTCGAGGGCGTCGCCGCCGCGCGCGCGGCCGGCATCACCACGCTGATCACCGATCACCACCTGCCCGGCGACACGCTGCCGGACGCCGATGTGATCGTGAACCCGAACCAGCCCGGCTGCAGTTTTGCCAGCAAGCACATCGCCGGCGTGGGCGTGATGTTCTACACCATGCTCGCGCTGCGGGCCGAACTACGCAAACGCGACTGGTTCGCCAGCCGCCCCGAGCCCAAGCTTGCCGACCTGCTCGATCTGGTTGCGCTGGGCACCGTGGCCGACGTCGTCAAGCTTGATCAGAACAATCGCATCCTGGTGCACCAAGGCCTCGCGCGGATGCGCGCCGGCAAGATGCAACCCGGCGTGCGGGCGCTGTTTGCCGCCGCCTCGCGCGATCCGATGAAGGCGAGCACCTTCGATCTGGGCTTTGGCCTCGGGCCACGGCTCAACGCCGCTGGCCGGCTGGCCGACATGTCGCTCGGCATCGAATGCCTGATCACCGACGAAGCGACGCGGGCGCTCAACCTGGCGCGAGAACTCGATCGCATGAATCAGGAACGCCGCAGCATCGAAGAAGACATGCAGGCCACCGCCGCGCTGATGCTCGAGTCTCTGGGCGACAACACGGCAAACGGCGTGGCGCTGTTCGACCCCGACTGGCACCAGGGTGTGGTCGGCATCGTCGCCGGCCGCGTCAAGGAACGCCTGCATCGCCCGGTGATTGCCTTCGCCCGCAGCGACAATGGCCAGATCAAGGGCTCCGGCCGGTCCGTTGCCGGGGTGCATCTGCGCGATGTGCTCGATCTGCTGAGCAAGCGCGTGCCGGACCTGATCCTCACCTTCGGCGGGCACTCGATGGCCGCGGGCGTGCTGATCCGCGAAGCGGACTTCGAACGCTTCGCCGCCGGTTTTGATGCGGCGGTGCAGGCACTGGCCGACGAGGGTGCGCTTAACCCGAGTCTGGAAACCGACGGCAGCCTCGCCGCGCATGAGATGTCGCTCGAAGCCGCGCAGTTGATCGAGCGGGAAATCTGGGGTCAGGGCTTCCCGGCCCCGTTGTTTGCAGACACCTTCGAGGTGGAATCGCAGCGCCTGCTCAAGGACGCCCACGTCAAGCTGACGCTCAAGCGTGGCAGCGAACGCTACGAGGCCATCCGCTTCCGCCACGCCGACCCGGCGCCCGACACCCTGCGCGCGGCCTTCAGGCTGGCGAGCAACGAGTACAAAGGCGTCGCCTCACTGCAGTTGCTGATCGAGCACTGGGAAGCGGCTTAGGGATGGTGAGTGGGGAGTCGTGAGTAGGGAGTAACGACCCTACTCCCCACTCCCCACTCCCCACTCCCCACTCCCTACTCCCTACTCCCTACTCCCTACGCCCTACGCCCCCCTCACGAAATCGAAAACATCTTCGAGAAGTTGGCAATATCCAGCACCTGCCGCACGCTGCCTTTCACGCCGGTCAGGGTGACCGGCTTGTTGGCCTGCTTGGCCTTGTCGCGCAACAGCAGCAGCATGCCCAGCGCCGAGCTGTCGAGGTAGCTCACTTCGCCCAGATCCACCTGCAAGGCCTTAGTCGCCGGAAGCCCCACCAGGCGATCGAGCGCTTCGCGGAATTCACGATGCGCGTTGAAGTCGAAACGGCCCGACAGCTTCATCACGCCAGTGCCGTCATTGGTGCTGATATTGGTGTCCATGTTCTGCTCCTTGTCGATACAGGTTTGATCGCAGGTGAAGGGTGAGCGGGCGCTAGCCAGCGCGGCGCCCGGTTTGGCGCAGCCGCGTCACCACGCGCAGCGCCACGTCATTGAGGGTGCTCACTTCGTCGATGGCGCCAATCTGGGCGGCCTCGCGCGGCATGCCGTAGACCACGCAGCTTTCCTGGTCCTGGCCGATGTTCCAGCAGCCAGCCTTTTTCATGGCGAGCATGCCTTGCGCGCCATCCTTGCCCATGCCGGTGAGAATGACGCCGACGCCGTTTGCGCCCACATGCTTTGCGGCGGAATGGAACAGCACGTCAACCGATGGCCGATGCCGGTTGACGGGATCCGCCTTCGACAGCTCGCACACGTAGAGCCCGCCGCTGCGCTTGACGAGCAGATGCGAGTGCCCGGGCGCAAGGTAGGCGGTGCCCGGCATCACCTTCTCGCCATCCTCGGCTTCCTTCACGCGGATCTTGCAGAGGCCGTCGAGCCGCTTGGCGAATGAACCGGTGAACATTTCGGGCATGTGCTGCACGATCAGGATGCCGGGCATCTGCTCGGGGAAGCGGCAGAGCACCTCCTTGATCGCCTCGGTGCCACCAGTTGAGGCACCGATCAGCACCAGGCGCTCACGCAGCGTCGAAGCGTCGATGGCCGGGCCGTTGCCGGCGGTTCCGCCCACGGTGCTGGTGCCGCTCGGCGGCGCGCCGGCCGCCGGCGCGAATTTCGAGGGCGAACGCAAGCGCGCCTGGTAAGCGGCGCGGATCTTGTCGCAAATCTCTTCGGCATAAGGGCGCATGCCTTGGGCGCCGCTGAGCTTGGGCTTGGTCACGAAATCCACCGCACCCAACTCGAGCGCACGGAAGGTGATATCCGAGCCGCGCTCGGTCAGGGTTGAAATCATGATCACCGGCGTCGGGCGCAGCCGCATCAGCTTGTCGAGAAACTCCAGCCCGTCCATCTTGGGCATTTCGATATCCAGTGTGACCACGTCGGGGTTGAGCTGCTTGATCAGCTCTCGCGCGACGATCGGGTCGGTTGCGGTGCCCACCACTTCAAGGTCGTCAGCCTGGTTGATGATCTCGGACAGCACCGAGCGCATCACCGCCGAGTCGTCCACCACGAGTACGCGAATTGCCATGGTCGCCTCGCCTTAGTCGAACAGTTCCACGTCGCCGCTGGTGCGCGGCGCCTGGGTGAGGCGCTCGCGATAGGCGCGCTCACGGTCGATAAGTGTTTCGTTACGAAGATCAACGAGCTTCTTCACCATTACCCGCCCACTGACCGGAAAGAAATAGACCTTGCGTGGATAGACATCGAGCAGATCCTGCGCAACGACGGGTATGCGTTCGAGCTTGAGGTAGTCGAGCACGAAGGCGGCATTGCGATCGCCCACGTTCGATGCCGTCAGCGCCGCCATCACCCGGCCGCCGCCAAATACCTTGGCCTCCAGGCTTGAACGCCGCGCCCCCATGCCCAGCAGCCGGTTGATCAGCAGTTCCATCGCGAACGCGCCGTATCGCGCCGATTCCGACACCAGCCCGCGCTCCCCCCCATCGGGCAGCATGAAGTGGTTGAGCCCGCCGATCCGCTTATCGCGATCGCGGATGCAAGCCGCCACGCAAGAGCCCAGCACCGTCACGATCGCCATGTCGCGTGTGGTGGCGTAGAACTCACCCGGCAACACCTTGACCGCGTCGCAATCAAAGTTGCGGTCGAAGTAGGTGTTGTCCGCAACGTGCGCACTGAGCGGATCGTAATCAGGCGCGGTGGTCGGCGCGGGCATACACCGTTCTCCCGAGGGAGCGGAACAGATCGGCCGCATGCATGAAGTTTTCCGAATGGCCGGCGTACATCAACCCCTCTGGCCGCAGCAGAGGCACGAATCGCTTGAGAATCGTGTACTGCGTCGGCTTGTCGAAATAGATCATCACGTTGCGGCAGAAAATCGCATCAAAGGGCCCCTGCACCGGCCACGCGGGTTCAAGCAGATTGAGCCGGCGGAACGACAACAGGCGCTGCAATTCGGGCCGCACGCGCACCTTGCCGGCGTGTTCGCCGGTGCCCTTGAGGAAGAACTTCTGCAGGCGATCGCGCTGCAGGCGTTCGACCCGATCCATCCCATACACACCCTGCTCGCCATGCTTCAGGACATTCGTGTCCAGATCGGTGGCGATGATCTGCACCGGCGGCGTCATCGAGTTGTACGCCTCGCAGGCAGTGATCGCCAGCGAGTAAGGCTCTTCACCGGTTGAGGCTGCGCAGCACCAGATCTTGACGGTGCGCTTCGGGTCGAAGCCGCGCAGCACGGTGGCGAGCGAATCGAAGTGGTGCGCCTCGCGGAAGAACGATGTCAGGTTGGTGGTGAGCGCGTTGACGAACTCTTCCCATTCCTTGGCATCGTTGCTGCGCTCCAGCGCATCAAGGTAGTCCGAGAACCGGTTCTCGCCGCGCGCGCGCAAACGCCGGGCAAGACGGCTGTAGACCATGTCCTGCTTGATCGGCGAAAGCGCAATGCCGGCGTGCTTGTAGATCAGCGCCCTGACGCGCTCGAAGTCGGCGGACGTGAACGCGAACTCACGCCCGCTTGAATCGACCTTGCCGAGGACTTCATTGATCCGTGCGCGCGCAGCGGCGCCAGCAACAGCCGTCGGCGCGGGGCTACGCAGGGGCGCCGTGGTGCGCGGTGCGGCCGGCGCTGGCACGCTGGGCCTGAGCGGCGCCGCCGCAGGGCGCGGTGCCGGTGTGCCGGCTCGCAGGGGCGGCAAGGGCGCAAGCGGCTTGCGCGTGCTCGCCTCAAGCGGGCTGCGCGGTGGCAACAACGGCGCGCGTGGTGGAAACTTGGATTCAGGCTTGTCGCTCATTGATCTGTGCTCTCTGTGCTCAGCCACCCCAACTCACCGACGCCCGCGCTGCGTGGCGTGCAGCGGGGCGGCGGTAAGGCGGAAGGTCGACACGGCCGCTGCCAGCGTATGCGCCTGATCTTCAAGGCTCTCTGCCGCGGCCGCCGCCTGCTCAACCAGTGCTGCGTTCTGCTGTGTCACTTCATCCATCTGCGAAACCGCCGCCGTCACCTGATCAATGCCTTCGGCCTGCTCGCGGCTCGACCCTGCGATCTCGTTGACCAGTTGGGTGAGCTGGCGGAAGTTGGTGACCATCTCTTCGATGGTGTCGCCCGCTTCCCGCACCTGCTGCACGCCACCGCGCACCTTCAGTTCGCTCTCGCCGATGAGGCCTTTGATTTCCTTGGCCGCCTGCGCACTGCGATGCGCCAGGTTGCGCACCTCCGAGGCCACGACGGCAAAGCCCCGCCCCTGCTCACCCGCCCGCGCCGCCTCAACCGCCGCGTTGAGCGCAAGGATGTTGGTCTGGAACGCGATCGAGTCGATCACGCCAATGATGTCGGCAATCTTCGCTGCACTCTTCTGGATGGCATCCATGGTGTCGACCACCTGACGCACCATTTCGCCGCCCCGCTGTGTCACACCGTCGGACTGGCGGGCGAGCGCGCTGGCATCAGCCGCCGTCTGGGCGTTGTTGCGCACCGTGGCGTTGAGCTCTTCCATGCTCGCCGCGGTCTGCTCAAGGCTCGATGCCTGTTCTTCGGTGCGTGATGAAAGATCGGCGTTGCCGGCGGCAATTTCCTTCGAGGCGGTGTTCACCGCTTCGGTGGCCTGCTGGATCGTGCCCATCAAGTCGCGCAGTCGCGCCACGGTGGTGTTGGCATCGTCACGCAGCTGGCCGAACACGCCGCGGTAATCGCCTTCCATGCTGCGGGTCAGGTCACCCTGCGCAATTGCCTGCAGGATCGATCCGATCGCCGCCAGGCCACCCGAGGTGACCTCGACCACCCGGTTGAGGTTTTCCGACAATTGCAGCGTGAAGCCGCTCTTGCCGGCCAGATCGATCCGGTGATCAAAGTTGCCATTCGCAACCCCTTCAACCATGCACGCGACCTCACCTTCAATCGCCAGCTCATCGGTGCGGTCGAGCCACTCCACCGCGGTGCCCAGGCGCGCGCCCTGCGGATTCACGACCGGATTGACCGTCAGCGTGAAGGTACGGGCGCCAATCTTCACCGTGGCGCGGTGGGTGCCGCGCAGGTTGGCGAGCAGGTTCTGCTGATGCGAGGGGTTCTTGTGGAACATGTCGATCGACGCGCCGATCAGCTTGCCCACGTCGAAACTGCCGAAGGTTTGCCGCATATCGTCGATCGCCTCGTTGAAGGTGCGCTCGAGCGACTTGTTCATGTAAATGATGTGGTTGTCACGGTCGGCAATCATCACGTTGGTGGCAACGTTATCCAGGCCGGTCTTGATGCGCAGGCTCTCTTCGATGACCCGGTTGATTTCGGCGATATCAAAGCCGTGGCGAATCAGCATCGACTCCACACCCTGCACCAGGCGGCCGATTTCGTCATCGCGCGAAACGCGCAGCCGATCCTTCAGGTTGCCTTGCGCCACGCGCTCCACGGTTTGCACCGCTTCGGCGAGACGAACCTGCAACTGCTGCGAAACCGAACGGGCCAGCAGGCCCAGCACCAGCCCCGCACCCACCAGTGCAGCCAGGCTCTCATGCCCCAAGGCGCCGCCACCGGCCCGCCATACGGCACACACGGCCAGCACCATTGCCACTGCACACGCCAACCAGACCTTGGTCACCAGAGAGACATCGGCCCACTGCGCCAGCCAGGTCGCTACCCCGCTTCCAACGACCTCGCCGTTGCGCACCGAGGCCGTCGCACGTTTGGCGCGTACCTGCGCGTAAAAGGCGTCTGCGGCCTGGATCTGCTCGCGAACGGCCTTGCGCCGCACCGACATGTATCCGGTGATTTGCTCGCCTTCACGAATCGGTGTGGCGTGCGCCTCAACCCAGTAGAAGTCGCCATTCTTGCAGCGGTTCTTGACCAGCCCGATCCACGGCCGGCCTGCTTTGAGGGTGGTCCAAAGGTCTTCGAAGGCCTCCGGCGGCATGTCGGGGTGACGCACCAGGTTGTGCGGCTGGCCCATCAGCTCTGCCTCGGAAAAGCCGCTGATCTCGATGAAGTCGCGGTTGACGTAGGTGATGCGACCCTTGGTATCGGTCTTGGACACGATCATCGTGTCGGCACGCAGTTCGACCTCTCGATCGGTCACGGGTGCATTGATACGCATGGCGGCTTGTCTCCCCGGTTGCCGTTAGTGCTGTCGCGCGCAGGCGCGATCAGAATTCCTGCCAGTCCGCGTCGCTCGGCGCGGGCTTCTTGCGCGACCTGGCCGGTGTAGCCGACGCGGCAGACACCGCGCGCGGCGCCGGCGAACGCACAAGTGCCGCCGCCACCGCGTGATGCGGCGGAGCCTGATCGAGCCTGAAAGCCGCCACCGAAGCGGCGAGCGAGCGCGCCTGCTCTTCCAGGCTCTCGGCTGCCGCAGCCGCCTGCTCCACCAGCGCCGCGTTCTGCTGCGTCACATCATCCATCTGCCCCACCGCCGCAGCCACCTGCTCAATACCTGCTGACTGTTCGCGGCTGGCCTGCGAGATGTCTGTCACCAGGCGCGCAAGCTCTTCAAAGTTGGCCACCATGGTGTTGATCGTCGCGCCCGCGTCGCGCACTTCGCGGGCACCCTCGCCCACTTTGTCTACGCTGTCGGCGATCAGGCCCTTGATTTCTTTGGCTGCCTGGGCGCTGCGTTGCGCAAGGTTGCGCACCTCGGAGGCCACCACCGCAAAGCCGCGGCCCTGCTCGCCCGCGCGGGCAGCCTCAACCGCCGCGTTGAGGGCAAGAATGTTGGTCTGGAAGGCGATTGAATCGATCACGCCGATGATGTCGGCAATCTTGGTGGCGCTGCCCTGGATCGCGTCCATCGTGCTCACCACCTTGCGCACCTGCGCGCCGCCTTCCTGCGCCACCGCATTGGACTGCGAGGCCAGACGGTTGGCCTGGGCGGCGTTCTCGGCGTTCTGGCGCACGGTGGTGTTCAGTTCCTCCATGCTCGATGCCGTTTCTTCAAGGCTGGAAGCCTGCTCTTCAGTACGCCCGGACAAATCAGCGTTACCGGCGGCAATTTCCTGCGCGGCGGTGTTCACCGCATCGCTGGCCGCTCGAATCTGGCTCAGAACATCGTTCAGACGATCGACGGTGAGGTTGGTGTCATCCTTCAGGCGGCCGAACATCCCCTGGTATTCGTTCTCGATGCGCACGGTCAGATCGCCCTGGGCGATGGCGTTGAGCACACTGGCAACGTCTTCCAGGCCAGAGGCCACCACGCCGAGAAGCTGGTTCATTGCGTCGGCAAGCTGGCGGAAGAATCCATGCTTGTCGGCGACCGTCAAACGCCTGGAAAAATCACCCGCAAGCGCGGCGGCAAGCAGCTCGTTGAGTTCCTCCTCTGCCCTGACCTCACCGGTGCGATCGAGCCATTCAACCACCGTACCCAGGCGCTGGCCGCTGGCATCCATGATGGGGCTCGCCGTCAGGCGGAAGCTCAAGGGCCCCACCTTGATCTGGCTAACGTAGGTGGCGCGCAGGCTGCCAAGCAGATTGCGCTGGTGCGAAGGATTGCGGTGGAACTCGTCGAAGTTGCGCCCCACGATGTCGTTGGCGCGGAACTGCGGCAAGACTTTGCGCAGTTCGTTCTCGACGCCGGTGAGCATGCTGGTGACCGACTCGTTGCAGTAGATGATCTTGCCGTCGGTGTCGGCAAGCATCACATTGGTCGAGGTTTTGTCGAGCGCGTTGCGGATGCGCAGATTCTCGGCCGACACGAGTTGTTCTCGCTCAATGCGTTGACGCAGTTGGGTGCGCATGGTGTTGAGCGTTGCTGCGATTTCACCGAACTCGTCGCGACTTTGCACATCGACATCGCTGGAGAGATCGGCTTGCGAGATGCGTTGCGCCCCCTGCTGAATCGCTGCGATGGCCGCGAGCATGCCGCTGCGGAATCCAAGGAAAAGATACAGGGCAAGCGCCACCGCAAGGCCGAATACCGCAAAGACGGCCTCACGCTCGTGGCCCAGGCGCGTGGCGCGCTGATCAATCCTCTCGTCAAAAGCTTTGGCTGAAGCCACGAGCAGGGCATTGCCCGCTTTGAGCGCGGCGCTCGACAGCACGCGAGTCTGGTCCGGCGTTGTGGCGATCTTGTCGGCCTCAAGCAGGCTACGGATCAGTTGCTTGAGCTCTTTGGTCTTCGCCGACAAGACCTCGAACTCCGGCGCGAGTTGGGCCTTGAGCTGCCCCGATACATCAGAGGCATAGACTTTTTCGAGTGCCGTATTTACCGCAACAAGGTACTCATCAATCTGCGAGAGCATGATCTCGATGTCCACACGATCCGCCACGCTGACCTGCTTGGCATCGATCGCCAGCACCACACGCCCCCGGATTCGACCGATCGTCTGCACCAGGCCCAGACCACTGTCGCTGAAAATGGCACCCAGGTAATAGGTTTCCACCTCGGGGTCCAGCGTCGCCTTGGTGCTGTCGGCGACCAGACCGACCAGATCCGCCGTTTTCTGCATTAGATCCGAATGCATCTCGCTGCTCTCGGCTGCCGACACAGACACCGCGCGTGCTTGCAACGTCGCCCACTCCGACTTGATCTTTGTCCAGGGATCGAGCAAACCGAAGCGCTGGCCCGCTTCGGCCATGGCCTCATCCTGCAGCTTGATAGCAGCCTGCACCCGATCGGCAGCCTCTTTCATCTTCGCTTTTGCCGCGTCGTCGCCGGCGATCACCTGTCGCGCTTCGCCGCGATGGACGCGCACGGCTTCGATGATCTCTTGCAGCGGCAAGTAGAAGTGCGCGGTGTAGTGCTCATGCTCGGCGAAGTCGAGTTCGGCGGCGATGCGCTTGTTCAACTGCCAGGCCATGAAACTGAGCGCTAGCACGACCACCACGCCAATCACGGCGAACTTGCGCGACACCGCCAAACGGTTCATGAAGGCCAGCGCGGGTTTTAGGATTGCTTGCATCAGGTCTCTCCGGTGCGATATCTGGAATGGACGTGATTCGGTCGGATTCAGAGAATCGCCTCATCGACGAGCGCCATCTCGTTGGCGCTCATCAGGCGTTGAATGTCGAGCAGGATCAGCATGCGTTCGGCAATCGATGCCAGGCCCAGGATGTACTCGGTGCCAATGGCCGATGCGAATTCCGGCGCGGGGCGAATCTGCTCGGGCGCGAGCGTCAGCACATCCGAGACGCCATCGACCACCACCCCCACCACGCGCGCCCCCACGTTGAGGATGATCACCACCGTGAAGGGCGTGAACTCGGCCGAACCCGCCTTGAACTTCACGCGCAAATCCACGATCGGGACGATGATGCCGCGCAGGTTGATTACACCCTTGATGAACTCCGGCGCCCCGGCAATGCGTGTGACGGCATCGTAGCCCCGGATCTCCTGCACCTTGAGGATGTCGATTGCGTACTCTTCGCCGCCCAGCGTGAAGGTGAGGAATTCGCCGGCGATCACCCGCCCTTCCTGCGCCACCGCCAGTTGCATGTTGCCTTCGACCATGCTTGCCTCCGCTTGCTTTCAGTCCGCCGGATGGCCGGCACGCCGGGCCATGCTCACGAGCTGTTGTGGATCCAGGATCAGGGCGACATGGCCGTCACCCATGATGGTGGCGCCGGAAATCCCGGCCACCCGTCGATAGTTCGCTTCAAGGCTCTTGATCACCACCTGGTGCTGCCCGATCAAGCTGTCTACGAAGGCAGCGGCCTTGGTGCCATCGGATTCGAGGATCACCATGATTCCGCTCTCGAAACCACGGCGCTCGCCCGGCGTATCGAAGGCCTCGTGCAGATCAATGATCGGCAGGTACTCGCCGCGCACGTCGAGCAGGCGCTCAACGCCCGACACGGCCTTGAGCATCGCGGGCGTGGGTTGCAAGGACTCGACCACGTAATCGAGCGGGATGATGTAGGTCTCACCGGCGATATCGACCGACATGCCATCGAGAATGGCCAGCGTCAGCGGCAGGCGCACCGTTACCCGGGTGCCAACACCCAGCATTGAATCGAGTTCGATCCGGCCGCCCAGCGAGCTGATGTTGCGCTTGACCACGTCCATGCCAACGCCACGGCCGGACACATCGGTGACCTGATCCGCGGTGGAGAAACCCGGCTCGAAGATCAGTTGCCAGACATCCTGATCCGCCATGTTGTCGGACACCGGCAGGCCGCGCTCACGCGCTTTGGCGAGGATGCGGTTGCGGTTGAGGCCACCGCCGTCGTCGGCCACTTCAATCACGATGTTGCCGCTCTGGTGATAGGCGCGCAGATTGATGCGGCCGCCTTCGCTCTTGCCTGCCTCGCGGCGCCGCTCAGGCGACTCGATGCCATGATCGAGGCTGTTGCGGATAAGGTGGGTGAGCGGGTCTGAGATCAGTTCCACCAGCCCCTTGTCGAGTTCGGTGTGCTCGCCGCTGGTGACCAGTTCCACCTTCTTGCCCAGCTTGCTGGAAAGATCGCGCACCACGCGGGGGAAGCGGTTGAATACGGTGGAGATCGGCAGCATGCGAATCGACATCACCGATTCCTGCAGATCGCGCGTGTTGCGCTCAAGCAATGCAATACCGTTGTGCAGGCGTTCGAACAGCACCGGGTCCAGCGCGCCAGCGGCCTGGCTGATCATGGCCTGGGTGATGACCAGTTCGCCTACCAGGTTGATCATCTGGTCAACCCGTTCGATATTCACCCGGATCGAGCCCGAATCACCCTTGCCGGACTGGCGCGCCGCCGGCTCGCGGGTGGCCGCCGGGTTGCTGGTGGCAAGCGTTGCAAGTGCTGCGGCCTCGGGCTCGACGCGCACGGCGGTCTGCGCCGCCGTCAGCAATTCACTCACCGGGCGTTCCGGCATCGGCTCGAAGAAGCCATACGAGCCATCCGCGGCCGACCCGTTCTCGGGTGCGGCCGGCGGGGTGATCGGCTCGAAGAACCCGTAAGCCTCATCGGCCGGTTCGCTCGCTGCCGGCACCGCCGCGTCGGGCAGCGGGTCAAAGAATCCATAGGCACTCTCTTCGCTCGCCGGCGCGCCCGGCGCGGCATCGAAGAAGCCATAGCTTTCAACGCTGCTGACCTGGCTGGCCGCAGCGCCGGAAAGTTGCTCGATCGTCACCGAGGCACTGTCGGCGACAAAATCGAGCACCGAGCGCAAGGTTTCCGGGTCAACATCGCTGGCCAGTTTCACCCGCCACTCGCGCTCGCCATCCTGCGGGGCGCGGGCTTCGAGCACATCGCCCAGCTCACGCAGCTCGCCAAGCAGGTTTTCAACCCCTTGCTCTGCCCGAGCATCGCCAGCACTCACCGCAAACCCGAGCTGGTAGACACGCGCGCGCCGCGAATCGCCATGCGCGGTGAGCTCCGCGCCGCCAGCTCGCGGTGCATTGTCGGCAAGCCCGGCAAGGCGCACGCGGATGGCGTCGGCCGCCGTGTGATCCGGGTCGCCATGCCCCTGGTGGGCATCAATCAGGTTGCGCAACACGTCGCCCGCCGCCAGGCAGGCATCGACCATCTCTTCAGTCAGCGCGATGGCGTTGTTTCGCACCAGATCGAGCAGCGTCTCCATCACATGGGTGAGCTCTGCCAGGTCGGTGAAACCGAAGGTGGATGAAGAGCCCTTGATCGAATGCGCCGCCCGGAAGATGGCGTGCAGATCCTCACTCACCGGGTGCAGCACATCCACCCCGAGCAGCAATGCTTCCATGCTCTCAAGGTGCTCTCTCGACTCTTCGAAGAACACCTCGTGGAACTGGCTCATGTCGAAGGACATGTCCGCTCTCCTGCCTGAAGGCGCCGGCCGCGGCTTTTCAGCCGATCACTTTCTTGACCACTTCGATCAGCTTTTGCGGATCGAAGGGTTTGACCAGCCAGCCGGTTGCGCCGGCCGCCCGCCCTTGCTGCTTCATCGTGTCTGAGGACTCGGTGGTCAGCATCAGGATCGGCACCGCGCGGTACTGCGGCAGCGCGCGCAGTTGTTTGATCAGGCTCAAGCCATCCATGCGCGGCATGTTCTGATCGGTCAGGATCAGGGCCACCTGCCGGCCCTTGGCCTTGTCCAGGCCGTCCATGCCGTCGACGGCTTCCAGCACGTCGTAACCGGCACTCTTGAGGGTGAAGGACACCATCTGGCGGATCGACGCCGAGTCATCCACCGTGAGCACAGTCTTCGCCATGTTTTTTCCTCGATCTCTTTAGAACAACTCGATATCGCCTACCGCGATGCGAGCCTGATTGACGGAGTGCACATCCTTGATTGCAGGCATGGCGGCAATCTGCGACTGCACCACGTGAAGCGCACGATCGCGTTCGGCCGGCAGCGTCGCCGCAGCCAGGGCGTCAAGCCCTTGGCTGAGCCTGGCCAGGGCATCCACCCGTTCGACAACATGGCCGATGAGCTGCGACACCATGTCCTGGAACTGCATGGCGGTAATCGCCTGGCCGACCTCGGCATCCATCGCGCTTGAATGCGCGGTGAGCTGCGCCACACCGTGCTCACGCTGCTGGTTCAGGCGTTCGACCTCGGCAAGCACGTTCTCCACCTCAACCTTCGAACTGAGCGCAAAGGTCATGTCCTGCGAGGCCATCTGCGAGATCGCCGACTCGGTCTGCCGTACGCCATCGCGCATCGACTGCATCAGCCCGCCAATCTGTTGCGAGAAGGCACTGGTGCGCGCAGAAAGGTCGCGCACCTCATCTGCCACCACGGCAAAACCCCGGCCCGCTTCACCTGCCCGCGCCGCTTCGATTGCGGCATTGAGTGCGAGCAGATTCGTCTGCTTGGCGATGGCACCGATCTCGCCAAGAATCTGCTCAACATCGGTTGCACGCTTGGAAATCGTGTCGGTCAGCTCAACCAGTTCCATCGCGATGCGGCTGTTCTCGATCACGCTATCGACAATGCGTTGCATCACCGAAGAGGTATTGGTGACGAAGCGGTCGAAACTGTCGGCCTGGTTCTCGCTGCCGGTTCCTTGACTGGTGATCTGCAAGGCGATTTCCTGCTGTGCGCGGGTGTGGGTGTGCATGCCGGTAAAGCTGTCGCTGAGCTTGACGATGGCATCCTGGAACAGCGACCTGACACGGTCGATTTCGCCCCGCACTGCGTCGAGTTGCGCGCTGCTGCTGGCACTGGCCGCACGCAGCCCCTCCGGCAGTGCATCGACCCCCTGCCCGGGTTCTAGTTGCGGCGCGGGCAGCGGGTCCGGCTTGCCGGAGAACATGAGTGCCCCCCCCCAGCCAATCGCCACAACCGGCACTGCCACCAAGGCAGACAGCGCCAGCCACCACGCCAGCGCGCAGACCACCACGCTCCAGGCGATGCCCACCCCAATCGATGCGGCTTGCGATAGTTTCATGACGCTCCTTCCCGACTCACGATCGAAGGATTCATTGCGGAGCGGGCTGCATGATGCCGCCCACTTCTTGTTGAATTTGCTGGGCACTCGGGGCGGCATTGCTTACATCCAGCGTGCGGCCCGCGTTGACAAGACTCTCCTCGGTTCGCTTGTTCAGCACGACGATGCTGATGCGGCGGTTGATCGCGTCGTAGGGATCGTCCGCCTTGAGCGGAATCGTTGCAGCGAGCCCGACAACCCGCGCGATGCGTTCTTCAGGCAGGCCGCCCATGACCATTTCGCGCCGGCACGCGTTGGCGCGATCGGCAGATAGTTCCCAGTTGCCGAATCCTCGATCGGCCGCGTAGGGCGTGGCATCGGTATGGCCGGACACGCTGATCCGGTTGCCCACATCGTTGAGCGTCTGGGCAATCGCCTGCAGGATCTCGCGGGTGTAGGGCTTGAGTGCGGCGCCGCCGCTGTCGAACATCGGCCGGTTCTTCTCGTCCACGATCTGGATGCGAAGCCCCTCTGACGTGATATCGAGCAGCAATTGCTTGGCAAACGGGCGCAGCAATGGCGAGGCCTCGATAATGGCTTCGAGCTTCTGCTTCATCTCTTCAAAGCGCACCCGTTCAAGCGCCTCGTTGTCGGCCGCCACGATCTTGGGCTGGCGCATGCGCTTCTTGGGTTCATCGTAGTCGGCGTTGGCGACTTGCCCGACCGACTTGGTCAAGTCGTTACCGCCACCGGGGATCACCGAGGTGGCGTCGCCCGTGCCGCGCCCGCCCTGCATCGACATCTTCAGCGGCGCCTGGAAGTAGTCGGAAATCCCTTTCAGATCGCCCTCGGTCGTAGACCCGAGCAGCCACATGAGCAGGAAGAAGGCCATCATTGCCGTGACGAAGTCGGCATAGGCGATCTTCCACGCACCACCGTGCGCGCCGCCGCCGCCCTTCTTGATCCGCTTGACGACAATGGGTTGTTGGGTTGCTTCGGCCATTTATGCTTGAGCGTTCTGGGTTAGGGCCAGGAATTGGTGATCAGCTGCGCAAATCCGCATCATTTCTTGCGGTTCTTGACTTCTTCTTCGAGCTCCTTGAAGGAGGGCCGATCGCCCGAGTAGAGGACCTTGCGGCCAAACTCGATCGCCACCTGCGGCGCGTAGCCGTTCATGCTCGCAAGCAGCACGACCTTCATGCACTGGTAGATCTTGCCGCCCTCTTCCATCTTCTGTTCAAGCTGGCCAGCGAGCGGCCCCACAAAGCCGTAGGAAAGCAAAATCCCGAGGAAGGTGCCGACCAACGCACCGCCAATCATCTTGCCGAGCACGGCGGGGGGCTGCCCCACCGAACCCATCACGTTCACCACCCCCATCACCGCGACGACGATACCGAAGGCCGGAACGCCGTCGGCCATCTTGGTCACCGCGTGCACCGGGACATGCGCCTCCTGATGGTGGGTTTCGATTTCCATGTCCATCAGGTTTTCGATCTCGAACGCGTTGAGGTTGCCGCCCACCATCATGCGCAGGTAGTCGGTGAGGAACTCCATCGCATGGTGGTCGCTCGACACGCTCGGGTACTTGGAGAAGATCGGGCTTGCATCGGGGTTCTCGACGTCGTTCTCGATCGACATCAGGCCTTCCTTGCGCACCTTGGCAAGAATTTCGTAGAGCATCGACAACAGGTCGATGTACATCGCCTTGTTGTAGGGCGAGCCCTTGAACACCGTGGGTACGGCCGCCCCAACCGCCTTGATGGTCTTCATGCCGTTGCCGGCCACCAGGCCGCCGACCATCAAACCGAAAATGGCAACGTATTCGGTAGGCACCCACAAGGCGGCCAGGGAACCGTGGATCGCATACGTCCCCACGGAGGCCGCCAGAATGATGACGTAACCAACTATCAGCAACATTGCCGTCTGCCCTTCCCACAGATGTGCGCGGAGTTCATCGCCCGACTAGCTCAGTAACGGCGCCGCCAAGCGAAACTTGAGCACCCGCACTGCAGCGCGGCTGACAGCGCGGGCCCGCATCAAACGGCCAAAAAAAACCGTCGGCACTTGCGCGCCGACGGTTTAGCTCCTTGCAGGGCAAGGAGGAGGTCAGACAGCAAGTCTGGCTTCGGCTTGGGCGGCTGCACGGCGGGTCTTGCCCGCGCGCGAGGGTACGTTGCACAGACCGCAGACGTAGTCATGCGTCGGGTCGTAGGCGTGCGCAACATAGCGGCCGCCACATCGGGTACATGCGGCAAGCTGGAGCATATGGGCGTCGAAGAAACGGATCAGCGTCCAGGCGCGGGTGAGGCTGAGTACCCGTTCCAGGTCGTGCTCTTCACAGTGGTTGATGTAGAGCCGATAGGCCGCAAGGATCAGGCCCAGGCCGCGCATGCCGCCGTGGTCCTGAAGGAAGGTGTGAAAGCTCATGAACAGCGACGCATGGATATTCTGTTGCCAGGTCATGAACCAGTCGGTCGAGAACGGCAGCATGCCCTTGGGCGGCGATTCGCCGCGCACTTCCTTGTAGAGCCGCAGCAGGCGTTCGCGCGAAAGCGAGGTCTCCGCTTCAAGCATCTGCATACGGGCGCCCATGCGAATCATCTCGATTGCGCTCTGGGTATCGACGGCGTCTTGCACAACGCTGCGGGTTGCCATGGAGCGATCCTCAGGCGAGGTTTTCGACGGGACGACTGGCCGCCAGAATGGCCGCATGAATGCTGGCCACAGCGGGTTCGCGTTCGTGATTCGAGAGCAGCTCAAGCAGCAGGCGCTCATCGAAGCGAACCTGGCACAGCACCATGCCGGAACCGGACATGCGAAGGATCTGCGCGGGAGAAAGCGACTCGATCACGTCTGCAGCATCTTCGCCCACCCCAAGGCGGAACATGCCGGACTGCCGATCCTCCAGCAAGAGCCGCTGGGCCAGCATCAGGTAGGACAAATTCAGCTCGCGGATCTCTTCCGCCATGTTTGCCGTGCGCATTGTGACCTCCTCAGTCCGTTGCCTTTTTGGCAACTTATCGTGTGGAAGCAACAGTACCAACGCGCTCAAGAAACTTGAGTCAGGCAGAGTCGGATAATCGTGTCAGCAATAGTCTGCGGCAAGGTGTAGGAAAACCGCCTACACGCCACAAGGACTGCACGATTTGTTTTTGTAATCAGTGCGTTAGAAGACTATCAGCCCCCGCTCCGGCCCCTGATTGCGCAACGCAGGCCGAAAAATTTTGCACCCCGTTTGTTCCCGCAAGTGCAGATTCCGCCCGCTTGAGGAGATCCTCAGCGTTGGCCACGTCTGCACCGCGCAGGGCTATCCCGATACTGATCGATACACGCAGTTGCAGCCTGCCCGCACGAACCAGAACGGTGGAAACAAGGGCACGGATCCGTTCGGCCACCAATCGCGCGGCCTCGGAGTCAGTCTCGGGGCACAGCACGAAGAACTCGTCGCCACCGGCGCGCGCTACCACATCATTGCGCCGCAGGCTTTCCTTGATCCCCTTCGAAACCTGCATCAAGGCCGCATCGCCCACATCAAGCCCGTAGGTCTGATTGAGCTGGCGGAATCCGTCTACGTCGATGACAAGGCAAGCGAGCGGGCGATTCATGCGAACAGCCTGCGCCCACTCCTGTTCAAGGCGCTCAAGAAAGTAACGACGATTCGGGAACCCCGTCAGCGAATCCGTGAGTGTGCCTTCCTGCAGTTTGCGGTTCGACACTGCAAGCTCAGCAGCGAACTGGCGGATTTCCTCGCGATCCTGCTCTACTTCCTGATGCAGACGCACGACACGTTGGCCCGCGCGCATCCGCGCCAACAACACGCGGGGATTGATCGGCTTGGTAATGAAGTCATCAACACCGCTCTCGAAGGCCTCGACCAGGCGCTGTTCGTTTTCATGGCTGGTCAGCACCAGCACGTAGATGCTGCGCCCCACCCGCGTCTGGCGCAGCCGTTGGACCAACGACAGGCCACATCCATCGGGCATCGACCAGTCGATGATCATCAACTGCGGTTGCATCACCAGCGCAGCCTCGGCGGCCAGCTCCACCGAATCCACTTCCTGCACCTCATGCCCGGCCTCATCGAGCACCGAGCGGATCACACTGCGTGATGCCGCGTCGGCATCCGCCACCAGCACACGCAGGTAACCCGCGCGGGCCGGCACGGGCGGCACAGCCACAGACGCCCGCTCGGCAGCCATTGTCGGCGCGGGCTGATTCGCCATCACTGGTGCGGTGGCGGTGTGGCCGGCGAAGGAAAAAACTTCACGGTTTGGCACCCGCAAGAGCACAGACCATTCGGCCCAATCCCGTATCACGCGTTCGCAAGTTTCATGCAGCAACGCCGTGCTGTAATCAAGGCGCCCCCCCATGTCATCGAAAACCTGCAACGCGGCCGGCGCCGCTTCGGCATCCACCTCGCACACCCGGGAGAGTTGCGCCGCCAGCGCCAGCACGGCACTCAAACGCGCGGTCCGCGCATCCGCAGGCATTGCCGAAGCATCTACCGGATCGTGGTGCAAAACCGCGTCGGCAAAGACCCCCGGCACGCCCCAATCGGTCAGCATCAAGCCGGTGAGCGCATGGCGATCAAGTCCAAACGCCTGCTGCTCAAGCGAGCCAAGTTTCGCCAGATCGCCCGCGCTAGCTGCCAGCACGTCGCTGTACTGCTGCGGATAAACCGTCGCGAGGGCCAACTCCCCTACGCGCGACAAAAGCCCAAGGCAGAACGCCTCATCCGGGGGCGCGCAGCGGACATGCTTGGAAAATGCCTGCAAGGCCACCGCCCGCAGCAACGACGAAGACCAGTAAGCGTCGTAATCAAAGCCAAGGCACGGGCCTGCCCGGTAGTGGCCCAACAGCGAGAAGCCGAGCGCGAGGGTACGGACAGCGGGCAAGCCCATCACCATCAGCGCATCCTGCACCGATGCAACCGGACGCCTGCCATAGCCGAGCAAACCGTTGGCGGCCTTGATCATGCGGCCCGAGAAGGCCGGATCTGCCTTGATGATGCGTGCCAGCTCGGCGGTGGAGACATCGTCCCCGCGCGTTGCCCGCATGATCTCCAGTGCCACGCCCTTGGGCGATGGCAGATCTCCCGTAGCCTTGAGCGCGTCAAGCCGGGATAGATCGGAACGAGAACCTTGTTCGCTACCTGTCATCAAGAAGTTCTCATCGCTGCAGTCGACGAACTATCGGCAGGCCAGTCAGGAACTTTAGGATTCGTTTGCAGGTCCCCGCCCGCCCCCTGAATCGCTGGCAGCGGTGCTGGTTTAGAATCGGGCTCGATCGCGCCTTCCGAAGAATCCAGCCAGCCATGAATTTCTGCTCTCAATGCGGTGCCCCGGTGTCGTTCCGGATACCGTCCGGTGACTCGCTGCCGCGCCATGTGTGTGACCACTGCAGCACGATCCACTACAGCAATCCCAAACTCGTCGTTGGCGCCATCCCGGAATGGGAAGACAAGATCCTGCTCTGCCGCCGAGCGATCGAGCCACGCCATGGCAAATGGACGCTGCCTTCGGGCTTCATGGAAAACCACGAAACAACCGCCGAGGGCGCCGCCCGCGAAACCGCCGAGGAAGCCTGCGCGCGCATCGAAGTGGGCGAGATGTACTCGCTGATCAACGTGGCGCACATCAGCCAGGTCCACATCCTTTACCGCGCCCGGCTGCTCGACCTCGACTTTCGTCCCGGCGAAGAGTCGCTTGAAACACGGCTCTTCAGCGAAGCGGAGATCCCCTGGGACGAGCTCGCCTTCCGCTCGATCGCCCTGTCACTGCGGCTTTACTTTGAAGACCGCCGCGCCGGCCAATACCGCTTTCATGTGGCGGATATTCCGGCTCCGGTGCACCCGGCATGAGCCCACATGTTGCGGTGATCGGTGGGGGTTGGGCGGGGCTTGCGTGCGCGGTGGAACTGGCGCGCGCCAACGTCCAGGTTACGGTGTTCGAGAGCGCCGGCACGTTGGGTGGCCGCGCACGCGCCATTGAAAAAGACGGGTGGCGGGTCGACAACGGCCAGCACATCCTGATTGGCGCCTACACCGAAACCCTGCGCATGCTGCGGCTGCTGGGCGTGAGCCCCAAGCGCCTCTACACCAGGCCCTTCTTTGTGCACATCCCCGGCGTGCTGGACTTGCAGGCGGCCGAGTTGCCCGCCCCCTTCCATCTTGCCGTCGGCCTGCTCCGCGCCAAGGGCCTGAACTGGGCAGACCGTCGTGCGGCGCTGCGTCTGCTGCGCACCCTCAAGCGCACGAAGTTCCGCCTTGCGCAAGACATCACGGTACGCAAACTGCTGACGCAGACCCGCCAAACCGCAAAACTGTGCGAACTGCTGTGGGAGCCGCTCTGCGTTGCGGCGCTCAACACGCCTGCCGAACGCGCATCCGCCCAGGTCTTCGCCAACGTGCTGCGCGACAGCGTTGCAGCCAGCGCAAGCGCATCAGAAGTCCTGATCCCGCGGACCGACCTCACCGAACTGCTGCCGGTACCGGCGGTGCTCTACCTTTCGCGCAAGGGCCAGTCGGTTCACACGATGACGCGGATACGCAATGTGACGCGCGACGAGCACGGCTTCCGCCTTGAGGGCGACCCGTTTGACGCGGCCTACACCCACGTCGTCCTGGCCACCGGCCCCTGGCAGGTCGCCGATATCACCGCTTCGTTTTCCGAGATGGAACGCCTGCGCAGTCAGCTCAGCGACATGCGCCACGAAGCCATCACGACCGCCTACCTTGCCTACGATCCGCCGCTGACCCTGCCAAAACCGATGATTGGTCTCACCGACGGCTTGCTGCAGTGGGTGTTTGATCGCGGCCAACTCGGCGGCCCCGCCGGGCTGCTCGCCGGTGTCGTCAGCGCCGCCAGCACGAACCTGAGCCGCGAAGAGATCGCACTCCGCGCGCACCAGGAGATCGAAAAGCGCTTCGCCACCGACAGCAAACATCTGCCGGCGCCAAAGTGGGCGCAGGTGATCACCGAAAAGCGCGCCACCTTCGCCTGTGAGCCCGGCGCCTTCCGGCCAATCACCGTAACGCCGGTCAAGAACCTGTACCTGGCGGGCGACTACGTGGCGTCGGACTATCCAGCCACGCTCGAATCGGCAGTGCGCTCCGGCCTGACCGCCGCACGCACGATCTTCCGCGCCATCGGCGTTGCCACCCCGAACCTGTTCAGCATCGACTAAGGTTCACGCGCGCAACGACTCAGCGCAAGACCACCGGGTCGGGCAAAGCCGGCAGGCCATGCCGCGCGCGCGCCTGATTGCAGGCGACATTGCTGATGCCGAACACGCCATGCGGCGCGAACTCGCGGCACGGCCCGGGGCGGAACTCGTAAATGCCGCAGCGCACCGACTCGCCAATCCGCCCGACCAGCGCGACACAGCGCGGCGGCGATCGATCGGTGCCGCGAATCCGGCAGGTCGACATCGTCTCGTCGTCCGCCAGGGCCTCCGGCACCGTGCCGCCAGCCTGATCATCACGTTCAGACACATGAAAGCTGACGCGAAACGCCGCGCAGCAAGCGCCGCAGCTCTGGCAGGGCATCACGCCGGCCCGGTGCCCGGGTGGGCACGCAAGTCAGTGCAGTAGCGCCAGAGGCGCTGGCCGGAATCGCGATACTTGCGCTCAAACGGCGTCAGGGGCGTGGGCGCCTGATACTCGGTAACGCCATCGGTGTGGCCGGTCAGGCGGTTCATCGCAAGCGCGAACTCGTCGGCATAGATACGCCAGTTCGTGCGCAGCTCAAGTTCGCCCCCGAGCAGCGGAATGACAGGGAATACCGCGTGGCCATGCCATCGACGTGACAGATGACCGATCTTGGGCCATGGGTTCGGATAGAGCAGGTAATGGCGCGCCAGCCGCACGCCGTGCAGATGCAACAAACGCCAGAAATCGACCAGATCGGCCCGCACGAAGCGTACGTTCGGCGCTTGCTCGCCGGGCTTGCCGCGCTCGATCCGGTCGGACGACTGATCCACCCCGATCACGAAATGGTCCGGGTACTCACGCGCCAGCGTCAGCGTGCTCCACCCCACGCCGCAACCGGCATCCAGAACGATCGGCATCGAGGCATCGTGATCCGCCATGACTTTCGCGAAGGCTTCGCGAGCAACATCCGGAATCGGCCGCTCGAACCCGCTGGCCAGATGCCGCTCGAGCAGGCGCTCAAGCTTGTCATGCACGGTGTCCTGGCGGCTCGAAATGCCGCGCGAATTACCGTACATCAGGCCGCCTCCGCGAGGGGCACACCATGGCATCGCAGCATGGCTTCGAAACGCAGAGGGTCCCGCTCCGCCCTCACCTGCGCAAGCATCTGCGTGGCCTGGGGGTAGTTTCTCTCCAGCAGCAGCAACCATTGCTTGACCCGACCCGGGCAGTGCCGCGGCTCAAGCTTGGTCAGCACTCGCTGCCAATACACCGCAATCATCCCCAGCAGTTCGGTCCAGCAGGCCTCGCTGGAGGGCGGCGCATCGCCGCGGATTCGCCGCGCCAGAAACGGATCAGCCACCGCGCCGCGCCCGATCATGACATCGCCCCGCCCACTTTCGCTGCGGCAACGCTGCCAGTCTTCGGGCTTCCATACCTCGCCGTTGGCCACCACCGGCACCTTCACCTGCTCGGCAACCCGCGCGATCTCACCCCAGTGCGCGGGCGGGCGATAGCCGTCCAGCTTGGTCCGGCCGTGGATGACGAGCTCTTCCGCCCCGCCATCGGCGAGCGCCTGGGCGCATTCAACCGCGCGCGTGGCATCACGCACGCCAAGCCGCATCTTGGCTGTGAAAGGGATGCCCTTCGGCACCGCGCGCCGCACGGCGGCGGCAATCTCGAACAGCAACTCCGGCTCGTCGAGCAAGGCAGCGCCACCGCGATGGCGATTGACGGTCGGTGCCGGACAGCCGAAATTCAGGTCGATCCCGGCCGGCGCAAGCCCCGCAAGCCGCGCCGCATTCTCTGCCATGCATGCCGGTTCCGATCCAAGCAATTGCACGCGAACTGGCGTACCGGCCTTAGTGCGCGAGCCATTCTCAAGCTCTGGACTGACCCGCGTGTAAGCCCGCACCGGCAGCAAGCTGCCCGAGATGCGGATGAACTCCGTCACGCAATGATCGTAGCCACCCGCGCGCGTCAATGCGTCGCGCATCACGTCATCGACAAGGCCTTCCATCGGGGCGAGCAGCAGTCGTGGCATGCAGGGCTTCAGTCGTAAGTCATTGAGGGGACGCGCATTCTACCGGAGCCCGAGCACATCGACTGGACAGGGCTGGCCGCGCAACCTTAGGCTCTCGGGCATGAAACACCTTCAGCATCTGCACGGCCTGCGCCGCGTGGCACTCTGGCTGGCCATCGGCATGCTTGCCCTGCTTGCCGGGGTGCTCGTGGTACTTCACTTCTTCGCCCCGATGCCGCCCCGCACCCTCACCATGAGCACCGGCACGCCCGGCGGCGCCTACGCCTACTACGGTGAGCGCTATCGCGAAATTCTTGCGCGCCAGGGCGTCAAGCTGATCCTCCAGCCATCGAGCGGCACCATCGAAAACCTGCGCCGGCTCAAGGGCGTAGATGGCCAGGCCGACGTGAGCTTCCTTCAGGGCGGCATCGTGCAGGAGCCCGAGTCGGACGACCTCTACACGCTGGGCGCGGTCTACTACGAACCGGTGTGGATCTTCATCCGCGACGACATCGTCGCCGAGCGGATCTCCGATCTACGCGGCAAGCGGATCGCAATCGGCGCCCAGGGTGGTGGCGCCCAATTGCTTGCACTCGAGATTGCGAACGCCAATGGTTTTGCCACCAACGACCCGTCGCTGATTCCAATCGGCGGCGACGAAGCCATACACGCACTCGAACGCAAGCAAATCGACGCCCTGGTCACCGTGAACGGCGCGCACGCCCCGATCGTCCAGCAACTGCTCCGCATGCCCGGGATTCGGCCACTCGGGTTCACGCAGGCCGATGCCTACACGCGCCTGATGCCGCACCTGACGCGCCTGGTACTGCCGCGCGGCGCCATCGATCTGGTCAACGACAAGCCGGCGGCCGATCTGGCGCTCGTTGCGCCTACAGCGAACCTGGTCGTGCGCAAGGACCTGCACCCCGCACTCGTGGCCTTGCTGATGCAGGCGGCGAGCGAAATCCACCGGAAGCCCGGCCTGTTCGAGAAAGGTAATGAATTTCCCGCCGCGCGGGATCACGAACTTCCGCCCAGCCCCGAGGCAACCCGCTTCTACCGCTCAGGCCCACCCCTGCTGCAGCGCATTCTGCCGTTTGGCGCCGCAGTACTCGTTGATCGCCTGATGTGGACACTGCTGCCGCTGCTTGCGGTGTTGATCCCGGCGTTCCGGATCCTGCCCGCGCTGCACCGCTGGCACATGCGCTCGCGGATCTACCGCTGGTATGGTGAGCTGAAGTTCCTCGAAGAAGCGGTGCGCCGGGGCGATGCGTCTCAGGCCAATGAATGGCGGAGCCAGCTGGAATCAGTCGAGGAACGCGCGCTGCGATGCAAGGTGCCGCTCGCCTATGCCAACGAGCTCTACATCCTCCGCGAACACATCGCACTGGTTCGCGACATCATCGCAAGCCGTGCCCACCCGGCAACGCATGAAGCAGGCGCCACTACACCGCAAGTTCAAGACTGAGAATTCAAGCGGAAAGCGTTGCGTAGAAAACAAAAAGGGCCGACCTTTCGGTCGACCCTTCGTGTTGGTGGCGGAGTGGACGGGACTCGAACCCGCGACCCCCGGCGTGACAGGCCGGTATTCTAACCGACTGAACTACCACTCC
>NZ_JAPFHA010000031.1 GCF_026586805.1 Niveibacterium sp. 24ML | reverse complement strand
ACTGAAGTCATGAAAAACCGAATCGCAACGGCCATGCCAGGCGTGACGTCACAGCGTTTTGCATCGGCCTGCTAACCCGCGCTGACACTATCGCGACGCCGAAACGTTGGCTTCTTGATCGCCCCACCGCCACCTCAAGATCAGTGCACACGAAGCTGGCAGTCTTGCAGTGCGGATCAGTAACCCGCACAAACAAGCCTTCAGTTCCCGCCGCACGCTCCTACCCCTGTCAGCAAGTCAGATCGTGTTCGCTATTCCGAACACCATTGCCCATCCTTCAGGCGTTCTGTAACAAGCTTACCGTCGCGGATCGCGAAGCGCCCAATGGCGATGTGTGTTCTGAGTGCGGGGTCGATGGCCTTGAGCAAGGTGTGTTGCATGGCCAGCTTGTCGGGCCGCTGCGCGTGAAGGGTGCGCCCGAGGTATTCGGCGACACGGATCAGATACGGATCTTGCAAGGCATTCAGGTGCGCGGCGCAGGCTTCGGCGACTGCGCCGCAATTAGGCAGCGCGATGCGCAGAAAGAACCAGTGCAGGCAAAGGGCGAAGCCGTTGTGTTTGGAGCGTTCGACGAGGGCCTGGTAATCCTGGGCCCAGTGCGCTTCCGATTCAGGATGAAGCGCGATCTCTTCAGGCACGACGAACAAGTGCTCCAATGCGTTTTCGACCAAATAAATCGACTGGATCTCGGCATCACTCGCCGTGCCAATTGGAAAGAACTTCGGCACTGATTCAACGACGTTTCTTTTCAGGTGAATCAGCTCGTGGGAGAGGATTCGCGGGCTCAGTGCCGCAGGCGCGACCCGGATCGTGATCGCTTGCTGCACGTGATCGATGTCGAGCACCGCTGCGGCATTGGCGAACGCGGGGTTGCATCGCGCGAAGCTCTCATCGATTTCTTGCACCTGCAGCGCAATGCCGGTCTGGCTGCGGATCTGCTGCGGCACATCGCGCAGTGCCGGTGGGATCGATTCAAGGAAGGCGGTGGAGAAGAAGTCCTGCATTGCAGAGGTCGGGCGCACAGGCAGTGAAAGGGGCTGCGTCGCGCAAGCCCGGTCCGCAGCGTGCGACGAGTCTAGCATCGCCGGCCCGGGCGCTTGATGCGTACCCCGCTTACTCGCGCAGCCGCGTAGTGCGGGCCATTGACCCGCGCTCACAAGCCGTACGTCACGAGCGAACGCCCCGTCCTTCCTCCGGTGCTGGTTACGCCAGCGGCTAAGCCGCCCTGCTGATGATTCAGCGGCGCCCCGCCCCTGACTTGACATCAATCACCGCATGCAGCCGGTAGTGCTCGCCCGGGTGCCAGAGTGTCGCGACGGAGGCGACGCCGGCTGTACCGCGGGTTACCCGGTGCATCACCAGGCAGGGCGCGCGGGCGGCGATGCCCAGCATCGCAGCGATGTCGCGCGGCGCGAGCCGTGCTTCGACGGTGAAGCGGGCGCTGGCGAGCGGGGCGACGCGGCTGAGGTAGGCGTTAGGCGTTTCGGCCGCGAAATCCAGTTGCAGATAGTCCGGCGCCAACGCGGCGTTGACCCAGCGGTCTTCGACCTGGATCGGCCTGCCGTCTTCGCAATGCACCAGCACCGAATGGAATAGCGGCGCGCCAAGCGGTAACTCGAAGGCTTCGGCGAGCGCGCCATCGGCCTGCCCGGGTGCGAGGCTGCGCAGCGCTGCAGTGTGGGCATGGCCACGCGCAGCGATGTCCTCGGCGATGTTGCGGATCTCCAGCAGCGGCGCTTCCACCCGCGGCGGCGCCACGAAGGTGCCTGCGCCACGGGTGCGGGTGAGTACGCCTGCATCGGTGAGTTCGCGCAGCGCGCGGTTCACCGTCATCCGCGCAACGCCGAAATCGCGCGCGAGTCCTTCTTCCGGCGGAATCGCCTCGCCCACGCCCCATTCGCCGCCACGGATGCGGGTGAGCAAGTCTTCCTTGATCTGCTGGTAGCGCGGCGATTTGGGTGCTTGGGTCATGTCGTGTCAGTGGAGGCTGAGTTCACCACAAAGGCGCAAAGGGTCGCGAAGGGCCGCGAAGGAAAGTCAATAACGTGAAGAACAAAGGCCCTGCTTCGTGGCCCTTTGTGCTTGGTTTGCCATTGGCTTTCTTTGCGGCCCTTCGTGCCTCCGTGGTGGATCGCGTCATAGATCAATTGTATATACAACTCTTGCGAAGCGGCCAGCGTTGCGCTACAAATGTATAGACAACTTTGCCGCAACGGAGAGTCCCATGCCCGTTCCACCCCCTGATCGCGACCCGCGTATCGCCCCCGGCCGCGTTGTGCGTGCCCCGCGCGGCACTGCACGCAGTTGCCGCAGCTGGCTCACCGAAGCCGCCTTCCGCATGTTGCAGAACAACCTTGACCCGGACGTGGCGGAGAACCCGGAGGCGCTGGTGGTCTACGGCGGCATCGGCCGCGCCGCGCGCGACTGGGAAAGCTTCGACACGATCCTGAAGACGCTGCAGACGCTGGGCGACGACGAGACGCTGCTGGTGCAGTCCGGCAAGCCGGTGGGCGTGTTCCGCACCCATGCGGACGCGCCGCGCGTGCTGATCGCGAACTCGAACCTGGTGCCCAAGTGGGCCACCTGGGAGCACTTCCACGAGCTCGATCGCAAGGGCCTGATGATGTACGGCCAGATGACGGCCGGCAGCTGGATCTACATCGGCACCCAGGGCATCGTGCAAGGCACCTACGAAACCTTCGCTGAGGCGGGCCGCCAGCACTACGGTCAACTGAGCGCCGCTGACGGCAGCGCCAACCCCTGGCGCGGCCGCTGGATCCTTTCCGCCGGGCTCGGCGGCATGGGTGGCGCGCAGCCGCTGGCGGCGAGCTTCGCCGGCGCCACCTCGCTGATGATCGAGTGCCAGCAATCGCGCATCGACTTCCGCCTGCGCACCCGCTACCTCGATGTGCAGGCGCGCGATCTGGACCACGCGCTCGAACTCATCGCCCACCACACCGCGCGCGGCGAAGCCGTATCGATCGGCCTGCTGGGCAACGCTGCCGAACTGCTGCCGGAGATGGTGGAACGCGGCGTGAAGCCCGATCTGGTGACCGACCAGACCTCGGCGCACGACCTGATCCACGGCTACCTGCCGATCGGCTGGAGCCTCGAACAATGGCTCACCGCGCAGCGCGACCCCGGCATGCACGATGCGCTGCGCCGGGCCGCGGCGAAGAGCTGCGCGGTGCATGTGCAAGCGATGCTGGACTTCCAGGCGATGGGGGTGCCGGTGGTCGACTACGGCAACAACATCCGCCAGGTCGCCAAGGATGAGGGCGTCGCGAACGCCTTCGACTTCCCCGGTTTCGTGCCGGCCTACATCCGCCCGCTCTTCTGCGAAGGCAAGGGGCCATTCCGCTGGGTGGCGCTATCGGGCGACCCGGAAGACATCCGCAAGACCGACGCGAAGATCAAAGCACTATTCCCCGATAACCACCATGTACACCGCTGGCTGGACATGGCCGGCGAGCGCATCGCCTTCCAGGGCCTGCCCTCGCGGATCTGCTGGCTCGGCCTGGGCGAACGTCACCTCGCCGGGCTTGCCTTCAACGAGATGGTTGCCCGCGGCGAACTGAAGGCGCCCATCGTGATCGGCCGCGACCACCTCGATACCGGCTCAGTCGCCAGCCCCAACCGCGAAACCGAAGCCATGCGCGACGGCAGCGACGCGGTATCCGACTGGCCACTGCTCAACGCGCTGCTCAACACCGCCGGCGGCGCAACCTGGGTTTCACTTCACCATGGCGGCGGCGTGGGCATGGGCTACTCTCAACATGCGGGGGTCGTGATCGTCGCCGATGGTTCGGACGAGGCCGCACGCCGGCTCGAACGCGTGCTGTGGAACGACCCGGCCAGCGGCGTGATGCGCCATGCCGACGCGGGCTACGAGATCGCGCAGCAGTGCGCGCGTGAGCGCGGCCTGAAGCTGCCGATGCAAGGCTGAAACAGAACCCAATCACCGCAGAGGCGCAGAGACGCGGAGGGCCACAGAGACAGCAGGCTACGCACGCGATAGCGTTTGCCGGGGATGCTCGACCGAGCATGCCCCCGCAGCCGCCTTCCTCTGCGGCCCTCTGCGCCTTCGCGCCTCTGCGGTAATCAAACCACGGCACCCAAAATGACCCAGACAATCACCCTCACCCCCGGCCAACTCACGATGCCGCAAATGCGTGCCGTGTGGGAAGGCAGCGCACAACTGGCACTCGACGCCGCTGCATGGCCGGCCATCCGCGCGTCGTCCAACGCGGTGCAGAAGATCGTTGCCGCCGGTAAACCGGCCTACGGCATCAACACCGGCTTCGGCAAACTCGCCAACACCCACATCGCCGAACACCAGCTTGAACAGTTGCAGACCAACCTGATCCGCTCGCACTCGGTGGGCGTGGGCGCGCTGATGGACGACGGCGTTGTGCGCCTGATCCTCGCGATGAAGATCGCCAGCCTCGCGCGCGGCTTCTCGGGCATCCGCCCGCTGGTGATCGAAACGATGATCGAGGCCTACAACGCCGGCATCCTGCCCTGCATTCCGTCGAAGGGTTCGGTCGGTGCGTCGGGCGACCTTTCGCCGCTCTCGCACATGACGCTTGCGCTGATGGGCGAGGGCCGAGTGCGTGTTGAAGGCATCGAGCGCAACGCGGCCGATGCGCTGGGCGAAGCGGGCATCGCGCCGATCCAGCTCGCGGCGAAGGAAGGTCTCGCGCTGATCAACGGCACGCAAGCTTCCACCGCGCTGACGCTGCAAGGCCTCTTCCTCGCCGAGCGGGTGTTCGCCGCCGCGATTGCGGCCGGTGCGATGTCGGTGGACGCGGCGCGCGGCTCGGACGCGCCCTTCGACGCGCGCATCCACGAGGTACGCGGCCAGCCCGGCCAGATCGCCGTGGCGGCGCGTTACCGCGAACTGCTTGCCGGCTCCGAGATCCGCGCCTCACACCTGGCCAACGACGACCGCGTGCAAGACCCCTACTCGCTGCGCTGCCAGCCGCAGGTGATGGGCGCCTGCCTCGATCTGCTGCGTCAGTCGGTCAGCACGCTCACGATCGAAGCCAACGCGGTGTCCGACAACCCGCTGCTGTTCGAGCACGAGGGGCACTGGTCGGTGCTCTCTGGCGGCAACTTTCATGCGGAGCCGGTGGCCTTTGCGGCGGACACGCTCGCGCTCGCAATCGCCGAGATCGGCGCGCTGTCCGAGCGCCGCATCGCGCTGCTGATCGACGCGTCGCTCTCCGGCCTGCCGGCCTTCCTGATCCCCAACCCCGGCCTGCACTCGGGCTTCATGATCGCGCACGTCACCGCCGCCGCGCTGGCCTCGGAGAACAAGTCGCTCGCCCACCCGGCCAGCGTAGACAGCCTGCCCACCTCGGCGAACCAGGAAGACCATGTGAGCATGGCCACCTTCGCCGGCCGCCGCCTCACCGACATGGCACAGAACACTGCGCACATCGTCGGCATCGAGCTGCTCGCCGCCGCGCAGGGCATCGACTTTCACCGCGCGATGAAAAGCTCGGTGCCGCTCGAAAAAGTGCACGCGCAACTGCGCAGCAAAGTCCCCTTCCATTCCGATGACCGCTACCTCGCGCCGGATCTTGAAGCCGCGCAACGGATGGTGTTGTCGGGCATCTTTGACCACGCAGCACATGGCCTGCTGCCTTCTATCGAGGGCTGATCATGAACACCGAGGGCACACGCCACACCGGCTTTGACGACGCGATCTGGCAGGGCCGCGAAGACACGCACGAAGCCCACTTCAGCCAGCGCTGGCATGAAGCGGTGCAGCCGATGGCCGAGGGCGCACGCGCGGGGGTCGCGCTGCTCGGCTTCGCCTGCGATGCCGGCGTGCGCCGCAACCTCGGCCGCCCCGGCGCCGCAGCCGGCCCGCAAGCGCTGCGCCGCATGCTCGCGAACGTCGCGCTGGCCAACGCCTCGGTGCTGTACGACGCGGGCGACATTCACTGTGATGGCGATGCACTCGAAGCTGCGCAAGCCCGCTACGCCGGCGAGATCGCGAAGCTGATCGAGCTGGGTCATCTGCCGATCGGCTTGGGCGGCGGTCACGAAATCGCCTTCGGCAGTTTCATCGGCCTCGCCACGGCGCTTGCCAAGCAAGGGGGTGAGCCTCCGCGCATCGGCATCCTGAATTTCGATGCGCACTTCGATCTGCGCAGCGCTGAACGAGCGACTTCCGGCACCCCCTTCCGCCAGATCGCCGAACACTGCGCCCTGCACGGCATGCCCTTCGAGTACGCGGCCTACGGCATCTCGCGCTTCGCGAACACGGCCGCGCTGTTCGAGCGTGCAAAGAAACTGGGCGTGCGCTGGCTGCTCGACGAAGAACTCGGCGCCCCCAAACTCGACGCCGCGCTGGCAAGCCTGCGCGGCTTCCTCGCGGGCGTCGATCACCTCTACCTGACGATCTGCCTCGACGTGCTGCCGCCCGAACTTGCACCCGGCGTATCCGCACCCTCTGCGCGTGGCGTGGCGCTGGAGGTGATCGAACCGTTGATCGACGCGGCACTCGCGAGCGGCAAGCTGCGCATCGCCGACATCGCCGAACTGAATCCGCAACTGGATATCGACCAACGCAGCGCGCGCGTTGCCGCGCGCCTGGTCGCCCGCATCGCCGCCGGGGCACACCCGTGACAGGGGCCGATGGGCTGCTGCGGAACGTGAATCTCGCCACATTCGTCGGCGAGGGCTACGGCATCGTTCGCGACGCTGCGATTGCCTGGCAGGCGGGCCGCATTGTGTGGCTTGGCGCCGAGCACGAGCTACCGGAACGCCTGCAAGTGCTGCCGACCACCGACGGCGCTGGCGGCTGGCTGACGCCGGGCCTGGTCGATTGCCACACCCACCTGGTCTACGCCGGCAAGCGCGCCGATGAATTCGAGGCGCGCCTGAACGGCGAGTCCTACGAATCGATTGCGCGGCGTGGCGGCGGCATTGCCGCCACCGTGCGCGCCACCCGCGCCGCGAGCGAAGACGCTCTGCTCGCCGCCAGCCTGCCACGCGTGGATGCGCTGCTCGCCGAAGGCGTCACCACGCTCGAAATCAAATCCGGTTACGGGCTCGACTTGCCGAGCGAACGCAAGATGCTGCGCGTGGCGCGGCGCATTGCCCAAGTGCGCGCGGTGTCGGTGACGACCACCTTCCTCGGTGCCCACGCCCTGCCGCCGGAATTCGCGGGCGATGCGGATGCCTACATCGACCATGTCTGCAGCGAGATGCTGCCCGCGCTCGCGTCCGAAGGCCTGGTCGATGCGGTGGATGCGTTCTGCGAGCGCATCGCCTTTACCCCGGCGCAGACGGCCCGCGTATTCGATACCGCGGCCCGCCTTGGATTGCCGGTGAAGCTGCACGCCGAACAGCTATCGGACCAGGGCGGCGCGGCGCTCGTCGCGCGCTACGGTGGCCGCTCTGCGGATCATCTCGAATGGCTGTCCGACGAAGGCGTCGCGGCGATGAAGGCGGCCGGCACAGTCGCGGTGCTGCTGCCCGGCGCCTTCTACTGCCTGCGCGAAACCAGGCTGCCACCGATCACCGCGCTGCGTGAGGCCGGCGTGCCAATGGCGGTGGCCACCGACGCCAACCCCGGCACCTCGCCGCTCACATCGCTGCTGCTCGCAGCGAACATGGCCAGCACACTGTTCCGCCTCACACCCCAGGAAGCGCTCGCCGGCATCACCCGCGAAGCCGCCCGCGCCCTCGGCCTGCCGGACCGCGGCACACTGGCCGTAGGGCAGCGCGCCGACCTCGCGCTGTGGCGTATCAACAGCCCGGCGGAGCTGGTGTATAAAATCGGCGCCCGTCCGCTTGCGCGCTGCTGGATGGCAGGGCGCGAGCGCATCTAGGGACGGTCTGAATAAGTGAGCGAGAGGGATGCAGCGCAAGGCGCGGCGCGCGCAGCGACCAAGACATATCAAAGGGATAGGCGCGGGAGCGAGCACGCCGCAACGCAGCGATGCGCCGTCGCAGCCACTTATTCAGGCCTTCCCTAGCGCGCGGCATTGCGCTTGACCTCCGGCACACACACCGCCTGATCAGCGCCACGGCATCGCGCGCAAGCGTGCCCACGCATGCGGCGCCCAGCGCAGGGCCGCGAGCGCAAGCAGGAGGCAAAGCAATTCCGTCTCGTGCCATCCGAGCAGGCCTCTGAGCGGGTTGGCGTCGGAAAGCGGCCAGAACGGCCGGATGTCGTCGTGCACCAGCGCGTCGAGCAGGATGTGCGTGAAGGTGCCTAGCAGCGCGCCCACCGCAGCCTGCCGCCAACTGATGCGGACGCGGAACACCCACTCCGCAAGCCGCTTGAAGGGCAGACACAGCAGCGCGATCGCGAGCGCACCCGCCAAGGTGTGGGAGTACCCGTGCAGCGTGGCGGCGCCGCGCAGCATGCCAATGCCGGGTTCGATGTCCATCAGGACCTGAGCGCCCGCGAACATCGCAAGGCTGAGGCGGCGTGGCGCCGCTGCTTTGAGCGCAATGCCGGGGCCAAGGTGGAAAACGGTGAAGGGCATCTGGCGAGATCTCCTTACCCGCGCCGGCGGGCGGCGCCCGCCCTCACTCAGAGGCTGGGCTGCGAACGCGGCATCACATCACACGCCGTGCGTTTTGTCAGCCTCCGCGCGGTATCCGGCTATCCACCTTGATATCGACGCGGCATACTCGCCGCCAAACACTGAACCCGAATCGGAGACAGGGCATGAACCCGGTTGCGAACAAGCGAATCCTGGCCGCTGGCGCGGTATTAGTGGCACTGGCGGCAGCCGCGGGCGGCTGGTGGTGGCAAACGCATAAGCGGGCCGGCGGATCGGGCGGCGTCAGCGAGGCGGTGATCGCCAACACCGGCGGCCCCTTCGCAGCAACCGACTGCCGCGCCCGCATGTTCGAAGACCAGCCAGCGCTGGCGGTGATCTTCTCCGAACCGGTTGACCGCCGCCAGGCGCTGGACAAGCTGCTCCGCGTCACCGATCTGGGGCGTATCGATGGCGCGAGCGAGCAGGGTGAAGAAACCGGCAACGGCGCCAAGCCGCGCGCGGCGGATTCCGCCAAGGCGGGTGAAAAAATCCTGCAGGGCAGCTGGGTGGTGGACGCCAACCCGCGCGTGGTGGTGTTTCCCTACATGCAGCCACAGCGCAACTACCGCATCACGGTGAGCGAAGGGGTGCTGGCCGAAAGCGGCACGAAGCTCGCCAGCGCCAAGCAATGCGACCTGGCCACCGAAGAGATGCCGCCCTCGTACTTCTTTGCCAGCAAGGGCACGGTGCTGCCCGCCAAGCAGAACGGCGGTCTGCCGGTGGTGACGGTGAACGTCACCGAAGTGGATGTGCAGTTCCTGCGTGTTGAGCCGGCCAACCTGCCACGCTTCATCGAACAGGTGATTGCCGGGCGCCGGGCGCCGGCCGCCGATGAGGGCGAAGGCGAGTCGGACGGCGAAGGCGAGCAGGAGTACTACGAGTATGGCTACGAAACGAACAACCGGCTCAAGGGCACCGTGGGCTCATGGCAGCTCGATCGCCTGCGCGAAGTCTCCAAGAGCGTCTACGCCGGCCGCTTCCTCACTGGCGAGAAGCCCAACAAGCGGCAGGTGACCTTCCTGCCGGTGGAAGACGTGAAGGAGTTGCAGGAGCCCGGCGTCTACGTCGCCGTAATGAGCCAGCCAGGCCGCTTCCGCGAGGAGTATCAGGTCACCTACTTCTATGTTTCGGACATCGGGCTCCACGCCCACCGCAACAGCGCGTCGATGGACGTGTTCGCCACCTCGCTGACGAGCGGCAAGGCGATGAGCGACGTAGAGATCGAAGTGCTCGATGCCAACGCGAAGAGTCTGGCCAAGGCCAAGGCGGACGGCGATGGCCGGGTCCAGATCGCGGCCCTGCCTGCCTCGGCCCACCTGCTGCTGGGCCGGCGCGGCAAGGAGTTGTCGCTCGTGGCCTTGCGCGAGCCGGGGCTGGACCTGTCGGAGTTCGACATCGGCGGCCACCTGCCGCGTAACACGAAGCTCTTCGTCTATGCTGGCCGCGATCTTTACCGGCCGGGCGAGAAATTCAACGTGTCGCTGCTGGCGCGCGATGCCGATGGCCGTGCGCTGCCGCCCGCGCCGGTGCAGGCGATTCTCAAGCGCCCGGACGGCCGCGCGGTGTCCACCCAGAGCTGGCGCCCGAACGACAGCCGGCCCGGTTACTTCCAGCAGGCGCTGGTGCTGCCGGCCGATGCCCAGACCGGCCGCTGGATGCTCGAAGTGCGCGCCGACCCGGCCGCCAAGGCCCCCGACGCCGTCTGGGGTTTCCAGGTCGAAGAATTCCTGCCGGAGCGGATGAAACTCGACCTCAAATCCGCCAACGCGCCACTGATGGGGAACGAAGCCTTTGAGGTGACGGTGCAGGGTGACTACCTCTTCGGCGCACCGGCAGCCGGCAACCGCCTGCTGGGCAGCGTGGCGATCGAACGCGAACGCAGCCCCTTCGGCAAAGACTGGAACGGCTTCATCTTCGGCGACTTCGCCGACGACAGCCTCAAGCGCCGCAGCGAACTGGAAGAAACCGCGCTCGACGATAGCGGCGCAGCCCGCATCACGGTGCCAGCGGGCGTCGACGCGGCCAAGTCGCCCGTCACCGTGCGCGCTTCCTTCAGCCTGCTCGAAACAGGCGGCCGCCCGGTGGTGCGTTCGATCTCGCGCACCTGGTGGCCGGCCAAGGCCCTGATCGGCGTGCGCCCGGCCTTCGACCGCGACGTCTCGCGGGAAGAACAGAACGCCGACTTCGAACTGGTCCGCGTCACGCCGTCCGGCACCTTGGCGCCGCTGGCGCAAGCCAAGATCCGCCTGATCCGCGAAGACCGCCAGTACTACTGGCGCTTCGACGACCAGCGCGGCTGGCATTCGGGCTTTACCGAAACCGAAGAGCTGATCGAGTCCGGCGCGGTAGCCCTGAAGCAACGCACCCGCGTCTCGCTGCCGGTGAAATGGGGCCGCTACCGCCTTGAAGTAGAGGACCCTGAGACCGCGCAGACCCTGCGCTACCGCTTCTACGCCGGCTGGAATGCGCAAGACGCCGACGACGTGGGCAACCGCCCGGATCGCGTGCAGATGAAGCTCGAAGGCGTACCCGCCAAGCCGGGCGACAACGTGCGCCTGACACTGACCCCGCCGCACGACGGTGAAGCGCTGGTGGTGGTCGAGGGCGACAAGGTGCTGTGGACCAAGCGCGTCGCGGCATCGACCAGTGGCACCACGGTCAGCATTCCGGTCGACGCGAAGTGGGCGCGACACGACCTGTATGTGTCCGCCGTCGTATTCCGCCCCGGCAGCCAGGGCGACCGCATCACCCCGGCGCGCGCGCTGGGCCTCGCGCACCTGCCGCTGGCGCGCGAAGACCGGCGTCTCAAGGTGCAGGTGAGCGCGCCGGCGAAGGTGCAGCCCGAGCGCATCACAAAGGTGAAGGTCAAGGTGGACGGCGCAGCCGGCAAGCAGGCCATCGTCACCCTCTCGGCCGTCGATGTGGGCATCCTCAACATCACCAGCTACAAGACACCGAACCCCTTCGACTTCTTCTTCGGCAAGCACCGCTACGGCGCCGAACTGCTCGACCTATACGGCAAGCTGATCGAGAAGATGGATGGCACGCACGGCAAGCTCAAGTGGGGGGGCGATTCCGGCGCGCGCGACAGCCAGTCGATGCCGAAGAAGGTCAAGCTCGTCGATCTTTTCAGCGGCCCGGTACAGCTCGATGCCAAGGGAGAAGCCGAGATCCCGCTCGACATTCCCGACTTCAACGGCACGCTGCGCTTGATGGCGGTGGCTTCTACCGCCGAGCGCTACGGCAACAGCGAACGCGAGATGACGGTTGCCGCGCCCATCGTCGCGGAACTGGCAATGCCACGCTTCATCGCGCCGGGCGATCTGGCGACGATCGCACTCGACGTGACCAACCTGTCGGGCGCACCGCAGGACATCACGCTCAAGCTGGAAGCCGCTGATCCGGCGAAGATCAAGGATGGCGAGCGCACGCTCAAGCTGGCCGACAAGCAGCGCAGCACCCTGCGTTTCCAGGCCGAGGCAACGGATGCCTACGGCCTTGCACGCGTGACGCTGCAGTTGAAAACGGGCGGCGCCAAACCGATCGCCATCAAGCGCGAATCGGCGCTGCAGGTGCAACCGCCGGTGCCGATGGAGCGCGTGGTACGCCGCGCACGCATCGAGCCGAACGGCAGCCTCAAGCTCGATCCGACGATGATTGCGCCGTACTTCAAGGCATCGAGCAACGTCAGCGTTACGCTCTCGAACAAGCCGCCACTGAATGTGAAGGCGCTGGTCAAGGGCCTGCTTGACTACCCCTACGGTTGCCTTGAGCAAACCACCAGCGCGGCCTACCCGCATGTCTTCATCGACGAGGCGGGTGCCAAGGCGATGGGGCTGGAGCCGCGCAGCCGCGAGCAGCGCGCCGCCTTCATCGAAGGCGCGATCGGCCGTATCGCCGGCATGCAAGGCGCGCAGGGCGGTTTCACGCTGTGGGGCCAGGGCAACTACGAGCCGTGGCTCACCGCCTACGTGGCCGGCTTCCTGCAGGATTCGCGCGAAGCCGGCTTCACCGTGCCGGCGGAGATGAGCAAGCGCGCGCAAACCTGGATGCTGCAGCAACTGCAGAATGCGCCGAACAACTTCCCCAGCATCCCGGGCACGCTCAAGCCGGACGACAAGGGCTTCTACAAGGCGCAGGACTACGAGCTTCTGCGCAACGGGCATCAGCGCTTCGCAGAGATGGCCCATCTGGCCTACATGCTCGCCCGCGAACAGGCGGCGCCGCTTGCCACGCTGCGCCTGCTGCACGACCAGTACCGCGACCGCGCGCGTTCGCCGCTGCCGCTGGTGCATCTCGCAATCGCGTTGCAGCTCTCGGGCGACCCGGCACGCGCCAAAGTTGCGCTGAACGAAGCGATGGAGCGCCGCTACGGTGTTCAACCGACCGGCTACTACTGGGAATGGCTGGGCGACTACGGCTCGCCTGTGCGCGACCTGGCGCTTTCATACGCGCTGCTGGCGCGGCACAAGATCGCGCATCCGCGCCGCGAGCAGATCCTCTTCGATCTGGCCGACCGGCTCGGCTCACGCGGTGGCTGGGCGTCGACGCAAGAGCGACTGTCGCTGTTCCTCGCCGCGCGTGCGGCGGGCGGCGACGGCAAGCAGGAATGGAGCGCGCAGGTCAAGGACGGCGAGGCCGCCCAAACGCTCACGTCCAAGAGCACCGAAGCGCGTAGTTTCGATGCCGCCGCTTTGGCTCGCGGCGTGCAGATCGAAAGCAAGCATGGCGAGGCCCTGTTCGCCGAGATCGAAGCCAGCGGCTACCCGGTCAAGGCGCCCGAACCCAAGTCCGACGCCATCAAGCTCGTCCGCACCTGGTACGAAGTCGACGGCAAGGAGTGGAAAGGACGCCCGCTCAAGGTGGGCGACATGATGATCGTGCGCGTCACTGCCAGCGCGAAACAGCGGATCGAAGACGGCCTGATCATCGATCACATCCCCGCCGGTTTCGAGGTCGAGAACATGAACCTCTCGCAAGGCCCCTCGGCGCAGGAATTCACCGTCGGCAGCATCAACGTCGGCGAGGCGATGCAGGACGCGCGCATCAAACACCGCGAGTTCCGCGACGACCGCTATGTCGCCGCCGCGCGCATCGAACCGGGTGAGCTGAACGTGTTCTACATGGTCCGCGTTGTCACCCCCGGCCGCTACATCGTCCCCGCACCTTTCGCGGAAGACATGTACCGGCCGGAACTGCGCGGCATCGGCCCGGCCTCGGCGCCGATCACGATCGTTGATCCGCGCTTGCCGCAGGATAAGTGACAGTAAGGATCGCGTATGGAGGTGTTTGCATGACGCAGATCGGTGAAGGCGTTGCAGTTGGCCTGGTGATCGACGAACCCGGCGACAAGAAGTGCATCTTCTGCGGCGAGAATCATCAAAAGAAAGAGCAGGACTCACTTCCTCCTGAGACGTTTAGCCGCAATGACGAAGCGCTTACTCAGGCGGGGCGCAGTTACATAAAGAGCGACGCCGATCGATCCTGTTATTACCCGAAAGATGCTTCGGGAGCATGGGTGAGCCCGTTGGAGCCGCCGGTCTGGGACGATCAAACCATTTTCACGACTTATCTCAAGGGCGGCAAGACAAGTGCGCGCGCCGAGAAGTACCAGCCGCCGCCGATCAAAGGTTGGATCGCAGCCCCCCACCATATGGTTGCGGTGTGCTGCATCAACGGTACAAACAAATTGCCGCGAAAACCAAGGGTGAATCCGTGGGCGAAGAAGGGCGCCTATGACATCAATGGCGGCGGCAATTGCATCTTCTTGCCCAGTTCGGCAAGCCAGTTCTTCGTGGCGTACTACCTGGCTCGATCACGCGGCACTGGACGCCCTTTGCAGGGACATCTTGGTGCGCACAGGAAGATCTATTTCGAAACCGTCTGGGCGCTGCTTGAACGGACAGTACGGCTGCTCAAGGCAGAGGGGTTCTGCGACAAAACAGAGGAACCTGCCGACAAAGATGCGATCGCGAGGTCGGTGGTCGAGGAGATGCACGTGATTGAGGGAACGCTGTTCAGAAAGCTCGCTGCACGCCAGCCCGAAGATGCTTTCCGTCTGGGCGCCGAGAGTTACATTGAAATTCCGCCTGACGAAGTCGATATCAACGTAGCGCGTTCGCAGATCACACCCTTTTTGCAAGGCGCCTACGAAACCCTGCCGGAGTGGTATTGATCATGCACTACCTGCTCCGTTCTGCTCGCGAAACCTATCCGTCCGTCGAACTCCGAAGTGCCTTGGCACAACTCGACTGGGTGAGCGGGACGCGTTTTTCGCAACCGATCCCGGCACTGGAATTCGAACTCGAGGTGCCGCATGGATTCTCTTGGCCCGACTATCTGCGGCCCAACTCCGCCATTCCGCTCTTTTCCGGACCGATGTGCAATGTATTGCAAAGCGCAGGCGTTTCGAACATTGATTACTACCCTGCACGAGTAACAAATACCGCAACTGGCGAGACAAGGGAGTACCGCGCCGCAAACATCATCGGCATCGTGGCGGCGATGGACAGGGTTCAATCGGTGTTTGAGCCCGCGCGGCGGCACCCCGTGATGGTGCGCTCGATCGATCGTCTCGTCATTGACGAAACCCGTTGCCATGGTTTGCGTATGTTCCGGCTGGCTGAATACGACTTGCTTGTACTGGTGGACGCACAAGTAGCGGCTATGTTGGACTCAGCCAGTCTGACGGGGATACGAATTGAGAAGCCCTCCGATTGGGATGGTTTTGCCGACTAACCGAACGGCCCCCGCGACACAGCGCTTCCTTGGAAAGTGGGCGGGGGACTCGGTTGGAAAGAGCCTTCCGACGTTGAAAATCCAGAAAACAATATGCACGCGGTTCGCGCACATCTCGCAGTTGGATTGACGGGCCTCGCCCTGAAGGGCGGGTCCGCCGCAGGCACATCCGCGCGGCACAAACGTTTGCTAAATGGTGGCCCCGTAAATTTCGGGGTACGTCTGCAGCTAATCCGCACTACGACTGCCGGAACGCCTCGGGAGAGCCCGTGCAGGACAAAGCCCAGTTCAATGGTGAAGTGAAACACTGGAAGACGGGCTGCGCATTACTCGCCAGTCGCCGTCTGCCGCTGGCGATGAACGATTCAACGCAGAGCGCGATGTTTCACCGTTGCGAGAATCGCACTTTGCTGAAATCAGCATGCCCCAGTCCGTTGGCCGCCACATAGCGAATCATGCCCCGGCAAAGTCGGGCTTGGTTCAGATCAGCACACGCGGACGCACTCAAGTCGCCATCAAGGCCATCGCATCTCGCTCGCGAGATCCCTGCGGCGCAGGAGAAATGCAAGACACCGCAAATTGGATTCCATCAAACGAAAACAAGAGATCGATATGAAAAAGGCAATTCTGTTGGGCGCAATTAGCTTGGCACTGGCTGCTTGCGGCGGCGACGACTCGACTGAGACCGTCGAACTGAAAGTACAACACAACCGGGCGCTGTTGACGGGATGGGGCGGGGGGACTGGCGTGTGGTATCCAGTGTCCGATCGCTATTCGGTACCGGCCGGGTTCACGCACCAATGGGGGCACAACTATGTCATCCGGGCGGCTGTGACCAACCTCAAGAACCCGCCTGCGGATCACCCCGGTTACGAAGTGAAATTCCTCTCGGTGATGTCAGACACACTCGCGGCGCCCGATAGCGTCTTCGAGACCTGGGTTGGCAATGCCTACTTCAGCGACGGCATCGCGCTGAACGGCAATGGCGGAGGGTCACTGAGCGATGGCACGCCCTTCGTCTGCGAAACGGCCAAGGCGTGCGAAGACCTGGCCGCAGCAAGAGTCGCCGCAGCCACCAGCGGCTCGGTGCATGCAACATTCGGGTACTCGGCAGGGACCTCGCTACCCTTGGTGCTTAAAGCCGCGCGCCTGCAGTCATAGGCAGGCCGGCGTGGCGCGGGCATCAATAATCATCGCTTCGCAGTGATCAATACAAGGGGCCGTTTGGTCCCTTGCGTCATCTCCTGCGCATCAGGGCAGTGCTTGGGGCCGATCAGGGAGAAGGCAGAAGCCCGTCGCCATCGCTTGCCAACGCGGACCGAAGCGTCCCTGATGTCATGCGCCTGACATCCTCGGTTAACCGCGGTGACATGGCGGCTCGATAGCCTCGCTGGGCCCCGCCGTTGTGGCGTGGCGATTCCGCCTGAACGAGGACACTCCATGCGTCACACTGCCCTGTATTGCCTTGCCGCTGCCTTGCTGGCGGTTGGTCCCACGCTTGCCCATGCCGACGATGGTCGCGGCCGCGACAGCAGCCCGAGCGTCGGGTCAATCCAGCTCGGTCCGCGCCCCTTCTTCCTGGTCGACGAAATGACCAACAGTCCGCTCAAGCAAAGGCTGCAATGGTGCGCACAGCGGATCAACCAGTACCGCCCGAGCGAGTTCTCGATCGGCCACCGCGGGGCGGCGATGCAGTTCCCCGAGCACACGCGCGAGTCCTACATTGCGGCGGCGCGCAGCGGCGCGGGCATTGTCGAGTGTGATGTGACCTTCACGAAGGACAAGGAGCTGGTCTGCCGGCACGCGCAGAACGATCTGCACACCACCACCAACATCCTGGTTACGCCGCTTGCGGCCAAGTGCACGAAACCGTTTGTACCGGCGAGCTTTGATGCCGCAGGCAATATGACGGCACCAGCAAGCGCCGAGTGCCGCACCAGCGACATCACGCTGGCAGAGTTCAAGACCCTGCGCGGCAAGATGGATGCTTCCAACCCGCGCGCCAGAACGGCCGCCGAGTTCCTTGGCGGGACGGCCAACTGGCGTACCGATCTGTACGCTGGGCCCACCAGCGGCACGCTGATGACGCACAAGGAAAGCATCGCGCTGTTCAAGCAGCTTGGCGTGAAGATGACGCCGGAGCTCAAGTCGCCGTCGGTCACGATGCCCTTCGACGGCTTCACGCAGCAGGCCTACGCGCAGAAGATGATCGACGAGTACAAAGCAGCCGGTGTGCCGGCACGCCATGTGTGGCCGCAGTCCTTCGACAAGAACGACGTGCTGTACTGGGTGAACCACGAACCGGCGTTCGGGCGACAAGCGGTTTACCTCGACGATGCCAACACCGTGGCGGATCTGCCGAGCGCAGCGGAGCTGGTGACCTATAAGGCGCAGGGGATCAACATCTGGGCGCCGCCGACCTTCGCGCTGCTCGCGCTCGATAGCCGTGGGCAGATCGTGGCTTCGGAAGCGGCGCGCAACGCCAAGGCCGCGGGCCTCGGGATCATCACCTGGACGCTAGAACGCAGCGGCATCCTGGCCGATGGCAACAACGGCTTCTACTACCAGAGCATCGACCCGGCGATCACGCGTGAAGGCGACGTGATGCGGGTGCTCGATGTGCTTGCGCGCGATGTCGGCGTGCAAGGCGTCTTCTCCGACTGGCCTGCCACGGTCAGCTTCTACGCCAACTGCATGGGCATGCGCTGACCCCGCGCCGGGCCATCCTTACGCAGTGGCCCGGTCGCTGCAAACCCGTTTGAGGGATCCGCCTGCCGGAAAGTAATCGGATTTGATCCGGCGCGACCTGCCACGCGGGGTTTGCGCCGACAATTTGCGCCCCAAGCCACCACGGGGCGCCCCTCATGTCGCGACTTTCATTTTCATCTGCCCTCATCGCCATGTTGCTGGCCAGCGCTTGCGGCGGGGGCGGCGGCAGTGGCGAACCGCTGGCGCCGGCCAACTGCGACTACACCCAGTGCGCATCGCTTTCGGGCCACAGCTATGTGGTCTACGAACCGGCGGCGCTGCCGGCAAACGCCCCGATGCTGCTGCTCCTGCATGGCGCAAACACCGGCCTGAGCTACACCGAATCGATGTGGCAGGGCCGCGCATTCGCCGATCGCTACGGCTATCGCCTGGTGATCCCGCAGGGCAAGGGCGATGTGTGGAACTACGGCAGCGATGTGCAGTTCGTTGCCGATCTGATCGACACGGTGCAGCGCGAGCGCGGCACCTCGGCGGCGGTGTTCATCGCGGGTTGGTCGAACGGTTCCGCGCTGTCGCAGATCTTCGCCTGCGACCATGCCGGCAAGATCGCCGGTGTCGTCTCGCTCGCCGGGCCGCTGCTCAGCAGCCATGCCTGTCAGCCGACCCGGCCGGTGGCGGTGGCGCTGATGGCGGGCAGCAACGATTCGGTGGTACCGGTTAGCACCGGCGCGTTCGGCAGCATGGGCATGAGCGAGGCCTTCGCCGTGTGGGAGCGGCTGATGGCGTGCAGCGGCCCGCGCGAAATCGTGTCCGACAACACACTGATGCCCGGCAGCCGTTCGACGACAACGCGCGCCGGCGCTTGCGCCGCCCCGGTTCAGCAGACCCTGATGGATGGCGCCGGCCATGCGCCGAATTGGGTCCATGCCGTGCTGCACGAGCGCCTGCAAGACTTCTTCCTGCGGGCACAGGCGCGCTAGGTCTGGGATCTGCGCGCCCCCGCCACCTGTGCCACATAGGTACGCTCAGCGCACTAAATTTGCGATTCCGCATGGTGCGCCGCACCAGTGATGTGCGGCCGCTGCGGAGCTGCCGTGTGCCCGAAATGGCTCACGCGAGCCGCGCGTGGGCCGGGGCGATCTTTGGAGATCCGCTCCAATAAAGGCCCCTGCGTGAAATGCACCATGAAGCCCTGTCCCACCACATGGCAGTGGCATGGATGTTGCGTTGCATCGTGAGCCCCACCGGCCCCAATACACGGAGAGAGCTCATGAAACTCAAGTCGATCTGCGTCGCAGCCGCCATAGCCTGCGCAACCACTGGCGCCCACGCCGCTTCGTTTGGCGAATTGTCGGCACCGGCGGAGTCTTTTGTCGGTCTCTACACAAAGCCATTATTCGCTGATTCGATCAGCTTTTCGCTCGCAGCGCCAAGTACCGTTTACATTGACCCCGATATCGTCGGCGGCGCTGGCGGATTTGGCCTTTTCTCGGGCACGACGCTGATCGGCTCTCTGTATTCATTGGAAAGCTCGACCGTCAGCTTCAGCGGCCTATCCACCGGCGACTACAAGCTCGGTTTCTTTGGCTTTGGGGGAGGCGTCACGGCAGTAAGTTTCGCCGCCAACGCGATCGCCGCACCGGTTCCCGAACCCGAAACCTACGCCATGCTGCTGGCGGGCTTGGGCATGATTGGTGCCATCGCGCGCCGTCGCCGCGTCTGACCCCGCAAGCCTGCTCGGGCCGGCTTTACCGGGCCTGAGCAGCGCCCACGCAGAAGGGCACGCGCCATCAATGGCGTGTGCCCTTCGTGCTTTGGGGGCCACTCAAGGCTGTGCATCACGCGCCTGTTCTGCCGGCGATTCACAAGTGCGACACAATCACGCCTGAATCCACGCCTTGGCACGAACAAACAGCGCATGAACCGCCTTGTCCAGCGGCCTTTTCCGCACGCACTCACCCCCTTTGGGCTCAAGCATCCCGCGATGCATTTCGCGCCATGCGCCTGATGCCGCGCCTGCGCTCAGCACTGCAGATCCGGCTGCGGCGCCGACATGTCGCCCTCGCGTGCCTCGCCGCCGTGCTGCTTGCTTTGCTGGCGCTTGACCGCGTTTTCCCCCTGCCCTTGCCAGCCGGTGAGGCGGGCCTGATCGTCGCCGCCGCAGATGGCACGCCGCTGCGTACCTGGCCGTCGGTCGATGGCGTGTGGCGCTACCCGGTCAGGGCGGATCAGGTGTCGCCGCGCTACCTCGAAGCAGTGCTCAACTATGAAGACCGCTGGTTCCGCTGGCACCCCGGCGTGAATCCTTTTGCCATGCTGCGCGCAGCATGGCAGTGGCTGTGGAACGGCCGCATCGTCTCGGGCGGCTCCACGCTCACCATGCAGGTCGCGCGCATGCTCGATCCGCCACCGCGCAGCGTGCCGGGCAAGCTGCGCCAGATCGCGCGCGCGCTGCAGCTTGAAGCCCACTTTTCGAAGGACGAGATCCTCACCCTCTACCTGAACCATGCGCCGATGGGCGGCATTGTCGAAGGCGTCGAGATGGCCAGCCGCGTCTACCTCGGCAAACCGTCAAAGCACCTCAGCCATGCCGAAGCCGCGCTGCTCGCTGCGCTGCCGCAAGCCCCGTCGCGCCTGCGGCCGGATCGGGCACCGGCGCGGGCGCAAGCCGCGCGCGACAAGGTGCTCGAACGCATGGCGGCGTTTGGCGTGTGGTCACCTGCGCTTGTGGCCGATGCGAAGGTGGAACGGGTGGGCGCTCAGCCGATCCGCGCTCACTGGCTCGCCCCCCTCGCGGCCGAACGCCTGCGCAGCGAAGCACGCGCCCCGGCCGGTGGCCCGCGCACCGAGGGCGCCTTGCAGGTAGTGCGCTCCACGCTGGAGCCGGAAGTACAAAGCACGCTGGAACGGATGCTGCTCGACCGCGTCGACCAATTGCCGCCCAAGGTGTCGATGGCTGCCCTGGTGATGGACAACGCCAGCCTTGCGCTGCTGGGCTACGCAGGCTCCGCCGATTTTTCCGATCGCGCGCGCTTCGCGCATGTCGACATGGTGCGCGGCATCCGCTCGCCCGGTTCCACACTCAAACCCTTCCTCTACGCAATTGCGCTCGACGAAGGCCTGATCCATTCCGAGAGCCTGCTCAGCGATGCGCCGCAGGCCTTCGCCGGGTACGAACCCGGCAACTTCCAGGCCGCCTTCTCCGGCCCGGTCAGCGTGGCCGATGCACTGACCCGTTCGCTCAACGTGCCGGCCGTCGATCTGCTAGACCGCGTAGGCCCGCAGCGATTCGCGGCACGCCTGCGCGCGGGCGGATTGCGCCTGCGGATGGCCAAGGGCGCCACGCCAAACCTGTCGCTGATCCTCGGCGGTGCAGGTACCTCGCTCGAAGAGCTGGTCGGCGCCTACCGCGCACTGGCCGCCGGCGGGCTGGCGGGTCAGCCGCGCCTGAGCCCCGACGCACCGCGCATCGAAAACCGCATCATGAGCGAAGGGGCCGCCTTCATCGTGCGCGACATCCTCGAAACCGGCGGACACCCCGATCGCCCCTTCATCGAATCGGGCGCCCGGCGCGTGGCCTGGAAAACCGGCACCAGCTTCGGTTTCCGCGATGCCTGGGCGGTCGGCGTAACCGATCGCCACACCATCGGGGTCTGGATCGGTCGGCCGGACGGCACCCCCAACCCGGGTTTCTTCGGCGCCAACATCGCCGCCCCCTTGCTCAAGGACATCGTCGCCGCCCTGCCCGGTTCCGTCGCCGCCACGCCGCGCAAGCCCCCGGCCAGCGTCAGTGCAGTAGAAATCTGCTGGCCGCTGGGCCGCGCGCTGGCCGACACCGAAGCCGCGCACTGCCACCAGCAACGTAGCGCCTGGGCGCTGAACGGCGCGGCCCCGCCGACCTTGCCTGATCGGGTACGCCCCGGCGGGCAGCTCGATACGGTGTGGATCGACCCGGACTCCGGCTTGCGCAGCACCCCGGCCTGCCGCACAGATGCGCTGCCGCGCCGTGTCGCACGCTGGCCCACGCACCTCGAACCTTTCCTCGGCCCTGCGCTGCGGGAAAAGGTCGGCATCCCCGCCTGGTCACCGCGCTGCGCACAGGGCGGAGGCGACGCCGGCAGCCTGCGCATCACCGGCATCACGCCGGGGACGGTCTTGCGCCCCACGCCCGGCCGCAGCTCGGCGCGCGTAAGCGTTCAACTGCTGGGCGCCAGTGGCAAGGTGTGGTGGTTGCTTGACGGCCGGCTCTTGCGCAGCGCGCCCGCAAACATCGAGCAGGTGGTCGAAGTGGTGAGTGCCGGCGCGCACACGCTCAGCGTGCTTGATGCGGGTGGTCGCTACGCGGTGGTGGATTTCGGCATGAGTATTCCAGGCCAGCCCTGAGGTCAGCCCCCCGCCGTTCAAGCCGGCGGACATTCTGCCGTTGACCGGATGTCGTGCCTTTTGGGGGCAGGGATGCGGGTGAAAATGCGAGAACGGGTGTCAGGCTGGATTCCGCTGGCGGTCTTCATCTTCGGCATCGCGGTGACGACGGGGATTTGGCATGTCGCGCGGCTCGCAGAGGCAGCGATCGCGCATGCGGCATTCGAGCGTCGAGTCGATGAGCTGGTGCATGACATTGAATCGCGCCTTGCAGCCAACGAGCAGGCGCTGCGCAGCGGTGTCGCGTTCATGTATGGCACCGGGTTCGTTGACCGCGAGATGTGGCACGACTTCGTGACCATTCTGCAGGTCGACCGCAACTATCAGGGGGTCGAGGGGGTCGGCTACGCGGTGGTCGTGCGGCCCGACGAGTTGGAGATCCACGAAGCTGGCGTGCGTGCCGAAGGTTTCCCGGATTATCGATTGTGGCCGGCCGGCGAGCGCGAGCTGTACTCGGCGGTGGTATTCCTCGAACCGGGGAGCCCGGCAAACCTGAAATTCCTTGGTTTCGACATGCTCAGCGAGTCGACCCGCCGGGCTGCAATGGAACGTGCACGCGACATCGGTGCCCCCGCGCTCTCGGGCAAGGTGGTGTTGCATGAGGAAACGGCTAGCAATGTATCGGTCGGAAGCCTCCTCTACTTACCGGTCTATCGCCGGGGCATGCCGGTCGACACCGTGAGCCGACGGCGCGAAGCCCTGATGGGCTACGTCTACAGCCCGCTCGGCATGCAAGCGCTGTTCGACGCAGTACGCGGGCGGGCCGCTAAAGATCTGGCCATGGAGGTTTTCGACGCAACCTACGTTAGCGAAGACGCGCGCCTGTACCGCAGCCACGCCGATCTGCCCGCGGGGCCTCTGTTCGATGAGTTGTCGAGCCTGACGATCGCTGGTCGCGACTGGACGCTCCGGGTCGCAAGCCTGCCGGCCTTCGAACGCGCACAGCTAAGTAACCGGCCGAGCTTGGTTGCACTCTGCGGGCTGCTCGTCTCGCTCCTAGGGGCGGCGTTGGTGGCGGCAATCCTGCGCACCCGTAGTCGCGCCCTTGCGCTGGCCGACGAATGGAGTGCGGCGCATCGAGAGAGCGAGGCGCGTGTCCGAACGGTGATGGATAACACCGCCGACGGCATCCTGACGCTCGACGCAGTGCGTTGTGTATTGAGCGCAAACCGTGCGGCAGAAGATCTTCTGGGGCTCGAAAGTGCGGACCTGGTCGGTCGGCCACTTGAGGAAATCTGGCCATGGGCAGGCGAGTTGCTTGACGAGGCGGAACGGACAAAGGGCATGCGTGACGGGGAGTTACGTCTGTTGCGAGATGGTGGCGAAGTGGTGCTGCGGGTCGCGATCAGCTTTGTCGAATCAGCGAGCGCCCGCATTGCAGTGCTGTTGCTCAGCGATGTCACCGCGCGCGTCGCCTCTGAGCAGGCGCTGCGTCAGCAGCGTGACCTTCTTGGCGAGCAGGTGCGCGAACAGATGGTGGCCTTGCTCAAGGCCAAGGACGACGCCGAGCGGGCCAATCAGACCAAATCGGAATTCCTCGCCAACATGTCGCATGAGTTGCGCACGCCCTTGCACGCGATCCTGTCATTTTCGAAGCTTTCGGCTGAACGCAATGAAACCGCCAGTGCGGAAAAGCGTCTCGGCTATGCCGAGCGGATCAACCAGAGCGCCCGTCGTCTGCTCGGGCTGATCAACGATTTGCTCGACCTCTCGAAACTCGAGGCGGGCAAGATGCAGATGGCGCCGGTTCCGTGCGCGCTGCCGAGCTTGTGGGAGCAGTGCCTGACCGAGCTTGAGGCGCTGATCTACGGCAAGCGCTTGAGGGTCTCGCTCACCGCGGCCGATGGCCTTGGGCCGGTGTGCGCGGACCCCGGCCGTATCGTGCAGGTGTTCCACAACCTGATGTCCAACGCGATCAAGTTCAGCCCTGAGGGCGGTGCAATCACAATCAGACTGGTACCGGAATCGCTGGTCACGGCCCGCGGTGCCGAAGTGCCGGCAGTGCGCATCGAAGTGGCGGACGAAGGGGTGGGGATACCCGAAGCGGAACTCGAGGCGGTTTTCGACAAGTTCATCCAGAGCAGCAAGACCCACAGCGGCGCAGGCGGAACCGGACTGGGCCTTGCGATCTGCCGTGAGATCGTCGAAGCCCACGGTGGCTGGATCCGGGCGCACCAGGGTGCACCGGCGGGCACGGTCATGGTCATCGTACTGCCGGTGAATGTACCGGAGCCTCAGGTCGCGAGTTCGCCGGAAATGTAGCTGGAGAGCTGGCTGATCGTGCGTTGCTGCTCTTCGATCACCGTCTTCACCGCATCGCCGATCGTGACGATGCCCACCAGTTGGCCCTTTTCAACCACGGGCAGATGGCGGATGCGATTGTTGGTCATGATCGCCATGCAATCGTCGATGGTCTGCGTCGGTGACACGGTGAGCACGTTGCAGGTCATCAACTCGCCGATCTTCGCCTCGGCGGACGTACGCCCCTTGAGCACCACCTTCCGCGCGTAGTCGCGCTCGGTGAAGATCCCGGCCAGGCGTTCGCCTTCGGTCACCAGCACTGAGCCCACGTCATGACTGGCCATCAGCTCAAGCGCCTGCAACACGCTGGATTCGGGTGCCACCGTGAGCACCTTGCCGCCCTTGCCCTGAAGCACCTGCCGAACCGTGATCGTCATTTGTGTCTTCTCCTTGGTGAATGCCCGTGGCGCGGGACATAGCAGTAATCTGGACCGGCGCGGCGCAAATCACAAGAACTTGATAAGCCTGCGGCGCAAATCCCCAGCGGGCGTCGAACACCCGCACCGGCGGGTCGAATTTCACCGCACGATCATCGTCGCCATCACCACAGCCCTAATCGGCCATCCGGTTTCGGCGTCTACGGCCAAGCCGCCGGCACACTTGAGCTGCAGCCTGAAACCAACCTGCAATGTCAGCGCCTGATGATTGCGGGCTGATCCCGACCGCCCCACGAGGCCAGCCATGTCCGCACATGTTGCCGACAAGACCGCACTGCATCTGACCAACCTGTTTGCCGACCTTGAAGCGCTGCGCGCCGGCATTGTCGAAGAAGGCGAAGCGCTGGTTGACCAGTGGGCGCCGTGGATCCGCCGCGCCGATTTCGCGCCGGCGGCGCGCAACCTCGCCTGCTACCTCGCGATGCGGCGACGCGACTTGTGCACCTTGCAGGACGAGCTGACCCGGTTCGGCCTTTCGTCTCTGGGCCGCAGCGAATCACGCACGGCCGAGTCGCTCGCGGCGATTTCGGCGCTGGTGGCACGCGCAGCCGGCGTGCCCGCCGCCCAGCAACCCTCGGTGCCTTCGCGTGCTGACTTCGTTGCCGGCAACCAGCGGCTCGAAGAAGAATGCCTGCGGGTGTTCGGCGTGCCCAGCGCGCAGCGGCGTACCCGGATCATGGTCACGCTGCCCGAATCGGCCGCCGATAACCTGGATTTCATGACCGAGCTGCTGCGGCGCAATGTCGAGGCGGTTCGCATCAACTGCGCCCACAACGACGAGAAGACCTGGGGCGCGATGATCAAGTGCCTGCGCCGCGCCGAACAGGACTCAGGAATGCACGCACGCACCCGCGTGCTGATGGATCTGGGCGGCCCCAAGCTGCGCACCACCCGCTTTGACACAAGCGGCGAAAAGCACCGCTTCATCGCGGGTGAGAGCTTCTGGCTCGCGCGCGCGCCTTCGGATGTGCCGGCGGGCGAACGGGCCATCGGCTGCAGCCTGCCCGAAGTGATTGGTCAGCTTGCCCACGGCGACCCGGTGTGGATCGACGATGGCGAAATGGGGGGCCGCGTCAGCGAGCGCCGCCATGGCGCGGTGCGGGTGCAGATCACCCACGCACCCTCTGACGGCAAACGCCTCAAAGCCGACAAGGGGCTCAACTTCCCGGCTTCGGAACTGGCCGTGCCGGCCCTGACCGACGCCGATCTGGCCGCGCTGCCCTTCGTTGCCAAACACGCCGACCTGATCGGCTACTCCTTCGTGCAGGGGGCGGAAGACGTGCAGCGCCTGCAGGCAGCGCTCGAATCGGCCGGGCGGCGCGGCACCCATGCCCCCGCGCTGATGATGAAGATCGAAACCCGCCGTGCGGTGCGCAACCTGCCCGAAATCATCGTGGCCGCGGCGGGGCGCAACCCGACCGCGGTAATGATCGCGCGCGGCGATCTGGCAATCGAACTGGGCTACCAGCGGCTGGCAGAGATGCAGGAAGAAATCCTCTGGCTCTGCGAAGCGGCATCGGTACCGGTGGTGTGGGCGACCCAGGTGCTCGAATCACTGGCCAAGCAGGGCCAGCCCTCGCGCAGCGAAATCACCGATGCGGCAATGGGCGTGCGCGCCGAATGCGTGATGCTCAACAAGGGCCCCTACATCCTTGAGGCCGTCGATATGCTGGCCGACGTGCTGCACCGCATGGAAGCCCACCAACGCAAGAAGACCTCGCGCCTGCGTGCGCTGCAATCCTGGCAGGCACTGTTCTGAAGCTCAGCCCACGGCGGCAAGCTGGGCGCTGACCTCGTCGGCCGTCAGCGGCTGGGAAAATAGGTAGCCCTGGAAGCTGTCGCAGGCCAGAGCAGTCAGCGCGATGCGGGTGCCGTGATCCTGCACCCCCTCGGCCACCACCGCCAGGCCCAGCCCGCGCGCAAGGCTGACGATGGATGCCACCACCGTCGCCGCGCGGGTACTGCGCACCATCTCTTCGACCAGGCTGCGGTCGAGCTTTAGGATGTCGAGCGGCATCCGCGCGAGCATCGCCAGGTTCGAATAGCCCATGCCGAAATCGTCGAGCGAAATGCGGATACCGACATCCTTGAGCCGCCCCAGCACACGGGCGACGCCTTCCGGATCTTCGATCAGCAGCGATTCGGTGACCTCAACCTCGAGCGCGTCCGGCGGCAAGCCGCTGGCCTGCAGTGCATGCTCGATGGCGGGCAGCAGCTCCACATCGCGAATCTGCCGCGCCGACACGTTTACCGCGATGCGCAGCTCGTGGTGGCCAATTGCGCGCCAGCCCGCCAGATGCATGCAAGCATGTTCGAGCACCCAGCGCCCGATCGGGATGATCTCGCCGGTATCCTCTGCAATCGGAATGAAGCGCGAGGGCGGCACCCAGCCCAACTTCGGGTGGCGCCAGCGCAGCAAGGCTTCGAGCGCCACCACCAGACCGCCGCGCGCCGATACCCGCGGCTCGAATCGCAATTCGAACTCACCGCGCTCGGTGGCGTGGCGCAAAGACTTTTCCAGCGCCAGCCGCTCGTGCGCCGCTTCGGCCAGTGACACATCAAACAGCGCATGGCCACCCCGGCCCGACTGCTTGACCGCATACATCGCCATGTCGGCGCAGGCGATCAGCGCTTCGGGTTCGTTGCCGTCTTCCGGGTGCAGGCTCGCGCCAATGCTGCAGTCCAGGTAGAACTGCTCGCCGCTGGCGGTGAAGGGTTGCTCGAAGCAGCGCCGCACGCGGGCCACCACGCCGGCCAGTTCGCGATCGGATGCCGCGCGCCCCTCGGCAAGCGGAGCGGCGAGCGGCAGCACCGCGACGAATTCGTCACCGCCGTATCGCGACAAGAGGCCTTCGCCGCCGCAGGCCTCGGCCAACCGCTGGGCAACCGCGCACAAGACGCTATCGCCCGCGCTGTGGCCGAGTGAATCGTTGATCTGCTTGAAGCGGTCCACGTCGATGAAAACCACCGCCACATGCTGCCGCCCCGCGGCGGCTTCGAGCATTTCGCCCAGATAGGCGATCAGCGCGCGACGGTTGGGGCAACGGGTCAGCGGATCACGCTCGGCGAGAAAGCGCACCTGGCGCTCGATCTCTTCGCGGCGGGTGATTTCCCGCTGCAGACGCGCCACGGTGTCAGACAGCTCGCGCGTGCGTTCATCGACGCGCGCCTCAAGTTCGGCGTTGTCAGCCCGCGAATCCTCCAGCGAACGCACCGCCTGCATGTACATCAGGTTGTACGAGCTAGCGCGTTCGAGCTCGGCCAGGCGCTTGGCCAGCAACTCCCGGTGCGTGGCCAGCGCCGCCGACGCATCGCCAATGCGCTCGTAGTACTTGTGCAACTGATCGAGGCAGGCGATATGGCAATCGGCCAGCGCATGCGTCTGCGAAAGCGCCAGCGCGGCATCCATGCAGCGGTCGAAACGCTCGCGATCACCGATTTCGCCGGCGATCGTCGCCAGGTGATAGTTGCTCCAGGCTTCGATCAACGGATCGCCCATTGCTTCGCCAAGCTCGCGCGCATCTTCGATCGCAATGCGCGCCGCATCCAGCGTGCCCGACACCTGATGGATCACGCCCAACTGGCCCAGCGCAAGGGCCGCCAGCCGGCCCGGGCCGCAACGGCGTCCGATATCAAGGGCTTCGGTAAGCGCCTCGCGCGCCTCGTCATGGCGCCCCAGGGCGATCAGCGGCGTGGCGCGGTTATACAAGGCATAGCCCAGCTCGATCTGATTGCCGGGGCAACGCAAGCGCAACATCCGTTCCGCACGTGCAGCCAGCTGCATCCCTTCCTGCTGACGGCCGGAGCGGACGTACGTGACCGCCTCGGTCACCAGTGCGCGCGAGGCGCCAACCGGCAGATCCAGCGCGTCGAAGAGATCACGCGCGGTTTCGACATGCCGCAAAGCCTGGTCGAGCAAGCCCCCGGCTCCGCACAAGGCGCCAAGGTGGTGATGCGCCCACGCTTCGCCGGCACGGTCGCCATCTGATTCATACCAGGCCAGCGCGGCCTGGAGGTGGCCCGTCGCGTCCTGGGTGCGGCCCAGCACCCGCAGGATCTCGCCCAGATGCAGCCGGATCAGCGCGGCCGTCGCGGCATCGGAGCGCGCCAGCGCCTCGGCCAGCAGCTCTTCGGCATAGCGCGCGGCGCGCTGGGGCGCAGTCTCGCGCAGGCGTTCGAGCTGCGCGACCTCTTGTTCCAATGCGGCCGAGCTGACCTCGATGCCCGATAACGAAGCTGCAACACCCACAATGCTCTCCTCTTTCCAAGGCCCGAGTCTGCCACGACTCGGCCGCCCCGTCAGAGCGAGGCCCGGGCAGACGGCATGGGCCGCGCCCGATTCAAAGCAATCGCTATCAATCCGGCGCCGTATTCGTCCTGCACAGGCAGCAACTGCCTTTGCTTGACCACACCCGGATCAGCCCGGCAAGCCGCGAAGGCTTCTGCGGTCTGGGTTCCGGCCAAGAAAAGCGGTCTTTGCGAAAAATTCTGAAAGTGCGCAATCCCCGCAAAGATCGCAGGCGGCGACACTGGTCTAATTCGTCTCACGGCGTTACGGACTCCCCCCCGAAGTCCCCCCCGAAGTTGCTTCCCCCAGCGACCTCTCCTCACCGTAACGCCTAGTCTCCCCCCCGCCCGTCGGTCGAGTCCCCCCTCACCGACGGGCTTCAGTTTTTCCGCCCCCCGAATCCGAATGCCCGCAGCGATTCCCGCCGTGGCAAGTCCCCGTCGCATCAACGACACCTCCGCTCGCAGCGCTGCTCTAGAATCCGCCACCATTCGAGAATTCCGGCTGTGCGATCGCGATGCCCATCGGCGCGCATACGCAGCCACGCCGCGATGCGGCACCCTGACCGAGGACACCCCATGCGCACCGATACGCCACAAGCGATCCATCTCAAGGACTACACCCCGCCCGCCTTTCTGATCGACACGGTGGATCTGGACATCGCGATCGGCGACGGGCAAACCGTCGTCACCGCCGCGCTCAAGTGCCAACGCAACCCGGCGGCGGCCGATCTGAATTGCTCGCTGGTGCTGAGCGGTGAAGAGGTGAAGCTCGAATCGATCCGCGTCGATGGCCGCCTGCTGGGCGCCGGCGAGTACGTGCTCTCGGGCGATCGCCTGCTGGTGCATGCCGAACTGCCAGAGAGCTTTACGCTCAACACGGTCAGCACGATCGATCCGGACAGCAACACGCAACTGTCGGGCCTCTACCGCTCGAAGGACGGCTACTTCACCCAGTGCGAGGCCGAAGGCTTCCGCCGCATCACCTGGTTCCTCGACCGGCCGGACGTGATGGCGAAGTACACCGTGACGATCCACGCCGACAAGGCGAAGTTCCCAGTGCTGCTGGGCAACGGCAACCCGGTCGCCGCGGGCGACGAAGAGGGCGGCCGCCACTGGGCGAAGTGGGAAGACCCCTTCCGCAAACCGAGCTACCTGTTTGCGATGGTCGCCGCCAAGCTCGACATGCTGGAAGACTGGTACACCACCACCTCGGGCCGCAAGGTGCGCTGCGCGGTGTATGTGGAACCGGGCAAGCTCGACCAGTGCGGCCACGCGATGGAAGCGCTGAAGAAATCGATGAAGTGGGACGAGGATGTGTTCGGCCTCGAAATGGATCTCGATCACTACATGATCGTCGCGGTCGGCGACTTCAACATGGGCGCGATGGAGAACAAGGGCCTCAACATCTTCAACACGAAGTACGTGCTGGCCCGGCCCGACACCGCCACCGACATCGACTTCCAGAACATCGACCGCGTCGTCGCGCATGAGTACTTCCACAACTGGACCGGCAACCGCGTCACCTGCCGCGACTGGTTCCAGCTCTCGCTCAAGGAAGGCCTCACCGTGTTCCGCGACCAGCAGTTCGGCATGGACATGCATTCGGCCGGCGTGACCCGCATCCAGGAAGTGCGCACGCTGCGCACCGCCCAGTTCCCCGAAGACGCGGGCCCGATGGCCCACCCGATCCGGCCGGCGAGCTACGCCGAGATCAACAACTTCTACAGCGCGACGGTGTACGAAAAAGGTGCGGAGGTGATCCGCATGATCCACACCTTGATCGGCAAGGATGCCTTCCGCAAGGGCATGGATCTTTACTTTGAGCGCCACGATGGCCAGGCCGTGACTTGCGAGGACTTCGTCGCGGCGATGCAGGATGCGTCCGGCCTTGACCTGAGCCAGTTCAAGCGCTGGTACAACCAGGCCGGCACGCCGAAGCTGATCGTTCGCAGCAGCCACGACGCGGCCGCCAAGCGCTTCACGCTTGAAGTCGAACAGCAGTACCCGGCCACCGCCTACGAAAAGCGCATCGAGGCCAGCGGCAAGCCCGTCGCGCGTGGCGCCTATCACCTGCCGCTGGTGCTTGGCCTGCTCGATGCGCAGGGCAAGGAACTGCCTTTGCGCTTGTCGGGCGAAGCCGCCGCCTGCGGCACGCAGCGCGTACTGTCGGTGACGCAGGATCGCCAGCAGTTCGTCTTTGAAGACATCGCCGATGCGCCGGTGCCATCGCTGCTGCGTGGCTACTCGGCGCCCGTCATCCTTGACTATCCTTACACCGCGGCCGAACTGACGCACCTGATGGCGCACGACAGCGACGCCTTCAACCGCTGGGAAGCCGGCCAACGCCTCGCCGGCGAAGTGCTCACCGCCGGCATCGCGGCCTACCAGGCGGGCACCGGCGATGATCTGGCCTGGATCCCCACCAGCTACGCAGACGCGATCCGCACGCTGCTCTCATCGGCCTTCGCTCCGGGCGGCGATCCCGCGCTGGTGGCCGAAGCGCTCGCGCTGCCTTCCGAAGTGGTGCTGATCGAAGCCACCGAAGGCACCGTCGACCCGGACGCGATCGCCGCCGCACGCCTTGCGCTGCGCCGCCATCTGGCCGATGCACTCAAGGGCCCGTTGGCCGCCGCGTATCACGAACTGAAGATCGACGCGCCCTACTCGCCCGACGCCAAGCAAGCCGGTGCGCGCGCGCTGCGCAACGCCTGCCTCGCCTACCTTGCCGAAATCGACGACGAGGCTTCGCGCGCGCTGGTGATGGCGCAGTTCGATAGCGCCAACAACATGACCGATTCGATGGCGGCGCTGTCGGCGATCGTTCAGTTCGAAGTCGCCGAACGCGACATCGCCCTCGAACGCTTCCTCGCCAAGTGGAAAGACGAAGCCCTGGTGGTGGACAAGTGGTTGCAGGTGCAGTCCACCTCGCGCGCCGCCGACACCGGCAAGCGGGTGCGCAATCTGCTCACGCACAGTGCCTTCGACATCAAGAATCCGAACAAGGTGTATGCGCTGATCCGCGCCTTCTGCGCCGCAAACCCCAAGCACTTCCACGCCGCCGACGGTTCGGGCTATGCCTTCGCGGCCGATGCGGTGCTGCAGCTCGATGGGATGAACCCGCAGGTGGCATCGCGCATCGCACGCAGCTTCGACCGCTGGCGCAAGTTCGACACCCACCGGCAATCGCTGGCGCGGACGCAGTTGGCCCGCATCCAGAGCCATAACGGGCTCTCCCGCGACGTGGCCGAGGTCGTTGGCAAAGCGCTCGAAGCCTGAGGTTCACCCAGCATAAAAAAGGCCCGCGAAATGCGGGCCTTTTTTGCGCCGTTTGCCGTCGGGAGGCAAGCCGAGCAAGCTGCTACTTCACGGCCTTCGGAAACCAGGCCTTGAGCACCGCCGGCAAGCGTACCGACCACGCGCCCTCGTCATGCACACCGCCCGCGATCAGCTTGCACTCAGGGCTGTAGCCACCTGCCAGGCAGTGCACATCTACGCGTGACTGCTGACAAGCAGCTCAGAAGTGGTGTAGGAGAGCTTCTCCTGATCCCCGATGCCCACGTACTCCGTGGTCGGGGCAGCTAGCTGACCCACTGGTTCGGCGACTGATGAAGCTTGCCGCGCCTACATGGAGCGACACGCGCAGTCGCAGAAACAGGCGGAAGCACCCGATCCACTTGTGCAAGACCTGATGCCCGAGATGCTCGGTGCGCGCCCCCCTGGTTGATGAGCGGACTGCGCGAACGGGCCGGCTTGTCGGGCGCCCCACTGCATCAGCGCTTCATCGCACAGTTTGGCGAATCACCGATGGCACAACTGAACGCGCTGCGCATGCAGCGCGCGGCCTTGCTGCTGCGTGAGGGCGAGCGCCTGGTCGGCGCGATCGCCGAGTCGGTTGTTTACGCCGATGCGCTCGACTTCTCATACGCCTTCAAGGCGAGCATCGGCACATCTCCGAGCCAGTACCGCAGCCGCCACGGCAAGCCTTTCGCCTGATTGCCGAGCGCCCATAGCGAGAAGGGCGACCCCAAGGGTCGCCCTTCGCTCAACTGCGCAGCAACTTACCAGCTCGTGGTGAGCGTGTACTTGCCATTGGTGGCGCCGGTGCCACCGCTGTAGTAGCGGACTTGCACATAGCGCGCGGATGTCGACGTGCCGGTGTTGGTGACACTCACCGTATCAGTCTTGCCCGCACCCAGCTCGCTCTTGCCAATCTGCGTACCGCTTGCGTTATACACATACAAGTCGTAGTCGGCGGTAGCCGATGCCGGCGCCAGCGTGACAGTCAGCTTCTTTCCAGCGGGCAGATCAATTCGGTACCAGTCCTGATCGCTGCTCGATGCCATTGCCCCCGCCACCGTGGCCGGCTTGCTCAGCAGCATGGATGCGGTGCGAGTATTGTTCGGCTCGACCTCCGCAATGCTGCCGGACCCGCCTCCGCCGCCGCCGCCACCTGCCGCTGCGGCGAGCGCAGCATTGGCGTCCACCAGGCCGGCGCCACACCCGCTGCAAGTGCCGGGGAAGGCGCGCACCGTGCTGGTCAGCGTGGTCTTGACCTGATCCGGTGTCAGCGACGGATTCTTGGCGATCACCAGCGCAGCCACTGCGGCGACATGGGGGGTAGCCATCGAGGTACCCTGGTAGAACGCGTAGGAATCGGCCCCCGGCGATTGGGTCCCTGCGTTCAGCGTGGACAGGATGCCGTTGGCTGCACCGCTGTTCATATCGCCACCCGGAGCGGCGAGCGTCACCACATTGCCGTAGTTCGAGTAGGACGCACGCGCGCCGTAGCGCCCCGTGGCCGCGACCGTGATTACCCCCTGGCAGTTGGCCGGGTTGGAATTGGAGGCGTTCTGGTTTTCGTTACCCGCCGCCACAACGACTACCGTGCCGCGCGACCGGGCTGAGTTGATTGCATTCTGTGTGGTGGAATCACAGGCACCGCCGCCACCGAGCGACATGTTGATCACGCGCGCCGGCGTTGCATTGGCGGGCGCCCCCGCGACGCTGCCGCCAGAGGCCCAGATGATGGCATCGGCAATGTCCGAGGTGTAGCCACCGCAGCGGCCCAGCACACGGACAGGCTGCACTTTCGCGCCGTAGGCGATACCCGCAACACCCTTGGCATTGTTCGTGACCGCGGCGATGGTGCCTGCCACATGCGTGCCGTGCCAGGAAGAGTTCGAACCCGGCCACCCGGATTCGCACTCGTTGGCGTTTGTCCAGTCACCCGGATCGCTGGCATCGCTGTCACGCCCGTCGCCATCGCTAGCGATCGCGGTGTCAGTGATGAAGTCGTAGCCCGCAACCAGATTTGCAGCCAGATCCGCATGCGGCCGATAGCCGGTGTCGATCACCGCGACCACAACGCCGCTGCCGTTGCCCTGATCCCATGCACCGGGCACACGCATGCCGCCGGTAGCCTCGAACAGGTCCCACTGCTCGCCATAGCGCGTGTCATTAGGGGTCAGCAGCGCCCGCATCATGCGATCCGGCTCTGCGTATTCGATGTTGGCGTCAGACGCCTTGAGCTCAGCAAGCAGCGCGGCGGACTCGGCCGCCGAGATCTTGCGGTCAAGCTTGAGCACCTGTGCACCAAGTGCCGTGTGACGCAGGGTCTGCATGCTCACACCCATGCGTGCGCCCACAGCCTGCATGACTTGAGCGCGCTGGGTCGTGACAGCGGCAGACTGCGCCGAAATCCCCAATGCGCTGCGGTACTTCACTATGAGGCGGTCAGTCTTCTCGCTTGCCGGAGCTGGCGTATCAAACTGACTGATGGGGCCGCCAGCGGCAGCAATCTGGGGAAAGGCTGCCGCCAGCGTGGCGGCGATCATGGTCACACGAGCGACCATGGAACGGCGAGCGATCATCTTGGACATCTCCTGTTGTGGTCCAGACCCCGTCGGGGTATCCGGCGGTGGTCACTTCGCGCAGCCCGATCACCTGAATGGGGTGCGGACTATCGCTAGGCCCGCGTCTGCGGGGATGTGAACAATGCCATCCGCATACTTCGGAATGCAAATCCACCCTGTGGGATTTCACCCCATTCCGGGTGCCCGACAGCGCGGCGAGATGGGTTCTGGCACCAGTTCGCGTTCGCCCGCGCCAGGCACTCCGCGATTCATGACAAGCGATCAGCAGCCGTCGCCGCGGGTATCGAATTGCGATACGCCGCCGGGCAGTAGATGCGACGAATCGCTCAGCACTCGCGCCGCCACGACGAGTCCGCCAGCATCGGCACGTCTTCTTCACCGCGAGTCCGTCATGAATACCCGCCGTTTGCTACTTGCTCTGATCACGGTGCTGCTCACACAACTCACAGCCTGCGCGAGCCTGTGGCATCACAACGACACGCGCTCGCAATCGGGCAGCGCGGTCGAGTACCTGTTCCCCGATGCCAAGCAAGCACCGCAGCTGAGCCCCGGTGTCACCACGCTGCGCCCGCCGGTGAAGGTGGGCATTGCCTTCGCGCCGCCCACGCAATGGGGCCAGGCGATACCCGAACAAAAGAAGATGCTGCTGCTTGAAAAGGTGAGAGCCTCTTTCACCGGCCTGCCCTACATCGGCAAGATCGAAGTCATTCCTTCCTCCTATCTGCGAGCAAAGGGCGGCTTCACCAACCTGGAACAGGTCGCACGGATGTTCGATGTCGACGTGGTGGCGCTGGTGTCCTACGACCAGGTGCAGTTTGTCGACAACGGTGTGCTGTCGATGCTGTACTGGACCATCGTCGGCGCCTACGTCATCCAAGGCGATCGCTACGATGTGCAGACGATGGTGGACGCGGCGGTGTTCGACGTCGCGAGCAAGAAGCTGCTGTTCCGCGCACCCGGCACCAGCCGCATCAAGGGCAGCTCGACCCTGGTGAACTTCAGCGAAGCATCGCGTGAGGCGCGCACCGCCGGCTTCAACGGCGCGGTGGACGACCTGATCCCGAATCTGAAGAACGAGTTGGACGGATTCCGCCAGCGGATGAAGAGCGACAGTTCGGTGAAAGTGGAGAACCGCGCAGGCTATAGCGGCGGGGGTAGCACCGGCCTGCTTGGCGCGTTGGCGCTGCTCGGCATGTTGGCGCTTGCGGGCCTGAACCGCCGCCGCTGATGGGGGCGATCAAGCTACCCACGACGAGCCTGTTGCTTGTCCTCTTCGGTGTACTGGCGTGCGCGCTACCGAAATCGGATCAGGCAGGGCTCGCGCTGCATCGCGGCGTGCTGGATGGGCAGGCGATCTGGCAGCTTTGGACCGGCCACCTTGTGCACTTCGGCGCCAGCCACGCAGCGGTCGATCTGCTGACCGTGCTGCTCGCCGGGCTCATCGTCGAGCCGGTGCTGGGGCGCGGCCGCACCTTCGCGCTGTGCCTGCTGGCCACGCCACTGATCAGCATCGCCACGCTCTGGCTTGCGCCAGCAATGGTCGAGTACCGCGGCGCATCAGCATTGGCGATGATGCTCGGCTTCGCTGCGGGCGGCGTGCTGTGGCGCGACGAGCGCCTGCGGCTACCGGTGCAACTGATCGCCGGCAGCTTTGCCGTCAAGCTGGCCTTCGATGCCGCAGGCAGCCGCAGTGACCTGAGCGGCATGCCGATCGAGGTGCTCGTTGCATGGCAGGCGCACGCCATGGGCGCACTGATCGGCCTGCTGGTTGCGCTGGCTATCGCCAATCCGGTGCGGCGGGCAACATCAAACCTCAGGGCATGATCTCGACGTAGTCGTACACCGGGCAGTCGAGGATCTCGCGCTTCAGCGCCTCAGGCAGGGCCTCGTACCACGCGGCAAGCGGGTAACGGTCGATTGCCTGGCCGAGGTAGCGCACCAGCTCGCAGACCGGGTCGGTGATGCCGGTGCGCCAATCGTCATCCTTGCGCACATAGCCCATCCACAGGTTCTTCATGCAGTTGCCGCGGCACCAGGCCTGCGCTTCGCAGCCGCCGCAGGGCATGTCGGCATGTTGCTGGAGCGGGCTGGGGACCAGCCAGTTTTCGAGCAGATCGCCCATCTGCATGTCCGGCAGATGCATCAGGTCCGGGCAGGGGAAGATGCGGCCATCGGGCATCACGTTGAGGATGTGCGACGACACGCGGCACTGCGCGCGCCCGTGGTGACGTTCTTCCACCAGGTGCGGGAACAGCTTGTTGCGCACGATGCCCATCAGCGGAATCACCGGCAGCAGCGCGTCGCTGTCGCGGAAGAAGCGCGCGACCAGATCGTCCAGCACTGCCTTGCGGCGCGTCAGCGC
>NZ_JAPFHA010000030.1 GCF_026586805.1 Niveibacterium sp. 24ML | reverse complement strand
TGGAGCGGGAGAAGAGTCTCGAACTCTCGACCTCAACCTTGGCAAGGTTGCGCTCTACCAACTGAGCTACTCCCGCATCGCAGAGACATGAATTATAGGCCAAAATTTCTTTGCGTCAACCCTTTTCTACTTCAGAAAGCGCCGCCGCGGCACGCTTGAGGTAGTAGCCCATCGACCAGAGTGTCAGTACGGCCGCGATCCAAATCAGGGCAGTGCCGGTCTGGTGCACCGGCAACCCGAACAATGTCTGGTCGTACAGCAAGACGGGGATCGCGATCATCTGCGCGGTCGTCTTGAGTTTTCCGATGAAAGACACGGCAACACTGCGCGAAGCGCCCACCTGGGCCATCCACTCGCGCAAGGCGGAAATCGTAATTTCGCGCCCGATGATGACGAATGCGATCAGCGCATCGACACGCCCCAGTTCGACCAGCATGACAAGCGCAGCACCGACCATCAGTTTGTCTGCAACCGGGTCGAGAAACGCCCCGAATGCCGACGTTTGACCCAGCCTGCGGGCCAGATAGCCGTCAAACCAGTCGGTGACCGCCGCCAGCACGAACATCACACATGCCCAAAGGTTCTTGTCGGGCATCGAAAGCCAGGAGACCGGCAAATAGAAAATGCCAACAAACAATGGGATCAGGACGATACGAGCCCAGGTCAATGTATTTGGAATATTTAGCTGCATTTGCGCGTGGAGTGGGGCTACTGGCGATCAGTCGCGAAGCGCATTGTAGATCGCTTCTGCGAGTTTTCGGCTGACCCCTTCGACACGGCACAGATCCTCCACCGTTGCGGCCTTGACACCAGCCAGGCCGCCAAACGATTCGATCAGCTTCTTGCGGCGTGTCGGACCGATGCCCGGGATGTCATCAAGGCGCGATCCGATGCGCGCCTTGGCGCGCCGCGCGCGCATTCCAGTGATTGCGAAACGATGCGCTTCATCACGCACGGTCTGGATCAAATGCAGCGCAGGATGCTCACCACCAAGGACGAGCGGATCGGAGCGCTCGGCAAAGATCAGTTGCTCGAGGCCAGCCTTGCGCTCCTCGCCCTTGGCAACACCCAGCATCGGAATCGACGCAAGGCCAAGCTCGACCAGGACCTCGTGCGCAACGCCCACCTGCCCCTTTCCGCCATCGATGAGGATGAGGTCAGGCCGCACACCCTCGCCGGCCGCCACTTTTCCGTAGCGTCGTTCAAGCGCCTGCCTCATGGCGGCATAGTCGTCGCCCGGCTCGATCCCCGCTATGTTGAACCGGCGGTACTCTGACTTCTTCATGCCGCCCCCTTCCCATACGACGCATGAAGCAACGGTGGCTTCGCCCATCGTGTGGCTGATATCAAAGCACTCAATTCGCGCCGGCGCCTCTGGGAGCTCAAGCGCCTGGCGCAGCGCTTCAAGCTGGTCGCTCACACGCCCCGACTCTCGCAAGCGCACTTCAAGGGCCTGCCTGGCATTCTGCTCGGCCATCTCCGCCCACGCCTTTTCAGCCTCGAAGCGCGGCCCGACCGTTGCCATTCGCAAGTCCAGCGTATCGTCGACAAAGGCGCGAACCGCCTCCACCGAGGCCCCCACGACGATCAATCGTGGCGGCGCCGGGTGCTGCAGGTAGTGCTGTTCAATGAAGGCGAGCAGCGCATCTGCGGCGCCAACCCCCTCCCCGCCCAGCGGAAACTGCGGCCGGTCGCCCAGATGCCGCCCCCCACGAACCATCGCCAGATTCACGCAGACGACGCCAGCCGCCTCAACCGATGCGACGATATCCACGTCCTCATCGCGCCCGGAATCGACGAACTGCTTGTGAAGCACCGTTTGCAGTGCACGAATCTGATCGCGGAAGAACGCCGCTTCTTCGTAGGCAAAGCGCTCCGCGGCCTGCTGCATTTGTCCGGTGAGCTGATCGATGATCTCGCCATGCCGACCATCGAGAAACAGCGAGGCCAAACGCACGTCTTGCGCGTAATCCTCACGCGAGATCAGGCCGACACAGGGTGCGGTACAACGCTTGATCTGGTGCAGCAAGCACGGGCGTGATCGATTGGCGAACACGCTCTCTTCGCAGGTGCGCAAGCGAAACATGCGCTGGATGAGGTTTACGCTCTCGCGCGCCGCCCATGAACCAGGAAACGGCCCGAAGTATCGCGAGCCCTTGGCAAATGCGCCGCGGTAGTAGGCGATCCGGGGGAATGCGTCTCCGCTGAGCATGATGTAGGGGTAGCTCTTGTCATCGCGGAAAAGGATGTTGTATCGCGGCTTGAGCGTCTTGATCAGATTGTTTTCGAGGATCAGCGCTTCGGTCTCGGATCGAACGACCGTTGTGTCAACGCGCGCAATTCGCGACACCATCAAGGCAATGCGGGGGCTCGGATGCTGCTTCTGGAAATAACTGGTGACACGGCGCTTGAGGTTCTTGGCTTTACCAACGTAGAGAACCTCCTCCCCTGCTCCGATCATTCGATAGACGCCGGGCGCTTCCGATAGATTGCGCAGAAACTCGCGCGGATCAAAGCTCACGGCAATCAGCCAAGCGACGCCACAAGTTCGGACACCGCTCGCTGAGCCGCGACATAACGCGGCTCGACCGCAAGTTCAAACGGGTCTTTTGCTTGCCGAGGCCTGAGCGCTTCAATTCGCGCCGTGCTGCGCGGAAGGATCTCGGGCGCCCAGCGCGCCAGCAGATCGTCAGCAAGATCCGGGCGATTGCAGACCAGAACCATGTCGCATCCAGCCGCATGCGCCGCCGCGGCGCGCGCAAGAATGTCCCCGGCGACCGATGCACCTTCCATGGTCAGGTCGTCGGAGAAGACAACCCCATCAAAACCCAGTCGCTCCCGCAAAACCGCCTGAAGCCAGTAAGGAGAAAAGCCGGCCGGCTGCGCGTCTACGTGCTCATAAATCACATGCGCGGGCATCACGCCGGCCAATTGCCGACCGAGCCGATGTCGATAGGGCGCGATGTCGCTCGCCCAGATCTGTTCAAAGCTGCGTTCATCACGCGGAATCCCGACATGCGAATCGGCTTCAGCCCAGCCGTGCCCCGGGAAATGCTTGCCCACGGCCCCCATGCCCGCCTCACCCAGGCCCGCCACCAAAGCCTGGGCAAGTGCAGCAACAATGCCCGGATCACCTGAAAACGCACGATCGCCAATGACAGCGCTACGCCCGTAGTCCAGATCCAATACCGGTGTGAAGCTCAGATCAACCCCATGCGCAAGCAATTCTGCAGCCAGCACGTAGCCTGTCTGGCGCGCAAGTTCAAGACCCGCCACATGGTCGCGTACCCACTGCTCACCGAGCGCCCGCATGGGCGGCAAGCGGGTGAAGCCACCAAGGAATCGCTGCACTCGGCCACCTTCATGGTCCACCGCGATAATCAGATTCGGCGAGCGGAGCGCGTGAATTTCTTGCGTCAGCGCCGCAAGCTGTTCTGGCGATTCGAAATTTCGCTTGAACAGGATCACACCACCCACCAATGGGTGGGAAAGCCGCACCCTTTCATCATCGGTCAACGAGAAGGCTGCGACATCGCACATCACGGGGCCAAGCGGCAAGTGGACCGGATTCAAGGGCGTTCCTTTTCTGGCGGAATTGGGCTGCAAACCAAAGGGTGATCAGACCGTTTCGATCACCGCAAATGCCACGACGCTTTCTTTCTCATCGCTGATCGAGAGATGGGCGACCCAGCCGCGCTCGCGCATTGCATCAGACAAAGCGCGGTCATACACGAAAAGAGGCTTTCCCAGCTCATCATGCTCGACGGCAATTGCATGGAATGTGGCGGGCGCGCGAAGCCCAGTGCCAAACGCCTTGGAAAACGCCTCTTTCGCGGCGAAGCGCTTGGCGAGCAAACGGGCGCCGTCGCGCACAGCGTGGAACTCAGTCAATTCGGATTCGGCGAGGATGCGAGCCGCAAACGCTTCACCGTGTCGATCAAGCGATGTCCGAATACGCGCGATCGACACGATGTCGGTACCGATTCCGGCAATCATGCGACCGACTGATCAGCCATATTGATGAGGTGATGCTGCCGCTTCGCGCATCAAGCGCTTCATCTCGCCAACGGCATCGCGCAGTCCGACGAAAACCGCACGACTGACGATCGCGTGACCAATGTGCAATTCGCGCACGCCCGACAAAGCCGCGATGGGCTGAACATTGAAGTAGTTAAGCGCATGCCCCGCATTGAAGCGCATGCCATGCGCCACGATTGCCGCTCCGGCTGCGCGGATCTTGTCGATCTCGGCCAGCACGGCTGGGCTGCGTGCGTCGCGCCCCTTCAGATGAAACGCTTCGGCATAGGGGCCGGTGTGGATCTCGCAAACCCGCGCGCCCACTCTTGCCGCGGCCTCGACCTGCGCCAATTCGGCATCAATGAACACGCTGGACTGAATGCCAGCGTCGGCCAGCTGGGCAATCGACTCCCGAATCCGTGATTCGTTAGCAACGATGTCAAGACCGCCTTCCGTTGTCACCTCTTGGCGCCCTTCAGGCACCAGCATCGCCATTTCGGGCCGAAGGCGGCAGGCAATCGCAACCATTTCGTCGGTTGCCGCCATCTCAAGATTCAATTTGATGTGGGTGAGTTCGCGCAGGCGACGCACATCCTCATCCTGAATGTGACGCCGATCTTCGCGCAAATGCACCGTAATGCCATCAGCGCCCCCCAGGTGCGCCTCAACGGCACCCCAGACGGGATCGGGTTCATAGGTACGGCGCGCCTGGCGCAGTGTTGCAATATGGTCGATATTGACGCCAAGTTCAATCACAGTTCCTGCAACTCCATAAAGATACGTCGCGATTCGAGCGTGCCGCCGATCAGATGATGGATCAGGCGTCGCATCAAGTTCTTTGCTTGAGTGAGCGATTCCGATGCACTCAAGTCAGCATTGGCGAGATCAAGCAATGTTTGTCCTGATAAGGCCTGCTCACCCGATTGCCCGTCCTGCAATTTCACGGGACCTTGCTCAATTATAAAGATGTAGTCGCACTCAGGACTTACCGGTTCGCCGTCCGCATCAATATCGAAGGTGGGCGCGTAGCCCAATTCCCGCACCAAAGCCAGCTCAAACAAGCGCAGCGCAAGGTCCTGCGGCCGACCATGCGCCAAGGCCTGAAGCAAGGCGGCATACGCATCGAACAGCTTTGGGTGTGGGTCCTCGCGAGGCAGAAGACGGACAAGCAACTCATTCGCATAGTAGCCACACATCAGTGCGCTGCCGGACAGTAAAGGAAGGCCGCCTGACCAATCCACCGACACCAGCGTCTTGAGTTCCCCTGTACCACTCCAGCTCAATTCAAGCGGCTGGAATGCAAGCAGCAGACCCCGCATCGCGGAACGCGGACGCCGCGCGCCTTTGGCAATCAGCGGAACCCGACCATGGTTGCGCGACAGCACGTCAACAACAAAACTCGTCTCCCGCCAGGGATATGCATGGAGTACGAATCCGGGCTGCTGCTCTACACGCTTGCCACTCATTTATTGAGCACTACGGAACCCAGCACCGACTTTTACTCGATGCCGAGGCTCTTCAAGGCGCGCTCGTCATCCGCCCAGCCGCCTTTGACCTTGACCCAGACCTCAAGATACACCGGGCCGTCAAACAACTTCTCAAGCTCAACCCGGGCCTCACTGGCCACCCGCTTGAGCTTCTCACCACCGCGCCCGATGACCATCGCCTTATGGCTGGGTCGATCGACAATCACTGCTGCGAAGATGCGGCGCACCGCCCCCTCAATTTCGAACTTCTCGATCTCAACCGCCAAACCATAAGGAAGCTCTTCACCCAGCAGCCGAAACAGCTTTTCCCGAATAAACTCCGCCGCAAGAAAACGCTCACTGCGGTCAGTAATATCGTCTTCCCCAAAAATCGCAGGCTGCTCCGGAAGAAGCGGGCCACAGGCCTTAATCAGCTCCTCTGAATTGGCACCGCTTTCAGCGGAAAGCGGCACGATCGCCGCAAATTCACGCTCGGCCGCCATCGATGCAATGAACGGAAGCAACTGCCCTTTATCTGCAATTCGATCAATCTTGTTGATCACCAGAACGACGGGCACATTGGCCGGCAACAGCTCCATTACAGCACGATCGGCAGTCTGGAACTTTCCCGCCTCAATGACAAATAGCACGACGTCTACGTCAGCGAGCGTCTGCGTGACACTGCGATTCATCGCACGGTGCAAGGCGTTCGTGTGCTGCTTCTGGAAACCTGGGGTATCGACAAAGACAAACTGGTGCGTGGCGTTCGTCAAGACACCTGTCACGCGATGCCGGGTTGTCTGCGCCTTACGCGAAGTGATGCTGATCTTCTGCCCGATCAGATGATTAAGAAGGGTCGACTTGCCGACATTGGGCCTGCCAGCAATCGCGAGAAAACCTGTCCGAAACCCATTCCCGCCCGTATCAGTCTCGCCGATCATAGTTTCTCTATCCGATCAAGCGCGTCACGCGCAGCTTGCTGTTCCGCAGCGCGGCGGCTGGCGCCACGTCCTTTTGTTTCTATCATCAACGCCGGTATCAAACACGACACCTCGAACTCTTGCGAGTGAGCTTCGCCACGCACGATCACCATTTCGTATTTCGGCAATGCATGACGCCGAGCCTGGAGCCACTCCTGCAACGCAGTTTTCGGGTCTTTACCCGCCGACGCCGGATCAATTTCCGCGATTGAGCGTGCGTAAATCCGATTGATCACCTTGCTCGCGGCATCGAATCCTGCATCCAGAAAGATCGCGCCGAAAATCGCTTCAAGGGCATCCGCGAGAATCGAAGGGCGCTGATGTCCCCCGCTACGCAACTCGCCCTCTCCAAGTCGTAGCATCCCACCCAAGCTGAGGCTCAAGGCATGCGCATGAAGTGCGTCTTGCTTGACCAAGCCCGCGCGCAATCGGGAAAGCCCCCCCTCATCCAGATCTGGAAAGCGATCAAACAAGGCTCGGGCGATAACGCAATTCAAGACGCCATCACCAATGAACTCCAGTCGCTCATTATGCGACGCGCCGAAGCTACGATGAGTAAGCGCTTGAATCAAAAGCGCCGACGACGAAAACCGATAACCCAAAGCACGGGAGAGAGCATCCAGGTTCACGGCTAATTGCTTGTCTCTGCCTTAACCGAACTCGAAGCAGAGAACTGAAACAATAAGCTCACATGCCCGCCAAGTGGCACAGTTCTTTGCCAGTCGGCGCTTATTTCATAGCGATTGTTCTCTTTGCTGATGATGAGATCGGTCTTCTTAATCGACGTAATGTCATCGACAGCCGAGCGCAACTCAAACATCTTTCTAACAGCCTCTGGACTATCAGCCTCGCCGCTTGACGCGATCGTCTTGAATGCCTTCTGAATGGCGAAATACTCGTTATACACAGGCACGCAACGCATCGCCAAGACAATTCCGCCAATGACAAGTGCGGCCATTATCATGGTACCAACGAGAGAAATCCCTCTTTCCCGCTTTCGCATCTGCACCTCCGTCATTAGTGAAACGAACCAATTCTGGACCACTCACCGAAGTGGAACCAGATAAAGAAAGCCCTGCCACGCAAGTTTTCATCAGGCACAAACCCCCAAACGCGGGAGTCAGAACTCTGATCTCTGTTATCGCCCATGGCAAAATAGTGGCCAGCAGGCACCGTGCATCGCACACCTTCAACCGTATAAGTGCAGTGCTCACGCCCGGCAAACGGCAAGGGTTGCGCAACGAAGGCCGGCATATCCGCATCATTCAAGATCTGATGTTCGATATCACCTAGCTTTTCGTTGAAGCGCCGGGAGTACTGCAGTCGATCTGCATGCAGGTAGTCTTCCACTTGCGTAACCGCGATCAACTCACCATTGATCGTCAAACGCTTGTTGATGTATTCAATCTTGTCGCCCGGCAAACCGACGATACGCTTGATGTAGTCCTGTGCTGGGTTCTGCGGGTAACGGAACACCACGACATCGCCGCGCTTAGGCGTTCCGTAATCAATGACCTTCTTGTCGATCACCGGAAGGCGAATACCGTAGGCGAATTTATTCACCAGAATGAAGTCCCCCACCAATAGCGTGGGGATCATTGATCCAGAAGGAATCCTGAATGGCTCCACCAGGAAGGAGCGGAGCAAGAAAATCGCAAGCAGGATTGGGAAGAACCCAGCCCCCCACTCAACCCATATCGGCTCAGGCGCTTCCGCCGGCCTTTTCTTTCGGAATACAAATCGATCCGCAGCCCATAGCACGCCGGTGACGATAGACAGCACAAAAAGAATCAACGCAAAATCCACGAAAGCTCCAGGGTGATTGTTGTGGGCTTACTTGCCGTCTTCAACACGAAGCACCGCAAGGAACGCCTCCTGCGGGATCTCGACGTTGCCAACCTGCTTCATGCGACGCTTGCCGGCTTTTTGCTTTTCGAGCAGTTTTTTCTTTCGGGTGATGTCACCGCCATAGCACTTGGCGAGAACATTCTTGCGCAGAGCCTTGATCGTCTCACGGGCAATGATATGCGAACCGATCGCCGCCTGAACGGCAACATCGAACATCTGACGCGGGATGAGTTCGCGCAGCTTTGAAGCCAATTCCCGTCCGCGATAGACTGCATTGGCTCGATGAACGATGACCGAAAGCGCGTCCACTTTCTCGCTTGACACTAGGATGTCAAGCTTCACCACATCTGCTGTACGGTATTCCTTGAAGTCGTAATCAAGCGAAGCATAGCCTCGCGAAACCGACTTCAGTTTGTCGAAGAAGTCCATGACGACTTCAGCCATCGGCAGGTCGTAGACAAGCTTCACCTGGCGGCCGTGGTAGTGCATATCGACCTGACTGCCGCGCTTCTGGTTGCAGAGCGTGATAACCGGGCCCAGATAATCCTGCGGCACGAAGATCGTGGCAGTAATGATAGGTTCACGCACTTCGTCGATCTTTGAGACTTCCGGAAGCTTTGCCGGATTCTCGACCTTGATGACTTCACCGCCCGTGAGCACGACCTCATAGACCACCGTCGGTGCGGTGGTGATGAGATCCATGTCGAACTCGCGCTCGAGGCGCTCCTGGACTATCTCCATATGCAACAAGCCGAGGAATCCACAGCGGAAGCCAAAACCTAACGCCTGTGAAACTTCGGGCTCATACTGCAATGACGCGTCGTTCAGCTTGAGTTTCTCAAGTGACTCACGAAGCTGATCGTATTCGCTCGCCTCAACCGGATAGAGCCCCGCAAAAACCTGCGGCTTGATCTCTTTGAAGCCTTCGAGCGGCGACGAGGCAGGCCAACTGAGCACGGTGATGGTGTCACCCACCTTGGCCGAGGTCAGCTCCTTGATGCCAGCAATCACGAAACCCACTTCGCCCGCCGACAATTGGTCACGGCCGATCGATTTCGGCGTGAAGACGCCCACTTGATCGCAAAGATGCTGCGCACCATTGCTCATAAAGAGGATCTTGTCTTTCGGCCGCAAGACCCCGTCGACCACGCGAACCAGCATCACGACACCAACGTAGTTATCGAACCAGGAGTCGATGATCAGCGCCTTCAGCGGCGCATCCAGCGTGCCACGCGGCGCCGGCACCTTCGCGATGACCGCCTCGAGGATCTCGTCAATGCCCATTCCGGTCTTCGCCGAGCAGGGGATTGCCTCGATCGCGTCAATCCCGATCACATCTTCAATTTCTTGGCGCGCCGCGTCCGGATCCGCTGAGGGCAGATCCATCTTGTTGAGCACCGGGACGACTTCGACGCCTTGCTCAATGGCGGTGTAGCAGTTAGCCACCGTCTGTGCCTCGACCCCTTGCGAAGCATCCACGACAAGCAGCGCACCTTCGCACGCAGCAAGCGATCGACTCACTTCATACGAAAAGTCGACATGGCCGGGCGTGTCGATGAGGTTGAGGTTATAAACCTGCCCATCCTTCGCGCGGTAGCTGAGCGCCGCGGTCTGAGCCTTGATTGTGATCCCGCGCTCGCGCTCGATATCCATCGAGTCAAGCACCTGGGCTTCCATTTCACGATCGGCCAGACCGCCGCAGCGCTGGATGAGTCGGTCCGCCAAGGTCGACTTGCCGTGATCGATGTGAGCAATGATCGAAAAGTTTCTGATGTGCTGCATGCCACGAAAAAAGGGCGCGTTGCCGCACCCTTCTCAGGAATCCATCAAGTTGGACAACGCGCGAGTATAGCCGATCCACCCGGATCCTGAAGCCTCACTGCAGCTCCGGCACTCGCAAACTGACGAAGCTCTGGGTGTCCCCACGACGAACCAGCAAAGACACGCTCTCGCCCTGATCCACCGCCGCAGCAAACCGGTTGAACTGCTCGACATTGCGAAACTCGACCGGCAAACCCTTCCGTGTGGCAGCCACGATCAGGTCTCCACCCTGCAACTGCGCTCGGGCAGCTATCCCGCGCACATCCTTGATCGCAACACCGCCCTCCTTGCGCATCTGCTTGCGCTGGTCCGCACTCAGCGGCGCCACGACAAGCCCGAGGCGGTTTGATCCTGCGCTATCCGCCCGTTTGACTGGCGCACGCGCCGCAAGCTTGACCGGCTCTTCCGCAAACGCTTCCACAATCAAGCCAAGGTCTCGCACAGCGCCACGGCGCCAGATCTGAACGACCGACCTTGAACCCGGTCTCGTGGCGCCGACCACCCGGGGCAGATCTGTCGACGACGCCACCACCTTGCCATCAAATCTCAAGATCACGTCACCGACCGCGATGCCGGCACGGTCTGCCGGGCTGGACGGCTCAACCGCACTGACCAGAGCCCCCTGAGGACTCTTCAACGAAAAACTGTCTGCGACGTCCTTGGTCACCTCCTGGATAGTGACGCCGATGCGCCCCCGGGTCACACGGCCTGCGGCACGTAGCTGCCCCTGAACATCCATCGCGACGTCAATCGGGATCGCAAAGGACAGCCCCATGAAGCCCCCCGTCTCGCTATAGATCTGCGAGTTGATGCCGACGACCTCACCCTTCAAGTTGAATAAGGGCCCACCCGAGTTGCCCGGGTTAATGGCAACATCGGTCTGTATGAAGGGAACCAGCCCCTCGTCGGGAAGCGATCGCCCTTTCGCACTGACAATCCCCGCGGTCACCGTGTGATCGAAACCAAACGGGGAGCCGATGGCGACGACCCAGTCGCCCACACGCAGCTTTCCGGCATCGCCGATTTGCACTTTCGGCAACCCGGTCGCTTCAATTTTGATCAATGCAACGTCGGAGCGACGATCAGCCCCGACAAGATGGCCGCGAAACTCACGCTTGTCGGTGAGCCTTACCAAGATTTCGTCAGCGCCATCGACAACATGCGCATTGGTAAGGATGTAGCCATCCTGCGAGATGATGAAACCAGAACCCATGCCCTCTTCGTCCTCCTCATCTCGAGGCACCTGAGGATGCTTGGGCATGAACTTCCGAAACCAATCCTGCATCGGATCGCGCGCATCCGGCCCACTGCGCTTTGCCTGTTTAGCAAGCTGCTGCGTGCTCACATTCACCACAGCCGGAGCCGATCGATCGACAAGATCCGCAAGCTCCGGCAGGTCGCGGGCTAACGCACTGCTCATGGCCGGCCCCGTCACCAAGGCAAGGCTCAAGGCAAGACTGCCTAGCGCCCGAGAAAAGATGCTATCGGCGCAAATCATGAACCGGTCTGATCAGTTTCAAGGATCCGCACCCGCAGCTGTGCGCCGCGGCGGCGAACGGCTGCGGTAGCAACAATCGCGGACAGCACAAGGCCCGCCACGGCACCGCCAGCGGCCGCTGCATCGCCTCCGAACAAGGCGCCCAGCGACGCGCCCAGCAGTAGGCCAATCAAAGGCACACCATAGGCCAGCAGCGCTGCGATCAGCGGCGCGCGAGCTTCAACACTGACCTCGACTTCACTGCCAGCAGCAAATGGGTGAAGCGCCTCGGCCTGATAAGTGCGGCAACGCGGCCCGAACAACTGCCCCAACACGTCAGAGCCACAACCGCCCGATTCGGCGCAACGCCCGCAACCGCCCTGTGCATCCAGCTTCACGATTGCAGCGGCACCTTCCATGCGGAGCACGACCGCCTTACGAACGTTCATTTATCGCGAACCTCAATGGATTCCGCCAATCGCCGCACGGCCTCGGCCGGCACTTCGCCCATGGCGGTCACCAGGTATTTGCCACCGAGCACCCGTTTGTAAATACGTGTGGGCCCGGCGAGGCTCTCTCCCACAACCGGCGGGGCTTTGTCGGCAGCCACCGTTTCAACAAAGGCAGACATGGTGGCCAAACCATCAGAGAACACCAGGTGGAACGCCTCGCTACCGCTACCTTTGATCTGACGTTTCACCACACTGACTTGGCGGAAGCCCGGCACCTGCAAATTGCAGTGAAAACCACTGTCCTGCAGCTTGGCAGGCTCGCCACGCACATTCAGCTCCCGCCACTCGCTCGCGGTGCTGGCAAATCGCGAGCGGACTTTGTCGCGCTCGATCACGCCGCCAACGGTCACTTCCGAGAAGACAAACTGCTCAACCGTGGCACCCGTCGCATCCATGGTCCGCGACTTGAGCATCAGACCGCTTGCAGGCTCAACCCAGAACGCATGGCCATATCGCATACCATCGCGCGGCTCCATCACGATTTGACGCGCCGACATGCCGGCGATCTTCTCGACCGGCCCCAGCCGCGCGGAGTAGTTTGCGATCAAATGCTCAGGGGAGACGAGCGCCCAAGCCGGAAAGCGGCGCTGCACCGCACGATCGGTAATGACAACCCGCTCTGCGGGAAGGTAGAAACGCACATCGCCATTGGCCCTGACGATTTCGCGCGGTGGTCCGTCAAGGGTCTCCAGGCGCTCGTATTCGCCGGTTGCATCACTGATGTGGGTGATACGGGACGTTTCCGTCGTTCGCCCTGCCTGATAAACGAAGGTCCCGGCATAGCTCAAGCGCTGTGAGGCTGAACTAACCTTCGCGAGCCAGTCAAGCGCCTCCTGTGTCGCGCCAGCGGCTGCGGCCCCGGCGCACCAGAGCGCGGCGACGCAGGCGATCACACCACGCATCATCGTGCGAGCGCTCCACCTTGCTCGGAAGCTGTGCGTACGTAATACCCAACAGCAGGAACCGTTTGGGCACCCGAATAACCGTGGTGCGCCAGCAGATATGCACGATCCGCATCATTGGCCGATACCGGCTGAACCACCACCGCCGGCTTCACCAGCGCCATCTGAGCGGGCCCCACTTCACTGCGCAAGCCCATCCAGCCGACAACCGCAACACCGGCTACCGTGGCGGCGATAGGAAGATAACGATCCCAACGCAGACCACGATTAGCAGGTGCGCTCCGTACAACCGGGGCCAGCACGGTCGGCTCGTCGTCCAGCCGCGCCATGATCGCCGCCGTGAGATCCTTCGAGAACTCAGCCTCGCCACGCAGCGTATCGCCAATCAGCGCGCATTCACTCCATCTGGCGCGGGCACTGTGATCGCCTCGCAACGCCTGCATCACTCGATCGGTCTCTGCCGCGTCGAGTTCGCCATCGAACAAGGCGGAAATCTGTTCAGTCATGTCTCTCACCATCTTCTATCCGGACTCGTATCGAGCAAGGGCCGCAGACGCTCTGCAATGGCTTCCCGTGCGCGAAAAATCCGTGATCGGACCGTTCCGATCGGACAGTTCATCACTGTCGCAATCTCTTCGTAACTCAAACCGTCGATCTCACGCAGCACAATCGCGGTGCGAAGCTCTTCGGGCAAGGCCTCCATCGCCAGATTGACTGTTTCGCCAATCTGCTTGGTCGCCAGCAAGCGTTCCGGGGTGTCGTTGTCGCGCAGCAAGTCGCCCTCTTCGTAACCTTCGGCTTCATCAGAATCGATGTCGGTCGAAGTCGGGGCGCGCCGCCCCTGTGATACGAGATAGTTCTTTGCTGTGTTGATCCCGATCCGGTACAACCATGTGTAGAACGCACTATCGCCACGAAACGTCGGCAGCGCGCGATACGCCTTGATGAATGCTTCCTGGGTCACATCCTCGACTTCAGCCGCGTCCCTGATCATCCGCGACAACAACCGCCCAAGCTTGCGCTGATACTTCGAGACAAGCAGGCCGAAAGCCTGTTTGTCCCCGCGCTGCGCACGCTCGACTAGTTGCTGGTCTATCTGACGATCACTCATTGGGCAGGGTATCTTGGGATTGGTTCGCGCTCTGATTGGCGCCAATCGAGTATAACCCAGCCTCACGGGGCATCCGCCTTCACCGCAACAGACCCGGCCCCGCGAAAATAGTTCAGTCGTAACAAGGGGCTTTAGCGCTTGATCAAGCCTGGCATGGCAGTGGCGGCTGCGTGCTATATTCAAAACCCCTTCTGCCCGCGCGTCTCTTGCGCCCCTAGACCCCGTGCTCCAGTTCGATGTTTTGATCCTTGGCAGCGGCCTCGCCGGCCAATCGCTTGCGCTGCGTCTTGCGGACCAGCACTCCGTCGCTCTCGTCACGAAATGCCAGCTTGAAGACAGTGCCAGTGCTTGGGCACAAGGTGGCATTGCGGCAGTCGTCGATCCGATGGACTCAATTGATGCGCACGTCCAGGACACGCATATCGCCGGAGCCGGCATCTGTGACACCGGAGCCACGCGCTTCGTGGTTGAACACGGACGCGAGGCAATCCAGTGGCTCGCCGCGCAAGGCGTACCCTTCACGCCCGCCGAAGAAGGCCCGCTCAACATGCACCTGACGCGCGAAGGCGGACACAGCCACCGCCGCATCGTGCACGTTGCGGATGCCACCGGCGCCGCCGTTCAGGAGACGCTTACACAGAAGGTTCGCGCCCATCCGAACATCCGCGTATTCGAACACCACATTGCCGTCGACCTGATCGTCGCGCATCGCATGGGTCGGGGTGACGAGGGCTGCCTGGGGGCCTACATCCTCGACATCACCGCCGACCGGGTCGTGACCTTTGCAGCTCGGCACACCGTCCTTGCCACCGGCGGCGCCGGAAAGGTCTACCTCTACACGACGAATCCGGACACCGCGACGGGAGACGGCATCGCAATGGCATGGCGCGCGGGCTGCCGCGTCGCGAACATGGAGTTCATCCAGTTTCACCCCACCTGTCTCTATCACCCGCAAGCAAAGTCGTTCCTGATCTCCGAAGCGGTGCGCGGCGAAGGCGGCTTACTCAAGCTCGCTGACGGCACTCGATTCATGCCCAACCACGACCCACGTGCTGAGCTTGCGCCGCGGGACATCGTTGCGCGCGCGATCGACTATGAAATGAAGCGGCACGGGGCTGACTGCGTCTATCTGGACATCAGCCATCGCCCAGCAGACTTCATCAAGAGCCACTTCCCGAACATTCATGCTCGCTGCCTTGAACTGGGCATTGACATCACCCGCCAACCTATCCCGGTGGTGCCGGCTGCGCACTACACCTGCGGCGGCGTACTGACCGATCTGCGCGCGCGCACCGACTTGCCGGGTCTGTATGCGGTTGGCGAAACCGCATGTACCGGCCTGCACGGGGCAAACCGGCTGGCCAGCAACTCGCTCCTGGAGTGTGTTGTTTTCGGCGAGGCCGCTGCACGCGACATCTGCGCCAACCCGAGAGACATCGCCGACTCGCTGCCCGAATGGGACGAAAGCAAGGTCACCGACGCGGACGAAGCAGTGGTCATTGCCCACAACTGGGACGAGCTACGGCGGTTCATGTGGGACTATGTCGGCATCGTCCGTACCACCAAGCGCCTGCAACGCGCAAAGCATCGAATTGCTCTGTTGACGCGCGAAATTGACGAGTACTACGCGCACTTCCGCGTCAGCAATGATCTGATCGAGTTGCGGAATCTGGTGGTCAGTGCCGAATTGATCGTGCGCGGCGCATTGGCGCGAAAAGAGAGCCGCGGGCTTCACTTCAGTCGCGACTACCCCGCCACGCAGGCCGAGGGAAAATCCATCGTGATCAGGAATCCGCGCTGGCCGGCGGGCCAGCCACGCTGGACCCGTCAACGCTAGGCATGCGCCAACGCAACCAGGCGCGCAGCAATCTCCATTCAGCCCCACTCAGCGCGCCTCGCGTCGCAATCGTCCGTCGAACTGCGTGGCTCCCCGCCTCGGACCAGACAAGAACAAGGATGACCCCCAAGTCGCGCGTCGATCGCGCAAACTCAATCGCGGGTTCGGCGCCGCCTGCGTCGGCAACACAGTAGGCTGAGCCGTCGTCTGCCAGACGGAAAACCAGCGCTCGACTTCGTCGCCACTGCACAAACCCCAGAACCGCCGAACCGCCGATCAGCGTCAGGCCCGCCACAAATACGCCGCCCAGGCGCACTGGCGTCACCAGCAGCGCAAACGTGGCCACCCCGTGCAAGATCGCAACGCCACTCCAGAAAAGCCAAGAGGCCCGGGGGCGAACTACGCCCTCGAGCCTCATCGGGTTTTCAACAAGCAAGGCAGTCTCTTACACGCGCTTGAACACCAGGGTCGAGTTGGTGCCGCCAAATCCGAACGAATTGGACATCGCCACATCAATCGCCATCGGACGGGCGACATTGGCCACATAGTCCAGATCGCAACCTTCACCCGGAGAATGCAGGTTGATCGTTGGCGGTGCGACTTGGTCTCGAATTGCCAGGGTCGTAAAGACCGCTTCGATTCCGCCTGCTGCGCCAAGCAGATGGCCGGTCATTGACTTGGTAGAACTCACCGCAAGCTTGAATGCGTGATCGCCAAAGCAACGCTTGACCGCCGTTGTCTCAGCCTTGTCACCCAAAGGCGTCGAAGTGCCATGCGCGTTAACATAGGCCACATCGCTCACTTCCGCCTTTGCGTTACGCAGTGCATTGCGCATGCTTCGCGAAGCACCCTCGCCATCTTCGCAAGGGGCGGTGATATGGTTGGCATCGGCACTCATGCCGTAACCAGCCAATTCGGCATAGATCTTGGCGCCACGTGCCTTGGCATGCTCATACTCTTCGAGCACCAAGACACCAGCACCTTCGCCCAGCACGAAGCCGTCGCGCTCCGCATCCCAAGGCCGGCTCGCCCCTGCCGGGTCGTCGTTACGGCCCGACAAAGCACGTGCTGCACAGAAGCCACCCATCCCAAGGAAGGACACGGTGGATTCCGCTCCGCCGGCGATCATCACATCGGCATCGCCGTACTCGATCAAGCGCTGCGCTTCACCGATTGCATGATTGCCAGTTGCACACGCGCTGACGGTCGCGAAGTTCGGCCCCTTGAATCCGTACTGAATCGACAGCAAGCCAGAGATCATGTTGATGATTGACCCCGGCACAAAGAAAGGCGAAATCTTGCGCGCCCCACCCTGTGCAGTGGCTTGGCAGGTATCTTCGATCAGAGGCAAGCCTCCGATACCAGACCCGATGCAAACGCCAACCCGCTCTGCGTCAGCCGGATGCTCAGCGATCCCGGCATCCTTCAGCGCATCGATTGCCGCTGCAAGGCCAAAATGAATAAACGTGTCATACCGCCGCGCTTCCTTACCGGAAACATACGCCGACACGTCAAAATTCTTGACCTCGCCGGCAATGTGCACCGGCAAGGTCGTAGCATCAAATTTCGTGATGCGGGAGATGCCGGAACGCCCATTCAGGATGTTGTCCCAGGCTTCGGAGATTGAATTACCGACCGGGCTGATGATGCCCAGTCCGGTGATGACGACTCTACGACCGCCCAAAGTGCGCTCCGGATCGAGTAAGAAGGTTAAAAGAACGACTTACTTCTTGTTGGCAACGACGTAGTCGATTGCCTGCTGAACGCTGGTGATCTTCTCGGCTTCTTCGTCCGGGATTTCGCATTCGAATTCTTCTTCGAGCGCCATGACCAGTTCAACGGTGTCCAGCGAGTCAGCGCCAAGATCGTCTACGAAGGAAGACTCATTCTTGATGTCAGCCTCATTGACCCCGAGTTGCTCGGCAACGATCTTCTTGACGCGTTGTTCGATGTTCTCCATTGACTACTCCTTCCCATATAGCGGGGGTGATTAACCGCCCTATTTTATCAAAAAAGAAACCACAAAAACGGCCCGAAGGCCTATCCTGCCTAGGCATCAGCCCAGTCAGGACATATACATACCGCCGTTAGCATGAAGGGTCACGCCCGTCACATAGCTTGCGGCCGGCGACGCCAGAAACGCCACCGTCGCCGCGATTTCTTCAGGACGACCAAGACGCCCCAAGGCGATCTGCCCAAGCAAGCCATCACGTTGCCCATCACTGAGCGCGCGTGTCATATCGGTATCGATGAATCCAGGCGCAACGCAGTTCACGGTAATGCTGCGGCTGCCAAGCTCTCGCGCCAGTGCGCGTGTCATGCCCGCAACGCCTGCCTTTGCCGCAGCGTAGTTCGCCTGCCCGGCATTGCCAGAAGAACCGACAACCGACGTGACATTCACGATGCGGCCGTAGCGCGCCTTCATCATCGCACGCATGACCAGTTTGGACATTCGGAACACGGCTTTAAGATTGGTATCGAGCACCGCATCCCACTCGTCGTCTTTCATCCGCATTGCGATATTGTCGCGCGTGATTCCGGCGTTATTGACCAGAATCGCGATCTGGCCAAAATCAGCCTCAATCTTTGCGATAGCGGCTTCACAGTCATCCGGATTGGTCACGTCAAGACGCAAGCCTGCGCCCTTCAGACCCGCCTCTTCCAGTGCGGCAGTGATCGAAGCCGCGCCCGAATCGGATGTCGCGGTCCCCACGACCACAGCTCCTTGGCGCCCAAGCTCAAGCAGCGTTGCGCGGCCGATGCCCCGGCTCGCACCAGTCACCAGCGCGATTTGTCCTTCTAGAGCGCTCATGCCAATTCCTCTTTTGTCAATGCGAGTACGGTGTCAAGACTCTGACTGTCGGACAAAGCCAAGGCCTCGGGGCCTGCCGCGCAGCGCTTGACCAAGCCCATCAAGACTTTGCCGGGCCCACACTCGACGATCCGCGACACACCTTGCGCCGCCATCGAATGCACGGTTTCGATCCAACGAACCGGCGAATAGGCCTGCCGTACCAGCGCATCCCGGATCGATGCCGGGTCAGCAAGCTTCGCAACATCGACATTATTGATAACCGGGATTACAGGCGTGCAAACGTCGACGCCATCTAGTGCCACCCGCAAGCGTTCGGCTGCTGGGCGCATCAGGGCGCTGTGGAAGGGTGCGCTGACGGGCAAAGGTAGCGCACGCTTGGCGCCCAAGGATTTTGCGAGCTCACAAGCGCGAGCAACCGCACCCGCATGACCTGCGATCACAATCTGATTCGGATCGTTCAGGTTGGCAGCACCCACCTCTTCACCCTGAGCCGCGTCGGCACACGCCTGAGCAACCAAGTCCGCCGAAAGACCAAGAATCGCGGCCATTCCACCTGTGCCAGCCGGCACCGCATCTTGCATCGCCTGCGCACGCAAACGCACCAATTTCACGGCGTCCGCCAGCGACAAGGCCTGCGCCGCGACCAAGGCGGAGTACTCGCCCAGACTATGGCCCGCCATCAGAGCCGGTTTGGCGCCGCCCGCCGCCAACCAGGCGCGCCAGACCGCTACGCCGGCGGTCAACATCAAAGGTTGCGTATTGACGGTCAGCGCAAGACGCTCCGCAGGCCCTTCGCTGCACATCGCCCAAAGATCTTCGCCGAGAGACGAAGACGCCTCGTCGAACGTCGCCCGGATGATCGACGAGTCGCCGTAAGCGGCCATCATGCCGACCGATTGCGAACCCTGACCAGGAAACACAAAAGCAAAAGTCATCATGTCCTCACTCGGGATTACATGCGCAGCAGTGCTGCGCCCCAGGTAAACCCGCCACCCACACCTTGCAGCATGACGTATTGACCGGGTTTCACTCGGCCGTCGCGCACCGCCGTATCCAGCGCCAGCGGCACCGAGGCCGCAGACGTATTCCCGTGCCGATCGACCGTCACCACCAGTTTCTCGAATGGCAAATGGAGGCGCTTGGCGGTTGCCTGCAGAATCCGGATATTGGCCTGATGGGGAATCAGCCAGTCCAGCTGATCCGGCGCGAGACCCGCCTGCTCAAGCACCTCAACCGCCACCTCACCCAATACGCGCACGGCCAGCTTGAACACCGCCGAACCATCCATGTGAACGAATGGCGAGCCCTCAAAATGGCCGTTCCTGATATTGCCCGGCACCTCGAGGATCTCGTGCTGGCTACCGTCTGCACGCAACGAGGTTGCGAGCAATCCTGGGCTGTCGGAGGCCTCCAGCAGCACAGCGCCGGCACCGTCGCCGAACAGCACACAAGTGCGTCGATCGTTCCAGTCAATGATCCGCGAAAAGACTTCGGCGCCGATGACCAAGGCGCGGCGATGCGAGCCAGAGCGAATGAACTTGTCAGCGATCGTCAGTGCATAAACGAAACCACTGCAAACGGCCTGGACATCAAACGCCGGGAAACCCGACACACCCAGGGCCGACTGCACAAGACAAGCGGTGCTCGGGAAGACCTGATCCGGCGTCGAGGTCGCAACAATGATCAGATCGACATCTGCCGCCGCGCACCCGGCCGCCTCCAGCGCCTTGCGTGCCGCCTGCGCGCCAAGCTGGCTTGAAGTGACCCCCTCACCAGCAAGGTGGCGCGCGCGAATCCCGGTGCGCTCCATGATCCAGCTATCGGTCGTATCGATGCCGCGCGCGACCAGATCGTCATTGGTCACCGGCTCCCCCGGCAACGCGCTGCCTGTCCCTACGACCTTCGAATAGATCACTGCGTCACCTCCTCAGTTGCCATATGTGCGCTCATCCGCGCCGCAATCCGATCGACCACCTGGTTACGTGCCGCCTCGGCAGCACGCATCAACGCGCACTCAAATGCAAATGCGTCGGCAGAGCCGTGGCTCTTGAACACCACGCCGCGCAACCCGAGCAAAGCCGCGCCGTTGTAGCGCCGATGGTCAACTCTTTGCTTGAAGTGCCGCAATGCGGGCGCCGCCAGCAGGGCGACCGCCTTCGTGTACCAGGAGCGCGTCAACTCTTCGCGCAGGGTTGTCGCCAGCATCTGCGCGACACCCTCTGACGCCTTGAGCGCAACGTTTCCGACAAAACCATCGCAAACCACGACGTCGGTCGTCGCTTTGTAGATGTCATTACCCTCGACGTTGCCGTAGAAATTCAGGCCGCTATCACGCAGCAATTCGGCCGCCCGCTTGACGATCTCATTGCCTTTGATCTCTTCCTCGCCGATGTTGAGCAGACCAACCGTTGGCCGCTCCTTGTGCTCAAGGGCGGAGACCAACATTGAACCCATGATCGCAAACTGCAACAGATGCTCGGCCGAACAGTCGACATTTGCGCCCAGATCAAGCACATAGGTCTGACCGTTCATCGCCGGGAGAATCGAAGCAATCGCCGGGCGGTCAATGCCATCAAGCGTCTTGAGGACAAATCGCGCAATCGCCATCAGCGCCCCAGTGTTGCCGGCAGACACGGCAGCCTGAGCAGCGCCGGATTTGACCTGGTTAATGGCGATGCGCATCGACGAGTCTTTTTTCGCGCGGATCGCCGACGCGGGCGCCTCGTGCATTTCAACGACCTGAGTCGCAGGCACAAAACGGACACGACCGGAGAATTCAGAAGCGAGCGCCGCCGCGTCTGACTCGATTGAAGACAAGCCGACGAGCAGTACGCTGGCGTATGGATCATCGCGCAGGAACTTGCGGGCTGCCGGCAGTGTGACCGAAGGGCCAAAATCACCGCCCATACAGTCGATCGCGAGTGTCACCTGCATCGAATTTGGACTGGAGGGTAGGGACGAATGAAAACGGCGCCAGGCACCCTGGCGCCGTTTCGTCAAAAGAGGAATTTATTCGCCTTTTGCCTTCATGACCTTACGGCCACGATACACACCCGACGGCGACACATGGTGACGCAGATGCACTTCACCGGTCGTCGGCTCGACAGCGGTCGCAGGCCCCGTCAGAAAATCGTGGGCACGATGCATGCCGCGCTTGGACGGCGACTTCTTGTTCTGTTGAACAGCCATTTGATGCTCCTTCGCTCAATATTCAATAACCAGACCCAGCCCGAAACGGGTGGATTCAACGCTTAACGCTTCTTTCCCGCCCCGCGCAGGTTCGCCAGCGCGGCGAAGGGCGACTCGCTGTCGTCCCGTTCGCGGGGTTGCGGGGTGTCGCAAACATCATGTCGCGGCGAAATCGGCAGTCCGAGCAGCAACTCGTCTTCGATGATCGCCAGCATGTCGAGATTCCGGTCCGCGAGGACCGGATCGAAGGAATCATCCTCCAGCTCGTCATCAGGCATTGGCTGCCCCGGCGCCACCAGCAGAAGCCGCGCATCCAGCGCGAGATTCAGCTGCTGAGGCTTGAGACAGCGCTGACAGACTACCGTCGGCTCAGCTTCAAGCGAAATTTCAAGATAGCACTCGCCATCGACGACGCTACCCCGCACTTCGGCCTGCACCTGACCTTGAGGACTCGCCAATTCACCCATGAACCGCGGCATCGACTCGAACTCGACGGTGCCCGACAAGATGCTTCCGCGCCGTGCAAACTCGAACGGATCGGCTATCACCCACGCCGGCAAAACTGCATGCTCTTGCGACATAAACGAGCAATGATATTATCCGAAGCCCTTCCTGTCAAAGGCGATTGCAGTCCGCGTGCTGCATGGCCATCACCCCCAATGCGCAAGATCGTCCTCGCCTCGACTTCTCAATACCGTCGAGAGCTCCTGCAACGACTGGCAATCCCCTTCGAAACGGACCGCCCAGAAACCGACGAAACCCCTCTACCCGACGAGGTACCGGCCGCCACCGCAATGCGCCTCGCCGTCGAGAAGGCGCGCGCCGTTGCGGTACGCCACCCCGGCGCACTGATCATCGGATCCGACCAGGTGGCTAGCGTAGGCGCGGAGCGCTTCGGCAAGCCGGGCAGCGTTGAGCGCGCGATCGCGCAGTTGCACCAGATGAGCGGACGAGCGATCACCTTTCACACTGCGGTATGCCTGCTCGACACGCAAACCGGCAATGCTCCGGTGATCTGCGCGCCCACCGACGTGGGTTTCCGACAGCTGAGCGCGGCCGAGATCGAACGCTACGTCGCACGCGAATTGCCGCTGGATTGCGCTGGAAGCGCGAAGTCCGAAGCGCTGGGCATCACGCTGCTTGATTACATTCGCGGCGACGACCCCAACGCACTGGTCGGACTGCCGCTGATTGCACTTTGCAAACTCTTGCGCGACGCGGGCGTGCAAACAATCTGATGACCGGCACTCTCTACCTGATCCCCGTCGCCCTCGGCCCCGCCGCACCCGAGTGGCTCCATCCGCCCGCCAGCCAGACGCTCACTCACCGACTCACCCACTTCGTTGTCGAAAACGCGAAGACGGCACGCGCTGAGATCAAGCGCATGGGGCACCCGGCGCCGGTGCAGACCCTCTCGATCAGCGAGTTGCCCAAGCACGCACCAGACACGGCACTCGACGCATTGCTGGCACCCGCCATTGCGGGTCATGACATCGGACTGATGTCGGAAGCCGGATGCCCGGCGGTCGCAGATCCTGGCGCACTTCTGGTTCGGCGCGCGCACGAACTGGGCATTCGCGTGGTGCCGATTGTCGGGCCATCTTCACTTCTCTTGAGCCTGATGGCTTCAGGCCTCAACGGGCAGAGCTTCGCGTTTCACGGCTACCTTCCAGTCAAGGACGCCGATCGGATCATCGCGCTACGCGAACTGGAGAAAGAGTCGCGCAAACATCAGCGCACGCAGATCTTCATCGAAACGCCCTACCGCAACCTCTCGATGTTCAACGCGCTGACCACGGTGCTCGCGCCAGACACCCGGCTATGCGTTGCGCGCGAGGTCACCACAGAGGGTGAATGGATCAGCACTGACACCATCGCGCGCTGGCGAAAACGCGAAGCGCCGGATCTTGACCGGCGCCCCACGGTTTTCCTGGTTCTGGCTGAAGCGAGCCGGCGCACCTGAACCGGTCAGCGGAAGCGGGTCTCCACCAAAGCCTCAGAGAAAGCCTCGGCGGCAACACCGCCGAGTCGGCGGGCAAACCGCTCGAACGCGGGCTCGCGCTGGGTGTAGTCGTTCATTTTTTCGGCCTTGATGACATCTCGCGCAACCGAGGTCACCGTACCCGTGGCATCAGCCAGACCCAGCTCGATGCTTCTCGATCCCGTCCAGACAAGTCCAGAGAACGTATCCGCGCTCTCCTTCAAGCGCTTGCCACGCCCTTTGCGGACCGCGTCGATGAATTGCGCATGGATCTCTTGCAGCATCGCGTTTGCATGGTCAACGTGGCGCGGCACCGACGGCGAGAACGGATCAAGAAACGCCTTGTTGTCGCCCGCCGTATAAACGCGCCGCTCGACGCCAAATTTCTGCATCGCGTCGGTGAAGCCAAAGCCATCCATGACGACGCCGATTGAACCGACAAGACTGGCCTTGTCGACATAGATCTTGTCGGCGGCGGCCGCAACGTAGTAACCGCCCGATGCGCAAAGCTCTTCAACCACGGCATACACCGGCAAGGAAGGTTTGCTCGCCTTCAGGCGCCGGATTTCGTCGTAGATCGCGCCAGCCTGAACCGGACTGCCGCCGGGGCTGTTGATCTTGAGGATCACGCCCTTGACCGATTCGGACTTGAAGGCCTCACGCAAGGCGGTATTCACCCGGGCCGCGCTGGCCGGTGTGTTCGACGCAATGACTCCGTCGATCTCGATCACCGCGGTATGAGGCCCGCCATCCACGCCATCCGGACTGCGGCCTGACCACATGATCCAGAAAAAGGCACCAACGTAAGCAATACCAAGAAACTTGAAGAAGATGCCCCAGCGCCGACGCCGGCGCTGCTCTTTGAGTGCCTCGGTTGCCAGATTCTCAATCAAACTGCGTTCCCAGTTTTGTTCGCTCATGCAGCCTTCTCAATCAGGTAAATGTTTCCGTCGCGCTCCACTACATCGAGCCGCGGCAGGCGTCCGCCGCGGCAAGGGCCGGCCAGGCAATGCCCGCCGGCCGGGTCGTAAAGCGCACCGTGCGTTGCACAAATCAAGTATAAGCCCGAGTCATCAAAGAACCGGCCAGGCTGCCAATCCAGTTCAACCGGCACATGCGCACAGCGATTCACGTACGCACGCACTTCACCGCGATATCGCACGACAAAACCGGTCTCTTCACCGAATGCGGTCTTGACCGGGAAACGAATTCCATCGCCCCCTTCAAGGACACTTTCGCTCGCGCAGATCAGGCGTTCAACTGCAGCCATTGATGAAGCTCGGCGATCGAATCCACCAGGGCCAGCGGCGCCTCTGCCGCCAGCGCTTCGCGCGGGTGAGCGCCAAAGCTCACCGCCACCGAAGCCGTGCCCGCATTCTTCGCCATCAACAAGTCATGAGTCGTATCGCCGATCATCAGGGTCCGCGACGGCAAGACGGCGAACTCCTCAATCAGTTCCAGCAGCATGGCCGGATGAGGTTTCGAGAAGGTTTCATCTGCCGTCCGCGAAGCATGGAACTGCGCGCCCAGGCCACTCGCCTCGAACGCACGGTCAAGCCCCTTTCGGCTCTTGCCGGTTGCAACAGCCAAGGCATAACCGGCGTCATTGAGTGCCGCGACCATGTCGCTCGCGCCGTCGAACAGCACCAGTTCGGCATCGCGCGCAAAGTAGTGATGCCGATAGCGCTCAACCATCCGCGCATAGTCAGCCGGATCCAGCGCCGGAACCGCCGCGTGAAGGGCGTCCGCGAGACCCAGTCCGATGACATGGCTGGCCTGCTCACGCGTCGGAACCGGCAGCCCCAGATCCGCACACGCCGCCTGGATCGCCACAACGATGGTTGCGGTGGAATCCATCAGCGTGCCATCCCAATCGAAGACGATCAGATCAAAGCGGCGCTCAGCCATAGCTGCGGGGCTCGGTGGAATCGAGGTGCGCGACGAACGCAGCCAGATCATCCGGCAGCGGCGCCTTGAGCTCGAGCGGCTCGCCAGAAACCGGATGCGGCACAACAAGGCTGGCGGCATGCAGGAACATCCGTTTGAGCCCTTCCTTTTGCAAAGCTCTGTTGAGGGGAAAGTCGCCGTACTTGTCGTCACCGGCAAGCGGAAACCCCAGATGCGTCAAATGCACCCGGATCTGGTGGGTTCGCCCTGTCTTGATCTGGACTTCGACCAGACTGAATCGTTCCCAGCGCGCAACGAGACGGACGATGCTGTGCGAGGCCTTGCCATCCTTGTCCACCGCGACGCGACGCTCGCCGTCCTCGGTAAGGTACTTGGTCAGCGCAAGCTTGATGTGCTGCACCGGATTCGGCCATTTGCCCGCCACCAGCGCGAAGTAGCGCTTGTCGAGCCCGCCTTCGCGCAACACGTCATGCAGCCGGCTCAGCGCCGAACGCTTCTTGCCGATCAGCAAGATTCCAGACGTCTCGCGATCAAGCCGATGCGCCAACTCCAGAAACCGCTGCGCTGGCCGTTGCTGCCGCAACTGTTCGATCACACCAAAGCTCACGCCGCTTCCGCCATGCACGGCCGTGCCCGCCGGCTTGTTGATGGCAAGCAGCGCCTCATCCTCAAACAGGATCGGAAACTCCCGCCCGGGAATGGCGGCCTTGTCAGCCTTCTCGGCGAGACGCAAAGGCGGAATGCGGACCTCGTCCCCCAGCGCAAGGCGATAGGTCTGGTCAATGCGCCCCTTGTTCACGCGCACTTCTCCGCTGCGAAGAATCCGGTAGATGAGGCTCTTGGGAACGCCCTTGCAGATGCGGATGAGGAAATTGTCGATCCGCTGGCCCGCGTCATGTTCGTCGATGAGAACGCGCTGAACAGCCGGAGGGGCGGACGGGGTTTTGCCTTGCAAGACCATGTTGAATATACTGCCTAGGTTCGTCCGGTACGTCCGGCTCGGGCTGCACCTTGCAGAATGCAGGTGCTGACCAGTTGGCGATGAGCTCTGCTCCCTGAATGAACGCCAAGCCAACCGTCGCTGGAGCACAAAAGCTCGCGATGGTACCCAAAAAACACTTGACCACATAGTTGGCGCGCAGCTTGCAGAATGTAAGGCCCTGAGCGGTCGGCGTTTTTCGCCGAGACTGCAGGGCCGTTCAGTACGAATCCCGCGACTCTTTTTGAAAACGAACCATCGCATGACAGCGTTCCCGACAATCTGAGTACGCCGCCCGAATCGGGCGGTGCGGTTCGTTCTGCCCGCTTGCGCGCGGGAGAACAAGACCAAATGAAGCGCATGTTATTTAACGCGACGCAGGCCGAAGAACTGCGCGTCGCAATCGTAGATGGTCAGAAACTGATCGATCTCGATATCGAATCGGCCGCCAAGGAACAACGCAAGAGCAACATCTACAAGGGCGTTGTCACACGCGTCGAGCCCAGTCTCGAAGCGGCATTCATCGACTATGGCGCCGAGCGCCACGGTTTTCTGCCGTTCAAGGAGATCTCGCGCGCCTACTTCAAGGAAGGCGTCGAGGCCTCGCGCGCGCGCATTCAGGACGCGATCAAGGAAGGCCAGGAACTGATCGTCCAGGTCGAGAAGGACGAGCGTGGCAACAAGGGCGCAGCCCTGACCACCTTCATCTCGCTCGCCGGCCGTTACCTCGTGCTGATGCCGAACAACCCGCGCGGCGGCGGCGTATCGCGCCGTATCGAGGGTGATGAGCGCACCGAACTGCGCGACGCGCTCGACCAACTCGACGTGCCCTCCGGCATGAGCATGATTGCACGCACCGCCGCAATCGGCCGCGCCGCGGAAGAACTGCAGTGGGACTTGAACTACCTCGCCCAACTCTGGCGCGCCATTGAAGGTGCCGCCAAAGAAGAGAAAGGCGCATGCCTGATCTACCAGGAAGGCAGCCTGGTGATCCGCGCGATTCGCGACTACTTCTCGAGCGACATTGGCGAAATCCTCATCGACACCGACGACGTCTACGAGCAGGCGCGTCAGTTCATGAACCATGTGATGCCGGCCAACATCCACCGCGTGAAGCGTTACCGCGACGATGTGCCGCTGTTCTCGCGCTTCCAGATCGAGCACCAGATCGAGTCTGCCTATTCGCGGCAGGTGAGCCTGCCCTCGGGCGGCGCCATCGTGATCGACCACACCGAAGCACTGGTATCGGTGGATGTGAACTCCGGCCGCGCAACCCGTGGCGCCGACATCGAAGAAACCGCCCTCAAGACCAACCTTGAAGCCGCCGACGAAGTGGCCCGCCAATTGCGCCTGCGCGACCTTGGCGGCCTGATCGTCATCGACTTCATCGACATGGAAAACCCGAAGAGCCAGCGCGAAGTGGAAAACCGCCTGCGCGACGCCCTTCGCCATGACCGTGCGCGCGTCCAGACGGGCAAGATCAGCCGCTTCGGCCTGCTCGAACTCTCTCGTCAGCGCCTGCGTCCGGCCCTGGCCGAGACCAGCTACATCACCTGCCCGCGCTGTACCGGCACCGGCCACATCCGTTCGACCGAATCGGCTGCGCTGCACATCCTGCGCATCCTTGAAGAAGAGGCGATGAAGGAAAACACCGGCGCCCTGCACTGCCAGATGCCGGTCGACGTTGCCACCTTCCTGCTGAACGAGAAGCGGGTTGATATCGCGAAGATCGAACTGCGCCACAAAGTCAATCTGCTGCTGATCCCGAACCGCCACCTTGAAACGCCGGCGCACGAGATCGTTCGCCTGCGTCACGACCAGCTCAACGCAGAAGAGCTGAACGTGCCCAGCTACAAGATGGCCGCCATGCCCGCGGACGCCACCTACACGCCGCCCTCGGCCAACACGGAGGCCAAGCCGGCGCGGCAGGAAGCAGCCTTGCGCTCCTTCGTGCCGGATCAGCCGCCGCCCGTCGTCGAGCCCAAGCCCGTGGCTGCCGCAGCACCGGCTGCCGCAGCACCGGCCAAGCCCGGCCTCTTCCAGCGCATCATGACCTGGCTGCGTGGTGGCGAAGCCGAACCGGCCCAGGTGGTCGCCGCCCCGGCAAGCGAGGCCAAGAGCAGCCCCCGCGAAGGCCGCCGGGGTGAGCGCAACCGCGGCGAGCGCGGTGGACGTGGCAACCGCGAAGAGCGCAACCGCGACGGCCAGAAGAACCGCGAAGAAGGCCGCAGCCGTGGCGAAGGACGTGGTCGCGACCGTCAGCAGTCGGCCAAGGTAGAAGCGGAAGTCGACACCAACAAACCGCAGCGCGACGAAGGCGAGCGCAGCCGCCGCGACGAGCAGCGTGCCGAGCGGGGCGAGAAGCGCGAGGCCCAGGCAGATCAGGAACGCCGCCCGCGCCAAGCACGCGAGCCGCGTGAGCCACGCGCACCGCGCCAGCCCAAGCAGGCCGCACCGGAAACCGAGATCGCCATCAGCGACGCCGCCGCGCAGGCAGCCGGCCCGGAAACGGAAATCGCCAATGCCCCCGCAGAAGCGGAAGGCAGCAGCCGCCGCCGCAATCGGCGCGGTCGCCGTGGCGGCGAACGTCGCAACCATGAAGGCGCCGGCGAAGCACAAGCCCAAGGCAGCGACGAGCTGCGCCCGGTCGAGCAGGTGTTCTACCCGACGCCCGAAGCTGCTGCAGCCGCAGCCGAAGCCCAGGCCGCAGCCGAGGCTGCACGCCGCGCCGAAGCGAAGGCGCGCCGCGCTGAGCGCGATGCCGAACGGCAGGCTCACCGTGAGCGTCGCCAGCGCCGCGCACCCGTCGAGACCATGTTCTACCCGACGCCGGAAGCGGCTGCTGAAGCCGCGGCCAAGGCTGCCGCAGAGGCTGAAGCCGCTGCGATCGCCAGCGCCGCAGAGGCTGCCGCCGCAGCCCCGGTCGCCGAGTCGCCGGTCACTGAGCCCGCTCAGGCCATCGCGTCGACACCGGCGGAACCGGCCGTCGCCGAAGCCACCACATCGGCCGCCATTGACGCACCGGCCGCAGTGGAACCCGTAGCGGCGGCAGCCGTCGCGACAGAAGCGGCGCCGCTTGAACCTGCGCAGCCCGCGCCGGCACCGGCCGCGAGCGAGTTCGTTGAAGTCGTGACCAAGCCGGCCCAAGCGGCGCCGGCTGCGCAAGTCAGTGACGAGCCCCTGCCCGTTCGCGCAGCCGCAGCGCGCGCCCAGGCACAGCTTCCGTTCGACCTGAGCGCGGTGCTGAGCAGCGATGACCTGGTGATGATCGAAACCCAAAGCGAGCGCCGCGCGCCGCTTGCCGCGCCGGAGGTGCCGCAAGCGCCCGCACGCCGCCGCAGCCCGCGCGTGAGCCGCCCGCCGGTGGCTGAGGAGCCGCTGCAGCAAGTGGAAACCCGCAACGGTTAAGCTGCGGTCGCACCACGGCAAAACGGGCCACCCGCGCAAGCGAGTGGCCCGTTTCTCCTTCAGGCGTGCCCTTGCCGGGCCTTCCCCGGCGGGGCTTCAGAGGGCGTTTGCGCGCAGCGCCGCCATCAAGGCACCAACCCCGTCCTCACAGAGATCGAGGACATGCTCGAAACCCGCCTCACCGCCGTAGTAAGGGTCTGGTACATCCAGACCTTCCTGCCCGGGCAAGAGATCACGGAAGAGCTTGAGCTTGCCTTGCAGTTCCGGCGGGCAGATCCGCTTCATTTGCGTCAGATGCCCACGATCCATTGCGAAGATGAGGTCGAACTGGGTGAAGTCAGCCGCGGCGATCTTGCGCGCGCGCTGCTTCGACAAGTCAAAGCCACGCCGCATTGCCGCCTTTTGTGATCGCTGATCGGGCGCCTCACCGGCATGGATACCCTGAATACCGGCCGAGTCGACGTCGACATCGAGCCCGGCCTGGTTGAAGAAAACCCGCGCCACGCCTTCGGCGGTGGGCGATCGACAGATGTTGCCGGTACATACAAACAATACGCGCTTCATGCTCTGATCTAGTTTTTCTGTGGTGGTGAATCGGTTTCAGCTTGAACCGTGCTGATCAGCGCCAAATGCGCGCTGCCGCAAACGGAATAGTTCATCGCGCGCGGCCGCGGCCTTCTCGAAGTCAAGGTTGCGGGCGTGCTCCAGCATTTCCTTCTCAAGCTTCTTGATGGTCTTGGCCAGCGCTTTCTCATCCATCAAGGCGTAGTCGGCATTCGCCTCGGCGACCTTGAGTGCCGCGGCGGCATCGCCCTCGTGGTAAACGCCGTCGATGATGTCGCGGATGCGCTTGTTCACAGACTTTGGCACGATGCCGTTCGCCGTGTTGTGGGCGATCTGCTTATTGCGGCGACGTTCGGTCTCATCAATCGCGGCACGCATCGAATCTGTCATCCGGTCGGCGTACAGGATCGCGGTGCCATTCAGATGGCGCGCGGCACGGCCAATAGTCTGGATCAAGCTGCGCACCGAACGCAGGAAACCCTCCTTGTCCGCGTCGAGAATCGCCACCAGCGACACCTCGGGGATGTCCAGCCCCTCGCGCAGCAGGTTGATACCGATGAGGACATCAAACTGGCCAAGCCGCAGATCGCGAATGATCTCGACCCGTTCGACCGTATCAATATCCGAGTGCAGATAGCGCACCCGGATGCCGTTTTCGGCAAGGTAATCCGTCAACTCTTCCGCCAGGCGCTTGGTCAGCACCGTTACCAGTACGCGCTCTTCCACTGCCGTGCGCTTGCGGATTTCGGTCAGCAAATCATCGACCTGGGTGATCGCGGGCCGTACCAGGATCGTCGGGTCAACCAGGCCGGTGGGCCGCACCACCTGCTCCACCAATTGCCCCTGGTGCTGCTCTTCGTAGGTGGACGGCGTCGCCGAGACAAAAACGGTCTGCGGCATCAAGCGTTCGAATTCATCGAACTTCAGCGGCCGGTTATCCACCGCCGAGGGCAGGCGAAAGCCGTATCCGACCAGGTTCTCCTTGCGGGCGCGATCGCCTTTGTACATCGCGCCCACCTGCGGAATCGCGACGTGCGACTCATCGACGAACATCAACGCATCGCGCGGCAGGTAGTCGATCAGGGTTGGCGGCGCTTCGCCCGGCGCACGCCCGGACAGGTGCCGCGAGTAGTTCTCGATGCCCTTGCAGAAACCCAGCTCGGTCAGCATCTCAAGATCGAAGCGCGTGCGCTGCTCGATGCGCTGCGCTTCGACCAGCTTCTGCTCCTTCACATAGAAGGCCACTCGCTCGCGCAACTCTTCCTTGATCCCCTCGATCGCCCGAAGCACGGTGGCGCGCGGCGTCACATAGTGGCTGGAAGGGAAGACCGTAAAGCGCCCAAGCTTCTGTTTGAGGTGCCCGGTCAGTGGATCAAAGAGGGTGATGTGCTCGATCTCGTCGTCAAACAACTCCAGACGAACCGCCAGCTCGGCGTTCTCGGCCGGGAACACGTCGATCACGTCCCCGCGGACACGGAAGGTGCCGCGCTTGAAATCCATGTCCGATCGGCTGTATTGCATGCCGACAAGCCGCTGCACCACCTCGCGCTGCGGCATTTTCTCGCCCTCGCGCAGGTGCAGGATCATGCTGTGGTAATCCACCGGATCGCCAATACCGTAGATGCACGATACCGTCGCGACGATCACCACATCGCGCCGCTCCAACAGACTCTTGGTCGCCGAGAGCCGCATCTGCTCGATGTGCTCGTTGATGGCCGAATCCTTCTCGATGAAGAGGTCGCGCGAAGGCACGTAAGCCTCGGGCTGGTAGTAGTCGTAGTACGAAACGAAGTACTCGACCGCATTCTCCGGGAAGAACTCGCGGAATTCGGAATACAGCTGCGCGGCGAGCGTCTTGTTGGGCGCCAACACCAGCGCGGGCTTGCCGGTACGCGCGATGACGTTCGCCATCGTGTAGGTCTTGCCCGAGCCCGTCACCCCCAGCAGGGTCTGGAACATCAGCCCGTCCTCAACACCTTCGACGAGCTTTTCGATGGCCACGGGCTGATCCCCAGCCGGCGGAAACGGCTGGTGCAAACGAAAAGGACTACCGGGGTATTCGACGATCACGACGGGCGCTCCGGGGAAACTGGCCGAACCTTGGATTGTATGCCGCGCCGGGAGTTCGCCAGCCGGCCATTTCACGCCGGCCGGCACGCGGCGCCCCTTCCGTTTACAATCCCGCCCCTGAATTTACCCGCCGGCCCGCCACCCGCGCGCCCGCTCACGACAGGACTCACACCATGAGACGCGAACTTGCGATCGAATTCACCCGTGTCACCGAAGCCGCCGCACTTGCTGGCTATAAGTGGCTCGGCCGCGGCGACAAGAACAAGGCGGACGGCGCCGCCGTCGAGGCGATGCGCTTCGTGCTGAACCAGATCCAGATCGACGGCGAGATCGTCATCGGCGAAGGCGAAATCGACGAAGCGCCCATGCTCTACATCGGCGAGCACGTCGGCCGCGGCGGCGACGGCGTGGATATCGCGGTCGACCCGATCGACGGCACCCGCATGACAGCGATGGGCCAGAACAACGCAGTTGCAGTGCTGGCTGCGGGCGACAAGGGCAGCTTCATGCGCGCGCCAGACATGTACATGGAGAAGCTGATCGTCGGCAACCCGGCCAAGGGCGCGATCGACCTGCACAAATCCCTTGAAGAGAACCTGCGCTCGGTCGCGGCTGCACTCGGCAAACCGCTCAACCGCCTGACCGTGATCACGCTGGCCAAACCGCGCCACGAAGCCGCAATCAAGGAAATGCACGCGCTCGGCTGCAAGGTCTTCGCGATCCCGGACGGCGACGTCGCAGCATCAGTAATGGCCTGCATGCCGGACAACGAAGTTGACATGCTCTACTGCATCGGCGGCGCCCCCGAAGGCGTGGTCTCTGCCGCCGTTGCCCGCGCGCTCGATGGCGACATGCAGGGCCGCCTGATTCCGCGCGACGTAGCCAAGGGCGCGACGCCGGAAAATGTCGCGCTCGGCGCCGAGGAACGTGCGCGCTGCGCGAAGATGGGCATCGCGGTAGAAACCGTGCTCACACTGGACGAGATGGCCCGCACCGACAACGTGATCATCGCAGTCACCGGCATCACCAAGGGTGATCTGCTCGAAGGCGTCACCAGCGACGGCACCTTCGCAACCACCGAGACGCTGCTGATCCGGGGCAAATCGCGCACGATCCGCCGCATCCACTCGACGCACTACCTTGCCCGCAAAGACGATGCCATCAAGAACCTGATCCTCTGACGACTTCGCCCACGTACGCTTGGCGGCGACTGCCCTCCGGCGTGCGTGCTAAACTTAAAAGCTTGATTTCCAGCGGCTTTCCCCCCGAAACGTCGCGACCAAACGACCTGGAGTTCCGATGACTGCCTCGATTTTTGCCGCGGTGGAGATGGCCCCGCGCGACCCGATTCTCGGCCTCAACGAAGCCTTCAACGCCGACACCCGCACCACCAAGGTGAACCTGGGCGTGGGCGTCTACTACGACGACAACGGCAAGATCCCGCTGCTCGGCGCAGTCAAGGCGGCCGAGAAGGCGCGCCTCGACGCCATGCCGCCGCGCGGCTATCAGCCGATCGAAGGCCTTGCCGCGTACAACAACGCCGTGCAAACCCTGCTGCTGGGCAAGGATTCAGCGCTCATCGCCAACGGCCAGGTGATTACGGTCGAAGCGCTCGGCGGCACCGGCGCACTCAAGGTCGGCGCCGACTTCCTCAAGCGTCTCAACCCGGCGGCGACCGTGTACATCTCGGACCCGAGCTGGGAAAACCACCGCGCGCTGTTCGAGTCCGCCGGCTTCCCGGTCGACACCTACCCGTACTACGACGCGGCCACCGGCGGCGCCAACTTCGCGGGCATGAAGGCCAAGCTCGAGAGCCTTGCAGCCGGCTCGATCATCGTGCTGCACGCTTGCTGCCACAACCCGACCGGCGCCGACATCACCGACGCGCAGTGGGAAGAAGTGGTTGCAGTGTGCCGCGCCAAGGGTCTCGTCCCCTTCCTCGACATGGCCTACCAGGGCTTTGCGGATGGCATTGATGCCGACGCCGTCGCGGTGCGGGCCTTCTCGGCCAGCGGCCTGCAATTCTTTGTTTCGAGCTCGTTCTCGAAGTCCTTCTCGCTGTACGGCGAACGCGTCGGCGCGCTGTCGATCGTCACCGCATCGAAGGAAGAGTCCGCCCGCGTGCTCTCGCAAGTAAAGCGCGTCGTCCGCACCAACTACTCCAACCCGCCGACACACGGTGGCGCGGTGGTTGCAGCCGTGTTGTCGAACCCAGAACTACGCCAACAGTGGGAAGACGAGTTGGCCGGCATGCGCCTGCGCATCCGCGAAATGCGCAAGGGCCTCGCCGAGCGCCTCGCCGCCCGCGGCGTCACGCGTGACCTGTCCTTCGTGACGCGTCAGCGCGGCATGTTCTCCTACACCGGCCTATCGGCCGAGCAGGTCGAGGTGCTGAAGAACGAATTCGGCATCTACGCAGTTTCGACCGGCCGCATCTGCGTGGCCGCGCTGAACAGCAAAAACCTCGACTACGTCGCGGACGCGCTGGCCGCAGCCATGAAGCGCTAAGCTTCAGCAAGGGCCCAACAAAAGCGGCAGCGCCTCGGCGCTGCCGTTTGCTTTTCTGCCATCGGAAAGTCAGCCGCCAAGAAGTAGTCGCCGCAGGTTTGCTTCCTGCTGCCAAGTACGGCGTTCAGGCGTCGCCTGGGCGTAGGCCGCGCTCTCAGCTGTTGTCTGAGCAATGAAGGTTTCAAGCAAGCGCTTGAGCAAGGCCGTATCCGGCAACACGGTGCCAAAGAACAGCACGGCCTCGTCGCGTTGAATCAGGATGGACGGGAAGTTCTCAACGTCGATATCGCCAATTTCATCCGCGTGGTCTTCGATGTCCACCCATAGAAAACCCGCCTGCGGAAACTGCATCGAAAGCGACTCGAACCCGGGTCGATAGTCGCGGCAGGTACCGCACCACTGCGCACAAAGGCATGCAACCAGGAACTCCCCTCCGGGATCAGCGAGTACGGCAGTCATCGAGGCACCACCAGAAGAATCAACGGTCCCGATTATGCCAGCCATCACTACCTTGACTTATTCAGAGATTGCATGCGATCATCGCCGATTCTCCGACTTGGTCGGTCACACCCGCCGATCGCGCGCAAAGGATTGCAAATGAAAGCCGATACTCATCCGAAGTACAACGAAGTGAAGGTCACCTGCTCCTGTGGCAACGCCTTCACCACCCGTTCGACGATGGCCAAAGATGCTTACCACATCGAAGTCTGCTCGGAATGCCACCCGTTCTGGACGGGCAAGCAAAAGATCGTTGACACCGCGGGTCGCGTCGAGCGCTTCCGCCAGAAGTACGGTCGCCCAGCCTAAGCTGGCGCCCCACCAGAAAAGGCAGCTCCGGCTGCCTTTTTTGTTTTGCGCACCGCAAACACCCCACCGGCAAAGCCGCGCCGCAAAGCCGACGCGCTAGAATCCGGGCTGGCCCGAAACCCCAGGGCTCCTCCAAGAAAAACAGGCATGGCCCATCCACCACGCACCCCATCGACAGTCAGCCTTCCCGTCTGGGCGCTTTGGCTCCTTTTTGCGCTCTACGCCCTGCCGGGCCTGATCGATCATGGCCCTTGGCGCGGGGACGATGCAGCGAACTTCGGCGTCGTGCATCAAATCCTGCGCACTGGCGACTGGCTTTCGCTCGCCATTGCGGATCGCCCCTACTTTGATGCAGGCCCGCTGTATTTCTGGGTCAGCGCGCTTCTCGCAAAGCTGCTTGGCGGCTTGATCGACACTCCAAATGCAGCCCGACTCGCGTCGGGCCTGTTCGTCGCCGCTACCTTGATCTGCCTCGCCAAGGCAGCCCGCAGCCTCTACGGAAGCCCCGCAGATCGCGCGGCGGTGCTGCTGGGACTTGGAACACTCGGCCTGCTGACGCATGCACACGAAGTGCAACCGCAACTCGCCCTGCTTGCCTGCACCGCGGCAGCCTTCCTCGGATTCGCGGAATTTCTCAAGACCCCCCGCCGTGGCGCGCTCATCGCCGGCACCGCGATCGGGCTCGCAACGCTTGCGGCAGGCATGCCCGCCATCATGATCCTGATGCCACTCTGGGTGCTGTTGCCCGGGCTGTGTTCCGAATGCCGGACACCCGCGCGGATCGCCTCGCTCTGGCTTGGCGCCGCAATCGCGGTTGCCATCGCGCTGATCTGGCCGCTGATGATTCTCGCCACCCAGCCCGAGCACTTCGCCGAATGGTGGTACAACGAGATCTATTCGATCACGCCGCATGGCGAGCACCTCTTCAACGCCCGAAAACTGGTCGAACTGCTTGCCTGGTTCATGTGGCCGCTGTGGCCGATCGCACTGTGGACGATCTGGTACGAGCGGAAGAGCATCTGGGAGACCAGAATTCTGCTTCCACTCGCCGCCCTGATCCTGGCTGGCTTGTTGGTCGCCACGACGGGCCCGCTCCGCCCGGCCCACGCCTTGCCGCTGATTCCACCGCTGGTTCTGCTGGCCTCAGACGGCGTCATGACGCTCAGACGCGGCGCCGCAAGTGCCTTCGACTGGTTTGGCCGGATGGCCTTCCTCGCGTTCGGGATCTTCATCTGGCTGGCGTGGTACGCCCAGCACTTCGGCTGGCCAGCCCCGATCTCGCGCAACGTGGCCCGTCTGGTGCCCGGCTACACGCCCGATATCTCCGGCTGGGCGGTCGCGCTTGGTGTAGCGCTGACGCTCGGCTGGCTGGCGCTGATTCTGCGCCCGCCGCGTTCGCCGCTGCGCGGCGCTCTGTCGTGGGCGGTGGGCACAAGCTTCGTGTGGGCACTGGCAATCACGCTGTTTCTTCCCTACGCGGACTACGACAAGTCCTACGCCCAAGTCGCCAAGACCCTGGCTGCCGAGATCGCAGCGAAGCCTCATGCGTGCGTGGGTGAAACCGGCATGGGGCACGCCCAGCGTGCCGCGCTGCTTTACCACCAAGACTTGGTGTTCGAGCCGGCAGAGCAAGGCGTCACCCGTTGCGAGTGGCTGCTGGTGTATCGCAGCGGGCGCTCGCAAGCCCTGCAGCCCGGATCTGGCTGGAACCAGGCTTGGGAGCTGATCCGTGGCCGCCGCCGCACCGAGGAGCAGTTCGTGCTCTATCGCCGCGGCTAAGGCAGCCGGCCTGCCTCAGGCAAGCTTGAGGAAGGTGTCGCGGTAGTAGCGCAACTCCTCGATCGATTCACGGATGTCGGCAAGCGCAGTGTGAGCGCCCTGTTTCTTGAGCCCGGCAAACACGGGCGGGTTCCACCGCTTGGCAAGCTCCTTGAGAGTGCTCACATCAAGGTTGCGATAGTGGAACCATGCCTCCAGGCCCGGCAGGTGGCGGGCCATGAAGCGACGATCCTGACAGATCGAGTTGCCGCACATCGGGCTTGAGCGAGGCGGCAGATACTGCGTCAGAAATTCCAACATCAGCTTCTCAACAGCCGCCTCATCGGTGGCCGAAGCACGAACCCGGTCAATCAAGCCGCTGTTGCCGTGCGTCTTCTTGTTCCAGTCGTCCATGCCATCGAGCACCGCATCCGATTGACGCACGACCAGAACCGGCCCCTCTGCCAATACATTGAGCTGCGCATCGGTGACGATTGCGGCGATCTCGATGACACGATCACGGTCGGGCTCCAGGCCGGTCATCTCCATATCCACCCAGACTAGGCAATTCGGGTCCTGTGCCATAATCGCACGCTCCTGTTTCAAAGCTCCATTCTCTCACAGGCCCCGGCGCGCAAACGCATCGCGCCATTTGGCACCAGCACATGACAGCATCGGGATTCAGCACGCTTTTCTTGACAGCCCTTGCGCTCACCCTTGGGTTGAGGCTTTGGCTGGCCCATCGGCAGTCAAGGCACGTCGGCGCGCATCGCCCGGCGGTACCAGCCGCATTTGCTGACCGCATTTCCCTCGAATCACACCAGACGGCGGCCGACTACACCCAGGCGCGGCTCAAGGTTGGCACGTTCGAACTGCTGGTCGAGACCGGCTTGTTGCTCGGCCTGACCCTCGGCGGCGGGCTGCAATGGCTTCACACCACCTGCGCCAATTGGTTTGAGTCGGGCGGGCTCTGGCATGGCGTGGCTTTCCTGTCTGCGATTTCCTTGGTTTCGTTCATGGTCGGACTGCCATTCTCGATCTGGCGCACCTTCGTTACCGAAGCGAAATTCGGCTTCAACAAGACATCACCGACGACCTTTGTGCTCGATCTGGTGAAAGGCTCAATGGTGGCCATCATCATTGGCCTACCGGTCATGGCGGTCGTCCTGTGGATGATGCGAGCGACGGGCCCGAACTGGTGGCTTTGGGTGTGGGCATTCTGGCTGAGCTTCAACATGCTGGTGATGGTGCTCTACCCCATCGTGATCGCCCCGATTTTCAACAAATTCTCACCGCTCGCAGAGGGCGATCTGAAACAGCGCATTGAAGCCCTGCTGGCCCGCTGCGGCTTCCGCAGCTCCGGCTTGTTCGTGATGGACGGCTCAAAGCGCTCGGCACACGGCAATGCCTACTTCACCGGATTTGGCGCAGCCAAGCGAATCGTTTTCTTTGACACCCTGATCGAAAAGCTGGCACCGGAAGAAGTTGAAGCCGTGCTTGCCCACGAGCTCGGGCACTTCAAGCTCAAGCATCTGTGGCAGAGGGTCGCCGTCATGGCACTGATGAGCCTTGCGGTACTCGGGCTACTCGGCTGGCTAATGACGCAAGACTGGTTCTTTGCCGGGCTCGGCATGTCGGCCACGGGGGACGCAGCCGCGCTTGCGCTGGTGCTGTTTGCGCTGCCAGTATTCACCTTCCCGCTCACGCCACTGACCAGTCTCTGGTCGCGCCGCCATGAGTTCCAGGCCGATGCGTACGCAGCACGACACGCACGGGCGGAGGACCTCGTCTCCGCGCTGGTGAAACTCTATCGCGATAATGCGGGGACGCTCACGCCAGACCCGCTTTACTCGGCGTTCTACGATTCCCATCCGCCAGCGCCGATTCGCGTTGCCCGGTTGCGCGCCGCATGAAGTCAGGCCTTGACGGCACAATCGTCGCCGCTTTTGGGCGGCAGTATGAGGTTGAGCTTGCCGATGGCAGCCGCCTGCTGTGCTACACCCGCGCAAAGAAGAGCGCATTCGCCTGTGGCGATCGTGTTGAAGTGACGGCCACCCCGACTGCTCCCGACCAAGGCGTGATCGAACGGCTGCACGAACGAACCAGCCTGCTTTACCGGGAAGATGCCTTCAAGCAGAAACTGATTGCCGCAAACGTCACGCAGGTCGTTATCGTCGTCGCCACCGAACCCAGTTTCAGCCCGGAGCTCCTCACCCGCTGCCTTTGCGCAACTGAGGACCAGGACGTCAAGGCGCTGATCCTGCTGAACAAGGCGGACCTAACTTATCGCCTTGAGACGGCCCGCGCCGCACTGGCGAACTTTGCGTCACTCGGATACACCGTGCTGGAAACCCGCGCAAAGCAAAGTGTCGAGATTGTCCGTCACCACCTTGCAGGCGAAGTGAGCCTGCTCGTCGGGCAATCCGGCATGGGAAAGTCGACGCTGACAAACGGACTGATCCCGCATGCGCAAGCCGTCACCGCTGAGATTTCGACCGCGCTCGATTCTGGCAAACACACCACCACGTTCTCACGCCTGTACCGGCTGCCCGGCGGCGGCGAACTGATCGACAGCCCTGGACTGCAGATGTTCGGACTGGCGCATCTCTCGCAAGACGCCCTCGCGTGGGCGTTTCGTGAGTTCCGGCCGCATTTGGGACAATGCAGATTCCGTGACTGCCGCCACGACGCTGAACCGGGATGCGCGCTATTGGCCGCACTTGTATCGGGCGGCATCTCGACCATGCGGTTCAACCACTACCGTACACTGCGCAACGAGTTGCAGAGCGCATTGCAGGCCCGCGCAGGGCATTAACGCCATGACAAGCAACGGAACCACAGCAGCGCTGTCGGGTCGTATCTTTGTCGAGCTTAGCGCATAGACCAAGCGCGTTGCAGCGCAAACGCGTGTTGCGCCGAATCAAGCCGGCAATCAAACAGGCGGGAGCAAGCGAACTGTTGTGCGCCGTGACTGCTAGAATCGCGCTCCCAGGAGGTATGCATGCCATTCGGACTTCATTCGCTCATCCTCACACAATCAGATCTCGCGGGTTCGCTATTGCCCTGCGAGTTCTCGCTTTATGCACCCTCAGCGAAAGAAGTATTCCTGTTCGGCGACATGACACACTGGCAGAACGCGCGGCTCCCCATGTCACGCAAGCCAGACGGTGAGTGGCATCTGAAGCTGCAATTGCGGCGTGGCCAGTGGCACTACAAATTCGACGTCGACACCCGTCGCATCCCGGACCCGCTCAACCCTTTGCTGGCAGAAGACGGCATGGGCATGGGCGAGTGCCACTCCTACCTGTTTCTCGGCGAAGGTGACTGGCTAGACAAGCCCAAAGTCGCCCGCGGCGAGTTGCTGGATCTGAGCATCCCCTGCCCCAAACTCAACGGCAGCCTGCCGGGCCAGCTCTATCTGCCGCCCGGCACAAAGGAAAAAGACAAGCTCCCGCTGCTCGTGCTCATGCACGGCCACCAGATGCGCGCAAACCAATGGGCCACCAATGGGCGCATCAAGCAATACATGGATAACTTGCTTGCCCAAGGCCTGCTGCGCCCGTTCGCCGTATTCTTGCCAGGGGGGCATGCCGGTCACCCGATGCCCAAGTACGCCGAGGCTGTCGTGCAGACCGCACTGCCATGGCTGGCCAAACAATACCCGGTCACAAACGACCCTGCGCAACGCGCAATTGGCGGCATGTCGATCAGCGAATTCGGCCCGCTGGCGCTTTCGCTCGCACACCCCAAGGCCTTCAGTCTGGTAGTACCGATGAATGAAACCTTCAGCGACGAAGTCATCGCCGGTCAGCTCGACAAGCAACCCTTCCGGCTGCATCTCTTCTGCACTACCGAAGGCTGTGCGCCGCCGCAGTACCGGCAGCTCATGGAACGCTCCCGCTCACTGGGGATCACCGTGCCCTTCATGCGCCTTGATGGCGTACCAACCTGGCGCAACTGGAACGAGATGACGCCGGAGTTTCTAGCGACCGTTTCGGACCATTTTTACCGGCAGCAGAAGAAAGCCAGCTAACAGCGTAGTGTGCATGCCGCAACCGGCTGCGGCACGAATCCGGCTGTTCGCTTAGCCAAGGGACGGCATCGGTGCGGCATTGCCAGTTCGGCCAGCGCTAAATACATCGCGCCAACCAAACGATCGTGAGCCCCCGAGGAACGTGTTACGGCTATCCACGGCTCTCCCGAACGACCCAGCCCTTAATCGGGCGCCCCAAAAAAAACCGCCCAGTCGAAACTGGGCGGTTTGCTTTCCGCTTACTTAAGCGAGTGAGACTACTACCGGAAGGCGCCATTATCGACAGTCGCAGCTGCCGACGGAACCACATACGAATAGTTGTCGCCGCTCTCCCAAGTCACAGCAGACCCATTGATCTTCTGGAACTTGTAGTTGATCGCGGTACCAGCTGTCGGGAACGTAATGGCACAGCTCCAAACGGGGTAGGCATCAGCCGAACACTGGCGGAAAGTGTCGGCACTAGTACCCCAGTTCCCGATTTCCGGCTGATCACCGACGATATAGACGTTCTCACCAAAAACCGTGCTGGCGGTGACCTTGAAGGTCACGGTCACAGGCCCGGTGGGGGCTGTCGGAGCATCAATGCTCGTCACGAACACAACCGCAGTACGTGCCGGGATCGAGAACTTGCCGGTTGCGTTGTCATACGCTGCAGTCTTGGCGACTGCATCGGCACCTGCAGCCTGAACCGGATGCAGCGTGTAGGCCATGCCCTTCTGAGCATCGATCGTTACGTCGTGTGCGAGCTTGTCGACGTTGACCAGATAGATCACTTGCTTGAAGTTGGCATTGGTCGGGCACGCCGTACCGTTGAGGTGACCAACGATGACCGTCGGCTCCTGCGCGGCACCGGTGTTGTAGAACTTCAGACACTTCTTGATGTCGTCGGCGCTACGCAGGCGGAACAGCTCCGAGCTCTTACGGATCGCAAGCAGGTCGCGGAACATGCCCGCAGCTGCGGTGATCTGCGACTTGCCCGGTGTGTAGTTGCCAACCACGGCAGCACTCAGGAAGGTCTTCGCCAGGCTCTCGTCGCCACTGACCGGCAGGCCAACACCAAAGTTGTTGGCGTTGTATGTCCAGTCAATACGGTTGAACCAGTCACCCGAGTTGTAGCTGTTGTTGTCCATCGACTTCGAACGCAGGATGTCCTGACCTGCATGGAAGTACGCGACACCTTGACTGAATGCATTAAGCGCAGAAGCCAGCGTCTGGACGCGAACACGATCATCAAGACTCGTAGCCTTCGGCAGCTTCGCTACAGAACCATCCCAGAAAGTGCGGTTGTCATGGTTCTCCACATAGTTGACCACTTCCTGCGGATCAAGAACGTAGCCTGCCGGGTCGTCACCATACTTAAACGCTTCGGTGGTCTTGACAACGCCATCACGCCCTTCGAAGGCAAACGAACGGATCGAACCAGACAGGCCAACGCGAACGATGTCGGCGTGATCCATCAGGCTTTCTTTCGTGTGCCCAGAGGCCGCGTCGTTCTGGTCATAGAAGAGACCCGTGACATAACCCTGGGTACGGAAAGCACTACCGTCGTCACAGCAGCCGCCACCGCGGATACGGTCACGAGCCCGGTCACTGAAGGTTGCGATGCCCGAACCATTGAGCGAAAGCTGCGAAGCCTGCTCGAAACGCGCACCGTTAGCGACTTCGCCGAAGTTCCAGCCTTCACCGATCAAGAACACATCGCGACCTGCAGCAGTATTCACCGTGGTCTTGAGGGTTTCCATCGTCTTGCGCGGCTGATGCCCCATCAAGTCGAAACGGAAGGAGTCAATCTTGTACTGGGTAGCCAGGGTTTTCACCGAGTCCACCATCAGCTTGCCCATCATCAGGTTTTCGGTTGCCGTGTTCGAACAGCAGGTCGAGTTCTCGACGCCGCCAGTCGAATTCAGACGCTGGTAGTAATCCGGAACCAGACGATCAAGCACCGAGTTGGCATTTTGCCCATGTGCGCTGGTGTGGTTGTACACCACGTCCATACCCACACGCAGGCCCGCCTTGTGCATTGCCACCACCATCTGACGGAACTCAAGAATACGCTTAGCGCCATCATCTGCGTCGGTCGCGTAGCTACCCTCAAGTGCCGTGTAGTGGAACGGGTCGTAGCCCCAGTTGAAGCAATCCTTGTCCTTCACGGCATTGATTGCATCGCGCGCTTTGGTCGAATCTGCGGTCGAGCCCGAGGTATCAGGCGTCACGCAGCCGACTTCAGGAACCGTAGCCAAGTCAAAGACCGGCAGGAGATGAACATCCGTCAGGCCAGCATCCGCCAGCGCCTTCAGATGCTTCATGCCGTTCGACTCCACCTCGGTAAAGGCAAGGTACTTGCCACGATTCGCCGCCGAAACGGAGCTGTCGTTCGCTGAGAAATCGCGCACCGACAGTTCGTAGATGGTCATGTCCTCTTGGGCTGCAAGCGAGGGCGCTGCAGTGGTATCCCAATCGGCAGGCTTAAGGTTTGCCGCCCCGAGATCCGCAATGTAGCTGCGCTTGGAGTTGGCATTCAAGCTGACCGAGTACGGGTCAGTCACACGGTTGCGCACGATACCGACGCCGCGCACGAACACATCGGCGACGAACACGTAGTACTTGCCAGTCAGATCCGCCGAAAGGGTCAGCGACCAGATGCCGGTTGCAGCATCTTTCTGCATCAGATCAAGCGTCTTGCCCTCGCCCGTCGCTGTGTCGTAGAGACCAAGCTTGACTTGCTGAGCGGTCGGCGCCCAGACCTTGAATGTCGTCTTACCGTCAGCAATGGTTACGCCCAGATCAGTGGCCGCACCAGCACCCGAGAAGAGGTCATCAAGCACGCCAGCAAGCTGCGCCGTCGTTGCGTTCTGAACCTTACCCTCTGCGTTCTCTTGAACGACGACAACCTGGCCGGTCAGCGCCGAACCCAGCTTTGCAACATCCGCATCGGCAACGGAGAGCACCACGCCGGCCGGCACGTACTTGAAGCGGGTAGCGACATCCGTCGGCACGGTGCCGCCAGCTGTCAATGTGATAGAACCATCGGCGCCCGAAACAGCAGCGTCTTTCTTGGCAACAATCTGCGCCTTTGCGGAGTAATAGAGCTTGAACTTGCCCGTACCATCAACACGCGGCCACTGGATCAGCGACTTGCTCAGCCAGTAGGCCTTTGCATCCTTGGTGGAAGCCGAACGCGTATCGGGCACCGCGGTGTAGACGGTCGAGTCTTCCTGCACCAGCCAGACATCCGCAACACCATTGGTAACCGTCAGGTTCGCATAGTTGATCTTGATGTTGTCCGAGCGACCATCCTTGTTGTTGGTGCCACCGTTCGAGTTTGCCGCGGTGCCATGGATGATGAACTCAAGCGTCTTCTTGGTCGCGTCGTCCTTGGGATTCACAACCGGAAGATCAAACACGACATCCGCACCCGTCACGACACCACCCAGTTGGGCGAAGGTCACCGGCGTATCCCACTTGTCGATCACAACGCCTGCCGGAAGCTTCGTCACGTCAATGCCGTTTGCCGGCCAGAGGTGAAGCCCCCAAACATCGAAGTTTGAGTCAAAGCGCTTGTAGTGAACACGAATCGTCGAGACATCGACAGGACCAGCGGTATCCGGGTTCTTGGTGTAGGTTGCGGAATCACCCTCGATGCGCCAGATCTCGTTAGCGCCCGCGACCAGCGTGTACTTCTGATCAGCACCGCCGTGGTCTTTCGTATCACCCTTGTGGAACAGGTAGCCGACATCGCCAGTACTGGCAGAAAGCTCCGGCGTGTAAATCGCGCCGAATGCATCGGTGCCGGTGGCGTTGTAGCCCACGTTCCAGCCCGGGTCCTTGCCCGCACCCCAAGTATGGAGCTGCCAGCCGGTGTAGACACCATCCTTGCGCTTGTAATGAACGGTCAGCGTCGTCGTACCTGCAGCCGCAGTTGCTGCCGCCGCAGCTTCAGCCGGCACAGGATAGAGGACCTTCTGGAATTCGGTCGAATTCAGGAACGAGAGTTCCGTTTCCGGCGGAGGGGGTGGCGGCGGATTATCATCGCCACCGCCGCACGCGGCCAGGATTGCCAAGCAGGAGATAGCCACCATTGAGCGCGCGCGCTTCATGACTTCCCCAATGCTTTGACTTGTCATTTGTCACCTCCAAGCAAAGATTGGTTATCCGATCGCCGATGTTGTAATTTTGTTACTTATGTGTGCGCGCAGCCGATGGCGATCGAGGCGCAAATGTGCTCGTGGCTGCGAAATATGTCAAGAATTCTTATGAGCCCATAATGTAGTTTGACTACAGTCAACCGCCAGAATCGCGAAACTTGCGGCGGCGGATTTCGAAGTGCACAGCCTCTGCGGTACAGTCTTGCCATGGAACGCTTACCTGCCAGCATCGTCCGAATCCAGGCCACGATCGACTACATCGATGACCACCTCGATGACCCGCTCGACATTCAGGAACTTGCCGCGCAAACCGAGATGTCGTTCTGGCATTTCCTGCGTGTGTTTCGCGCAACAGTTGGCGAAACGGTCAAGGACTACATCCGCCGCCGGCGCCTGACTCGCGCCGCCTATGAGCTTCTTGAAACGCAACAAAACATTATCGACATCGCGCTAGGCGCCGGCTTCGAAACTCACGAGGCATTCACGCGGGCTTTCAGAGCGCAGTTTGGTACCAGCCCACGGGAGTTCCGTGCAGCCGGCAAGCCGCCGAAGCTGCCACGCGGTATCCCGCACATCACCACCGACTACCTCGCGCACATGCACAAGGGGCTCAGCACGACCCCCGAGTTCATCGACAGCCCGGCTCGCCGACTGGTGGGCGTAAAGACCGAGTTCTCGGTCACGCCCGAGGCGTTCGACTTGATCGAACTTGGGGCCGAGGCGTGGAAGACATTTGAGCCCCTCATCGGCCGGATCCCGGTTCGCGCAAATGCGCTTGCCGGACTCTGCAGCGACATTGTTGGCGCCGACGAAACCAGCATCCAAGGTTACGTCATGGCCTGCGTCGAAGTGACTGAATTCGCGGGACTGCCGGAGGGCGTCGTAGCACTGATGCGCCCCCCCTGCCGCGAGGCGCGGTTCCGCCACCGCGGCGCCGGTCAAGCGTGGGAATACACATTGCAGTACATCTTTGGAGCATGGCTGCCGGATAGCCACTTCGCTGTAGCGGATCAGCCCGCGTACTTCACCTTTGACGTCGCCCGATCGCCATTTTCGGAAGCCCCGGAGATGGACTACTGGCTGGCGCTCCGCTAGGGGCTGTTGACAATCACTTGACGTCGAAATGCCATCGGGATGCATTCGCAAATTTTCCGTTTACGTTCAATCG
>NZ_JAPFHA010000002.1 GCF_026586805.1 Niveibacterium sp. 24ML | reverse complement strand
CCCCCCGCCGGCGCCGGCGAGCCCGGGCCGCGCCCGCCACCACTGCCGCTTTCAGGCCGGAAGGCATACAGGCGCAGCAAGGTCATCGTGAAGCCGGCGTAGGGGTCTGGCGCCAAGGGCAAGTCATCGCGACCGTGGATCGCGATCTGGTAGGCCAACTGCAGGAACTCGGGGTCGAAGCGCGCGGCAAAGCCTTCGAGCTGCTCACGCTCATGAGGGTCAGTGATGGCCTGCGGCGCAAACTGCGTCAGCGAAACGCGGTGGATCAGGCTTGCAAGGGCCTGCAAGGCGGCCTCGAAGCTGAGGCTGCGGGCCTGCATTTCTTCTGCGACTGCCAGCATCGCCGGCAGATTCGCGCTGGCGAGGCCATCGAGCAATTCGTAAAGCTGGTCCTCGCCGACCGATCCGAGCATGTCGCGCACGCCTTGCTCTTCAACCCGGCCGGCACCATGGGCGATCGCCTGGTCCAGCAGGGACAGCGCATCGCGCATTGAGCCGTTGGCCCCCCGCGCAAGATGCCGCAGCGCGCCCGCCTCGAAGGGCACCTGCTCCTGCGTCAGAATGCCAGCGAGATGATCGACGATATGCCCCGGCGGCATCTGTTTCAGGTTGAACTGCAAACAGCGGGACAACACGGTCACCGGGATCTTTTGCGGATCCGTCGTGGCGAGGATGAATTTCATGTGCGCCGGCGGCTCTTCCAGCGTCTTGAGCATCGCGTTGAAGGCGTGCCCGGTGAGCTGGTGCACCTCGTCGATCATGTACACCTTGTAGCGGCCGCGGGTCGGCGCGTAGGCCGCCTTGTCCAGCAACGATGCCATGTCATCGACACCGCGGTTGGAGGCCGCATCCATCTCGACATAATCAACGAAGCGACCCGCGTCGATCTCAAGACATGATGAGCACACGCCACACGGCGTTGCGGTGACACCGGTTTCGCAGTTCAGCGCCTTGGCAAGAATGCGCGAGATCGTCGTTTTGCCAACCCCGCGCGTGCCAGTGAACAGCCATGCATGGTGCAGACGGCCGGTCGCCAGCGCATGCGAAAGCGCGCGCACCACATGCTCCTGCCCGACCAGGGTGTCGAAGCTTTTTGGGCGCCATTTACGCGCCAGCACCAGATAGCTCATCCGGGCGATTCTAGCAGAGGGGCAAGCCCAGCCCGGGGGCTCGCACTGGGCGTATCGATAGTCATATCCAATCACTTGCTTAGCAACGATCAACTGGATTGATCTTTCGCCCACGAACAAACTTGCGCCATCGTCACTCATCAATGGAGCCCGCCATGAGCGCACTCGCCCACGCTGTCATCCAGCTGCCGGCCCGCAAGCGGCTCGGTTTGGCCATCGCACTTGCCGGCGCAGCCGTGCTCGCGAGTCGCGGCCTTCAGGCATTCGCCAGCAACCCGATGCTGATCCACGCACTCGCGGCGGGTGGGCTTGGCGCCTTGGCCACCGCCTTGGGCGCATTGCCGGCACTCGCCGCACAGCGGATCGGACCGGGTACGCGCGACACCCTGCTTGGGCTGGGCGGCGGCGTCATGCTTGCCGCCGCGCTGATTTCGCTCGCGTTGCCGGCGATCAGTGAGTCGCGCGCACTCGGGGCCAGCACCGCCGAAGCAATCGCCATCTTGTTGCTGGGCGCGGGCGCCGGCGCGATGGGGCTTGCCCACTTTGATCGTCTGATTCCGCATGCTCACGCGATCAAGCACGCGATTCCTGCGCAAACGCTCTTGTTTGTCACCGCCATCGCCGTGCACAACATTCCGGAGGGGCTTGCGCTCGGGGTGGCCTACGGTGCCGGCGAATCCGCCGACAGCAGTCTTGCGATTGCGATCGCGCTTCAGGATGTGCCAGAGGGTCTGATTGTCGCGCTTGCGCTGCTGGGCGCCGGCCTTTCGGCCCCCGTGTCGGTGGGGCTTGCCGCCGCAACCGGCTTGGCTGAACCGCTCTTCGCCATGGTGGGTGCCGGTGCAGTCAGCGATTCGAAGGCTGTGTTGCCGTGGGGCCTGGCCTTCGCAAGCGGCGCGATGCTGTTCGCGGTACTGCACGAGATCGTGCCGCGTGTGATGCGCACCGGCCATCGCGTTGCCGGGCTCGCCAGCATGGCAGCGGGCGTCGCGGTGTTTGCGGGCGTGCAGATCATCCTGGGCTGATTGCCTGCCGAAAAAAGCAGAAAGCCGTCGAAGAAATCTTCGACGGCTTTCATGGTGTTCAGGGTGGCGAGCCTGACCCCCGGCACTTGCAGGAAGCGGTTATGGCTGCTTCCTTCCGGACCTGACCAGATTCCCACGCTGCAATGCGAGGAGACCCGCCACGCAGAATCATAACACGGCCCGGGCGATCAGCCGTGTGACAGCGGACCCTCGCGGCGCGCATCTCAATTGCCGCGCGGTCCGCCTGCACGGCAACTCTCGATCGCCTCACCCGGCAATCACGCGCTGGCGCCGTGCTTCGAACAGGCAAATGCCGCTGGCGACCGATACATTGAGACTTTCGACCGAACCGTACATCGGGATCCGGGCGAGCACATCGCAGGTTTCACGCGTCAGCCGGCGCAGCCCGTCGCCCTCGGCGCCCAGCACCCAGGCGATTGCGCCACGTTGATCGACCGCGTAGAGATCCTTTTCTGCCTCGCCGGCCGCGCCGATGCACCAGATCCCGGCATCCTGGAACTCACGCAAGGTGCGCGCGAGGTTGGTGACAGTGATGTACGGCACAGTGTCCGCAGCGCCGCTTGCCACCTTGATCGCGGTGGCATTCAAACCGACGGAACGATCCTTCGGCGCGACGACCGCATGCGCGCCGGCACCATCCGCCACCCGCAGCGCAGCCCCCAGATTGTGGGGATCGGTCACGCCATCGAGCACCAGGATCAAGGCCGGCTCGGTCAGCCCTTCAAGGACATCCTCAACCTTGAGCGCGCGCTGCCGCGCATCGATGCGCGCAACCACACCCTGGTGGCGATGCGTACCGGCCATACCATCGAGCCGGGCGCCATCGACCGGATGCAAGCGCACGCCGGCCACTTCGGCGCGCGCAATCAGATCCTTTGCCCGCGCATCGGCGCGCTTGGCATCGATGAACACTTCAAAGACGGCTTCCGGGTCATGGCGCAGCTTGGCGCTGATGGCGTGAAAACCATGGATGTATCTCGACTCAGCCACGGCGGGCTCCTTTTTTGCGCGGGCCGCCTTTGGGCGCCGCTTTCTTTGTTTGTGACGCCGGCTTGCCGCCGGCCTTGGGTTTGGCGCGGGCACCCGCCTTTGCCGGCGCCGCCTTGCCACCGGATCGCGGGGCGCGGCCTTCGCGCGGCGCCCCAGCAGGCGCGGCCTTGCCGCCACGCGGGGCTCGGCCGGCAGGGCTCGCCTTGACGCCCTGCAATTCGCGCCAGCTAAGCAACTCGATCTCGTCATCAAGCTTCGCGGACGGCACGCTTTCGCGGCCGCCACGCGCGCTATCCCGCGCGGTCTTGCCTACGCGCGCCGTCGCCGGCGCAGCGGCCGCAACAAGCCGGAAGTCGATCTTGCGGGATTCCAGATCCACCCGCACCAACTGCACCCGGACACGATCGGAAAGCCGGAAGCGTTGCCCGGTGCGCTCGCCCACGAGTTCGTGACGCGCGTCATCGAAATGGAAGTAGTCGGCGCCGAGGTCAGAGATGTGGACCAGGCCTTCGATAAACACGTCGTCGAGCGCAACGAAAATACCAAACGGCACCGCCGCCGATACGCTGCCTTCGAACTCCTCTCCGATGCGATCCTGCATGAAGAAGCACTTGAGCCAGGCCTCGACATCCCGCGTCGCTTCGTCGGCGCGCCGCTCGGTCGCCGAGCAATGTGCCCCGACCTCATCCAGATCAAGCGGCGCGGAGGCTTCGGCCTTCTTGCTGCGACGACTGGTCTGGCGCGCGAGTACCGCCTTGATTGCGCGATGCACCAGCAAATCGGGATAGCGCCGGATCGGCGAGGTGAAGTGGGTATATGCGTCGTATGCAAGCCCGAAGTGGCCGACGTTATCCGGGCTGTACATCGCCTGCCGCAAAGACCGCAGCATCACCGTCTGCAGCAGCTGGCGATCCGGGCGCATGCGGATGCGGTCGATCAGCCGGGCGAAGTCGGACGCTGCCGGTTCTTCGCCGCCGCCCAGATCAAGCCCGAACTCCGACAGGAAGGTCCGCAGTTTCTCGAGCTTCTCGACGCTGGGCCCAGCGTGAATGCGATACAAGGAGGGTTGCTCGTTGAATTCAAGGTACTCCGAGGCACACACGTTGGCCGCCAGCATGCACTCTTCGATTAGACGATGCGCGTCGTTGCGGCTTTCCGGAACGATCTTTTCGATCTTGCCCTGATCGTTGAAAACCATACGGGTTTCGGTGGTTTCGAAGTCAATCGCGCCACGGCGGGCACGCGCCTTGAGCAAGGTGCGGAAGACCTCATCAAGCACCTCAAGCTGCGGCAAGACCGGCGCCAGTTCGGCGCGCATGGCCTCGTCCTTCTCGTAGATCGCTGCGGCGACCTTGTTGTAGGTCAGTCGCGCCTTCGAGTGCATCACCGCCGGATAGAAGCGATAGCGCTGGATCTTGCCGGTCACCGAGATGGCCATGTCGCACACCATGCAGAGGCGGTCGACATGAGGATTCAGCGAACAGAGTCCGTTCGAGAGCTTCTCCGGGAGCATCGGGATCACGCGGCGGGGGAAATACACCGAGTTGCCACGCTCATAGGCATCTTTGTCGAGTGCGCTGCCTTCGGTGACATAGTGGCTGACATCGGCGATCGCAACGATCAGGCGCCAACCTTTGTCAAGGCGCTCGGCATACACGGCATCGTCGAAATCCTTGGCTGTTTCGCCGTCGATCGTGACCAGCGGTAGCGCGCGCAAGTCTTCGCGAATTCCGCCCAGATCGCTCGGACGGACCTGATCAGGGATGCGCGCAGCCTGAGCCTTGGCCGCCTTGGAAAACTCGAAAGGCAGGTCGTGCTTGCGCAACGCGATTTCGATTTCCATGCCCGGGTCTGCGTAGGCGCCCAGCAATTCCACCACTTTGCCAATCGGCTGGCTGTTCTTGGTTGGCTGCTGGATCAGCTCAACCGTGACAACCTGGCCGGCAAGCGGCAGCTTCGTGCGGCCTTCGCGTGCCAGCATGATTTCCTGGTTGATGCGGCGGTTCTCGGCGACCACATAGTGGACGCCATGTTCGACCACCACCCGGCCCACCACACGCGTGTTCGCGCGTTCGAGCACCTCAACGATCTTGGCTTCGCGCCGTCCCTTCCAGTCGGATCCCGTCACTCGCACCAAGGCGCGATCGCCGTGCAGGACCTCCTTCATCTCGCGCGGCCCGAGGAACAGGTCATCCCCGCCCTCGTCCGGTTTGAGGAAGCCAAAGCCGTCTGCATGACCTTCAACCCGCCCACGGATCAGGTCTGCCTTGTCGGGGATGATGTAGGCGTTGCGTCGATTCCGCATCAACTGGCCATCGCGTTCCATCGCGCCAAGGCGCCTGGCGAAAAAGGCCTCTTCCTCCTCGCGGATCGCCAGCGCATCGGCCAGCTCTTCGCCGGTCATCGGCACGCCGCGTTCGATCAGGATCTGCAGCACGTATTCACGGCTGGGGAGCGGAAATTCGTATTGCTCGCGCTCGCGCTCGAAGAACGGATCCGCGCGCCGCACTTTGGGCACTTTGGCAAGATTCGGGCGTGCCGGCTTGCTTTCAACTTGGACGGTCTCGTCCACAATTTTGGCGGCCTTGCGCCGAGGTGTTTTTTTCTCTGGTGTCGTTGACAATTTTGTTCCTCTATCTATAATTCTGCTCTCACCGCAACGCGGTGAATGCCCAGGTGGCGAAATTGGTAGACGCGCTAGTTTCAGGTACTAGTGCCGCAAGGTGTGGAGGTTCGAGTCCTCTCCTGGGCACCAAGAATTTCGCAGGAAAGCCAGCTCTCTGAGCTGGCTTTTTTCTTTTCTGCTTCCCCTGCGCTGCTTGGCGTCATTCGCTTCCGTCTGGGTAATGCTTTGTGAAAGTATCAAATCGATGGGGCCTGAGCGCGCAGCGCTACAGGCCCCATCGCGTTAAAAGGTGTCCGCCGCGCTCAACTCTTGAACGGATGACGCAACACGATGGTCTCTTCGCGGTCGGGGCCTGTTGAAATCATATCTACCGGCACCCCGCACAAGGCTTCGATCCGCTTCAGGTAAGCCCGGGCATTGGCGGGCAGCGCGTCATACGACTTCACGCCAACCGTCGGCTCGGTCCAGCCCGGCATGGTTTCGTAAATGGGTTCGCAACGCGCAACGCGATCCGCCCCGATCGGCAGCAAGTCGATGATCTTGCCATCGAGCCGATAGCCGGCACAAAGTTGCAGCTCTTCGATGCCGTCGAGCACATCGAGCTTGGTAATGCAAAGCCCAGACACGCCGTTGATCTGGATCGAACGCTTCAGCAGGGCCGCATCAAACCAGCCGCAACGGCGCACACGGCCCGTCACCGTACCACGCTCATGCCCCACGGTAGAAAGGTGATGCCCAACGCAACCCTCTTCTTCGATCGGCAACTCGCTCGGGAATGGGCCGGCACCCACGCGTGTCGTATAGGCCTTGGTGATGCCGAGAATGTAATGCAGCATGTTCGGCCCCACCCCAGCGCCCGGCGAAGCGGCGCCGGCGACGCAGTTGCTTGAGGTCACGTACGGGTAAGTGCCGTGATCCACATCCAGCAAGGTACCCTGGGCGCCTTCGAACAGCAGGTTTTCGCCACGACGGTTGACCGCGTGCAAGGCTGCAGACACGTCACCAACCAGCGGCAGAACACGCTCAGCCGTTGCCATGGCGGCGTCATAGGTCGACTGGAAATCGACAGCCTCACCCCCGAAATACTGGGTCAAGACGAAGTTGTGATAGTCGAGATTCTCGCGCAGCTTTTCAGCAAAGACTTCGGGATAGAAAAGATCGAGAACGCGCAGCGCGCGGCGCGCAACCTTGTCCTCGTAAGTCGGCCCGATACCCTTTCCGGTCGTGCCGATCTTCGCGTCGCCACGGCGGGCTTCACGCGCCATGTCGAGCTTCTGGTGGTACGGCAAAATCAGCGGGCAGCCTTCACTGACCATGATGCGCGAGCGCACCTCGATGCCGCCGGCTTCAAGCTTGTCGATCTCATACAGCAGGTGCTCGGCGTTGAGCACAACACCGTTGCCGATATAGCAGCGGACACCCTCGCGCATGACACCCGACGGAATCAGGTTGAGGGCGTACTTCTTGCCCTTGATGACCAGCGTATGGCCCGCGTTGTGCCCACCCTGAAAGCGCACAACGCCCTGTGCATGATCGGTAAGCCAATCGACAACCTTGCCCTTGCCTTCGTCACCCCACTGGGTGCCGACGACGACTACGTTTCTTGCCATTCTCATTCTCCCTGAAGCGGGGCAACCGTCCAGCGGCCTCCCTGCAGAACCAGTTGCCGGTCGCAACCAGCCTCGCGCCAGCACCCCGTATGGCCGGGTAGCTCACGCATCACGATTTCGCCCGACGCTCGCAAGTCGGTGATTGCGCTTTCCAGCGCAGCATCCGCCAGCACGGGCGCCAGAATTGCGCCAGCCAAGGCGGTCGCAGGCTTCACGCCAATCAGGTCGCGCAGATCATTCACACTGAAGCCCGTTGCCGGGCGCGCACGCCCGAACGCGCGCCCCACCTCATCGTATCGCCCTCCAAACGCGACTGCAGCCGGTGAGCTTGCGCAGAACGCCGCAAACACCAATCCACTGTGATAGTCGTAGCCGCGCAAGTCAGCCAGGTCAAACGACAAAGGCAGATCCGGCAGAGCGTCCGCAATCGCCTGCAACTGCGAAATCGCATCCACGATCTGTGCAGACTTCGGCAGCACCGAGGCTGCCCGAACCAGCACTTCGGCACCGCCGTAGAGCGACGGCAACGCAAGCAGCCCCTTTGCAGCCTCGGCCGGAAGGCCATCAACCAGGCTCTTGAGGGTGGGAACATCCTTGGCCTGCAGCACGGCAAACAGCTCGCGCTCCTGCTCACCCGATAGACCTGCCATCTGTGCAAGAGCGCGGAACAGGCCAATGTGGCCAAGGTCGATCCGGGAAGCCCTCACCCCGGCAACGTCTAGCGTCCGTGCGAGCAGGCGAATGACCTCGATGTCCGCTTCGATGCCGGCATGACCGTAGATTTCTGCACCCAACTGCATCGGGTGGCGCGAGGCCAGCAGCGACCGCGGGGTTGTCCGCACGACACTCGCGGCGTAACAGAGCCGCGCAACCCCCTGACGATTGAGCAGATGGGCGTCGATTCGCGTGACCTGTGGCGTGATGTCGGCGCGCAGTCCCAGCATGCGCCCGGTAAACGGATCTGCCATGCGGAATGTGTGCTCGCCCATTTCCTTGCCAGTACCCGAGAGCAGCGACTCGACGTACTCGATCAAAGGCGGCATCACAAGTTGGTAGCCATGAAGCCGGAACTCGTCGAGCAGACGACGTCGCATGGCTTCAAGTCGCGCGGCCTCAAGCGGAAGCGCGTCTTCGATATGGTCGGGCAATGCCCAGTGGGGGGACGGCATCGGACTCAGTGCGAGAGAATCAGGAAAATCAGGCCAACCAGCATCGAGGTCAGCCCGATAAAGCGGATCTGCCCGTCGCCCAGTTGGGCGACCTGCAGGAAGATTTTGCGCCAGAGCCCTGGCGCAGTAAAAGGAAGCAGCCCCTCAAGCACCAGCATCAGTGCGAAGGCCATCAGCAAGGTTTCGAGCATGGCCTACTTGCTGCTGACGCCCTTGCCGCCACCCGCTCCACGGTAGTACTTGAAGAACTCGGAAGCCGGGTCGACGACGAGCACGTCGTTCCGGTTCTTGAAGCTCTGGCGATAGGCTTCAAGGCTGCGGTAGAACGAGTAGAACTCGGGATTGCGATTAAAGGCTTCCGCGTAGATCGCTGCGGCTTTTGCATCGCCCTCGCCCTTGACCTTTTGCGCATCGCGGTAGGCCTCAGCAATGATCACCTCGCGCTGACGCTCGGCATCCGCCCGAATTTTCTCTGCTTCCGCCGAACCCTGCGAGCGAAGTTCATTGGCGACGCGCTTGCGTTCGGCTTCCATGCGCCGATACACCGCTTCACTCACCTCTGCCGGCAACTCGACACGCTTGAGGCGAACGTCGACGACCTGCACACCGATCTTGCGCGCATCAAGGTCCGCTTTGCGGCGCATCTCGTCCATGATCTTTTCGCGCTCACCCGAGACGACTTCATGAACGGTTCGCTTGCCGAACTCTTCTCGCAAACCGGCATTGACCGTCTGCTCAAGCCGCGTGCGAGCGCGGGCTTCATCACCGCCCACGGCGGTGTAGTAAACGCGGGAATCAACGATGCGCCATTTCACGAATAGATCGACCAATACGTTCTTCTTCTCGCTCGTGATGAAGCGCTCGGGCTCGCTGGTCTCGAAGGTCAGGATGCGCTTGTCGAAATAGCGCACGTTCTGGATCAGCGGAACTTTGAAGAACAGGCCGGGTTCGCTGGTGACGCGACGAATCTCACCAAGTTGGAACACGATGGCGTACTGGCGCTGATCAACCGTAAACATCGACAGAGACAGCACCGCGATAAGGGCGAGCGCGAGGCCCGCCAGCAATGGCAAACGTTCGCGCATCAACGCTCTCCTCGTTCACGCGAGCGCATTGCCTCGCGACTACGATAATCGGCAGGCACCGGCACATCCGCCTTGGGTGCCCCCACGGGTTCTGACGCCGGATTCGGCGCGGCCGCACGCGCCGGCATCGACACATCCGAAGTCTGCGGCGTCAGACCTTGCGCTTGCGAGGTCGCCTGCGTCAGTTTGTCGAGCGGCAGGTAAAGCAGGTTGCCATTGCCTTTCGCGTCCACCATGACCTTGGTGGTATTGGCAAACACTTGCTGCATGGTGTCCAGGTACATGCGCTGGCGGGTGACTTCTGGCGCCTTCGCGTACTCGGCCACAATGCTCTTGAAGCGGGCAGCATCACCCTCTGCGTTGGCGATGACGCGCGACTGGTAGCCCGATGCCTCTTCAAAGAGCCGCGATGCGGCACCCTTTGCCTTCGGCACGACGTCGTTGAAATACGCCTGGCCTTCGTTCTTCTGGCGTTCGCGGTCTTGGCCGGCCTTGACTGCATCATCGAAAGCCGCCTGAACCTGCTCCGGCGGTTGTGCGTTCTGCATGGTGACCTTGGAAATGGTGATCCCGGCCTCGTAGCGATCAAGAATGTCCTGCATCAGCTTCGCGGCGGCCGTGGCGATCTGCTCGCGGCCCTCGTAAAGGACGAAGTCCATCTTGCTCTTGCCGACGATCTCTCGCACAGCGGACTCGGCAGCCTGGACGACGTTCGCGTCCGGCTCGCGGTTCTTGAAGAGATAGTCTTTCGGATCCTTGAGCACGTACTGCACCGCAAACTGGATGTTCACGATGTTTTCGTCATCGGTCAGCATCAAGGATTCATTCAGGACCTTGTTGCGTTCCGAGCCGCGATAACCGATTTCGACTGTACGCACACCGGTCAGGTTGACGATCTCGTGCGTCTCCAAAGGATACGGCATACGCCAACGCAGGCCCGGCTCCGTGCTTTCAACGAACTTGCCGAAGCGCAGCACGATGCCACGCTGGCTCGCATCAACGATGTAGAAGCCGCTTGCAAGCCAGAGCGCAGCCACAACGCCGGCGATCAGGCCGATCCCGCCACCGAGTTGGCGCGGGCTCGGCGAGCCGCCACCACCACCATCACCACCGCGATCACCGTTACCTTGGCGACCAAAGAGATTCGACAAGCGACGATTCACATCGCGCCAGACTTCCTCGAGATCGGGAGGACCCTGATTACCACCGCGGTCGCCCCCACCCTGGTTCTTGTTACCCCAGCGCGGATCGTTCAGAGACATGAGTATTCCAGTGATGACCATCCTGTGGCCCTAGAGATCAGCCCGGCTCAGCGGGCGAGACCTCACCGAGCAGAATCTCGGCGAGAGCTTCGCGCAGCCCTTGAAGGCCTGCGCCAGTCTGAGCGCTGACAAAAACGCGGGCGATGTTACCACAGGCATCCCGCTCAACCTTCGGCGCAGCCAGTGTTGCGTCGATCTTGTTGAAAACCACGAGTTGCCTCACTTCGCCCGTTCCCACTTCCTGCAAGACTTTGTTTACCACCTCGATTTGCGCTTCACGATCGTCACTCGCGCTATCCACGACGTGGAGCAAAAGATCTGCGCTCGCCGTTTCCTCCAGCGTGGCGTGAAAAGCCGCAACCAGCGAATGCGGAAGATCACGGATGAATCCCACCGTGTCGGACAAGACCACGGTGCCACGCCCAAGGAAGACCCGGCGCGAAGTTGTATCAAGCGTCGCAAAGAGCTGATCGGCCGCATACGCGCCGGCGCGTGTCAGCGCATTGAACAAGGTGGATTTGCCAGCGTTCGTGTAACCGACGAGTGAGACCGTCGGAACCTCACGGCGTTCCCTTGCGCGACGACGTGTGGTGCGCTGTCGTTCAAAAACGGCCAGGCGTTGCTTGAGCAACTTGACACGGACACCAAGCAGACGGCGGTCTGTTTCGAGCTGCTTCTCGCCCGGGCCACGCAGTCCGATGCCGCCCTTCTGTCGCTCAAGGTGCGTCCAACCTTTGACAAGGCGAGTCGCAAGATGCTCCAACTGTGCAAGCTCGACCTGAAGCTTGCCCTCATGGCTTTTTGCGCGCAGGGCAAAGATGTCGAGGATCAGCGCGTTGCGGTCAACGACCCGGCACTGAAGTTCGCGTTCGAGATTTCGCTGCTGAACTGGCGAGAGTTGATGGTTGAAGAGCACCAGATCGCACATGTGCTCGCGGCACACAGTGCCAATCTCTTCGACCTTGCCGCGCCCCGCAAACAAGGCAGCGTCCGGCGCGCGGCGCTTTCCCCTGACAACGGCAAGCACTTGTGCGCCCGCACTCTGCGCAAGCAAGGTGATTTCGGTGAGCCGCTCCGCCTGACCGGGCTCACCAAGATCAAGCTGAACGATGACTGCTCGATTACCGCTTGCAGGCCTGTCAAACATGCAGCGAACGGCCGCAAAGCGCGGCCGTCATGAGGTTGGATGAAATCAATCCTGCTTTTCCGCGCCATCCTGCTGGATCGAAACCGGACGAGCCGGCACCACTGTCGAGATGGCGTGCTTGTAGACCATCTGGGTCACCGTATTCTTGAGCAGCACGACGTACTGGTCGAACGATTCGATCTGGCCTTGCAACTTGATGCCATTGACGAGGTAGATCGAGACCGGAACATGTTCGCGGCGCAGCGTGTTCAGGAACGGGTCTTGTAGCAATTGCCCTTTGTTGCTCATTTCGGGTGTCCTATTGTTGGTTTTGGTGATGATTCTGGGCACGAGTCCCGGGGTAGTTCGAGCATTGGATCAGCCTAGCCCCCGCTTGGGCTCACTCCGACTCGGAAAATGGATTCTTCGCTGTCTTGAATTGTATCCGCAACGGCGTGCCCTGGAGCTTGAAGACTTCCATGAACGTCCGCTCAAGGAAACGGCGGTAGGAATCAGGGATATGTTCCAAAGCATTGCCGTGAATGATGACCACCGGGGGATTCGAGCCCCCCTGGTGGGCGTAGCGCATTTTCGGCCGGAAGATGCCATGGCGCGGCGGCGCCTGCTTGATCAACGCGGCCTGCAGGATGCGCGTGAGCTTTGGCGTCGCCAGCTTGATCATCGCTGCCGCATAGGCGGAGTCGACCGAGCGCATCAAGGCGCCAATGCCATCGCCCTCAAGAGCGGAGATGTAGTGAAATTTCGCCCAGGTGAGGAAGTTCAGCTTGCGCGCCAGATCGGCCTTCAGTTGCTCACGCCGGTAGCTATCGACGGCGTCCCACTTGTTGACGGCAACGACCATTGCCCGGCCGGTTTCCAGTGCGAAGCCGGCGATATGCGCATCCTGCTCTGAGATGTCCTGGCTGGCGTCGAGCACTAGCACTGCAACGTTGCACTCCTCGATCGCCTGCAAGGTTTTGATTACCGAAAACTTCTCGATCGCCTCAAACACCTTGCCCTTGCGCCGCAAACCGGCCGTATCGACCAGCGTATAGGCCTTGCCATTGCGCTCGAAGGGGATCGATATGGCATCACGCGTCGTACCCGGCATATCGAAGGCGATGACGCGATCTTCACCGAGCAGTGCGTTGATGAGGGTGGACTTGCCGACGTTCGGGCGACCGATGATCGCGACCTTGGGGCCGCCGCTGCCATCGTCATCACTTTCCGGGTCTTCGGGAAACGGCGCAAGGGCCGAATCGATCAAACCACGTACGCCGTCGCCATGCGACGCGGAAATCACGGTCGGTTCGCCAAAGCCGAGTTCATGGAACTCGGCTGACAGCACGGCCTGATTGGCCCCTTCACCCTTGTTCACAACCAGATGGACCGGACGCCCTGCACGCCGCAGGTCTTGCGCAATCTGCTTGTCCTGGGGGGTCAGGCCGGCACGGCCGTCAACCAGAAACAGCAAGGCATCGGCTTCGGCAATTGCCTGTTCCGCCTGGCGTGCCATTTCCGCGAGGATGCCGGTCTTGGCTGCAGGCTCAAGCCCGCCCGTATCCACCACAAAGTAGGGCCGAGATCCCAGGCGACCGATACCGTAATGCCGGTCACGCGTCAGACCCGGCATATCTGCAACCAGGGCATCACGTGAGCGGGTCAGGCGATTGAAGAGGGTCGATTTGCCTACGTTAGGACGCCCGACTAATACCAGGGTGGGTTTCACTGCATTTCCTCAGCGCACCTTCATGTACGACAGAACGCCGTCACGTGAAAGCGCCACTATTCCGTTGTCGTGAGCGAGCAGCGGTGCATCAATCGGCGAATTATCGGCGCGGGCACGGCCGGCAAACTGCCCATCTGCCTTGTTCAAAAGATGGATGTAGCCCTCAAGGTCACCCACGGCGATGTACGGGTCGAAATCGAGCGGGCGACCGACTTTACGAAGCTTCAACTCGTCCAGCTTCCACAGCGTCGCGCCGGTGTTGCGGTCGAGCGCATGCACCAGACTGCGCTCATCGGTCACGAACACCCGCGTGCCATCCAAGGCGATTCCCACTGCAGTGGAAATATCCCGCCCCCAGACCGAGAGGCCTTTATTCAGATCAAAACAGGTGACACGGCCCTGGTAAGCACCGCCGCAAAGCATGCCCGGCGCCAGAACAGGCGCACCCACAACATTCGAAAGACGCTCAAGCTCGGTGGTACCGCGCGGTTGTGTCACCGCCCCTTCCCACGCGAGCTGGCCGGTGTTCGCAGTGATCGCGGCGACGCGGCCGCCAGAGAAGCCGGCAAACAGATACGCATCGGCGCGGCGAACATCCGAGAAAGCCCTCAGGGACAAAGGCGGTGTCGTGCGCGTGTAAGTCCAGCGCTTGCGCCCGTCTGCCGCATCAAGTGAAACCAGCTTCGCATCGCCAACCCGCACGACAATCGCGTCGCCATCAACAAGAGGCGCAGCAGAGACTTCGCCGCCCACATCAACAGACCAGCGCGGCTTGCCGGTATCGGCCTCGAAGGTGGCAACCTGTCCGCCCTTGATGCCGACGGCGACCAGCGCGCCCGATGCACCAACCCCGGCCACCACGTCTTCCTTGGTGCTCGCGCGCCAGATCGTTCGCCCGCCCTCGATGCGGTAAACGTCGCCACCACCACTCGCAACGTAGATTGCGTCGCCGGCGCTGGCCGGCTGAATCAGTGCCTTGCCGGCCGAACCCACACTGACCCGCCATACCTGCTCAAGCTGCGCGGACGGCGTGAACTTGGTCAGCTCAGCCATCGGTTCGACATACGCCTTGCTGAACCAGGAGCTGATCGTCGAGCAGCCGCCCAGAACAAGGCTCGCGGCAAGGAGCAGGATTGGCTGGCGCAATTTCACTTGCCGCCCCCGAGTGCATCGACCTTGAGTTCAAGCACTGACTTCATCGCCTGCGGGCCCTGTTCGTTCTCTGCACTGACGAGTGCGAGCGCTTCTTTGTAGGCAATCAAGGCCTCGGCGGGTTTGCCCTGCGCGACCAGAGCGTCACCGCGCAAGTCAGCGTAACGGGCAGCAAAGGGCTTTGCCGGCTTGGCTTCGAGCTGCTTGACCGCTGCATCGTAGGCCTTGTCATCCATCAGCACTGCGGCAAGACGCAGACGTGCCAGATCGCGGGTCAGCGGGTCATTACCCTTTGTCGCCGCCCACTCGAGCTTGGTCTTTGCGCTCGCGCGGTCGCCGGCTGCCGCTTGCGCCTGGGCAGCAAGCAGTGCCGACATGTCGGCATAGGCGGTGGCGCCATAGCGTTCGGAGATCACACCCGACGCTTCGCGGATCTTTTGTGCGTCCTTGGCTTCCACGGCCTGAACCAGGGTCGCGAAGATCACGCTGGCCTCAGAGGCCTGCTTGTGCTTGTACCACTCCCAGCCGCGCCAGCCAAGAACCGCCAGGGCCAGCGCAACGGCGACGATCGTCACGAGCGTGCCCCACTTTTCCCACCAGGCCTTGAGGGTTGCTATCTGTTCCTGTTCTTCAAGGTCAAACGCTGCCATCTTCTTCTTCCACGTTGTAGAGCAGAGCGGCGAGAGTCTCGCCGAGTTGAGCGACGGGAAGGCGGCGCTGCTCACCCTCTTCCCGCATGAATTTGAAACTGGCCTCTTCCGCCGCCGCCTCGTCATCACCGATGATCACGGCAACGCGGGCTCCCGATGCGTCGGCCTTCTTCATCTGGTTCTTGAAGTTGCCGCCGCCACAGTGATAGATCACCGCAAAACCGTGATCACGAAGCTGCTCGGCGACACGGAACGCCAAGCGCGAAGCCGCCTCGCCCTGGTGAACCAGGTAGACGTCAGGTTCTGCGCGCACCGAGTCAGCCTGGACTTCGGCCCACAGCATCATCAAACGTTCAATCCCCATGCCAAAACCACAGGCGGGCGTCGGCTTTCCGCCGAGTTGTTCGACCAGACCATCATAGCGGCCGCCACCACACACTGTGGCCTGGGCACCCAGTTTATCCGTGACCCACTCAAACACGGTGCGGTTGTAGTAGTCCAGGCCCCGCACCAAGCGGTGATTCACCTTGAACGGGACCGCCGCCTCACGCAGCAAGGCCTGCACGCCCTCAAAGTGCGCCAGGGATTCGACGCCGAGAAATTCGTAGAGCTTGGGCGCGGCTTCAACCACGGCTTGCAGCGCCGGATTCTTGGTATCGAGGATCCGCAACGGGTTCGAGTGAAGCCGACGACGCGCATCGTCGTCCAGCAGGTCGATATGCGTCTCAAGGTAGGCGATCAGTGCTTCGCGGTGGCGCGCACGCTCTTCGCTGGCGCCCAGCGAGTTGATTTCCAGCCAGATGTCGTCTTCCAGGCCAAGATCGCGCCACAAGCGGGAGAGCATGACGATGTGCTCGGCATCGATGTCTGGGCCCGCGTAGCCGAACGCCTCCACACCGAACTGATGGAACTGCCGCAAACGTCCCTTTTGCGGGCGCTCATGGCGGAACATCGGGCCGTTGTAGTAGAGACGCTGCGGGCCGGCGGCATTGATCAGGTTGTGTTCGAGCACGGCGCGCACGCAGGGCGCGGTGCCTTCCGGCCGCAGCACGAGCGGATCACCATTGAGGCGATCTTCGAAGGCGTACATTTCGCGCTCGACAATGTCGGTGTGCTCGCCAACGCTGCGCACGAACAAGGGCGTGAACTCGAGAATCGGCGTACGGATCGGCCGGTAGCCGTAGTCGCGCAGCCAGCCGCGAACGATCTCCTCGAATAGCTCCCAACGCTCCGCATCCTCCGGCAGGATGTCGTGCATCCCCTTCACGCCCTGAATCAGTTTCTGTGCCATCTTTACCTGTCGATTACGCCTGAACCCAAAGGCTCAGGATGATTTCTTCGTGTATTTGCGCGCCACGTAGGCATCAATCAGCGCAATGAATTCCTGCGCGATATTGTCGCCACGCAGCGTAACGGTCTTCTGGCCGTCCTCGAAAACCGGCGCTGCCGGTGTTTCGCCAGTACCTGGCAGCGAGATACCGATATTTGCGTGCTTGCTCTCGCCAGGGCCATTCACCACGCAGCCCATGACCGCAAGCGTGAGATTCTCCACGCCGTCGTATCGTTTTTTCCACTCCGGCATCTTGTCGCGCACGTAGCTCTGCACGGACTGCGCAAGCTCCTGGAAGAAGCTGCTCGTCGTGCGACCGCAGCCCGGACAGGCTGTCACCATGGGCGTGAAGGCCCGCAAGCCCATGCTCTGCAGGATCTCCTGCGCCACGACGACTTCCTGCGTGCGCGCGCCGCCCGGTTCGGGTGTCAATGACACGCGAATCGTGTCGCCGATCCCTTCCTGCAAGAGCACGCTGAGCGCCGCCGTAGACGACACGATACCCTTGCTGCCCATGCCCGCCTCAGTCAGGCCCAGATGCAGCGGATAGTCGCAACGATCTGCAAGCATGCGATAGACCGCGATCAAGTCCTGTACGCTCGACACCTTGGCCGACAGGATGATGCGATCCCCCGCCATGCCGCATGACTCGGCCAGAGCAGCGGATTCAAGTGCCGACGTCACAAGCGCTTCGCGCATCACCGCCATCGCATCCAGGGGTTCAGCGCGCTGCGCGTTGGTATCCATGATCCGGGCGAGGACTGACTGATCCAGGCTGCCCCAGTTCACGCCGATGCGCACCGGTTTGTCGTGCTTGCACGCCAATTCGATGATCGACGCAAACTGCAGGTCACGCTTTTGGCCTGCGCCGACGTTGCCGGGATTGATGCGGTATTTGTCAAGAACCGACGCACACTCCGGATAGGCGGTCAGCAAACGATGGCCGTTGTAGTGGAAGTCGCCGACCAAGGGGACATCCACGTTCATCTTCAACAGTTGCTCACGAATCCTTGGTACGGCGGCCGCCGACTCCTCGTTGTTGACCGTGATGCGAACGATCTCGGAGCCGGCGCGCGCCAACTGCGCGATCTGGATCGCCGTCGCGATATGGTCCGCGGTGTCGGTATTGGTCATCGACTGGACCACGATCGGCGAGTCCGAGCCGATCCGGATACCCGCAACACGAACCTGGCGTGTGCGATGACGTGAGAGAGGCTTGCCGCCGAAGGGGTCGAAGAGAGCCATGGTCTTACTTCAGCGATAGCCGCGCTACGCTGACCTTGGTATGGGGCGTCAGGTCAATCGGCTGACCGTTGTATGAAAGCTTCACGTTGGTTGCATTGCCGATCACAAGCGAGAACGGCGCCTTGCCCTGAACCGCCTGAGTCGAGCCGGCCTTGTTCAGCTGCGAGAACACCACTCGGCCGGAAGCGTCACGCACCTCGACCCAGGCATCCTGGGAAAAGGAAAACGAGATGCCGGCCTGCGGAGCCTCCGGCGTGGCCGGCGCCGATTGCATGGGCTGCGGCGCAGGCGCATCAGCCGTCACGAGCGCGGCTGATTGCGCTGGCAGAGGCTCTGAAGCAGGCGCCTGCAGCGCGGGCGCCGAAGCCGTTGCGACCGCTTCGACTTGCGCCATCACCACTTCGGTTTCTTCCGATTTCGGCGGAAACACAGCTTCGCTGCTGGCGACCGCCGGCATTGACTGCAAGGCAGCCTGATCGATCAAGACCGGGCTCTGGCGACCGTACCAGTCGAACAGATAGCCAAGTCCGCCCAACACGAGAATCGCCCCAAACAACAAGACTGCGGGCATCGCCGAGGTCGATCGATACCCTGAGGGCGAACGCGGTACCGCACCTTCGGCGTTCGATTCGGGCGCGAGGCGAAGCTCTTCGGCACGCGCAGGCTGCGCCATGCGCTCAAGCAAAGGTGCCGGGTCCAGACTCAGGAAGCGCGCATAGTTGCGAACGAAGCCGCGCGCGAAGGCGTTGCCGGGCAGCACCTCAAAGGCCTCGTCCTCAATCGCCTCAATCTGGCGGGTGGTCAGCTTGAGGGTAGTGGCCACCTCGGCCAAACCCAGTCCGCGCGCCTCTCGCGCCTGACGCAAAGCCGCACCAGAGGCGGCAACGCCGGGCTCAGTCGCGTAGGTTGTTGATTCCATCGAACTCGCGCTCAATCAAAGCGCCCCTGCAAATAGTCTTGTAGCTCCGGCGAATCCGGGAATCGCCGCTTCAACTGGGCCAGATAGGCAACCTCCGCTTCACGGTTGCCGAGCTTGTGTTCGACGCGAAGGCCCAGCCAGAGCGAGGCCGCGGTGGGATCGCCAATGCGATTGAGCTCGGTCGTCATTTCGCGAGCGCGTTGCGTGTCGCCCTTCTGGTAAGTGATGAGCGCAAGGTTGTACAACGCCGTCGTGTTCTTCGGATCCAGCGTGTAAGCACGCTGGAACTGCACGCGAGCGGCCTCGGTGTTGTTATCCATCAGATAGCACAATCCGGCGTTCGTGTACGGACGCGTCGCCTTCTCGTAGTAAGGGTTCTGCGCGGACTTCACGAGCAGATCCAAGCCGCGCGAACGTTCACCGTTGGTGCAAAGGAACCAGCCGTAGCTGTTCGCCAACTCCGGATCGCCCGGCGCAAGACTCAGCGCACGCTCGAACGAATCCTGCGCAGCCTTTTTCTCTTCAAGGTAAACGTGGACCGAGGCTTTCAGCTGATGCGCCGCAGCGTAGGAGGGGTCCTCCTCAATCGCGATCCGCGCCTCTTCCATGGCCACCCCGAACCGCCCCGCCTTCAGGTATTCAGTCCCCAACTCGACGTGCGCTCGTGAGCGTTTGCGCGCGTCGGAAGTCACCGGCTGATCCGCCGAGGGACGATCGGATTCGCCTGCCTTGGAACGCGAACCACCGGAACTGCAGCCGGTGCCACCGGCAGCGAGCGCGAGCAAGAGAAGAGCCGTACGAAATCCGATCAAGATCTGACCTCCGTGAGCGGTATGGTGGTTCGCGTGGTGCGCCGGGTTTTGTCCACGACTTGCCCGGCGAGTTGTCCGCATGCGGCATCGACATCGTCGCCGCGCGTCTTGCGGGTTGTGGTGACGATGCCGGCGTCGATCAGGATCTGCGCAAAGCGCTTGATCCGGGGCGCGGGCGAGCGCTCGTAACCAGAATTCGGGAATGGGTTGAACGGGATCAGATTGAACTTGCACGGCACGTCGCGGGTAAGCGCAACAAGCTGGCGGGCATGCTCGTCCTGATCATTGACGCCGTCGAGCATGACGTATTCAAACGTGATGAAGTCGCGCGGTGCGCGCTCAAGGTAGCGGCGGCAAGCCGCCATCAACTCCACCAGCGGGTACTTCTTGTTGATCGGCACCAGCACATCGCGCAACGCATCGTTGGGGGCGTGCAAGGACACGGCCAGCGCCACCGGGCATGCATCGCGCAAGCGATCCATCGCCGGCACGATGCCTGAAGTCGACACGGTGACGCGACGGCGCGAGAGCCCGTAGGCGTGATCATCCAGCATCAGGTTGAGCGCGGACACAACATTGTCGAAGTTGGCCAGCGGCTCGCCCATGCCCATCATCACCACGTTGCTGATGATCCGTTCGCCGGCCTCATCGGCACCAGGCTTGACCGCACCCAGCAGGCGATTGGCCATCCACAACTGGCCAATGATCTCGGCCGCACTCAGGTTGCGATTGAAGCCCTGCTTTCCGGTGGAGCAGAAGGAGCAGTCGAGCGCGCAACCCGCCTGCGAAGAAATGCAGAGCGTGCCCCGGTTCGTCTCGGGGATGAACACGCTTTCGACCGCATTGGCATTGCCCACATCAAACAGCCACTTGCGCGTGCCGTCGGTAGAAATACTGTCGCGGATCGGATTGGGCGGAACGATGCAAGCCGAGCCCTGCAGCTTGGCGCGCAGGCTCTTGGCGACATCGGTCATCGCCTCGAAATCGGTTTCCCCGAAGCGGTGAATCCAGCGCAGCACCTGGCGCGCACGAAAGGGCTTCTCGCCCTGCGCGGCGAACCAGTCTGTCATGGCCTGCACATCGAAATCGAGCAGGTTGACGCGGTTATCTTGTGCTGTCGTCATGATTGTCTCCGGGGGCAGAGACCGTTCAGACCGCCGGCGGGCATTCGAATTCCCGGCCGGCGCGCCTGTTGGATCGCTACGGCTTGCTTAGCGGGAGTAGACGTTCATGCCCGGAAAGAAGAACGCCACTTCAACAGCGGCGGTTTCCGGCGCATCGGAACCGTGCACGGCATTGGCGTCGATCGACTCGGCGAAGTCGGCGCGGATCGTGCCCGGCGCGGCCTTCTTCGGATCGGTCGCACCCATCAGCTCGCGGTTCTTGGCAATGGCGTTCTCGCCCTCGAGCGCCTGGATCATCACAGGGCCCGAGGTCATGAACTTCACCAGATCGGCAAAGAACGGACGCTCCTTGTGCACGGCGTAGAACTGACCCGCCTCCTGCGCCGACAGATGCACCAGCTTGGCCGCGACCACTTTCAGGCCTGCGTCTTCAAAACGCTGGTAAATCTTGCCGATAACGTTCTTGGCGACCGCATCGGGCTTGATGATCGAGAGCGTGCGTTCGATAGCCATGTTCAAACTCCACAAGTTGATAGGTACAAAAAAGGCAACTTTTGATTATATCAGGGAATATTTGCCAGACTCTTGGTGAATTTGTTGGCAGGCAGGCTGCCGATCCGGCGCTGAGGCAAGCTTTGTCGAATGTGCGACCAGCCCCTCCCCAATCGCGCCGAGCGCTCATAATATTTGGGGATAACAACCATGAGGGTTCAAGATGAAACGACTTGTTGCCGCGCTGATTTGCTGCGCATCGCTGATTGGCGTCAATGCAGTTGCCGCGCCTCCCGCCGAGATCGACACCACGGCCATTCAAGCCCTGCGTGACAAGATCCGTACCGACAAGAAGAAGCTCGTTGCCGACAACATGGAGCTGAGCGCCGCCGAAGCGGAACGCTTCTGGCCAATGTATGAAGCCTTCGAAAAGGCTCAGGCCCCGATCCGTCAGCGCCTGACGCTTGCGATGATCGACTTCATCGCGGTCGACTCGAAACTGACCGACGCGAACGCAAAGCGGCTGATGAAGGACATCAACGCGGCCGAACGCGATCTGATCAAGCTCCGCGGCGAGCACACGAACAAGATGGTGAAATCGCTCTCCGCCGCGAAAGTGGCCCGCTTCATGCAGATCGAGGCAAAGATCGACGCATTGCTGCGCTTCGACCAGGCCCGCACGATTCCGCTGGCGCACTGACTTCCCGCCGCAGCCAGCAAAGCAAGGGCGCCCCGCGGCGCCCTTTTTCATGGGCCGGATAATGCCAGGCTGAAGCCCGTAAGCGGCGCGCCAGATCGCGCGTCCATCACCCCACGCACCCACGCGACAGATTACGTGCCACTTCGCGACGCATACATCCAGGGCCATTGTGGTCTTCCACAACAGGTGCCCAATGCCCGCTGGCGCTCGCTAGACTAGGCGCGTGACCACTCCGCACCACGCCCCTCCGACACCCAGCAGCGAATGGTACTGGCGGCTGCCCGTAGTGGCCTTGCTCGCGCTGGTGGCCGGCATCGTCGGCTTTGTGGCGCTGACCTTGCAGCAGGATCGGGAAGATCAGCGCGCCGCAGTGGTGTCCGACGTACTGTGGCTGGAGCAGAACCTGCGCTTCGGGCTCGAACGCAACGAAGGCTTGCTGCGGCAACTGGCTCCCCGCCTGTTTTCGCGCGCAGCAAACTCGGAAGCCACCCTGGCGCGCCTGCGCAAGCTGGCCGAAGGCGAGAATGGCTTTCAGCGGGTCATCTGGGTGGATGAACGGCTTTCGGTTCGGGGCGCCTGGCCGCCCGAGCTTCGGCCGGAAGACCCTGAACTGGTGCAACAAGCCGCCGACATGTCGCGCGCCACCGGCCGCGCGGGTTACGGCTATGTCGCAGAGCCGCAAACCGAGCCTGGTTTCGCGGTTGCGGTGCCTTGGCACGATGGCGACCGGCTGGTCGGCTACGTGGTCGCGGTCTATGCCTTCCGCAACATCCTGTCGACGCAGGTGCCCTGGTGGTTCTCAGAGCGCTATCGCCTGTCGATCCGTGATCAGCGGGGCAGCGAAGTGGTCGCCAAGTCCCTGGTCGCCCCGCTGGCACCGGAGCTGAGCTACGAGATCCCCTTCGACCCGCCCGGGCACGGACTGAGCCTGAAGGTGGAAGGCTACAGCGTCGGCACCCGGCTGGTGCCCCTGGCCTTCGCCGGGGCGGTCATCGTGTTTGCGGCGGCCACCGTCTGGAGCCTGTGGACACTGAGCCGGCACATGCGTCGCCGCCGCGATGCCGAGCAAGCCTTGCTGCGCGAAGTGGCCGTGCGTCAAGCGATGGAGAACGCCCTGCTGACCGGCTTGCGCGCGCGCGATCTGACCGGGCGGATCACCTATGTGAACCCGGCCTTCTGCCGCATGTTCGGCTGGAGTGCCGATGAAATGGTGGGCATGGCGCCGCCGATGCCGTACTGGTTGCCCGAGGAAATGGAGGCAACCCAGGCGGTGCACGATCGCATCCTCGCAGGTGAAACGCCCGCGCAAGGCGTGGAACTGCGGTTCCGTCGCAAGAACGGCGAGAAGTTCGACGCCCTGCTCTACGAGGCCCCGCTGATCGATGAAACCGGCCGCCATGTGGGCTGGATGGGTTCGGTGCTCGACATCACCGAGCGGCGCCGCGCCGAAGAACTGGCCCGCCAGCAACAAGAAAAGCTGCAAGCCAACTCGCGCCTTGTGACGATGGGCGAGATGGCGTCGTCACTCGCGCATGAACTCAACCAACCGCTTGCCGCCATCACCAGTTACGCCACCGGGGCGCTCAACGCGCTGCGGCAGGGCAGCCTGCCGCAAAGCGAAGTCGAGGCCGCGCTGGAAAAACTGGTTCAGCAAGCCACGCGGGCCGGCCACATCATCCGGCGGGTGCACGATTTCGTGCGCAAGCGCGAATCGAACTTCCGCCCGACGCGGGTCAATTCCGTTGTGGTGGAAGCCTTCGAACTGGTCAAATCCGAAGCCCGCCGGCGCGGCGTACGCCTGGAAGCCGTGCTGGCCGTTGCGCTGCCGGAAGTCCATGCCGACACGGTGATGCTTCAGCAAGTACTGGTCAACCTCGTCCGCAATGGTTTTGACGCCATGGCGGATACCCCCGGCCACGCGCGCACGCTGACTGTCAGCACCAACGCCGACGAAGAGTGGGTGCAACTGAGCGTGGCCGACTGCGGCAGCGGCATCCCGCCCGAAGTCGGCGAGCGCCTGTTCGACGCGCTCTACACCACCAAGGCCGACGGCATGGGGATGGGTCTGAACATCTGCCGCTCGATCATCGAACTGCACCAGGGGCGATTGTGGTTTGAAACCCGCCCCGGCGGCGGTACGCTTTTCCACTTTGCACTGCCGATCAAGGTCTGAGATGGGGCCACTTGTCCATGTCGTCGACGATGACGAAGCCATCCGCGATGCGCTCGCCTGGCTGCTCAAGAGCCGGCGCCTCGCCTGCCGCACCTGGGCCAGCGGCGAGGCCTTCCTCGCCGCGTTCGATGCCACCCTGCGCGGTTGCGTGGTGCTCGATGTGCGGCTGGGGGGCATGAGCGGCCCCGAGTGCTTCGAGCAGATGCTCGCACGCGGCGCAACGCTGCCGGTGCTGTTTCTCACCGGCCATGGCGACGTGCCACTGGCGGTGCAGATGCTGCGTCGCGGCGCCTGGCACTTTGTCGAAAAACCCTGCAACGACAACGAACTGGTTGACCTCGTGCAGGAAGCACTGGCCTTCGATGCCCGCAACCGCGCCGACCAGGGTTCACGCGCCAACATCGAAGCACGGCTGGCCTCACTGACCCCGCGCGAGCAAGAAGTCATGACACGCATCCTCGAAGGCAAGCTCAACAAACAGATCGCCGACGCACTCGACATTTCAATGCGTACCGTCGAAGTCCACCGCGCGCGGGTTTTCGACAAGATGGGCGTCCGCTCCGCAGTTGAGCTCTCGCAAATCGTGATTCCGCTGCGCAGGCCCGCACCATGAGCACGTCCGCCCCCTGCCCCAACTGCGGTGGCCCGATGCGTGCGATTTCGCTTGCCGCCCACTACGGCAAGGTGGTGGAGATCGACCATTGCGCGGCATGCCGCGTGCTGTGGTTCGACCAGATGGAGACTGCAACCCTCGCCCGCGAAGGCCTGCTTGAGCTGTTCCGCCTGATCGCCGAGTCCTCCGACAGCGCCGATCAACCGCTGCGCCAGCGACTCGCCTGTCCGCGCTGCGGCGAAGCGCTCAATCGCATTCACAACATGAGCCGCTACGGGCGCATGATCCACCACCGCTGCCCCAGCGCCCACGGCCACGCGGTCACGCACGCGCAATTCCTCGCCGAAAAAGGGCTGCTGCGCAAAGTCACACCCGCAGACCTCGCAATGCCCGGCAAGCAGTTGCTGGGCATGGCCTGCACCCAATGCGGCGCCCCCTTGCACGCACTCAAGGACTGCAACTGCCCCTACTGCAATGCGCCGGTCGTCATGCTCGACCTTGCCCGCGCACTTGAAAGCCTTGAGGATCATGATCGCCTACGGCGCGAAGCCGAAGCCCAGCGCGCCGCCAGCCAGGATGCAGCCCTGGAAAAGCTGATGCAGGCGATCCAGCGGCGCTGATAACCCGCGCAAGGTGCCACGGAACGCCGCCGGCGAAGCTCAAACCCCGGGCCGCTGAAGACCTGCCTGTTCAAAGGTCCGCGCCATGGCGGGCAATTCCAGCGGCGGCGCAAGGCGGGCATTGCTCGGGTAGTAGAAGAGCCTGAGCATGAAAGTCGCTGTCTGCGCGATCGCCATGAATGAACAAAGCGCACGGCTGCGCGTGCGCTTCATGTCATGCCGAAGGGGCGACTATTTGCTTTGCCGCAGTTCGTTGTCGAACTTCAGATTGTCGAGCTCAAGCAACTTGTTCAAACGCGTATCGGCACCCTTCAGATCGTCGGACCAGGCAACATTGGAATCGACGATTGTCGGGCGAATGAGGATCACCAGTTCGCGTTTGACCATCTTCTTGCCGGTGCTGCGGAAGAGGCTGCCCAGCACCGGCAAGCCCCCCAGCACCGGCACCTGATCCACGTCGTCAGTCAGCGCCTCGCGAATCAGCCCGCCCAGCGCGATGATCTGCCCATCCTGCCCGCGCACCACGCTGGCGGTTTCACTGACCTTGCTTGACGCCAGGGGCAGCGTCAGCGTGCCCAGGTTTCCAAGGTTGATGCGGCGGGTGACTTCGGTGACATCGCTCACCGATGGATGCACATGCAAGGTCACCTGGCGCTGGTCGTCAATCGAAGGCGTGACATCCAGCAAGATGCCGGAGAAGAACGGCTGCAACGTGACGGTGGGCGTGCTGGTCGAAGAGACGCCGGTGGTCACGGTCGAGCTGACGTTGGTAACGAAGAAGTCATCGGTGCCCACCTTCAGCACCGCCGGCTGATTGTTCAGCGCCGAGATGCGCGGGCTGGACAGCACATGCACCTTGCCCTGCTGCTCCAGCAGGTTGAGCACCGCTGCAAAGTTGCCGCTCTGGAAGACCAGGCCGAACATCGTTCCGGCCGAGGTGATCGCATTGCTGAGCGTCTGCCCGGCAACGCCGGTGATGATGTTGCCAATCTGCGCCGAGCCGTCGTTGGAGAGGGTCATGCCCGGGGCAATCGGCCCCGCCGAGACCGAACCGCTCGATCCATTGCCGAAGGCTGCCCAGTTGATACCGGCCTGGAACTGGTTGTTGAGCTGAACCTCGATGATCTTGGCTTCAAGGATCACCTGCCGTTCAAGCGACAGCTTCGCGCTGCGCAGGTAGTGCTCCACCAGGGCCAGCTCCGAAGGCATCGCCCGCACCACCACCAGACCCGCCTGCGGGCTGACCACCACCTTGCGCCCATCGCCTTCGCCGATGATCAACTGGAGCACGCTCATCAGCTCGGTCCAGAAGTCGCTCTTGGTGTTGGTGGTCAGTTGATTCGCAACGAAGTTGCTGCTGCTTCCGCCGCTGGTCTGCGTTGTCGTGCCGCTGGAGGAATTGGTGGTCGAGCCGGTTGAACTGCCATCGCTGACTGAACCGGAAATCACCCGCACATCGCTGATCGACTTGCGCTTGATGTCCAGGTAGTTGATCTGCATCACCCGCGTCTGCATGGTCTGCGGCATGACCGCGATCCGCGTGCCATCAACACGGAACTCATAGCCATAGACCTGTCTGATCGCCTGCAAGGCCTCCATCACCGTGACTTCGCGCAGGTTCATGCTGATCGTGCCGCTCAAGTCTGGCGGCAGCAACATCGAATACGGCGTGCCGGAAACGATGCTCAGGAGCACCTGCGCCGCGGGCGCGTTGTTGACCGCAAGGTCAAAGCGCTTCTGCGCCACGGCCGCGCGCGGTGGCGGCGCCAGCGGATCGGGCCTGGCAACCGGTGCAGGCGTTGGCGCCGGCGCCACCGTGGCGGTGCTGGCCTTGGCCATCTCGGATCGGATCGCTTGCTGCGGCGCATCGTAGCCGGGCGGGTTGGACGCACAAGCCGCCAACATGCACAGCACCAGCAGACTGCTGTATGAACGGCGGATCATTCGCCCCCCCTCCTTGCCATGCCGGGTTTCGTCCCCACGGCTGCTGGCGTCTGTTTCATGGTGGCCACCAGCGGCAGCACGCGGCGGCCACTGGCGTCCTCAATCGTTGCCGACTTCTCGCTCATCGCCACCAGGCGCGCCTCGCCAATCCTGCCGCCCAACAACACCGTCTGACCGCTGATCACGGCCAGCTTCCGGTCCGGCCCGATCAGCACTGACTGCAAGACCATCGCCTCAGCGCTGGGTGCGCCAGCCGCCGGCATCGCGGCCGGCAGGTAAGCATCGGGCGGGCGCGTCGGATCCCCCGGCGCCGCCAAAGCGGCCATGGCGCAGAGACCAAACGCCAGACCGAACCAAGGTTTCAAAGACGCAGCCATGCAGCATCCAGACTTAGTGAGTAAATCGTGACCGTCGCCACCGCTTGCGGGTAGCGATCGACTTCATAGTGCAGCTTGCCCCAGAAGACCTGCCAGCCCAACTGTTCCACCGTACGCAGCCACTTTGAAACCGTTGCGTAGTCGCCGCGTACCGCGATGGTCAGCCCGTGGCGATACACCGCCGTGCTTGGCACCGTATCGCTGAGCGGGGCCGACTGCACCGCACCCGGGGGCGGCGCGGCGGCGAGCGGATCGCTCGCCATCAGGTTCTGCACCGGCAAGGAAGTCAGGCTCACCAGCTCCAGGCCCGGCTGGGCCGCCAGCAGATCGCGCAGGCGCGCCGGCACCTCGCGCGGGTCGGCCAGCAAGGCGCGCTTGCTCGACAGCGCAGCCTTGAGCTCAAGGTTCTCCTTGATCAGGCGCTCGATCTGCTGGCGCGCGAGCAGATCGGGGTCATTGCGGCGCGCCTCGTCCAGCAAGGCCGCCTGCTCCGCCAGGCCATCGAGTTGCTTGCGCAGCGTCTGCACCTGCGCAAGAGCCGCTGCCTGGCGATTCATCGCCGGCTCGATCAGCAAGAACCAGAACAACCCGAGCAGCACCCCGATTGCCGCGGCGCAAAGCAGGATGCGTTCGCGATCGGCCATCGCATTGAAGCGATCACTCAAGGCGATCCAGCGCGCTTTCATCGCTTGCCCTCCTCGCCGGGGCCGATCCGGAAGCTCAGGGGCACCGGCTTGCGCGCACCACCCGGGGCGGATTGCTCGATCGCTGGCGCCGGCGCTTCCTTGAGTTCGATGCTGGCGAAGCTGTGCTCACGCAGCGCGTCGATGCGCCCCAGTGCAGCAATGAACAAGGGCAGCCGCGCCGCGTCGACCGCGTGACCGACGAATTCGGCACGCGCCGGCGCCAGCGTGAACGCGGTGAGCCAGACGCCCTCGACCCGCTGCGCCGCCAGCCCGTCCAGACTCTCCGAGAAGCCCTTGCTGGAGCCTGCGATGCCGCCATCGAGCATGCGCGAAATGCGGCGCAGCTCCTCGCCTTCCTGCGTGAGCGCGGCAAGCCGCTGCGCATTGGCCGTTTCGTTCTTGCGCGGTGCAAGCTCGGCGGTAAGCTGGGCAACATCACGCTGCATACGATCAAACTGCGCCTGCAGCACAGCGCGCTCGGCTGTCCGCTGGCGCGCCACATGCAGTGCGCCGGCCGCAATCGCGCTCATGCACAGCGCCACCAGCAACAAGGCCAGCGCAAGGCTGTTGAGCGTGAACTGCGGTTCGCGCGGCAGCAGCGAGTGATCGGCAAGGTTGATGTTCGGCTTCATGGCACCGCCCGTTCACGCAGGGCCAAGCCCAGCGGCAGGAAGAGCGCGGCGGCAACCAGTTCGTCCTGCGGCGCGCCCTCGGCGCCGAAGTCGAACAGGCTTTCGAGTTCGATCGCCTTCACCGGCAGGTAGAGCGAATCAATCAACAGACTGAGCAACTCATCGCGGTGCGGGAACGGCGCCAGCCAGAGTTTCGACACCCCCAGGTGCGAGAGCTGATGCTCCAGCACATCGGCCGAGCGCTGCAGTTCCAGTACCAGGCGATCAAACACCGCACGGCGGCCCTCTTCGCTCTTGCTGATCGCTTCGAATGGCGAATCGAAACGCCGTGTGAAAAAAATCTGGCTGCCACGCGTGGCTGTCAATAGCGCCCCGCTCTCACCGATCGACAGCAAGGCTGTTGCCCGCCCCGGCTCATCCAGCATCTGGGCCAGATTGCGCTGTGCCATTTCCGGTATGTCGATTACGGTGACACGCGCATTGTGTGCGCGAAAGCGCTGCATGTGCTTCAGCAAAATCGGGTTCGCCGCTGCCACGACGAAACCGGGAGGCCGGCGGTGACTGGCGGGATCTTCCACGCAAGCAATCACGTCAAGCGTGCTGCTTTCAACCGGCCACGCAAGCTGATCCTTGACCTGCCAACGCAGGGCGGTTTTGAGTTCCTCTGGCGCCACCTGTGGCAGGTCCACCTGCAGGAACTGGTATTCCCCGGGGGCCAACAGGACGCGGATCGGCGCATCGCGCAAATTCACGGCCTGGCTGATCGCCTCCCAACGCGCGATATCGTCACCCTGCGCAAACAGGACGCGGGCAATCTCCACCCTGGGCCTCGGCGCATCCGGGAGCGTGATCTGCGTTGCCACTACGGCGCTCGCGCGGCAGGCGAGGTTGATTGCGGCCGCATCGCCGCCCGCGCGCCGCTTCAGCCAAGGCTGGTCGAGAAGGCGGGCAAGGGGGCTAATAGCTCTCTCCCATAAAGATGATCGACGGGTTACGGAAGGCGCCAAAACGAATGCGGGCGCGCGGATTGTCGTCGTTCAGATCGGCCCCTGGCACGGTGCAGCCACTCGCGTTCTTGACGCCGTCCCAGTTGAACTTGAGCCAGTCCGGCACCGCTAGCGCCAGATCAACATACCCTGCAAGGTTCGGCTTACCCAGCTTGACCCCGATGTCGCCGGCGGCCGCAGAGGCCAGCGCGGTCAGGGTAGTACTGCCGGGCGCCAACTGATTGCGCGGCGGCGCAAGCGGATAGAAACCCAGTCCGCCCGCGCAGTACAGCGCAGCGGCAGTGGGGGTGGCAACACTGCCCACCAGCGTGCTGGCCGGGATCGGCAGCAGCGTGCAGCTATCGAGCGTATTTTTCGCGAATGCCGTGCCGGTATAGCTTTCAACAATGCTGGGCACCGCCAGGCTCTGCAGCGCCGTACCGTAGGCATTGCTCACGCGCACCCGCCCGTAGCGCAGATGGGTGCTCGCCAACTGCGCACCGTCGGTGGCTCCGCCGGGCACGCTGCTGAAGTTTTGCGGCAGCATGCGCACGCCATCGCTATCGACCGGGCTCATGCCCACCAGCGCTGCCGTGTAAGGCCCGTCCGGCGAAGCCGCGCGTGCCACGGTGAGCGATGCGTTGATCGGCACACCCGCCGCCGCCCAGGTACCGCAGCTACCCGCCGCACCGGCGCAGCTTGCGGTGAGCCGGCTGTTGAGCGACACCGCACCGTGCTGCACGCCAAAGCCCAGGTTCGCCGCCGAGGCCAGGCTCAGCTTGGCAAAGCTGCCGAGGTAGTTCTGCACCGCCGGGTTGCCGGTTGCCGCTGACACCGCCTGCAAGGTAAATGCCGTCGCAAAGGGTTCGCCCAGATAGCTGAAGCTCGACGCCGGCGCGCAGCCTGCCGTGCTGCGGTTGTTCAGCACCACGCCGCTGGCCTTGAAACCGGCCGGATAGATGCGGCCAGTGACGCCAGCCCCCCCCGCCACCGTCTCGCCGAAGTAAGCGGCTGTCGCAGGTGTTGCCGTAATCCGGAAGACGCCGACGTCCGAGAGGGTCTGGTTGTTGATCGTCTTCGAACCGCCATCGCCCGCTGCCGGCGAAATGCTGCCAACGCCCAGCGTGCCATTGCTACCGCCTGCCGGTGCCAGCACGGCGGACGACAAAGCAATTCCAGCTTGTTGGTAGTTGGGCGTCACGGGGTTGCTACACAGATCGGTGCTTCCATTCACCCATTTACGGCCGCTGACACGCAAATTGAAGGGCTGACCTGCTTGCACGTATTTCGTGCACCCGGCGCTGAGCGAGGCGCAGTTCCAGTTGGCATCCGGGCTTTCGACGCAAAGGCCCACCGGCTTGACCACAAACTGCGAGTTTCCCGGCATGCTCAGTCCGCTATCGCTGTTGGCCGCATTGCCGGTGTAAAGGGCGTCGAGCCGGATTTGCCCGGCATCCGGGTACTGCACATTGATCGTCGCCTGGCCGCTGCCATTGAAGGCCAGCGCAAGGCTGGTGGCAGCACCGGCGGTGGTGCCCACGTTGCTGCCATTGACCGCCAGATTCATCGTGCCGGTGGCCGGATTCGAGTAGCTGGACCAGAAGCCGACGTTACGCGTGACGTTGGCGAACGCCGGCACGCACGCCGTGTTCGGCGCGGTCTGCCGCACCGCCGAAACCGTGATCGGCGCCGAGGTCTGGCCGGAGACCAGGTTCGGCACGCTAAAGCTCAGGCCGGCGGCATTGAAGACGATGGAACAGTCTGTCTTCGTTGCGCCGTCCCAGCACTGGGGCGCGCTGTAGGGCTTGAGCGGCACCGAGGTGGCACTGACCCCCAGCGTATAGGTGCCCGCCACCGTCTTGGCGAGCTTGAGGGGCGTGCCCGAGCCTGCGATCACCTTCGTATCGCCCCCAAGCCAGCCTGTCGGTGTCAAGGTGACGGTGACATTGTCCTCATAAGTGGTGGTGCATGCCGCATCCATGCAAGCCTGCACGGTTATGTCCGAGGGCGTGCAGGTAAGCGCCTGCTGCGCATACAGAAAGCGGATGTGATCGATCTGCGCGGACACCGGGTTGATGGCATTGGCGCAGACCTTCAGGCCCGTAATCTCATGAAAGGCCATGCTGCCGCCGGTAGAGCCGGCCAGCGAAAGCAAAAGATTGCTTGGAACTGCAACCTGACCCGATGAGGTCATGACATCAATCGGCCCCAACAAGGTCGAATAGGCATTGCCGGTCGACGTGGTATCGCGCTCAACGGTGACGAAACTCTTGCCGCTTGTCCGCGAGTCGATGGTCACCCGGTACAGATGGCCCGGCGAAGGGGTCGTGCTCGTCGTATTGGTCGACAGGGTGGGCGTCAAGGTGCCTGTGCCGGTAATCCAGCGATAACCAGTTGAAGCAACCCCAGCGCCAGAGCCGCGAATCGCGACCGACTGAGGCACGCGACCCGGACCACCAAGTTGTCCACCGGCCGTATTGGAGAAGTTCCCGTACTCGTCCAGGCCCACGCCCAACCAACCGCCGGCGAACTTCACATACCCGAGCGCACCGCCCCTGCCGCCCGCCTGCGGGGTGATGGTCGCGTCAGAAAGGATCACCGAAACACCATCTGCGGGATTGGTCTGCCCATAGGCGAAGAACTTCAGCGTGACCTGCACGATGCCATTGGCCGCGGGGATCAACCGCTGCAGGGTCATCGCGGTGGACTCATTGCCGATGTTGTCGGTCAGGCGCGCCCTCGCGGGACTTGGCGAAGTGACCGTGGTCGGCGTGAAGCTGCCGTTCGTCTTGATGGCAACCCAGTCACTCCCAAGTGCGGCACGATTGAAATCGTCGCTGAAGCACGTCATTGCCGTAGTCTGAAACACCATGCTGATGGCGCCCCAGCCGGCGCTTAAAGTGCTGCTGGCGGTCACCGCTCTGCTGTCACCCGTCGCAGTGAGGGTTCGCCACGATGCTGCAATGGCAGCACCGTCGGCCCCGCCTCCACCGCGCTGCAAGCCAATCGACCCCGACGCAGGCGAAATCGTGGCATTACCATGGGTTGCCGAGAAAAAGTTGACCTGCACGCCGCCTGCCGCGCAGGTAGCGCCAACGGCCGGCGCTGTCAGCGTGCTACCGCTGGCGGCAGAGATTTTCTTGAAGGCACAAACCGGCACCGCCGTATTTACGCCACGCAACGCGAGCAATCCACCGACCGAGGTGGCGTTGCTGGCCCCCCCGGCGAGCGTGAAGCCATAGCCCACAGCCGGCGCTGCAGTCAGCACCAGCGTGTAGACCGCTGTGGACGTACCACCTGCGGCATCGACTATCTCGGCCTCTTTGCTCCACGCCGCAGAAGGGGGTGCGCTGCTCATTGGCGCGCGCGCCGCAATCAGCGCGACCAGCACATCGCCAGAGGCCGTTCCTGTCGGCGTGACGAGCGTCAGCGTGCTGTTGCCGCTCGTGGTGGCAGTGGCGCCCGGCGTAACCGAAATCGCGGCCAGCGCCACCGCCGTACAACACATCAGGACAAAGCCGCACAAGCAGCGCAGACCAATCACTCGCATTCTCATCGCTCCGTCGTCGCCACAATCTGTCGCTCAACGAAATCACTGCTGGCCACCGTGCCATAGCTGGCAGTCGAGACGAGCAGGTAGAGCGCGCGGGCATTGCCGCCCTCCTGAAACGCGGTGGCCGAGCAGGTGAGCGTGACGCTGAAACCGTTCAAGCCCACGGGCAGCGGCACCGTCTGTGAGGCGGTGCAGGCGTTGTTCCGCTGCACCTGAAAGAGCCCCAGCTCAATGCCGGCGCGGGCAGCCTGATAGGCCCGTGCGCCCTGGACATCCAGCGCGGCACCCTGTTGTGCGGTGGCTCCCACCCGCAGCAAGAAGGCCGCCAACCCCGCCAGCACCACCAGCAGGAATACTGCGGCAGGCAGCAGGAATCCGCGCTCACGGCACATTGTTCACCACCACTTCGTGGGTCAGCGTCACGGTTTCGGCCTTCTGCTGCAGGCCCAGCGTGAGGCTGATCAGCCCATTCTGCTCAATCGCTGTCTGCGTGTAGTCAACCCGGCACGCGGCCACACGGTCCGCCACCAGAGCCGAGTTCGCCGAAGCAAAGCTCGTCGGCTGTGCCGCCGACAAGGCATAGCCCCAGTAGCGCCGCAGCGTACCGGTGCCGCTGGTGCCCGCAGTCTGCGGCGCGCATTCGTAGCTGACCGGTGCGCCAACCAGGTGAAAGCGGTTACCCGGCGAGGCAAACGGAAACAGCTTCGGTGCGGCCAGCGTCACCGTCCGGGCGCCGCCGCCGGTCAGGCTGCCGAAGGCGGCGAGGGTGTCGCCGGCCCAGGCATCGGCACCGGGCGTGCCAAGGTTGTAGACCGCCACATAGGCAAGCGTGCCGGTGGTGGGCTGCACCACCGGGCCGATCACTTCGAAACTGCTGTCGGCCAGATCGAATGTCAGCGGGTTGCTGATGCTCCCCGCCATGCTGGAACACACGCCGCCCGCGTCGGGCGCGGCGCAATAGCGGCCACCGCCAAGCACCGGCAGAAACTCGATGTAGTAGCGGGCCGTCGCGCCGCTGCCGGTGCTGGTCACGCGCAAACTGTTCGGCAGGGCCGAGCGGATCTCGCGCCCCAGGCGCCGCATGGCGGTTTCGGCGGAATCCGACAAGGCGGCGCGGTCGGCCGTATCGAAGATCGCCTCCATCGGGCGCTGGATGAACACCGCCGCGGTGGCCGCAAGAATGCCCACGATGGTGATGACCAGCACCATCTCGATCAGGGTGAAGCCGCACGAGCGGCGAAATTCAGGGGACGGCATTGGGCGCATGGCGCAGGCGGTAGCCGGTCAGGGTGATCGGCGGAATCTGCGTCGGGTTCGGGCCGCTCACCGTCACGTCGATCTGCAGGGCTTCAGTGGCGGCGATCCCGAAACTGGTTCCGACCTGGCTGATCGTCACGCTCGCCGTGTAGGCCGAAAGCCCCGGCAGCGGCGTGCCATCAGCTGGGTTCAGGATGCCCGTGTTCATCGCGAACCCGTGGTAGTGGCCAACATTGTTGAAGGGGTTGGTGCTGCTGTAGCGGCTTTGCCCGGGCAAGGGCCCCAGCCCCACCGCCAGGCCCGGGCTGCAGCCTGCCGGGCTGCTTGCGGTGAGCGCGTTCGGATCGGAAGGGTCGCAGAAGGTGAAGGCCTTGCTTTCAATCTCTTCAAGCAGCGATTCGGCTATCGCCAGCATCTGCTTCTGGATCAGCGGGTCTGCACTGCTCCCGACCGCCGTGCGCACCGCCAGCAGCACGCCCGCCAGCGCCACGCCAATGATGACGATGAAGGCGAGCAGTTCAACCAGGGTGACGCCGCACTGGCGCCGCGGCCTAGCGCACATAGCCGGTTTCCGCTTCCACGATGATGGTTGCCACAACGTCGCTGGTGACGGTGATCGTCTGCCCGGCACTGGGCCGCCCGAGGGGAGTGAAGGTGAAGGTGAAGGTGGCGGGGCTCACCGTCAGCCCGCTGGGCACCGGCTCGGAGAAGGCCGTGCCGGTCGCCGGGTCAAGCAATGCCGCGTCGCAGGCCAAGCCCCCCGCCGCGGTGGCGAATGTCAGCGTCAGCGCGGTCGTGGTCTGGCTCACACAAGTCGTGCGGCGCTTGGCGATCGCTGCCTTTTGCGCCAGGCGCACGCCACGCCGCACCGCCTCGCCGTAGCCGTAGGCATCGAAGCCGCCGCGCGCGAAGAAGCGCGGCGCGGCCACCGCCGACAACACGCCAACGATCACCAGCACCGCAATCAACTCGGCAAGCGTGAAGCCCTTGCTACGCCGGGGCGCCGCCGATCGGCAAAGAGAACGCCCGCTTCGATACACGAGGACTCAGCAGTTGGCCGGTATCACGCCACTCTGGTCGACGGTGGGCGTCGCACCCGCTGCCGCTGCCTCGGTATAGCTAAAGCTGCAACTTGCCTTGCCCGGATCTTCGATCGTTGCCTTAGTCCCGGCGACAGTCACTTTGTAGTCGCTGCCGGAGAGTCCAGCTGCATCGGCCAGACTCGCTGCAGCGGGGTAGCCGTTGACAACGTTGATCGTCGTCGGCCCCTCAACCACCACACTTGCCCCAGTCGACCCACCCGCCAGCCATTTTGCATGCACCAGCGCCGAAGCCGAATTCACCGCCCCCACCGCACCCTGCATCTTGGCCACGCGCGCCTCGGACGTGAGGTTCACGAACTTCGGCAAGGCAATCGCCGACAGAATGCCGAGGATCACGATGACCGCGATCAGTTCGATAAGCGTAAAGCCCTGGTTCTTTTTCATTTGCTGCGTCCTTTCGGTTTTTGATTCACACCTTGCTCCCGGCACACAGGCCACCAGCAAGCCTCACTGCCAGCGATACGGCGTTGTCAGTTGCAACACGACATCGCCCATTTCGTTGCCCTTGCGGCGCAACGCGTAACAGATCGCCACACCCTTCATGTCCACTTCGGCCTTGGGCCGGTAGCACAACTGGCCCAGGGCCTTGTCGAAATACCAGCTCCCCGGCGGCACCGCGCCCGTCTGCCCCGGCTCCACCACGCCAACATAAGTGGCGGGCGCTTGCTCCAGCAGCGCAACCGGGTTCGTCAGCTCTGGCTCGCCCCCCAGATCCGCTGCCGACGCGCCCATCAACTGCCGCGTCTGGTACCAGCGCAAGGCCGTTCGCAGATTGGCCACCGTCAGCTCCATCGCAATGCGCTCGGTTTCTACCGCCATGCGCTCAAGCCGATAGAACAGTTGCCAGGCTAGCAGCGCGCCGAGCAGCGCAATCACTGCCACTTCAATTAACGGCAGGCCAAGCGCACTCTTGCGCATTACTTTCGATTCATCATTGCGCCACCCAGATCCCACATCGGCAGGAACACCCCCAGCGCCAGCAGCAGCACCAGACCAGCCAGGCTCACGATCAGGATCGGCTCGATCCGCGCACTCAGGTTGTCCACCTCGTAGGCCACCTCGCGCTCGTACATCTCGCCCACCTCCATCAGCAGGCCGTCAACATCGCCCGACTCTTCGCCCACCTGAATCATCTGCAGCACGATGGGCGTGAACACCTTGGATGCAGACGCGGTGCGCAGGATGCTCTCGCCCCGCTCCACGCCCTGGCGCATCGCGTCGAGCTTTTGCGCAATCCAGGTGTTGTCCACCACCTGCGCCACCACGGCGAAGGCCTGCGTAACCGGCAAGCCGCTCTTGAGCGACAGCGCAAAGGCGCGTGCGAAGCGCGCCAGCGTGGCCTTGTTGATCGTCGGGCCGATGATGGGCAGGCGCAGTTGGGCGCGATCCCAGCGCAAGCGGCCCTCGGGGGTCGATACCCAGTGCCGCACGCCGAACACCGCCGCCGCGATGAGGCCGAGCACCAGCCACCAGTAGTTGATGGTGAAGTCCGAAAACGCGATCAGGCCGCGGGTAATCACCGGCAACTCGGCGTTGAACTGCTTGAAGACCTTCGAAAAGGCCGGAATCACGAAGAGGTTGATGACGCCGATCGCCACCGCCATGGCGATGATCACGAAGGTGGGGTAGCGAATGGCCGCGCTGATCTTCTGCCGCATTTCCTTTTCGAACTCCAGATGTTCGAACAGGCGCAAGAAGATCAGGTCGAGCCGGCCCGTCATCTCACCCACCTTGACCATGGCGATGTAGAAGGGGCTGAACACGCCGGTGTCGTTCAGCGCGATCGACAGCTCGCGGCCCGAATCAAGCCCTTCGCGCAAGCGCCCCAGCACGGCGGCAAAGGTGGGCACATGGCAGGATTCGCGCAGGCCACCGAGCGCCTGCAGGATCGGTACGCCGGCCTTGAGCAGCGTGTACATCTGCCGACTGAAGAACATGATGTCTTCGTCGTTCACCTTGCGCTGGTTCAGGCGCGCCCAGGTCAGCGCGAAGCCGCCTCCCTGCCTGGCCGGCGTGATTTCCAGCGGCGTAACCCCGCGCGCCAGCAGCAAGTCAGCCGCGGCCGTCTGGCTGACGGCATCGACGGCGCCCTCGACCAGGCCGCCGCGCGCGTCACGCCCACGGTAAGAAAAGCCGGCCATCGTCAGTCGTCCGCCACCGAAACCATGCGCATCGCTTCATGCGCGGTGGTCTCCCCCGCCAGCACGCGTTGCGCGGCGTGGTGACGCAAGGTGTGCTGACCGAGCTGCTGACGCGCGATTGCAGGAAAATCCGCCACCTCGTGCCGATTGAGCGCATCAACCAGCGCCCCGTTCATTTCCAGCAACTCATAAACCGGCTTGCGGCCAAGAAAGCCGGTGCCATTGCACTGCGGGCAGCCGCGTCCGTGCATCCACTTCCCCCCGCTTGCCTGCGCGCCGAGTTCCCGTTCAAGCCAGGCCATCTCGTTCGGGCGCGGGGTGTAGGGCTCCTTGCAGCTCTCGCACACCACGCGCAGAAGGCGCTGCGCCACCACCCCCAGCAACGAGGTGGCCACCAGGAACTTCACCACCCCCATGTCGATCAGCCGTGTCGGCGTTGTGGCCGCGTCATTGGTATGCAGGGTGGACAGCACGAGGTGCCCGGTCATCGCAGCGCGGATGCCGATCTGCGCGGTTTCCTGATCGCGCATCTCGCCCACCAGCAGCACGTCAGGGTCTTGCCGCAGCGTGGCACGCAGCACCCGTGCGAAGGAAAGCTCGATCTTTTCGTTCACCTGCACCTGGTTGATGCCCGGCAGCCGGTACTCGACCGGGTCTTCAACCGTGATGATCTTGGTTTCGATATTGTTGAGCGCGGCAAGGCTGGCGTAGAGCGTGGTCGTCTTGCCGCTGCCGGTGGGGCCGGTCACCAGCACCATGCCGTTGGGCGCCGAGATCAGCCGCTTGTAGCGGGCCAGCATCTCCGCCGGCATGCCAATGCGGTCCAGATCAAGCAGGCCGGCGTTCTGTGCCAGCAAGCGCATCACTACCGATTCGCCAAACTGCGTCGGCATGGTCGAGATCCGCACATCCATTGATTGCTGCTTCACGCGGATCGCGAAGCGGCCGTCCTGCGGCAATCGCTTCTCGCTGATATCGAGCCCGGACATCAGCTTGAGCCGCAGCACCAGCGCCGGCGTGATCCGGTTGTCGCTCTCGGTTTGCAGGTGCAGCACGCCGTCGATGCGGAAGCGGATCTGCAGCTTGGTTTCCTGTGGCTCGATATGGATGTCAGACGCCTTGATCTGCGCCGCATCCTCGAAGATCGACTGCAACAGCTTGACGACCGGCGCGTCCTCGGCCCCTGGCGTGGCGCCCAGCGCGCCGAAGTCGACATAGGTGTCGCCCAGGTCGCGCTCAAGCTCCTTGGCCAGCCCGCTGATTTCTTCCGTGCGGCGATACAGTCGATCGATGTTCTGCGCCAGCTGCGATTCGCTCAAGACCGCCAGCGACACATCACGCTTGAGCGTGCGGGCGATCTCGTCGTAGCCAAAAACGTCCGACGGATCAGACATTCCCACCAGGAAGCCTGCGCCCTCCTCCGCCAGCACCAGCGCGCGGAAGCGCCGCGCCATCGTCTCAGGCAACAGCACGGCAGCCTTGCGGTCGACATCGAAGTCGCGCAGATCGACGTAGCGCATACCCAGCTGGCGAGCAATCGCACCGGCAATCTGCTCTTCGGTCACCAAACCGATATCCACCAGCACGCGCCCGAGCTTGCGCCCGGTCTGCTTCTGCGCAAGCAGCGCTTCTTCCAATTGCTGCTGGCTGATCAACTGCTGCTGCACGAGCAGCTCGCCCAGCCTGAACTTTTGCGGCTTGACCATGGTGTGGCCCGGAAAATGGAAAATCTCCCCAAATTACGGCCCGGCCAGCAGTTCCTGAAGGGCTAATGTACCCACCTTCCCGGTTTGCCATGCATGGCGCAGCCGCCCACCGCCCAAGCCGCGCTGGCTGTCGGGCTCAAGCGGGGCCAGCCCCCCTATTGCCTTGCCCTGCCGGAAGTGTCGGCCGACTTGACGCCCAAATGACGCCGCGCTCTCCCAATGCTGCCGACAGCCACACACCGCAAGGAAATCGCGCTTCTGGCACTTTTAATGCTCTGCTCGTTTCACGGCGACCCGACCGCAAACAATCACGAGACAAAACCATGCAGATCAAGACCACACTCTCCGCCCTCGCGGCCTCATTGGCGCTGCTGAGCACTGGCGCCCAGGCATCGATCATCAGCTTTGACTCCCTTGAGCAAAGCGGCACCAGCTTCACCTCTCTGAGCAGCTACACCGAAGACGGCTTCCAGATCACCTCGACTTCAAACAACTTCGCCTCTGCCCAGCAGGGCAATACCGGCTGGTACTTCGGATCCGCCAGCCTGTTCAACAACTCTAGCGGCGCGACCACCACGCTCGCCAAAGTCAGCGGCGGCACCTTCGCACTGAACTCGATTGACCTCGCGCCGGCATCGAAATTCTGGGGCTTGGGCGCAACGATTTCCTTCGTCGGCCAGCTCAGCGGCGGCGGCACCGTCAACCAGTCCTTCACCGTTGACGATGGCTATTTCTTCCAGACTTTCACGTTCAGCGGCTTCTCCAACCTCAACTCGGTGAGCTGGGTGCAAGCAAGCCCCTACCACCAGTTCGACAACCTCGTGATGGATGCCGCCGAAGTGCCGGAACCCTCAACCGCCCTGCTCCTCGGGCTGGCGCTGACAGGCCTTGGCCTCGCACGGCGCAAGGTATCGGCAAAGTAAAACCAAGGTTCGGGCGGGCGCGCGCTGCAGCCCGCCCCGCCGATGCAGCGAAAGCATCGGCTCACCACAAACACCCAAGGCCCACATCCGTGGGCCTTACCCATTTCGAAGCGCCAACGCAGACCGAGTGCCGGCGCCGGCAAATGACGCCCGGCATCCGCAAGCGCAGAGTGCGCCCACTACGCCTAAGCTGCGGCCGCAGCCTTGCTCCGCAGCCACTCAGCCTCACTCATTGAATCGCTGCACGTTCCACAATGCGCTGACGGGCACTTGCCCTCCGAAGCCATGCTTTGCCGGCATCGCATCGATGCGATCGACTCGCCGCGCACGTTCTCAAGAGTCACGGCAAAGGCGCGCCCAACGCCACCAATGCCCCCCTCGTACCCGCTTAACCGGGCGGGCAGTCGGCGTCGGCTGTGGGCAATTGCCAGCTTGTGTATTCGAGTAGCACCCAGCTGCGATGATGACGAAGGGATGCACGGCCTTCCCCTTCCGCATTGCTTCGCGCGATTCAAGAACTCAGCGAACCAGAGGATCGGTCATTCGATCGGCCAGATTGGCCGCAGCGGGCGGATTCAACCGGTCGTCGCAACACCGGGGTAAGCGACGGATTCTAGGTAATCATTCAGCGCTTCTGCCGCGCGGATGTGCCCCGAAACTGCTAGGGAGCGGGATGCGGCGGACGAACCGCTCCCGTCAGGCGCGCAGCAATCGGTGGCGTGCCATGAAGAGGTTCGCCAGGGCGCAGGCGACAAACAGGCGCTGTGCGTTCTTCGCGAGGCCCTTGTAGCGCAGCTTGGTGCAACCGAACTTGAGCTTGATGACGGCAAACACATGCTCGACGCGCGCACGGATGTGCTACTTGGTCTTGTTGCGCGCCTTTTCCGCTGCGTCGACCACACCGCGATGCCGGTAGCGGCGATGGGTGAAGTCTTGTGCGCGCGGCGCTTTCTCTCGAATCTTCTCGCGCTACCCGCGGTAGGCCTGATCGCCCCACACCCGTGTCTCGTCGCCGTGCAGCAGATCAGGCAGCACAGCCGAGTCGGCCACATTGGCCGCGGTCGCCACCATGCTGTGGATGAGCTTGGTCTGGCTATCGACCCCGATATGCGCCTTCATGCCGAAGTACCACTGCTGACCCTTCCTCGTCTGGTGCATGTCGGCGTCGCGCGTCTTGTCGCGGCTCTTGGTCGAGGACGGGGCATTGATGATGGTCGCGTCCACAATCGTGCCGCGTGCAATCTTCAAGCCCTGCGCTTGAAGATGCGTTTGAACGGATTCAAAGAGCCGCGAGCCCAATTCGTGACGTTCCAGCAGGTGGCGGAACTTGCACACCGTGGTTTCGTCCGGCACCGTCTTGCTGCCCAGATCGATGCCGACAAAGCGCGCGAACGAGACCGAGTCGTGCAGCGCCTCTTCCACGCCGGGATCGGACAAATCGAACCACTGTTGCAGTAAGTCGATGCGCAGTATGCGTTCGAGCGCCACCTGCCGACGTTCGCGGCCGGCCACCGGGTAGTGCGGTGCATTCAGCGCGCACAACGCCACTCAGGGCACCACGCGATCCATCTCGATCAGAAATTGCTCGCGACGCGTGTGCTTGCGATGCACCTCGAAGACCCCGGCGGCAAGACTGAGTTGTTTCGTGGACGAGGATCCGGTGTGGATGACAAGGCTCTGACCGGCAGACGAGACAATCGTTCACGACTTGATCAGACATTCCTTAAGACCCCGCTGGCCACCTGCGTGTGCCACCAGAGATCTCGTGCTCACGGCCTGCGGCCCTTAACATCGATCCCGCCCGCAGGGCCGGGATCGATGTTCACGGAGCGAAGACTGCTACTGCCCAATGATTCGCCAATTGACCACTCTAGGCGTACCGAATCCCGCAATACCACCACCATAGAACTGAGGGCTACCGTCGGACTTGGTGCCAAGCAGACGGACCGTCGCGCCATATCGGATTTGCTGCAAGCCAACCAACCCGTCAGCGGTCTTGTTGAATGCAATCGGCAAAGTCGAAGAAACCCCTCCGACGGTGACTGTCTCGGTCAAGACGCTCTTCGCGCTACCGTACTTCACCGCATAAATGGAGCTCTGCCCCACTGGATCACATGGGTCCGTGTTCATCCGCGTTCCAACCCATGAAATCACTCCATCATTGGCTTGCGGATTAATGATTACACGCTCAGAAATCGTTCCAGATGCCCCCGTCTCGACACCGGTCAAATCATAGTACCAACCCATGGGCTTACTTGAATCGACGGTGACTCCAGAAAGAAGATCAGTGACTTCGGCCATCCTCGTACGGCCTGTTGGAAAAGCCCCGCCAGATGGGAGCGTCGCCGAGGTATACGGTTTCGTTTTCGTGCCGTCGCGCAAGGCATAGAAGGTCTGCGTCTGCGAACGAGCAGCGGAAGTCGTGATGTCATAGCTGTGCAACAGACGGCCCGTCCCGAAAAACACATAACGCTTCAGATCGGACGCACTGTACTCAACTTGGGGTGCCGTGGTAATCGATTGCACATTGCCAGCCGAATCCTTAGCGATTGCAATCTTATCCGGCAATGGAAAGCTGTCCGTTTTGCTAGTCTGCGAGACATCGAAACGCCAGACGTTTCCTTCCAAATCCCCGCCGTAGATCTGATCGGTCGTATAGTCAGCGTAGTTTTGGGTATAACCGGTTACTTGGGCAAGCCCCGATGGAGAACCAAAGGATCCGGCGTCAGTGGTAACTTTTTCCAGCAAATTACCGTTTCGGGGGTCAACAAAATACAGCACCCCTTTCCCCCGAAAATCCGATGCATCATTAGCAAATGGCGCAAGCGTATTGTTGTACCCGCCAGTCAGCACTACCACCCAGCCGTACTTAGGCACCTTGGTGATCAAGGGCCGACCATACGTGTAACCCATATCCGGGGCAGTAAACTCCCAGAGCACCTTCTTGGCAATCTCGGACTCCGATGTCCAGGACGCCGGATCCGTCACATCCATCGCGACGAAGCTACGCCCACCTTTACCCAACCCGACAACCAGAAGCGAACGCCAATCGGCCGAATCCAATGCAGCCCCGGTAGCGCCTCCAGCGCGAGCAAAGTCCACGTCGCGCACTTCAGGCGAAGCGTCGACATAATAGCGGTGCGTGTAAGCATTGGACGCTAGCGCTTGCAGACCGCTTTCCTCTGGTTTCTTATCGGGCCCCTGGAATACCGCATTTGGCACCAAGGCAAACAATTCCTTTCCGCCATCCGCACTACCATCTGTGCTTGCGTCAAATGCGTGGAGCATTCCGTCGTTTGCGCCGGCGTAGACGACCGTCTTTCTACTCTTCTGGCTCGTCACAAACTCCGAATACTTCGGGTTAAACGCGTCGCTGTACAGCGCAGAAGGAGCGCCGACGTAAATGGCCTTGGAGTTCACGATATCGCCCAACAACGATTTGCGAAACCTGAAATCCTTTGTCACCGAATCAGTGGACTCATACGTCCGATCGCCCCGCAAGTAATTCAGAACCTTCTGCCGTCTTGCATCATCCGCCCCAAGAAGTGCAAAGTCGGCCGAATGCAGATCAGACTTCCTAAAGGGCTTACCAATACGCCCTCCAGAGTCAGTTCTGGTTACCGCTACAATTTTCCGGGCCGAATCCCAGCCGGTTCCGCTCGCAAGGTCAGTAAGCTTCGCCGAAGCACTCCACTTTGGAGTCAGGGAAATAGCCCCCGTTTCCGTATCAATGGTGTTGATACGAAACCCTTTCACGTCACCAGTCCAGCGCTCACTGTCATAAGTGACCTGAAACACCGATGTATCCGATGCCGTAGTCGAAAACGAGGAACTCGACAAGCCAACGCCGGCGCCGGCACCAGCGGATGCTTTGATATTGGAGAATGCATTCTTAAGCCCGTTAATTAATGACCCCGCATCACTGGCGGGATAGTAATTGTAGGGAATCTCATATTCAGCCAAAGGCTTATCAACAGCCGGTCGCCCCCAGAAGTTCGTCGCGTTTTTCCAGACTTCCGTGTCTTTGTCCAGAACACCGTCCTTGTCCGTATCCTTAAACCCCCCATATTTCGCGGCAAGCCAGTATTGATTGCGATGCCGGTAATTCCCGAACTCGAGCACATCGACCCAATGGGTTTCCACGTTTTGCTTGTTCTTGAAATCCGCGCGGATATCTTGTGTAAACGCATAGTGCGCGATACCGGCAATATAATTGCCAGCATCATTCCCGCCAAACTTAGCCGACTCCAAGCCAGTGATGCCCTCAAGAGCCCCGACCTTCGCCGTCCAGGCATTCGTCGTTTGCCCCGCCAGGTCGCCATCGACATCAGACGGAATCGGTCCGGCCGGCTCCTTAGGCCGTGTCGTGGCATTGCCAGATAGATTCCGATCCGCGTGAGTATTCACATCACCAATCCCAAGGACAAAGTTCTTCTGACACCAGTACTTGATCGGGTCATTCCACCGCTCGAACACTGGAAACCCGTCGCGGAGAGCGGGAGTAACGGCGCTTATATAGCTCTTGGTTGGGCCGAGGTTCTTGTAGTACTTTATTGACTCAGCATACATTTCGCTCACCGGGTCAAAGCGCTTGTAGATCCCGGACTTGTAGCCAAATCGATTCAAGTAATTGATGGTACCGCTAGCGTCGATGCCTTTCGCCGCGTCTACCAGCCCCTCAGGATCAAGCGCAAACGCACCTGTCTCGGTGATTTCGGCGGCAAGGTCATTCATCTGGCCGCGAAGCACCCCACCATCAATAGTAAGATTGGCGGAAGTGTCATCATTGGAAACCAAATAACCAAAGGCACCGAAATTCATCTTCCCTTTGTTATCCTGCATCAGGCCATGCGGCTTCTTGATAATCCTCTTTCCATCTGAACTTGCATAGTCAGCGCAGTTGGGCTCCTCCAAACCGGGCACGCAAACCTGAACGTTTACTGAAAAGACCTTCGGGTCATTAGTAGCACAATTATCGGAAAAGAATTTTACCTCGGTATTTGAGTTGGCGTTCTGGATACACAATGCACCGCCAAGTTTGCCAGGAATCTCGGTATAGGCCGAAGTCTCCGCATCGCTGATCACGCGATTGGGAAAATTCTTAGTTCCCGCTTGAACGCCGAGATAAGAGCGTTGCAGCACAGTCACGGCAGCCGTCGAGTCAGAGAATTTGAGCGGGAGGTCCACCACTCGACCTCCGCCGGTGAGGGCCCAGCGGAATACGTCAATCGCCGCCATGGTCGCCCAGTTCATGAAGTTCCCGCTCCAACTACCTGAACAAGCAGAATTCGTCGCATAACCAATCGGCTTGAAGTAGCCAGTAACCCCACCAATCGCGGCATCAATGTACTGGTAGCACTTCGCTGAATCAAAGTAACCGTAATACGGTTTGCCAGGATCAAATTTGGCGGAGATGTTTGCGTAGCTCACCGCAGTTGGAAATTCAACCGACAGGTCAAGCAACACATTGGCGGGGGCTGCTTGGGTGGCCTGAATCGGTTGATCCGCCAAAGGAACGCTCGCGGCGAGCGCGGAATTCTGTATTCCAGCAATGAGAAGAACAAGAGCCAAACACCCCGCTCCAGTACGCTTTATGCGCGCAGCGGTAGAATATTGCTTTTCCATGACACGCTCCATTTCTGGTCAGTCACTCTTGACCGTAACGATCGCTTGCGCGTACGTCTGAGTATTTCGCGGACCGTCCGTGCGGACAGTCACTCTATAGAGAGGCAAGGCGGCTGCGCCAGGCTTATCCTGTGGCTGAGAGCCGCCACGCTCAAAATTCGCCGCCAAGGCGCACTTGGTTTCAGTAACCAGGCCGTAACCGTTGCACATACGTTCAATCAAGACCCGTACGGTGTTTCCTGGCGCTGCAGCGGGTTTGTCAGCCGTAAAGACGCTATCGAATGTACCGCTGCTCTTGAGGACTACCGGGATTCCATTGGCATCTGACTCAAGCAATCTCGGTGAGTAATTCATTTTCTTCCAGACTGCTGCGTCGCCACAATTCGCAGGGCAACCTGTATCGGTATCTCCCTTTGCGCGGAAGTCTGCCGTTTGCATAATCCTGAGCGCCGTTGCGATGCCGCTGCCTGTTTGGTTGATGCTGTCACGCTTGAATGCCAGGTTGCCAGACAGAATCGACGACGTATCAACACCGCGCAATACCGAAAGACCACCCAACATCATCGCCACAAGCACCACCAAAACCACTACCAATGACACTCCGCGATTTGAGCGAGGCAGCGACCTTACGCAACCAATTCGAACATTCATGGTTTAGCCCTTTGGAACTGCTTTCATGTTCCGAAGTGGAACAATCCACTCGTACTGTTGATACTGATAGGTTCGCTCGTCGGTTGTGAGCGTTCTGCTGTACGCCGCATTTTCACCCAAATCAGAAAAGAGCTTGATCTCGCTCTTGACAACATCACTGCCACCGCTTCGCTTTGAGCGCGTAACCAATCCCAAACGCACGGCCTTTATTTGAGTTATCTTTTGCTGTGTCGACGCCTTGCCGTCCATGAGCTCGGCGGCGCTCCAACCTGCGGTTGCAGGTGAAACCCATTGGTCCACGATGTTGTCGTTCGGGGTTCCGCCATTGCCATTATCAACCCCGAGCAATACCTTAAACAGAAACACATTCTCCGCGACCATTTGGTGCCCGCGACGTCCAAGCAGATCTCGCTCCAGTAACTCGCCACGGCTATTCAATGCAAATGCACTGAATACCGGCGCCGCACCGAGCTGAAGCGCGGACGGCGAGGTCGGTTTGATTGCGGCTGCAATATCTCCATAAGTCGTCTTATCCAGAGGCACTGTCGTCGGGGCCACTGCCGCCACCTTGACGCCGAGCCCCGCATCAGAAACCGCAGCCCCGGGCGCGAAAGAATTCGCCACCTGAACAATCTGGCAATCACCCGGATCCCCGGTGAAGTCCTGCGGAACGACTAAAAGAAGATCTTTTGGTGAGATTGCCAAGGAAACGCTCGTGACAAGAGACTCGACTGCCGGATCGAAGAGCACGTCCCGGTTGCTCCCCGCTGAGTCCCCGGAAAATACAAGCAAGACATCAGATCCACTTCCGCCGTTGATCACTGCAACTGGCACCATCCGCAGATTAATAGGTATCGCGGAAAAAGGCGTCGGCGCTGCTGCGGTCAACGGCATACGCTGTGTGGTGCCACTCTTTGCATTGAGCTTGCATCCCCAGAGGTTGCTGGCACGCACGAAACCGGCCCCAGCCTCCTGAACCGTCATATCAATGCGAACGGATGCAAGCGCAGCGGTCTGCATTGCATCTGCCCCCCCGCTTATATTGCGCCGAAAGGACTCGCTTGCAGAGTAGACGCTGGTAACCACCAGGGATGCGACGATCCCCAGTGAGACGCCCACCATCACCTCAATAAGACTTACGCCTTGCTGCTGCCGGCGCAAACGCGCGCTGAGACTGGTATTCATGTCAGTTGCCAATCAGAAAACCAAAGCGGTTGTTTGGAATTTCCACGGATCGGTTCCAGAGCGCGGGCACTCATCGTCCGGACTAAACCCTGCGACGTCTTTATCGCCCGGAACCTCCCAGTCAATACACACACGCACCCTCATCGTGGTCGGCGTAGAGCCTTCAGAAACGAACACCGCCGCGGAAGGACTCGGCAATTTGCTGCCGCCGACCACACGGTCATCAAACCAAGACCTGTACTTGCTTCCTCCGGTGGCAAATTCAGACTTCAGCGTTGCCGGATCGGACACCGACATCTGAACTATGAGCTCGTCAGCAAGGAGCATAGCCTCCGTGCGCGCCTGACTTTCCGTTGAAACTTTGATCGCTGTCGCCTGAAAACCAATAATCCCGATCAGGCCCAGCGAAAATACAAGAATCGACATCAACGCTTCCAGGAGTGCATACCCGGCTTGATTCTGGTGAACACGCGCCATTTAGACACCCGCCTTTCTACATTGGGTCGCTGTCAGGATTGGCTGGCACGCCCTTGGATCACCACTAGCGTAAGCAGGATCGCAACTCCGCACGCCCCCGCCCGGCGAAGCAAAGACACACATGACTCGTGTGCTTGCGGGATTCGATACGCGATAAACTTGGTAGCTCGACAAGAGATTTCCTGAATTGTTCAGCAGCCGGCCCGAACCCGTGAAAATGACCGATGCAGGCCCCTCGATTGTCGAACCACCCGAGCCGGACACCTCAGCCGCCGGAGAGCCCGCCACAAACCCTACAACGGTGAGGGTGCCAGGAAATGCCGCCGCATCGAGCACCCTGGCAATCCAGTTTTTACCGTTCGTTTTGGCTGTCGACGTAACCCCATTCACAGTCGCGGGACCATCCGTGAGGATGAACTGCACTGGCGCATTTCGCCTAATCGCTTCGCCATATGCCTGCCGCAGGCCATTCTGAATAGTCTCGCCGCGTGCTGCGACTGCCGCATTCTTCGTCCATGTCGACATCGCCGGCACACCGACGGACAGAAGCACCGCAAGAATGGCGACCGATACCATGAGTTCGATCAGAGTGAAGCCCCGTGCCTCACTTTTGAGAATGCGGGTCAACATGCGTTGGTCCCCCGCGCCCGCAGCCAGCATGCCTTTTCACCACCCGAATCCGGCGTTGTGGAAAACTTCTCGCCAGCCTGATTGATCGAGTAGCTGAACCCAACCATTGGCCCACCTGCCGTGCCGGAGATTGAAATCGTGAAGCCGCTTGCACTACAGGTGACTGTTGGAGTGAACTTTGAATCCGCAAATGTTGCCGTCAGGTCGAGACATTTATTGGGTTCTATTTCGTAAGAGCGGTTCGAGTTGAAGATTTGCTCCATTCGCACTTTTGACTCAGCGAGCAAGCCTGTCGCTGCGGCAATGCGACCCTTTTCCACATGCTGCCGATACGATGGAATCGCGACGGCCGCAAGAATGCCTACAATGGCGACCACGATCATCATTTCAACCAGCGTAAATCCGTTTGAGCCCTTCATAACCTCATCCTCCGTTCTTGGTTCAATGATCGTAACAGACCCGCCCAAACGTAAGCCGTGCAAGACCAGCGGGTCGCAAGACGCGACAAACGGTTGGAGCCTCGGGGCGGCTGATACGCACTGCGCTTGGCGCGTGATCTACGGCTCGCCGCGGTCCCGCCTGTCATTTGCCACCGTGCTTTCAGTTCTGCTGCACGCGATGCTGTACTTCGGGCTACGGACCGACATTCAAGAGGGTGCGCATCGGAACAGCAGGGGATGGCAACCTGCGCAAAGCGCGCACATCGTCGCGAGCTTCAAGGCAACAACGCATGCGGCTTCCGATAGCGCAAGCCCTGCATCGGACGCCTCGAGCGAAGTCGATTTGAAACAAGAAGCTCCGTCTTTCTATGCCCAGGAAGCGCTAACCAGAAAGACCGAGCTGCTGACGCCGGTTGAATTCGACGCCTTGTTCCCCAATGGGGTCGCGCCTGCCGCGCCCGTCAAGGTTCGGCTATATATCACCACTGAAGGCAGTGTCGCGCGCATTGACCTTGATCCAGAGGCGCTCCGCGCGCAACTTGGGCCGGCACTCGAAACGATCGAACGTTGGATATTCGTGCCCGGCGAGATCAAGGGGCGACCAGTAGCGAGCATCGTTGAAATTGAGTTTTCGCCAGCGAGCGGGCTGCCGCTGCCGAGCGCCGAACGCTGAACTTGCTTTGTTTCTGTTGCGGGCGCCATCAAGCTAGCCAATCGCCAGGTACCTGTCACTACGCCGATTTGTTGAGGATGCGGTCTTTGCCCTGTGAGGGAAAAACGGGGGCGTGAGATGCTAGAAGCGTTCGTCATGCCTGCAAGATCAAGCCCAAGCAGCCGCCAGACCACCAGAGACGCAACCCCCACACCGCAAGCGGTAAAGGTAGAATGCGCGGTCTTTTTCTAAGCTGGAAGCTCGAACCGTGAGCATCAAATCCGATAAGTGGATCCGCCGCATGGCGGAACAACACAACATGATCGAGCCCTTCGCGCCGGAGCTGGTGCGCTCGGCCAATGGCGAACGGATCGTTTCGTACGGCACCTCGTCCTACGGTTACGACGTGCGCGTTGCCAACGAATTCAAGGTCTTCACCAACATCAACTCGACCATCGTTGATCCGAAGGCCTTTGACGACAAGACTTTCGTGGATTTCACCGGCGACTTCTGCATCATCCCGCCGAACTCCTTCGCGCTGGCCCGCACGGTGGAGTACTTCCGCATTCCGCGTTCGGTTCTCACGGTGTGCCTGGGCAAGAGCACCTACGCACGCTGCGGCATCATCGTGAACGTCACGCCGCTGGAGCCCGAGTGGGAAGGCCATGTCACGCTGGAGTTCTCGAACACCACGCCGCTGCCGGCCAAGATCTACGCCAACGAGGGCGTCGCGCAGATGCTGTTCTTCGAGTCGGACGAAATCTGCGAGACCTCGTACAAGGATCGCGGCGGCAAGTACCTCGGCCAGACCGGCGTGACGCTGCCGAAGATCTGAGCCATGAAGTCCCGCTGGATTGCGCTGCCGCTGCTACTGCTCACCTTGGGCGGCTGCGCGAGCCTGTCGGAAAAGGAGTGCCGCGATGCCGACTGGGAGCAGATCGGCTATCGCGACGGCCTCGCGGGCGCTGCCCGCACGCGGGCATCGGATCATGGCGAAGCCTGCGGCAAGATCGGCATCAAGGTTGATCGCCCGCTCTACTTCAAGGGCTACGACGCAGGCCTGCTCCGCTACTGCACGCCCGAGAACGCGATTGAAGTGGGCCTTGCCGGTGCGGCCTACTACGGCACCTGCCCGCCGGATACCGATGCGCTGTTCACCGACCACTACCGCGTGGCGCGGGCGGTTTACGACCAACGCCAACGCGTGAGCAGCCTCGACAGCCAGCGCCGCTCGCTTGAATACAAGCTCGAAAAAGCAGAATCCGACGATGCGCGCCGCAAGCTGCGCGCCGAGCTTTCGCGGCTCGATTACGAACTGCGTCAGGAACGCGACCGGCTTTATTACGACGAGACCCGTCTGCACCGCCTGACGGCAGGCTACTGAGCCCCGCGCGGGCCCGCCGCGCAAGGCTGCGCTTGCAAGTTTGCGACAGGCGTTTGCATTTACGCCGATCTGCTGCGCCAAGCCCCTTTCGCTGACACACGACGCTGTTATCATTCGCGCCTTTCCGACGGGGGGTGCTGCCGCACAACCCGTTTTCTCTTTTGGCTTTGCGGGGTTCGGCCATGCGCTTTCAGTTTCCAGTCATCATCATCGACGAGGACTTCCGTTCGGAGAACGCCTCGGGCCTTGGCATCCGCGCGCTCGCAGATGCGCTTGAGAAAGAAGGCATGGAAGTGCTGGGCGTCACCAGCTACGGCGACCTGACCTCCTTCGCCCAGCAGCAGAGCCGCGCATCCTGCTTCATCCTCTCGATCGACGACGAGGAGTTGACCTCCGACGAGGCAGAAGAAACGATCGGCGAGCTGCGCTCCTTCGTGCAGGAGATCCGCTTCCGCAACCCGGACATCCCGATCTTCCTGCATGGCGAAACCCGCACCAGCCGCCACATCCCGAACGATGTGCTGCGCGAGCTGCACGGCTTCATCCACATGTTCGAGGACACGCCGGAGTTCATCGCCCGCTACGTCGTGCGCGAAGCGCGCGACTACCTTGAGAGCCTGCCGCCGCCCTTCTTCCGCGCACTGGTGCACTACGCGGCGGATGGTTCGTACTCGTGGCACTGCCCGGGGCACTCGGGCGGCGTGGCCTTCCTCAAGAGCCCGGTCGGCCGCATGTTCCACCAGTTCTTCGGCGAGAACATGCTGCGCGCCGACGTGTGCAACGCGGTGGATGAACTGGGCCAGCTGCTCGACCACACCGGCCCGGTCGCCGCGTCGGAACGCAACGCCGCACGCATCTTCAATGCCGACCACCTGTTCTTCGTCACCAACGGCACCTCCACCTCGAACAAGATCGTGTGGAACTCGACCGTGGCGCCGGGCGACATCGTGGTGGTAGACCGCAACTGCCACAAGTCGATCCTGCACTCGATCATCATGACCGGCGCGATCCCGGTCTTCCTGATGCCGACGCGCAATCACTTCGGCATCATCGGCCCGATCCCGAAGAGCGAATTCAGCTGGGAAAACATCCAGAAGAAGATCGCCAAGAACCCGTTCATCACCGACAAGAACGCCAAGCCGCGCGTGCTGACGATCACGCAAAGCACCTACGACGGTGTGCTCTACAACGTCGAGGAAATCAAGCAGGCGCTCGATGGCAAGATCGACACCCTGCACTTCGACGAAGCCTGGCTGCCACACGCCGCTTTCCACGACTTCTACGGCGACTACCACGCCATCGGTGCCGACCGCCCGCGCTGCAAGGCGTCGATGATGTTCTCGACGCAGTCCACGCATAAACTGCTGGCCGGCCTGTCGCAAGCCTCGCAGATCCTGGTGCAGAACTCGGAACAGCGGCAGTTGGACCTGCACACCTTCAACGAGTCTTACCTGATGCACACCTCCACCTCGCCGCAGTACGCGATCATCGCCTCGTGCGACGTCGCCGCCGCGATGATGGAACCGCCCGGCGGTACCGCGCTGGTCGAGGAGTCGATCGCCGAGGCGCTCGACTTCCGCCGCGCGATGCGCAAGGTGGACGAGGAATGGGGCGCCGACTGGTGGTTCAAGGTGTGGGGCCCGGACTACCTGGCCGACGACGGCATGGCGCTGCGCGAAGACTGGATGCTGCGCGCCGGCGAGCGCTGGCACGGCTTCGGCAACCTGGCCGAAGGCTTCAACATGCTCGACCCGATCAAGGCCACGATCATCACACCGGGCCTGGATGTGGGCGGCAGCTTTGCCGAGTGGGGCATCCCGGCGAGCATCCTGACCAAGTACCTGTCCGAGCACGGCATCATCGTCGAGAAGACCGGCCTGTACTCCTTCTTCATCATGTTCACCATCGGCATCACCAAGGGCCGCTGGAACACCATGGTGACCGAGCTGCAGCAGTTCAAGGACGCCTACGACAGCAACCAGCCGCTGTGGCGCGTGATGCCCGAATTCATCGGCAAGCAGTCGCGCTACGAGAAAATCGGGCTGAAGGATCTGTGCCAGCAGATCCACGATTTCTACGCCGCCAACAACGTGGCCCACCTCACCACCGAGATGTACCTCTCGGAGATGGAACCGGCGATGCGCCCGACCGATGCCTGGTCGAAGATGGCTCACCGCGAGATCGAGCGCGTTTCGATCGATGAACTCGAAGGCCGCATCACCGCCATGCTGGTGACACCCTACCCGCCCGGCATTCCGCTGCTGATCCCGGGCGAGCGCTTCAATGCCACGATCTGCAACTACCTGCGCTTCGTACGCGAGTTCAACGACCGCTTCCCCGGCTTCGAAACTGATGTGCACGGCCTCGTCAGCGAAGTCGTGGATGGCAAGAAGAAGTACTTCGTGGACTGCGTCAAGCAGGCTTGAGCAGCGCCCACCGGCAGCACCCAACGGGCCGCGATGCGGCCCGTTTCATTTCGTAGCAACCGCGGCGCCACGGGTGGCGCAAACTTGCAAAGTTGTCATCGTCACACGAACAGGAATTCACCATGAACAAGACCCGACTCGCCACTTTCGCCACCGCCATCACGCTGGCGCTGGGCGGCTGCGCAACCATGGATGAAAGCTCGCAGAACAAAGCCAAGGGCGCCGGCATTGGCGCGCTCGGCGGTGCCGCAGCCGGCGCCCTGATCGGGGCCGCCACCGGCAGCAACAAGGTCGGCCGCGACGCCGCCATCGGTGCGGTGATCGGTGCGGCCGGCGGCTATGCCTGGTCGGCCCACATGGAAAAACAGAAGAAAGAGATGGAAAAGGCCACCGCCGGCACCGGAGTGCAGGTGAGCAAGACCGCCGACAACCAGCTCAAGCTCGACGTACCGGGCGACTTTTCCTTCGATACCGGCCGCGCCGACATCAAGCCGAACATGCGCCCGATCCTCGACCGCTTCGCGACCACGCTGAACGAGAACAAGGCCACGGAAGTGCGCGTGGTCGGCCATACCGACAGCACCGGTTCTGACGCGATCAACGACCCGCTGTCGGTCAACCGCGCCTCCAGCACCCGCAACTACCTGGCCGGCCGCGGCGTGGCCAGCACGCGGGTCAGCATTGACGGGCGCGGCGCGCGAGACCCGATCGCCAGCAACGACACCGCCGACGGCCGCGCGCGCAATCGCCGGGTAGAGATCTTCGTCGGCGAACCCAAGCCCTGATCCGCGCACACCCCCGCCTCGGGCGGGCAGTCGCACATGACAACGGCCCGCACGGGCCGTTTTCCGTTTCCCCCCCCGCGCGCATCCTGGCTGACACATGCCGTACAAATTCGGGCGCAAGAATCATCGCGCGCAGCCTCCGCGTTCGCCCACCCGGCCGCCTTGTCATGCCTGCGGTGCTGCCCTAGCATCGCAGGCTCGGCGCGCCAAAGCGCAACGCCCCCCACAGGCCCAGAGCCCAAGTCGGCGTCCGCGGGGAAGCGGGCCACTTAACCGGTAAGCATCCAGATCAGAGGCAGTCATGCAATTGCGCAAACGCGCTGTCATTGCGGCACTCATCGTCGCCGCCATCGCCATTGGCCTTTTCGTCGCCACGCGCGGCACGCCCGATGCGCCGGCCAAGGCACCCGCCAATGCCGCCGCAAAGCCCGGCGCCAAAGCCGCCCTGACGGTGCAGACCGTCAAGCCCGAAACCGCCGAATGGGCGCGCACGCTCAGCGCGAACGGCAGCATCACCGCCTGGCAAGAAGCAGCCGTCGGGCCGGAACTGGGCGGGCTGCGCATCACCGAAGTGCTGGTGAACGTCGGCGATACCGTGCGCAAGGGCCAGTTGCTCGCGCGCCTGGCCAGCGACACGCTCAACGCCGACACCGCGCAGACGCGGGCCGGCCTGGCCGAAGCCGAAGCGACCCTCAACGAGGTGCAGGCCAACCTTGAACGCACGCGCCAGTTGCGCAGCGCCGGCATGTCCAGCGCGCAGCAGATGGTGCAGGCCGAAACCGCGGTGGTGACCGCCCAGGCCCGGGTGGAAGCGCAGCGCGCACGCTTGCGGGCCGACGAAGTACGCCTGTCGCAAACCCGCGTCGTGGCGCCGGACGATGGCGTGATCTCGGCGCGCACCGGCACGGTGGGCTCGATCGCGCAGGGCGAGCTGTTCCGCCTGATCCGCGGCGGCCGCCTGGAGTGGCGCGGCGAACTGGCCGAGGCCGAAATGTCGCAGATCACGCCCGGCGCCACGGTGCACCTGCATCTTGCAGGCGGCACCAGCGCCACCGGTCGCGTGCGTGTGCTGGCCCCCACGATCGACCCGCAAACCCGCACCGGCCTGGTGTATGCGGACCTGACCGAAGCGGGTGCGGCGCGCGCCGGCATGTTCGCGCGCGGCGAAGTCGAGATCGGCAAGCTCAGCGCCCAGAGCCTGCCGCAAAGCGCCGTGTCACTGCGCGACGGCTTCAGCTACGTGATGGTCGTCGAGGCCGATTCGCGCGTACGGCAGCAGAAGATCGACGTGGGCCGCCGCGTCGGCGACCGGGTTGAGGTCCGTGGGCTCAAGCCAGACACCGCGGTGGTCGCGGCCGGCGGCGCCTTCCTTGCCGATGGCGATACGGTGCGCGTTGTCAGCGCCGCAAAGAACTGAGCCCCACCATGTCGGCAATCAACGTTTCGTCCTGGTCGATCCGCAACCCGATCCCGGCCCTGCTCTTCTTCGTCCTGCTCACCGCCGCCGGCATCGTCGGCTTCAAGGCGATGAAGATCCAGAACTTCCCCGACATCGATCTGCCGATGGTCGTCGTCACCGCAAGCCTGCCGGGCGCTTCCCCGGCGCAGCTCGAAACCGAGGTGGCACGCAAGCTCGAAAACTCGATGGCGACCTTGCAGGGCATCAAGCACATCTACACCAAGGTGCAGGACGGCACCGCCACCATCACTGCCGAATTCCGGCTGGAGAAGGACACCCAGGAAGCGGTGGATGATGTACGCGATGCCGTCTCACGCGTGCGCTCGGATTTGCCCGGCGATCTGCGCGATCCGGTGATCTCGAAGGTGAACCTCGCTGGCGTCCCGATCCTGACCTACGCCATCGCCTCCAGCCGCATGGACGAAGAGGCGCTGTCCTGGTTCGTGGACAACAACGTCACCAAGGCCATGCTCAGCGTGCGCGGCGTGGGCGCCGTGGCGCGCGTGGGCGGTGTCACCCGTGAGGTGAGCATCGAAATCGACCCCGACCGCCTGTTCGCGCTCAACGCCACCGCTGCCGACATCTCGCGCCAGTTGCGCCAGGTGCAGCAGGAAGCCTCGGGCGGGCGGGCCGATCTGGGCGGATCGGAACAATCGGTTCGCACCATCGCCACCGTGGCCTCGGCGGCCGAACTGGCGGCGATGGAGATCCCGCTCTCTGACGGGCGCCGGATCCGGCTTGACCAGGTCGCCAAGGTCAGCGACTCGGTGGCCGAAAAACGCTCGGCTGCGCTGCTCAACGGCAAGCCGGTGGTGGGCTTCGAGATCACCCGCAGCCGCGGCGCCGGCGAGGTGGAAGTCGAACAAGGCGTGCGCGCCGCGCTCGAAGCGCTCAAGGCCGAACACCCGGACGTCACGATCACCGAGGCCTTTAACTTCGTGCAGCCGGTGGAAGAGAACTACCACGGCTCGATGTATCTGCTCTATGAGGGCGCGTTGCTCGCCGTGCTGGTGGTATGGCTGTTCCTGCGCGACTGGCGTGCCACGCTGGTCTCGGCCACCGCGCTGCCGCTGTCGATCATCCCGGCCTTCGCCGGCATGCACATGCTGGGCTTTTCGATCAACGTAGTGACCCTGCTGTCGCTCTCCATCGTGGTCGGCATCCTGGTCGATGACGCAATCGTCGAGATCGAGAACATCACCCGCCACCTGCGCATGGGCAAGACCCCCTACCAGGCAGCGATGGAAGCGGCCGACGAGATCGGCCTCGCGGTGATCGCCACCACCTTCACGCTGATCGCCGTCTTCCTGCCCACCGCCTTCATGGGTGGCGTGCCCGGCAAGTTCTTCGTGCAATTCGGCTGGACCGCCGCGATTGCGGTGTTTGCCTCGCTGGTGGTGGCGCGCATGCTGACCCCGATGATGGCCGCCTACCTGCTCAAGCCCCCAAAGGGCGAGCATGTCGAGCCGCGCTGGCTCGACGTCTACACCGGCTGGGTCAAGGCCTGTCTGCATCATCGCGGCTGGACGATGCTGGCAGCGGCGGTGTTCTTCTTCGGCTCGTTCTCGCTGGTGCAGTACCTTGAAACCGGCTTCCTGCCGCCCGACGACCTCTCGCAAAGCCAGGTGGTGATCGAGTTGCCGCCCGGTAGCACCTTCAGACAGACCTTCGCGGTGGCCGAACAGGCGCGGGCGCTGGTCGAAAAGCACCCGCATGTGAAGCTGGTCTACACCGCAATCGGCGGCGGCAATTCCGGCGGCGACCCCTGGGCTGCGGGCGGCGCATCGGAGGTGCGCAAGGCATCGCTGACGATCAACATGACGCCGCGCGGCGACCGCCCCGGCGTCACCAAACAAGACATCGAAGGCGACTTGCGCCGCGCGCTCGAAGTGATACCGGGCGCGCGCGTCTCGGTCGGCCTGCCGGGCGCCAACCAGAAGTATGTGCTGGTGCTGGCCGGCGAAGATGGCCGCCTGCTCAGCGAACATGCCGCCAAGGTCGAACGCGAACTGCGCACCATCCCCGGCATTGGCGCGGTGACCTCCACCTCCAGCCTGGTGCGGCCCGAGGTGATCGTGCGGCCCGATTTCGCCAAGGCGGCCGAGCGGGGCGTCACCGCCGCCGCCATTGCCGATACGCTGCGCATCGCCACCGCGGGCGACTACGACCAGGGCCTGGCCAAGCTGAACCTGTCGCAACGCCAGGTGCCGGTGGTGGTGAAGCTCAAGGCCGATGCGCGGCAGGACCTGGATCTGATTGCACGCCTGAGCGTGCCGGGCAGCAAGGGGCCGGTGATGCTGGGCAGCATCGCCACGCTCACGGTCGATAGCGGCCCGGCACAGATCGACCGTTACGACCGCCTGCGCAACATCAACTTCGAGATCGAACTCAACGGCGAACCGCTCGGCGAGGTGTCGGCCAAAGCGCTGGAACTGCCCAGCCTGAAGAACCTGCCGCCGGGTGTATCGCAAACCACGGTGGGCGACGCCGAAGCAATGGCGGAACTGTTCGCCAGCTTTGGCCTGGCGATGCTCACCGGCGTGCTGTGCATCTACATCGTGCTGGTGCTGCTGTTCCACGACTTCGTGCAGCCGGTGACGATTCTGGCTGCGCTGGTGCTCTCGGTGCCGGGCGCCTTCCTCGCGCTCTTCCTCACCGGCACCGCGCTGTCGATGCCCTCGATGATCGGGCTGATCATGCTGATGGGGGTTGCCACGAAGAACTCGATCCTGCTGGTCGAGTACGCGGTGATGGCGCGCCGCAACCACGGCATGTCGCGCTGGGACGCCCTGCTCGACGCCTGCCACAAGCGCGCGCGCCCGATCGTCATGACCACCATCGCAATGGGCGCCGGCATGCTGCCGATCGCGATCGGCCTGGGCGTGGACCCCAGCTTCCGCGCCCCGATGGCGATTGTCGTGATCGGCGGGCTGATCACCTCCACCTTCCTCAGCTTGCTGGTAATCCCGGTCGTCTTCACCTACGTCGACGATGGCATCAACTTCGTCCGCCGCCTGTTGCCGCATCACGCAACACACGCGGCAGCGGGCGGCAAGGCGGCAAGCGAAACGGGCGCGTAAGTCGCTAACGGAGCAGGCCAGCGTGGCGTGGCCTGCTCCGCTGCATGGGCGCCGGCTCAGTCGGCCGGCTTCGCGTAGGTCACGAAATAGCCGCCGGCATCCACCGCGCACGCTTCAAGCCAGCGCACGGTGGCGCCATCGGCGTCAATCCACTTCATGCGGCGCCCGAAGGCCTCGTTGCTCGATTCCATCGCCGGGCCGATCCGCTTCTCCAGTTGCAGCCGCGCCCCCACGGCATCAAGAATGCACTGGCTGCCGGACTCCGGGCGGAAGGCGAACGCGATCAGGCGGACAAATTTGCCTTCCGGGTCAAGGCCAATCGAAACCTGGGCCTCGCGGCCCAGGTAGCTGGCCGTGAATTCCTTGCGCGCCATGCTGCCGGCCGCGCCGCTGGCATCGGGCTGCCACGCCACGTCTGGCCGCAGCGTGCTCGCTTGCGCATGCGGCATGCCGAGCGCGAAACCCTCAAACTCGAACGCGGCGGCGCGGGCCGTGGCGAGGCAAGTCAATGACAGCAGGGCAAGGGCGACGATGGGGTTCAGGCGTGTGATGGGCGGCACGGTGGGGGCTGGTATCGGGAGTGGGGAGTGGCGAGTGGGTATCGGAGCGCTGGGCGCCATGGTAAACCTTCGGGCCATGCGCGGCGGCGTGAGACCATGGATGGCGGCGTGAATCCTGGCGCCCAAGCGCCGCTGCGCCGATAACCGAAGTGCCCATGTAATTGCCTAAGCAGCCTTCAGTCGCTACCATGGGCGTCCGCTGATCGAAAGACCCGCCGTGCCCACACCTGCCCGCCCTACTCCGCTCGCAGCCGCATTGCATCGCACGCCCTGGCACGCGGCCCTGTTGCTTGCCCTCAGCCTTGGCGCAGCCAGTGCCGGTGCCGCACCGCTGAGCATTGAAGAGGCGCAACTGCGGCTGGCCGACAAGTCCGGCACCTTGCGCGCCGCGCGCCTGCATCGCGAAGCGCGTGAGCTGGAAGCGCAAGCAACCCGCTCGCTGTCGCTGCCGCAAGTCAATGCAACGGTGATGTACTCGAAACTCGAACGCGACTACGAAGTCGATGTTTCGCCCGTGACCGGCAAGCTCAACCAGGCGGTCGGCGTCATCGGGGGGGCCACCGGCATCAAGTTGCCGCAGCTGCCTTCCACCGTCGAATACCAGTACAAGAACGAAGGCGTGCGCCCGATCGTCGGCTTCAACTGGCCGCTTTTTACCGGCGGCAAGATCAGCGCCACGCAGGATCTGGCCACCGCGCGCACGGCCGAAGCCAGCGCCGAAGAGCGCCATGCCGGCGAGGCGCTCACCACCCAACTGGTGAAAACCTACTACGGCCTGCTGCTGGCCGAACACGCCGTGGCGGTGCGCACCGCCGTAGCGGCCGCGCTCACCCGCCATCTGCATCAGGCCGAACGCTTCGAGAAGACCGGCATGATTGCGCGCGCTGACCGCCTGCACGCCCAGGTGGCTTACGACGAAGCGCAGCGCAACCTCTTCAAGGCGCAGGACGAGCGCGCGCTGGCGCAGATTGCGCTCAACCGCATGCTGGTCAGCGCGCAAGACGTCTCGCCCAGCTCACCGCTGTTCGTACGCAGCAAGCCGCTCGAACCGATCGAGACCTGGGCGCAACACGGCCTGGCCGCACACCCGGGCCTCGCGTTGCTCGACGCCAAACGCCAACAGACCGCACAGCTTGAAACGATTGCGCGCTCGGCTCTGATGCCGGAAGTCTTCGCCTTTGGCACCTACCAGTTCAACAAGGAAGTGCTGACGCCAGTGGAACCGGACTGGGTGGTCGGCGTGGGCCTGCGCTTCACGCTGTTCGACCGCATCGACCGCGGCAGCATGATCGCCGCCAGCCAGCGCCAGAGCGCGGGCCTTGCCGCCTACACCGAACAGGCGCGCGACGACATCAGCACCCTCATCGACAAACGTTGGCGCGAGGTGGAACAGGCCCGCCAGCGCTACCTGCTGCTCGAATCGAGCATCGCCCTCGCCGACGAGAACGTGAAGCTGCGCGAAAGCGGCTTTCGCGAAGGCCTGAGTACCTCGCTCGATCTGGTCGATGCGCGCCTCGCCTTGTCGCGCGCGCAGATCGACCGCGCCCAGGCCGCTCGGGACTATGTCGTAGCCCTGGCCGAACTGCTTGAAGCCAGTGGCCAGAGCGAGCGCTTTGCCGAGTACGCCCAACACGCCGATCTGCGCATCGAGCGCCCTACCCCCGTCACGGTCACCCAACCATGAACAAGAAATTCATCGCTTCCGCAGCCGTCGGCCTTGCCGCGCTGGGCCTGATCGCCTGGGGCATCTGGGCCGCGAGCGGGCCGGCCAGCCTGCCAATTCAAGGCCAGATCGAATCGCGCACGATCGATGTCGCAAGCAAGCTGCCGGGCCGCGTCTCGCAGGTGCTGGTTGCCGAAGGGCAGCAGGTAAAGGCTGGCGCAGCCCTGTTCGAGATCGAAAGCCCGGAACTCAAGGCGAAGATGCTGCAAGCCACGGCCGCGCACGAAGCGGCCGAATCGGTCAGCAGCAAGGCCCAGGCCGGCGCCCGCGGCGAGGAAATCCGCATGGCGGAACTGAACTGGCAGCGGGCCGTGGCCGCTGCCGAGCTGGCCGAAACCACCGCCAGGCGAATTGCCACCCTCTACCGCGAAGGCCTGATAGCCCAGCAAAAGCACGACGAAGCACAAACCCAGGCTCGCGCCGCACGCGCCCAGGCCGACGCGGCCCGCGCGCAGTACGACATGGCACGCACTGGCGCGCGGGTCGAGGACAAGGCCGCCGCCGCCGCGCAGGCGCGCCAGGCCAGCGGCGCGATGACCGAGGTGGCCGCCTACCTGAACGAAACGCGCATCAGCGCGCCGGCGGCCGGCGAAGTGGCCAAGCTGCAGATCCACGCCGGCGAAATGGCACCGCAGGGCTTTCCGGTCATCACCCTGGTCGACCGCAAGGACAGCTGGGCCGTGATCAACGTGCGCGAAGACCAGCTTGCTCGCTTCAAGCTGGGTGCCGAATTCGACGCCGAGCTTCCGGCACTCGGCAAGACCCTGCGGTTCAAAGTCACCCGTCTGGCCCCGCTGCCTGACTTCGCGACCTGGAAGAACGTGCGCGGCACGCAGGGCGTCGATCTGCGCACCTTTGAAGTGATTGCCCATCCGCTCAAGCCCGAGGCCGATCTGCACCCCGGCATGAGCGTTGTCGTGCGCCGCTGACGCGATGTTCATTGCCGCCCTGCGCCGCAGCCTGCGGCGTGAACTGGCCCACCTCGCGCGCGATCGCTGGGACCGCGCGCTGCTGCTCTGGCTGCCGCTGATCAGCTTCTTGCTGATCGCCGGCATCTTCGCTGCCGGGCAGATCCGCGATTTGCCGATCGGCCTGCTTGACGCCGACCGTTCGCCGCTGTCGCGCCAGCTCGCCCGCCTGATCGACGCGGCGCCGGGCGTGCGCATCGTCACCGCGCCGAGCGATCACCAGGCCGCCACGCATGCGATCCAGGCCCGCACGATCTACGGCGTGGTGGAGATCCCCGCCGGCTTCGAGCGCAAGCTCAAGCGCGCACAAGGCGCCGACGTCCTGTTCTTCTACAACGCCCAGTTCGCCACCGCGGCCGGCATCGTCGCCAAGGATGTGCAGGCGGCCACACTCACCTTCGGCGCAGGTATCCGCGTTGTCGCCCGTGAAAAACGCGGTGAGTCCCCGCTGGCGGTGAGCGAGAGCGCGCAGCCGATCAGCCTGAGCCTGGTGAGCCTCTACAACGAATCGATCGACTATCGGGCCTTTCTGGGCGCCGCGCTGCTGCCGTCGGTCTTGCAAATCTTCATCATGGTGGTCGGCGTCAGTGTCGTCGGCCGCGAGATCCGTGACCGCACCCTGCCTGACTGGCTCGCGGTTGCCGACGGCCAGCCCCTTGCGGCGCTGCTCGGCAAGCTGCTGCCGGCCTTCGCGGTGTTCGCGATCTGGGGGCTCGCGTTCCTGATCGCCTGGGGCGGGCTTCAAAGCGCCGTGCCTTGGGGCGCGCACGCCATGCTGGCACTCGGCATGCTCACCATGGTGGCCGCCTACCTGCTGCTTGGCGCCATGATTGCCGCCCTCACCGCCAACCTGCGCACCGCGCTCAGTGTGGTGGGCTTCTACACCGCGCCGGCTTTCGCCTACGTCGGGCAAGCCTTCCCGCTGATGGCGATGCCGCTTGCCGCGAAAGCCTGGGCGGCGATCCTGCCGCTAACCTGGTGGCTGCAACTGCAAAGCCAGCAGTGGCAAATGGGCACGCCTTTGCATGAGTCGGCGCCGGCGCTGGGCATCTTGCTGCTGATGCTGATGCTCGGCACCGTCGGCGCCGCGATCGCCCTCAAACGGGTGGCGGGGCAAGCGCAACGCTGGGGCGCACGATGAATATCGGCCGTGCCGTCCTTGCCACCTGGCGCGCAGTACTCGCCGACCCCGGCGCGGTGCTCCTGCTGCTGATCGCCTGTGTCGGCTATTCCTTTTTCTACCCGTTGCCCTACGAGCGCGAAACGCTTGAACGCGTTCCGGTCGCGGTGGTCGATCTGGATCACACAGCGCTGTCGCGCCAGTTGATCCGCTTCGCGCAGGCCAGCCCGCAGCTGGACGTGCGCAGCATCTCCAGCGATCTGCCCGCCGCGCAGGCAGCCCTGGCAAGTGGCGCGGTGTTCGGCGTCGCGGTGATCCCGAGCGGCTTTCGCGCGGATCTGATGCGCGGGAAACATGTAGTCCTGCAGGTGGTGGGCAACGGCGCTTACCCGCTGGTCAGCAAAACCCTGCTGAGCGGCTTTGCCGGCGCGGCGGGCACGCTGTCGGCCGGCATTGACGTGCGTCGCTTCGAGAGCCGCGGCGCGACGGCGAGGCAAGCGCTCGAATCCGCTATGCCGGTCAATTACCTGGCGCGCCCCCTCTTCAACGTGAACGAAGGGTATGGCAGCTACGTGGTGCCCGGCGTTGCGCCGCTGATCGTGCAGCAGACGCTGGTGATCGGCATTTCGCTGCTGCTGGGGCTTTGGGCCGAACAACAGGCCGCGGGCCAGCGCACGCTGGCCGGGCAGCTGCGCGCCGCGCCGGTCAGCGGCCTGCTCGGGCTGTGGCTGGCCTTTGCGCTGATCGGCAGCCTCAACGCGCTCTACTTCTTCGGCTTTGTCTATCACGTCCAGGGCTACCCGCAAGCGCCACGCCTGGCCGAAATGCTGAGCGTGGCGGTGTTGTTCGGCCTCGCCTGCAGCGCCTTCGGGCTGTTTCTCGGGCAATTGTTCGGTGTGCGCGAGCGTGGCATGCAGATGCTGCTGTTTTCGTCGATCCCGATGCTGTTTGTTTCCGGCTTCCCCTGGCCTGCCGAGTCGCTGCCCGAACCGATCGCAACCCTGCGCTGGTTGCTGCCCTCCACGGCTGGCATCCAGGCCTCGTTGGCGGTGAATCAGCTTGGCGCGCCGTTTTCGGCCATCCGCACCGAACTGCTGGCCCTGCTGGCCCACTCGCTGGGCTGGCTTGCGGCGGCGGCCTGCTTGTTCCTGCGACGCTGGCAGCCGCGCTGACGCCGCTTGCGGCACAATCGCGGTTTGCTGGAAACCGCACCGCCCATGCTCTTCGAAATCCTTCAGAACACCGTCAAGAACACCGCGCTGATCATGGCCGCGCTGCTGCCGATCATCAACCCACCCGGGGGCGCGCCAATCTTCCTCATGCTCACCCACGGCGCCTCGGCGGACACGCGCCGCTACCTCGCGCGCCAGGTGGCATGGAATGCGTCGCTGCTGCTGCTGTGCGCCATGTTCATCGGCTCTTATGTGCTTGAGTATTTCGGCATTTCGACGGCCACCGTGAAGATTGCCGGCGGCATGCTGGTCGCGTCGATTGGCTGGAACATGCTGCAGACCGACGATGCCCATCAGGATGATCCGGCCAAGCGGGTTGAACTGACGCGCCCGGTGGCTGCCAGCCGGGCCTTCTATCCGCACACTTTTCCGCTCACGGTGGGGCCGGGCTCGATTGCCGTTGCCCTGACGCTGGGTGCCAGCATTTACAAGGACGGCACCCGCCCGATCGCCGCACCGCTGGGTGCGGTGCTGGGCGTGGCGGTGATCGCCTTGATCATTTACCTGAGCTACGGCTTTGCCGACCGCATCGTCGGCTTGCTGGGCAAGACCGGCACCACCGTGCTGCTGCGCCTGACGGCCTTTGTCGTGCTGTGCATCGGCATCGAGATCGTCTGGGACGGCGCCGAGCAACTGATCAAGCCGCTGCTGCGGCATTAAGGGCGCGCCGCGCGCTGCGGCGGCCCGGCGACTAGCTCACGCGCTGGTAGTCGACCCAATCGAAGTCGTGATCGTGCGCGGCGTCCGCCAGCCGGGATTCGCGCCGCACTTCGGTGAAGCCCTGATCGCGCCACTCGGGGAAAACCGTGTCGCCGGCCACATCGGCCTTCACTTCGGTCAGCCAGAGTTCGTCCGCGCGGGGCAGCGCCTCGGCGTACAGCTGCGCACCGCCGATGATGAAGATGCGCTCGACCTCGCCGCAGGCGGCCAAGGCCTCGTCAAGCGAATGCAGCACCTCGGCGCCTTCAAGGACCAAGCCTTGCTGGCGCGTGATCACGATGTTGCGCCGCCCGGGCAAGGGCCGGCCCAGCGAATCCCAGGTCTTGCGGCCCATAACGACCGGCTGGCCCAGCGTCAGCGCCTTGAAGCGCTTGAGGTCATCACGCAGGCGCCAGGGCAAGGTGTTGTCGCGGCCAATCACACGGTTCTGCGCCACCGCGGCGATCAGGGCAATGCGCGGCATTACACAGCCACCGGCGCCGGGATGTGCGGGTGCGGGTCGTAGCCTTCGAGCACGAAGTCCTCGAAGCGGAAGGCGAACAGATCCTTCACCTCTGGGTTGATCCGCATCGTCGGCAGGGGGCGCAGCTCGCGCGAGAGCTGCAGGCGAGTCTGGTCAAGATGGTTGGAGTACAGGTGCGCATCGCCCAGGGTGTGCACGAAATCGCCCGGCTCGTAGCCGCAGACCTGCGCAATCATTAGCGTCAGCAGTGCGTAGGAGGCAATGTTGAAGGGCACGCCAAGGAAGATGTCTGCGCTGCGCTGGTACAGCTGGCAGGAAAGCTTGCCTTCGGCCACGTAGAACTGGAACAGCGCGTGGCAGGGCGGCAGCGCCATCTTGTCCACCTCGCCGGGATTCCAGGCGGACACCAGGTGGCGCCGCGAATCCGGGTTCTTCTTGAGGCCTTCGACCAACTGCTTGATCTGGTCAACCGTCTCACCCGAGGCCGTTTCCCAGCGCCGCCACTGCTTGCCATAAACCGGCCCCAGTTCGCCGTTTTCGTCCGCCCATTCGTCCCAGATCGAAACGCCGTTTTCCTTCAGGTAGCGGATGTTGGTATCGCCCTGCAGAAACCACAGCAGTTCGTGGATGATCGAGCGCAAGTGCAGCTTCTTGGTGGTCACCAGCGGGAAGCCCTCTGCCAGATCAAAGCGCATCTGCCAGCCAAAAACGGAAAGGGTGCCGGTACCGGTGCGGTCCGACTTGCGGTGTCCGTGCTCGAGCACGTGACGCATGAGTTCGTGATACTGGCGCATCGCTGATACCGGCCCGAAAAAAGTCGCCATTGTACCGGTGACAGCGCCCCGGCATTGGTGCGATGCTATCTGCCATGGGCAGGCAGGACATCGCCCTGCGTTCTGGCGCACACGACAAAGGCCCGCATGCTCAAGCTTTTCCCTTCTCGCCCCGACCACCCGCTTGCCGACGTGCGCGAACTACAGCGCGCGGTCACCGAGATCGGCGCGCTGCCCCCAGACGACGCGTTGCGCGAGGCCACCGGCTGGCTCGAAACGCTCACGCCGATTGACGAAGGCAGCGACCCCGCTGCGCTGTTCCGGCTCCTGCTCAGCTTCGACGAAGCCATGCAGCCCCATGCCCGGCACCTGACCGAACGCTATGTGTCGAGCACCCTCAAGTGGGGGGCCGTTGCCAGCCAACGCTGGCAACGCACGCGGCACTACCTCGCGATGCTGTGCGGGCGCTACGCGGATCTGCTCAAACTCATCGAGAACGGCCGCAAACCCTATGCGCAACTGGCCTCCGACATATCGGTGCGGCAATTGCGCGCCAGCAGCGCCATGCAGCGCTGGGACGCCCTGCGCTACGGCCCCTTCGATCCGAACCACTGGCGCCGCTGTGGCGATGCCTACCTGGTTGCGCTGCAGAACGAGCAAGCCACCAAACCGGTGCGCCTGCGCAGCGGGCGGCAGACCGAGACCACCGCCGAGCGCGAGTACCTGCGCACGGTAGCCTTCGCAACGGCAGCGCTTGACGAACTCTCCGAACGCCAGATCATGCTGGCGGGCCAGGTGATCCACTACGTGCTCGGCTCACTCCTGCTCAGCACCACCCCGGATCGCAGCACCGTCTTCTGGATTGACCCGGCGCGCGGCGATGCGCCGATGCGCATGGCACGCCCACCCGAGCCCGGACCCACGATACGCTACTTCAGCGGCGGCGACGCCCTGGGCCTGCTGTTCGAAATGGAACAGCAAGTCAAGCAAGGCGAGTTACCACCCGCACTCGGTGCGGCCACCGAGGATGCCGCCTTGCTCTCGGCGCTGCTGCATCACCTGATCCATCACTGGTCGGAGACCCCGCCGGTGCGGCGCCACCGCCGCCACAAACTGCCCGGCAAGCTGCATGTGGTGGAAGGACTCGACCCCCTCGCCGACCAACTCAGCAACCATGCGGGCGGGCAGAACGCCTTGTGGGAGCAGCGCGACGCGAGCACCCACGGCATCGGGCTCAGCGCTCCGCCCGATGAAAACAGCCGCTTGCGGATCGGCGCACTGCTCGGCCTGCATTCGAACGACGGCACCCGCTGGATCGCCGCGGTCGTGCGGCGAATGCAGCGCAGTGCCGATAGCACGATTCATGTCGGCGTCGAAGTACTGTCCTGGCACCCGCTCGCCGCCGACGCCGACGATGGCTCGCAGCATGTGCGGGTACTACTGCTCGACCCGCTGCAGCGCGATGCCACGATCCGTCTGGTCGTGCCCGCACCGGGGGTACGGCCCGGCGCGCCGCTATTCCTGCTGGGGCAGAACAAGGCGCTGAAACTGACGCCACTATCAATGCTTGAACAAGGCGATCGGTACGAGATCCGCAGCTATCAGGTGGCCGCCAGCCACTGAGGCCGCCGGCCGATGCGTGGCCGGGCCGCGCGCACGGCAGCCGTCCGGGTCAGGTCAACTGCACAAGCAGGCAGCAATTCCTTGACCGGGGCTTCGGTTACAATCGCCCACCTTTCAAATTGCGGCCCGGCATGAAAATCACTGCCCTCGACTTCGAGCAACCGATCGCGGAGCTCGAATCCAAGATTGAAGAGTTGCGCTTTGTGCAGGACGACTCGGCGGTCGACATCTCGGAAGAGATCGCTCGCCTCGAGGTCAAACGCCAGGCACTCACCAAAGACATCTACGCCAAGCTCACGCCGTGGCAGATCGCCATGGTGGCGCGCCATCCGCAGCGGCCTTACACGCTCGATTACGTCGAGCACATCTTCACCGACTTCAAGGAACTGCACGGCGACCGCAACTTCGCGGACGACAAGGCGATCGTCGGCGGCATTGCGCGCTTCAACGGCACGCCGTGCATGGTGATCGGCCATCAGAAAGGGCGCGACACCAAAGAGAAGATCCTGCGCAACTTCGGCATGCCACGGCCCGAGGGCTACCGCAAGGCCGAGCGCCTGATGCGGCTGGCCGAAAAATTCGGCATGCCGATCTTCACCTTCGTCGACACCCCCGGCGCGTATCCGGGCATCGACGCCGAAGAGCGCGGGCAGTCCGAAGCGATTGGCCGCAACCTTTACGTGATGGCTGAACTGAAGGTGCCGCTGATTGCCACCATCATTGGTGAAGGCGGCTCCGGCGGGGCGCTCGCGATTGCGGTGGGCGACCAGCTGATGATGCTGCAGTACGCCACCTACTCGGTCATTTCGCCGGAAGGCTGTGCCTCGATCCTGTGGAAGAGCGCCGAGCGCGCCTCGGACGCGGCCGAAACCATGGGCATCACCGCCTCGCGCCTCAAGTCGCTCGGGCTGATCGACAAGATCATCAACGAGCCGATCGGCGGCGCCCATCGCGACCACCGCGCGATGTCGCAAACACTCAAGCGCGGGCTCGCAGAGGCCCTGCGGCAAGTGGCCGACCTGTCCACGAACGAACTGATCGAACAGCGCTTCGAGAAGATCATGAGCTACGGCCGTTTCAAGGAACAGTCGATTGCCTGACCCGGCGGTGCCGGCGACGCCCCTTCCTGCGGACGTCGCCGCACTCCCCGAGCGCTTTTGCACCACCCTCGCCCGCCTCACCCAACCCGGGCAACGCCTGATTGCCGCATTCAGCGGCGGGCTCGATTCCACCGTGCTGCTTCACCTGCTGGCCCGCAGCGCCCCGGCGCTGGGTTTGCGGCTTGAAGCCGCGCATGTCAATCACCGCCTGCAGCCACAGGCGGATGCCTGGGCCAGGCACTGCCAGCAGGTCGGCGACGCGCTCGGGGTACCGGTATCGGTACTCGTGGTGGACGTCGACCGTCGCAGCGGGAAGGGCATCGAAGCGGCGGCCCGCGCCGCCCGCCATGCCGCCCTGCGCGGGCTCGGCGGCGACGCGCTGGTGCTGGCCCACCACCGCGGCGACCAGGCTGAAACCCTGCTGCACCGGCTTACCCGCGGGAGCGGCGTGCATGGTGCGGCCGCCATGCGCGAGGCCGATCCACGTGGCGGCCCGCCGAGCCTGCTGCGCCCGCTCCTCGACGAATCCCGCGCCTGCCTGCACGCATGGGCCACTGCGGCGCAACTGCGCTGGATCGAGGACCCGAGTAACGCCGATACGCACTACAGCCGCAACTTCTTTCGCCACACCCTGCTTGCCCCGCTCAATCAGCGCTTTCCTGGCGCCGAGGCCGCGCTTGCGCGCGCCGCCCGGCACTTCGACGAAGCCGCCGGCCTGCTCGACGAACTGGCCCTGCGTGATCTGGCCGCCGTAGCCGGGCCACGCGGCGCCGCCCGCGCAGCGCTGCTGAACCTAAGCGATGCGCGACTGAAAAACCTGATACGCGCCCGCCTTGCAAGCCACGGCTACACCCCGCCAGACACCCCGCAACTGCTCGAAGCGCTGCGGCAGCTCCGCGAAGCCAACCCGCCCTGGCGCGCGCGCTTTGGCGACTGGGCGCTATGCGCCGACGACGGGAACGTGTGGTTCGAGCAAGGTGAAGCGCCCGCGCCGGGGCAAGACGCCGTCTGGCAGGGCGAACCAACGCTGCAGTGGGGCGATCTTTGCATCCACCTGCGACGCGGCGCCGAGCCGGGCGCACTGGCATTGCAGCCGGGCGCGCTGCGGTTCAGGCGGCGACAAGGTGGCGAACGCCTCCAGCCACATCCAGGCCGCCCCGCACGCGACATCAAGACGCTCGCACGCGAAGCGGCGGTTCCGCCCTGGTGGCGCGCCGCCACGCCGGTGCTCTGGCAAGACGGCCGCGCAATCGGCTGGGGGGCCATCGCCGACCACCGCGTCGTGACCCGCAATGAAGGATGGCACATCACAATCGAGCGCCCGAACGCAAAATTCTGAGTCGCGGCATGGCGAATCACTTAAAAAGCACGCATCGCAATTTATGATGCCGGGTATTCGTTGCGACGCACACCCGCCCCCATGTCATCGCGGCGGCGTTGCCGCACCGACGCCCGACAGCACCCCGACCCGAATTGAAAGGCCAGGCAAACCCGATGGAGACGCGCTACCGGATCACCTTCCGTGGCGATGTGATCGAAGGACACATTCGCGAACAAGTCATGGAGACAGCGGCCGCGCGGCTCGGGGCCAGCGTAGAGCAAGCGCGCATGATGTTCTCCGGCCGCGTGGCGATCCTCAAGAAGAACCTCGATCAAGCCAGTGCAGAGCGCTACGTGGCGCTTCTTGCGCGTATCGGCATGCGTGCCACGGCTGAGCCGATGCCGGAAACACCGGTGGCACCCGCTGCCAGCCCAAGCCCTGCAGCCCCCCCAGCCAAACCGGCCCCAAGCCCCGTGCCCGTGGTGGCGGCTGAGGATGTACTGGCCCCGCCCGACCTGCCCAACACCCCCTCGCCGCAGTTCAATAAACCGCCCGCCGCCGAGCGAACCAGCGGCGTAAGCGAAGCTTTCGATCCGGAACGCACGCACCTCGCCAGCCACAACCTCCCGCATTACGGCATGGGGGCATCGTCGGAGACCACTGCCGGGGTCCGTGAAGCCTTCGACCCGACCCGCGCGGAGCTCGCCGAACAATCGGTGCTGCCAACCCGCATCGTGCCGCGCAAGCCGGCCCAGGCAAAGCCGGGGGTGCCTGCGCCGCAAGCCAGTGAAGAGGCGAACCCTGATCACCTGATCGTGGCGACTTATCTTGATTCGATCCAGGCGCTGACAGCCGAGACCCGGCCCCACGAGCCCCCCGAGATTCCGCCGCAACAACTGAAGACCGAAATCCGCGCAACCCCGTTGCGCGCGATGGCTCACCTTGAAACCAAGCGGCCCGCGCCGAACGGCCCGCCGACGATCACCCCCGAGATGGCGCCTCAGTTGATCAAGCTGCCGGTCAAGTCTGTGCGCCTTCCCGATCCACCCACGCACATACCGGACGTGCACGGCGCCACCACAATCATGGTGATGGGGCCCGACAGCGACACCCCGGTGCCCACATCCAAGCCTCCGCGCAACACGACCCACCTGATTGCAATCGCCCTCGGCGGGGCGGCGTTAATCGCCGTGCTGGCGTGGTTCGCATTCGGCTGAGACCGAGCCGAATTCAACAAAAAACGCCGGCAATTGCCGGCGTTTCTTTTTCTGCCCCGCAAGGCGGCGTTCAGGTGTTCTGCACCACGATATTCGGGAACTTGAAACGCATGTCGCGCTGACGTTCGGCGATCGCAATCGCCACCTTGCGCGCGATGCCGCGATACGCATCGGCCAGCGCGCCCTCGGGCTCGGCCACCACCGTCGGCACGCCCGAGTCGGTCTGCTCGCGGATACGGATATCCAGCGGCAAACCGCCGAGGAACGGCACACCGTAGTCCGCGCACATCTTCTCGCCGCCACCGGCGCCGAAGATGTATTCCTGGTGGCCGCAGTTCGAGCAGATGTGAATGCTCATGTTCTCGACGATGCCGAGAATCGGAATGCCGACCTTCTCGAACATCTTCAGGCCCTTGCGGGCGTCGAGCAGCGCGATGTCCTGCGGCGTCGTAACGATCACCGCGCCGGTCACCGGCACGATCTGCGCAAGCGTGAGCTGGATGTCGCCGGTGCCTGGCGGCATGTCGATGACGAGGAAGTCGAGCTCGTCCCAGTTGGTATCCATCAGCAACTGGCGCAGTGCCTGCGTCGCCATCGGGCCGCGCCAGACCATCGGCTGCTCGACATCGACCAGGAAACCGATCGAGTTGGCCTGCAAGCCATGCGCCTGAAGGGGCAGCATCGTCTTGCCGTCTTCGCTCTCGGGGCGTTCGCCCCCCAGACCCAGCATCTGCGGCTGGCTGGGGCCGTAGATATCGGCGTCGAGAATGCCGACGCGCGCGCCCTCGTTCGCCAGCGCGAGCGCAAGGTTCACCGCGGTCGTGCTCTTGCCGACGCCGCCCTTGCCGGACGACACCGCAATGATGTTCTTCACGCCGGGCAGCAGCTTCACGTTGCCCTGCACCGTGTGCGGCACGATGCGGCTGCTCACCTGCACCCGCACCGCGCTGACGCCCGGCTGCGCCCGCAACGCCGCTTCGACTTGCGCGGCGATGCCGGCAAACTGGCTGCGCGCCGGATAACCAAGCTCGATCGTAATCTCGACGCTGCCACCGCTGACGCGCGCAGCTTTGACCGCCTTGGCCGCCGCGTAGGGCTTGTTGGTGTTGGGATCGGTCAGCGCGCCGACCAGTTCGAGAACCTGCTGTTCGCTAAGACTCATCGTTCCACTCACTAGAGACGGGATAATTCCGACTGATTCAGTCAAGTTTATCACGCCGCTCGTGGCACACCGCCGACGCTAGTCGGTCGGCGCCACCCGCAATGGCGCATTCGCCACGCGCCAAGCGAGGAAGTCTTTGATCGGCAAGGGTTTGCTCGCGTAGAAGCCCTGCGCGTAGTCGCAACCCAAGGCTGCCAGCGTCTGCCATTCATCGATCGTTTCAACGCCTTCGGCCACCACCGAAAGGTCGAGGTTGTGCCCCAACTCGATCGTCGAGCGCAGCAGGCGCACACCGTCCGATTCGCGATGCACGCCGCGCACAAAAGAGCGGTCGATCTTCAGTTCCGACACCGGCATCCGCCGCAGGTAGGCGAGTGACGAGTAGCCGGTGCCGAAATCGTCGATCGACAGGGTGAAGCCGCGTTCGCGCAGCGCCGCCAGCACCGACAGGGCGCGCTCCGGGTCGTCCATCACACCGCTTTCGGTGATTTCCAGCCGGATCTGCGACGCACTGCCGCCGGTTTCGCCCAGCAGCGTGTCGAGCGCGGCGGGGAAGCCGTCGTCCTGGATATCGAAGGTCGACACATTCACCGATATCTGCAGCGGTGTGCCTGCCGCCGCCTGCTCGGTCGCCAGCAGCATCGCCTGCCGCAGCATCCAGCGCGTGAGCATGCCGATGCGCCCGGTCTGTTCGGCGAAGGGGATGAAATCCCCCGGCGGAATGAAGCCGCGCTCGGGATGCTGCCAGCGCACCAGCGCTTCGGCGCTCTCCACCCGCCCGGTGCGCAGCGAAATCTTGGGTTGCAGGTAAAGGCGCAGCTCGTCGCGTTCCACCGCGCGGCGCAGTTCTGACAACATCGACAGATGCACCACCCGGCTCTGATCCATCGCCGGTTCGAACACCAGCAGCCCGCTGTGCTGCCGCTTGGCACACTTGAGCGCCATCTCGGCGTTGCGAATCAGCGTCTGCACGTCGTTACCGTGATCCGGGAAACGCGATGCGCCCAGCGATACCGCTACGTCGAGCGCCGAGCCGGCGAGCTCGAACGGCGTTGCGAAGGCCTGTTCGACCCGCGCCTTGATGCTTGCAATGTCTTCGCACAGCGGGCCGTGCGCGATCAGCGCGAATTCGTCTGCCGCCAGCCGTGCAACCGCGTCGCCGTCGCGGAACAGCATCCGCAGCCGATCTGCGACTTCGCAGATCACCTGATCGCCGATCCGGAACCCGAGCACGTTGTTGATTGCCTTGAATCGGTCGATGTCGATGATCAGCACCAGCGCCGGCTGTCCGCCTTGCAGCAACTCATGCGCCTGACGCTCAAGTTCAGTGCGGTTGAGCAAGCCGGTCAGCACATCCTTCGCGGCCAGCTCGCGGATCTCGGCTTCGCGCAACTGCACCGCGCAGGACATTGCGTTGAAACCTTCCGATAAACGGCCGATCTCGTCCTGCGAGTCGACCGGCAGCGTCTGGCCATAATCGCCCGCACTGATCGCCGCGGCCGCCCGCGCGAGGCGCTGGATCGGGCCAGAGACGCTGCCTGCGATCCAGCGTGTGGCGGCAACCGCCGCGAAGAAGGCCAGCATGAGCAGGCCAAACAGCGTGATCGCGAGCTGTCGGTAGGGCTTGAGCGCATCGTCGAGCGACTGCAGTTGCAGGATCGCCGCCTGCCCTTGCGAATCAAGCGGCGTCGCCACGTAGAGGAAGCGCACACCCCCCAGCTCGATCGCGCGGGGCTGCGATGGCGCCAACAAACGCCTGGCCGCAAGCGCCGCAGTGATTTCGCCGCGCAGTGCCGCGCTGCTGGCGCTGGCCTGCAGCACACTGCGCCCCTGCGCCTGGCCGACGATGGCAATGCTCGCGCCGGTCAGCGCGCCGAGCTGCGCAGCAACGCGATCGTCGAGCGCAAACCCGAGTACAACCCAGCCAATCACCACCGGCGCCTTGACCGGACTGAGCACCACCAGCATCGGCCGGCCACCGAGGGTCACGATGCCATCGGCGCCGCCGGCGGTGCGCGCCCGCTCAAGCAGCGCCTGCAGCACCTGAGCCTCGGCCCCGCTGCGCACCGGCACGGTACTGGCCACCACCTGCCCGCGGGTATCGAACTGCAGTGCGGCGCTGGCTTCGATCCGTCCGGCCTGATTGGCCAGCGCCGACAACACGGTGCCGGCATCCGCCGAGGCCACCGCATCGCGGAAGCCGAAGTCAGCGCTGAGCACACGGGCAGCCTGTACGAGCCGCGCCTGATCCTGTTCGATCGAGCGGCGCAGGACTTTCTGACCGACGATCAGCTCATCAGAGATCCGCTGCCGAGCAAAGTTCTGGCTGCCGAACCACACCGCGAGAATCGCCGCCGCCAGAAACAACGCCAGCAGGCCGATCACCAGCACGCCGATTCGGGTGCGCAATGGCAAGCGTCGCAGCCAGTGCATGCGTTGCGGGCTTGCCGGCGCTTCGATCGCGCGGGCCACCGGCGCCACATCCTCAGCCCGGCGCGCGGGCGGCAGATCAGTGCGAATGGCTGCCTCCGGCGGCGGCCCGCGCTTTGGCCGGCAGACTCTGGCTCAGCCGCTGCGCCTCGTTGCCAAGCCGCAGCGGCCGCACGACTTCTGGCGCCGCGCTGTCCGGGTGCCACACCCGCAGCTCGTATTCACCCGGCTCAATGCCGCTGAAGGCAATGTTGCCGCGCGCATCGCTGCGGCCGTAGAACGGCGCCTCGGTGACGTAGACGTAGGCAATCATCCAGTCGTGAATGTTGCAACCGAGCGCCACCACGCCGGCCTTGTCGAACACCACCGGCTCGGCCTGGGTGCCTGAGTAGAGCTTGAGTTCGAACTTCTTTGCCGGGGAGAAGGAGTACACGCTGTGGCGGATGTTGTCCTGATTCGGGAAGCTCACCGCGGACCCCACCGGCACCACGCTGACGTAGGGCACGAACTCCTTGTTGATCTGGTCGATCACCGCTTTGGCGGGCTTGGGCGAGCTCGCCCTGCCCACCGGCGTGAGCGTCGCCACCGCGTTCTCAAGCGCGGCCCCGCTCGCGTTGCTCACGGCAAGGCTCAGCTCGGCGGCCTGCGCCGCGCCACCGATCAGGAGCAGCAGGCACAGCAGCGTCACTTTCATCGGCATCGCTTCATCCGCTCAGTGCCCCACGATGTCGCGCTTCATCGGTGCCAGCTGCGCAAGCAGCGCGTTCTTGGTTGCCAAGGGAACACTGCGCGCGTCGAGCACCTCGCGCAGGTGCTCGACCATGCCGTAGAACTCCGACTCAGTGATCTTCATGCCGCCGTGCGAAAGCAGCATGCTTTCGCCTTCGTACACACAACCGCCGCCGCTCAGTTGGCAGATCTGCTGCCCGAGGCGCTTTTCGAGCTGTGGCCGGTTGATTTTGGCGAACGTCCGCCGCGTTTGCGGATCGCTCGTCGAGCGGTCGAGCAAGGCGCTGACGATCTGGGCAACGCCGTCTGCGCCGCCCAGCGCCGCATAGTTCGAGGGCTCACTCGCAAGCGCCGAGGCGGGCGCCATCAAGCCGCACGCGAGAGCGGCCGTAATCAAGGCTATCCGCGTGCGTCCGCGCCCCGGCCCTTTTGCGTTCAACAACATCCGATGCCCTTCATGCCAGCCCGCTGCTTGCCGCGCCCGAGCGCAAGACGATTGATTCACTGGATATCGGCCCTGCTGCCGGTTTTCTTGAACGTCGGCGTGCGCGCCGCTGACGAGGCCGGCTTGAGCCTGCGGCTGGCACCCGGCGATCGCCTGATTGCGACGGGCGGCGTGTCACAACTGGAAGGCGCTGGCGGCGGCGGGCTGGTGCCCTGGGCGCTGATCACCGGCTACGGCACACGCAACCAGGTCGGCGGCAGCGCCTTCCTCACGCGCGTGGATACCGGCGACTTCAGGCTCGACAGCGCCGGTGCGGCGATCGGCGTGGCCGATCGGCTCGAACTCTCATACTCGATCCAGCATTTCGACCTGGGCAGTACGGTGCCGGGCGAAACGATCGTGCTGGAAAGCTATGGCGCCAAAGTCCGCCTGCTCGGTGATGCGGTGTTCGACCAGGATCGCTGGCTGCCACAGATCGCGCTGGGGCTGCAGTACAAGCGCAACCGGGACTACGCGCTCGTCCCCAAGGCGCTTGGTGCGGTGCGTGGCGATGACTGGGAGGCCTACCTCGCCGCCAGCAAGCTTTGGCTGGACGGCCCGCTTGGCCGCAGCCTCTTCGCCAACCTTACGCTGCGCGCCACCCGCGCCAACCAGCTCGGCCTGCTCGGCTTTGGCGGCGACCGCTCGGATGACTACTCGATACAGCCGGAAGTTTCGCTCGGCCTGTTCTTGCGCGACGATCTGGTGCTGGGCACCGAGTACCGCAGCAAGCCAGACAAGCTCAGCGCCTTCCGCGAAGACGCCTTCAAGGATGTCTTCATCGCCTGGTTCCCGGCCAAGCGTTTTTCGCTGACCGCCGCCTGGGCCGATCTGGGCAATATCGCCGACAAAGCACACCAGCAGGGCTGGTATCTGTCGGCTCAGATTGCGCACTGACAAGGCGGCGCATCAAGCAATCGGCCGCGCGGCCGCGCGCTTGCTAGAATTGAGGTTTTCCCGCTGCACCGGAACGCACATGACCGCGCCACAACGCAAGCTCTTCGTCACCACCGCCCTGCCCTACGCCAACGCCCCGTTCCATATCGGCCACATCATGGAATACACCCAGGCCGACATCTGGGTGCGGTATCAGCGCATGCGCGGTCACGAAGTCCATTTCGTCTGCGCCGACGACGCGCATGGCGCACCGATCATGCTCAAGGCCGAGGCCGAGGGCATCACGCCGCAGGCACTGGTCGCCGGCATCGCGGCCGGCCGCCCGCAGTACCTCGACGGCTTCCATATCCACTTCGACAACTGGCATTCGACCGACTCGGCCGAAAACGTCGAGCTGTCGCAGGACATCTATGTGCGCCTGCGCGACGCGGGCTTCATCGACCGCAAGGTGATCGAGCAGTTCTTCGATCCGGTCAAGTCGATGTTCCTGCCGGATCGCTACATCAAGGGCGAGTGCCCGCGCTGCGGCGCGAAGGACCAGTACGGCGACAACTGTGAGAGCTGCGGCGCGGTGTATGCGCCGACCGAGCTGAAGAACCCGTACTCGGCGCTCTCGGGCGCGACGCCGGTGATCAAGCAGTCGGAGCACTTCTTCTTCCGCCTCTCTGACCCGCGCTGCGTCGAGTTCCTGCGCGGCTGGACCCAGGGCGAGCGCCTGCAGCCGCAGATTGCGAACAAGGCCAACGAGTGGCTCGAATCCGGCGACGGCCTCGCGGACTGGGACATCTCGCGCGACGAACCCTACTTCGGCATCCCGATTCCGGATGCACCGGGCAAGTACTTCTACGTCTGGCTGGACGCGCCGATCGGCTACCTGGCGAGCCTGAAGAACCATTTCCACAAACTCGGTGGCGACATGGCCGCCTTCCTGGCCGACAAGCAGACCGAGCAGATCCACTTCATCGGCAAGGACATCGTCTACTTCCACTGCCTTTTCTGGCCCGCGATGCTTCACTTTGCCGGCAAGCCCTACAAGGTGCCGGACAACGTGTTCGTGCACGGTTTCATGACGGTATCGGGCGAGAAGATGAGCAAATCGCGCGGCACCGGCATCTCGCCGTTGCGCTACCTCGAACTGGGCATGAACGCCGAGTGGATGCGCTACTACATTGCCGCCAAGCTCAACGCCAACGTCGAGGATGTGGACTTCACCTCCGAGGACTTCCTCGCACGGGTCAATTCCGACCTGATCGGCAAGTATGTGAACATCGCCAGCCGCTGCGCCGGTTTCGTCACCAAACGCTTCGGCGGCCAGGTGTCGACCGACTTCGGTGACGATGGCGCCGCACTGCTGGCGTCGATCGCCGCTGCGAGCGGCCCGGTGGGCGACTTCCTCGAAGGGCGCGAGTACTCCAAGGCGATCCGCGAAATCATGGCGCTGGCCGATCGCACCAACGAATACGTGAACGCCAATGCGCCGTGGGAGCTGGCCAAGCTCGCCGGCCGCGAAGCCGATCTGCACCGCGTCTGCTCGGTGGCGCTCAACGCCTTCGTGCGCCTCACCCGCATGCTGGCGCCCGTGATGCCCGCCGTGGCCGGCAAAGTGGCCCGTCTGCTCAACTGCGATTTCTCGCGCTGGGACGACACCCGCTTGCTCGCCACCATCAACCCCTACGAGCACCTGATGACCCGCGTCGACCCGAAACAACTCGAAGCCCTCTTCCCGCCGCCCGAGAACATTCCGCCGGCGGCGCCGGAGCAACCGCAGCGTCACAGCCAGCACCAGACGCACGAGGCGGTTGAAGAAGCGAAGAAGGCCGACGACTTCGAGCCCTTCATCAGCATCGACGACTTCGGCAAGGTCGATCTGCGCATCGCGAAGATCGTGTCGGCCGAGCATGTCGAAGGCGCCGCCAAACTGCTGAAGCTGCAGCTCGACATTGGCGAACCCAAGCCGCGTCAGGTCTTTGCCGGCATCAAGTCGGCCTACGACCCGGCCACGCTGGTCGGCCGCATGACGGTGATGGTGGCCAACCTCGCACCGCGCAAGATGAAGTTCGGCATGAGCGAAGGCATGGTGCTCGCGGCGTCCGACGACAGCGGCACGACGCCCGGCCTCTTCATCCTCTCGCCCGACTCGGGCGCCACGCCCGGGATGCGGGTGAAGTGAGCGCCGCCGGCAAACCACGCATCCGCCCGACGCCCACGATCATGATGTGGGCGCTGGTGGATGTGGCCGGCGTGCTCGCGCTTGCACTCGGCGCGGGCTACCTGGCGCATGGCCCCGGCTTCTTCTTCAACAACGTGCCGGGGTCGACGCTGCAGGCGGCCGTCTTTACCCTGGGTGGCCTGGCGACGATCATCGTGGCGGCCGTCAAGATGCTGGCAGAAGTACTCAAGCAAATGCCACATCAAGCACCGCAGCGCGACCGCTGACCGCCCAGATGCTCGAAGGCCTGTTCGCACTGCTGGTCTTTCAGCTCCTGGGTGAGGCCTGTACTCGCCTGCTCGGCCTGCCGATCCCCGGCCCGGTGATCGGCCTGCTGCTGTTGTTTGTGCTGCTGCGCGCGCGCCCGCAGTTGATCGAACGGCTGCGCCCCACGGCCGAAATGCTGCACAGCCACCTGGCACTGCTCTTCATCCCCGCGGGTGTGGGCGTGGTGATGTTCCTGCCGCGTCTGCGGCAGGAGTGGCTGCCGATCGTCGTTGCGCTGATCGTCAGCACGGCGGTGGGGTTGGTCGTGACGGCCTGGGTGGCGCACCGACTGGCGCCCGAGGATGACGAGGCGTGAGCGACGACATCTTCCGCCTCTGGGTTTACCTCTCGGCTTCGCCGCTTTTCGCGCTGAGCGCAACCCTCGGCGCCTACCTCGCCGCGCAAGCCATCGCGAAAAAGTGCAAGTTTCACCCGCTCGCCAATCCGGTTGCGATCACGGTGATCCTGCTCGCACTGGGCATCACCGCCATCGGCGAGGACTACCAGCGTTACTTCGAGGGCGCGCAGTTCGTGCACTTCCTGCTTGGCCCCGCCACCGTGGCCTTTGCGGTGCCGATGGCGGCGATGTGGTCGCGCATGAAGCGTATCCGCCTGGCCCTCGCGGTGGGCTTGCTCGGCGGCGGCGCAGCGGGCGCGGCCAGCGCGGTGGCCACCGCCTGGGCGCTGGGCGCCAGCCGCGACACCGTGCTGGCGCTGATCCCCAAGTCGGTCACCACACCGATCGCGATGGGCATTACCGAACAAATTGGCGGTTCGCCCTCACTGACCGCGGTGTTCTGCATCCTCACCGGCATTGTTGGCGCAATGGCCGGCCCCACACTGCTGACGAACTTTGGCGTACATCGCCCGGCGGTACGCGGTTTTGCGCTGGGCACCGCTGCCCACGGCATCGGCACCGCGCGCGCATTTCAGGAGCACCCGGAAGCCGGCGCCTTTGCCGGCCTTGCGCTCGGCATTCATGGCCTGGTCGCCGCGGTGTTGATTCCGCTGGTGGTGGGCCTGTTCATCAAGCTGGGCTGAACGATGCCGCTAACCAAGAACAAGCGCTGGATCACACATCACCGGGCCTGGCCCGGCGCGCTATCCATGCATGACACGAATGTCCGCAAATGCACTGGAGCGCAGCACCTTGATCAAATTTCGACCCAAGCTTCTCGACACCCTGCCCGGCTATAGCCGCGCGCAACTTGGCCAGGATCTGTCAGCGGGCCTCACCGTTGGCGTTCTGGCCCTGCCGCTGGCCATGGCCTTCGCCATCGCCAGCGGGATGTCACCCACCGCCGGCATCTGGACGGCCATCGTCGCCGGCCTGCTGATCGCACTGTTCGGCGGCTCGCGAGTGCAGATCGGCGGCCCGACCGGCGCATTCATCCCCATCATCTACGGCATCGTCGCCCAGTACGGCGTGCAGAACCTGCTGATCGCGACGATGCTCGCCGGCGCCATGCTCGTCGGGCTCGCGCTCGCGCGGCTGGGCAGCCTGATCCGCTTCATCCCCCGCACGGTGGTGATCGGCTTTACCAACGGTATCGCGGTGGTGATCTTCCTCGCCCAGATCAAGGACTTCCTCGGCCTGCCGATCGAGAACCTGCCGGCCGAGTTCTTCGCCAAGGTGCAGGCGCTGGCAACGGCGATTCCGCACGCAGATCTGCCCACCGTGGCGCTCGCGTTCGGCTCACTTGGCGTGCTGCTGGGCTGGAACCGCGCCGCCAAGCAAGTGCCCTGGATGGCGCGGGTGCCAGGCCCGCTCGCGGTGCTGGTGCTCGCGACCGCGGCCAACGCCTTGTTCGCGCTGCCGGTCGAAACCATCGGCAGCCGCTTCGGCGGCATTCCCCAGTCGATCCCGCCGATCAGCCTGCCCGCACTCACCCTCTCTGACCTCGGACGCCTGATCTCGCCGGCCATCACGATCGCACTGCTGGGGGCAATCGAATCGCTGCTCTCGGCACGCGTCGCCGATGCCGCCATCGACGACCGCCACGACCCCAACCAGGAGCTGATGGCGCAGGGCATCGCCAACCTGGCTGCGCCGCTGTTCGGCGGCTTCGCCGCCACAGGCGCGATCGCCCGCACCGCCACCAACGTGCGCAGCGGCGGCCGCACGCCGGTAGCAGGCATCGCCCACGCGATCACGCTGCTGCTGGTGGTGCTGATCGCCGCCCCACTCGCCGCCCATGTGCCACTGGCCACGCTCTCGGCGATCGTGGTGCTGGTGGCGGTGAATATGGGCGAATGGCACGAATTCCGGGAACTTCGGCGCTATTCGATGAACTATCGGGTGGTGCTGCTGGCAACCTTCGTGATCACCGTCATCTTCGATCTGACCCTGGCCGTTGAAATCGGGATGGTGTTGGCGAGCCTGTTCTTCATCTACCGGGTGCAGACGCTCAGCGGCGTTGAACGCGTCGTGCTGCCGGCGCAGGCACCCGACGGCAGCAGCAACGCCGGCATCATGGCCTTCCAGGTCTTCGGTTCGATGTTCTTCGGCACGGTCGGCAAGATTGAAGACGAGCTGGACCCCGAGCAGATGGATACGACGATGCTGGTGCTCGATATGCACAAGGTGATCAGTCTCGACACCACCGCGCTGGAAATGCTCGACACCTTGCTCCGGGATCTGCGCAAACGCGGCTCGGATCTGGTGCTGTGCGGCCTGAACAAGCAGCCGGGCTCGATCATCCAGCGCTCCGGCTTCCTCGAACGGCTCGGCAGCAACCGTGTCTGCGACACGCTGCAGGAAGGCATCGAAGAGGCGCGCATGTTAAGGAGGCTCGCTTGAACACGATCAAGACTGAATTGCTGCTGATCACCGGCTCGGTGCAGGGCGTCGGTTACCGCTGGTGGATGGTGCAAGCGGCCGAGCGGCTTGGGGTGGATGGCTGGGTCCGCAACCGCCGCGATGGCAGCGTTGAAGCCTTCGTGCGCGGCCCCGCCGTGGCGGTGGACGCGCTCGCCGAATGGGCCCATCGCGGGCCGCCAGCCGCGCGGGTGGTCCAGGTGCTGCGCACGCCGGCCGAAGATGATCCTTCTGTGACAAGGGATTTCGCCGAGCGCCCGACGGTCTAGAATGAAGTCTGTTCGTCACCGCAAGGTTTGACGCCCTTCATGGCGTGCGGAATACTCCCGCGCCCAACCCCAAACGCAACAAGGAGACCCACATGGCAGTTCTCGTAGGCAAACAAGCGCCGGACTTCGTCGCGGCAGCCGTCCTCGGCAACAACGAAGTGGTTGAAAACTACAAGCTCTCCGATGCCATCAAGGGCAAGTACGGCGTGATCTTCTTCTACCCGCTGGACTTCACTTTCGTCTGCCCGTCCGAACTGATCGCCTTCGATCACCGGCTCGAAGAGTTCAAGCAGCGCGGCGTTGAAGTGATCGGCGTGTCGATCGACTCGCAGTTCACCCACCTCGCATGGAAGAACACCCCGGTGAACAACGGCGGCATCGGCCAGGTCGGCTACACCCTGGTGGCCGACATCAAGCACGACATCTGCCGTGCTTACGATGTGGAAGCCGCAGGCGGCGTCGCCTTCCGCGGCTCCTTCCTGATCGACAAGGCCGGCGTCGTGCGCCACCAGGTCGTCAACGACCTGCCGCTGGGCCGCAACGTCGACGAAATGATCCGCATGGTCGACGCGCTGCAATTCACCGAAGAGCACGGCGAAGTCTGCCCGGCAGGCTGGAACAAGGGCAAGGCCGGCATGAAGGCTTCGACCGCCGGTGTCGCCGAATACCTCGCCAGCCACGCCAAAGAACTGTAAGCGCTTGGCCGCCAGTCCGCTTCTGGCCGCATCAAAGCAAACGGCCCCGCCACGGCGGGGCCGTTTGCTTTGATGCGGCCGGGCATTCCAACGCATGCGCGCCATCAAGTTCTGCGCCCCCTGACCGTAAACCCCAACTGGACCCCCCAAAACAGAGACGCGCACCGCCTCCGCCGCATGCCCCACACGCCCTCGACTCTCTTTCTGACGTTCAGCGCCGCAGTGATTGCCGGGCCGGCGCTGGCCAGCAACGCGGGCGCCTCAGAACCCAACTGGCTGTGGCTGCTGGCGCTGGGCGGAATGATCGCGGGCATGGTGGGCGCCTATGCCGCGTTGGCGAACCGACAACACGCACGCGCGCTGTTGCGGCAGCGGGATGCCGCACGCGAAGAAGCACAGCGCTTCCGCAAAACGGTTGAAGGCACGAACATCGTCGCCTGGGAATTCGACCCGCGCACCAGTTTGTGCACCTACGTGTCGCCGCAAGCCGAGCTCTTGCTGGGCTTCCCGCTCATAGCTTGGAGTCAGCCCGCCTTCTGGCGCGAAAACATTCACCCGGAAGACCGCAGCTTCGTCATCGAGTTTTTCCGTAGCCAGACGGAACAGGGTTACGACCACGAACTGGAATACCGCATGCTGCACGCCGATGGCCAGACCGTCTTCCTGCGCGACATGCGTACCGTGCATCGCAGGGCCGATGGCCAGATCGAGCGCGTCACCAGCCTGTTGATCAACCTCTCGGCGCACAAGGCGACCGAAGCCGCGCTGGAAGATTCGGAAGCGCGCTTCCGCTCGACCTTCGAACAAGCAGCCGTGGGCATTGCAATGTGTTCGCTGGCCGGGCGCTACACCCGCATCAACCACTACTTCAGCGAGATCAGCGGCTATTCGGAAGCCGATCTGCTGCAGGCGGACTTTCGCGACGTCGCCCATCCGGAAGACGCCGGACTGCTCGATGCCAAGCTCGCGGGCCTGCTGGCCTCTCAGCAGCAAGTCGTGTCGCTTGAGATGCGGATCCGCCGGCGCGACCAGACCGCCGTCTGGGTCGCCATGACGGTGAGCCTGGTGCGTGGCCTTTCGCGCGAACCCAGTCAGTACATGGTGGTGATTGAAGACATCAGCGGGCGCAAGCAGGCCGAAGCCGTGCTGCGTGAAAGCGAAGCGCGCATGCGCACCCTGGTCGCCTCGCTCGACGAAGGCATCGTGATGCGTGACGCCGACGCGAACGTGGTGGTCTCGAACGACGCCGCCGCACGCATCTACGGGCTGAGCATGCAGCAGATGGCGCGCTACAGGCTCGATTCCGGCCTGGTCCGTTATGTCACCGCCGACGGCGCACCGCGCGCCCCGGAGACCCTGCCGCCGATGCGCGCCCTGCAAACCGGTGAAGTGGTCAGCGAAACCGTTACCTTCGAGCATGCCGAGGGCGGCACCCGATCAATCTGGACCAAGTCCACCCCCTTGCGGCGCGAGGGCGAATCCACGCCCTACGCGGTGGTCAGTTCCATCATCGACATCACCGACCGCCTCCACGCCGAGGCCGAAATGCGGCTTGCCGCATCGGTTTTCGATAACAGCGTTGAAGCCATTGTGGTGGCCGATGCCTCGCGGCGCATCCTGCGCGCCAACCGCGCCTTCAGCAATGTCACCGGCTTCGAGCCGCAGGAAGTGATTGGCCGCAGCCTGCCCGATGTGGCCGGCAGCCGCCACGAAACCGGCTTTTTTGAAGGCGTATCGCGCACGGTTGAGCGGGATGGCTTCTGGCAGGGCGAGGTCTGGAACACCCGCAAGAACGGCAAGGCATTCCCCGAGTGGCTCTCGGTCAGTTCGGTGCGCGGCCAGGACGGCGAGATCTCGCATTACGTCGCGGTGTTTGCTGACATCACCGAACGCAAGGCCAGCGAAGCGCGCATCAAGTATCTGGGTCACCACGATCCGCTCACCGGCCTGCCCAACCGCATGCTGATGCAGGACCGCCTGCTGCAAGCGATCGCGCGTGCCCACCGCGAACGCACGATGGTAGGCCTGCTCTTCCTTGACCTTGACCGCTTCAAGATGGTGAACGACTCGCTCGGCCACCACGCCGGCGACCGCTTGCTGCAACAGGTGGCCGAACGGGTGCGCAGCTGCGTGCGCGATTCCGACACCGTGTGCCGTCAGGGGGGCGACGAGTTCATCATCCTGCTCAACCCGGTGCAGACGGCCGACGCCCCTGCGCGGGTGGCCGAAAAGATTCTCGACGCGCTGGCAACCCCCTTCGAGGTAGACGCGCACCGCATCGGCACCTCGTTCTCGATCGGCATCTCGGTCTATCCGAATGATGGCCGCGATCCCGAAACGCTGATGCGCAATGCCGATACCGCGATGTACCACGCCAAGGAAGGCGGCCGAAACACCTTCCGCTTCTTCACCGAAGCGATGAACGCCAACGCGCTCGACCGACTGCAGCTGGAGAACGCGCTGCGTCAGGCGATCGAGCGCAAGGAGATGACGCTTTACTACCAGCCGCAGGTTTCACTGCACGACCACCAGGTGGTGGGCGCCGAAGCGCTGCTGCGCTGGCAGCACCCGCAACGCGGCTTCATCTCGCCGGCCAAGTTCATCCCGATCGCCGAAGAGTCGGGCCTGATCATCCCGCTCGGGCGCTGGGTACTGCGGGAAGCCTGCCGCCAGGCGCGTGCCTGGGAACAGAAAGGCCTGCCGCCGATCATGATGGCGGTGAACATTTCCGCCCTGCAGTTCCGCCGCGACAACATCGTGGAGATGGTGCGCCAGGTGATCACCGAAACCGGCCATGAGCCAGACCGGGTAGAACTGGAGCTGACCGAATCGCTGCTGATGGACAATGCCGAAGAGGTACTGGCGACGATCCACCAACTCAAGAGCATCGGTGTGCGCCTGTCGATCGACGATTTCGGCACCGGCTACTCAAGCCTCTCTTACCTCAAGCGCTTCGCGGTAGACCGCCTGAAAATCGACCAGAGCTTCGTGCGCGATGTGCCGGGCGATTCGGACGACGTGGCGATCGTGCGCGCCATCATCCAGCTCGGAGAGGCGCTCAAGCTCGATGTGATCGCCGAAGGCGCCGAGACCATCGCCCAGGTTGAATTCCTCAAGCGCGAAGGCTGTGCCGAAGCCCAGGGCTACTACTGGTGCCCGCCGGTGCCCCCGGGCGTGTTCGAAAGCATGCTCCACCGCGGCACGATCAAGCCCGAACCCGACCCCATGATGATGGGTGAGCTCTAGCCCCGGGCTAGCCGCTGTGGCGCGAAGGCGTGCGCGCCACCACCAGCGCCTCGACCCGCGCGGCGCCAGCCGCCTTGAGCGTTGCGGCGATTTCGTCCAGCGTGGTGCCACTGGTCATCACATCATCCACCACCAGCACGCGCAGGCCGTCGAAGCGCTGCTGTGCCTGCAGCGCGCCGCGCAGATTTCGCCGCCGCGCTTCAAGCGGCAGCCCCGCTTGGGTGGGCACCAGGCGGGTCTTGCGGATCGCGTCGCGCAGCAAGGGTACCCGCAAGGCGCGCGCGAGCGGCTCGGCAAGCAGCAGCGCCTGATTGAAGCCGCGCTGCGCAAGCCGCTGCGGATGCAACGGCGCCGGCACCACACAATCGAACACGCCGTCCGCAAGCGCCGCAGGCAGGGCTTGGCCAAGGTAGCGCCCCACCGCAAAGCGGGCATCAAACTTGAAGGCATGCACCATCTCGCGGATCGGGAACGCGTAAGGGAAGGCGGCATGCGCCGCGTCGTAGCGCGGGCGGCTGGCAAGGCAACGGCCGCAGACGGCCCCTTCCGGGCTATCGATGGCGCACACCGGGCAACGCGCCGCGGCCAGTCGTGGCAAGGCGGATTCGCAGTCCGGGCAGAGCACGCGCGCCGCCGAGTTTTCACCGCACACAAAGCAGTACTGCGGCAGCATCCGCGCCCAAAGCGCCCCGCCTGCGTGCTGCAACGCGACAATCAGGTTTGACACGGCTCTCGCCTTTCACCGACCATTCGGCGATTGTCACACCGCAGCAGGAAGCATTCCTATGAGCTTATCCGCAACCGCCAACGAATCGGTCGCTGAATCCGCCGCCGTGGCGCCGACCCAGAAAGCCCCCCAACGCTGGAGCACCGCCGAGGTTCAGGCGCTCTTTGACTTGCCGTTCATGGACCTGGTTTTCCGCGCCGCCCAGGTGCATCGCGAACACTTTGACCCGAACGCCGTGCAGCGCTCGACGCTGCTCTCGATCAAGACCGGCGGCTGCTCGGAAGACTGCGGCTACTGTTCGCAGGCCAAGCGCTACCAGACGGGCGTTCAGAGCGAAGAGCTGATGAAGATTGCCGAGGTGGTCGAGAAAGCCAAGCTTGCCAAAGCCAATGGCGCCAGCCGCTTCTGCATGGGCGCCGCCTGGCGCGGCCCGAAAGATCGCGACCTTGAGCCGGTGATCGAGATGGTCAAGCAGGTCAAGGCGCTCGGCCTGGAAACCTGCGTCACCCTGGGCATGCTGCGTGAAGGGCAAGCGCAAAAGCTCAAGGAGGCCGGCCTCGACTACTACAACCACAACATCGATACCGCGCCGGAGTTCTACGGCAGCGTGATCGGCACCCACTCGCAGGCAGACCGCTTCGACACCATCGACAAGGTGCGCGATGCCGGAATCAACGTGTGCTCGGGCGGCATCGTCGGCATGGGCGAAACGCGCCGGGGCCGCGCGGCCATGATTGCGCAGCTGGCGAACATGACGCCGCCGCCGGAATCGGTGCCGATCAACAGCCTCGTCGCGGTCGAAGGCACGCCTTTGGCCGATCAGCCAAAGATCGACCCCTTCGAGTTCATCCGCACGATTGCGGCAGCCCGCATCACGATGCCGAAAAGTTATGTGCGCCTTTCCGCCGGCCGCCGCGAGATGACGGACGAGGGCCAGGCGCTGGCCTTTCTGGCAGGCGCGAACTCGATCTTCTACGGCGACAAGTTGCTGACGACCGGCAACCCGGATGTCGAAGGCGACCGCACGTTGCTCGAACGACTGGGCATGAAGTCGGTGTAATCCGCCGCCCAGCCCTACTTGAACGGCGCCTCACGGCGCCGTTTTTCATGCGCGAACAGGGTTTGCCCCAGCCAGCGGGCAAACCGCCGGGCGGTGTCGTCGGACCGCAGGCTCAGGTAACGCCGCAAGGCCGCCTCGGAAAAACAGACGAGCGACTCGCCAGCAGGTTCGCGGTAACCCAGGGCGCCAAAGCGCGTGCGGTAACGCTCGTGCGTCACCTTGTCGCTCACCTCGCCGAAGACGGCAAAGACATCCTCGGCGCAGATCCAGCTGTGATCGGCCTGTTCGAAGATGCGGATCTGGCGGCCATCGAATTCATACCATCGGCCATCCCAGGGTTTGAGGTGCCGTTTGCGGGCCCAGCGCAGGAGCCCGAAGCTCGCGTGGGTGAAGGGCACGACGATCAGGGTGACGGCCGGCACCAGCGCAATGACAAGACCGAAGGGGCCGCCCAGGCGCCACGCCAGCCACATCAAGCCGCTTGCAAGCGTCGCGCGTAGCAGCAGCCAGGCGCCCGGGTGGGTCGCAAGGTATTCGGCGATCTCGCCCCACACCCGGTTCAGCCCGCCGGCCCGACAATCGAGCGCGGCGACGTCTCGGCATCCGCCTCAAGCGCGGCGACATCGGCGATCGAATGCACGCCAATCGCCTGATTGCGCCCCCGCCGCTTGGCCAGGAACAGGGCCTGATCGGCGCGATGCAGGGCGTGCTCCCAGTTCGCGGGCTCTGGGTCATCGGGCATTTCGAGCGGCGCATAGCCAAGACTGATCGTGACCCTGAGCTTGGCGCCATCCAGGTCCACCGGCTCGGCGCCCACGGTGTTGAGCAGCCGCACGGCCAGTTCATCCAGTTGCCCGAGCGCAATGGCCGGCGCAAGCACCAGGAACTCCTCGCCCCCCCAGCGCACGACGGTCTCGCTGTCGCGCAGAGCCGCGCGCAGGCGGTGCGCAACGCTGACCAGCACCTTGTCGCCAATACCATGACCGTGCGTATCGTTGATCCGCTTGAAGCGGTCCACGTCCAGCAGGAAGACCGCCCGCACAAGATCATCCGCATCGCCAACACGGCGATGCGGCACAGCGGTCGCCATGGATTCGAGCACGCCGGTGAAATGGCGGCGATTGAGCAAACCGGTGAGCGGATCGTGCGCGCTGAGGTATTCAAGATCGGTGTTCTTCGCCGCCAGCAACTGGTTCGCACGCCGCACCCGCAAGAACAGCGACAGGGCCAGCAGGGTTGCCAGCACGAACACCGCCGCCAGCGCCCACCACAGGTGCCGCGAAGTGCGCTCCTGCGCCAGCGCGGCAGTCTTCAAGGCGTTATCGCGGCTGAGCAAGGCAATTTCCTTCTCGCGCGCGTCTGCGGCGTACTTCTGCTGAAGCTCAAGCAAGACGCGGCGTCGATCGGCCGACACCATCTCGTTTTCCATCTTCTGCGCTTCGCGTACCTGTTCCAGCGCATGCTTGACGTCGCCCGCCCGCTCAAGCATGTCGCCGTACTGCTGGATCCATATCAACAGGTCGGTTTTCGCCTCGACCGTACGGTAGTAGGCGAAACCTTCGTCCACCAGACGCCGCCCCTCCGGCAGCTTGCGCAAGCCCACCAAAGCAAGGCCACGAAAAATATTGGCGTCGGCCTTGTAGGCCGGATCATCGATTTCCGCCGCCAGCACGGCGATGCGCTGCGCGTGGGCCAGCGCTGTTTCGTAGTTGCCAGCCCGCAGACTGACGTCCGCCAGGCTGAGCGCCGCCTCGATCTGCGCCACCCGGCCCGCGCTGCCCTCGGCCAGCGCCACCGACGCTTCACTCGCCGCCCGTTGCCGCGCCAGATCGCCCTTGCCCTCGGCGGCAATCACCTCATAGCTGCGTGCCAGCAACATCAGGCTCTTCTGGCCGTCTTTCTCGGCGGCGGCATAGCCCTTGTCGATGGCCTCCAGCGCAGCATCCCAGTCCTTCATGACAATCAAGACGGACAGCATGTTCAGGTAAGACTGGCTGACGCGGCGCAAGTCGTTCGATGCCTCTGCGATCTGGCGGGCCTGCTGGAAGTGGGTCACCGCGCTTGCCAGGCTGCCAGTCTCGTACGCCAGGATCGCGGCCACCGAATGCGCCCAGTAGGCAAGGCTGCCGTCCTTGGTCTTTGCAATCAGTGGCATCGCCTTGTCCGACCAAATCTTCGCGTCGCGCACGCGGCCGGACATATCGAGCAGGCTGGCCCGCAAGACATAGGCAGACGCCTCGGTTTCCGGGTCTTTCGTCTGCTCGGCCAGGCGCGAGAGATCAGCGAGCGCCGCTTCGGCCACGCCCAGCTTGGACGCCGCCGCGTGGGCGAAGCCCCATGCCGAGAGAAACACCCGCAAATCCGCACCACCGGCCTTGCGCGCCGGCCCTTCGTACTGGCGGATCTTCTCGATCACCACTTCGGCGTCGGCGCCATGGCGGCGCTCGATCGCTTCAATCTCGCTCGCGATACTGGCGAGCACTGCGCCGCTTGCGGCCATCCAGCACAGCAGCCCGGCAATCAGGCTGCGCACAAGCGCAAGCGGCAAAAGGGGCAATCGCATTGTTCTGAGCGTTTCTGGCAAAGGGTTGGACGAGGTTGGATGGCGCATTAACGGCCCAAGCAAGCAAATGCTTGAATGGGCGAGCCAGACCATAGCCGGCCGCCGCGCAGCCTTCAAGGTTTACCGTGCCGCCCGGCGCCAGCGCCCCGGGCGGACGGCCGCGCAACAGCCCGCCCGCCTACGCCGGGGAAGGTAGAATCCTCGCTCATGACAATCCCGCAGGACTTTTCGCTCGACCGCCGGGCGGCGCGGCTGCGCTTCGGGCGGAGCGCGCCACACGCCGACGCAGGCGGCTTTCTCGCACGCGAGGTCGCGCAGCGCATGGCCGAGCGCCTTGCCTACATCCGCCACGAACCGGCGCGCCTGCTCGATGCCGGCTGTGGCATCGGCCCGGATTTCGCCCTGCTCGGCGAGCGCTACCCCAAGGCCGAACGCTTCGGCGTGGACTTCGCGCTGCCGCTGATCCAGATGGCGCGCAGCGAACGCAGCTTCTTCCAACGCCTGCTGGGCGGCGCCCGCAGCACCGATCCGCGCCTGATCTGCGGCGATGTGGAAGCCTTGCCGCTGGCGCGCGCCACGATGCAGATGGTGTGGTCGAACCTGATGCTCAACTGGCTTGCCGATCCGATGCCGGCAGTGCGCGAAATGCACCGGGTGCTGGAAGTGGGCGGCATGTTGATGTTCTCGACGCTGGGCCCGGACACCCTGAAGGAGCTGCGCGCCGCGATGCCCGCCGGCAGCGGCGAACGGGTCCACCGCTTCATCGACATGCACGATCTGGGGGACTGCCTGGTCCGGGCCGGCTTCTCTGAGCCGGTGATGGACATGGAAACCATCACCCTCACCTACGCCGATCTCGACGGCCTGCTGGCCGACCTGCGCCGTGCCGGCGCCACCAATGTTTCCGACGCCCGGCCGCGCGGCCTTGCGGGCAAAGGCGCCTGGGCTCGCGCGCGGGCCGCTTACGAGCAACTGCGGCAAGACGGCCGCTTGCCCGCCAGCTTCGAGATCATCTATGGCCATGCCTGGAAGGCTGCCCCCAAAACGCTTGAGGACGGCCGCTCGGTGATCCAGTTCAAACCTCGCCCGGGCGACACCCCTTGATGACAACTTCCACGACGCAGGCACACCGGATCTGGCTGTTCGATCTGGACAACACGCTGCACGACGCAAGCCCGCACATCTTTCCGCACATCAACCGGTCGATGACCGACTACCTGATGCGCAATCTGGGTCTCGACGAATCCGCCGCCAACGCGCTGCGGATCGACTACTGGCATCGCTACGGCGCAACCCTGCTCGGGCTGATGCGGCATCACGGCACCGATCCGGACCACTTCCTCCACCACACCCACCAGTTCCCGCAACTCAAGCAGATGCTGGTGTTCCAGCGCGCACTGGCGGCACGGCTGCGCATGCTGCCGGGGCGCAAGGTGGTCTTCTCGAACGCGCCGCGCGCCTACGCCAACGCGGTGCTCGCGGGCATCGGGCTCGATCGCAGCTTTGAGGCGGTGTTCGGCATCGAACAACTCGGGCTGCAGCCCAAACCCCAGACGCGCGCCTTCCGCCATGTGCTGCATGCCCTGAGGGTGCCGGCGCACCGCTGCGTGCTGGTCGAAGACACCCTGCCCAACCTGCGCGCCGCCAAGGCTCTGGGGATGGGCACCGTCTGGATCAATCGCGGCAGCACCCACCCGGCCTGCGTCGACGTGAAGCTGCGCAGCATTCTAGACCTGAGGCGTGCCACACACCTTGTGCGATAGCGGGCCGCACACGCAGCCCCGCAGCCGCCCTGCGCGCGCACATCACGCTTGCAAAAGCCCACGCATCGTGCCATCAAGAGATTTGGCGCCCACACCGACGGAACACCATGACGGACCAAGACTCCCGCACCCTCGTCGTCTGCCTTGACGGTACCTGGAACGACGTCGGCTCGCGCACGAACGTCGTTCGCCTGTTCGAACAGCTGATGCGCGACGAACGGCAGCTGACCTATTACGACGAGGGTGTCGGCATCCCGGAGGCCGGCCGTGCGCGCCAGCGCCTGCGCGAACGCCTCACCGGCGGCATGTTCGGCTCTGGCCTGCTGGGGAACGTGATGCAGGCCTACCGCTGGCTCGCCACCCGCTACCGCGAGGGTGATCGCATCGTCATCGTCGGCTTCTCGCGCGGCGCCTACACCGCACGGGTGCTGGCCGCCTTGCTGGGAAGCCCCGGGCTTGTGCGGGGTGGCAGCGCGGACACCTTCAGCGCCGCCATCGACGCCGTCAAGACCGCGCGCGAAACCCGCACGGCGCCGCAACTGCCGGGGGGCTGGCGTTGCGAGACCGTGCCGGTTGATTTTCTTGGCGTGTGGGACACGGTCGGCGCCCTCGGCGTGCCACGCCTCAACCTGAGCTGGCCGCCCCTGGGCCGCACCTACCTGCGCTTTGGCAATACCGAGCTGCCAGACCATGTGCGGGTGGCCCGCCAGGCACTGGCAATCGACGAACACCGGGCCGACTATGCGCCGGTGCTCTGGACCACCGCCCGCGCCGGCGCCGACGTAATCCAGATGTGGTTCCCCGGTTGCCACGCGCAAGTGGGCGGCGGCTACCCGGACGACGCGCTGTGCGAAGTCAGCCTGCTGTGGATGGCCTCGCAGGCGGCCCCGTTCGTCCGCTTCCGCCAGCACATCGAAGAACCGGAGGGCGGGCACTTTGCGCCGCGCCGCCTGCGGCTGGACGGCAGCGAGTACCTCGCCCCCACCATCGACGCCTGGCGCAGCTTCATCGGCGGGCTCTACCGCCTTTTCTCAAAGCGGCATTTGCGGCAAATCTGTGTGGAAGGGCTCAACGAGATGGTTCACCCCACCGCCTGGGACAAATGGAGCAACGATCCGGACTACCGGCCGCTCAACCTGGCCCATGCCGGGCGCGAACACCTGCACGCGGCCAGTGATGCCGACCGCGTCTTCGCCGGGCCGGAGGTGCGCGCATGATGCTCACCCTGATCGATGTCATGCTCGGCCTGACGCTGCTGTTTGCCGGGCTCTCGGTGTTCTGCTCGTCACTGGTGGAAGCCCTCTCGGCGTGGCTGGGCTTGCGCGGCCGGTACCTGCGCGAGAGCCTGTTCCACCTGATGGGTGAAGAATCGCTCTACCGCCGCCTGATTCACCACCCTGCGGTTGCCAACACCGTGCGCGCAGGCAAGCGCCACGGCGCACCGTCTTACCTAGCCAGCGAGCGGTTTGTCGCAGCGGTGCTCGACATCATTCCCTCACGCGCCCAGGCGATGGGCATCTCGGGCTTTCCCGAGCGCCCGGTTCCCGCCGGCCTCGACCCGATCGTTGCAGAGTTCGCCCGCTCGGCCCAGTTTCTGGGCGAATGCGGCATCGCCGTGGGCGAGCCACTCGCGCGCCTGGCCTTGCGCAACGGCAAGTCGCTCGACGATCTGCGCAAAGCGCTGGCGGAATGGTTCGACAGCCAGATGGATCGCATCGGCGGCTGGTACAAGCGGCACATCCAGCGCCTGCTCTTTGGCGTCGGGCTCGTCGTCGCCCTGGTCATGAACATCGACACGCTGCAGGTCGCCCGCGCGCTGGCCAGCGAGCCAGCACTGCGCACCCTGGTCAGCGCGCCGGCAACACGCGTGGCGAGCGAACGGGAGATCGAACTCGCCGCGCTACTCGAAGCGGGGCGCGACCGCGGCTTGCCAATCGGCTACAACTGCCTGTCAGAGCCCGATCGCGGCGTGGAGGAATCCATCCGCCTGTGCACCAAGCAATTCCAGCGCGGCAGCTGGCTCGAACACCTGCTCAAGCTCGCCGGCCTGCTGCTGACGGCGCTGAGCGTGAGCTTCGGCGCACCGTTCTGGTTTGATCTGCTGCTCAAGGTAGCGAACCTGCGTTCATCGGGTACGCCGGTCGCGACAAAGAAACCGGCCTGAACCCCTGGGGCGCGAGACGGGAGAGTGCGCAGACAAGGCATCCGGATGTTGGTCTCGGCCAGACGCCCGACACGACAGTCACCTGGCGCACTCGCCTTGCTCAAGAAAGCGCAAGACGGCACTCGCCAAGACGTCTTTCGCGGAATTGTCCCCTGAGTCGGTCATCCGGTCGTGGGTACTCTGCGGCATATCAAGCGTGCATATCGCCGACCCGGGCGGGGGTAAGACGCCCGGGTCCGGCGCCTGATCTGCACTCCGCAGGGAAAGTACGGGAAAGACGGCGCCACGTGGCAAGGGCACCCGGCGATTATCCAGTGTGAATAGCACACGCACGTGCTCCGGGTTCTTGCCTGCGAACAGGGCGGCAATGTCACCCCCCTGAGAATGGCCGGACAACACGACCGAGGTCCAATCGTAGGCGGGGAAGTAGCTCGGGAGCTGCTTCAGAATCGATGCAAGCGCGAGCTCTCCTGTCCGCCAGAATGGCCCGCGGTCCTTGGCGATATCCCCCGTGCTAGGCATCGGCGCATCGTTCGACAAATCGTGCTGCAACACGACCGTCAAGTAACCGGCACGCGCCAGGGCGCCCCCCAAGAAAGAATACTCATGCCGGCCCACGCGGTAGCCGGTGCCGAACAGCACAACCTTGCAGGGTGTCGCACAAGCAGCATCAGCCGGCTGATACACCATCAAAGGAAGCGGACGCCTCGATGAGGGCTCGTGCAAGGTCACTTCCACCGGGGCTCCGTATGCAACCGTGCCGCACCACGCAACAGCCATCAGTAGTATGAGCAGACGTATCAAGCGTGCAGCGCCATTGCTAGCCAATGGCGCGCGTCTTCACGCGCGCGCCGACGCCGTAGCTGCGGTCAAGCCGCGCGCCGGGCAGCGGCTTCCAGCCGAGCCGTTGCCAGAATCCGACCGCATTGACCAAAGCCACCAGGCGGATCTCGCCAAAGCCGTCGCGGCGCCCCTGCTTTTCGAGCGCCGCGATCAGCGCCGCCGCGGCACCCGCGCCGCGGGCTTCCGGCAATACCGCCAGATCATGCAGGAACAGGTGCTCGGCCTGGACTGCCGCGGGCAGCGGATGGTGCAAGACCGGCGGGTCGCCCGCCCATGGGTGGGCCAGCAGATAGGCCACCGCGTGGTGGCCCAGTTCGGCGACAAAGCAGTGCTTGCGGCCGCGCGCAAAGCGACTCGCGAGCGCCGCGCGGGACTCGTGGTAATCCGGGGTGTGCGCGCGGCACTGCAAATCGAACACCGGGTCGAGATCGCCCGGCGTCATCGGCCTGACGTGAAGCATCAGCCGGCTGCGTCTTCTTTCAGCCAGCGGGCGGCGTCGAGCGCGAAGTAGCTCAGGATGCCATCCGCACCCGCCCGCTTGAACGCCAGCAAGGCTTCAAGCGCACAGGCGCGCTCGTCGAGCCAGCCGTTCTGGGCGGCGGCCTTGAGCATCGCGTACTCGCCGCTGACCTGGTAGACGAAAGTCGGCACCTGCAGCTCGGCCTTCACGCGGCGCACGATGTCCAGATAGGGCATGCCGGGCTTGACCATGAACATGTCGGCGCCCTCGGCGATGTCGAGCGCGACCTCGCGGATCGCTTCGTCCGAATTGGCCGGATCCATCTGGTAGGTGTACTTGTTACCTTTGCCCAGATTGCCAGCCGACCCGACCGCATCACGGAAGGGGCCGTAGAAGCTGGATGCGTACTTGGCCGAGTAGGCGAGGATGCGCGTGTGGACCTGGCCGTTTGCTTCCAGCGCCGCGCGGATGCGGCCGATGCGGCCGTCCATCATGTCAGACGGCGCAACCACGTCGGCGCCCGCCTGCGCATGGCACAGCGCCTGTTTTTCCAGCGCGGCCAGCGTTTCATCGTTCATGACATAGCCGCGCGGGTCAGCCGGGTCGATCAGGCCGTCCTGCCCGTGGCTGGTGTAGGGATCGAGCGCCACATCAGTAATCAGACCAAGCTCGGGGAAGCGTGCCTTGAGCGCCAGCACGACACGCGGCACAAGGCCGTCCGGATTCCAGGCCTCGGCAGCACTGGCCGACTTGAGGCCCGCATCGACTACCGGGAACAAGGCCAGGGCCGGCACGCCCAGCGTCACCGCCTGCTCGGCGAGCGCAAGCAACTTATCCAGCGACACACGCGAAACGCCCGGCATCGAAGCCACCGGCTGCTCGATGCCCGCGCCTTCCAGCACGAACACCGGGTAGATCAAGTCATTGGCCGTCAGCTGGTGCTCGCGCATCAGGCGGCGGGAGAAGTCGTCGCGACGCATGCGGCGCATGCGGGTATTGGGAAAAGCAGCGTTGGCGGTCATCTCGGATGCGGTCCGGAATAGTTGAGCAATTCTCTCTGGAACTTTCTGCTTCGGCCTGGCTCTGAACGCTCGGGTGGTGCCCACCACCTGCCCGCTTCTCCTCCCTGAGCGGGAACCTTGCCGCAAGGCGTTCCACCCCCGGCTTAATGCCTATGGCGCCGGGGGTTTTTCTTGTCCGGGCTCGGGAATCAGATCCGAGAGCCAATTCGTCACAATCCGCTCCGACTCTTCAATGCCGGTTTTCTTGAGGCTGGAGAACAATTGCGCGGTGACGGCCGGCCCCCACTGCACCAGTTCGCGCCGCACATCCATCAAGGTCTGCGCGGCCGGACCGCGGGTGAGCTTGTCCGACTTGGTCAGCAGAATGTGCACCGGGCGGCCGGACGGTGTGAACCAGTCGAGCAACTGGCGATCCAGATGCGTGAGTGGATGGCGCGAATCCATGATGTGGATGAGGCCGATCACGTTCGGGCGGCGGGTGAGGTACTTCTCAAGCAGGTCTTGCCATTGGCGGCGGATCGGTTCAGGCACCTGCGCATAGCCAAAGCCGGGCAAGTCGACCAGCGCAACGCCCGAGGGCAGGCGGAAGAAGTTGATCAGCTGCGTGCGGCCCGGCGTCTTGGACACGAAAGCCAGACGGTTATGGCCCACCAGCGTATTGATCGCGCTGGATTTGCCGGCATTGGAGCGGCCCACGAATGCGATTTCGGGCTCGGCCGAATCCGGCAAGGCATTGGGCTTTGCGTACGAGGTCTCAAAGCGGGCGTGACGGAAAATGGACATGGCTTGGACTGCAAGTGAAGGCGCCGGCTGGCTCGCACACGAGCGTGCTGATAGCGGTACATGGCGGTGCGGGGTGGGGCTGTATTAGAATATCAGGTTTGAAGACCGACACGGGTTTGAGGGGACCATGTTGAAGCCGACTATCAGGCACGTACTGATTCTGAGCATGCTTGCCGCAACGCAAGCGTTTGCCGCTGACGCGGCCGCAAAACCGGACCTCGCCAAGGCGAAGCAGACCGCCGAAACCGTGTGCGTTGCCTGCCATAGTGCAGATGGCAACAGCACGATTCCGCAAAACCCGAAACTGGCCGGGCAGCACAAGGAATACCTGTACAAGCAGCTGCGCAATTTCAAGTCTTGGGACGGCAAGCCCGCCGAGCGCCCGAATGCGGTGATGGGCGGCATGGTTGCGGCCCTTGAAGACGCCGACATGAAAGCGCTGGCCGAATACTTTGCCAGTCAAAAGCTCACGCTTGGCGAGGCAAAGAACCGCAAAACAGTCGAAGCGGGCCAGAAGATCTGGCGTGCCGGTATTGCAAGCAAGGGCGTTCCAGCCTGTGCGGGCTGCCACGGCCCGGCCGGTGCCGGCCTGCCGTCGCAATACCCGGCCCTGCGCGGCCAGCACTTCGATTACACCGAAGCTCAGTTGAAGGCCTTCCGCGCAGAAGAGCGCGCGAACGACCCGAACAAGATGATGCGTAGCATTGCATTGAAGATGACCGATGCTGAAATCAAGGCTGTGTCGGACTACATCTCGGGCCTGCGCTGAGTCATCCGCGCCGGCAGAGCCAGAAAAGGGGTGGAGCGATCCGCCCCTTTTTCATGCCTGTCTGCAAGCCATGGCTGCTTGCCCACACTGCGCCCCCATGCACCCGACGGCGGGAACCTTTCGTTCCGCACCGCGATCAAGGTGAGTGACGCGCGCTGCGCTCCTGAATCGATTCAATGAAAAAGACATCCGCAGCAAAAGCCTTCTACGAGCTGATGAGCTCGATGCGCTTTGCGATCAGCCTGCTGACGATCCTCGCGATTGCATCGGTCATCGGTACCGTGCTCAGGCAGAACGAACCCTTCAACGCATATCTGAATCAGTTCGGCCCCTTCTGGTTCCCGATTTTCGAACGACTCGGGCTGTACGGCGTGTACAACGCGGGCTGGTTCCTCGCGATCCTTGGCTTCCTGGTGCTCTCGACCAGCCTGTGCATCACGCGCCAGACAAGGCCGATGATCAAGGAGATGCGCAGCTTCAAGGAGCACGCGCGGGAAGCCTCGCTGAGGCTGTTCAAACTGCATGCCGAAGCCCCGGCCGAAGCAGCCCCAAGCCCCGCTGCGGCGCGCGACTATCTCGCCAAGGCCGGATTCCGGTTGCGCGAACATCAACGGGACGACGGCGTACTGATCGCCGCCAAGCGCGGCAGCTGGAGTCGCGTCGGCTATTTCTTTGCGCACGGCGGCATGGTGATCATCTGCCTCGGCGGCCTGCTGGACGGGAACCTGCCGCTCAAGCTGCAGATGGCGCTTGGCGGCAAGCAGACCACCGCCTCAGACCAACTGATCGTCGACATCCCGCAGAGCAGCCGGCTCGGCGTGGATAACTGGAGCTTCCGCGGCAACGTTTACATCCCGGAAGGACGTTCCGCGGACATGGCCGTGCTGCGGGAGGGAGACGGCATCCTGCTGCAGGAACTGCCCTTCGACATATCGCTCAAGAAGTTCCACATCGAGCATTACGACACCGGCCAGCCCAAGCGTTTTGCCAGTGACATCATCATTACCGACAAGAAAACCGGCACTTCCGAGGCGCGCACCATCGAGGTGAACAAGCCCTTCGAGATACACGGTGTATCACTGTACCAAGCGAGTTTTGAGGACGGCGGCAGCCGCCTGCAACTGCGCGCGCATGATCTGCAGCCCGGCGCCTACGCGCCAGCAGATATCCAAGGCATCGTCGGCGAACGCGGAAAGCTCAGCGGCGCCGGTTATGCCTACACCATCGAATTCACCGGCTTTCGCGCCATCAACGTGGAAACTGTCGGCGACCAGCCGGCCGGGCGTGGCGGCATCGCCGGGCTGCAGGATCGCCTGGGCAGCGGCGCGAGGGCGTCCGATCACAAGACCCAACAGAACGTAGGCCCCAACTTCACCTACAAGCTGCGCGACAGCGCCGGGCAAGCGCGCGAATTCACGAACTACATGCTGCCTGTTGAACAGGACGGGCGCTGGTTCATGCTGGCCGGCATGCGGGAAGAGGCCGCGCAGAGTTTCCGCTACCTGCGCATCCCCACCGACGAGGAAGGGCGAATCGATCAGTGGTTCCAGATCCGCTCGCTGCTGCTGGACAAGACGATCCAGCCCAAACTCGCCAAACGCTTTGCCCTGCTCGCATCCGGACAGTCCAGCGAGGGAAGCACGCGGCTCGAAGAAACCACGCTACGTACCATTAAGCTCTTTGCTGACAAGGGCTTCGAGTCGCTCGGCGCTTTCATCGACAAGAGCATTCCAAAGGCGGAGCAGGAACGCGCCGCCGGTATCTTCCTGCAGGTGCTCGAAGGTGTGGCTTGGCAAGCCTGGCAGGTCTCGCGCGAACAGGCGGGGCTTGCGCCGCTGGCGGCCTCTCCGGCGCGGGCGCAATACATTCGCGACACGCTCAATGCGGTGAGCGACGCATTCCACTACGGCGCGCCGGTGATCCTGCAGCTCAATGGTTTTGAGCATGTTCAGGCAAGCGTGCTGCAAGCCACCAAGTCGCCAGGCAAGAATTGGGTCTTCCTTGGCTCCTTGCTGCTGACCCTTGGCGTGTTTGCCATGCTTTATGTACGGGAACGTCGCCTGTTCCTGCTACTCAAACGCGATGGCACGGCACTTCTTGCGATGAGCGCAAACCGCGTTTCAATGGATGTCGAACAAGAGTTCGCGCGCCACCGGGGCGTGCTGCTGGGCGAAAAACCGATTTCGGGGGAATCAGAATGAGCGAACAGGTTCAATCACTGCCGGGGTTCTTGCGGAACCGCCGCGCTGACCTGTCTGACTGGCTGGCCATCCTGGCGCTGTCGCTGGGCGCCGCCTACGCGATGCGCGAGTACGGCGCGTTCATGGACGTGTACGAGAAGGCCATCCTGGTTTCCACCGTGCCTGTGCTCGCGGCCCTCTTCTTGCACTGGCGCGGATTCAGGAATCTCGTTGCGATCAGCGCGGCCACTGCACTGCTGGGCATTTCGCTGTACCAGCACGATCTGGCCCGCGCCGAACAGGTGTTCTGGCTGAAGTATTTCTTCAGCAGCCAAACCTCGATTGCCTGGATGAGTGCGCTGGTCTTTTTCGCCACCGGCGCCTTCTGGCTCGGCCTGCTGGCGCGCGCCCCCTTTGCCGAGCGTGCCGGCAGTGCGCTCACCTGGGCATCAATCGGTGCCGGCCTCAGCGGCATGCTGGTGCGCTGGTACGAGTCCTACCTGATCGGTCCCGACGTGGGCCACATCCCCGTCTCAAACCTCTACGAAGTGTTCGTGCTCTTCGTGATCCTCACCGGCCTGCTGTATCTCTACTACGAGCGCCACTACACCACCCGCAAGCTGGGCGCCTTTGTCATGCTGATCGTGTCGGCAGCGGTCGGCTTTCTGCTCTGGTACAGCTTCACCCGCGATGCACACGAGATCCAGCCCCTGATCCCCGCGCTGCAGTCGTACTGGATGAAGATCCACGTCCCCGCCAATTTCATCGGTTATGGCGCCTTTGCCATCGCGGCAATGGTCGGGCTGGCCTATCTGTTCGCCGAGCGCGGAGTGCTCGCAAGCCGCCTGCCCTCGCTGGAGTTGCTCGACGATGTGATGTACCGCGCCATTGCGATCGGCTTTGCCTTCTTCACCGTTGCTACGATTCTCGGCGCACTCTGGGCGGCGGAAGCCTGGGGCACCTACTGGCAGTGGGACCCCAAGGAAACCTGGGCGCTGATCGTGTGGCTGAACTACGCCGCCTGGCTGCACATGCGGCTGACCAAGGGGCTGCGCGGCGCGGTGCTGGCCTGGTGGGCGGTGGTCGGCTTGCTGGTCACCACCTTCGCATTCCTTGGCGTTAACATGTTCCTCTCGGGCCTGCATTCATACGGCTCACTTTAGGCAACCCCTATGCGTCGCAAGATCGCGGCCTTCCTGTGCATGACGCTCGGTTTCAGCGCGCCCGCTGCCGCCGAGTTGTGGAAATGGGTGGACGCGCAGGGGCAGACGCATTACAGCGACACCCCGCCCGCAGATGTAAAGGCGAGCCCGGTCGGCGGTGGCATTTCGGTGATCCCGTCACTCGAAGCCCCGGCCGCGCCGGCCAAGCCTGCTCCGCCTTCACCACCAACCGCGCCCGCGGCTGCAAGCGGCGGCAATGCGCAAACGGGCGGCTCAAACAGCGCGGCAGAACTCAAGGCCAAGCGCGCGCGAATGATCGAGCGATGCGAGAAAGACCGCGGGGTTGACTGTGAGGAAAGCGTCGACGCCATGCTCGACGGACCGATCCCCCGTCACTACGAACAACCGGTGTGGGTTTATCCCTATCCGCAGCGGCCGCCAATCCGCCCTCACCCGCGCCCGCCGGCCAAACCCGCGCCAAAACCGGCCAAGGAAGAGCCGGAAATGCCGATGCTGCCCTTCCCCAAACCGGTCAATCAGAAATAGCCAGGATTCAGGGCGCCAGTACGCGGAACTCGATGCGCCGATTACGCGCGCGCCCCTCGGGTGAGGCGTTCGATGCGACCGGACGATCCGGCCCCATTCCGGTCGTACTCAGCATTGCCGCATCGCCCCCCTTTGCCACCAGGTAGCGCTGCACCTCATTGGCTCGCGCCTGCGACAGCGCGAGGTTGCTGACGCGCGATCCGTCGCTGTCGGTGTGACCGATGATCTCCACCCGACGCCCCTTGACGCTCTGCAGGGCCTTCGCCATCTCGTCAAGAATCTGCTGGCCGGTGGGGGTCAGTGTGGCCTTGCCGCTCTCGAATTCGACAATCCGGTTTCCGAGCGTCTGGTCGAGCAGTTGCTGCTCGCCAGCGGCCACCGCGAGGCCGTTCTTCACCACGAACTGGTTGTTGAAACTGGCCGCAACCTCGCTGGCAAGGGCCTTCCGCGCCTGATCACTGGCCACCGTGCCATTCAAGGCGACTTGCGTGCCGTCAACGGAAAGACTGCCGGCGCTCACGCCCTTGAGATGCGGCGTAATCGAACGCTGCACCTGCTCGGCCCAGCGCGGCGGAGAGGTCACGCCACCGACGCTGATCTGGTCGACCACACGTTCGGCGCCGAAGACTTCACGCAAGCGCGCGAGGATCGCCGCCTTGGCTGCCTCGTCGGGCACCGCGCCGGTCGCCACAATCGGCGCTTCAGGCGTCGTCGCGCGGGCGGCGGAAGCCGCGCACAGGCTGGCGCCAATCAGCAAGGCAAGAATTGCAGTTTTCATACTAGCGTCCAAGGAAGGCCTCGCTGAAGGTGTCTGCTGCCTGCCGCAGAGAAAGACGCGGCATGTCGAGGTAAGTCGCGAGCTTGCGGATCGCGTAGTCGTTGTCGAGGTAGTCTTCCACCCAGTCCGCGTCGCACAGATCGATGAGGTAGTCCTGCGCCGCACTGGGCGACAGCAGGGCCTGGAAAGCGCGCGCATCGGCGCCAGCGAAACTGAACATCAGCTCGGGCCGGCCGTTACGGCGCACTGAGAACGCACCGACCTCGAAATCAGCGCGCGCCAGAAAGAGCGAAATCGCTGAGGTCCACCAACAGGCAACGGCAACCTGTTCCGCGCCGTCCCCCGGCAAGGGCATCACCAGCCCGCGCTGCATTCGCGCATTCGCCTGCGTGAGCAGGGGTTCCAGCAGCAAGCCGATCGCCAGGATGCTGCGACGCAGATTCAAGGGATGGCCGGCACCCTGAAGGCGCTGCTCCAGATCCGCCAGATTCATGCGCCCGAGCGCGTCCTTGAACTCGTTCCCCGTGGGCAAGGGCAGTGGAAACTCGATCGACGAGAGCATCTCAAGCGACTGACGCGGGTCTTCTGCGACACAGGCTGCATCCATCGCGCCTGCCAGTTGTTGCCACACCGGCGCAAAGCAGGCGGGGAAGTCGGCGAGCAAGGCCAACGGCGACTCCGCCGGCAAGGCGACCGCCGCGATGAATGGAAAGCGCCGCTGTGAAGCGTCCTGGCTGGGCACCAGGCGCCCAACCAATGCGACCGGACTGCGCGCCCCGAGGAAAACAAAGTCTACCGGCGCGCACTGATCGTAAGCGCCCTTCCAGCCCGGATCGCTGGCCGCCAACTCGAGGGCATGTGCCACCCAGGCATCGAGCGGATCAAGCAAGGGGCCACCACTTGCACTGCGCACGAAGTCAGCGCGCCCCGGCAGTTTTCCGAAGTAGCACACGCGCCCGGCAAGATCAGTCATTCGCATCGCCGATCTGCCTTTCAGGACGCACTGCCCGCAACCGCCGCCGGCAAACGGATGCCGATCAGGCCGGACTTCTGTGGCGCACTTGCATTGGCCGATGTGTCTGCCTGCGCACTGCTGACGATGCGCAGATTCACGCTGACCGAGATGCCGTTGTTGGTCCAGGTCATTTCAAAACTGCCATCGGCGCGCTTCTTCTTCTCGGCCATGCCGATCAGTCGCTCAAGCCCCGCAGCTCCCGGCTGGCTCGCCACTTCAACGGTGCGGCCGTCATACGCCACCGCAGTGATCTTCGCGCCTGGCGCCCCCTTGTTCGAAGGCCAGACGAAATTGGCCCAATCCTGAACGCCCATGCGGTAGCGAAGCACCTGGCCGTCAATCTCGATGGTGTATTCCGTCACCCCGGATACCGGCAAGGGCTGGATCTGAAAGACCGTCTGGGGCGCGCCCGATGCGCTGCCGCCATCGCCACCGCCCGCTGCGGCACCTGCCACCGGCGCCACATAGCGCGCAAAGTTGTCGGCGAACTCCGGCGCCAGCTTCACGCCCATATCGGCCCAGGTCCGCGCCGCAAGCGTGTCGCCACGACGCACCACCAAGGGCCCCATCGAGGTCTGGACGAACTTGGAGACGCTGCCATCCGGCCCGAAGACCACGGCAATCTCGCCAGCCGCTGCTTCAACCCGGGCGTTGGCCGCGAACGGGTACTTCTCGGAAAGGCCGCGCATGAACGGGTCATACACCTGCGCAGTCCAGGTGCGATTGAGCTCCGCTTCTGTCGGTTTGACGATGACGGCGAAGGCCATCATCAGGGGCCGCACCAGCAGCGGACGAATCGTGGCACGCGCCGCGTCGGGAATCGTCGAAAGCATCTGCTCGTCGACCTGGCGAAGTGCGTCGGCAAGCTCCGAGCCCGAACCGTCGAGCGTCTGCATCATCAACTGCCGGGCGGCCGGCCCGGTATCACCGGCGGTCTTCATCTGGTTGAAGCGCGAACGCACTTTCGCAAGCGACTGCAGGTAACCCTTGAGCAGGGAGCCATCGCGCGCGTCCGGGCGCTCGACCACCAGATTCGCGATGGCCGCGAACTCCCGCCCCACCGGCCCCATCGGAATCTCGTTGGGGCCTGCCGACACGTTGACGTTGATCGGCGCCGGCGACTGTCGCAGTATGGTTTGCTTGAACCAATCGATGAAGCCGCGCTGGGCCTTGGCCAGCCCCGCATTGAGCAAAGACGGGTTGTCCCAAGAGGTCTGCTTGTAGACCGTATCGAGGACCTTGCCGATCGGCGAATTGACCGGGTCGCCAAGCCGATTGAGTTGTTTGACGGCATCGTCAAAGCCGGTCACGTCGGCCACCGTAACGCCCTGCAGGAACTTCTTCCACTCGGCGGCGTACTCGGTCTTGTACATCAGGGTCAGCGCCTTCTGGATCTGCTCCGGGCTGCCTTCCAGTGACAGGTCGTCGCGGGCTGCGGTCTTGAGCACCCAATCAGTGCTTTGCAGTTCCTTGCTCGCGGCTTCCTTGATCGCCGCCTCGACGTAGGTCTCCCACGCCTCGCGGGTAAACGTGCCGGGAATCGCATGGCTGCCGGCCATCACATCACGCCCCTCGTCGCCAACGATCCGTGCGACCGTCATCGCCGGGAAGCGCGTTGCCGCCCGCGCCTTGATCTGCGCATACACGCGCTCCCGCGCCGGCTGCCCCTTGACCACCTTGCGCAAGGTATCGCGGGTCTGGTCAACCAGCGCGAGCCGCGTCTCCAGCACCGGGAAATCCGGCCGCGCGCTCTGCGCGATGACAAACGAGAGCATCCGCTCGGCGGAGCGGATCATGCGCTCCCGTGGCATCTCACCCCGGTTGTTCTCAAGCCAGTTACGCCAGAAGCGCGCCAGTTGGTCGTTCAGATGCCCCGATTCCTGGTGCTCGCGGCTGCCCAGCATCAGGTAGGTCTTGAGGGCGTTGTAGGCATCCTGGACATCGGTCGGTGATGCATCGCGATAGGGCTGCGCGGCCGTGTCGCGCGCCGCCGGCTTTGACGCATCCGCGGCGGCCTGTTGCGGCGCAAGCTCCGCACCGCGCCGATTCACTTCCGCGAGATAGCTCTCCAGCGACGACGCAACAGGCTTGAGCATCACCTGCTCCACCCCCTGCAGGTACTCGCGACGCAACTTCTGCTTGAGCGCATCCCCCTGGTAGAGGCCGAAACCCAAGCCCAGGGGCCGGTCTTCCTCGTAGCGCTCAAGTTGCTCGATCCGGTCCTGCATCAGTTCGAGCGCCTCAAAACGTGAGGCCAGATCCTGGCGCCCCTCCTGCACCTTGACTGCCTTCGCCAGATCCGCCTCGACATGCGACACCAGGCGTTCGTTCGACACATAGGACCAGGCAAGCGCACCCAGAACCAGACCAAACAGCACGACCGAGCCGGCAAAGGCGGCCGCGCGCACCCTCATGCGGGTGCGGCTCGCGTACTGCCGTACCAGCGCACGATCGGCGAAGATGACCTTCGAGAAAAGGTCGCGCAGGAAGAAGCCCCCCTGCGACGAGATCGGGGTGTCAGCGGCGGGCGCGAGCTTGAGCCCGAACCGATCGGCAATGCGTTCGCTCGACGTACCGGCCGCACGCCCTTCCTGCAGCGCACTGGTGAAATAGAAGCCGCGAAAGACCGGCTTGAACTGGAAGGGGTTGTCTTCGAACAGTGTGGCAATGAAGGCGCGCAGCGCAGGCCGCACCGCAAGGAATTCAAGCGGAAACGCCAGCACGCCGGCACCGAGCTTCTCGCCGCGGTAGAGCGCCATCCGCTCAACCGACTGCTCGCGAAGCCCTTCGTAAAGACGGTCGAAATGGGTGTCAAAGCGCTCGACCGGATCCGCGGTGCCATCTGCGTCGTAGGCCAGCGTTGCGCCCCACGCACGGGCGCGCTCTGCCGCGTCGAAATCGTCAAAAAACTCCGCAAATCCGGCAACCAGGTCGACCTTGGTGAACACGATATACACCGGCGCAAACACCTCAAGCTCGGCAGTCAGCTCCTGCATCCGCGCGCGGATCTGCTTGGCCAGCTTGATGCCGTACTCGGGGCGGTTCTGGGTCAGCTCCTGCACGCTTGCGGCCACGACGATCCCGTTGATCGGCGCCTTGGGCCGATGGCGCTTGAGCAGGTGCAAGAAGCCCAGCCACTCGCCACGGTCTTCCTCTTCAACCGCATAGCGGCCCGCGGTGTCGAGCAGAATGCCTTCCGTGGTGAAGAACCAGTCGCAGTTCCGCGTGCCGCCAATGCCCTGAATGATGCTGCCGCCCTGATCGGCAAACGGAAACTGCAAACCGGAATTGACCACCGCTGAGCTTTTCCCGGCCGCCGGATTGCCGATCACCATGTACCAGGGCAGTTCATACAGCGCGGCACGGCCGGAGAGTTCGCCGAGTTTCGAGCCCTTGATGGTCGAGATCGCCTCCGCCATGCGCTTGCGCAGCACATCAACTTCACCCCGCTTGGTGGGCACGGCGCGACTGACTGCCCGCTCGGATTCGTGCGTGAGCATCTGGGTCAAGGCGGCGGCTTCCTGCCTTGCGCGATGGCGACGCCACCACCAGACGCTGCCTGCGATCAGCAGGATCAGGGCGATTGCCAACAAGGCCCACCCGAACGCGAGCTTGAGCGTTTGCGCCGAAAGCAGCAGGAACGCGCTTGCGAGCAAGAGACCGATCACCGTCAAGGTGCGGCTGTCAGTCAGGAAGTTCCAGAATCCACGCATGGTCGGTTTCGTCTTGGTTAGGCCCGCTTCAGGCTGTGGCGGGCTCGGATAGGTAGGGCTGCAGCAAGGCCAGGCTGCGCTGCGTGGGGTCGGCAATGGCGGCAAGCGCCACCGGCTTCTGCAAGGCACGCACCTGACTGGCAGCGAGGGCAAGCGCAAGCGTTGCGCCGGCCGCCCCCAGATCGCCCAGTGCGGCGCCGATGCCGATGCGATCGCTGACCGGATCGAGTTGTGGCAGCTGGCTGTTCATGGCGCTCGCGACCTCGATGCCGCGGCTGGGACGAACGTCGCCGTCACAAACCAAGCAAGCTACCTGCTCGGCGGCGCACTGGCTGGCATGGAAGCTCCGCTCGATCAGCCCCTCCAGCACGCCCGCATCGACTCGCCCCGCTGCACGGGGTGCCGCATCACGCTGAGCGCGAAGCGGAAGCGCGAGGCGGGCCAGGACATCCATGCCGAGCGTCATGCCCGCGCGAGCGAACAACACGCAGGCCGCCGCCTCGCCAGGCACCACCCCTTCGGCGCGGTCATGCCGGAAGAGCCTGCCATCCAGATCAAGTTGCTCGATCGCCGCCTCATCCACTGCACTGTGCACGCTAAGCAGCATCAACGCGCGAACCTGCGTGGCATCGTTCAACCATGCCGCCAGCTCCGTGTGCGCGCTGGCGTCTTCACGCGCGCTCGTGAGCTTGACCGGCGGCGGCGTCTCCGCCCAGGCCAGGGCAATCCGGTGCTCGATCCAGCGCTTTGCGTACGCAAGCATTGACTCATCCCACCCCTCGGGGATCAGCGCCCGCACCGTGATCGGCAAGGCGCGCGGTGCGGCATGCACCGAGGCGGGCGGCGGCATCGCATCCACCAGATCACGCAAGACCGGATCCATGGCTTGCGGCAGCATCGCCAAGGCGCGCCGGAACGCGTTAGGCACGCGCGCGGCATCGTCCGCCAGCCAAGCATCCAGCTCATCGAATTCCAGATCATCGATTCGCTTGAGGCGCACCGGCAGCCCCTCTGTATCGATGAAATCCGCATCGGGTTCGGGTTGTGTATCACCGGCGGCAATGGCCTCGATGACCGCATCGGGGTCGGCGCCAGCGGCCGTCGCAACGCCGATCGACAGCACCAGCGCCTCGGGCACCGCGACGGCAGCGGCAGCTTGGGCGGGTGCGGCCGGGCTTGCGGCAGCCACCGGCGCGGGAGGGGCCGTGACGCGTCGCCAGACAAACCACCCGAGCAGGGCCAGCGCACAGACCGCAGCCGGCAGGGCGACGAGGCCCAGCAACACGTCGCCGGCATCAATCACCTGTGGGCGGCTTTGCCACCAGATGACCATCGCGAGCCAGCTCACCGCCGTCAACGCAAGGCCGGCAGCTGCGAATTTGAAACCGCGCGCAAGCATCGTGGCTCAGTCGGTCGTATTGCTCTGGCCAGCGATCAGGACCGCGCCGCAGGCGGTCTTGTCCCCGTGCCGGGCGGCGGGCTTGCCGTCAATCATGCAAGTCGGGTCGCCCGACACGATGACGGTGGTGCCGCCATGGCCCTTTTTCGGGCAGGTCACCTTGTCTCCGACGCGAGCAATCGCCTTGCCACCCGTCACGCTTTGCGGGCTGCCTTCGATCACCACACCGCCATGGCTGGTCTTGTCACCAATCACGATGAAAGGTTTGCTCACTTGATGCTCCAGGCTATTTGCGGCCGAGCGTGCCGGCGCGCCTCAATTCCACATGACCGAAGTCCATCAGCTTCCAGCGTCCGCCCCAGGTCAGCCCAAGCATTTCGGCGCGCTCGCCAAGCTGGCGATAGCCCTCCATCGCCCACGGATCGCGTTCGCTGATAACGATCTTCCCGTCGCGGTAGAAGGCCACGTCCGCCGCCAGGCCGAACTGGTGATAGCTCTGAAAGGCGCCCGCGCGAGTGACATGCGGACCCATCGAGGCCAGTTCCGACTGGCGTTCCGGACTGCGGTATCCCTCCAGCAACGCCAGCTCATAGCCGCGCTCGCGCATCTGCTGGAACAGCACCAGCAAGCGCTGCTTGAACTCGGCATCCAGCAAGGCCCAATCCCGGCTTGCCGTGGCAATCTCAGGCCGCTCGACCTTGAGCTCGGCCGTCACAAAGACTTCGGGCGGCAGCGCCGGAGGCGGAACAAGGTGCTCGCCGTCAAGCAATGCGGCGAGCACCGGATCGGTCACGTCCGCGCGCTCTTCAAAGCCGGCCATCGGACGCGTTGCCGACAACACAATCGCAAGCGTCACCGGCACGAGCACGCCGACAGCCCCAAAAGCCATCCAGAGGCGATTCCCGGCGATCCAGTTCAACAACCGCCGTCCCGCACTCAGGCCACCCGCCCCGGCTCGTGCGAGGGCCGCATCACCGCCGCGAATGGCGCTGCGGTTCAGATCGCCCAAGGCCGCCGCCTGACGCAGCACACCGCGCACAGCAGCCTCCCGCAGCAGCGGAAAGCACAGCAGGCCCCCAGCAAAAGCGGCAAGCAGCAGAATCACGAAAAGTACGAGAAAGAGTTCCACGAACGAAAAATCCGACAGCCCGGCGAATGACGAACGGATTATACGAGGCGATACATTTGGCATATGCGGTAATTCTTCTCGCATAATCCGATTTGCCCGCCGCTAGAATTCGCCGCATGAAACCCCAGGAACCGACCCTCGCGACCAGCAGCGCAGCTCGTCGCCCTTCGCTGTTTGAACATCCGGACAGTCCCGCTCGCGCGCCGCACCGAGAGATCGCCGTGCTCGCCCCGTTCGAGGCTCCACGCGGCAACGCGCTGTCGCAGAACTGGGCCACCGCTGGCGTCGTCGCCGTCGGCACCGCCTTCACCTTGCTGTTCGGCGCAACGATCTGGGCCGTCTTCCGGGGTGACGCTCCCGCAGACCCACCGATGCGGGCCATGACGGCAAAGCCGGTGCAGCCGCCCGCGACAACACCGCCAGCGGCGAAGCCTGTGAGCCCGCCCGCAGCCGCCACACCGCTGCTGGCCACGGCGGACATCGACAAGGGCAGCGCAAGCCCCGACGCGGCAACCCTGATTTCCGAAGCGCCCGCTAAAGCCAGCGTAGTCGACGCGAATGGCCATGCAGACCCACTCCTGGCCGCGCTGCAAGCGCCGAATCCAGGCGCGGTAGACACGACACCGGCCGTCGCCGCCAAACCGGCCCCTGCGCTAGCCGATGCGGCCCCCCGGCCGACTGCGGCGCCGACCAAAGCCAAACCCGCCACGCCGGCGGCGAAAACGGATAAGCCTTTCGTCAAGAAACCGAAGCAGAAGCCGGAAGCCGATACGATGCTGCTCGCAGCCCTGGTGTCGCATGTTCAGGCAACCGATGCGGCTGCGATGAAGGCGGGCGGATCACGCGACGTGGTGATGGCTGATCGCATGAGCAGCACCACCGAACTTGTGGCGCGCTGCGACCGGCTTGGCGGGCAGGAAGCCAAGCTTTGCCGCAACCGGATCTGCAAGGGCCTCTGGGGCCTGGAACCCGCCTGCCCGGCACGCTGAGGCTCAGTCAAACAAAGATAGCGTCTGCCCGAAGCTCGCCCGGGCATCGCCGGACAGTTCAAGGTCTGACACCTTGACGCCCAGGAGCCGCAGCTTGCGCTCGACCGGCACCCGGCGCAGACAATCGACCGCAACGTCCCGGATGGTCATGAAATCCGCCGTGGCGTGCTGCATTTTGTGGTCGCGCGTGACTTGCTCGAAGTTGTCGAACTTCACCTTCACGCCAATGCTCCTGCCGGCGTAGCCCTTTGCTGCCAGATCTGCGGCGACCTGTCTTGATAGCTTGACGATCACCGAAAGCAGCGTCAGCGGATCCCGCGTGTCGTGGGGGAAGGTGATCTCGCGCGAGCGCGACTTGGGCTCCTGATGCGTCTCGACAGGCCGCTCGTCCCGCCCGGCGCCGGCATCTGCCAGCCATCGACCATAGCTTTGCCCGAAATGCCGCACCAGCATGTGCGGCGATGCCTGCGCGAGTTCGCCAATTGTGCGGATGCCCAGTTGCTCGAGCTTTGCATTGGCCTTGGGGCCCACGCCGTTGATCTTGCTGACGGCCAGGGGCCAGATTCGGCCGGGAATATCGGCCGCGTCAACAATCGTCAGCCCGTTCGGCTTATCAAGATCGGACGCGATCTTCGCAATCAGTTTGTTCGGCGCAATGCCGATCGAACAGGTGAGCCCGGTCACTGCCGTGACCTTTTGCTTGATCGTGCGCGCCAGCGACTCCGTTTCGTCGGGCAGGTCTGTCAGATCGATGTAGATTTCGTCGATGCCGCGGTCTTCGATACAGGGCGCGACTTCCGCGACGGCGGCCTTGAACAGACGCGAATAGTGGCGGTAGGCGGCAAAGTTCACCGGCAGAACGATCAGGTCGGGGCACAGGCGCAGCGCGGTGCGGATCGGCTGCCCCGAGCGGCAGCCATACGCGCGGGCTTCATAAGTCGCGGTTGTCAGCACGCCGCGACTGGCAAGCAACTGCGCACGCCCCTCGGGCATGCGGGAATCCCCGCTCCCGCCGATTGCCACCGGCAAACCACGCAATTGCGGTTGCCGCAGCAGTTCAACCGATGCAAAAAAGGCATCCATATCGAGGTGAGCGATGCGGCGTTTCGGCGTCATCAAGAAAGTTTACCCGAGGGTATTGAACTTTCCGCCGCCGCCTCAATCTACTTGAGCGTACCGGTTCAAGAGAGCCGGTGCGGTAGATGGGGAGTAGCTCACTTCTGCTGCGTCGTCACCACGATCGCTCACCCGATCCGGCGCACAGGCGGGCCCGCAAGGGGCCGCGAGCGAGACCGTTACCGGCACTGTCCGGCGCGGTCGCTCGTCCATCCAGACGAAGGCCTCGACCGGTAACGCGGAGCGAGGCCTTTTCGTTTCACCGGCCCCGCTTCGCAGACATCAACGCGCATTGAAAGGAAAGCTTGTGAAACGCGTTCTGCTGCTTGTCGCGACCAACGTCGCGATTGTCATCCTGCTCTCGATCACCGCCCGCGTGCTTGGGCTCGATCGCTATCTGGAATCCAACGGCAGCCTCAATCTGCAAAGCCTGCTGGTGTTCTGCGCGATCTTCGGCTTTGGCGGCGCCTTCATTTCGCTCGCGATCTCGAAGTGGATGGCGAAGTTCTCAACCGGCGCCCAGGTCATCACGCAAGCGCGCAACCAGGCCGAGGCGTGGCTGCTGGATACCGTGGCGCGCCAAGCCCAGGCCGCCGGCATCAAGATGCCCGAAGTGGCCGTGTATGACTCGCCGGAGCTGAACGCCTTCGCCACCGGCCCGAGCCGCAACAACGCACTGGTCGCGGTGTCGACCGGTTTGCTGCACAACATGCGCCCGGACGAAGTACAAGCCGTGCTGGCGCACGAGGTGAGCCACATCGCGAACGGCGACATGGTCACGCTGACGCTGATCCAGGGCGTGGTCAACACCTTCGTGATGTTCATCGCACGCATTGTCGGCAACGTGGTGGACAAACTCGTGTTCAAGAACGAGGAGGGTCACGGCCCAGCCTTCTACGTCACCACGATCGTTGCAGAACTGGTCTTGGGCGTACTGGCTTCGATCATCGTCATGTGGTTCTCGCGCCAGCGTGAGTTCCGCGCCGATGCGGGCGCCGCGAAGCTGGTGGGCGCCACGCCGATGATCAACGCGCTCGAACACCTCAAGCTCAATGCCGAAGGCGGTGCACTGCCCGACGGCGTGAAAGCGATGGGCATCTCTGGCGGCCCGGCCTTCACGAAGCTTTTCATGTCGCACCCGCCGCTTGACGAGCGGATTGCCGCCCTGCGTAACGTCCGCTAAGGAGACAGCATGACCCCGATCCGCACTTACCCCGAGAACAGCCCGCAGGCCGTCGGCCGCATCGTCGCGATGATGATGGTTGCTGACGGCTCCCTGGCCGAAGCCGAACTGGCTGCGATTGCCGACCCGGAGCACCTGGCAAGCGTGGGGCTCGATGCGCACAGCCTGCGCACGGTGCTGGCTGACCATCTGGTGGACATCGCCCTGGCAAGCAAGTCGCCCCGCGAAGCAAAGGTGAACGACCCGGCGATTCTCGACCAGATCCTCGCGCCGGTCACTGACCCGGCCTTGCGCCTGAAGGCCTGCGCGCTGGCGGTGCATGCCAGCGGCGCAGATGAGCACATCGACCCGACCGAACAGGCGGTGCTGCTCTACATGCTGGGTCAGTGGGGCTTGACACTCGAAGACCTGCACGACTACCTCTCGCAGCATCTGAACTAAGGCCACAGCACGGCGCCCTGCGGGGCGCCGTCGCCTTTCAGGCCGCAGGAAGATCCTCGCGATCCCCGCGCGTACTCGGGCTCGATATCACCAGGAACACCACCTCGCAATCGAACGGATTGCGAAACTGGTGCGCCACGCCCGGAGGTACTTCGACACCCTGCCCACGCTCAAGCACCAGGGTTTCGCCCGCGCAGCACATCTCCGCGCGACCTTCGAGAATGTAGAAGAACTGCCGCGCCCAGGCGTGGCGGTGGGTGTGCTCCGACTTGCCGGGCGGCACCCGCTCCTGGATAACGCTCAACGCGGGATCATCCAGCAAGCGCCAGCCATCGCAGGCCTCGGCCCAGACGTAATGCTCGGCGTTCCTGGTACTTGCAATACGCATCGTTCGACTTCCTCCACTGGCAGCGGGTCGTTGCGCGCAGGGTGCACGCCCTGCCGCTGCAGAGTACCGCCCAGCTTACGACAGGCAGCCGTGTGACGCCGACTTGTCCCCGGTCAGTAACAAGGGGCGGGCGCACACCGACAATCGCGCCTCCCCCCCAACATGTCGGCCCCTCACATGACTCCCGAACATTTCATTCCGGGCAAGGACGCTTCGCTCGAAGCCTCGATCGCCCGCCTGCAAGGCCTGCTGGCCGATCGCGGTTTTCGTCTGGAGGAGCGCACCTGGCTCAACCCGGTGGCCGACTGCTGGTCGGTGCACCTGTGCGACGCCGACTGCCCGCAGCTGTTCACCAACGGCAAGGGCGCCTCGCAGCTTGCCGCGCGGGCCAGTGCGCTGGGGGAATTCCTTGAGCGGGCCAGTTGCAATCACTTCTGGTCGCACTATCACTTCGGCGAAGCGATCGGCAAGGCGAACTACGCGCACATGCCGCAGGAACGCTGGTTCCCGCTTGGCGACGACGACCGCTGGCCCTTCGATCTGCTCGACGCCGAATTGCAGGCCTTCTACAACCCGGACGGCTCGGTGCCCGCCTCGGCGCTGGTCGAACACAACACCGGCAACGCCGCGCGCGGCATCTGTGCGCTGCCGCATGTACGCCAGCACGACGGCGCCACCGTGTGGTTCCCGGTCAACCTGATCGGCAACCTCTATGTGAGCAACGGCCTGGCCGCCGGCAACACCGCCGACGAAGCGCGCGCGCAAGGGCTATCGGAGATCCTTGAGCGCTACGTTAAATTCCGCGTGCTGCGCGAAGACCTGTGCCTGCCTGAAGTGCCCGATGAAGTCATCGCGAGCTACCCGCAAAGCGCTGCCGGCATCGCCGCGCTGCGCGCCGCCGGATTCGGCATCCGGGTGCTGGATGCCTCGCTCGGCGGCCGCTTCCCGGTGATCGTGGTGACCCTGTTGCACCCGCAGGATCACGGCTGCTACGCGAGCTTCGGCGCGCATCCGCGCTTTGAAGTGGCGCTCGAACGCGCCCTCACCGAACTACTGCAAGGCCGCGCGCTCGATGCGCTGGCGGGCTTCCCGCCGCCCGCTTTCGACGCCGATGAGGTGGCCGATCCGCAGAACATCGAGATCCACTTCGTCGATTCGTCCGGCGTGATCAGTTGGCGCCTGCTCGCCGATGCGCCAGATTTCGACTTCGTGGACTGGGATTTCGCCGGCAGCACCGCTGAAGAGTTCCGCCACCTGTGCGAACTCATCGCGGCCAACGGGCACCAGGTGTACATCGCCGACTTCGAGCACCTGGGTGCCTACGCCTGCCGGATCATCGTGCCCGGCATGTCCGAGATCTACCCGGTCGAAGATCTGGAGTGGGAGAACAACAGCGTCGCCAACCTGCTGCGCCCGGCCTTGAGCCGGCTGCCCGAACTCGATGCCGACGAGGCTGCCGAACTGATTGAGCTGCTCGACGGACTGGAGCTTGCCGACGAGCGGCCGGTGGCCGCGCTGATCGGCCTGGTGCCCGACCCGGATTCGGCCTGGCGGACCTTGCGTGTCGGCGAGCTGCGGGCCCTGCTCGCCCTGGCCAGTGGTGACGAAGACGCCGCCGCCGACGGCTGCGCCTGGGTCAATCAGTTCGGCCACCTCGACGCGCACCGCGCGCGGGTGTATCGCGCGCTCGAGGCGGTACTGCGTCTGCGCCCGCAGGCCGACTACCGCCGCGCACTGATCCAGCTTTACGGTGCCGAAACCCTGGCGCAGGCCGAAGCGCTCGCCAGCGGCAAGCAAGCCTTCTTCGGGCTGGCGCAACTGGGGCCCAACTACGAAGGCAGCGCCGCGCACCAGAAGCTGCTGGCGGCCTACCGCAAAGTTCGCGGCGCACACGCGTAACGCGAATCCCCCACGCCCCGCTCGGCCAAGCCGACCGGGGCGCCGATTGCGCCGCCTACTTGCCGCGGCGGTAGACGATTTCCTTCGTACCGCCGTCGCAAGACCCCACGACCTTGGCGTCCTTGCCCTCCCCCTTGGTGACGATCTCCAGGGTGTATTCCTTGACGCCCTTGCTTTCGATCTTCCCGGCAATCTCGGTTTTCAGGGCTTCACAATCCATCTTGGCAAACGCGGGTGCCGCAAGCACGGTGCAAGCCAGGCCAATCAGCAGCTTCTTCATCACATTGCTCCAGTGTGTGGGCCCTCAGGGGCAGTCCGACGGCAGCGCCTAGCTTGTGCTGCTCGCCCCGCCAGCCTAACTGCTCAAGGTAGCAATGGGGGCGAAAAGAACACCTGACTGCGGGCGATACAACAAGGCCACGCAGCCCAAGGTCAGCGCGAAGCGCCAACCGGGGCGTGAGCGCCGATCGCCCTTTCGAGCGATCAGGCCACCACACTTGCACCTATGCAATGCTTGGCAGACCGCTCAAGGCCATGGCCAACTCGGCCTCGTCGTAGTCCTGATCCACCAGCTTGCCGCCCAGGTAGTTCTGGTACGAGGCCATGTCGAAATGCCCGTGGCCGCAAAGGTTGAAGAGAATCACCTCTGACTTGCCTTCGGCCTTGCAACGCAGGGCCTCGTCAATCGCACCCTTGACGGCATGGTTCGCTTCCGGCGCCGGCACAATGCCTTCGGCGCGGGCAAACAAGACGCCGGCTTCGAAACACTGGGTCTGGTGAAAGGCGCGCGCCTCGATCAGATTGAGTTCCTTGAGGTGGCTCACCAGCGGTGCCATGCCGTGATAGCGCAAGCCGCCCGCGTGGAAGCCCGGCGGCGTGAAGGTCGAACCCAGGGTGTGCATCTTCACCATCGGCGTCAGGTGCGCCGTGTCGCCGTAGTCGTAGGCGTACTTGCCGCGCGTCAGGCTCGGGCAGGCCGCCGGCTCCACCGCCACGATGCGGCGCTGCTTCACCCCCGGCCCGCCGCGCAACTGCATGCCGATGAAGGGGAAGGCGATGCCGGCAAAGTTGCTGCCGCCGCCGGTGCAACCCACCACCACGTCGGGGTCGTGGCCCGCCATCTCCAGTTGCAGGATGGCCTCTTCGCCGATGATGGTCTGGTGCAGCAGAACGTGATTGAGCACCGAACCGAGCGCGTACTTGGTGTCTTCGTTGAGGGCGGCGACTTCCACCGCTTCGGAGATCGCGATCCCGAGCGATCCCAGGTGATCCGGATTCTGTTCAAGGATGTGGCGGCCCGACTGCGTCAGCGGGCTGGGCGACGGAATGCAGCGCGCGCCGTAGGTTTCCATCAGTGCGCGGCGATACGGCTTCTGGTCGTAAGAGACGCGCACCTGGAACACCGTGATGTCCAGGTCGAAGAGGCTGCCGGCAAAGGCCAGCGAACTGCCCCACTGGCCGGCGCCGGTTTCGGTGGCCAGCTTCTTCACGCCCGCCTGCGCGTTGTACCAGGCCTGCGGGATCGCCGTGTTCGGCTTGTGGCTGCCGGCGGGCGAAACGCCCTCGTACTTGTAGTAGATCTTCGCCGGAGTGCCGAGCGCCTTCTCTAGCCGATGGGCGCGGATCAGCGGACTCGGGCGCCACAGGCGGAACACCTCGCGCACCGGCTCCAGGATGTCGATGTAGCGCTCGGTGGAGACTTCCTGCTCGATCAGCGCCATCGGGAACAAGGGGGCAAGATCGGCCGGCCCGATCGGCTGTTGCGTCGCCGGGTGCAACGGCGCCGGCAGCGGCACCGGCAGATCGGCTGCAATGTTGTACCAGCGCTTGGGCATCTTCTCTTCAGGCAGCAGGAACTTCGTCGTCTCGCTCATTCGTCTCACTCCTCCGGGATTGTTCTGAACTTGCCCCTGCACGCCGGGCAAGCCATGCATTCTGGCCGACCGCACTGAAGCGTCTCTGACCTGCCTCATGGCCTTCGCGCCTCCCGGCTCATCTACGCAAGCTGCAGCCGGCCCCGCGATTTCTGCAGCCTGTCGCAAGGCGCGCGAAACCCGCTACGCGATCGTCCAATCTGCACTCACCAACAGACGAAACGAACGCACAAGGAGACCACCATGAAAACCAGAACCACCCGCCTGATGACCCGCGTGTATGCCGCCTTGATCGCCGCGGCCGGCGTGAGCTTCAGCATCGGCGGCACGCTCTTCCTCATGAGCATTCCCGCCGTCGAGTACGCCACCGCCGTTGAACTGGCCACGCAATCCGCGCCGCTGGTGGTGGCGCGCCAGGACTGAGCGTCGCGCACACGGCAGCGGGGCAAATACGATGCTTCACATGCCCCGGCGGGGCAGCCATAATCCTTGAAGGCGCGCAGTTTCAGCGCCAGCCCCGCTCATCACAGGAGTACGGCCGTGTATCAGACCATTGTGTATGCCGCAGACCCGTTTCTGCAGATCAGCGTCGATCGCGCCAACCCCAAGGCGCCGGTGTGGTTTCGTTACGGCGATGCCGACCACTACAGCGACGATCTGCAACTGGAACGCGAAACAAAATTCCTCAGCGGCGATCTGCCGGCCGACGATCAGGCCGCTGCGAAGATGGTTGCCGAATCACTCGGCTGAATGCCCACCCGGCCGCCCTCGGCGGCCTTGCTGATACCCATGCAAACGGGGCGCTTCACGCGCCCCGCGTTCACGCCGGCCAAGGCCCTTGCGACATCCTGACCAAGCCCTCGATGAGCCGGGCCGGCTTCTGGCCTACTTCGGCGCAGGCGCCGGTTTGGGCTGCGGCTTCTTGCCCTTGGATTCCTTCTTTTTGTCCTTGCTTCCCATGGCGATTCCCTCCATGACCGGGACCACCGGCATCGCCAGAATGGCAAGCGGCGCCCATCAATCGCAAGCGTAGCGCTGACGACTGGCCGGTTCAACGCTCTTGCGCCGCACCGCCCGGACATAGCGGCCTTCGGCCGCACTTCGTCGCCGATACCGACAGTCTGCACCGCCGATTGCGCGTTTCATCGCACGCCGCTCGAAGGCCTGTTCGGATTGGCCCATGCTGCATTCACTGAAAGACGAAACACATGCACACGGAGAGCGCCATGAAAACCCACTCACCCCGCCTGATCACCCGCGCATTTGCCAGCCTGATCGCCGCCGCCGGCGTGAGCTTCTGCATCGGCGGCACGGTGTTCCTGATGAGCACACCCTCGATCGAATACGCCGCCGCCACCGGCTTCGCCGCCCAATCCGCACCGCTGCTGGCCCGCAAGGATTGAGCACGGCACACTGTCAGGCACATTCGAAACAGGAGTTCCCATGCGACTGATCGGCAACGTGCTGTGGTTGATTTTCGGCGGCCTGTGGATGGCGCTCGGCTGGTTCCTCGCCGGCGCCATCTGCTTCATCACCATCATCGGCATCCCCTGGGGGCGCGCCTGTTTCGTGATCGGGCAACTGGCGCTGCTGCCCTTCGGCAACGATGTGGTCGACCGCCGCGTCGTCACGCAGCAGGCGGACATCGGCACCGGCGTGCCGGGCGTCATCGGCAACCTGCTCTGGTTCGTGTTTGCCGGCTGGTGGCTGGCACTGGGCCACCTGTGCTCGGCGCTGCTCTGCTTCATCACCATCATCGGCATCCCCTTCGGGCTGCAGCACCTCAAACTCGCCGGTCTCGCGCTCGCGCCCATCGGCAAGACCGTCGTGCCGCTCGATCGCGCAACGACATCCTGAAGCGCCACGCAGGCTGAATACTGACCCCGATGCTCCACGATCCCGCCCGCCACGAAGCGCTTCGCACCATCGAGTTGGATGAAACGCGGGTGCGCGACACCATCCGCTTCATCGTCCGCGACACCGAGGCGCACTACCAGCCCCGGCGCTACTGGCCGATTCACCCGCGCGATGTCGTGCCTGAGGAAGACCCGGAGGTCGCTTCGACCACGCTGTACTTCGGCGCCTGCGGCGTGATCTGGGCGCTGCACTACCTGCAGGCCTGTGGCGCCGCGACACTGACGCGCAGCTACCTCAGCGAACTCGAAACGCTGCGTCTGGACAACCGCGCCTGGCTCGCCTCGATCGGCAGCCAGGACTTTGCCGCCTACCTGATGGGCGACACGCCGATTCGCCTGCTCGCCTACGGCGTCGACGCCGATGAAACGCAGGCTGCGGCGCTCGCCGACTTGATCGACGGCAACCTCGATCACCCGGCGCGCGAACTGATGTGGGGCGCCCCCGGCACCCTGCTGGCGGCCCTGTTCCTGCATGAGCGCAGTGGTGACGAACGCTGGGCCGCGCTGTTCCGCAAAACTGCCGCGCGGCTGTGGTCGCTACTCGAATGGTCAGACGCGCATCAGTGTGCCTTCTGGACGCAAGACCTCTACGGCCAGCGCAGCACCTACCTCGGCGCGGTCCATGGCTTCGTCGCAACCGCGGTGCCGCTGATCCGCGGGCGCCATCTGTTCGACACCGCGCAGCGCGACGCTTGGCTCGCCTGCATCGCCAAGACCGTCACGCGTACCGCAACCTGGGAAGACGAAATGGCCAGCTGGCGCGAACAGCTGCTTGAGCCCGGCACACGCCCGCCGAAGAAGTTGATGCAGTTCTGCCACGGCGCGCCGGGCTTCGTGATCTGCCTCGCCGATCACCCGGACGCCACGCTGGACGCGCTGCTGATCGCCGCGGGCGAGGCCACCTGGGCGGCTGGCCCCTTGAACAAGGGTTCCAACCTATGTCACGGCACCGGCGGCAACGGCTACGCTTTCCTCAAGCTGTACCGGCGCACCGGCGATGCACGCTGGCTAGTGCGCGCCCGCGCCTTCGCGATGCACGGGATCGAACAGATGGAAGCGGAATACGCGGCCACCGGGCACCTGCGTCACTCGCTGTGGACCGGCGACCCCGGCTTCGCGATCTACCTGTGGGATTGCCTCCGCGGCGAGGCGGCCTTCCCGACCCTGGATGCGTTCTACGCCTGATCGAGCCAAGCGCCCGCTGCAACTGCTACCGTAGCGCCCTCCGCATCACCGGTACTTGAACGATGACTCAGCCCCCCTCCGCCGACGAGACTGCGCAGCGCATGACGCGGCTGGCAGACCAGATCATGACGCTCTGCAAAAGCGACGATCAACTCACGCTGGAACTGAAGATCGCCGCCATCGGATTCGCCGCGCGCGGGCTCTGCGCGTATGACGCGATTGCGCGCGGTGGCGACCCGAAAGCGCGCATGCACGCACTACGCGATCTGTTCAATGCCGCCTTCGAACATGGTCTGGCCGAGACGGTCGCCGATGTCGAAACCGCCCGGGCGATGCAGCGCATGACCGGAAAACCCTGCCCCTGAAGCCGCCGCTTGCGGCCTCGCCTAGCTGAAACGAAAGCCCGGCGCGTAGGCGTGAAAGCCGTCGAAATCCGGCTTGCCGATCGCTACGCCTTGCGCCCGCAGGATGGCGTAGACCATGCCGAGGTGAAAAAAGAAGTTGGGCAGCGCGTACTGCAGCAGGAAATCGGCCCCGCTCAAGGTGTGCGTGGCCTGCCCGGCAACGGTGGTAACCGGGCGCACCGCGCCGGCTTCGATTGCGTCCGCCGGGAGAGCGGCAAGCCAGTCCAGCGCAAACGCCACACGCGCGCGCAGCGCGGCGAAGTCGGCATCGCTTGGGGGCATTGGCGGCACCTCACACCCAGCCAGCGGTGCGCAGGCGCGCAGCGTGAAGCCGGTTGCGGTGCTGATCTGCTGGCGCAGCGGGAACATGTCCGGCGCCAGCCGCGCGGCAAGCAAGGCCGCCTCGCCATCGGGCCGGGTGGCGGCATGCTGCGCGGCCTTCGCAAGCATGCCGTCGAGTTGACGCAGATAGCGCGAGAACACCGCAACGCTGGCGGCGTGAAGTAAGCAGCTCATCGGATTCGTCCTCAGCCTTGTGGCTTTCGCGCCGCGGGGCGCCAGCGGGTGAGCAGGAGCGCGTTGGTGATCACGCTGACGCTGGAAAAGGCCATCGCCGCGCCGGCGATCACCGGCGAGAGCATGCCGGCTGCCGCGAGCGGAATGCCGACCACGTTGTAGGCGAAGGCCCAGAACAGGTTCTGGCGGATCTTGCGCCAGGTGCGGCGCGAGATATCCAGCGCATCGGCAATCAGTGCCGGGTCGCCGCGCATCAGCGTGATGCCGGCGGCGTGCATCGCCACCTCGGTGCCGGTGGCCATGGCGATGCCCACGTCCGCTGCGGCCAGTGCCGGCGCATCGTTGATGCCGTCGCCCACCATCGCAACACGCACACCGCCCGCCTTGAGCGCCGCCACGCGCGCGGCCTTGTCGCCCGGCAGCACGTTGGCGAGCACCTCGTCGATGCCCAGCTCATCGGCCACCGCCTTGGCTGCGCCCGCGTTGTCGCCGGTGATCATCACGCTCTTCACACCCAAGGCACGCAGCTCGCGTACAGCAACGATCGCCTGCGGTTTGACGCTATCGCCGAAGGCGAGCAGCCCGCGCAACTGCGGCGTACCGCCCGCGGGCGTGGCGATCAGCCAGGACACCGTGCGCCCGGCCGCGGCCAGCGCCTCCGCACGCGCAGCGAAAGCGCCCGCGGATAGCCCGAGTTCGTCGAGCAGGCGGGTGTTGCCCAACTGCAGGGCGGTGTCGTTCAGCACCCCGGCCACACCACGGCCGGGCAGCGCGCGCAGGTCGCTTGCGGCAGGCACCGCAATGCCGCGCGCCTTGGCGGCGTCGAGCACCGCCTGCGCCAGCGGGTGGGCGCTACCGGCCTGCAGGGCAGCGGCGTCGGCCAGCAGCGCGGCCTCATCGCCCAACGCTGCGATGTCGGCAAGCGTGGGCCGGCCTTCGGTGAGCGTGCCGGTCTTGTCGAAGGCCACAATGCCGACGCTGTGCGCGATCTCGAGCGCTTCAGCGTCCTTGATCAGGATGCCGTGCTTCGCCGCAACCCCGGTGCCAGCCATGATCGCGGCCGGCGTCGCGAGCCCGAGCGCACACGGGCAGGCGATCACCATCACCGCCACCGCGTTGATCACCGCATTGCTGAAGTCGCCGGTGGCGAACCACCAGCCGGCGAAGGTGAGCAAGGCAATCACCAGCACCACCGGCACGAACACCGCGCTGACTTTATCCACCTGCCGCTGGATCGGCGCCTTCGCGGCCTGCGCGTTTTCAACCAGCCGGATGATGCGGGCGAGCGTGCTTTCGGCTCCCAGCGCCGTGGTGCGCACCACCACCCTGCCCTCTCCGTTGATCGCGCCACCGATCACCGGCTCGCCCACTTCGCGCGCCACCGGCAAGCTCTCGCCGGTGATCAGCGATTCGTCGAACTGGCTGATGCCTTCAAGGATCTCGCCATCCACCGCAACCCGCTCGCCCGGCAGCACGACAACACTGTCGCCCAGCCGCAGTTGCGCGAGCGGCAGCATCTGCTCGCGGCCGTGGCGGAGCACGCGCGCGGTGTCGGGGCGCAAAGCCTGCAAGGCACGGATCGCCGCCGCCGTCTGCCGCTTCGCGCGCCCTTCCAGCCACTTGCCCAGCAACACCAGCGTGATCACCACGGCGGAGGCCTCAAAGTACAAATGCTCACCGCCGCCAATCCACTGCCACACCGACAAGCCCCAGGCCGCCGAGGTGCCAATGGCAACCAGCAAATCCATGTTGCCGGCGCGCGCCCGCAGCGCATGCCAGCCGGCGCGGTAGAAGCGCGCACCCAGCCAGAACTGCACCGGCGTCGCCAACACCAGTTGCAACCCGCCCGGCAGCATCCAGTGCTGGTCGAACAGCGCGGCGACCATCGGCAGCACCAGGGGCAAAGACAGCGCCGCCGCCAGCAGCACCCGCCAGCCCTCGGCACGCGCGGCCTCGGTCTGCCGATCCGCGACTTCCGGTTCGCCTGCTTCGGGCTGCGCGAGCACCGGGGTAAAGCCAACCGCGCTCACTGCCGCCGCCAGCGCATCCGGCGTCACGCCGGGCAAACTGCGGATGCGCGCCGATTCGGTGGCCAGGTTCACCGCCGCATCCAGCACGCCCGGCACCCGCTTGAGCCCCTTCTCCACCCGCGCCACACACGAGGAGCAAGTCATGCCCTGGATACCGATATCCACCTCTGCCAGCGGCACATCGAAGCCGGTCTGCTGCACCACCGCCCGCAATGCCGCCACATCCAGAGGCCCATCTCCGCCGATCCGCGCACGCTCGGTGGCCAGATTCACGCTCACCGCCCGCACCCCCGGCACCGCGCCCAGCGCGCGCTCCAAGCGCGCCACGCACGAGGCACAGCTCATGCCGGTGATCGGCAAGTCGACTTCATTCGGTGTGGGCGAAAGCGGCGCATTCATGGCAGGCACTCCAAAACAGTAGCAAGAGCTTACAGCCTTGGGCTTACCACGATGGGAAGGTCAAGCGGCGATTGCGACCCGGCTCAACGAGCACAGATAAGGCGAGGATGGAGCGTCTTTCGGACGCGGTGGGAATGATGCACCGACAAACATGCAGTCCCTGTCACGGGAAGCAGTCCAAAGGTGCGGAGCCGCACCGAGCTCAGGACTTGCTGTGCGATCTCGCGGAGTTTGATCCAGCCGCCACTGGTTTTACCGAAGACGTGATCGCCAAGATGAACGGCCACATCGCAGATACCGATGGCGTGCGCCTGCCCTGGGTTTGGATCACGGAAATCCTGCTCTCGGAAATTGAGTCCAATCGTTTCGAGCACCCATACACCTGGGACACCTTCCGTCTGGAAAGCGGCAAGTTCGAAACGGCGCTCTTTCTGCGCGCCAGCCACGTGATGAACCATCTTTCGACGGCGCCGCAAATGCGCACGAAATTCGACGCCCTGCCGATCAAAACTGCTTGAGTTTTCAAACAGCAACTCGTCGCCAGCGGTGTCGTTCTGGTCGATGACGCAGAGAGACCCTTTTGCGGCCGGCGCACGAAGGACTTGGCAGGCATCAGCGTCGAGAAGCTTGAGCGGCTTGGGCTCTACGCGACACCGCATCTCGAACGGTGATTGGGGGCACAGCGAACGCTTGCCCTCTACATTTCCGTCAATATAATGACCGCAAAGCACTTTAATCGCCGGTATATCGATGCCAAGAACTTCAAGAGCAATCGCCGCCCTGCCCACAGAAGCGGCCGCCAAATTGATACGGCTGGGCGAGCGGCTGCGCGCCCATCGCACGCTCAGCCGCTGGACGGTACAGGAGATGGCCGCTCGGATCTTCTGTTCGCCGGGCACCTACCGAGCGCTCGAAGCGGGCAAACCCACCACCAGCACGGGGGTGCTGATGAACGCTCTGTGGCTGCTCGGCCAGGCCGACACCCTGGACGCCGTGGCGCCCGCGCCGGCTGCGCTAGCCGCCGGCCGGCGCGTGCGGCGCAAGGCCGGCACGTCCGCACCGGGCGTGATCAGCGAGGACGAACGTGATTTCTGAGCGCACGCTGTACGTCGGCATAGTTCCGATCGGACAGCGCGAGCCCGTGCCCGCAGGCATCCTCAAACTCGTTCGCCGCGACATGATCGAGTCGGGGTCGTTCGCCTACGGCCGCCGCTACCTGACCACTCCGGAGATGATCTCCCTCAACCCAGAACACCTGCCGCTACGCCAAGAGCCGTTCGAACTGCCCGAGCAGCGTCTGCGCGATGGTGGCGCCCTGCCGCTGACCTTGTGCGACGCACTGCCTGATGCGTGGGGACGCTGGGTGCTGGAAGCCAAGTACGGCCGGAAACTGGATGACACCGAGGTGCTTCTGCTAACCAACGCCGATCGCGTCGGCGCGTTGGTCTTCTCGGAAACGCTGCCGATTCCGGCGGAGGAACCCACTGCGGATCTGTTCGAACTGGACGCCCTGGCCGATGCCGCGCACCGACTCGAATACCACATGGAGATACCGAAGGCGCTGCAGCGATTGCTGCAGCAGGGTGGAAGCCTCGGCGGTGCACGCCCTAAGGCAAGCTTCATCCATGAAGGGCGCCGACATATCGCCAAGTTCCCAGCCCGAGACGATGAAGTTGACGTACAGGTGCTTGAGGCTGGCTCGCTAGGCTTGGCCAGGACCTGCGGCATTCGCGTTCCGCAGTACTTCCTGCAGCCTATCCGGCGTGGCAACGCCCTGGTGCTGCGGCGCTTCGATCGGGAAGGCCCCATCGCTGACGAGCTCCGTTTCCACTTTCTCTCCGCGTCCGCGCTACTCGATGTGCCCTACGAATCCTCCGCCGGCAGTTACGTCGAGTTCGCCCAAGTGCTGCGGCGCATCTCTTTCGCGCCGACCCTCGACGTTGTCGAGCTCTTCAGGCGTATGGTGTTCAACATGGCGATCGACAACACCGACGATCACATCAAGAATCATGGCGTGCTGCACGTCGGACACGGCCACTATCGACTTTCGCCCGCGTTTGACCTTGTTCCCCAGCGCCACAACCTGGGACGCCAAGAACTGGCGATTCTGCCGGGCCGATACGACGCACACCTTGACCTGGCTCGCGAGGCTGCGCCGCACTTCGGACTCGGGCCTGCAGAAGCCGCCAAGATCATCGACGAGATTATTCAGACGGTCCGGGACCAGTGGTATGTGACCATGCAAGCGCATGGCGCGAACGACGAGATGTTGCACGTGCTGCGGCGCCACTTCGACGCCCAGTTCGCGTTAATCGGTGCCACGACATGAGTGCAGAGATCTTGCGATCGGCCGAAGAACCGAGCCACCCTGGCGAAGTCCTGTGCGAGAAAGTCATGCCGGAACTCGGCTTGACCGGAGGCCGCGCTGCCACGAGTGCTGAACGGCCGTGCGGCCGTTTCGATCGACAATGTACGGCGCCTGGAAGCCTGGCGATCCGAGGTCGACGGGGCACGCGCGGACGCCCTGTCGATACAACAAGTCGCTTACGACCTGTGGCAAGCGAAGCGCAAGCCGTGTAGATACCGTCTCGGCGGTCAAGCATGGCGGTCAGCAGAGCACTCCAATGCCGCGCACGCGGATTTCCTCCGCGCATCCCGCTGCGGCGACCGGTCAGCCCAAATCTTCGTCAATGCGAATGAGCATCCTCGAAACCTCATGGACCAAGGCTTGGTCTGATCTCGGGCTACAGCCACCATCAGGGCTGTTTGAGCAGCTCGTCGCTGCGTACCAGGAAGCACAGCGGCATTACCACTCGCTTCAGCATTTAACGGAGTGCGTGACACACTTCGAGGACGTTTGCCACCTGGCCCGACATCCGGGTGAGCTTGCGATTGCGCTTTGGTTTCACGACGCGGTCTACGATGTGCGCGGCAAGGACAATGAGCGACAAAGCGCCGATTGGGCGATGCGGACGCTTGCGGCCTGTGGGGCGAGTGAGGCTACGCGGGGACGCGTCGAGCTGTTGATCATGGCGACGCGGCATGACTCGACGCCGGTGCAGCCTGACGAGCAAGTGCTCGTCGACATCGACCTTGCGATCCTGGGCGCAGCGCCGGAGCGCTTTGCCGAGTATGACAAGCAGGTTCGGGCGGAATACAGTTGGGTGCCGGGGGTGGTGTACAAGCTCAAGCGCCGCAGCGTGCTGCGCGCATTTCTCGCGCGCCCCAGCATTTACAGCACGGCCCATTTCCGCGAACGCTTTGAAGCGCAAGCGCGGCGCAACTTGATGGCGGTGAGCTAGCGCGACAGCCATCACAGGCCCAATGGCCCCCCCCATGAAGCAATGCGCCTGCCGCGCTACGCCTGAGCGCGCGCGGATTGCCCTGATCGCCAGCGCCTTGCGCTTGCTGCAGAATGCCGCTACCTGCCCAAGCAAGGACTGCGATGAAAGCCAGCACGCTGCGCCGCCTGATGAACTTCTGGCCGCCCTTTTTTTTCGCCGGCATCCGCGTCAAGCGGATTTCGGACGACTTCCGCGAAGTGGATGTGGCGCTGAAGCTGCATTGGTACAACCGCAATTACGTCGGCAGCCACTTCGGCGGCAATCTGTTTTCGATGACCGACCCGTTCTTCATGTTGATGCTGATGCACATCCTGGGGCCGAAGTATCTGGTGTGGGATCGCGCGGCGAGCATCGAGTTCGTGGCACCGGGGCGGGGCACGGTCACCGCGCGGTTCCGCATGAATGACGCGCAGATCGCGGACGTGACCGAGCAGACGCGCGGCGGCGACAAGTACCTGCCGAGCTTTCATGTGGATGTGCTCGGTGCGGACGATCGGCTGATCGCGAAAGTCAGCAAGACGGTGTACATCCGGCTCAAGCCCGCGCATCGCCCCAAGCCAAGCGCATAGCGGCGCGGCTATCGGCACGCCTACACGGGGCGCATAATCGGCGACATTCGTCCATCAGGAGTCGCCACATGAGCCACGCCCCTACCGCTGCCCCACCGGCGCCGCCGGCTGGCAGCCCGACGCTGCGATTCGATGTGATCGCCGGGCTCACCGCTGCGGCGGTGGTGCTGCCCAAGGCGATGGCCTATGCCACCGTGGCTGGTTTGCCGGTTGCCGTGGGCTTGTACACGGCGCTGATCCCGATGGTGATCTACGCGCTGCTTGGCACCTCGCGCGTGCTCAGTGTCAGCTCTACCACCACGCTCGCGATTCTGGCGGGCACCGAGCTGGCGCTGGTGGTGCCAGACGGCGATCCGGCCAAGCTGCTGACAGCGGCGGCAACGCTGAGCGCGCTGGTGGGCGTGATGCTGATGCTGGCCGCCGCGCTGCGCCTGGGCTTTGTGGCGAATTTCATTTCGACGCCGGTTCTCACCGGCTTCAAGGCGGGCATCGGCTTGGTGATCCTGCTTGATCAGGTGCCGAAGCTGCTGGGCCTGCACATCACCAAGCAGGGTTTCTTCCAGGATCTGATCTCGGTTGTGCAGCATGTGCCCGACGCTTCGATGCTGACGGCGCTGGTGGCGCTCGCCACGCTGGTGGTGCTGATCGGCATGGAGAAGCTCTGGCCGCATTCGCCTGCGCCACTGGTGGCGGTGGGGGGCGGCATCGCCGCGTCATGGCTGATCGGCCTGCAGGCGATGGGGGTGTCGATCGTTGGGCAGATTCCGCAGGGCTTCCCTTCGCTGACGCTGCCAGACGTATCGCTACTCGCCCAACTTGTGCCCGGCGCGGCCGGCATTGCGCTGATGAGCTTCACCGAAACGATTGCTGCGGGCCGCGCGTTTGCACGCAACGACGAGCCGCGAGTCAACGCCAATCGTGAGCTGATCGCCACCGGCGCGGCCAATCTGGGGGGCGCCTTCCTGGGTGCGATGCCGGCTGGCGGCGGCACCTCGCAAACGGCCGTGGCCCGCTCGGCCGGCGCGCAATCGCAGAAGGCCTCGCTGGTCACCGCGGGTGCGGCGCTGGCAACGATGCTGTTGCTCGCGCCGATGCTCGGCCTGCTGCCCAACGCGACGCTCGCGGCGGTGGTGATCGTGTATTCAGTGGGGCTGATCCAGCCGAAGGAATTCATCGCGATCCGCAAGATCCGCAACATGGAATTCCGCTGGGCCTGCGCGGCGATGCTCGGGGTGCTGCTGTTCGGCACGCTCAACGGCATTCTGGTGGCGATCATCATTTCGCTGCTGGGCCTGGCCAGCCAGACCGCACGACCGCATGTGCACGTGCTGGGCCGCAAGCCGGGCACCGATGTGCTGCGCCCGCTCTCGGCCGAGCACCCGGAGGACGAACGCTTTGAGGGGCTGATGGTGGTGCGGCCCGAGGGGCGGATCTTCTTTCTCAACGCCAACGTGATTGCCGACCGGCTGAACGAGCTGATGGCAGAGCACAAGCCGCGCGTGGTGGTGCTCGACATGAGCCGGGTGCCGGATATCGAGTACTCGGCGCTGCAGATGCTGGCCGACGGTGACAAGCGGGTGGCCGAGCGCGGCATCACCTTGTGGCTGGCGGGCCTTAACCCGGACGCGCTGACCATGGTTCAACACGCCGGCCTGGCAGAGCGCCTTGGGCGGGAGCGCATGTTCTTCAACGCGCAGACGGCCATCGAGCGCTACGTCGCCCAAAACAAGAAACCCGCCTGAGCGGGTTTCTGCGGCGTCCGATTCGGCCGGCACCTGGATGCCGGCCGGGCGGATCAGTATTTCTCAGGCACGTACTTGAACGGGTATTCGGCGGCTTTGACCTTGCCGATCTTGCGCTTGGGCAGCTTGACCTTTTCGGCCGGGATTTCTTCGTACGGCACATGTGCCAGCAGGTGGCTGATGACATTCAGCCGCACCTTCTTCTTGTCTTCCGAGCGCGCGGCAAACCACGGCGCCCAGGACGAATCGGTCTTGGCAAACATCGCGTCGCGCGCCACGGTGTAGTCGTCCCACTTGTCGAAGGACTTCACATCCATCGCGGTCAGCTTCCAGACCTTGCGTCCGTCGTCGATGCGGTCGCGCAGGCGGCGCTCCTGTTCTTCGGGGCTGACTTCAAGCCAGTACTTGAGCAGGATGATGCCGGACTCGACCATTGCCTTTTCGACCATCGGCACGACGTCAAGAAACTTCTCGACCTGCTCGGGCTTGGCGAAGCCCATCACGCGCTCGACCCCTGCGCGGTTGTACCAACTGCGATCGAAGATCACGACTTCACCCGCCGCGGGGAAGTGGGGGATATAGCGCTGGATATACATCTGCGTCTTTTCGCGCTCGGTCGGTGCAGGCAGCGCCACAACCCGGAACACACGCGGACTGACTCGCTCTGTGATCGCCTTGATCGTGCCGCCCTTGCCCGCGCCATCGCGCCCTTCAAAAACGATGCAGACCTTCAGGCCCTTGGCGACGACCCATTGTTGCAGTTTCACCAATTCAACATGCAGGCGCTTGAGTTCCTTCTCGTAAGCCTTGGTGCTCATTGGTTCGCTGCTCGCCGCAGCGATGTCGTGCGTTGCTTCTTCGTGCTTGTGCTTGTTCTTCTTGCCAGACATTTTGTCCCCCGTTTGCGGATCCGATTGACCCCGACCGCCACGCGCGGGGCGCGGCGATCCCATTTCCACAATAGCCCTATGGCGGGTGCCCTACAAGCGCGTACGCGGCCGCGATCGGCTTAGTTGGCGCCGCATTCGGCCACTTGGGTTTGACCGCGCCGCCAGCAAGGCGTACGTGCATCCGGGCTGCGGTGCGGGGTGCCGGCTTCGTCCATGCGCGCCTCTACCGTGCGCCAGGCGGCAACGCCGGCGCGGTCCACCGTCATGCGCAAGAGCCAGCCGGTGGTGGTCTCGCGCGTGGTGAAGCTGTCGAACACGAAGTTGCCAAGGCTCCAGATGATGGGCTTGCCGCGGTACACCGCCGCGCCCTGGGTGACATGCGGATGCCCGCCCACCACTGCATCGGCGCCGGCGTCGATCATCAGGCGCGCCAATGCGTGCTGGCGCGCAGAGGGTTGGGTTTCGTGCTCCCAGCCCCAGTGCATGAACGGGATCACCAGGTCGGCGCCTGCTGCACGCGCAGCCTTGATGTCGGCCACCACATGGCTGTCTTCGCTCCAGGCGATGCCGGGCCAGTTGGCGCCCGCTTCGAAGCTGCGCGGCTTGAACTCGTTGTAGCTGAGCACCGCGATGCGCAGGCCCTTCTGCTCGATCCAGAGCGGCGCGTGCGCTTGCGTGAGGTTGGCGCCACCGCCGAACGCGGCGATGCCGGCCGCCTTCAGGTGCGTGAGTGTTTCAAGGAAGGCTTCGCGCCCGTAGTCGCCCGAGTGATTGTTGGCGAGCGCCAGTGCATCGAAGCGGCCGGCGAGCACACGCATCACGCGCGGATCGGCGCGGAAGCTGAAGATCTTGCTTTCAAGCGGTTTGCCGGTGGTAGCAACCGGGCATTCGAGGTTGCCGATCGTGTAGTCGGCGCTGCGCAGCTCGGCATCCCACGCGGCAAGCGGATCGCCCCCGGCGGCGATGGTTTTGCCAGGGCCATCGTCGAGCATCAGATCGCCGACAAATGCCAGTTCAAGGCTGCTGGCGAGCGACACCTGTGCGGCCAGCGCCAACAGCAGTGCGAATGGGGTCTTGAGCGCGCTCACTTTGCCGCCCCCCGCTTGCGCATCTCGCACCAGTATTCAAGCTCGCCATCACGCACCGGTTCATACACCCGCTGAATGCCGGTGAAGCCATGGCGGCGCCCGGCCACCGGCGGGTAGGGAAACTCGGCCACATGGATGGGCACGGCAGTCTCATCGCGGTCGGCATAGGTGTAGAGCTTCACGGCGGCCAGAGATCCGGCGTTACGCTCGACCACCATGCGGAACAGGAAGTAGGACCCCACCGCCACCGGCGATATCTGGTAGGGGCTGGGCGCGGTGTCGGCGCGCATGGTCTGCGTTTCGCCACCGTAGGTGACATGGCAGACAAGTGAGTCGGCGGCCAGACAGCTTTGGCCCAAGAAGCCGGCGCCGAGCGCGGCAAGAAAGCGAATCAGCAGGTGCACACGAGCTCCCAAGGACGAGGTGGGCGCCAGAGTAGCGCGTCTGCGGGCGAAATGACGGCGATGTGCATCAAGCCGCGCCGCGCTTTTGCCGCTGCGTCACGTTGCGCGAGGGCGATGCACGCGCGTGGCGAGGGTCTCGACTGCTCCGCTTGACCGCCCGGCTGGCGGCTGTGCGTGAGCAGTGTGCATTGCGTGCGGATCAGACTTTTCGAATAGTCTGGGCTTACCGCCAGGTTAGCGCCGGACGTCGCGTCCTTGTACGCGACTTTGAGGAAGGCGTTCGCGCGTGCGCTGCTGCGTCAGCGCACAGGCTTGGTGGATGGAATCCACGCCCCCCCCTCGAGCACCCCGGAGCGGGACAAAAGCACACGCCCGTGGCGGCGCTCCGCGCTATGCTCCATCGCCTCGCGGCGGAACAGCGGGCGACCGGACGGTGCCGCGGCACGTTCTTGCCTTACTTGATCGGGAAATCTTGTGTTTGCATTGAGTCCGCAAAAATTCACGAAATCGGGTGACGACACATTGCTTTGGTCGTTTTTTTTTTTGCAAAAATGATGTCGCCGTATTTGTGAGGCATATCACGATCGAGACTTTTGGAGAGAATCATGCAAGAAATTACGATGAACGAAGTCGATGAAGTGTCTGGTGGCAATCCGTTCCTGTTGGGTTTCATCGCCAGCATGGCGCTTCACGCCTACCTGACCAAGTAACGCGGCGGCGCCATGCGAGGCTCTTCGCTCTTCGCGCCTCGCATGGCGCCAAGCTCAATAGATGCGCTCGAAAGCGGCAATATGTCATCAGCAGTGCTTCACGGAAGAATGGAAGACCGCAGCGTCTCCATGTTGCGGGCGAACGTCAGTTCGGCGCCCATTGCAATTTTTGTTGCTGCAGTTGGCGACTGGGCATACAAGACACTTTGGGGGGGCGGTGTAGTCAAGGCGGTGTTCGACATCCCAGTCCTCCAATTGATCCCGATATTGCTGGTCCTCACTGTCGTACACGAGGCGGTGCATGCACTGACGTGGAAGGCGCTTTCAGCGCACCACCGCGAAACGCATGTGCGCTTCGGAATCAATTGGCGCTACCTGGCGCCATACGCTCACCCCGTCGGACGTTTGCCAGCTTGGATCAACCTCGCTGGCGGCCTTGCCCCTGCTTTATTGCTTGGAATCGGGCCATTCGTCTGGGCAACCAGCAACAGCGAACCGCTCGTCGCGGGCATCGCGTTGCTCATGGTCGCTGGCTCCGCGGGTGATTTCATGATCGCTTGGCAGCTGATCGGGGTTCCCATGCGCACCCCGGTCGAGGATAGGCCGGACAGGGTCGGGGTCATCATTCACTGGGACGCCACGCACAGAGCAACCCGTTGAATTGAAAGTTGAATACGTAAGACGCAAGCTCGTGAGGAAGACTATGCAACAACGCGACACCCAAGAAGTTCTCGCCGTCTCCGGCGGCGTCATCCGCGTCGGCATGCCGCCGCCCGTGACGATGCCGGCCCCCATGCCGATCGACTCCATTCCCTGATCGGCAATGTGCCATTCGCGCAGCGCCACGACTTGCCGGCCGCCGCGCTTTCATTTTCGAAGGGCGTGCCATGTCGGCTGGCTCAGAGAAGCCCCAACAGAGCAGTCGTTCGGACGTTTGATGGCCATCCATCCGTTTGCGCACGCGGCGATCAGTTCCGAATCGCCACTTCACACCCTACCCCGCCCTCGTGGCGCTGCTCACGCTGTACGCGGTGAGCGCGCCGCTACCTCTCGCCACGGCGCTGCTCGCGGCGCAGGCAGGCATCGTCAGTGCGCCGCGTCAAGCTCGGCATGAGGGACCGCGTTCACCGTCGTCGGAGCCCCCTCAGGGCTTGGGACGATTGGCCGGAATCCAGGCCCAAAGGTACTCGCACTCAACCGGGTGCTCGCCGGCTTCGTCAGTGACGATGACGGCAACGCTGACCTCCCCCTTGTCGCAGTCCTGCATCAGTTGCCGCTGCTCGGGCGTCAGCGTGGCAACCGCGCGCAGGCTGCCGGTGGCGCGTTTGCGGAAGTGCACCGTGAGCGACTTGGCGAGCGGCAGGCAGTCGTCGCGCACGTTCATCCCGACCACCATGCCGGTGGCGGTTTCCGCCAGCAGGGTTGTCGCCGCTGCGTGCACGCCCTTGATGTGGTTCTGCACCGGGCGACGGTTGGCGATGGCGATTTCGACGCGCGTCGGCGTCATCTCGACGTAATCGAGCTTCGCCGTGCCGGTGAAGGGCACCGCGCGACGCAGTGCGAAATTGCGCGCGGCGCCGCGCAGGAAGGCCGGCAGCGCGTAGAGCTTGGCGAGCGTGCGCGCAAGGCGGTTGGGCTTGGTGTTCATGACGCCCCCTTACAGCGACGCGGCCAGTTCCGCCCCCTGGCGGATCGCGCGCTTGGCGTCGAGCTCCGCCGCGACGTCCGCGCCGCCGATCACATGGGCAGTCTTGCCCAGCGCGGCAAGCTGGTCCGCCAGTTCCCGCAGCGGTGTCTGGCCGGCGCACACCACGATGTTGTCAACCGGCAGTACGTGCTCCTTGTCGCCAACACGAATGTGCAGGCCCGCGTCGTCCACTTTCAGGTATTCGACGCCGCTGATCATTTCGACCTTCTTGTTCTTGAGCGCAGCACGGTGAATCCAGCCGGTGGTCTTGCCCAGTCCGGCCCCCATCTTGCTGGCCTTGCGCTGGAGCATCACCACCTCGCGCGGGCTGGGTGCGGGTTGCGGCTTGGTCAGCGCGCCACCGCGCTCGTAGCTGGCATCGACGCCCCACTCCTTGAGCCAGCCATCCAGATCGAGCGCCAGCGAGTGCCCTTCGTGGGTCAGGAACTCGGCCACGTCAAAGCCAATACCCCCCGCGCCGACCACAGCAACTCGCTTGCCGACCGGCTTCTTGTGGCGGAGCACGTCGATGTACGAGAGCACTTTCGGATGATCGCCGCCGGGCACCGCGAGGCTGCGCGGCTGGATCCCGGTGGCAATGACCACCTCGTCGAAGCCCTTCAGCTCTGCGGCTTCGACCCGCTTGCCAAGCTTCAGATCGACCTTGGCGTTTTCGAGCTGGCGCTTGAAGTAGCGGATCGTCTCGTAGAACTCTTCCTTGCCCGGCACCTGCTTGGCGATGTTGAGCTGGCCGCCCAACTCGTCCTGCGCATCGAACAGGGTCACCGCCAGGCCGCGCTGCGCGGCGTACATCGCGGTCGCCATACCGGCCGGGCCGGCGCCGACAACGGCAACAGACTTCTTCTTGGCAGTCGGAACGAACTTGAGCTCCGTCTCGCGCCCCGCGACCGGGTTCACCAAACACGACGCGAGCTTCTGCTCGAACACATGGTCAAGGCAGGCCTGATTGCAACCAATGCAGGTGTTGATCTCGTCGGCCTTGTTCGCCTTGGCCTTGTTCACGAAAGCCGGGTCGGCAAGGAAGGGGCGCGCCATCGACACCATGTCGGCGCAGCCATCGGCCAGCACCTGCTCGGCGACTTCCGGCGTGTTGATGCGGTTGGTGGTGATGAGCGGAATCTTCACCACGTTTGCGTCCTTCAAGCGCTTGGTCACCCAGGCGAAGGCCGCGCGCGGCACACTGGTGGCGATCGTCGGCACGCGGGCCTCGTGCCAGCCGATGCCGGTGTTGATGATCGTCGCGCCGGCATCTTCGATCGCCTGCGCCAGTTCCACCACCTCGGCCCAGGTGCTGCCGCCCTCCACCAGATCGAGCATCGAGAGCCGGTAAATGATGATGAAATCCGGCCCGACCGCCTTGCGCACCGCCTTCACGACCTCAATCGGGAAGCGGATGCGATTCTTGAACTCGCCGCCCCAGGCATCGGTGCGGTGGTTGGTGCAGGACGCGATGAACTGGTTGATCAGGTAGCCCTCGCTGCCCATCACCTCGACGCCGTCGTAGCCGGCCTTGCGCGCCAGCGCCGCGCAGTTGGCGAAATCGCGGATCGTCTTGGCGATGCCAAAGCGGCCCAGTTCCCACGGTTTGAACGGACTGATCGGCGACTTGATGCGCGAGGCGGACACCGCCAGCGGGTGGTAGGCATAGCGGCCGGTATGCAGGATCTGCATCGCGATCTTGCCGCCCGCTTCGTGCACGGCATCGGTCACCGGCTTGTGATGGCCGACCTGCCAGCGCCACGACAACTGCGCCGCCGAGGGGTAGGCACGCCCTTGCAGGTTTGGGGCGATGCCGCCGGTCACGATAAGCCCGACGCCCCCCTTGGCGCGCTCGGCGTAGAACGCCGCCATGCGGTCGGTGCCATCCTTGGCTTCTTCCAGGCCCGTATGCATCGAACCCATCAGGGTGCGGTTACGCAGGGTCGTAAAACCCAGGTCAAGGGGCGATAGCAGATGCGGATACGGATGGGCGAGCGTCATGGCGCAACTCCTCAAGAAATCGGCCCGGGTGCGGCAGACCGCCCCGGATGCGGCGCATTACACCATACCGTACCGTATGGTGCAAAGCCTGCAGTGCAGCATCGATGCACACCGCCGTGCGATGATGCGCCCAGCGGCGCACAGCTTTGGCGCCAGCGCCCTGCAAAGGCGCATGGCTGCGTATTGTTGCGCGGATGCACTCGCCGACGTGATCTGGAACAACAGGCTTTCATGCTTGGATTGCGGTAGATGCGGCGGCAGTGATACTTAAAGCGAGGTTCAAGTACGCGCGCAACAGTGCAATCGGCATCACGCTTGCTTGATAGCACGCCGGAAACAGCAGGATGGCAGATTTGGCGGCATCGCACCGGTCGGGGGGCTGGTTCGATGGCTGCAGATCCACTACACATCAAGAGGGGGGCATCATGCCAACAGAACAGGCGAGCGGCGTTCGTTCGCGGAGCAATCGTGAGCCGCGCTTTGTCAGCCAGCTCACACGGAACACATTTGCGATGGTCCTGGCCGGCGGGCGCGGCAGCCGCCTGCGGCAACTGACCGATTGGCGCTCAAAGCCCGCAGTGCCTTTCGGCGGCAAGTTCCGCATCATCGACTTCACGCTCTCGAACTGCGTGAACTCTGGCATCCGGCGCGTTGGTGTTGCCACGCAGTACAAGGCGCAAAGCCTGATCCGCCACATCCAGCTCGGCTGGAGCTTTCTCGATGGCCGCCTCGGTGAATTCATCGAGATCATGCCGGCCCAGCAACAGATCGATGAATCGCAGTGGTACCAAGGCACCGCCGACGCGATCTTCCAGAACCTGGACGAAATTCGCCGCGCGAACCCGGAGTATGTGCTGATCCTCTCGGGCGACCACATCTATCGCATGGACTACGGCCGCATCCTGGCCGCCCACGCCGAGAACAACGCCGACCTCACGGTGGCGTGCATCGAAGTGCCGATTGAAGAGGCCAAGGGCTTCGGTGTCATGGAAGTCGATGACAAGAACCGCATCGTCAACTTCGCCGAAAAGCCGGCCGAGCCCAAGCACATGCCCGGCAAACCCGATACCGCACTTGCCAGCATGGGCATCTACGTCTTCAACGCCCGCTTCCTCTTCGAGCAGTTGCTGCGTGACGCCGACGACCCGAAGTCCAGCCACGACTTCGGCAAGGATGTGATTCCTCATTGCGTCAAACGCTATCGCACCTACGCCCACAGCTTCGCGGAAAGCTCGGTCGGCGAACCGGGCAAGCCGGCTTACTGGCGCGACGTCGGTACGCTGGATGCGTACTGGGAAGCGAACATGGATCTGGTGCAGGTGATCCCGCAACTGAACCTGTACGACGAAAGCTGGCCGATCTGGACCTGGCAGCCGCAAAGCCCGCCGGCAAAATTCGTCTTCGACGACGACGGCCGGCGCGGTGCCGCAATCGACTCGATGGTTTCGGGCGGCTGCATCGTCAGCGGTTCGACGATCCGCCGCACGATGCTGTTCTCGGGCGTGCACATCAACAGCTATTCGCTGATCGAAGACTCGGTCTTGCTGCCCAATGTTGAAGTGCACCGCAATTGCGTGCTCAAGAAGTGCATCGTCGACAAGCATTGCGAGATTCCGCCCGGGACGCAGATCGGGGTCGACCCTGTCGCCGATCGCAAGCGCTTCCATGTCACCGAGTCAGGGATCACGCTGGTCACCCCGGCCATGCTGGGGCAACAGGTGCATTTCATCCGATGAAGCGGCGCAAGTCACCGCACATCCTCTTCGCCACATCCGAGATCGCCCCCTGGGTAAAAACCGGGGGGCTGGGCGATGTTGCGGCCGCCCTGCCGCCCGCACTAGCCCGCGCGGGGTGCGACTTGCGCGTGCTGGTGCCGTGCTATCCGGCTCTCGCGCGGGCCTTCCCCGAAGCGCGTGAGCGCGTGCGGATTCCCGGCTTGGCGCTGCGCCTGCCCGAATGCCGCGTGCTGGACGCCGGCGAAATCGCCGCCGGCGTCACGCTCTGGCTGCTCGACTGCCCCAGCCGCTTCGAGCGCGAGGGCAACCCCTACACCGAGGCCAGTGGCGAAGCGTGGAACGACAACGTCTGGCGCTTCGGAATGCTCTCGCGCGTTGCAGCGTGGCTATGCGAGAACGGCGGCGCCACCGGCTGGCCGGTCGATGTACTCCACTGCAACGACTGGCACACCGCCCTCGCCCCCGCTTACCTGCACTACCTCAATGGCGAAACACCCAGCGTGCTGACGGTGCACAACCTCGCCTTCCACGGCCAGTTCCCCGAATCCTGCATTGGCGATCTGGGCTTGCCTCGGCGCGCCTTCCGCTTCGATGGCATCGAGTTTCACGGCAAGCTCTCCTTCCTCAAGGCCGGGCTGCAACTGTGCGATCGCATCACCACCGTGAGCCCCAACTACGCCCGCGAGATGCAGACCGAAGCCTACGGCTGCGGGCTCGATGGCCTGTTGCGCTACCGCCGCAACCGGCTCACCGGCATCCTCAACGGCATCGATGAAGAGGAATGGAACCCCGCCACCGACCCCTTGATCGACACCCGCTACACGATCGACACGCTAGACCAGAAAGCCGCCAACACCCGGGCCCTGCGGGCCGAACTCGGGCTTGATACCGATACGACACCGGTGCTGGGTGTGGTCAGCCGCATGGTCCACCAGAAAGGCACCGATCTGTTGATCGAAGAGGGCGACAGCCTGGTTCAGATGGGGGCGCAACTGGCGATCATCGGATCCGGCGAAAAGCCGCTGGAGGCCGGGCTCCGCGCCCTTGCCGCCAGACACCCCGGGCGCGTTTCCGTCACCGTGGGGTACGACGAACGGCTGGCTCACCAGATCGAAGCCGGCGCCGACATTTTTCTGATGCCCTCGCGCTTCGAACCCTGCGGCCTGAACCAGATGTACAGCCTGCGCTACGGCACGCCCCCCATCGTCCGGCGCACCGGCGGCCTGGCCGATACGGTGGTGGATGCAAACGAAGCCACCCTTGCGCACGGCAGCGCAAACGGCTTCGCCTTCGACCACGCCAGCGGCGAAGCCTTGCTGGCTTGCGTGCGGCGCGCCATGACGCTGTTCCGCGACCCGGTGCGCTGGCGCCAGTTGCAGAAAAACGGCATGCGCGGGCAATTCAGCTGGAAGCACGCCGCCGCCCACTACCGCACGCTTTACGAAAGCCTGATGCCGTCTGTGCGTTAGCGCCTTTCGTCGCGGACCAGCACGATCCGTTTCTGGTGCCGCCCCCAAAGCGCTAGACTGCCGCCATCGCCAGGAGGACCTGAACCATGAATTTCCGTATGCGCCTGCTCGTCTTGCTGATCCCGCTGGCATTTGCGGCCAATGCTGCCAGCGCCGCCGACGCCGTATTCAAGTGGCGTGACGAGAACGGCCGCTGGCAGTACGGCAATCAGCCGCCTGCGGGCGTAAAGGCTGAGAAGGTTACGGCGGAGGTCTCGACGATTCCGGCCTACAAGCCCAAGCCCTTGCCTGCACTCAAAGAACCGGAGCCCGCCATCGCCCCGGCCAAGTCAACTGCGGCGCCGCCACCGGTCACCTCGGCGCAGAGGCAAAAGCTGCTTGAGGCCTGCGAAAAGGCCGGCGGCGAAGACTGCAGCGCAGTCGTCAATGCAGCACTGAACGCATCGGTCAATCAGGCGGCCAAACGCAACACCGCCACGCCCGACAGCAAGGCTTCGCCAGACGTCGAAACACCGCCTTCGTCCAACCAGCAGTAGCCGCGCGGCTCAGCCTGCCTGCGATACGGCCGGACCGCCCAACGCGGGCGGGTCGGCCAGCAGACCCAGCGCCGATCGCAGCGCCGCATCCAGCCCCGTCACAGGCAGATCCCCGATCAGCGCGCGCAGCCGGGTGTCGTCCAGGCGATGCGGGCGACGCCACAGGTAGCGCATCTCGCACAGCGCGCCCAGCATCGGCACGAAGGGCGCGCCCAAGCGGAGCAGCCACCAGGGAAGTTGGCGCCGCTCAAGCGGCCGACCGCACACGCGCTCGAAGGCCGCGGCCAGTTCAACCCCCGTCAGCGTCAGGCCGGCGTAGTGCAGCGTCGCACACCGCGCCAGCCGCGCACGCTGCTCGGCCACCGCAACAAACACCCGCGCCAGATCCGGCAGGTAAGCCCACGCATGCGCCACGTCGTCAGGCCCCGGCAGCACGATCCTGCCGCGGCGCAGATCCTTCGCGATCACCAGATCGAACCATGAGCCGCTCCCCGCGCCGAAGAAATCACCGGCACGGATCACCACGCTACGCACGCCATCGCGGGCCGCATCCCGCAGCTGCTTTTCCAGTTCAATCCGGACGCGCGCCTTGGGCGTGTTGCCCACCTCCGGGGTCGATTCGCTCAGCACGGGCGGCAACTCACTGCCGAAGTTGTACACATTGCCTGGCAGCATCAGCAGCGCGCCGCTCGCCCGCGCGGCCGCCAGCACGCTGGCGGTCAGCGGCGGCACCAGGGCATCCCATTTCGTGTAGTCGGGGTTCAGTGCGTGAACAATCACGTCGGCGCCCTGGGCCGCCTGCGCGATCGCCGCAGCGTCCAACGCATCGCATGTAACGATGCTGACGCCTGCAGGCATGGGCTCGGGCGGCGGCCGCCGCACTTGAGCACGCACCGCCCAGCCCGCTGCGCTGAAGGCGCCGACCAGCGCACCGCCGATCCGCCCGTTCGCACCAAGAACCAGAACCGTTGATTTCATGATCGCCTCCGCCAAAGCCTGTTTGCTTGAGGCCATTGTGCGCGAGTCACCAATACGAAAGAATGCGCAAACCTGAAACGCTCGATTTCAATAATGCATAGCTCAACACCGGCCGCACCGCAGCCTGACTGGGGCCTGATCCGCGCCTTCCTGGCCGTGGTGGATGCCGGTTCGCTCACGCGCGCGGCCGAGATGCTTGCGATCAGCCAGCCCACCCTGTCACGCCAGATCGCCGCGCTGGAGGCTCAAACCGGATCAGCGCTGTTCGAGCGCACCGCCCGGGGCCTGCACCCCACCGCCGCAGGCGATGCGCTTGTCGAGCCCGCGCGACGCATGCAGGCCGCCGCGCAGGCGCTGGCGGCCGCGGGGCAGTCACAAACCCTGGCGGGCACCGTTCGCATGACGGCCAGCGAGATGATGTGCGCCTACGTGCTGCCGCCCATGCTCGCGCAACTGCGGCGCACCCACCCGGAAATCGAGATCGAACTGGTGGCATCGAACCGGATCGACAACCTGCTCGCACGCGAGGCAGACATCGCGATCCGAATGGTGCGGCCCGAGCAAGGCAGCCTGATCACCCGCCATGTCGCGGACTACGCCTTGGGCTTCTACGCCAGCGAAGACTATCTCGCCACCCGGCCGCCGCTCACGCCGGCAAATCTGGCCGTGCATCAGTGGGTTGGCTACGACCAGTCAAACCAGTTGATTGACGGGTTTCGCGCAGCCGGCATCGTGATCGACCGCCACTTCTTCGCCTTCCGTTGCGATAACCAGATCGTCGCCTGGGAAGCGGTGCGGGCAGGGATGGGGGTTGGCATCTCGATGCAGCAGGTTGCGGCGCAGCACCCGCGCCTGCGTCAAGTGCTGGCCGAATTCGCGTTGCCGGCCCTGCCCGTCTGGCTGACCGCCCATCGCGAACTGCGCGACACGCCACGCATGCGCATCGTGTTTGACCACCTCGCAAGCGCGCTCGCCAGCCAAGGCTGAGCGCAGCCCACTCAGCCCCCCGGCTCCCGCACTCCATCGTGCGGGCATGCTCCACCGGCAAGGCCAACCCGGCGCACATGAATCTTCATACTCGCACGCCCGCAGCGGGGCTAGACTTGCATGGAGTCACCGTCCAACACGGGAGTCGCCCGATGAGTACCGAAGCCCTCAGCAGCTTTCTTCGCATCGCGCGTGCCGACGCGGCCATGCTGGCCGAACTGCGCGCTGCCGCCGATGCCGATGGCCTGCGCATTGTGGCGCTGGCTGCGATTGCGGCCCGCCACGGACATACCATCGACCCGGCGTCGCTGCAGATCACCCCGCCGCGCCGCCCCGATGGCGGCGAAGCGCCCGGAGCCACACGCACCCGCTTTGGCGACGCACCACTCTTCCGCGATGCGGCAGGGGAACTGCGGATCCGCCTCTGAACACGACCAGCGGCGCAGCATGCCGGCAGCGCCCCTAGCCGGCCCGGGTTTCCACCAGTTCCAGCGGCAAGCCGTCCGGATCTGCGAAGAAGGTGAAGCGCGCGCCTGTCAGTTCATCCAGCCGCACCGGCTCCACCGCAATGCCCTGCGCGACAAGCCTGGCCACACTGCAATCCAGATCATCGACCACCAGCGCCAGGTGGCGAAGGCCCTGCGCCTCAGGCCACGACGGCCGCGTCGGCGCATCGGGGAAGGAAAACAACTCGATCTGCGCGCCGTCCGGCAAGGCCAGATCCAGCTTCCAGGATTCGCGCGCGGCACGGTAAGTTTCCGCCACCACCTCCAAGCCCAGCACTTCGGTGTAGAAACGTTTTGACCGCACGTAATCGCTGCAGATGATCGCAGCGTGGTGAATGCGAAGAGGCTTCATCGTATTGATTGGCGGTTCGGTTTTCGTATGGGCCGGCGGACAACGCAGCATCACGGCGCCCGCGCAGCCGGTCATTCGCGGGCACAACTCACTCGGGTGCCGCAGGGTCGCGTTGGTAGTAAATGTCCCATTCGGACTCGCCGACGCGCTTGAAACCATGTTTCAGATAGAAACGGTTTGAAGCGCTCTCGCGCAACGCGCCAACCCGCAGCGGCCGCTGCAAGGCTTCGGATTGCGCGATCACCCAGGCCATCACGGCACTGCCGGTACCCCGGCCCTGCGCCTGCGGCACCAGATACAGATGCTCAAGCGTCAGCATGTCGTCGCTCACGCGCAGCGAGATGAAGCCCAGCCATTGAGCTGCCACCATGATCTTGCGCGTCTGCGCTGGATCGAAGCCCGCAAGGAAACGATCGCGCGCGCGTTGCGGATCGAATCGCCCGATCCGCTCCAGGCTCTCGCGCATGGCCGCGATCCGGATCTCAACCAGCGCCTCGGCATCCTCATGCGAAGCCGGCAACAGCTCAAACTGAGCCGACAGCGCTTCCATTTCGGCCGGCCTCACTGTGGCCGGCCTCATTGCGGCCGGCTCTGCCAGATCTTCTGCAGCCGCTTCACGCTGACCGGCATCGGCGTCTTGAGCTCCTGCGCGAAGAGGCCGACGCGCAGCTCTTCGAGCAGCCAGCGGAATTCTTCGAGCTGCGGGTCGATCACACCTGCCTTGGCCTTGGCGAGCCATTCGCGCTCGAAGGGCTGCGCGAGCGACTTCCATTCAGCCAGGAGCTGCAGGTCGCGCGCGGGGTTGGTGCGCAGCTTGTCGATGCGCACGCCCATGGCCTTGAGGTAGCGCCCGAAGTGGGTGAGCTTTTCGAAGGGGTACGCGAGCAGGAAGTTCTTCGGCATCAGTTTGGCGAGCTGCTGCTGGAGGTCGGCGAGCGTATCGGGCTGGCCCTTGAGCGTCAGGAAGCGCTTGGTCAGCGAGGCATGCTCGACGACCAGCGCACCCGCGAGGCGCATCAGCTCCTGCGCCACCAGCGAGATGCGCGACTTGGCGTCCTGCGCGCGTTGCGCGAAGGCGTCCGCATTGGTGGGCAGCGGTTCCATCAGGCAGGTGCGTTCCAGCGTGGCGGCGACGAGCTGCGCCTTGAGTTCCGCCTCGGTGCCGAAGGGGATGAATTGCAATGCGAGTTCGCGCAGGCCGGGCAGCTTCTCGACCGCCTTGACCTGGTCCTTCAGCGTCAGCGCGAAGAGGCGTGCGAGGCCCTTGCGATGCACGCGGGCGGCCTCTTCCTCGGTATCGACCGCCGTGAGGCTGACCGATTCGCCATCGTCGTGCAGGGCCGGAAAGCCGATGACCATGCGGCCTGCGACCTTCACTTCGAGCAGCTCGGGCAACTCGCCAAAGCTCCAGCTGGTGAGGCCGGTGAGCTGTGCCGGCTGAGTTGCCGACTCTTTGGCTGGGGCCTCCGCCTTCTGCGTGGCGCCACCCGGTTTTGCAGCCATGCCGCGCGGCGCCGACTCGGCGGGCGCCTCAGTCGAAGCGGCTGCGCCCGGCTTGCCCGCCACCTTCAGCGCCGCGAGTTGCGCGCCCATCGAACCGGGCACCTGCGCCGCCTTGAAGGCGGCCTGCACCTGATCCTTGAGCCGCGTGCGCAGCTCCGGCAGGTTGCGTGACATGCCCAGCACGCGGCCGTGCTCGTCGATGACGCGGAAGTTCATGAAACAGTGCGGATTGAGGTTCTCGGCGCGAAAGCTCTCCAGCGGCAGCTTCAGCGACACTCGATCTTCGACGAACTTCTGCAGCGCGCGCATCAGCCCGTCTTCGCGGTTCACCTCGCCCGCCTCCACTTGTTCGATGAAGGCCTTGCTGCTCTGCCCGATCGGCTGCAGGCGGTGGCGATGCTTCTGCGGCACCGTCTTGAGCAGCGCCGTCACCTTCTCTTCCAGCAGGCCGGGCACCAGCCATTCGCAGCGTGCGAGCGGAATCTGGTTGAGCATCGCCAGCGGCACCGTCAGCGTGACGCCATCTTCGGCGTCGTTCGGCTCGTGCAGGTAAGTGAGCTTGAGCTTCTGGCCCAGCACTTCAAAGCTTGCAGGGAAGCGCTCGCTCGATGCCCCCTCGGCCTCGTGCCGCATCAGCTGCTCACGCACCAGGAACAGGCCCTTGGCGTTGCCGCGCTCGGCCGTCTTCCGCCACGCCTCGAAGCTGCGCAGGTCGGTGACGTTCTCCGGGATCTGCGCATCGTAGAAGGCGTAGATCAGCTCGTCGTCCACCAGCACATCGGGGCGGCGGGTTTTGTGTTCCAGCCGTTCGATCTCGGCCATCAGGCGCTGGTTGTGCGTGAGGAAGCCCATCTGCCGCAGGGCGGCCTCGTCGACATCGCCCTGCACCAACCCCTCGCGGATCAACAGCTCCCGGCACAGCTTCGGATCGACGTCGGCATAGCCCACCGCGCGCCGCGGGTAGAGCGTGATGCCATGCAGCACACCGCGCTCCCACGCGCGCACGGCGCCAAACTTCTTCTCCCAGTGCGGCTCGTAGACGCTGCGCTTGATCAGGTGCGCACCCACTTCTTCCACCCACTCCGGCTCGATCTTCGCGATGCAGCGGGCGTAGAGCCGCGAGGTGTCGATCAGCTCGGCAGCCATCAGCCACTTGCCAACGGTCTTCTTCAGATACGAGCCCGGATGCGGCCAGAACTTGATCGCGCGCGCGCCCAGGTAGGAACCCGCTGCCGGCCCGGAGGCATCTTCAACGCGGCAGCCGATGTGGCCCAGCAGGCCGGTCAGCAGCGCCTTGTGGACCGCCTCGTAGCTGGCTGGCAGCTCGCTTTCCTTCCAGCCGTGTTCGGCGCACAGCGAGTGCAGCTGGCCGTGGATGTCGCGCCACTCGCGCATCCGCATCCAGTTCAGGAAGTGCTGCTTGCACCAGGCTTTCTGCTTGCTCGACGACTCGTGTTTCCACACGTGATCGAAGGCCTTCCAGGCATTCACGAACCACAGGAACTCGCTCTTCGGTTCGTCCTTGGAATCCGGCGCCGAGCGGAACTTCGCATGCGCCTGATCGGCGGTGCCGCTCTGCTCCTGCGGGCGTTCACGTGGATCCTGCACCGACAGCGCGGCGGCGATGATCAGCACCTCGCTCAGCGCTGCGCGATCACGCGCGGCGAGGATCATGCGGCCGATCTTCGGGTCCAGCGGCAGCTTGGCCAGCTCGCGGCCGATGGCGGTGAGGTTGTTCGCGTCATCCGTCGCACCCAGCTCATTCAAGAGCTGGTATCCGTCGGCGATCATCCGCGGCAGCGGCGCTTCCAGAAAGGGGAATTCCTCCACCGCGCCGAGCCGCAGCGACTTCATGCGCAGGATCACGCCGGCGAGCGACGATCGCAGGATCTCAGGCTCGGTATGCGCGAGCCGGCGGTTGAAATCCTCCTCGTCGTAGAGGCGGATGCAGATGCCGTTCTGAACCCGGCCGCAACGGCCCGCGCGCTGCTTGGCGGCGGACTGCGCGATCTTCTCGATCTGCAGCAGCTCGACCTTGTTGCGGTGGCTGTAGCGGTTCATCCGCGCGAGGCCCGAGTCGACCACGTAGCGGATGCCCGGCACCGTCAGCGAAGTTTCAGCCACGTTGGTCGAGAGCACCACGCGGCGCCCGTTCGAGCGCGAAAACACCCGCGCTTGCTCGGCGGCGGTCTGGCGCGCGAACAGCGGCAGGATCTCGGCACCCGGCGGGTGGTTTTTCCTCAGCGCCTCGGCCGCCTCACGGATCTCGCGCTCGCCGGGCAGGAAGACCAGCACATCGCCCGGCCCCTCGCGCTGCAGCTCGCTCACTGCGTCGCAGATTGCTTCGTACAGGTCTTTGTTCTGATTGCGGTTCTTTGACTCTGCGACGCGGACGCCCGCGCGCACCGGCGGCTTTTCGGCCGCGTCCTCATCCTCAATCGGGCGGTAGCGCACTTCGATCGGGTAGAGCCGGCCCGACACCTCGATCACCGGCGCCGGCTTGCCGTTGTGTGCGAAGTGGTTCGCGAAGCGCTCGGCGTCCAGCGTTGCCGAGGTGACGATCACCTTCAGGTCCGGTCGCTTGGGCAGCAGTTGCTTCAGGAAGCCGAGCAGGAAGTCGATGTTGAGGCTGCGCTCGTGCGCCTCGTCGATGATCAGCGTGTCGTAGGCAGCGAGCAGCGGATCACCCTGCGTCTCGGCGAGCAGGATGCCGTCGGTCATCAGCTTGATGTAGCTCTCGCGCTTCGTGTGGTCGGTGAAGCGCACCTTGAAGCCGACCGTCGTACCCAGCTCGCTCTGCAATTCCTCCGCGATGCGGGTGGCCGTTGCGCGAGCGGCGAGGCGCCGCGGCTGCGTATGGCCGATCAGCCCCGCCTCGCCCCGCCCCAACTCCAGGCAGATCTTCGGCAACTGCGTCGTCTTGCCCGAACCCGTCTCGCCGCAAACGATCACCACCTGATGCGAGCGGATCGCCTCCGCGATCTCCGCACGCCGGCCACTGACGGGCAGCTCTTCCGGGAAGCTTGGCTTCGGCAGGTTCGCGCGGCGCTTCGCACGTTCCGCAATCGAAGCCTCGAACTTCGTCCGCAGCGCCTCCGGCAGATCGGCGAGCGTGTTCGCACGCTTGGGCAGTTCGCGCAAGGCACGGCGCAGGCGCGGGCGGTCGGCGGAGAGGGTGAGGTCAATCAGTTGCAGCGGGGGCATTGGGACGGCGAGTTGGCGCGGATGACGCGGGAGGGCGGGAGTTTAGCGCTTCATGCAGCGCTCGACGCCGCCATGGAAGAAAGCCCCCAAGCATCGCCCGTTTTCTTGCTTGCCCAACTCGCGCGAGCCAAACATCACATCGAACGAACGGCCACTGCTCTGTAGTTCAGAAACTGATGGGAGGACGAATGTGTGAATGCAAGACCCGACCCCGGGGAGACCCGCGATATGCGTGACCCCGGGGTATGCCGGCCAAACACCAAGACACCGCCCGGTGGGGCGGTGTCTTGGTGGTATTCAAGAAGCAGAAGTCCGCACTCAGCCGGACTTCCTTATTCTTGGAAAGACTTACCGAACGATCTGTGCCACAAAGCCGTGACGGTCATCCGTCATGACACCGATGATCGCGCGCCCAACACCGTCACCCCCCTTGCGGAAGAACAGCGCACCGCGGTAGGTGGCGCCCGCCACAACCGTCTTGGTGGCTGCGCACTTCGTCGCATCGAAGCTGATGACGGCGCGCTCAACGCCGTAGCCATACTTGAACGGCTTGGCCCAGCCGGTGAAGGTGCAGCCATCAGCAAGCGAGCCTTCGATTGCCTCAACATCCGGGCCAGTGGTGATCTTGATGGAAATATCCGACGCCTTACCACCGAAGAAGGTTTCGGCCGACCAGGTGCCCGCCAGATCACCCAGCACAGCGGCCCCAGCATCCTTGTAATCCGGGTCCACCAGACCACCGAAGGTTTCAACGTACTGAATCACGTTAGTACCGTCAGTGCCCGACATCGAGGCCGTGCCCATGAGCTGCGAATAGACCGGGTCAAACGAGGCACTGATCGTGCCGCCGATCGGGGCTCCGCCATTGACCGCACGGTAGTAATCGCCAGAGGTGAAAGCACTGCCGGCGTCCGTATAGGCCCCTGTACCAACGGTGTCATAGGCGCCGTTCGGGACGCTACGATGAACCACGTAGAAGCGGCCATCCGGCAGCACCGCCATGAGCCCGGACTTTGACTCTTCGGCGTCGCGCTTGAAGCCGATGGACCATGTGCCCAGCACGGTCTGCTTGATTGCGGGGTTGATCGTATCGACCGCATCAATCCCGGTGGCGGGGTTGGTGGGAGTCGGGGTCGGGGTCGGTGTGGGGGTCGGAGTCGGCGTGGGTGCCGTCGAGTCCCCGCCGCCGCCGCAAGCGGCAAGAACAAGCGAGAACAGAACAGGCACTGCGTGAGTACGACGAAGTTGCAGCATTTTCTTTTCCTTGATGCGGTTTGCCTGTTCGCGGTGACCAGGCCGGTCAATTTGCCGCCCCAACGCATGAAGGCGGTGACACCAGCTTTCAGCGCCGCGCAAACGTGCAGCGCCACATTCGAATCTCGTTCCCATGAACGCAGTCGCACCGCGCATAAAACGGGATCGCGAAGTTGCAGCGCCCGTTTGCGACCATGTTCAATCGAATCCGATCAGGACAGCGATCGGTTGGAGATCAGCAGTGGCGGATTATCCGAACCGCGGTGTGGCTGGCGCTTGATTTGAGTTGAGCGGGCGCCCGGATTCCACATAAGTTTGCAAATCGCGGTGGCGGGGACCTGGTCTAGCGCCCACGCACACTGTGTGATGCCCGGTTCAGGGCACGGCAGGGAAGCCCCCTCTTGCACCTGTGCATCACCGTCTGGGCGCCAGAGGATGCCTGCGCCGAGGCAAGTGTGACGAAGCCCCCCAGCGAACCGGCCGAGCTACCCCGCCGGAATGAAGGCGTTGGGCTTCCGCTGGGCAAAAAAATGTCACAACGTGTAAAAAAATCGCCAGCGCAGATCCTGATGGCGATTCGCGCGCGTAACGCGCGCGCGTCACCGCGCGCCACGCGCGTAAGCAGTCTGTCGAAGCCTCGTACAGGCTTACTTGGCGGGGCTTTTGCACGAGTCCGCCTCTCGGCAGAATGACTGCACGACACCCGACAGGAGACGGATATGCAAACCGAACACGCAAGGATTCGCGCCCAGCAACGGGGCGTTCCGCCCCTCATCGAATGCTGGCTGCTTGACTACGGTGAGGCCGTCCATGACGGCCATGGCGGAATCCGCAGATTCTTCTCCAAGCGGAGCCGGCGACAAATGGAGCGCGCCCTTGGCCGCGAGCCGGTCCGTCGTATGCGAGAGTTTTTCGACTGCTACCTGATTGAGGCCGCAGACACCGGGGCGACCGTCACGGTGGGGCATCGGTTCTCAAGAATCCGGCGTCCTTGATCCGCTGAAACCCGCTTCTGCCAGCCACGACTGAGGGGAGAAACCATGAGCACCTTGTTAGCTACACGTCCTTACTTGCGCGAGAGCGTTGCGTCCTTGAGATGCAAGTTTGAGCAGAATGGAGCGAACCTGTCCGTTCTCGCTCAACTGCTCCTGGAACTGAACATTCGAACCAAACCGGCGGCTTTGCAACTTCGCGCCGAAGTTGCGCAGCGTCTGCTGGAGGTGGCGCAGGAGTACTACTACTTCCCGTGGCCAAGCACCGAAGCGCCAGGAGGAAACGGACAACTTGATGAAAGCCACTTCCCGTACAAGCACGGGATGTTGGGCTGGCTGGGCTACAGGGTCGGAAAGGCGGGGCTGGAGGCAAACCGGCGCCATGGGCTGCTCGATTCTGCCTACGCAAACGATCTCCCGGGAATCAACTCGCAGCAGTACTTCGACGAGTGGGGAACGGCACGATCTGCTGTTCGCCTCCAGAAGATGGCTCAATCGATCGCTGCATTTGCACGCCACAAGAAGCGAGCCGGCCGGCATCGGTATGCCGCCGCGATTTCGGATTGGGAGACGGATCTCGCGTATCTGAAGGCATCCCACTACATCGGCCGATACGACTTTCCTTGGCCCCAAACGGACAGTTGATGCGCGGGGCGTAGCAACGGGGACAGGTCGTGCATTCACTCATCTTGATGCTGCGATGAATGCATGGCCCGCCCCATCCGACTCGAATTCTCCGGTGCGCTGTATCACGTGACGTCCCGCGGCGACGACCGCGAGGACATCGTTCTGAGTGACAACGACCGCCGGATGTGGCGCAGGTGTTGCGGGAAGTGCGCGAACGGTTCAACCGGGCGCATCGCCGGATGGGGCATGTGTTTCATGGGCGCTTCAAGGCAACTTTGGTGGAGCGCGTTGCGCACTTGCTGGAACTGGTGCGCTACATCGTGCTGCACTCAGTGCGGACCCGGATGTGGAAGCTATCGAAGACGGTTCCTGGAGTTCGTACTCGACGATGGTGGGCGCCGAAACACCTCGGCGCGTCAAGCTCGCAAAGCGCAGGAGCGAACCGCTCAGTGCCACCGATGGCGCCACGCCATAAGCCCGGCCGGGCTCACAGCACCAGCGTCGCCAGCACCTCCAGACGCAGCGCATCGCGGGCTTCGAGGTCGCTCATCACCGATGCCATGAAACTCGCGTTGTGCTCGATGTTGCGCACCACGACGTACACCACCCGCACCACATCGTCCGCTCCGAACGCTGCGCCGCGCTTTGCCGCGAGGCCGAGCAGGAAGAACTTGATCAGTGCGAAGCGCATGGCCAGATCCATGAACTCACGCTCCAGCCCGGCGATGCCGTTGCGCGGGAACAGCGACTTGGCAAGGTCGTTCAGAAGGTAGTTTTTCAGGAGCTGCGGCTGGGCGGATTCCAGCGGCATCCAGCGCTCACGCAGTGCCGCTTCGAGGCGAGCAAGCACCCCGTCGGGATCCTGCTCCACTTGCAGACCGTCCTGCACATCCTGGATCAGGGCCTGGAACGAGGGGCGCCCGCTGTGTGCGGCCAGGTATCGCCGGGTCGTTTCGAAGAGCATCGACAACTGGGTCTCACGCGACACCTCAAGCCCCGCCAGCAGCGCCGGCACCTGAGCCAGCGTTTGGGGCGCCATGTAGTGCTCGATCACCTGCGCCAGCGCCTGCTCGCCTGAAGGGCCGCGCGTTTCGATGCGCGCGATATGCCGCAGCATCAAGCCTGCCTGCACCAGCGACTGCGCTGCGCTCAGCGCGGGCATGCGCACCAGCGCCTGGATCACCTGGCCGATCAGCCGGGCATGCTTGCTCACCGGGTCCGGCTCGGTCTCGTTGGGCGCTGCACGCACGATGCTCAGCGGCACCCGCTGAGGGTTGGGGAAGGGCAGTTGCAGCGATACCGGGTCCAGCCCGCCCGGATCGGTGAGGGCGAGTCGCGCGGCCTCCGGGCAACTCAGCGTTGCGTGCAACTGGTGGTCCTGGCCATCGAGCCCGAACACGCGCGGATACTGACTGCAGGTGGTCGACAAGGCCTGCTCGCCCAATTCGCCATGGATGCGGCACAGGCGCCGCTCATCGAGAAACGGACAGCTGCCATCCTCGCGCAGCCGGATCTGCGCATAGGCGTATGTGCCCCCTCCCGGCAAGCGCTCAAGCCCCTCGCGAAACAAACCGGCCAGCGGCTCCCGGCGCACATCGCGGTACAGCTGGTAGCTGGACTTGTCGATCGACACCTTCCAACCGGTGCAACAGTTCTCGGGGCAAGCCGAGCCGGTGCATTGAAACTGCTGCATGTAGCGCGGTGCTTCTGCGATCGGACTGTGTTTTCCCAAGGCCTATCCTCCGGAAAGGGTGAGCGCCGCGCGCCCCGGGGGTGCGCAGGAGGGTCGCAATTGAGGACTCGAAACCGGCGCGAGTGTGTCCCGCAGCGCTGCGGCCGTCAATCAATCGTCAGACCCCACGCCCTGCTCTTGGCGTTGGCCGGATACCTCAGATCGACCCAAGCCCGCACAAAAAGAGCTGCCCTGCGAGGCCGAGCACACCGGCCTGCCGCCCAGCGAATCAAGCGGGCTATTGAGCCCAAGCAAATCCCCCTTGCACTGCATTCGCCAATCTGCCGCTGAAGGCCGGCTGCCGGGCCTATGCTGACACCGGGCTGCACGTGTGCTCGCGACTGTGCCGGTGCAGGGCGCGGGGCGACACCGGGCGGCCGCCGGAGATGAGCGTCGACAACGCGGGGCACTGAACATGGAAACGAACAACGCACGAAGAGCGTGGGCCGGCGATCTGTGGGGTGGGCTGGCGGCGATGCTGGTGGCGCTGCCGTCTGCAATTGCGTTTGGCGTGACGATCTTTTCGCCGCTGGGGCCTGGCTTCGGCCCGCAGGGCGCGATGGCCGGCATTCTTGGCGCGACCGCGCTGGGGCTGATTGCATCCACCTTCGGCGGCACCGACCGCCTGATCACCGCGCCATGCGCGCCCGCCGCGGCCTTGCTGGCGGCGCTGACGATCGACCTGAACCGCCAGGGCGTGCCGCCGGAAACGGTGATCCTGATGCTGGTGCTGATCGGCTTGCTGGCGGGCGCGCTGCAGATTGGCTTTGGCTTGTCGGGCATCGGCAGGCTGATCCGCTTCATCCCCTACCCGGTGGTCAGCGGCTACCTGACTGCGGTGGGCATCACGATCATTGCCGGGCAACTGCCGCGCGTGCTGGGTGCCGACAAGGAACAGGGCCTCTGGCAGGCCTTGTTTGACCCCGGCGGCTGGCATTGGGAAAGCCTGCTGGTCGGCGCCATCGTGATCGCCGTCATGGCGGGGGCGCCGCGTCTGATCCGCGCGGTGCCGGCGGCGATCATCGCGCTGATCGGCGGCGTGCTGGCCTATCTGGCCCTGGGCTTTGCCAACCCGGCGCTGTGGCAAACCCAGGGCAATCCGCTGGTCGTAGGGCCGCTGAGCGCCGGCGAGGGCCAGTTGCTTGAGACCCTGCTGCGGCAGGCGCACGCCTTGGGCGACTGGAACCCTGCCCTATTGGCGCAGGTATTCATGCCCGCGCTATCGCTCGCAGCGCTGCTTTCGATCGACACCTTGAAGACCTGCGTGGTGCTCGATGCGATGACCGCGTCCCACCACAACCCGGACCGCGAGATGATCGGCCAGGGCCTCGGCAACATGGGTTCGGCGCTGATCGGCGGCATCCCGGGCGCGGGGACGATGGGCGCTTCGCTGGTGAATGTGTCGAGCGGTGCGCAGACGCGGCGCTCGGGCACGATCGAGGGCCTCTTCGCCCTGCTGGCCTTCCTGCTGCTTTCTTCCCTGGTGGCATGGGTGCCCATTGCAGCGCTGGGCGCGATCCTGCTGGTAGTGGGCTACCGGATGATCGACTGGCACAGCCTGGAGTTCTTCCGCACCCGATCCACCCGCTTCGACTTCCTGGTGATCCTGACCGTGATTGCCGTGGCGCTGGTGTTTAACCTGGTGGCCGCGTCGGGCGCTGGCATCGTGCTGGCGGTGGTGCTGTTCTTGCGCGAACAGACGCGCAGCACGGTGCTGCGCCGCAAGCTCGAAGGCGGCGAGATGTTCTCGCGCGTGGTGCGGCACGAGATCGAGCTGCAGGTGCTGCTGCGCAACGGCAGCAAGACGGTGATCGTAGAGCTGCAGGGCGCGCTGTTCTTCGGCACCGCGAACCAGCTCTACCAGGCACTGGAGCCAGAGATCGGCCAGCGGACCTACGTGATCCTGAATCTGCGCCGGGTGCAATCGCTCGACCTGACCGCCACGCACGCGCTGGAACAGATCAAGGAACGGCTGGAAGCCGCCGGCGCCTACCTGATCTTCACCGAGATCCCGCGCGGCCTGCCCAGCGGCCTGAAGATGAAGCGCTATCTGAAGGAAGTGGGCCTGGTGCGCGAATCAGAGAAGGCGCTGGCCTTCCGCGACCTTGACCAGGCGTTGGAGTGGATCGAGCACCAGATGCTGAGCACCGAACCGGGGCTGATTCCCGCTGACCCGGCGCCGCTCGAACTCGAAGACCTTGAGGGCCTGCTCGGCTGGAAGCCGGGCAGCCTGACGCGCATCGCGCCGATCATTGAAACGCGGCAGTATGCAGCCGGCACCAAGGTGCTGAACCTGGGCGGGCCGGAAGACGAGCTGGTGTTCATCCGTAAAGGCACGGTGCGCGTGGTGCTGCCGTTGCAAGGCAAGGATCACTGGCATATCGGCACCTTCGGCCGCGGCGATTTCATTGGCGAAATGGGCTTTCTCGATCCCTCGCGCCGCGCAGCCGATGCCACCGCGCTCGATGAGGTGAGCTGCTTCGTCCTTGCCCGCCACCGCTTCAATGAACTGGCCGATAGTCAGAGCGAGGCCGCCGCGCACATCTTCGAGGGCATCGCGTGCGTGCTGGCAATGCGCGTGCGCTTCATGAACAAGGAGCTGCGCGCGCTGCGCACCTGAGAGGCCGCGCGCGGCAAACATGCCGATGCCACCGCGCACGCCGGGCGGCGCGGTGGCATCGGCCGCGCGCCCGGGGTGTGCCGCACCCAGCGCAGTCCTCGGCCGGGCGACTTACTGGCCGGCCATGATCACCTTGCCGGCTTCGATTCGCGCCACCTGAGCCAGTGTCGCCACCGGCACGTCGAGCGCTTCGATCATCTCGCGGCCATTCTTGAAGCGCTTTTCCATGATGAACGCCGCCGCGAACACTTCGGCCTGCGCTTCGCGAACCATCTCGATCAGCGCCTGCGAGGTACGGCCGTTCGAGAGGATGTCGTCAACAATCACCACGCGAGCGCCCGCCCAGAGGTAGCGCTTGCCGATGACCAGCCGCGTCTCGCCGCCTTTGGTGGGCGAAGGCACAATCCGCGAATACGCTGGCGGTTCAATCATCGGCGCGTACTTCTTCGCGTACACCAGCGGAACGTCCAGCGCGATCGCCGCCACCAGGCCCGGCGCAATGCCGCTGGCCTCGGCCGTCAGAACCAGATCAGGCTTGTACACCGCAAGGCGGGCCGCGATTTCGCGCCCCATGGCCGTCATGAACGAAGGCTCGATGCGGTGATTCAGGAAGTGGTCGATCTTGATGATCTGCTCATCAAGCACAGTGGCTTCATTCTGGATGCGCGTGAGCAACTGGGGAAAGGGCAAAGACAAATGCGGGGGAGAGGTAATCATGGTCGGTATGTTTTATGGAAGGGGAGCACGGCACTTTACGCGAGCGCCCGCGCCCACTGACTGAGCCATCGCAACGCGATTGCGTGCCGCAGGGCCCGGCGCGTTTGACCGCGCGCAAGCCCCCGTGCCTGAACGCTGAAGTTTCGCTCGCCAAAGTCGTTTACCGTGAGTGCTGCGCCGCGCGCAATGCTTGCCTGCGCCGGACGCCCCCCCGAAAGATCGACACGGAGTCACAATGCCCTCGAACCGCGCCAATTGCCGCCCATTGACGCACGCCCTTGCTGGCCTGCTGGCACTGCTTTGCGCCCTGCCGCTGGGTGCCGCGCAGACGTTGGTTTTCTGGAATTCGCAACAGAACGGCGAGCTACTGGCCGACGTTGCGGCCGGCTTTACCAAGAGCGCGGGCATCAAGATAGAGACCAACTGGCTCAACCAGGCCGATCTTCGCAGCTCGCTGCTGCGGCATGCCACCGACGGCGACTTGCCCGACGTTGCGCTGGTCCCCGCGGACTTTCTTGCGCTCGACAAAGAACTCAAATATTCCGTGGTGCCCGCAGCGGGCAAGGACGGCACGCTAGTGCCCAATGCCGCCAGTTCGGGCCTGTTCGAGGGGCGCAACCTCGGCGCCCCGCTGTTCTGGGGCAACCACTTGATGCTGTATTACAACCGTTCGCTCGTCAGCAAACCGGCCCGCACGTGGGCCGAGATGGCGGCGCAGGCGCGCCAGTTGCAGGCGCGCAACATCCGCGCGCTAGGCATGCAGTTTGGCGAGATGTTCTGGCTGGTGCCCTTCTACGGCGCCTACGGCGGGTGGCCGGTCGACGCCAAGGGCGCGGTCACGCTCGATACACCCGCCATGGCAAAAGCGCTCACCACCTACTTCGGCCTTGCCAGCGGCGGGCTCACCCTGAAGGAATGCCGCAACGATTGCGCGCTAGACCGCTTCGCTGCGGGCGAATTTGCCTACTCGATCAACGGCGATTGGGCCATGCGCGAACTGCGCGACGCACTGGGCGACAAACTCGGTGTTGCCACCCTGCCGCAGCTTGACGGGGGCAAGAACCTGGTGCCGATGTACTCGGGCTATGTGCTGGTCTTTCCCGGCCAGTCGCTCAAGGGGCCCAAACGCGACGCCCTGCTCAAGTTCATCCGCTACATGCAAAGTGAGCCGGTGCAACGCCGCTGGTTCAACGAAACCAGCCATCTGCCGGTGAACGCCAACGTCTACCGCGACGTGCTCGCGCGAGCCGATGACAACCTGAAGGCCTCGCTCAACCAGCTCAAGCAGGCGCGCGCAATGCCCAACGACCGCGGCATGGCATTCGCCTGGGAGGGCATGGCCAAGGGCTTTTCGTCGATGTACCAGGGGCGGGTCACGGCCACCGAAGCGGCGCGGATCATGCAGCAGCACGCCGACCGCGCACAGCGGCGCGCCGATTACTGAGGCCCCCTCCGACAGACCGACCCCAGGCCTTCAGACGATGCTTCGAAGTTTCCGCTCCACCTTCATGGTGTTCATCCTCGCCGCGGCGCTGGTGCCGGTGCTGCTGGTATCGATACCCTACATCTGGCACGTGTTTTCCAGCACACGCGACAGCGCGGTGACCGAACTTCGCCTCAACGCCGAGCGGCTGGCCACCGAGATCCGCCACCAGCTCAACTTCGCCGCGTCGCGCTTCGTGGATACCAGCCAGGAGAAGGATCTCGCGCTCTCGATCAACAGCCCCTTCTTCGGCAGCCGCGCCACGTTGATTGCCGACGATTTCATCCGCCAGTCACCCATCGTTGCGGCGAACTTCCTGCTCGACCGTGATTACGAGCTGATCGACGTGGTGCCGGAACCGGCCGGCATCGCCGATCTGGCGCCCCTGATCGCCCGGATCAAGGCCGCCATGCCCGAACCGCGCCGCTATCAGGGCAACGGATTCTGGCTTCGCGTCACCGATGCGCGCCTGGCCGACCAGCTGCGGCGCGCGCAGGGCCTGGCCGGCGCGGCGCCCGACAAGCGCCTGCTGGTGATGGTGACGCCGCTCTTCCTCAACCGCTACACGCGCGACAGTGCGCTTGAGGGCATCATGGTCGCCATGGTGCCGCTCGATGGCCTGCAGGCCACGGCGTCCCGCTACCTTGGCAAGGCGCAAACCGTGGCACTGAGTTTCGGCGACGACACCAAGCCGGCGGCCGACGAAGACGTGCAACGCGCGCAGGCCAGGGCCGAGGGCGAAACCGCAGCGGGCAAGCTGCCGCCGATCACCGTGAGCGTGTCAGAGCCGAACAGCGTGCGCTTTGCCAACCTGCGCCGAACGGTGATGTTCCTCTCCATCCTGCTGCTGCTCGCCATGGGCACGCTGGCCTTCGCCGTCACCGCCCTGGGCCGGCGCCTGGGCAGACCGCTGCGCGAACTCGAAGCCCTTGCGCAGGACTACGCCGAGGGCCGCTACACCGCCACCGCCGCACGCCGCAGCTTCGACGAATTCAATCGCGTCTCTGACACGCTGCGTGAAATGGGGCGCCACATTTCCCGCCAGCTTGGCGAGCTGCGCAGCGCCAACGAGCAACTGCAGCGGGCCGACAAGCTCAAGGATGACTTCCTCGCCAATACCTCGCACGAATTGCGCACGCCGCTGCACGGCATCATCGGCATTGCCTCATCGCTGCTTGACGGCGCCGCCGGCGATCTTTCGCCCAAGGTCTTCCGCAACGTGCGCCTGATCGAGCAAAGCGGCAAACGGCTCGAATCCCTGGTCAACGACATCCTCGATTTTTCCAAGATCAAGAACCGGGCGCTGACGCTCGACCTGCGGCCGGTCGAGCTCTCAAGCCTGGTCGATATCGTCTTGTCGCTGCACGAGGCCGCCGCGCGGCGTGCCGGGCTGGCGCTGGTGAACGCCGTCCCCACCGACCTGCCGCCCGCCTGGGCCGACGAGTACCGCCTGCAGCAGGTGCTGCACAACCTGATCGGCAACGCGCTCAAGTTCACGCCCGAAGGCAGCGTCCGCGTCAGCGCCGCCCGCCAGGGCGATCGGCTCTCGCTGTCGGTGGCCGATACCGGCATCGGCATCCCGGCAGACAAGCGGGCGCAGATCTTCGACCCCTTCGCACAGGTGGAAAACTCGCTCACGCGGGGCCATGCCGGCACCGGGCTGGGGCTGTCGATCTCGCGCCAGCTGGTGGAGCTCCACGGCGGCACGCTTGATCTGGAATGCCCGCCCGAAGGCGGCTCCACCTTCACGCTCACGCTGCGCGCGGCCGAAGGCCAGATCCCGATGGACCCGGCCACCGTGCGCCAGCGCCTGCCCGCGGCGACCACGGCCTACATCGAGGAAGACGCTGACGCCGCACCGCCGCCCGACAGCGGCACCCTGCCCCGCCACCAGGCCAGCGTGCTGATCGTTGACGACGAAGCGATCAACCTCGAGATCCTCACCAACTATTTTTACAACGAGCCCTACACCCTGCGCCGCGCCAGCAGCGGCGCCGAAGCGCTTGAGCAGCTCGAAGCCCACGGCCCGGTCGACCTGCTGCTGCTCGATGTGATGATGCCCAAGATGTCCGGCTTCGAGGTGTGCCGCCGGGTGCGCGAGAACCCGCGCTTTGCCGCCACCTCCATCCTGTTCCTCACGGCGCGCGAGCAAGCGCAAGACATACACGAAGGCTTCGCGCTCGGCGCCAACGATTACCTGGTCAAGCCGGTCTCGCGCATCGAACTGCTCACCCGCTGCCGCTACCACATCCACTACGGCCGCGTGAAAAGCGAACTGGCGGCGCTGAATCAGTCGCTCGAACAAAAGGTGGAGACCCGCACGCAAGAGTTGCAGCAAACACTGCAGATCATCCAGCGCAACAGCGACGTCTTCCGCGCCCTGCTGGAGATCAGCATCGAACTGCAAAGCGACGAAGACCCGGTGCAGAACGTCGGCAATTCGCTTGCCCGCCTTGCCACGCTGTACCCGGGGCGCGGCTTTGCGGTGCTGCTGGCCGGCACCGAGGGCACGGTTGCCATCACGCGCGGCATGCCCGCAGCGCTGTCCGGCGAGCTCGAACGCCACGCGGGCGAAGCAGGCAAGGCGCCCGATCTTGCACGCTTGTGGGCCCTTGACACGATTGCCCTTCCCCTTACCGGCCCGCGCCGCATGGCGCTGGGGCAATTGCTGGTGTGGCCGGCGGTGCTTGACCCGCACGAGCGCGAGATCGTGGAGCTGTTCGGACGCCAGCTTTCCGCGATGGCCGCCAACCGCCGCCTGCAAGACGAACTCGAACACATCGCGCTGACCGATTCGCTGACCGGGGCCTTCAACCGCCGCTACTTCGATCAGGTGCTCGAGCAGATCAGCGCGCGGCAGGCCGGCGGCGACACGCGCCAATTCGGCCTGATCTCGATCGACGTCAACGGCCTCAAGACCACCAACGATGCGCACGGGCACGAAGCCGGCGACGCCCTGATCCGGGCCGCCGTCACGCTGATCACCGGCACGCTGCGCCAGAGCGACACGATCTGCCGCATCGGCGGAGACGAGTTCGCCGTGCTGGTGGCCGATGGCTCGCCAGAGGCCTGCGCGCAACTGGCCAACCGGCTCGAAGAGCGGCAACAGGCCGCCACCTGCGAAGTGCCAACACCCGCGGGGCCACTGCGGCTGCCGGTCAGTTTCAGCGTGGGCCACGCTTCGAGCGCCGAAACGCCGCCCGAATCGCTGCAGCGCGTGGCGGACCAACGCATGTACGCCCGCAAGCAAAGCCACTATGCCGGCCGCGACGCTGGCCACCTGGCCGATCCGCACGCCGTCGGGCAGCCCGCGGATGCCGCCGGGCCGGCGCCCTGAGCCAGCGCCAGCACCCCAAGGGTTAAGCTGCCGGCATAAATCCCGGGGATCGCCATGCGTACATCAATCCTGACCCTTGCCCTCTTGCTTGCCGCCTGTGGCGGCGGTGGCGGCGAAACACAGCCGCCCGTCATCGGCGACCCGCCCAGCGGTGGCGGTGGCGGTAGCACCGACAGTGGCAGCGGTGGTGGCAGCACCGGCAGCGGCGGCGCGGTGGTGTGGAACGACACCTACCCCGCGGCCGGTAACCCGGCGGGCGCGTGCGCCGTGCCCGCTGAAGCCGCCGCAGAAGATGCGTCCAAGCCCACCCAGGTCATCGGCGACGGCACACCGGCCAGTTGCACCGGGGCCGCTGTGGTGGCCGCGGTGGCCAAGGGCGGCGTGATCAGCTTCAACTGCGGGGCCGATCCGGTCACGATCACGATGACGCAGCCGGCGCGTATCTTCAACAACACCGGGCCGAAGATCGTCATCGACGGCGGCAACAAGGTCACGCTCAGCGGCGGCGGCAAATCGCGCATCCTCTACATGAACACCTGCGACCCGGATCTGGTCTGGACCACGCCGCACTGCCAGGATCAGGATCACCCGCAGGTGTCGGTGCAGAACATCAGCTTCATCGACGGCAACGCCAGCGGCCTCACCCCTTACGACGGCGGCGGCGCCATCTGGGCGCGTGGCGGGCGACTCAAGCTGGTGAACACGCGCTTCTTCCGCAACCAGTGCGACGCCACCGGGCCCGACGTCGGCGGCGCGGCGGTGCGCGCCTTCAGCCAGTCGCAGAACAAACCGCTGTACGTGGTCAACAGCACCTTCGGCGGCGCCGACGGGCTGGGCAATATGTGCTCGAACGGCGGCGGGCTCTCGTCGATCGGGGTGTCCTACTCCGTCATCAACAGCCTCTTCAGCCACAACAAGGCCATCGGCAACGGCGCCAACCCGGCCCGCAGCGGCACGCCAGGCGGCGGCAGCGGCGGCGCCATCTACAACGACGGCAACACCTTCGATCTGGCACTGTGCGGTACCCGCATCGCCAACAACACCGCCAACGAAGGCGGCGGCGCCATCTTCTTCGTCAGCAACGACCGCAGCGGCACGCTCTCGATCACAGACTCGGTACTCAGCCAGAACCCCAGCGCCGGCTTCGAAACTGCCGGCTACCCGGGCATTTTCTACCTCGGGCTTGGCGCGCCCAAAGTCAGCGGATCAACGCTCAGCCAGTAGCCCAGCCGCTTTCAGATCACGAAGTCCGCCGCATCGCCCCCACGCAGCGCCAGCATTGCGGCGTGGGTGGACAGATGCACCGCACCGCTGAGTTCATCGAGAAAGCCGCTGTGGCGCAGGCGGTCCATCACCGGGCCCTTGACCTCGGCCAGGTGCAGGCTCACGCCCTGGGCGGCGAGGCCGTGGTTCAGATCACGCAGGCCTTGCAGTGCCGACACGTCGATTGCATTCACCGCCGAGAGCACCAGCAGCACGCTGCGGGTGTCCGGCCGTTCGCGCAGCACGCCGACGATGCTGCCGAACACGAAGCGGAAATTGGCGAAGTACAGGCTTTCGTCCACCCGCAAGGCGAGTACGCCGGGCTGCATTTGCACCGTGTAGCGCAGGCGGTTGCGATAGTGCTCGCTGCCGGCCACCCGCCCCAGTTCGGCCACATGTGGCTGGCTTGTGCGCCACACGAACAAGGCCAGCGATAGCGTCACGCCGAGCATCACCGCATCCACCACACCAAGTGCCAGCACGCCCAGGCCGGTGGCAATGAAGATCCAGGCGTCGGCGCGTTCGTAGCGCCAGGCAAGGCGCAGCAAGGAAAGATCAACGAGCGGAATCACCGCCACCACAATCGTCGCAGCCAGCGCCGCGAGCGGCAGTTTGGCAAACACGCCGGACGCAGCCAGCAACACCAGCAGCATCCACACCGCCGCCAGCAGGCCCGCCAGTTGGGTGCGCGCGCCGGCCAGTTCGTTCGCGGCGGATCGGCTGAAGCTGGCCGAAACCGGGAAGCCGCCGGTAACCCCGGCCGCCACGTTCGCCACTCCGAGCGCGATCAGTTCGCGGTTGGCGTCCACATTTTCACGGCGCTTGAAGGCCAGCATCTGCGCAATCGAGTAACTGTCGATGAAGCCAATCAGCGCAATCGCGCCAATCGCCGGCAGCATGGGCAGCAGCGCGCTCCACGCCACCGGCGGCCAGGCCAGTGGCGGCGCTCCGGCGGGCAGTTGCCCGACCAGACGCAAGGGCAGCGCCCCCAGCGACACGGCTACCGCCGCCAGCACCATCACCAGAATCGGCGCCGCCTTGGCCAGCAGATCGGCCGGCGTTTCCCCCAGCCCGATACGGCGCAAGAGCGCGCGCAACCACTTCCGGCAGGCCAACAGCGCCAGCAGCGTGCCAGCGGAAACCGCCGGCGCCGCCCAGTCGATGCCGTGCCGCGCAGCCCAGATGCCCTCTACGATCGCCACCGCGCTGGCGCCATGACTTGGCACCCCCAGCAAGTTGGGGATCTGGGTCAGCAGGATCAGCACCGCCGAGCCACAGACAAAGCCCCCCACCACCGAAGACGACAGAAAGTTGGCAATGAAGCCGAAGCGCAGGCTGCCCAGCGCCACGCGCAAGAGGCCCGAATACAACGCCAGCGCAGCCGCCACCGCGGCGTACTGGGCGGGTGCGAGTTGCGCCATGCCGGCAATGACCGCCGCCGTCATCAGGGCAGGCAGCGCCGCCGGGCCCACCGACAAGGCGGCACTGCTGCCGAACAGGGCGTAGCAGATAGCCGGTGCGATGCTCGCGTACAAGCCCGCCTGGGGCGGCTGCCCGGCCAGCAGCGCATAGGCCAGCCCCTGCGGCACCAGAAAGATGATCAGGGTGACGCTGGCCACCAAGTCGTGCGACAGATCCGCGCGCCGATAGTGGCGCAGCCAGCCCAGCATCGCTTGTGTACTGCCCGTCATGCACGCTCCTTGGCGCAGCAAGGCGCCCGGCATTCCTTGATTTGCCCGTCGCCGCCCGCTGGGCGACGAAGGCACGCATTGCGGTAGGCCGCCTCAGGGTCTATTCATCAAGCAGGCCCCGCGCATGCGCGGCCAGCCGCGAATCGCCATCACCGCACCGGAGCCCCACATGCCCAGCATCCCACTGACCGACAGCCTGCGTCGCGAATACGAAACCCTGTTCAACAGCAGTCTGATCCGCAGCGATCGTGCCGCGCAAGTCGAACAGTTAATCAGCGCCATCGTCGCGAACAAGGCGCGGTATCAGGCTGTCAGCGCAGCGAGCGGTGTGCCGTGGGCCTTCATCGCCGCCGTGCACACCATGGAAGCGAGCGCCAGCTTCAGCAAGCACCTGCACAACGGCGATCCGCTAACCGCACGCACAATCCAGGTACCTGCGGGGCGCCCGAAATCCGGCAACCCGCCCTTCACCTGGGAGGCGAGCGCGATCGACGCAATCGCCCTCAAGGGCCTCAGCACCCAGACGGACTGGAGCCTGGCCGGCACGCTCTACCAGCTTGAGCGCTACAACGGCTGGGGCTATCGCCTCAACCACCCGCATGTGCTGACGCCCTACTTGTGGAGCTATTCCAACCACTACCGCAGCGGCAAGTATGTGGCCGACGGTACCTGGTCAGACACCGCCGTTTCAAAGCAATGCGGCGCCGCCGTGATGCTGCGCCGCATGGCCGAAAGCGGCATCATCGAGTTCCACGACCAGCCGGCCCCGGCCCCCGACGCACCGCCACTGGTCGTCGCACTCTCGAACACCCGCCCCGACGATCCGGCAATGGCGGCGCGGGTGGAAGACCTGCAACGCTGGCTCAACACCTTCCCCGGCGTATTCGTAAAGGTGGATGGCGTACCCGGCAAACGCACATCGGAAGCCTACAAGAAGGTCACCGGCAGCTACCTGCCCGGCGACCCACGCAGCTGAAATTCAGGCCTTGCGCACGAACTCAGACTTGAGCGACATCGCGCCCACACCGTCGATCTTGCAGTCGATGTCGTGATCGCCATCGACCAGGCGGATGTTCTTCACCTTGGTGCCCACCTTCACCACCAGCGATGAACCCTTGACCTTCAGATCCTTGATCACGGTCACCGAATCGCCATCCTGCAGCACGTTGCCGTTCGCATCCTTCACCACACGCGCAGCCTCCACCACCTCGGCCGCGGCGCTGGCAGACCACTCATGCGCGCACTCCGGGCAGATGTACATGCCGTTGTCTTCGTAAGTGAATTCGGACTTGCATTGGGGGCAGTTCGGCAATGTGCTCATGAGGGGTCTTTCTACTTCTTCAAACAACGGTGAATCGAATTCGATCTCTCCGCCGGCCAGTGCGCAGCCGCGTCGGGACGAATGAGGGCGCGGGATCATCCTGCGAAAGGCCGGCATTCTACGCCTGTGCGCGGCGCGGCCTTTGCGCCATACCGCAAGCGGAACTCGAATGCCACTCGATACGGCAGAGCGCCTGCCTCGCTTCGCTGCGGCGCCCCCATCCACCACGCAATGTGATAGGCCCCTCGCGCAAGCGCTGATGGTGATCGTGCCCAAGGAAAAGCGAGCCGAAGTCGAAACGGGGATCGAGAACATGGACATTGGTGCTTTGAAAGCCGCCCAGCCCGGGCGGCCTCTGCGGGTCACCAATGGCGTCGAGACATTTAACTCAACAGCTATTCTCCGCGCGAGCAAATGACCAGCACAGCACGCCGCATCTGGGTGAATCGCCTCGGCGCCAACCTGCAGGCTCACCCCACGCCCTACACAACAGCCAACACTCGAGGCGCTGCTGATGCAGTGGCTGTGGAAATTGGTGCTGTTACGGTTGGCTTCGACTCAGCGTGAGAACGGTTCCGCTGACCGCCCCCTCTGCCGAGCGCCAACGCGCACGATATCCGCCAGCACATCCGGCTGACCTCCGAAACCTCAGTTGGTCGGGTAGAGCGTGTCGATCGCTCGCCGGAATGAAGGCAGGTTCATTTCTCCGTGACTCATGTTGAACGCCTCGTAGCGCAAGACCAGGCCACTGTAGTTACGCTCGACGAGTAGATCCCTGAATGGTTCGACCCAGCGGACGTTGGCCTCGCCGCCTTGTGTCGCGCTGAAGAGGAACAAGTTCACAGGTAGCGACGCGGTACGCGTGGAGAGCGTCTGCTCGAGCCCTGCGACAACGTCTTCCTGAAACCAGAAGCTACCGTCTTGCGACACATAGTTGGCAAAGCGCCGCTGCGCCGGGTCTTCAAGCATCATCACCAACGCAGTAAATAAACCACCCATCGAATGCCCGACCAGGGTGCGGCGGGTAGGATCGATGCGGTACTTTGCCTCTACGGTCGGCAAGACCTGATCGATCAGAAATCGGTAGTGCGCCTGGGCGCCTGGCATTGAATAGTCGAGTGTGCGCCGACCGAGTGCTTGGACGTCACCGTTTCCGACCCCGACAAGGATCACCTGCTTTCCAGCGCGGAACAACGCATCGCTGAAGCCAGAAAACGTCCATTCCGCGTCCATCACATAAACCACTGGGTAGGCGGTGGTGCTCGTCTGGTAGCCGGGTGGCAGATGAACGTAAATCGGGTAGGTGAACGGCGACGGGCCGGACTTGATCATCGACGAACACTCGATGGTCGGCTGGGTATTCGGATCAACCGGTTCCCCACCGCCTCCACCGCATCCCGCGAGCAGTGCCACATAGATCGCCAGCAAGCCGAACCGGAACCAACCAAAAGTCATGTGCCCCCTCCCATCGCTTCTTCGATTGATGAAGGAGCGTGACACTATCTCCCTCACGGCAGACCCACACGTAGCCAATTGCACATCCCATGGCGAACACGCGTCAGCAGTGTTCTAGAGTTTGAGCTTGCTCAATCGGGGCAGCACTACAAGGCCGACCGTGCAAACAAGTCGTTCTACCCGCACTGAACCACCACCCCCACCCGGTTTACTACTTAACGCCGCGAACACACTTGCCACGCGCCAACGAGCACGGAAAACTCGAACCACCCGCCCATCACCGTGACCGCCATGCCCGAAATCACCGGCTTCGACCACCTCTACCTGTCCGTTTCGAACCTTGCTCGCGCCGAGGCCTTTTACGACCGCGCAATGGCCGTGCTTGGGTTTCACAAGAACCGCTTCGAGTTGGGCGTCGAGGCCCATGTGCAGTATTACAACCGGCACTTCGGCCTGGTGCTCCGCCCGGCACGCTTCGCGAACGCGCATGAACCCTACGCGCCGGGGCTGCACCATGTCTGCCTGCGGGTTGATTCGATCGATGATGTGATGAGCGCCAGCCGCGAATTGCGTGCTGCCGGCATTCCCGCGAGCGATGCGGCCTTGCACACTGCCTACGCTCCCGACTACTGGGCCACCCACTTCCACGACCCCGACGGCATTCACTTCGAAATCACCAACTATCGCGCCGAGCGACGTGCCCGGCACGACAACTGGCCGCTCGCCTGAGCGCCGGCGAGCCCTGCCCGCTCGCGGCAGCGGGCAGGTCGTCCTTCGGCGCCAGGCATCGCGGCAAAGGCTTGCGGCGCATCAGGGCTGCGTGACGATGTCGGCGCGCCGGCCCCCGCCCGGGCGCCGGACAGTCTATCCTTCAGCCCTTCGCCCATTCACGCATTCGCAGTGGGCGGCATCAAACACAGAACAGGTAGCCCCGTGAGCGATTTTCCAAGAGTTGAATGGACTGAAGCCAACGCCGCGCAGAGCGCGCGCTGGCGTTCGGAAGCCGGCGTTGCGCCGCCCAAGCGGGTCGTGATCATCGACGACACGACCAACGCCGACGCCGCCTTCAAGCTGGCCTGCGAAGGCACTGCCATGCTCTACCGCGGCGACTTTCAGAACGCTCGCCTGTTGCTGCAGGCCATGGCGCGCCGCGCCGACCGCAGCAAGAAGGCCAAGCCGGCCAAATCGAGCACCGAAGCCTTCCACCTGCACCGCATGGCGCAGGCGCAACGCGCCCGCACCCTCGGCATGCTTTTGATCCCGTTCGAGGCGGGCCATCTGATCCCGCTGCGCCGCGCGCCGGATGTGGCCGAGGCCTGCGGCGAAGCCTACGGCCCCGCCAACGAAGCCTACCTTGCATCGCTGCGCGAACTGCAAGGCCTGATCGGCGCGCACGAGTGGCGCAAGAAAGGGGTCGAGATTCCTGCGCTGGGCACGCGCGTGTATCCGCACTACGGGGTGTTTTCGCCGGTGCGTGGCGAGTATGTGGACCTGGTTGCGCGCGTACCGCTGCCGGTGAGCAACAAGTCGCTGGCCTTCGATATCGGTACCGGTACCGGCGTGCTGGCCGCGATGCTCGCCAAACGTGGCGTGGATCGCATCGTTGCGACCGAACAGGATCCACGTGCGATCGACTGCGCAAACGAGAACATGCAGCGCATGGGCTTTGCCGGCCGCGTCGAGGTAATCAAGGCAGACATGTTCCCGCCCGGCAAGGCGCCGCTGGTGGTGTGCAACCCGCCCTGGGTGCCCGCCAAGCCCAGCTCGCCGATCGAGCACGCCGTCTACGATCAGGATAGCCGGATGCTGCGCAGCTTCCTCACCGGCCTTGCCGAGCACCTGGAGCCCAAGGGCGAAGGCTGGCTGATCCTCTCGGACCTTGCCGAGCACCTGGGCCTGCGCACCCGTGAGCAACTGACCGAATGGATCGAATCGGCCGGCCTGAAAGTGGCGGGCCGCGAAACGATACGCCCACGCCACGGCAAGGCCAGCGACCCGGATGACCCGCTGCACCAAGCCCGCTCGGCCGAGGTGACCACGCTGTGGCGCCTGACCCACGCCTGAAACACGCCTGACGACCCGACGGAGCCCCGAGATGAAACGCACCCTCGCCGCCGCCCTGCTCAGCCTGTGCGCATTTGCCGTGCAGGCCGGGCAAACCGAATCCGCCAACACCGACTTCCTCGCCAACGCGGAAGGCGAATGGGCGGGCACGCTCACCTACAAGGACTACAACCACCCCGACAAACGGGTCACGCTGCCGACCATGCTTTTCGTGGCCCGCACCGCGCCGGACGAGATTGCGATGCACTACGTGTTCGACGATGGCCCCGGCAAGATCGTGCACGCCTACGAGCGCATCCGCTTCGATCTGGCGAACAACCGGGCCAGCTGGGTCAGTGGCCCCAAGGGTGAATCCGCCCGCGACTACCGCATCAGCGCCCGTGCGCTTGACGGCAACACCTTCCGCATCACGCTGGACCGCGGCGAACGCAACGAAAAGGATGAACCGGTGCGCCTGCGCTACGAGCTGGCTTTCGATCCACACGGGCTGAACTTCCTGCACGAAGACGCCACCGGCGCCACCCCACTCGCCTTCCGCAACCGCTACCAGCTGGAGCGGCGCAGCCGGAAGTGAAGCCGGGCCGGGTCAGAACAGCCCGGCTTTTTGCGCCGCGTCGGCCTGGATCTTCGCCAGCTCAGCGAGCTGTCCGTTGAGATTGTCCGACGGCGGCGCAACCGCCTTGGCGGACCAGGCCACCCGGCCATCGGCGGCCATGTAGATGGAACTCTCGGCGCCGTAGGCGGTGCTCACCGAAGCGCCGCCCACCGGCATCGAGATGCCGATACCGCCCGCCCCACCTCCACCACCGCCCCAGCTCCCGCCGCCAAATCCGAAACTGATCGACGGGCCGGGCGACACGTAAGACGCATCGGGTGCCGCGATCACGTGGAGGACCGCCATCGCGCCGACCGATCGCGCCAGCGGCACCAGCGCCGCCACCACGGCATCGCGCTCGCCGCCGAATGCGGCGCGGCCCTTCGCGCCCTCGCTCACCACGCCGCGCGCGGCAAGCTGCGCCACGAACATGTCTTCGCAGCTGCGCTGGATCGACAATTCCGCCGCCTGGCACGCCACCAGCACCTTGGCGCCCCGCAGGGGGCTTGCCCCAAGCGCCGGGTCTACCCACTGTGAGTTGATCTTCGTGCTGGCGCAGCCGGCCAACAGGGCGCCAGCCACGGCAACACCGCTCAGTTGAAAAACCGGTGACTTGGGTATTGCTCGAATCGCTTGCATGGCGGGCTCCTTGGCAACGGGCACTGAGGTTACCGCAGTGCGCAGCGCGGCGAAATGCCAAGGCTGGCCGCAAGGTCGGCGAAACGCGACATCTCCATAAATCCTTAATTCGCGCGCAATACTGCCCGGGCATGTTTGTCGGTTTTCGCTCACAAGGTGATCCAGATGCAAAACCGCTTCGGCTTCCTGACCGGTGGCTGCCTTTCCATTTTCCTGCTTGCCGCCTGCGGCAACGACACCAGCCCCGCAGCGCTGACTCAAGCGACGCCGGCGCCGGCGCCGGCACCTTCGATCGAAAAGGGCACAGCCGCCACGCTGGCGCTGCTGGAGACCACCGATCTGCACACCAACGTGCTCAGCTACGACTACTTCAAGCTCGCCGAAGACAAGTCCTTCGGCTTCGAGCGGGTCGCGACGCTGATCAAGAACGCGCGAGCCGAGTTCCCGAACACGCTGTTGCTCGACAACGGCGACACGATTCAAGGCACCGCATTGGCTGACTACCAGGCCCAGGTGGCACCGATCGCTTGCGGCACCACGCTGGCGATGTACAAGGTGATGAACACGATGGGCTACGACGGTGGCGGCATCGGCAACCACGAGTTCAACTACGGCCTGCCTTACCTGAACCAGGTCACCGGCAACAAGTTCAACGTCGAAGGCCTGCCCGATCCGGCCAAACAGACGGCCTGCGCCGGCCCCGCCTTCCCGCAGGTGCTCGCCAACGTGTTGAGCGTGAAGAGCAAGGAGCCGCTGTTCCAGCCCTACACGATCCTGACCCGCGAACTGAAGGCCAAAACGGCGGATGGCAAGGAAGTCACCGCGCCGATCAAGGTCGGCATCATCGGCTTCACGCCGCCGACCATCCTGTCGTGGGACAAGCGCTGGCTCGACGGCAAGGTCTACACCGCCGGCATCAAGGAACAGGCCGAGAAGTACATCCCCGAGATGCGCGCCAAGGGCGCCGATCTGGTGGTGGTGATCTCGCACGGCGGGCTGGATAACTCGGCCTACTCGCCGACGATGGAAAACGCCAACTACTACGTGTCGCAGGTCGCGGGCGTCGATGCGATGCTGATCGGCCACTCGCACCAGATCTTCCCGAACGCGACCAGCACGGTGCCGCAGTTCAACCTGCCCGGCGTCGACAAGGTCAATGGCACCGTGAACGGCGTGCCGACAGTGATGGCGAATTACTGGGGCAAGCACCTTGGCGTGATCAAACTCGAACTGGCCCACGACGGCAAAGCCTGGGTGGTCGACAAAGCCAAGACCAAAGTGGAAACGCGCTCGATCCAGAATGCAGACAAGACCTACGTCGCGGCTGAACCGAGTATCGCCGCCGCCGTGGCAGCCGAACACCAGGCCACGATCGACTATGTGAAGACGCCGATCGGCTCAACCGACTTCCAGATGACGAGCTACTTCGCCGATGTCGGCGAAGTCGGCGCCATCGAACTGGTGAATCAGGCCCAAGCGGACTATGTGGCGAAGTATGTGAAGGCCAACCTGCCGGCCTATGCAACGCTGCCGGTACTGTCGGTCAGCGCGCCGTTCAAGAGCGGTTTTGGCGGCGGCAATGACTACACCGATGTCGCACAAGGCAACGTGGCGATCAACAATGCCGCCGACCTCTACCTTTACCCGAACACGATCTACGCGGTGAAGGTGAGCGGCGACAATATCAAGGCCTGGCTCGAAACCGCGGCCAAACGCTTCAACCAGATCGACCCGGCCAAGACTACCGAGCAAGCACTGATCAGCAGCTTCCCCGGCTACAACTTCGACATGTTCACCAGTGCTGACATCTCGTATGAGATCGACGTCACTCAGCCGGTCGGCAGCCGCATCAAGAACCTGAGCTACAAAGGCGCAGCGATTGTTGGCACGCAGGAGTTCATCGTCGCGACGAACAACTACCGCGCCAGCGGCGGCGGCAACTTCCCCGGCCTGGACGGCAGCAAGACCATCCTCGCCGCGCCGGACGCCAACCGCGACGTGCTGATCGCCTACATCAAGTCGGTCAAGGCGGTGACCCGCGCCGCCAACGGATCGGATCGCAGCTGGAAGTTCACCAAGGTGCCAACCGCCGGCCCGGTGATTTTCAACTCGTCGGCCGGGAAGCTGGCAATCGCCACTGCCGCAGGGCTCACCAATGTTTCGCTGCTGCGCGCCGATGAAGGCAGCGGCAAGAACCTGTCGGTTTACGCGCTGGATCTGTCGAAATGATCGCAATGGCCGTGACGCGAACTTTACGCACGCGGCCCGGCGTCCAGAAGGCGCTTGCAAGCGCGGCGCTCGCTGCCGCGCTTGCGGGCGTGGGCGGTGCGGCATGGAACAACCATGCCGCCCACATGCCGGATGCCGCCACCATCGCAGTGCTTGCCCAACAGGCGGGGCCCGGGCGCGACGCAAAAGCCGAACAAGTCCTGCGCCAATTCGCCGAGTCGTCAAAACGCGCATCCGTGCAGCGCGAGTTGGGCGAAGCGCTGCTTACGCGCAACACGCCACGCGACTTCGCCGAAGGCATTGTGTGGCTTGAAAAGGCGGCAGAACAAGGCGACGCCGATGCCAGCATGGCGCTTGGCAAGCTGCGCTTTCTGGGTACACCGTTTCTCGCGCAAGACTATCCGCGCGCCTATCGTTACTTCGCGGCCGCTGGCGCGCAAGGCCACGCTGGCGCTGCCTACTACCTGGGGCTGATGCTGCGAAGCGGTTACGGCGTGCGCGAAAACCGCGCGGCTGCCGCACGCTGGTTCGCCCTCGCCGCGGAGAAGAATTCCGCCGCCGCTATGTTCATGCTCGCCAACGCCTACCGCGAAGGCGACAGCGTGCCTCGCGACGAAGCGCGCGCCCGGGAACTTTACGAAGAGGCCGCAGAGTTGGAACTGCCCGAGGCAATCCAAACCCTTGCAATGGCCTATCGCAACGGCGAGCTCGGATTAGCGCAAGACGAAATGCAGGCGCGACACTTCACCCAGGAAACCGCGCACGCGCTCAAGCACCCTGCGCTCACCCCCTAGCCCCCGCCCGCAGTGACCGCGCAGCATGCCTCTGCAGGCACTGCGCCAAGCGCTGCGAAGCACCGGACCCGACGCTCGCGGTTAGCGCGCTGCGCCGGGCGCCAGCACCTGCCGCAAACGCTCGGTCACATGCGCCAGCTCGGTCTTGCGCACGCGCGAACCATCGCCGAGGGCCTGAAGGGCTTCAAGTGCTTCACTGACGGCGCTTTCGAGCTGGGCCTCGCGGCTGGAATCCTGCACCAGGTAGAGCGGCTTCCAGTTGGCACTGTTGGACGCGCTGGGGCGTTGCAGTTCGACACGGCGGCCAACGCCAGACCAGTACCAGGCAACGGGGATGGGCTTATTCATCGTCGTACTCCTGCACAACAATGCCCAGACGTCGCACGGCTGCGCCGGGCAAGGTGGCGAGCGCACCATCCACCCGCGTTGCCGCAGCGAAGGCGGCCACGCACTGGCGCGCGGCTTCGAGCAGGCGGCGTTCGCGGTCGGCCGGCATCGGCGCTTCGTACAGCGGCACGATGTCGCAGTCGAATTCGCGCGCATGCGCCAAAGCCTCGGTGGCGTCGAAAAGGGTGAGCGTCTCTACATGGCGCCGGTTGCGCGGCACCAGCTTCCAGGCAGAAGGGGTAGCTGCTCGAACCCCCTGCATGCAGGCATTGACGGATTCACACTCGGCGCGAATCACGCACAAGGCAGCCTGGGTTGCTTCCAGTTCAGCGGCCAGCGAAGGCGCAGCGCATGAGCCGCAGGACGAAACACGGGGCTCGTTGGCAGTGGGCGCAATTCGCCCGATGACAGATCGTATGTTCATGATGATCCTCGGTGAGTCTTGGCGGCGCCGAAAGGTCATGACTTCCGGTTCGCCAGCTTCGCCACATCGCGCTTGATCGACGCGGCGCCTGCCAAGGCTTGAGCAAGAGTCAGGCCGAAAATCCACCGAAGAACGATTTCTCACAATTCGCGCGACACCGCCGCAAAGCCTTGCGGCGCAAGGGCTTCACATACAGCTAGAACGCTGCGACGCAGAGGCGCGCATGGTGAATGTACGACCCGCGCCCCACGATTGTGCGGCGCACCAATCGTTTGCCCTGCAAGAGCGCGCGTCAGGGGAAAATTCGGGTCGCGCGGCGCGCCAGTCCGGGTGTTCAGGGCGCCGTGGAAGGCGACGGTGCCAGTTCGCCCGCAAGCCAGTTCCTGAAGACGCGCATCACGGCCCCCTCGCCGCTGCCTTCGGGCCACACCAGCCAATAGGCGCGGCCGTCGTCCAGTTGCGGTTCGGCGGCGCGCACCAGGCGCCCGCTTGTCAGTTCGTCTTCGATCAGCAATGGCGGAATCAAGGCGACCCCGCCGCCACAGATGGCGGCCTCTGCGAGCATTGAAAACAGCTCGTATCGCGGGCCGGCAAGGTCGCCCGCAACGCTCACCCCACACGCGGCAAACCAGTGCCGCCAAGCGTAGGGGCGGGTGCTTTGCTGCAACAGCGGCAGCGCGGCGATTGCCGCCGGCGAACACGGGGCCGCCCCACCCAGGAGCGCCGGACTTGCGACGGCAATCGAGGTTTCGGCCATCAGGCGATCCGCTTCGGTGCCCGGCCAGGGCGCCAAGGCAGCGGTGATGGCGGCGTCGAGCCCTGAATCTTCAAACAGGAACGGGCGGGTACGTACGGAGAGGTTCACCGTGATGTCGGGATGCGCGGCGTGAAACCGCACCAGGCGTGGCACCAGCCAGCGCGTTGCAAAGCTCGGCACGACACCGAGTTCGAGCGTACCGCCCAAGCCCCGCCCGGCCATCAGTTCAAGCGTGTCACGCTCGACGGCGTCAAGTCGGCCGCTGATCTGCCGGCCGTAACGTTCGCCCGCTTCGGTCAGCAGCACCCCGCGCCGCGCCCGCCGAAACAGCGCCACGCCGAGGAATGCCTCCAGACTCGCGATCTGGCGACAGATCGCGCTCTGCGTCAGCGCCAGCTCTTCGCCGGCCTTGGTGAAGGAGAGGTGGCGCGCGGCGGCCTCGAAGGCAAGCAGTGCAGCGGTAGACGGAATTCTGCGGCGCATGAACTCAGACTCGAAGTGCAATCCACGCAACTATGCCACCAATCAGAAGCGGAATTTTTGTCTCGGAGTGCGCTAATCGCACAACAAGTTGAGCACAAAGCGTTTGCCGCTGCCTTGCCTGCGCGGCAAGATGCACGCCTCAGAATGCAGCGCTGCGCTTGCCGGGGGGCATGCGTCAAAGCGCTGCCCGCACCAAACGGAGACCATCATGGCCCAAGCCGCCCGCTTCAACGCCGACGATCCGCTGCTGCTCGACCTGCAACTCACCGAAGAAGAACGCATGGTGCGCGACACCGCACAGGCCTACGCGCAAGATCGCCTGCTGCCGCGGGCAACCGAAGCCTTCCGCCATGAGCAGACCGACATCGCGATCTTCCGCGAGATGGGCGAACTCGGGCTGCTGGGCGCCACGATTCCGCCCGAGTACGGTGGCGCCGGGTTGGACTACGTCGCCTACGGCCTCATCGCGCGCGAGATCGAACGCGTCGATTCCGGCTACCGCTCGATGATGAGCGTGCAGAGTTCGCTGGTGATGCTGCCGATTCACGAGTTCGGCAACGAGGCCACGCGCCGCAAGTACCTGCCCAAGCTCGCGACTGGCGAGTGGATTGGCTGCTTCGGCCTGACCGAACCGAACCACGGCTCCGACCCCGGCAGCATGATCTGCCGCGCGCGCAAAGTCGAAGGCGGTTACAGCCTCTCGGGCAGCAAGATGTGGATCACCAACTCGCCGATCGCCGATGTGTTCGTGGTGTGGGCGAAGGACGACGAAGGCAAGATCCGCGGCTTCGTGCTGGAGAAGGGCTGGAAGGGCCTCACGGCGCCGGCGATCCACGGCAAGGTCGGCCTGCGTACCTCGATCACCGGCGAGATCGTGATGGACGAGGTCTTCGTGCCCGAGGAAAACGCCTTCCCCGAGGTACGCGGTCTCAAGGGCCCCTTCACCTGCCTCAACTCGGCGCGCTACGGCATCGCCTGGGGCGCGCTGGGTGCGGCGGAAGACTGCTTCGCCCGCGCGCGCAGCTATGTGCTCGAACGCAAGCAGTTCGACCGCCCGCTCGCCGCCAACCAGCTGATCCAGAAGAAGCTCGCCGACATGCTCACCGAGATCAGCCTCGGCCTGCAGGGCTGCCTGCGCCTGGGCCGCATGAAGGAAGACGGCACGGCCTGCGTGGAGCTCACCTCGATCATGAAGCGCAATTCCTGCGGCAAGGCGCTGGACATTGCACGGCTCGCGCGCGACATGATGGGCGGCAACGGCATCAGCGACGAATTCGGCGTCGCCCGCCACCTCGTTAACCTCGAAGTGGTGAACACCTACGAAGGCACCCACGACGTGCATGCGCTGATCCTCGGCAGGGCAATCACCGGCATTCAGGCGTTTTGCTGAACTGAAGAATCCTCACCACGAAGGCACAAAGCGACACGAATGGCCGCAAAGAAAATCCAAATCGTGACCTTGCATTCCTTTGACTTTCTTCGTGGCCCGCTGCGCCCCTTCGCGCCTTTGTGGTGAAAGCGAACATGCCCTCCGCCCTCTCCCATCTCCGCGTGCTGGACCTCTCCCGCGTACTGGCCGGCCCCTGGGCCACGCAGCTCTTGGGCGACCTTGGCGCGGAAATCATCAAGATCGAGCGCCCCGGCAGCGGTGACGACACCCGTGCCTGGGGCCCGCCGTGGATCAAGGACGAGGCGGGCGAGGACACCGACATCGCCGCCTACTACCTGTGCACCAACCGCAACAAGCGCTCGGTGACGATCGACTTCACCCAGCCCGAAGGCCAGGCGTTGGTACGCGAGCTGGCGATGCAGTGCGATGTGCTGGTCGAGAACTTCAAGGTTGGCGGGCTGGCACAGTACGGGCTGGACTACGCCACGCTGTCGGCGTTGAACCCGCGCCTGATCTACTGCTCGATCACCGGCTTCGGGCAGGACGGCCCCTACGCCGAGCGCGCCGGCTACGACTTCCTGATCCAGGGCATGGGCGGGCTGATGAGCCTGACAGGCCAGCCGGACGGCCCGCCCACCAAGGTGGGCGTCGCCCTCACCGACATCCTGACCGGGCTTTACGCCAGCAACGCCATCCTCGCCGCCCTGGCATGGCGCGAGCGCAGCGGCAAGGGCCAGCACATCGACCTCGCCCTGCTCGACGTGCAGGTCGCCTGCCTCGCCAACCAGGCGATGAACTACCTCGCCAGCGGGCGCGCGCCGCAGCGCATGGGCAACGCCCACCCGAACATCGTCCCTTACGACGCCTTCCCCACCGCCGATGGCCACATGATCCTGGCGATCGGCAACGACGGCCAGTTCGCCCGGCTCTGCCAGGAAGCCGGCACCGACTGGGCGCAAGACGAACGCTTCGCGACCAACGCCGCGCGCGTGAAGCACCGCGACACACTGATTCCCGCGATGCACGCAGTCACCCGCACCCGCAGCACCGCCGCGTGGATCGCCGCACTGGAAAGCGCCGCCGTGCCCTGCGGCCCGATCAACACCCTCGACCAGGTCTTCGCCGACGCGCAGGTGCAGCACCGCGGGATGCGGGTCGAGATGGCCCACCCCACGGCCGGCCCGCTGCCCTTGGTCGGCAACCCGGTCGGACTGTCCGCAACCCCCGTCAGCTACAGCAGCGCGCCGCCAATTCTCGGGGCAGACACGATCCCCGTGCTGCAAACCCTGCTGGGCAAGCGCAAGGACGAAGTCGAGACGCTTGCCGCCCGGGGCGTCATCAAGGCGCAACGCTGAAGGGCAGGCGGCAGCGCCAAGGCGCATAATCGCGCCCTTGTTTCGCCTCGGCCTGCGCCGCCCATCTGCCATGACCAAGACTTACGACGTCCGCCCCGGCCAATCGCTTGAACTGCTGAAGGAACTGCACATCCTCACGCGCGACGGCAAGATGAACCAGGACAGCCGGCGCAAGCTCAAGCAGGTGTATCACCTGTTCCAGTTCATCGAGCCGCTGCTGCAGGATGTGCTGGCGGCGCACCCGGAAGTCAGCCTTGTGGACCACGGCGCAGGCAAGTCCTACCTGGGCTTCATCCTCTACGACCTGTTCTTCAAGGAGTCCGCCCGGCAGGGGCATGTGTGGGGCATCGAGACGCGCGAGGAACTTGTCACCCGCTCACGCGACTTGGCCACCCGCCTGGGTTTTGGTGGCATGAGCTTCCTGAATCTGTCGGTGGCTGATTCGATCACGTCGAGTGCGTTGCCCGAACGGATCGATGTCGTGACCGCGCTGCACGCCTGCAACACCGCCACCGATGACGCGATCCGCTTCGCGCTGGCCAAGCGCGCGCGCCACATCGTGCTGGTGCCCTGCTGCCAGGCGGAAGTGGCCGCGGTGCTGCGGAAGAACAAGGGCAAGGCACTGAAGTCGACGCTCACCGAGCTGTGGCGCCACCCGATCCACACGCGCGAATTCGGCAGTCAGGTCACCAACGTGCTGCGCTGCCTGCAACTGGAAGCGCACGGCTACCAGGTCAACGTGACCGAGCTGGTGGGCTGGGAGCACTCGATGAAGAACGAGCTGATCATCGCCACCGACAAGCAACTGCCCCGTCGCCGCCCCAGCGAGCGCCTGCAGGAACTCTTGCAGACGCTGGGGATCGAGGAATTGGGCGAACGCTTCTTCGTCCCGGCAGGGCCGGTGTAAGCGAACCTCAGGCTGCGCGGACTGGCGCCTGGGTCGTGCCCGAAGAGGTCGATGCGAGGAAGCGGGTCGCGTCGCCCAGTTCGTCATGCGTGCGCGCCATGCGAAGGGCCCGCACGAACTTGAGCCACACCTCGTCCGGCTCCTTGAGCTTGAACATCAGGATGGTCTTGCTCACCCGCCCGTGCCGCAGCACGAACACCTTCAGCACGCAACGATCCGACTCGCCGAGCTCGATGTACGCAGTGCCTTCGGTTGTCAGCGGAATCTCGCTGTCGCAAGTCGCGCGGAAGCCGGTCCGCGAACACTCGATCACCTTCATCGGGTAGCTGATTGGCTTGGCCGAGCCGGGCAGCATCACCTTGAACTCGGCCGGGCACATCACCGAGAAGCGTTGATGCTGACGGTGGCGCAGTTCGGTGTGCTGCGTGTTGCCCGGCAAGGGCGGCAAGTAGGCCTTGTAGGCCGGCAAATCGTAGATCGCGTGCAGCAAGACCCGCTCGCGTTCGGTTGCGCGGCGGAATGCATCGGTCTCGCGGTTGAAGAAGTGATTGATCAGCGCAGGCGTCATCACCGGATCATTGGTGGTGAAGAAGCGCTTGTCCGGGAACTGGAAGTGCTTGAGCGTCAGTTCAAGGAAGTAGTGATACAGACTCTTGCCGGGCGGCTTGTTGCGGTATGCGCGGCGATACAGATCCGGCATCTTCTTCAGGTCAAGGTGCGCGCCCACGGCCGGCGCACCGTTAACGAAGTCATAGTGCGCCACCGGGTTCTGCTTGAGGCGGCGGAAGCAGAGCAGGCCTTCGTACATGGGGATGTGGCGCGGGTTCACCGCGATCACGAGATGGCGGGTATCGAAGTACTTCACTGCGTACTCGCGCATGAACTTCATCAAGGGGAACAGCACCTGCCCGCCCTTGTTGCGCCAGCGACGATGCACGGCCAGCGCCGACACTTCGGCGATGTTGCCGCCCTCGGCACGAATCGCGTCGATATCGAAAATCCGCTGCAAGGGGAAACCGAGCGCGCTCTCGCGGATCAGCGAGATGGTGCCCACCACCTGATCGTCGCACTTGGCGAGCAGGGTCGTGGTGGAGGGCAAGGCGTGATACAGCGTCACCCGCATGCCGGAAGGGTCGGGCGCCATGAAGCCAGCACCGACATACGCATCGTGCAGCAGCTTGAAACAGGCGGTCAGCTCGTCTTCGGTTTCAGCGAGCTTGAATACCAGGTTATCCGGCGGCGGCTCCTCAACACGCACGGCATTGCGCATCAGGGCGTATCGCTGGCGGCTGGGTAACCATGACGTGGCAAAGCGCAAGGTTTGCCGGGCGAGGCTTCGAATGCGTCGCTTCATCGCAATGACCAGTGCATGAACGAGGGTAGAGCCGTTCAGTGTAGGACGATTTCCTACGCGAAAGATACCCGTGTCGTCAAAGTTTCATACACTGCTCAGGCGCCAATCAAGGCCAGCCCGCATGCCCGTATCGTGTTGCCGCTCAAGCCCGCGCTGCCCGGCAAAGCCAAGAAGGTTATCAACTCCGCCACATCCCGCGGCTGCCCGCCCTGGCTCGACGCGTTCAGGCGTCTGCCCGCCTCTCGGGGTATCCAGGGGATCTTCGCTGTCATCGGCGTTTCAATGAAACCGGGCGCCACCGCATTGATGCTGATGCCCCGCGCGGCAAGGCCCGTTGCGCGCGCAGCAACATAGCCGATCAGCGCCGCTTTGCTGGTGGCGTAGTTGGTCTGGCCGAAATTCCCGGCGACGCCGCTGACCGATGAAAGGCAGACGATCCGCCCGCCATCGCGCAAGCCCCCGGCCAGCAGGGCGTCGTCGATCGCGGCGATCGCCGCAAAGTTCACCGCGATCACCTGCTGCCAGAGTTCCGGCTTCATGTTGGCGAGGGTCTTGTCGCGGGTGATCCCGGCGTTGTGCACCATCACGTCGATGCCGCCGAACTTCTCCTGCACGAATGCGCACAGGGCGCTCGGCGCCTGCGCCGTCGCAATATCAAGCACAAGCGGCGTGCCGCGCAGTCGCGCCGCCAGTTCATAAAGCGGATCGCGTGCCGCGGCAACATCCACGCAGACCACGTGAGCCCCCTCTTCGGCAAGGCGCTGAGCCGTCGCAGCGCCGATGCCGCGCGCCGCCCCGGTCACCACCGCCACGCGGCCGGCCAGTTGCCCTGCCGACGTCGCCGGTTCGGTTTCGCTTACCTTTGCACTGACGCAAAACACCTGCCCGGAGACATAAGTGCACCGCACGCCCCCGCAGAAGCGCACCAGCCCGTCCAGGCGCGACTCGGCGCCCGGCGCAACCCGCGCGAGGTTGGCGGTTGCGCCAAGGCGGCCGATCTCTTTGCCCAAAGCGCGCACGAAGCCTTCGATAGCCCGAGCCGTCGCCGCGGCGAGCGGGTCGCCACAATCGGCCGGATCCGCCGCAACCACCAGCACGCGTGCATTGCGCGCCAAACGGCGCATCAGGGGCTGGAACGCGGCATACAGGCTCGCCAGGCTTGCGGGTGTGCCACAGCCGGTGGCATCAAACAGCACCGTGTCGGCGGCACGCCCCTCCGGCAGGGCATCGAAGCACTCGGCGCCGGCATTACGCGCTGCCGTTAGCAAGGCCGGCAACGCCCAGCCGCCGGGTGCGGCACCGACGACCGTGCAGCGCCCGAGCAAGGGCGCTGGCTCGTAGCCACCCGCGGCACGCGCAAGCTGCACCGGGCAGGGAAGGCCCAGCGCGCGCACAAGTCGGCGGCTGTAGCGGCCGTTCGCAAGACGAAGCAACAGGTCAGCCACGGTGCTCAGCGCTCCAGAATCGCCGTCACACCCTGCCCGCCGGCCGCGCAGATCGAGATCAGCCCGCGCCCCGAGCCCTTTTCGGCGAGAAGTTTTGCCAGCGTCGCAAGCACCCGCCCGCCGGTTGCCGCAAACGGGTGGCCCGCCGCGATCGAACTGCCCTTCACGTTCAGGCGGCTGCGGTCGATGCTGCCCAGCGCGCCCGGAAGGCCAAGCTTGTTGCGGCAGAAGTCGTCGCTTTCCCAGGCCGCGAGCGTGCACAGCACCACGGCCGCAAACGCCTCGTGGATCTCGTAGAAGTCGAAGTCCTGCAAGGTCAGCCCAAGCCGCTTGAGCATGCGCGGGATCGCGTAGGCCGGCGCCATCAGCAGGCCTTCGCGTTCGTCGCTGAAATCGACCGCGGCCACTTCGCCGGTAACCAGGTATGCCAGGATCGGCAGGCCCTTGTGCCGTGCCCATTCCTCGCTAGCCAGCAGCACCGCCGAGGCCCCGTCCGTCAGCGGCGATGCGTTCGCGGCGGTGATCGTGCCGCCGTTGCGGTCAAAAGCCGGCGAGAGCTTGGCGAGCTTTTCGATCGACGAATCCGGGCGCAGGTTGTTGTCGCGCGACAAGCCGTGGTAGGGCATCACCAGATCATCGAAGAAGCCCTCGTCGTAGGCTTTTGCCAGGTTCTGGTGGCTGGCCAGCGCCAGCGCGTCCTGGGCCTGCCGCGTGAGACCGTAGCGCCTGGCGGTGATCTCGGCATGCTGGCCCATCGATTTGCCGGTGCGCGGCTCGGCATTGGCGGGCAACTCCGGCACAAGATGCTTCGGGTGCATGGCGCGCAACAGGTGCTTGAAGCGGGCGCGACCGGTCTTTGCCGCATTCAGATCCATCAGGGCGCGCTGCAGACCACGATTGGCCGCCACCGGCGCGTCGGAGGTCGTATCCACCCCACACGCAATCCCCGCATCCATCTGACCCAGCGCAATCTTGTTGGCAACCAGGATCGCAGCCTCAAGCCCGGTGCCACACGCCTGTTGCACGTCGAACGCCGGGGTGTTCGGATGCAAGCCGGACGAGAGCACGCATTCGCGCACCATGTTCCAGTCGCGTGAATGCTTCATCACCGCGCCGCCCACCACCTCGCCCAGGATCTCGCCCTGCAGGCGACAGCGTTCGACCAGGCCGCGCAGGGTGTCGGTCAGCATGGTCTTGTTGCTCAACTGCGCGTAAGCGGTGTTCGAGCGAGCAAACGGAATACGGTTTGCGCCAACAATGGCGACTTTGCGTGGAAGCGCGGCGTGCATGGCAGATTCCTTTTGGCTGAAGCGCGCGGGGCGCCAGACGATCCGGGGCCCGGCTTCGAAGGCGAGCGCCACGCGCCGGGATGCGGCACTGTACGTAGGCGGTCGGAAGCCGGTCAAGGCAGGCGTCCTGGCACCCGCCCCTAAGTCCAAGGTGCCGGCGCTAGCGCGCGAACTTGCCGCCAATCGCCGCATTGATGCGCTCAAGCATGGCATCGGGCACGGCGCGGCTGCAATACAGGTGGCGCGGCTCGCTTTGCGACAAATCCGTGAAGCGCAGCACGGTGACGTCCGCCGGGCCAAGTCCGGCACGCGCGATCAGATAGCTCGCCTCCTCTTCGGTTGCAAGCATCCAGTCGGCCCGCTGGGCCTTGAGCATGCGCACCATCTGTTCGCTTTCGATCGTCACCCACTCGGCAGCGGGCTGCAGTGCCTTCACCAGTTCGGCAACGCGCGAGCCGTAGGTCAGGCCGCGCTTGAGCATCAAGCGTTTTGATCGATCTCGCATCAGGTCCTCGATCCGGACGCGCTCGGGCAAGCCCAGTTCGGCCCGTGCGATGCCGACCATGCCGCGGTCGCGGTACAACGGCGCGGAAAACTTGCCCAGGCGCTCACGCTCCGGGTTGCGGAACAGTCCGACCGCGCAGTCCAGCCCGGCACTGATCTCGATCAGTTTGAACTGCCGCGCAAGCGGAGTCAGTTCCCAGCGGAAGGGCACGCCCGCGGCATTCAAGGCCGCAGCGGCCGGCGTCGCGGTGAGGCCGTAGACGATACCCATCCCACCGCTGATGTTGTAAGGCGGCCGCTCGTTGTAGTGCAGCACCAGTGTCGGCTCATCCGCCCCGGCAACGGCAAGCCAGCACAGCACCAGCGCGGCCAGGCCACGCGCAGCCACCGGACACCTTCGCCTCATTCGAGCCGGAAACGGGCCACCGTGGCGTGCATGTCTGCAGAAATTTTCTCCAACGCGTGGGCCGCCTCGCTGCTCCGCGCGGTTGCCGCCGTGGCTTCCTCTGCATTCGAGGCTATCTGTTCGATACGCTTGGCCACATCGGTGGATGCGCTCGACTGTTCGCGCAGTGCGTCGGAGATTTCGCCCACCACGCCCGCCACGCGTCGCGCCATGTCCTGCAGTTCGGCGATTGCCTGGCCCGCTTCGTTGGTCAGCCGCGCACCGCTCTCGACAGAACTGACGCCATCGTTGATTCCGGCCACCGCCTGGCGGGTTGAAGCCTGGATTGTGCCGATCATCTGGGTGATTTCGCTGGTGGAGTGGGCCGTGCGCTCCGAAAGCTTGCGCACTTCATCGGCCACCACCGCGAAGCCCCGCCCTTGCTCGCCTGCGCGCGCGGCCTCGATCGCGGCATTGAGCGCAAGCAGGTTGGTCTGGTCGGCAATATCCTTGATCACCACCACGATTTCGGAGATGCGGCCGGATTGCCGCTCCAGTTCAGCAATCCGCTCAGCCGCATCCACCACCACTACCTGCACGCGCTCGATTTCCTTCACCGCGGCATCCACCGCCGCACGGCCGGTACGTGCGCGCTGATCGGAATCAAGTGCCAGGCGGGCCGCTTCGCGGGTGTCTTCCGAAACATGGTTGATGGAAACCGTCAGCTGCTCGACGTTGGCGGCAATTGCTGCAGCCGCCGCACTTTCTGCCTGGGCGACGCGCTCCATTTCGTCCACCCCATGCGTGAGCGCATTGGCCGCAGCGGTCAGTTGCCCCGCCTGCGTGTTGGACGCGCTCATGGCCGCGCGCAGGGAGTCCTGCATCGAGGCAATCGCCTCGATCAGCCGGCCGATCTCATCGCGTCGTCCCGAAGGCAGGCGCCCGGTCAGATCGCCGGCAGCGATCCGGCGGGCAGCATCCACCGCATCCCCCAGGCGCCGGGCAAGGCGCTGTGCCGACAAGTAGGAGAACACAATCGCAATCGCCACGCCCAGGATCAGTGCAATCAGGCTGCCGCGGGTGGCGAGCGCAATGTCGCGCTCGGCCGCAGCGGCCGAAGCCTGCACGCCCTCGGCATTGAACTTCGCCAGCGCGTCGGTCTGATCGCGAAGCGCGTTGGCCGCCTTGACCCACGCCCCCTTGCGCAGGGACTGAGCCTTCTCTTCGTCGCCGGCCTGCAGCAACTGCGCCGCTTCGCCGACAGCGTTGCGGTAGGCATCGAAAGCCACTGCGACGGCATCAACGATCTTCTGTTCTTCGGCTGAGTCGGCCAGCTTGCGGTGGGCAGCAATGGCCGCAGACACGTCCTCGCTGAGCTTCTTCAGTGAAGACTCGATCTTCTGCTTCTCATCCGGGCTGCCCGGCAGCATGTACTCGAGGCTGCGCACGCGATGACGCAAGCGCTCCTGGCTGATCTTCGCGGCCGACTGAACAGAGGGCAGCCAGTCCGTGGCGATCTCCGAAGTGTCCGCACGAATATGCTGAATCTGAACCACACAGAAGATGATCGCGAGGATCAGCACTCCTGAACTCAGCACGAAGCTGACCAGCAGCTTGGCGCGCAAACTCAGATCGTCAAAGAACGTCATCATGGATCCCCCTTGGACGCCCAACGGGCTTGAGCGCCAGTCCAAAAACAGCCGCGCGCTTGCAGCGCAGCATCGCGATGGCACTATTTGCATGCACGATAGGTTAACGGTCACGTCGTCAGCGGACTTGAGAGGGTTTTTCCATGCAGGCCAGCACATCTGAACTCAAACTCATTGGCGCCGGGCGCCTGGGCCGCTCGCTCGCCCGGCTGTGGCACAACGCCGGGGTGCTGCGCATGGGAGATGTGATGGATACGGACCCGGCTGCCACGCAGGGGGCAATCAACTTCATCGGCGCCGGAACGGCCGCCGCAGCGCAGCGGCCCTCCCCGATCACGCTGATCGCAACCCATGATGACGCCATCGCCACCGCTGCCGCCACGCTGGCGGCGAGCGGCGTAGTGCGGAACGGCGACATCGTCTTCCACTGCAGTGGCGCGCTCGCCAGTGAGGTGCTCAAACCACTCAAGGCCTGTGGCGCCCACATCGCGAGCGTGCATCCGATGAAGTCGTTCGCCACGCCCGCCAGCGCGGTCTCGCACTTCTCTGGCACGGTCTGTGCGCAGGAAGGCGACGAGGCCGCGCTCGCCGTGCTGGGCCCGCTCTTCGATGCCATCGGCGGGCAGCGCATCACGATCGCCAAGCAGCACAAACTGCTCTACCACGCAGGCGCCGTCATGGCCTGCAATCAACTGGTCGCACTGATGGACGGCGCGCTGCGCTGCCTGCTGGCCGCTGGCGTGCCAAGCGAGGCTGCCTGGCCGGCCCTGCGGCCGCTGATCGACGGCACGCTCGCAAACATTGACCGCGCCGGCACCCGCGCCGCGCTCAGCGGCCCGATCGCGCGGGGCGACCTCGCCACCGTGAAGGCTGAGTGCGCCGCGACCAGCGCGCTCGATCACGATCTTGGTCAGGCCTATGTGACCTTGTCTGCACTGGCCCTTCACCTCACGCCAGCCGGGCATCCGATCCGGCGCGCAGATCTCATCGCAGACCCGATCGCGCACGGCTGAGCCTGCCGACAAATCGGCGGGCGTGCACAAATTCATGACACCGGGTTTTCCCTAGCACCCCCGAATCTATGCATTCAGGGTATTCTCTGCAGCGCCCACAAACAATTCCAAAGGCATAGACATGTTCGAGGCGACAAAGGAGTTGCAGGAAACCAACTTCATGGGCGGCATCGATGTGATGCTCGCCGAACTCGAAACGCCCATCGACGCCCCGCGCGCGGTCACACCCGAGGAGCCGGTTCTTCCTCCTGGCGCGACCCGGCTTTCGAACCGCTACGTCCGTGGCCGCATCAGTGGCTGGTGGATCGCGAATCAGGAACGCGATCTGATGGTTACCGAAAGCGCCGCGCTGATCGGCTCGATCCTGCGCAGCCGTCGAGGTAGCACCACCGCAATCGTGGCTTACGACCCGCTGAGCAAGCGCATCGAAACCACCTCTGGCAGCATCTACGAACTAGGCATGCCCGACACGGCATTTGCCGCACGCGGCAGGCATGTGCTGCGCAAGCTCGGCTTCTGATTCCGCCCGGGAGCGCTCGGCCCACAAGGCCTCGATCCCCCAGTTCCGCTGGCAGCGCGATTGTCCTGCCCAGCACAAGCAGCTAGACTGCAGACCTGAACCGGCGGCAGAACCGCCGGTTTTTGTTTCTGTTCTGCCCCCGCGAAATGGCCTCCGGCCCCGCACCCGCTTCGGTGAAGCCTCGTGCCTGTTCAACCCGAACATTTCCCTGATGCACGACGCCACCCAATGCCTTCGATCGCGCCCGCGTGCGTTCGTCGGCCAGGAAAGAAGCATTCATGCCGGGCTACCTTGTCAAACTTGAAAGCATCGCCATCACCGGCGTTGCGAACATCCAGATCCGATCCCTGCTCGATCGCGAGCAGTTCTCCGACCCGCTCGGCGAGGCCGAGGCAATGGGCATCAGCTCGGCGGCCTGGCCCTTGTTCGGACTGGTCTGGCCATCGGGCCGGGTGCTGGCAGGCGAAATGGCCGTCCGTGATCTGGCCGGCCTGCGCATCCTGGAAGTGGGCTGCGGCCTTGCGATCGCAAGCCTGATCGCGCACCGTCGCCTGGCCGATGTCACCGCCAGCGACTGCCATCCACTGGCACGCAGCTTCATCAACGAGAACCTGCGCCTCAACGGGCTGCCGCCGATGAAATACCTCACCGGCGACTGGGCCACGCATAGCGAAGCGCTGGGCCGCTTCGACCTCATCATCGGCAGCGATGTGCTCTACGAACGGGACGAGCGCGGCCAGCTGGCCGGATTCATCCAGCGCCACGCCGCGCCAAGCGCCGAAGTTCTGATCGTCGACCCGGATCGGGGCAACCGGCCGCACTTCAGTCGCCACATGAAACACAACGGTTTCACGCTGACCGAAACCCGCGCAGACTGCGAACACGAAGCCGTGGCCTACCGTGGCCGATTGCTGCGTTACCTGCGCGAAGCGCCGCTCGCAGCCTGATCCGGCCAGCACTCTGCGGTAGAGTCGCATCCGATTCGCGCTTCCGATGCCTGCCAATGCTTCACTGCCCGCCCAGCCTGCCAAGCGGATTCCGCCTGCTCTACGCCGACGACGCGCTGCTCGCGCTCGACAAGCCTGCCGGGCTGCTCTCAGTGCCCGGACGCGGCGAAGACAAGCAGGATTGCCTCTCGGCGCGCGTACAAGCCAGCTACCCGGATGCGCAGATCGTGCACCGGCTGGACATGGCGACCTCCGGCATCTTGCTGATGGCGCGCGGCGCGCCCATGCAACGCCTGCTCAGCATCGCCTTCCAGACGCGCGCGCTTGAAAAGCACTACGTCGCCATCGTGAGCGGGCTCATGCCGGACGATGCAGGCAGCATCGACCTCCCGCTCGCGGCCGACTGGCCCCAACGCCCGCGCCAGAAAGTCGATCTGCACCTTGGCAAGCCCTCGCTGACGCATTGGCAAGTGCTCGCGCGCGACCCGGTTCAAGGCCGTTCGACGGTTCGGCTCACGCCGGTGACGGGCCGCAGTCACCAGCTGCGGGTGCACCTGCAGGCGCTGGGCCACCCGATTCTTGGCGATGCCCTGTACGCCAGCGGGGCCGATGCGGCACACCCGCGCCTGATGCTGCATGCCTGCACGCTCAGGCTCGCCCACCCGCTAACCGGCGCACCGCTCGAAATCAACTGCCCGGCGCCCTTCCTGCCCGATGGGCTGGACCGCCAGCCCGCTTGCGCTTGACACCGCAGCGACGGGCCGCACAACAGAACGCACTGCCTCACGGAGCCCCCATGCGAACCCCTGTCGATCTCTCGAAAGCCTATCGTTTGCTCAACCATGGTCCGGTCACCCTGGTCAGCAGTGCGCACGGTGGGCACCAGAACGTGATGGCCGCCGCCTGGTGCATGCCGCTGGACTTCTCTCCGCCCAAGGTGGCGGTGGTCATCGACAAGAGCACCTACACCCGCGAGCTGGTCGAAGCCTCGGGCGAGTTCGTGCTCAACATCCCCGGCCGGGCCATTGCGGCGCAGGTCATCGGGGCGGGAGGCCAGTCGGGGCGTTCGCTGGACAAGTTCAGTGCGTTGGGAATCGGCCGCCTGCCCGCCGACAGACTTGCCGCACCGCTGATTGCCGGCTGCGTGGGCTGGCTGGAGTGCCGCGTGATCCGCGAACCGCACAACGAGCAGGCCTACGACCTGTTCCTGGGCGAAGTGATTGCCGCCTCGGCGGATGCGCGTGTATTCCGCGATGGGCACTGGCATTTCGACGACGCCGATGCGGCGCTGCGCACCCTGCACTATGTGGCGGGCGGGCAGTTCTATGTCAGTGGTGAATCGCTCAGCGTGTAGACCGCCTCAGGGCTCGGTCACCGCGCGCGCCTGCGCCACGAGGCACGCGACCAGAGCCGGATCGAGCGCCGCCAGGCCCGCTTGCGGCGCGCCGTAGTGCAAGGCAAAGGCCATCGCGGCGGCATCCGGCGAAGCCAGTTCGTAGCCCAGTGCCTGCAGCCCGAGCGCCACGTCAAACCCGGCCGGCGCGGCGGCCAGCGGAGGATCGCACCACAGCCCGAAGCCGCGCAGAGCCATCTCGCGCCACGGGAAGTGGGCAGACGGGTCCACCTTGCGGCCCGGCGCGACGTCCGCGTGGCCAACATAGGCCAGCGGTGTGAGCCGGTGGCGGGCACGCAGATCGTCGAGCAGACGATAAAGCGCGGCCATCTGTGCGGCCGGGAAGGGTTCGTCGCCATTGTTGTCGAGTTCAATGCCGATCGAGGCGGAATTGACGTCGGTGATCGCCCCCCAGCGCGCGCGGCCCGCGTGCCAAGCGCGGTCGGCCTCGTCCACCAGCTGGATCAGCCGCCCGTCGCGCGCAATCAGGTAGTGGGCACTGACCTCACGCAGCGGATCGCGCAGGGTTCGAAGCGCCGATTCATGACTGCTGCTTGAGGTGTGATGAATCACCACCAGACTGACGCGCCGCGCACTGACGTTCGGCGAAATCTTGACGTCGTCGGCGAGCGGATTGCGCTGGAAACCAGGCGCGCAGGCAGCCAGCGCAGCCAGCGCGGCGGCCGCCATGAGAACCCGCAGAACAAGTGAAAGACCCGGTCGTCGCATGCCGCGCATGGTGAGGCATCCTGCCCGCTTGCGCCAAGCCCACCGCCGCGCGTGCGCGGCCCAGCAAGGTCGCCACCTGCGCCGATGCACCACGGCCCCGAGGCCGCGCGCCGAACTGCTACGCTCAGCGAATTGCCACTCTTGCTGTCGAAGCCATGCGCGCGCTCTGCTGTCTTGCCCTGCTACTGCCCCTTGCCACCCACGCCGCCAGCGATAAGCCCGCGGTGATCTACGCGATCGGCGACATTGCCGATTGCAACAGCAATGCGCACCGCGCGCTTGCCGAGCTGATCGCTGCCGACCGCGCTCGCCTGCCCAAGCGCAGCGAATCGCGCCTGCTCTTGCTCGGCGATCTGGTCTACCCGCACGGCACCGCGGCCGAATTCGCCGATTGCTTCGACCCGGTGTGGGGGCGCTTCAGACGCGAAATCCTGGCCGTCCCCGGCAATCATGACTACGCCACCGCCAACGGCGCGCCCTTCTACGCGTACATCGGCCCGCCAGCGGCGCCGAACGGCTATTTCAGCGTCGATCTGGGGCGCTGGCGCATCCTGGGGCTGAACAGCAACATCGCCATGGACAAGGACTCGGCGCAAGGCCGCTGGCTCAGCGACACCCTTGCCGGCAACACGCGGCGCTGCACGCTGGCAATGTGGCACCACCCGCGCTTCTCAAGCGGGGCTCATGGCAACGCAGCGGGCACCCAGGCGATCTGGCAGGCGCTTGCCGATGCGCGGGTGGCCGTCGCACTCGCCGGGCATGACCATCACTACGAACGCAACACGCCGCTGGATGCGGCCGGGCAAGCAAACCCGCTTGGCACACGGAGTTTTGTCGTGGGCACCGGCGGTGCGTCGCCGTATCGGGTGCGTGAGCCGGCCCCGCCCATCACCGAAGCCCGCCGTGCCGGGCGGCACGGCTACCTCAGGCTGGAACTCGACGCCGCGCAATACCGCTGGCGCTTCGTCAGTCTGCCGGACGGCGAGGTGCTGGACGCTGGCGAGGGCCACTGCCCGCCCGCCCCGGCAGGCTGAGCGATCAAGCGCACGCCGCCGGTCAGCGCATGGGCATCATCGGCTGATGTCAGGCGCCGGCGAGGGCCGGGTGCGCCTTCCAGGCCTCGAATCCGCCGGTGAGCGGGCGGACCTGGCGGTAGCCAAGCTTCTTGATCTCGCGCGCGGCGTGCACCGCGCCGGCGTCTTCCGGGCAGGCGCAAAGCGTGACGACCAGCGCATCGCGCGGCCACTGGGCCACCGCGGCGTCGAGCGCATCGTACTGGGCGACCACCGCCGCGGCGATTTCGCCGGTTTCCGCGCGCAAGCTGGCGCCGCGCAGATCCAGCACGCGGACCGGCACGCCCGCTGCCATGGCCGAGGCCAACTCGTTGGGCGAGATATGCGGCATGGCAGCGGCACGCTCGAAGCGCCGCCGCTGCCACAGCTTCCAGCCCAACCAGAGCAGCGCACCGATGGCGATCACGATCAGGGCGTCGGCCCCATGCTGCAGCGCCCAGCCCATGAACCATTCGATCTGCTCTCGCAGTAGCAGGCCTGCCAGCAGCGCGAATCCGGCCCACAGCGCGGCGCCGATCGCGGCAGCGAGCAGGAAGGTCGGCAAGGGCATGCGCAAGGCACCCGCAATGGGTGGCGCAACGGTAGAAAACCCGGGCACGAACTTCGCGATCACGAGCGACCAGATCCCCCAACGCAGGAAGCGCGCCTCAGTCTGGCTGACGCAGGAACCGGGGTTGATCGAGAGGCGGCAAAGCCCGTTCAGCACCCGGTAGCCAAACGCCCGCCCAGCCAGATACCAGATTGCGTCGGCCAACACCGATGCCAGTACCGCGGCCAGCAGCATGCCCAGCAAGGCAGGCGTGCCCTGCGCAAGACTGCCGGCTGCCACCAGCGTGGGCACGGCCGGTACCGGCAAGCCGAGCTGTTGCAGCAAGACGTTCAGAAACACGAGGGCGCTGCCTTGCGTTTGCAAGGCGGCGGCAATATCAGCGTTATCCATGCGAACACAATCGGGGCGCGGGTCGGAATTTCCAGTCGCATCCGGCCCCGCCCAAGGGCGCGCGCAACACCTCAGGCATTGCCATCATCGGCGTGGATCGGGGAAGTTTCACCACGCGCGCTGAACTTGCGTGCATACATTTCGTGATCTGCACTGCGCATCAGGGGCTCGGCCTCGTCGCCGTCCTGCGGGAAGAGCGCAAGGCCGACCGCCCCGCCCAAAGCGGTGCTGCCCAGCGCGCTCACGTCAACGCTCCGCAAAGGCTGAGCCAGCACATGCTCGATGTGTTCGCGCACGCGCTCTGCCTGGGCACGATCGGCCACGCGGTCGAGCAGCAGCACGAACTCGTCGCCCGCGTAACGCGCAACAAAGTCGCTGGCGCGCACCGCGTCGCGCAGGCGCTCGGCAATCTCGATCAGAACCTTGTCGCCGGCCTCATGCCCAAGACGATCATTGACCTGCTTGAAGTAGTTCAGATCGACGAAGAGCACCGCAAACGGCGAGTCGTCGGCCGCGCGGCGATGTTGTCCGATGCGCCCGCCCAGCCGCCGCATGAAGGCGTCGCGGTTGGCCAGGCCGGTCAGGCGGTCGGTCCGCAGGCGCTCCTGCATGGCCTCGAAACTGCGGGCCAACTGGCCGATTTCGTCCTTGCGATGCACGCCCACCGGCGAATCCAGATCGCCGTCGCCGATCGCACGGGCCGATTGCGACAGGCGGCGCAGATCGCCGGTGACCCAGCCCAGGATGCGCAAACCGAGGGCGATCGCGAGCAAGGCGGCGATGCCGCCGACGATGGCCGTGCGCACCACGTTCTCGGTCACGCCCTGCATGAAGTCGCTCGCCGGCACCGCGACAACGGTAATCCACTCCAGCCCCGCATCGTCCTTCACCCGGTCGAAGGCGGCATGCACGGTTTCGCCCTTGGGGCCCTGGAAGGTGCGGGTCTGCGGCAGTTGCGCGGCCTTCACCGAGGCCAGGGTGTCACGCACTTGCGCGTAGGTAGCCGCCAGCAGGGGATGGCCGCTTTCCGATGCGCCCAGGCGAGCATTGGTGCCGTCGGGCTGCGGCTTGAGGTTGGGGCTGGCGGATGACGCAATCAGCTTGCCGTCCGGCTCGACGATGAATGCGATGCCGTTCTTTGACAGCGCAAGTCGCGAAACAAAGTCGTTCAGCCCGCGCAGCGAGACATCGGTGGCGACCACGCCCTCGAACTCGCCGGCCGCATTGAGCACCCTGCGCGCGCGCGTGGCGACCAGCCCGCCATGGCGAAAGTCGATGTACACCGCCGTCCAGGTGTGTGTTTGCGTACCCTCCCCCGCCTTGAACCAGGGCCGCGCGCGCGGATCGAAGATCTTGGTCTCGCGCGAGGCCTCTTCGAGCGCGCCGCCGATGCCACGGAAGGTGTAGAAGGTGCGCGGGTCTTCCGCGCGCGTCTTGAGCCGCAATTCGCCTTCGCTGACCGAGTTACGCCAGAGCCCGATGAACTGCCCGGCGCGGTTGCCGTAGTAGGCGTAGTTGTTTGGGTCGATATGCAGCGAGGTGGCGATCCACATGCGGGTGCGCAGGGCCTGCAGATCGGTCTCGATCGAGGCCGGCGCCGACATGCCGGCCGGAAACACGGCTTCGAGCACCGCCCCGGAGCCCACCACATGCCGATCCACCGCCTGGCCGATGCGCCCGACGGTTTCGATCAGCAAGTGATCGGACACGGTGGCGACCGCACGCGAACCGGTAAGGTAAGAGATCACGCCGATCACCACCGCCAGGGCAAGAATCAGCGCCACATACGGAACGATGAGCACCTGACGCAGGGAGAAAAGCGAAGGGGTCGGCTGAGTCATTGCTTCAAGCGTGGTCGGACACAGGCTGCGATTGTCGCCGTTACCTGCCCCCGGCGCACAGTGGTTTTTACCCGCAGATGCGGGATTCAGCGGCAATCTGCGAGGGCGGCGGTGATTTCTTCAAAACACAGCGAGCGCAACCACGTGTGCGCGCGGTCGTTGTGCCAGCGCTCGTGCCACAGCAAGGCATAACGGATGTCGGGCACCTCGACCGGGAGTTCAGCTTCTACCAGGCCAAACTGCGGCGCATACAGCCGCGCCAGGGTACGCGGCACGCAGACGAGCATGTCGGTACGCGCGGCCATCGCCATTGCGGCCATGAAATTGAATACCCGCGCCGCAACCCGGCGGCGGCGGCCAACACGTTCGAGGGCGAGATCGACCACGCCGCGCGGGTCACTGCCCCCCAGGTGGATCAGGATCTGCGGGATGCGCACGAAGGCGTCCAGATCGAAGGGCTGCTTCAAGGCCGGATGATCGCCATGCATCAGCGCAACGAAGCGGTCATCCCCCAAGCCGCGGCCATGAATCGCGGCGGGGGCCTGCGATACGGAACTGAGCGCGAGTTCGACGTCGCCACTTTCCAGGCAACGAAAGCCGCTGTCGGTCCGCCAGGGCACCACTGCGATGTCAAGCAAGGGCGCCTCGCGGTGCAGGCGCGAGAGCACGCGCGGAATCATCGAAACCGCGCCGTAGTCGGTGGTACTGATGCGCCACACGCCACGGGCGCTTGCGGGGTCAAAACTCGGCGGGGCCACCAGACCGGCAACATCGGCCAGCGTTGCCTTGAGGCGCTCACGCAGGGCTTCGGCGCGCGGCGTGGGCTGCAAACCGGCGGGCGTGCGCACGAAGAGCGGGTCATCGAAGAGCGTCCGCAGGCGAGCCAAGGTGCGGCTCATCGCCGGCTGGGTCACGCCCAGCCGCTCCGCCGCGCGGGTGACGTTTGCCTCTTGCAGTAGCGCCTGCAGGGCGACCAGCAGGTTCAGGTCGATCTGGTGAAGTTCGGGCACGGCCAGCCATACCAAATAGTCATAGCGCGCATTCTACCCATGCATTGGATTGATGCGCCGCCGCTGGGTAGAGTCTGCCTCACCCGCTGCCCCGGCAGCCTCACCACAGAGAGAACGCACCATGAAAACGCTCTACACCGCAGTTGCCACCGCCACCGGGGGCCGTGAAGGCCGAGCCGTCAGCAGCGACGGCGCACTCGATGTCACCCTCGCACTGCCGCGCGAACTGGGCGGCAGCGGCAAACTCGCTACCAACCCGGAACAACTGTTCGCCGCCGGCTATTCGGCCTGCTTTGAAAATGCGATTCGCCATGTGGCCCGCGCCACCAAGGTTTCGATCACGGAATCCTCGGTGACCGGCCGCGTCGGGATCAGCGCGAACCCAAGCGGTGGCTTCGTGCTGTCAGCGGCGCTCGACGTCAGCCTGCCGGGCATCGAACGCGACACGGCCTTGGCCCTGATCGCCAAAGCGCATGAGGTCTGCCCCTATTCAAACGCCACCCGTGGCAATCTCGACGTCCAGATCACGCTGATCTGATCGCCAAGGAGAACTGCATGTTCCTCGAATCGACCCGCGAAGTCCGCCTCGCATCCCGCCCCACGGGCACGCCGACTGCCGCCAATTTCGAAATCGCCAGCACGCCGGTGCCGCCCCTGAAGGCCGGCGAAGTGCTGGTGAAGAACCTCTGGATGTCGGTAGATCCGTACATGCGTGGCCGCATGGTCGATCGCGAGAGCTATGTGCCGCCCTTCCAGATCGGCAAGCCACTCGACGGCGGCGCGGTGGGCGAAGTGCTCGAATCCACCAGCCCACGCTTCAAGGTAGGCGACGTGGTGCTGCACCAGTTCGGCTGGCGCGAGCACTTCGTCGCCGCCGACACCCAGGTGCATGCAGTGGACACCCGCCTCGCACCGCCACAAGCCTGGCTTGGCGCCATCGGCATGACCGGCATGACGGCCTGGACCGGCCTCACCCGCATCGCCCACATCAAGGCGGGTGAAACCGTGTTCGTCTCGGCCGCCTCGGGTGCAGTTGGCGCGATCGCGGTGCAGATCGCCAAACTACAGGGCTGCCGCGTCGTGGCAAGTGTCGGCAATGAAGAGAAGGCCGCATGGCTGCGCGAGCTGGGCGCCGATGCGGTGATCAACTACCGCACGGCGGGCGACCTGACTGCCGCACTCAAGGCCGCGGCGCCCGAGGGCATCGATGTGTATTTCGAGAACGTCGGCGGTGCCCACCTTGAAGCCGCGCTCAACGTGCTCAAGCCCAACGGCCGCGTGGCCGTGTGCGGCATGATCGAGCAGTACAACGCGACCGAGGCGCCGAAGGGGCCATCGAACATCGCGCTGGTGATCATGAAACGGCTGCGGCTCGAAGGCTTCATCGTGTCCGATCACTGGGGCGCCTACCCGGAATTTGTCGCGCTGATGGCGAAATGGCTGGCCGAAGGGAAGATCCAGACCCGGGAGACGATTCGCGAAGGGCTTGAAGCGGCGCCGGACGCCTTCATCGGCCTGTTCCGCGGCGAGAACACCGGCAAGATGCTGGTTCGCCTGAGCTGACCGCGCCCGCCCACCAGCCTGAGCGCGGCGGGCGTCACTCGGAGCCGGCACGCCTGAGCCCCCATTTCAGGCGGTGCCCCAAGCGGCCAAATCGCCCGTACGCCTCCGCAGCGAAACACCCAAAGAACGTCACGCCCTGCAGTAAGCCCTGAGCTGATGCATCGCCTTACCTTGCGCAGAGACTATGTCGACTCGTCACAAGCTGCGCTTGCTGGACACGATGCTCGAACGTTTCCAGCACGCGATCAGCGATAGCGCAAAAACTTTGGCCGACCTCGTCCAACGCCACGAAGGCGAAGCCGCCCGGTCCCAGGTCTGAAAACAACAACGGCCCCACGGGGCCGTCGTCGTCTTACTTGATCACCCGCAGCCGTGGCCGCGCGCCGCCATCGGGCGGAGGCGGTTCATCTGCGGCAAGCTCGCTGTCTTCAGGTGGCTCCTCCGCCGTGGGCACATCTTCAGGCCCAGCAGACGAGGCATCGGCTTTCAACTCGACTTCGAAAGCCATTCCCTGGCCGTTTTCCCGCGCGTAAATTGCCGCAATGTTGGCAATCGGCACGTAGATCAACTGCGCAACCCCGCCAAAGCGCGCCTGGCAACTGAGCGCCTCGTTGTCGAGGTTGAACTGGTTGGTGGCGTCGGGGGCAACGTTGAGCACGATCTGGCCGTCGCGCACAAAGGCTCGCGGCACACGTACATCGTCATCGACCTGTACCGCCACATGCGGCGTGAAGCCGGAATCGACGCACCACTCGTAGAGGGCACGCACCAGGTAGGGCTTGGTGGACGGAACCTTACTCATTTCAGCTACTCATCATTCCCGCAAAAAGCACCGATCCAAGCCGGGCAGACGCAGCCCCTGCCCGAAGAGGCTACCCGCCGGAGGGATGGGCGAGCCCACGCCTCCTACGGGTCAGCCAAGCCAGTCTTAGCGACGCATTGCCCGCTCTGACGGGGTCAGCGCGTCGATGAAGCCCTGACGCGAGAACACGCGCTCGGCGTATTTGGCGATCGGCGCCGCCGTCTTGGGCAGATCGATCGAGTAGTGCTCAAGGCGCCACAGCAATGGTGCAATGGCCACGTCGAGCATCGAGAACTCTTCGCCCAGCATGAACTTCTGCTTGACGAACATCGGCGCGAGTTGCACCAGTTGGTCGCGGACGTGAGCACGGTTCTTCTCGACGCCCTTGGCGTTCTTTTCCAAGGCTTCGATATGCGAGAACAGCTCGTGCTCAAGCGAATGCAGCAACTGGCGCGCCTTGGCACGCATGATCGGGTCGGCCGGCATCAGTTGCGGATGCGGAAAGCGTTCGTCGATGTATTCGTTGATGATGTTGGGCTCGTACAGAACCAGATCACGATCGACCAGCACTGGCACGCGGTTGTATGGGTTGATGACCGCAATGTCTTCAGGCTTGTTGAAAAGGTCGACGTCGATGACCTGGAAATCCATGCCCTTTTCGTAGAGCACAATCCGGCAGCGGTGGCTGAAGGGGTCCGTCGTACCGGAATACAGGTTCATCATCGTAGGCAATCCCCGCGAAGTAGTTAAATCAGAAATGGACTACGCGCCGCAGAGGCGGCGCGTAGTCCGGACATCTTCGCTACAGGCTTGCACCTGCAGCAGGCGGACGTATCAGTGAACGTCCTTCCAGTAGGCTTTCTTTAGCGCGAATGCGACCAGCGCGAGCAGCGACAGCACAGCAATCACGACCACGCCGATCTGCTTGCGCGTTTGTTGTGCGGGCTCGCCCATCCAGACAATGAACGACACGAGGTCGGCAACGTTCTGGTCATACTCGGCCTTTTCCATCTTGCCGGCCTTGACCACTTCAAAGCCTTCAAAATGCTTGGTCTTGTTGCCGCTTCCGTCATCTTTCTCGGCGAAGCGCGCCACTTGCTCGCCTTGGAGCTCCCAGAGCACATGGGGCATGCCCACGTTCGCGAACACGGTGTTGTTCCAGCCGGTCGGGCGCTTTTCATCGCGGTAGAAGCTGCGCAGGTAGGTGTAGAGCCAGTCCGCGCCGCTGCCAAATTCGGACGCGCGGGCACGGGCGATCACCGTCAGATCGGGCGGCGTTGCACCAAACCAGGCCTTGGCTTCGTCAGCCCGGATCGCAACCTTCATCTGCTCGCCGACCTTGTCGGCGGTGAACATCAGATTGTCGCGGATCTGGTCTTCCGTCAGGCCAATATCCTTCAGGCGGTTGTAACGAAGGAAGCTGGCGCCGTGGCAGTTGAGGCAATAGTTGACGAACAGCTTCGCTCCGTTCTGGAGCGACTTGTTCTCGAAGCTGACCGGTGCCTTGTCCAGATGCAGCTCAGCGCCCGCCGCATTTGCAACGAGCGGCGAAGCCAGCGCTACAAGCGCCACGGCTCGCAGGAATTTCATCGTGCGGCTCATTTCCAGGTCACCCTTTCCGGTACGGGTTTGGTCTTGTCCAGCTTGGTGTAGATCGGCATCAAGGCGAAAAACGCGAAGTAGATCACCGTGCAGATCTGTGCCGTGAGGTTGCGCATCGGCGTCGGCGGCAATACCCCGAGGTAGCCGAGAATGACGAAGGCCACCACGAAGATCGCGATCGCAGTCTTGGTCAGCGCGCCCTTGTAGCGAATCGACAGGACCGGGCTTTGATCAAGCCAGGGCAGGAAGCCGAGCACCACAACACCGGCGCCCATCATGACGACGCCCCAAAACTTGGCGTCGATGAAGAACATGCCCGGAATCAGCACCACGGCCGCAGCCGTCGCGATGGCCTTGCCGATGAACGGCGCACGCATCAGCGACCAGACCCAGATCGCTGCAACACCGGCTTGCATGATGATCAGGAAGTCCGAGGTCACCGCGCGCAGGATCGAGTAGAACGGCGTGAAGTACCAGACCGGGGCAATGTGCGGCGGCGTTTTCAGCGGATCGGCCGGGATGAAGTTGTTGAACTCTAGGAAGTAACCGCCGCCTTCGGGCGCGAAGAACAGGATCGCCGAGAAGACGATCAGGAACACCGCAACACCAAAGATATCCTTGACCGTGTAGTACGGATGGAAAGGAATGCCATCAAGCGGCACGCCCTTGGCGTCCTTCTTTTTCTTGATCTCGACCCCGTCCGGGTTGTTCGAGCCGACTTCATGCAGCGCAACCAGGTGAGCCACCACCAGGCCCAGCAGCACCAGCGGCACGGCGATCACGTGGAAGGCAAAGAAGCGGTTCAGGGTGGCATCGCTGACGACATAGTCACCACGGATGAACACCGACAGATCCGGCCCGATCACCGGAATGGCGGCAAACAGGTTTACGATCACCTGCGCGCCCCAGAACGACATCTGGCCCCAGGGCAGCAGATAGCCCATGAAGGCTTCGGCCATCAGGCACAGGAAGATCAGGGTACCGAACACCCACACGAGCTCGCGCGGCTTGCGGTACGAACCATAGAGCAGGCCACGGAACATGTGCAGGTACACGACGACGAAGAACGCCGACGCGCCGGTCGAGTGCATGTAGCGGATGATCCAGCCGCCCGGCACATCGCGCATGATGTACTCGACGCTGGCAAAGGCAACCGGCACACCGGCCGCGTTCAGCGACGCGTCCGGCTTGTAGTGCATCACCAGGAAGATGCCGGTGACGATCTGGATCACCAGCACCAGCAGTGCCAGCGAGCCAAAGAAGTACCAGAAGTTGAAGTTCTTCGGTGCGTAGTACTCGGCCAGATGGGCCTTGTAGGTCGACGTCAGCGGGAAACGTTCGTCGATCCAGTTAAGCAGCGCCTGCGGCTTGCTTGTCATGGCTTAAGCCCCCTTGCTGTCGTCGCCGATCAGCAGCTTGGTGTCGGCGAGATACTTGTGCGGCGGCACCGGAAGGTTGTCCGGCGCCGGCTTGTTCTTGAATACCCGACCCGCCAGATCGAAGGTCGAACCATGGCACGGGCAGAGGAAACCACCCTGCCAGTCAGCAGTCATGCCGCCTTCGGCACCGGGCTGGAACTTGGAGCTTGGCGAACAGCCCAGGTGGGTGCAGATACCGATCGTGACGAGGTACTCCTCCTTGATCGAACGGTGCTCGTTCTTGCAGTACTCCGGCTGCTCGGAGCGCGCCGAATCCGGGTCGGCCATCTCGCCCTTGACCTTGGCCAGCGTTGCCAACTGCTCCTTGGTGCGACGCAGGATCCACACCGGCTTGCCGCGCCACTCCACCGTCATCATCTCGCCCGGCTGCAGCTTGCTGATGTCAGCCTCAACCGGCGCACCCGCAGCTTTCGCCCGTTCAGACGGCGAAAGGCTCGCCAGGAACGGCACAGCCGCCCCGGCCACCGCTCCGCCCCCGACAGCGGCAGTGGCAATGACCAGAGTTCTCCGGCCGTTGTCCGTTTTGTTCTCGTCGCTCATGACCCTCTATCCCCGGTGATACGTCCCGAAAGCACAAAAACCATAGAAAAACCGCGGGATTATACCGGAGCGGCTCCCCCGGTTGAAGCCCACCAAGGCGCTTGCAGACCAATGAACGCCTACAGAACCCCGGCCTCGCGCAGCGCAGCGCGTTTTTCCGGGGTATACCCGAGTGACGCCAGCACCGATTCGGTGTGCTCGCCCAGCCTGGGCCCAAGCCATTCTGTGCCACCCGGAGTATCGGCCAGGCGCGGCACCACCCCGGGGATGCGGACTTCCGTGCCGTCGGGCAGGCTTGCCTCTTCGAGCATGCCACGCGCCGCGAACTGCGCATCGCGAAAGATGTCGGCAACCGAATAGACCTTGGTGGCGGGCACCTCGGCGGCCGAGAGCGCCGCAAGCACATGGGCCGAATCATGAGCGCCGACCCAGGCATCGATTGCCGCATAGATTTCTGACGCCCGCGCGCTGCGCCCGGCATTACCAGCAAGCGCCGGATCATCGGCCAGATCGTCGCGGCCCATTGCACGCATCAGGCGCCTGTAGATCGCATCGCCATTGCCGCCGATCACCACATGCTCGCCGTCACGCGTCGTGTGGGTGTTCGACGGCGTGATGCCCGGCATGATGTTGCCGGTCCGCTCCCGCACCGCACCGCCCAAGGCGTACTCGGGCACCAAGCTCTCCATCATCGCGAAGACCGCTTCGTAAAGCGCTACATCAACCACCTGCCCGGCACCGCCATTGACTTCGCGATGCCGCAGCGCCATCAGGCCGCCGATCGCCCCCCACAAGCCCGCGATCGAATCACCGATCGAGATGCCGGACTTGACCGGCGGCCGATCCGGAAAGCCGGTCACAAAACGCAGACCGCCCATCGATTCTCCGATCGCGCCGAAGCCAGGCTGCTGCGCCATCGGGCCGGTCTGCCCAAAGCCGGAAAGGCGCACCATCACCAGACCCGGATTCGCCGCCGATAGCACATCCCAACCCAGCCCCAGTTTTTCCATCACGCCCGGGCGGAAGTTCTCGATCACGAGGTCAGCACTGGCGCAAAGCTCACGCGCAATGCGCACCCCGTCGGGGTGCTTGAGGTTGAGCGTGACCGACTGCTTGTTGCGTGCCTGAACGTACCACCACAGTGAGGTGCCCTCATGCATCTTTCGCCACTGCCGCAGGGGATCACCGCCTTCGGGGGATTCCACCTTGATCACCTCGGCGCCAAACTCGGCAAGGATGCGCGCACAGAAGGGGCCCGCGATGAGCGTGCCAAACTCGATCACCCGAACCCCCTGCAAGGGTTTTGTATTCATTGAAAGCACCTTGAGCAACAGCATTGGACATTATGGGCAGCCAGGGCGTCAGCAGCGCACGGCACACGCCGGTGCTGCGATTAACGCGCCCGGATCGAATGCCCTCTCCGCCAAGCGCTGAATCCCCCTGCCGCGACCACGCCCCGCCAGCGGGCGCCACATCATAGCGGCGGCGCCTGCGCGATCAAACGGCTGCGCGCGGCCGTCGCATACAATCGGCATGCGCATTCCCCGCTTTGCCCCGCAATCAACCCCAACGAGGACCGGATGAAGATTTCACTCGAAGCCCTGGCCATGCTCGATGCGATCGACACCCGCGGGAGCTTTGCGGCAGCAGCGGAAACCCTGCACCGCGTGCCCTCGGCGCTGACCCACGCGGTTCGCAAACTAGAAGACGATCTGGGCTTCGAGATCTTCCAGAAAGTCGGGCGTCGCGCCGCCCTCACTACCGCAGGCCGAACCCTCCTTGAAGATGGACGCACCCTTTTGCGCGCGGCGGGTGATCTGGAATGTCGTGCTCGGCGCATCGCCACCGGCTGGGAGGCCGAGCTGCGCATCGCCATCGACGGCTCGCTCGACGCTGCCGCGCTCTACCCGGTCATCGCGGAGTTCTATGCCAACTATGGCGGCACCCGACTCAAGCTGATGTACGAAGTGCTGGGCGGCACATGGGATGCGCTCGCCACCCAGCGCGCGGACTTCGTGATCGGCGCGGTGGGCGACCCACCGCCCGGTGCGACTTACGCTACCCGCGCGTGGGGGCAACAGGACTTCGTCTTCTGCGTGGCGCCTCACCACCCGCTGGCCGATGCCCCGGAACCGATCCCGACCGATCTTGCGCGGCAATACCGCGCCATCGTCATTGCCGACACCTCGCGCCAGCTGATGGCGCGCACCGCCGGTCTGCTTGACGGGCAAGACACGCTCACCGTGCCCGATATTGCCGCGAAGGCGGCGGCGCAACGCACCGGGCTGGGCGTGGGCCACTTGCCGCGAACCCTGGCAGAACACGACATCGCCGCCGGGCGGCTGGTCGAAAAGAAACTGGCGGGGCCCAAAGCCAGCGCGCCGCTCTGGCTGGCCTGGCAATCCAATCACCATGGGCGCGCACTGGAATGGTTTGTCGCCCGACTCAGTGAACCGGGCTGCGCAGAACTGATGCAACGCCGGGCTCACTGAGCCCGGCCACCGACTCAGCGCTTGTGCGCGGCTTCACGCGCAGCGGCAATTGCCTTGCGCCGCGTGGTCTCGGCGGCATCAACCTCGGCGCGGATCTGCTCTGAAAACTCAGCGCCGCGCTGGTGCTCAAGGGTTGTCACCACTCGTACTGCCGGGTTGACGATGCGCCCCTCCGGCGGCATCGCCTTGCGCACCTGGGCTGCGCTGCTGCCGGTGATGCGCGCGACATCGCTGACGAAGCGCTCGTCGGCCTTGCGGCTTTCGGCCTTGAAATACGCCGCCTGAGCCGGCGTGAATGGCGCTTCGGGCGGCGTTTCGGACGCCTGGCCCGTCGCCGCTCCCAGGGCAATCGCAACAGACAGCAGCAGTTGGGAAACGATTCGAATCTTCATTGGGGCAGTAACGCTCAGGGAACCAGAATCGTTGAACCAGTGGTTCGACGCGCTTCAAGATCGCGATGGGCCTGCGCCGCATCGGCAAGCGCATAGCGCTGGCGCACTTCGATCTTCACGGCACCATTCTGCACCACCTCAAACAGCTCTGACGACATGGCAAGCAGATCCGATCGTTTCGCGGTGTAAGCGAAAAGACTGGGGCGGGTGAGAAAAAGCGAGCCCAGTTTTGCCAGCACACTCAGATCAAACGGTGGCACCGGGCCGGTGGCATTGCCGTAGCTGACCATCATTCCCAGCGGCTGCAGGCTTGCCAGCGAATCCATGAACGTGTCTTTGCCGATCGAGTCATACACCACCGCCACGCCCCGGCCGCCGGTCAGCGCCCTGACGCGTTCAGCGAAGTTCTCCCGGGTGTAGACGATGGGGTGATCGCAGCCGTGGGCCGCGGCCAGTGCCGCCTTTTCATCCGACCCCACCGTGCCGATCACGATGGCGCCCAGGGCCTTGGCCCACTGACAGAGAATCAGGCCAACGCCCCCTGCCGCTGCATGCACGAGCACTGTCTCGCCGGGTTGCACGCGGTAGGTCCTGCGCAACAGGTACTGCGCCGTGAGGCCCTGCAACATCATCGCAGCGCCGGTGTCGTAGGAGATCGCGTCGGGCAGGCGAACCAATCGATCGGCCGGCAGGTTGCGCAGCTGCGCATAGGCCCCCGGCGGCCCGCCCGCGTAGGCGACACGATCGCCCACGCTCAGCTCAGCCACCCCCTCGCCGAGTGCGACCACCTCGCCCGCGCCCTCGAGACCGATACCGGCCGGCAAGGGCAAAGGATAGAGGCCGCTGCGGTGATAGACGTCGATGTAGTTCAGCCCGACGGCATGCTGCCGGATCTGCACCTCGCCCGGGGCCGGCGGCGGCACATCCAGCGCCTCCCATTGCAGGACGTCTGGCCCGCCAGTGCTGTTGATTCGAATCGCCATCGACATGTCACCCCCCAATCCGTATTCAAGCGGCCGGCACGGGGCCGGCCACGCGGTTTGCAGATTCAGCGATCGCGCGCAGCTGCGGCCTGCGCATCCACCACCGCCAGTGCGGTGATGTTAACCACCCGCCGCACCGTCGCCGAGGGCGTCAGGATATGCACCGACTTCGCCGCCCCAAGCAGGATCGGGCCCACCGTGACGCCATCGCCGCCTGAAATCTTGATCAGGTTGAACGCGATGTTCGCTGCGTCGATGTTTGGCATCACCAGGAGATTGGCCTCGCCCTTGAGCGTGGAATCCGGATGCACGCGTTCGCGCACCTCGGGAGAGATCGCCGCATCGCCGTGCATCTCGCCATCGGCCTCCAGCTCCGGCGCCAGCACCTTCAAGCGTTCGCAGGCTTCACGCATCTTGCGTGCAGAGGCCGAGCGGGAACTCCCGAAGCTCGAATGCGAAAGCAAGGCCGCGCGCGGCTCAATGCCAAAGCGGCGCAACTCCTCGGCCGCCATGCGGGCGATCTCGGCCACCGCTTCCGCGTCGGGACACTCGTTAACATAGGTATCGGTAATCGCCATCATCCGTGCCGGCAGCAGCAGAAGGTTCATGGCCGCAAATAGCCGGGCACCCGGGCGCAGGCCGATGATGTTGGCCACATGCCGCAAGTGGCTCTCATACGCGCCATAGGTACCGCACACCATCGCATCGGCATCGCCCTTGTCGAGCAACATGCAGCCAATGAGCGTGGTGTCGCGCCGCAACTCGGCTTTGGCGATGTCGGGCGTGACGCCGTCACGGGCCATGCGGCGGAAATAGCTTTGCCACAGATCGCGATAGCGCGCATCCGACTCCGGGTTAACCACATCGAAGTCGCGCCCCATCGTCAGGTTGAGGCCAAAGCGCTCGATCCGCTTTTCGATCACCGCTGGCCGCCCGATCAGGATCGGGTGTGCAAGGCCTTCATCCACCACCACCCGCACCGCACGCAGCACGCGTTCGTCTTCGCCTTCGCAATACACCACGCGTTTGCGGCTGGCGGCCACGCGCTTGGCCGCGTTGAACACCGGTTTCATCAGCATCCCGGAGTGGTACACAAACTCCGTCAGGCGCTGGACGTAGGCATCCATGTCGGCAATCGGGCGCGCGGCCACGCCAGAATCCATCGCAGCCTTGGCCACGGCCGGCGCAATGCGCACGATGAGGCGCGGATCAAACGGCTTGGGGATCAGGTAGTCGGCGCCAAAGCGCAGCTCGGCGCCGCCGTAGGCCATGGCGACGACATCGCTCTGCTCGGCCCGCGCCAGGCCCGCGATCGCCTCCACACACGCGAGCTTCATCTCTTCGGTGATCCGCGTTGCCCCCACGTCGAGCGCCCCGCGGAAGATGAACGGGAAGCACAGCACGTTGTTCACCTGGTTGGGGTAGTCCGAACGGCCGGTGGCGATGATGCAGTCTGGCCGCACGGCGCGCGCTTGCTCCGGCATGATTTCCGGCGTCGGGTTGGCGAGCGCGAAGATCAGGGGTCTCGGCCCCATCTTCGCAACCATCTCGGGCTTGAGCACGCCTGCCGTCGACAGCCCGAGGAAGACATCCGCGCCTTCGACCACCTCGCCCAGGGTACGCGCCGTAGTGGCCTGAGCATAACGGGCCTTGTTGGCCTCCATGTTTTCGTCGCGCCCCTGCCAGATCACGCCGCGCGAATCGCACACGAACACGTTCTCGCGCTTGAGGCCAAGGCGGCACATCAGGTCAAGGCAGGCGATCGCCGCCGCCCCGGCGCCCGAGCACACCAGCTTCACCTCACCGATGGCCTTGCCGACAACCTCCAGACCATTGATCAGGGCCGCGGTGGAGATGATCGCCGTGCCGTGCTGATCGTCATGGAACACCGGAATATTGAGGCGCTCACGCAGTTGCTGCTCGATGTAGAAACACTCGGGCGCCTTGATGTCCTCAAGGTTGATACCGCCAAGCGTGGGCTCAAGCGCGGCAATGATCTCAATCAGCTTGTCGGGGTCGTTCTGGTTGAGTTCGATGTCGAACACATCGATCCCGGCAAATTTCTTGAACAGACAGCCCTTGCCCTCCATCACCGGCTTGCCGGCCAGCGGGCCGATATTGCCCAGGCCCAGCACCGCGGTGCCGTTCGTGATCACCCCGACCAGATTACCGCGCGAGGTGAGTTCGGCCGCCTGCGCCGGGTCCGCGACGATCGCTTCGCACGCCGCCGCAACACCCGGCGAATAAGCCAAAGCCAGATCCCGCTGGTTGGTCAGCCCTTTGGTTGGCGTGACCGAGATCTTCCCCGGGCTTGGGTAGCGGTGATAGTCGAGCGCCGCGGCAATGAAATCCTTATCCATTCGTCTTGCCTCAAGTGATTGTCTGAAAGCATGGCCCTGGGCAAGCGCAAAAGGCGCGTGCCCGCATGGGCGTGCTGCACGTGACACCAGTGTGGAGAAGGCCTCCGGATGCTCACCGGCAAGGCGCCATCCCGGTCGGACGGCGCTGGGGGGAAGAACGTCGCAGTACGTTCGGCGCGATTCTAGCGCAGTGCAGCATGACCGGTGCGCCACGCGGCACTTGTCACCCTCAAGTCCACAAGGCACTGGCCGTTCACACGTTTACACGCCGAAGAGCGTGCCGTATCAACCGATCGGGAGAATCGTAATGAAGAGCAGCGTAATCAAAGGCATCGCAATCGGCCTTGCATTCGTAGGTGGCACAGCCGTCATCTCGTTCAAACCACAAGTCACCAAGGAAGAGGCACGCGCAGCCATGGAGCGCGCGACGCAATTTGCATCCACCAATGGCAACGCCGCCATGGTCAACAGCCTGCAGAAAGCCAACAGCCCGCTGCACGAAGGCAAGACGCGCGTTCTCGCCCTGGACTTGGCCGGAAACGTCGTTGCAGATCCGAATCAGCCGCAGCGAGTCGGGCGCAACATCCTTGATCTGCGCGACGTCAGCGGCAAGTACCTTTACGTGGATGCGCTTCAGGTTGCAACCGCGCAAGGCGAGGGCTGGGTCTACTACAAAACTCGCAGCCCCATCACCCGCGCCGAACGGCCCGAAGCCGCGCTGGTCAAGCGCCAGGGAGACGTGATTCTGCTGGCAGGCTTGCGCGACTGAGCGCTCGGCTGTACAAACAAAAACGGCGACCAAGGTCGCCGTTTTTTTTGATGCTGCCGGGGGTCAGCGTGTTACGCGGCCATCCTTGTCGATCACCGACATTTCGATGTACTTCGCGCCACTGCGTGAGGCCGAACCAAAGCTGTAGGTCACGCCCCCCACATCGTAGCTCGACATACCAGAAACAGCGCGCGCCAGGCCGGCCTTGCCGCCGCCACGCTTGAGGCCTTCACTGATCACCTTCGCTGCCAGATAGCCTTCCATCATGGCTTGCGTGGGCTCTTCGGTGTAGGGGCCGTACTTACGGTAGTTGGTGGTGAACTCCCGCACAACCGCGTAGGCCTCGTTACGCGGATTGGGCGCAACCTGCGATACCGCCACACCACGCGACGCTTTCGCGCCGGCCATCTCTGCAAGACGCACGCCTTCAACCGTAGACATGGCAACCAGCTGGCCAGAACCGCCCAGCTCGCGATACCGCTTGACGAAGGCCGCAGCTGCCGGCGCCTCGACGGCCAGCAACACCGCCTGGTGCTCTTTCTCGACCACCGCATCAGCCAGCGGCGCAATCTTGCCCAAATCGCGAGGTTGCGCCACGGCGGCCACAACGGTCTGGTTCTGCTTGGCCGCGACCGCCTTCGCAAGGTCACGCAACTCAAGCCCTGTAATGTCTTCCGAATGAAAAACCACAAACTTGCGAATCCCGATGGTCGCAAGCTGCTTCATCACCTTGTCCATTTCGTCGGCATAGCTTGGCCGCGTCAGGAACACCAGGTCCGCCTTCTTGTCGTTGGCGATCACCCCCGCGCCCGTACGGGGACCAATCAAGGGCACCTGGGTTGAATCGAGCACCTTGTCGGCCAGCAGCTTTTGAACAGAGGCCGAACCGACCGTACCAAACAGCACCGCAGGCTGATGCTCCTTGATCAGCGCCTTGACCTGCACCGACACGTCGCCCGTTTCATCCACCGAGAGCAGCTTGATCTGCTTGCCACCGATGCCGCCACGCACATTGACTTCATCGAACCAGCTCTTGGCCCCCATCTGCAGTTGCCAACCCACCGTTCCATCCTTGGTCGCGCCTGGGGCGACCTGCAATACCACAATGTCCTCGGCAACCGCGGTCTGGGCCACTCCCCCCACCACCATCGCCAAGCACAGCGCTGTAAGACTGCGCTTCACATCCACCTCCTGATTTCGGCGAACTCGAGTTCGCGTTCTGTTTTTTGGCTCCGGGTCGATCCCACCAAAACGTGAAAAGATTATCCGAAAACGAGAAATTCCGGTTGATTCCGCTTTGTAAAACAACTTCACATCGCCCGGCTCGACACGGCTCCGCCGTTCATCAGGCGGATTTGGCACAATGCCGTGGTGCACCAACCTTCAAAGGATCCGATCGTGCGACGCGTGGTATTCAATCAAAAGGGTGGCGTCGGCAAATCCACCATTACCTGCAACCTCGCCGCGATTGCCGCCAGCCGGGGCAAACGCACGCTGGTCGTGGACCTCGATCCACAGGGAAACTCAACGCATTACCTTCTGGGCAAGGCGGCCGATTCGCTCGACAAGACCCTTGCAGACATGTTCGACCAGACGCTGCGGCTTCGACTGCTCAACGACAAGGTCGAAGGCTATGTGCACGAGACCCCCTTCGAGCGCCTGCACATCCTTCCGTCGGCGCCTGCGCTCGAAGAACTGATGAGCAAGCTTGAGTCGCGCTACAAGATCTACAAGCTGCGCGATGCGCTTGACGAGCTGGCTGACGACTACGACATGGTGTTCATCGACACGCCACCCGCGCTGAACTTCTATACCCGCTCCGCGCTCATCGCCGCCGAACGCTGCCTGATCCCCTTCGACTGCGACGACTTCTCCCGTCGCGCCCTCTATTCGCTGCTCGAGAGCGTCACCGAACTCAAGGCAGACCACAACGAAACGCTCGAGATCGAAGGCATCGTTGTCAACCAGTTCCAGCCGCGCGCGGCCCTGCCGCAGCGAATCGTCAAGGAACTCCAGGACGAAGGCCTGCCGGTGCTGACGTCTTTCCTCTCTGCCAGCGTCAAGATCCGCGAGTCGCACGAACACGCCAAGCCGATGATCCACCTCGACCCCTCGCACAAGCTGGCCAAGGAGTTCATCAGCCTTTACGAATCGCTCCAGCGTCGCCACGCCTGACCCGCAACGCGAAGGCGCACCGCACGCCCCCTACGTACGCCGAGGAACCTCTTTGCGAGCCCTCGGTCGTATTGCTGCATCACCGGTTTCACGTCAGCGCCCGGCGAAACCTGGTCCCTCGTCAAGACCCGCCCCCTCCCTGCGGCTTGACCGCGTCTGCTGCACCGCCGAAGCGACTGACTTAGATCATATGAAGTTTCGCGGCAATCCTTATACTGCTTGGAAAATACGCAGGCTGTTCTATGTGACCGACTCGCTGTATCGGGGTCATCGCAAAACCTCGGCACTGCGCCCGATTCCCCTTGATGCAGGAGCATTGTTATGACTGTCACGAATGTGGCCGAACTCGACGCCCTTATGGTTCGAGTCAAGGCAGCTCAGCAGAAGTTCGCCAGTTTCTCGCAAGAGCAGGTTGACCTGATTTTCCGCAGTGCCGCGCTTGCCGCCGCTGATGCGCGCATCCCGCTGGCAAAGATGGCCGTCGAGGAAACCCGCATGGGTATCCTGGAAGACAAGGTCATCAAGAACCACTTCGCCTCCGAGTACATCTACAACAAGTACAAGGACGAGAAGACCTGCGGCGTGCTGGACGAAGAGCCGGAATTCGGCATCATGACGATCGCTGAGCCGATCGGCATCATCTGCGGCATCGTTCCGACCACGAACCCGACTTCAACTGCCATCTTCAAGGCGCTGATCGCACTGAAGACCCGCAACGGCATCGTGTTCTCACCGCACCCGCGCGCCAAGAACGCAACCTGCTACGCCGCCAAGCTCGTGCTCGATGCAGCCGTTGCCGCCGGCGCCCCGAAAGACATCATCGGCTGGATCGACCAGCCGTCGGTTGAACTCTCGAACGCACTGATGCGTCACCCCGAGATCAACCTGATCCTCGCCACCGGCGGCCCCGGCATGGTGAAGGCAGCCTACTCGTCCGGCAAGCCGGCAATCGGCGTGGGCGCAGGTAACACCCCGGCCGTGATCGACGAAACTGCCGACATCAAGCGCGCTGTCGCTTCGATCCTGATGTCGAAGACCTTCGACAATGGCGTCGTCTGTGCATCCGAGCAGTCGGTGATCGTGGTCGACAAGGTGTACGACGCAGTGCGTGAGCGTTTCGCCCACCACGGCGGCTACATGCTGAGCAAGAAGGAAACCGAGGCAGTCCGCAAGGTCATCCTCGTCGAAGGCCACCTGAACGCCGCGATCGTTGGCCAGTCCGCCATCAAGATCGCTGAGATGGCTGGCGTGACCGTGCCGCCCTTCACCAAGGTCCTGATCGGTGAAGTGAGCGACATCAACGAAGCTGAAGCGTTTGCACACGAGAAGCTGTCGCCCTGTCTGGGCATGTACCGCGCCAAGGACTTCTATGACGCCTGCGACAAGGCTGTCGCGCTGGTGACCATGGGCGGTATCGGCCACACCTCGGCCCTCTACACCGACCAGGATCTGCAGCAGGATCGCATCCGCCACTTCGGCGACAAGATGAAGACCGCCCGCATCCTGATCAACACCCCGTCGTCGCAAGGCGGTATCGGTGACCTCTACAACTTCCGGCTTGCACCCTCGCTGACGCTGGGTTGCGGTTCGTGGGGCGGCAACTCGATCTCCGAGAACGTCGGTCCCCAGCACTTGATCAACAAGAAAACCGTTGCGAAGCGAGCCGAGAACATGTTGTGGCACAAACTTCCGAAGTCGATCTACTTCCGCCGCGGCTGTCTGCCGTTCGCCCTTGACGACCTGCAAGGCAAGAAGCGCTGCCTGATCGTGACCGACCGTTACCTGTTCGAAAACGGTTACGTCGATGAGCCGGTTCGCCTGCTCAAGAGCCTGGGCATGGAAGTCGAAGTGTTCTTCGAAGTCGCTGCCGACCCGACGCTGGCCGTCGTGCGCAAGTGCCTGTCGCTGGCCAATGCCTTCCAGCCGGACGTGATCCTGGCGCTGGGCGGCGGCTCGCCGATGGACGCCGCGAAGATCATGTGGGTGATGTACGAGCATCCGGAAGTCGCGTTCGAAGACCTGGCGCTGCGCTTCATGGACATCCGCAAGCGCATCTACAAGTTCCCGAAGCTGGGCGTCAAGGCGATGATGGTTGCCGTGCCGACGACCTCGGGTACCGGTTCGGAAGTCACCCCGTTCGCTGTCGTGACCGACGAAGTGACCGGCGTGAAGTACCCGATCGCCGACTACGAGCTGACGCCGAGCATGGCGATCGTCGACGCGAACCTGGTCATGAACATGCCCAAGTCGCTGACCGCCTTCGGTGGTATCGACGCCGTGACCCACGCGCTCGAAGCCTATGTTTCGATCATGGCGAACGAGTACTCGGATGCACAGGCCCTGCAAGCGCTCAAGCTGCTGAAGGACTACCTGCCCTCCGCGTACGAGAACGGCGCCAAGGATCCGAAGGCCCGCGAGCAAGTCCATAACGGCGCCACCATCGCCGGTATCGCCTTCGCAAACGCCTTCCTGGGTGTCTGCCACTCGATGGCGCACAAGCTGGGTGCCGAGTTCCACATCGCTCACGGCTTGGCCAACGCGCTGCTGATCTCGAACGTGATCCGCTACAACGCCGTCGATATCCCGACCAAGCAGGCTGCGTTCTCGCAGTACGACCGTCCGAAGAGCGTTGCACGCTACGCCCAGATCGCCCGTCACCTCGGCATCGAAGCCAGCCGCGACCACGAGCGCGTTGAGAAGCTCGTCGAATGGGTTGAAGGCCTGAAGAAGACCCTCAACATCCCGGCATCGATCCAGGCTGCCGGCGTGTCCGAAGCTGACTTCCTGGCCAAGGTCGACAAGCTGGCTGAAGATGCGTTCGACGATCAATGTACCGGCGCCAACCCGCGCTACCCGCTGATCAGCGAACTCAAGCAGATCCTGCTCGACAGCTACTACGGCCGCGCCTACGTCGAAGCGTACGAACGCGAAGACGAGCCGGAAGCCGCCCCGGTGGCCAGCACCAAGAAGGGCGGCAAGAAGGTCGCCTGACCTTAGCCCCCCAGCAGTAAATGGAAACCCCGGCCTAGTGCCGGGGTTTTTGTTTGCTGCTGCCTGCACGCACCTTGCGGCGTAACGCCTGCGCCGAGCGCCTTTCGCCTGCGCGCCCCGCCCGACCGGACCTGCGACTACGACGCCGCCGCATGCTCAGCGCGCCCGCTCTGCGGTGCAAACCGGCATTCACCGCCCGAACCGGCAGCGCACATCGAAACCTCCTTGCACCGACGAGCGGGGCTTCGTCAGCCAGTCCGCATGACTCAGGCCATCCCTAAGCGTGCAAATGCCGCGCGCTCAGACGCGGTGAAGCACACCCCACCCCCCCAAAGCCTGAGGACCACTAAGTTCACGCGCATCTCCCGCGAATCCGCACGGCAGGACCATCCCAGTGCGTCACAGCCGCAGCAAGCGTGGGCAAAACCCAGCGCCCGGTCTCGGCGAAGCGACTCACAATCTGCGGTGCAGCAGGTTCGACCCAGTGGGATTTTGGCGGACAACGCAGCCAAAACAAAAAGGGCACCCGAAGGTGCCCTTGCTTACAACCGGACTTCTGAGTCTCAGACAGCTGCGGTCGATTGTTGCTTGCTCGCCATCGCACGCACAACGTACAGGCGCATCAGGATCGAAACGACCAGCGCCACGGCGTACATCGCAACGAAGGTCAGCAGCACGTTGTGATAACCGATCTTCTTGCCCATACCGGCGATTTGCGGGCCGACGATACCGGCGAGCGACCACGCGGTCAGCACGTAACCGTGAATCGCGCCCAGTTGCTTGGTGCCGAACAAGTCGCCGATGTATGCGGGCAGGGTAGCGAAGCCGCCGCCGTAGGTGGTCATGACCAGGAACACCAGACCCTGGAAGATCACGAATTCAGGCATGCCGGACAAGGACAGGTAGGCCAGGAACTCGATCGAGAAGAACATGATGAAGGTAACCGGGCGCGACAGCAGATCGGACACGGTGGACCAACCGATACGCCCCAGGCCGTTGAACAAGGCCATCGTACCCACAATGCCGGCCGCAGCCGCCGCTTCCATGCCGAACAACTCCTGGAACATCGGCGAGGCAATCGAGATCATGCCGATACCGCAGGTGATGTTGATGAACATCATCGCCCAGAGCCCGTAGAACGGCAGGGTCTTGGCGGCTTCGTTTGCGGTCGATTGCGTCAGGTCGAAGGTGACCTTGGCCTTCCCCTTGGCAATTGCGTCTTCAAATCCGGCAGGCTTCCAGCCTTGGGGCGGGGCCGCAAGGTACTGCGCACTAGCCATCATGACGCAGAAGTAAACCGCGGCAATGATGAAGAACGTTTGCGGCACGCCGAACATGGCGATCAGCTTGGCAAACACCGGCGCACCAACCAGCGAACCGAAGCCGAAGCCCATGATGGCCATACCGGTTGCCAGACCACGGCGGTCGGGGAACCATTTGACCAAGGTCGATACCGGCGTGATGTAACCCACCCCCAAACCGATTCCGCCGACCACGCCGTAGCCGAGTAGCAAGAGCCAGAGGTTGTCATGCAGCGCACCGAGGCCGGAGATGGCCAGGCCGGCGGCCCAGAAGCAGGCCGACACCATGCCAGAGATGCGCGGGCCATTGCGCTCGACAAAACGCCCAAGCACGGCAGCGGACAGCCCAAGGAAGAGAATGGCGAGGCCAAATGCGAGACCGATCGGATCGGGCACGATCTCTTTGAGCGTCTGGAACCCGGGGGTGGCTTCCATCAGCGGCGCGAGCGGTTTCTTGAACACGCTCCACGCATAAACCGAACCGATGGATATGTGGACGCCTACTGCGGATGCGGCGATGAGCCAGCGATTCTTCACGAATGTCTCCTCAAGGGCTTGTAAGAAAATGTGATTGCTTATGGCTCGATAAATGTAGTTTTACTACCGGCCCGCCAAACTGACGCACATCAAACAGAGCCACAGAAGCGCAAATGCTGCAAAGTCAGTCACTTACAGTGCGCGGAAACTTGTGCTCACAAGCCGCACAGCGGCCCCTCCCCAAGAAAAACAGGAACTCCCGCAATGGAACGTCCAATCGTTGAAAAGTCGGCCGCAAGTGGCCTGCGCAAAATCTCGCTACTGGAAGAAGATCCGGGGCGGTACATCATGCGGGCTGTGCTCGCCGGCATGTACCTGTCGATCGTCGTGCTGGTGTATTGGTCGCTGCTGAACAACCTGCACGATTCGCCTTTCGGCAAGGTGCTGGCAAGCCTGTTTTTCGGCGTGGGTCTGTCGATCATCGTGTTCACGAACTCTGAACTCTTCACCAGCAACAACATGTACCTCGCGGTGTCTTCGGCCGAGGGCAAGACGTCCTGGGGGCAGATGATCGAACTGTGGATCGTGTGCTACTTCGGCAATCTGGTGGGCGCACTCATCCTGACGGGCCTGCTCTACGGCGCGGGCGTACTCGATGCGCTGCCGCCCGAGCATGCGCTCAACCAGGGTGCGGTGCATAAGGTCCACCAGAGCGCGCAAGTGATCTTCTTCAAGGGCATCCTGGCGAACTGGGTCGTGTGCCTGGCGGTGTGGGTCGCGCTTCAGGTCAAGGAAGACTTCACCAAGATGATCGCGATGATCCTGGTGGTATTCATCTTTCTCTACCTCGGCTTTGAGCACTCGATCGCCAACATGGGCACCTTCTCGATGGCCATCATGAGCCACGGTGGGCTCACCATCCAGGAAGCCTTGTTCAATCTGGTGTTCAGCACCCTGGGGAATGTGATCGGCGGCGCGGTCTTCGTTGGTCTGGCCTACCGCTACCTGAGCCCAGAACAGATGGACATGGCAGAAGCTGCCGAAGCGGCGCGCGAGTTGCCGCCGCGCAAGACGCCGAAAGTGGCGGGTAGCAACTGATCGATCAGTGCTGCGGCGTCGCGAGGCGGCGCCGCAGCCAACGCATCAGCGCGCCCAGCAGCGGAATCTGGGCGTACAACTCTTCAGCGGCATCCCAGTAATCGCGGTGATCGGTCACCAGGCCTTGCGCATCGAAGCGCAGGTGACTGGCGCCGCGAATCACTCGCGCCTGCGCTTCACCGCGAAAGCGTAAGTGGAATTCCCAGGTCAGCATCGCCGCCCCGTCGCCGGGGAACTGACCGGTCACGCAAAACCGGGGCGCATCGACCTGCTCGAACATGTGGATGAAGATCCGCTCGATCGCCGCGCGCCCCTGCACCTCGTTGAATGGATCCTTGAAGCGAGCTTCGGGCGCATAGCGGGCCGCCAGCGCAGCCGTGTTCTGCGCGCTCAAGCCCTCGTAGGCAATCACCAGCTCTGCCAGCGCTGCACCGGTGTTCATGTGCCGGTTGCACGGCGGACCGCGCGCAGGTAGATCCATTCGGGCAGGAAACGCATGGCCTTGAGCATCAAGGTGAAGCGTCGCGGGAAGTGGATCTCGAAGCGTCCGCGCGCCATGCCTTGCAGGATCTGGCGTGAAGCTTCGGCCGCGCTGATCAGCGCAGGCATGCGGAATTTGTTCTTGGCGGTCAGCGGGGTTTCGACGAAGCCCGGGTTCACCAGAAACACACTCACGCCGCGCGGGGCAAGGTCCATGTACAGCGACTCGGCGAAGTTGATCACTGCCGCTTTCGAGGCCCCATAAGCGAGCGCCTTTGGCAAGCCACGATAGCCCGCCACGCTGCCGACGATGACGATGGCGCCCTCGCCTTGCTGCAGGAACTGCGGCAGCACGGCGGCAACGCCATTGATGACGCCCATCAGATTGATCTCGAAGGTGGTCCGCGCGCCTTCCACCGTCAGATCCCACGCCCGCATCGGCGCATAGGTCCCAGCATTGAAGATCACCACATCGATGCCGCCCCACAGATCCAGCAGCTGGAGCAAGGCTGGCATCAGGGTCTGGTGCTCGGCCACGTCGAGCGGGATCGCGACGCTGCCAGGGAGTCGATCCACAAAGGCTTGCAGACGTTCGACGCGGCGCGCCGAGAGCGCCAGGTGCGCGCCGCGCGCAGCCAAGTCCTCCGCCAAGGCGGCGCCAATGCCGGTGGACGCGCCCACTATCCAGACGCGCTTGCCGCGCCAGTCCCGAATCGGTTCGTTCATCGCCATATCTGTCAGCGCTTTCGGAAGCTCAGCGTGACCTGCCCGAGCTCGACGCCGAACTTGCTCATGAACGAACGGTTCAGCATCGTCTTGTCATCCATCAGGAACATCCAGTCGTCGAACTCGACGTTGTACACCGTTCCATCCACCGGCAAGGCCAGCGTGTAGCGCCAGCGCAGGGCGTTGCCCTGCGCCTCGCCCTGCGCTTCGCCCACAACGTCGTCGGCACGGCCAGTGTATCGGCCGCTGTCGTGCTTTGTCACCGTCCAGACACGGCGTTGCGTCGTGCCGTCGGAATACACGAAACGCTCATCGAGCGTACCGACCTTGCCTTGCCAGCTCGACTCGATCACCACATGAAAGCGTTTGACGACCTTGCCGGAGCGGTCCTGGAACACGCCCCACGCATCCACCGTACCGTTGAAGTAAGTCTGCAGATCGAGCACCGGCTTCTCGTTGCGGTAGTCCGCCACATCGACGCTCGCGCAGCCTGCAAGGAAGAAGACCGTCATCAGGACAATCAACAAGCGTTTCATCGTGAGACTCCGTCTGTTTCGATTCGGGCCTGCACGCGCCACAGCAGCAGTGCAGCAAAGGCTTTGAGGATGATTGGTGCGATCGCGTAGACGATTGCCAGTGCGCTCAGCGCCGCGGCATCTCGCACGCCGGGCTGGTAGCCGAGCAGATCAAGCAAGGGCAAGGCGATGCCTGCAGCAAGCGCAAGGTTGAGCTTGGTGACAAGGTTCCACCAGCCGAAGTAGACGCCGCCGGCCGAAGCGCGCGACGGTTGCGCCAGCGCATCGGCCAGCAGGGCGGGCGGAAAGGTGATGTCGGCCCCCAACGCGATGCCCGACAGCACGCAGATCGCAAAAAAGGCCGCGACGTCGCCCTCCCCCAAGCTCACCGCCCAGCCAAACGCCAGTCCGGCCACGCACATCGAAAGCAGCCAGGCGCGCACCTTGCCCGTGCGCCCGGCCAGCTTCACCCATAGCGGCAAGGCGGCCGCTCCACTGACGAAGTAAGCGGCGAGGAAGAGGCCGGACAAGCGCTCGCGGTCTAGCACATCGGCCACGAAGAACAGAAAGATGGTCGCCGGAATCGCCGCAGCAATTCCGTTGAGGGCGTAAACCGCGAGCAGTGCGAGCACCGGCCGGTCGCGCAAAGGGATCAAGCCCTGCTGGAACATGCTGGCGCCGGACCGCACCGGCCTGAGCGGCCGCGGCGCAGGCGCATAGCGTGCTGCGAGCCACGCGCTCACCAGCACCAGCGGCACAAAGATCCAGAGCATGCGCTCAAGCCCTTGCGCCTGGGTGGGCGCCAGCAGCTCCGGCAAAGCCGATGCGAGCACCACGCCGAGCAGGGCACAGCCTTCGCGCGCAGCGGTCAGCCCGGTACGGCCCGCCGAGCTTGCCCCCGCCTCTGCGCCCCAGGCGTAGTAGTTCACGCTCGACAAGGAATAGCCGGTGTAGGCGAGCACCAGCATCGCCGCCAGCCAGGCAACGCCAGCGCCTTCAGGCGGGCGCAGCAAGCCGAACATGCCCAGCACCAGCAGCGGTAGCGCAATCAGCGTAAGGCCGCGGCGCCGTTGCAGGCGATCGCTCCACAAGCCGAAAAGCGGGTCGGCCACCGCATCCCCCAGGCGCGCGGCCAACAGCACCGCACCGACCAGGCTGAGCGAGAGGCCCACCGTGTCGACGTACAGCTTGGGCACGTGCACATACAGCGGCAGTGCCGCAAACGCGAGCGGTACGGCCAGCGCACCATAGGCAAGCAAATCACCAATCCGCAGCAAGCCCGGCGGCGCAAGGGCCGCTGCGGTACGCGTCATGATGCGCTGCCCAGCAAGCGCGTTCGCAGCTCGGGCGCGCGGGTGCGGGGGTCGAGCCAGATGGCGAAGAAGGCCCGCGCGAAAGCGGGGTCGTTCACCTCGCCGGTAAGTTTGCCCTGGTGGTAGAAACGCGCGCCGCGATCGGGCAGGTGCACGCCGACGATCACGTCACCCCGTTTGACTTCCGGAAACACGCGGCCCAGCTCGGCGCGCCAGCGCGCGAGGGTTGCCTCGTCGCGCGTGCCAAGGCGGCGCATCTCGTCGATGCTGGTGTCGGCCAGGCGCTCGGCAGAGAAATCGCGCGCATAGGTCAGGTGCAAGGCATAGGGCGACGCGGGCGAGAAGCTTGCAGCGCTACCCCAGAGCTGCGCGTCGTAGAGCCGCAGACCAAACCAGCTCATCTCGCCGCTGCCCAGCTGGCGCCAGTCCGGCGCCAGCGTGCGCACGGCCTCAGGCAGCGCGGTGTTCGATGCAGTGGCCGCTACCGGCAGCGCCAGCGCCGCACACAACAGACTCATGAGCAGACGGATGCGCAACATGGCCGCCCCCTCAGGCGCGCGCAAACGCGTAGTGATGCACGTCGGTCGAGCCGGCACGGAAACCAGCCTCGCAGTACGACAGATAGAACTGCCACAGGCGCACGAAACGCTCGTCAAAGCCCTGCGCGTGCACCTGCTCGCGCACGGCGTTGAAGCGCTCGTGCCACACCGCCAGGGTGCGTGCGTAGTCCAGACCGAAGGCCAGATCATCGACGATCGCCAGACCGGAGCGCTTGGCCAGGCGCTCGATCGTGCCCGGCGAAGCGAGCATGCCGCCGGGGAAAATGTAGCGCTGGATGAAGTCCGGATTCTTGCGGTAGAAGCCGAACAGATTGTCGTCAATCGTGATCGCCTGGATCACGATGCGGCCGCCGGGTGCCAGTCGATCATGCAACTGCTGGAAGTAGGAAGGCCAGAAACGCTCGCCCACGGCTTCGTACATCTCGATCGAAACAATGTGATCGTAATGGCCGCGCACGTCACGGTAGTCGCACAGCTCGAAGTCGGCCTTGTCGGCAAAGCCAACGCGTTCGGCGCGCTCACGCGCAAACTTCAGCTGCGCGGGCGAGAGCGTGAGCCCGAGCACCTCGCAGCCGTATTCAAGCGTTGCGACTTCGGCGAACCCCCCCCAACCGCAGCCCACTTCCAGAATGCGCTGGCCCGATTTGGCGTCGAGCTGATCGAGGATGCGGCGGTACTTGGCGCGCTGCGCATCGGCCAGCGGCTGGTGCGGGTCGGCAAACAGCGCGCTTGAGTAGGTCATCGTTTCGTCCAGCCACAGGCTGTAGAAATCGTTGCCCAAATCGTAGTGCGCCTCGATATTGCGGCGGGCGCCCTTGCGGGTGTTGGCCCGCAGGCCGTGCCAGATCTTGTAGCCCAGCAGGCGCAGCGCATTGCCGTGAATCGCACGGCTCATGGCGTCGCGATTCTGCGCCGCCAGGGTCAGCAGGCCAGTCAGGTTGTCGGTGCGCCAGAGGCCGTTGATGAAGTCTTCGGCCAGGCCGATCGAACCCTTTGCGATCAGGGTTTCGAAAACGCCCCAGTCGCCAACTTCGAAACTCGCCACGCGGTGGCCCTCACCCGCAACAACGCGTTCGCCATTGGGCAAGGCCAGCTCCAGGCTGCCACCGCGGATTGCGCCAAGCATCTTGATGACGGCGTTGGCCGGGCCGGGCAGCAGTTCGAAACGGCCGGAAGCGAGGGTGTTTTCAATAGCGCTCATGAAGTCGTCTCCTGAAGGGGCGGCACGGGTTTTCGGTGAAAGGGCACACGCTTGGCGAACAGCTTGAGCGCCTGCCAGTGAATACGAACGACAACGCCCAGCGTCAGCAGCGGAAAGCGCAGCGCGGCGCGCGCCAGTGCAGCAGGCGACAGCGCGCCGGCGCGCCCGCTCAAGCGGGTGGTGAGTTGGTGGCGGCCGCCGTCGAAGAGGTCGATCGACACGCTGGCGATCTTGCCGCGTTGGACAAAGCGGAATTCGTACTCGCCGCGCACCGGAAAGAAGGGCGACACATGGAAGACCTTGCTCGAACGGAAGCGATCTGCGCTGGTGATCGGGCGGCCATCGGGATGCGCAACAAGGTAATTGTGGCGCTCGCCAAAGGTATTGCTGACCTCGCACAGCACCGCGCGCAGCGCACCGTCCCGATCATGGCAATACCAGAAGCTCACCGGGTTGAAGACAAAACCGAACAGGCGCGGGAAGGTCTGCAGCACCACTTCGCCATCGCAGGCCGCGGCCAGTCCGTGGCGGGCCAGCAAGTCCTGAATCCAAGGCAGCAGCGGGCTGCCATCGCGCGCGCCATGGTCGCGGTTGCGGAAGGAAAAGACCCGCGCCCGCTCCACCCCGAACAGCGCATTACCCAGCGTATCGAGCTTCGACAATGGCAGCCGCACCCAGGCAAGCGGGTAAGCGAAGCGGTGCCCCACCGGCCAGTGGCGCGCGTGCATCACGCCACCCACGCAGAGGGCTGCCTCGGCGCCGCCGTTCATGCAAGCACCTGCTCACGCAAGGGTTGCGCCTTCCAGGGCGCGACCGCGCCGATCATGCCGCACACATCCACCGCAGAGCGCAGCCCGTCTTCATGGAAGCCGTAGCCCGTCCAGGCACCGCAGAACCAGGTGTGGTTGCGCCCCTGCAGCATCGGCAGATGCGCTTGCGCCGCCACCGCCGCCGCATCGAACACCGGGTGGGCGTAGTCGATCTCGGCAATCAGATGCTCGGGCGCGGGCTCGCGGAACGGGTTGAGCGACACCACCACCGGCGCCTTCCACGGCAGGGGCTGCAACTGGTTGATGAGGTAGGACACGGCCACCGAGCGATCGGCCGAAGCGCCCGCGCTCGATGCGTAGTTCCATGCGCTCCAGGTGCTTCGCCGGCGCGGCAGCAAGGCCGGGTCGGTATGCAGCAGGGCACGATTGGGCTGGTAACGCACCGCGCCAAGCACCGAACGCTCCAGTGGCGTTGCGGCACCGCCAAGGATCGCGAGCGTCTGATCGGAATGGCAGGCGAAGACCACTTGGTCGAAGACCTCCGCGCCGGCGGCGGTGAGCAGCTCGACCTTGCCCGCCTCGCGGCGCACGCCGGCCACCGGCGTACTGAGGCGGATATCCGGCAGCTGCGCGGCGATGCGGCGCACATACTCGCGCGCGCCGCCATTCACCGTCATCCACTGCGGCCGATCGGTGACCTTGAGCAGGCCGTGGTTATGGCAGAAGTGCAGGAAGGTCGCGACCGGGTATTCAAGCATGGTGCGCGGCGGGCAAGACCAGATCGCCGCCGCCATCGGCACCAGGTACCAGTCGCGGAACTCCGCGCCGTAACGGTTGCGATCGAGATAGTCGCCCAGCGAGATCGCCGGTAGCGAGTGTTCGCGTGCAGCCTGCGTGGTTTCGCGATTGAAGCGCACGATGTCTTGCAGCATGCGCCAGAAGGCAGGCCTCGTCAGATTGCGCTTCTGCGCAAACACGCTTGCCAGATTGCTGCCAGCCCATTCGATATCCGGCTCGCTCACGCTGACGGCAAAGCTCATGTCGCTGGTGGTCACCGGCACATCCAGTTCGGCAAACAAGGCGCAAAGGTTCGGGTAGGTACGGCGGTTGAACACCAGGAAGCCGGTATCCACACCATGCGTGATGCCATCCAGGCTCACATCCACCGTGTTGGTGTGGCCTCCCAGCCGCGGCGCCGCTTCAAACAGCACGACGTCGTGATGGTTACGCAGCAGCCAGGCCGCACCGAGCCCGGCAATGCCAGAGCCCACCACCGCAATCCGCTGCCGGCTGCCTTGATCGAGCATGCGAGCGTTGAATTCACCCATCTTCATTGTCGGCTTCCCCGTGTTTGCGCTGCGGCCGGATCAAGGAGCAAGGCTGGGCAGGCGCGGCACTGCCGCCTCGGCGCCATTGCTGTGCAGGACAAGCAGAATCCGATCATGCTCCAGACCTGCCGTTGCGGCACACACTTGCTCGCCTGCGTGAGCCAGGGTCCAGCCCAGTCCGCCCAGCAGAACCAGGGCTGAAGCCAAGGCCAGCAAGCGTTTCCGGCTGACTGCGATCGATCTGAGTTGCGTCATTTTCGCCACCTTTTGTCCTGGACAAATTGATTCCGTGTTCGTAAGATAGACACATAGATCGAACGCGTCAAGCATTTGTCCAGGACAAATTGAATGCAAAAGCAACAGAGCACTTTCTCGATCGCCGCCGTTGAACGCGACACCGGCTTGCCCAAAGACACGCTCAGGATGTGGGAGCGTCGTTACGGCTTTCCGCAGCCCGAGCGCGACAGCAATGACGAACGGCTCTACCCCGCCGACCAGGTCGACAAGCTGCGTCTGCTCAAGCGTTTGATCGACCAGGGCATGCGCCCCGGCAAGCTGATCATGGCCAGCGCAGACGAACTGGCGCGCCTGCTTGAAAACCACCAGCCCAAGGGCATCGAATGCCCGGCCGCGGCAAGCCGCTGCAGCAGCTTGATCGAGTTGCTGCGCCTGCACCGCGCCGACGAACTACGCCGCGCGCTGCAGCAGGTATTGCTCAAGCAGGGCTTGCAGGAATTTGTCACTAGCACCATTGCGCCCATGAATCAGATGATCGGCAGCGCCTGGCTGCGGGGCGAAATCGATGTGGCGGAAGAACATCTGTACACCGAGCAGGTGCAGAACATCCTGCGCAATGCGATCAGCGCACAGGGCGGCGGATCGCGCCCGCGCGTGCTGCTGACCACCCTGCCCGATGAGCTGCACGTGCTCGGTTTGCTGATGGCCGAAGCCATGCTGGTGAGCGAGGGCGCCACCTGTGTTTCGCTGGGCACCCAGATGCCGCTGGCCGATATTGACGCCGCAGCGCAGGCGGGCGGCTTCGACATCGTCGCGCTCTCGTTCTCGGCCGCCTTTCCGGCCCGCCAGGCGATCGACGGCCTCACCGCCTTGCGCCAGACCCTGCCCGCAAACATCTCACTGTGGGCGGGCGGGCGCGCCCTGGCCGAGCGAAAACCAGGCATCGCAGGGGTCAGCATCATCACCGATATTGCCGACGCCACCGGTGCGCTGGAAGAATGGCGTAACAAGAACCTGCAATAAGTCGCGTTGCCCGGCCGCCTCCGGATTGAGCCTCCCGCTCGCCAGGCTGCGCCCGCCCCTGGAGACCCCCATCATGCTGTATCCCGAACTGTACAAATCGCTCGAATCTGCGCGCTGGAGCTTGGAGCGGGACGTGCCGTGGGACCGCTTCGATCCCGGCCTGCTCAGCGAAGAACAGGCGCTGACGGTGAAGATGAACGCCATCACCGAATGGTCCGCGCTGCCCGCCACCGAAATGTTCCTGCGCGACAACCGCGAGGACTCGGACTTTTCCGCCTTCATGTCGATCTGGTTCTACGAAGAGCAGAAGCACGCCCTGGTCCTGATGGAATACCTGCGGCGCTTCCGCCCCGAACTGAGCCCGAGCGAAGAAGAGCTGCACGCGGTCCGCTTTGAATTCGACCCGGCGCCGCCCCTCGAAACCCTGATGCTGCATTTCTGCGGCGAATTACGCCTGACCCAATGGTATCGGCGGGCATCCGAATGGCATTCCGAGCCGGTCATCAAGAAGATCTACGACCTGCTCTCGCGCGATGAGGCCCGCCATGGTGGCGCCTACCTCAAGTACATGAAGCAGGCGATCGACCGTGCGGGCGACACCGCGCGCGCCGCCTTCGCAAAGATCGGCGTCTTGATGGCCAGCTCGGCGCGCAGCGGCAAACCGCTGCACCCGACGAACCTGCATGTCAATCAGGGCCTGTTCCCGAACGACACGATCCAGTCGCGGCTGCCGAATCCAGCCTGGCTGGAGCACTGGCTCTCGGAACAGATCCAGTTCGGCCGCGAACAGGAGGCCCGCGTCATCGGCGGCATCCTGCGCAATCTATCGAGCCTTTTCGGCCAGGCCTTCGAGACCGCGCAAGACCTCAACCGCTTCCGCAAGTCCCTCGGCGCGGCGGCGGGATAGCCCTTCAGAAGCGCGCCCCGCGTCCGTTATAGTTTGGGTAAGGGCGCAACCATGCGCCCGCGGGGGTATCAATGCGACGCGCATTGCTTCGTATCGGACTACTGCTGCTCGGCTTCCACCTGCTGGCGGGCGCATGCCTCGGCGCCGAAGCCCTTCAAGACAGCCGTGTGCTGTTGCTGTACTCCTACCACCCGGGCTTTCCGACCACCGAGAAAATCCATAGCGGCGTATTCGAGGTGCTGGCTGCGCACGGCATCCAGATCGACGAAGAGTTCATGGACGCGCGCCATCTCTCCGACCCCGAGAGCGCCGCCCGCTATCGCGAATGGCTCGCCTACCGCCTCGCGCGCAAACCCCGTTATGACCTGGTGATCAGCGCCGACGATGCGGCCTTCAACCTCGCCACCGATCACGGCACTACGCTGTTCGGTAATGTCCCCGTGGTCTTCCTCGGCGTGAACAATGTTGAACGGGCGCTCGCGCTGCGCGGCTCGCCCCGCGAAACCGGGGTGATCGAACATGTATCGATCCCCGAAACCTTTGCGCAAGTTCAGCGCCTGATGCCGGGCCTCAAGCGCATGCTCGTCATCGCCGATGGTAGCCCCGGCGGCCGCGCCGATCTGCTGACGCTGCGCGCGCAGCACGCCACCCGCTTCCCCGAGATCGCCATCGAAGTCGCCGATCTCACACAGATCACCTGGGATGAGCTCGCGCGCCGGCTTGAACGCCTCGCCCCTGACGAGGCGGCATTGCTGCTGGCCGCCTACCGCGATGTGCAGGGCAAGCCGCGCAGTTTCGAAAACGGCGTGGACTGGATCATCGAGCACGCCAACGGCCCCGTCTTTCACCTCTGGGAACACGGCATCGGGCGCGGCCTTGTCGGCGGCTATGTGATGAGCCACCGAGAGCACGGTCTGGTAGCGGCCGACATGGCCCTGCGCATCCTCAACGGTACACCGCCGCAAAGCATCCCGATCCGCGAGACCAGCCCGAATCGCCCGATCTTCGATCACGCAGCGCTCCAGCGCTGGCACCTGGCCGAAGACCTGCTCGCACCCGATGCGCGAGTCATCAATCGCCCGACCCCGGTGTGGCGCGCTCACCCGGTTGCCACAACGGCCGCCGCCGCGCTGGTTGCCGGCCTTGCGCTGATCGCGCTGGCGCTGGCCTTGCGCACCGCCCAGCGCCGCCGGGTGCTCGACCGCACGCTGCGCGAACGCGCCTTGTTGCGCACCCTGCTCGATTCGATCGCCGACCCGGTCTTCGCCAAGGATCAGGCGGGGCGCTTCATCGTCTGCAATCCGGCCTTCGAGCGCCTCAGCGGCACCACCGAAGCAAAGCTGGTCGGCCGCACCGATCATGATCTGTGGGAACGCGCGCTCGCCGACCTCTACCGTACCCATGACCAGGTCGTGATGGCCTGTGGCGAGGCGCGCCGCAACGAGGAATGGATCGTGTATCCGGAGGGTCGGCAAGTCCGTGTCGATACCCTCAAGAGCCCGATCCTTGATGGCAGCGGCAAACCGATCGGCCTGATCGGTATCTGCCACGACATCTCGGCCGCCTACGAGGCCGCCCTGCGACTGCGCCAGGCCGACGCCGTGTTCCGCAACACCGCAGAGGGCATCGTCGTTACCGATGCGCATCAGCGCATCCTCGCCGTCAACCCGGCCCTGATCGAAATCAGCGGCTACCAAGAAGCAGAACTGCTCGGCAAGTCGCCCGGCATCCTCGATGCCGAACGCCCTGCCTGTGACACCCGCCATGAAATGAGCAAGGCCCTGCAGAGCGAACACCGCTGGGTTGGCGAGCTCTGGTTGCGGCGCAAGAACGGGCAGCCGATTCCGGTTTGGGCCACCGTCATCGCGGTACGCGGCGACGACGATCAGATCGCCCAGTACATTGCGGTACTGGCCGACATCACCCCGCTCAAGGATCGGCAGCATCAGCTAGAGCTGCAGGCCCACCACGACCCGTTGACAGGACTACCCAACCGCACCTTGCTGCAGGACCGCTTGCAAGGCGCACTCCATCGCGCGCGGCGCGACCGACGCGAACTGGCACTGCTATTCGTCGATCTCGATCGCTTCAAGGAAATCAACGATTGTTTCGGTCACGCGACGGGAGACGAAGTGCTGCGCGAAACCGCACGGCGGATCGCAGGCTGCATCCGCTTGGGCGACACGGTTGCGCGGCTTGGCGGTGACGAATTCGTCGCCATCCTCGACGGCCTCGACCACGAGAACACGGCCGAACAGGCTGTTGCCAGAATCCACAGAGCCCTGGAAGAGCCGCTGGTGATGCCCAGCGGCAAGACCATCCGCTTGTGCGCCAGTATCGGCGTGGCACGCTACCCGAGCGATGGGCAAGACGCCGAAGCATTGCTCGGTCACGCCGACTCCGCGATGTACCGGGTGAAGAGCGAGCACCACAGCTAAGCTCGTAAGGTGCGCGAGCCGGCAGCCGAGCTGCGCTAGACTCTGGGCTTGCCATCACCCCGAACAACCATGTCCGCCAGCTATCCCCGCCCACGCTTCGAACAGCGCATCTGCGCACCCGACCAACTCGCAACACGCATTGCAGCGCTGCCGCGTCCGCTGGTGTTCACCAACGGCTGCTTCGACATCCTGCATCGCGGCCACGTCACCTACCTCGCGCAGGCGCGCGAGCTGGGCGCGGCGATGGTGGTGGCGCTCAACACCGACGCATCGGTGAAACGCCAGGGCAAGGGCGACGACCGGCCGATCAATTGCCTGGAAGACCGGCTTGCGGTGATGGCAGCACTCGACTGCTGCGACCTGGTGACCTGGTTCGACGAAGACACACCGATTGAACGGATCCTCAGCTGCAAACCGGACATCCTGGTCAAGGGCGGCGACTGGACGCCAGACCGCATCGTTGGCGCGCCGGAGGTGCTGGGCTGGGGCGGCACCGTCCATTCAATCCCCTTCGAGCATCTGCGTTCAACCACCGCGTTGCTGGGGCGCATTCGCGGCGCCTGAGGCTGAGCAGAACACCAATGAAAAAGCCCGCCGAAGCGGGCTTTTTTCTTGCGCATTGGCGCACTCAGCCGGCAGCGCGGCCGTGGCGCTGGAACTGTGCCAGACGAGCCTGAATGTAGCCTTTGAGTTCCTTGAATGGCACCGGCTTGCCGTAGATCGTCACGTCATCCGGAAGGCCACCACGCTCGGCAATGTCATCTGCCGACAAGCCGGTGACCACGATGATGTCCATCTCGGCAAGCTTCGGATCCGAGCGCAGTTTGGAGATCATCGCGAAACCATCGAGGCCCGGCATCACCAGATCCGAGATCAGCAGATCAGGCTGCTGGCGCCCGATTTCGAGCAGACCATCAAAACCCGACTCCACCAGACGCATTTCGATGGGAAGGCCCCAGGTCTCGAAGGTGTGGGCGTAGAGCCGCTGCAGGATACGGTCGTCTTCGGCCACCAGCACGCGGAGCATTCCGATGGTGGGCACAACGCCGCCGCCGGAAGACCGGCGCTTCAGATAATCCTCGACCGATCCGATGCGGATGCGGCGGTGGCCCCCGGCTGTCTTCCAGGCCTCGAGAAGCCCGTTTTCAACCATCTGCTGCACGGTACCCAGAGACACGCCAAGCATCTGCGCAGCCTCACTGGTGCTGCAGTACTCGCGCTCGGGTTTGGCAGGAATTGCGTGAAGGTCGCTCATGACCACGGGATCATACCGAAATCGTTACCGCGACGCAGGGTCTAGCGCCACAGGCCGTGACGCGTGTCGCATTTCACGCTTTTTCTCGCCCCGAAGACTGTTGCGTCCAGACCAGCCCGGCAAGGATCGCAGCCAGCCCGACATAGTGAAAGAGCGCGAGCTGCTCACCCAGGAACAGCGCCGCCATGAGCGTGCCGAACGCCGGGATCAGGTGAAGGAACGCCGCCGCACGCGAAGCGCCAATGTCCGCCACCGCACTCATGTACGCAAACAAGGCGAGCACAGACGGAAACACCCCAAGGTACAAGACGCCTGCCATCGCGCCGCGGGTCGGCACCGGCAGACCGTGCATGACCAGTTCGCCGATCCAGAACGGCGTCAGCATCACCAAGCCGAGTACGACGGAGGCCCACAGCAACACCAGCTTGTCGACCTGCGGCGATACCGTCCGCAGCATCACGGTATAGGCAGCCCAACACACCATGCCGCCCACCACCCACAACTCGCCGCCGCCGATCCCGATCTCGATCAAGGAGAGCGGATTCCCGTGACTGACGATGAGCAGGATGCCCAGCACCGACACGGCCATGCCGGCCCACGCGCCAACCGGCAGCGCCTTGCGCCAGATCACTGCCGCCAGCACAGCCACCATCATCGGCATCAGTGCATTAAGTAGCACGCCGTGGGTGGCTGGCGTCGTTTGCAGGCCGACATAGACAAGCGTGTTCGAAGCGGCGATGCCGAGCAGCGAGAGCCCCAGCAGACGGCCGCGCATGGCGAGCAAGGATGCCATCGCATCGCGCAGGCGGGGCAAAGCCAGCGGTGCGAGCAGGATCGCTGCAACGGTCCAGCGCCCCACAGCCAGCGAAACGGGCTGGATCTGCGTACTGACGCCGCGCGCCAGGACGAAGTTGCCGGCCCAGCACAGCGCAGCAAAAATCAAGAGAAGATAAGGACGCAGCGGCGCAATTGCGCGCACTGACGATGAGACTTGAGCAAGCTGCATTCCGCAAAGACCTCGGGTAGAGGTGGATCAGGCGCTCGACGTGGGTAACGCCGAACATTCAGACCAGTGCGGATGGGTAGCCCGCCGGCCGAAAACGAGGCTTGATTCTAGTTTTCAGCCGAATTTCGCGGGTTGATTGTTGTTGCCTTCAGACAAAATACGCAACGATTAAAACAATTTGTGCGCCACAACCCAACAACGTAGCGCAGTTTAATCACCAAGCACTACAAACATTGCTGCACCACAGCAAAGCATGACGGCGCCGTCCTGGTGCATGGGTCAGGCGGATACGGCGTGGCGCGTCAGATCCTGCAGCGACACCACCCGCAGCACGGATTCGTGGGTCGCCTCCAGCACTACCGGAGGGGCCACACCAGCCTCCAGCGCTTCACGCCAGCGCAGCGCGCAAAGGCACCAGCGATCGCCCGGCCGCAAGCCGCGGAAGCGCATCTCGGGGCGCGGCTGCGACAGGTTGTTGCCGCGTTCGGCCGAAAAGGCGAGGAACTCTGCCGTCACCCGGGCGCACACGACATGGCGACCCAGGTCTTCGGGCCCAGTCTCACAGCAGCCCGTGCGGAAAAATCCGGTCAGCGGATCAAAACTGCAGGCCTGCAGTGGCCCACCCAGCACATTACGTTCGATCGACACGATATTGCCTCCTGATCAGGCAGACCGGCGGCGGCGCGCCGGGTTCCCTCAAACCGCGAAGATGTGCTTGACCCGCAGGGTGGCGGCACCGGCAGCGATCTCGATCAGCCGATCGATGTTCGGATGCTTGCCCGGGTTGGCACGCGCGTCTTCGCTATGCTCAGCGTAGAGCTCAATTCCCTTTTTGGCTGCATCAGCGTTGATCGAACCGTGAAGCTGGGCGAGGTGGTTGTACACCGCCAACGAACCGGCCTGGCCAGGCTTGTTCTCGATGGTCGCGACGATTGCGCCGTCGGCATCGATCAACTGCAGTGCATCGAGGTGGGAAACCTTGGGAAGCTGCTTGAGGGTGTCGGCAAAACTCATGTCGAAATCCTGATGTGGAAATGAAAAACCACGCCGCAGCGCGCGGCGCCGGGGCGTGGTCAGAACACGTGGAAGCTCAGATCTTCTTGGCCAGCGCCGCGGCTTCACCGATGTAACTGCCCGGCGTCATGTCGAGCAAGCGCTGCTTGTCGGCTTCGGGAATCGCCAGCGTCTTGACGAAGTCCTGCAGCGCGGCCTTCGTGATACCGGTGCCACGCGTGAGCGCCTTGAGCTGCTCGTAAGGGTTCGGCACGGCGTAGCGGCGCATCACGGTCTGGATCGGCTCGGCCAGCACTTCCCAGGCGGCGTCCAGGTCGGCGGCAAGCTTGGCCGGGTCGGCTTCGAGCTTGTTCAGGCCGCGCAGGCAGGATTCGAGGCCCAGCACGGAGTGGCCGATGCCGATGCCCATGTTGCGCAGCACGGTCGAGTCGGTGAGGTCGCGCTGCATGCGCGAGATCGGCAGCTTTTCGGAAAAATGCCGCAGCACCGCGTTGGCGACACCGAAGTTGCCCTCGGCGTTTTCGAAATCGATCGGGTTGACCTTGTGCGGCATCGTCGAACTGCCCACTTCGCCGTCCTTGAGCTTCTGCTTGAAGTAGCCGAGCGAGATGTACATCCAGATGTCGCGGCAGGCGTCGATCAGCATGGTGTTGCCACGGCCAATGGCGTCGAACAGTTCCGCCATCGAGTCATGCGGCTCGATCTGGATGGTGTAGGGGTTGAACACCAGGCCCAGCGATTCGATGAAGCGCTGGTTGAAGGCAGCCCAGTCGAAGTCCGGGTAGGCGGAGAGGTGGGCGTTGTAGTTGCCGACCGCGCCGTTGAACTTGGCGGTCATCTCCACCGCGGCAAAGGCCTTGCGTGCGCGACGCAGGCGGTAGGCGATGTTGGCCATCTCCTTGCCCAGCGTGGTCGGGCTGGCGGTCTGGCCGTGCGTGCGCGAAAGCATCGGCAGCTCGGCGTGCTGGTGCGCGAGCGCGACGAAGCGGTCCACGACCTTGTCGAAGGCCGGCAGCAGCACCTCTTCGCGGGCCTCCTGCAGCATCAGCGCGTGCGAGACGTTGTTGATGTCTTCCGAGGTGCAGCCGAAGTGGATGAACTCGGTGACCTTCATGACTTCGGCGTTGGCGGCGAAGCGCTTCTTCAGCCAGTACTCCATCGCCTTGACGTCGTGGTTCGTCGTCGCCTCGATTTCCTTCACGGCTTCCGCATCCGACACCGAGAAGTTGGCGATCACGGCGTCGAGCTCGGCGATGGTCGCTGGCGAGAAGGCGGTGGCTTCGGCGATGTGCGGTTCGGCGGCCAGCGCCTTGAGCCACTCGATCTCCACCCGCACACGGTTACGGATCAGCCCGAATTCGGAGAAGTGCGGGCGCAAGCCGTCTACCTTCGAGGCATAGCGGCCGTCGAGCGGAGAGAGCGCGGTGAGCGGAGTGGTGGTCATGATTGGTCTGCCAGAAAGGAGCAAAGCCTTGAATTATAACGAATCGGCACCGCCCTCCGCAGAGGAATCTCAAGCTCCGCGGTTTACGTGCGTCCAGCCGCGAGAGCCACGTAACGCGCAGCCAGCCTTGCCGCAATGCCTTCGATTGCATAGCGATCGACGATCCGCGCTCTTGCGGCCACCCCCAATTCAGCCAGCTTGGGAGCACCAAGCAATTCTGCAAACGCGGCAGCAAATGCCTCAGCACTCGCGGGCACTACTCGACCTGCTTCGCCAATGATCTCGCTCGCATCGCCCACGTCCGTACTGACCACGGGAACACCGCATGCCATCGCCTCGGTCAATGCCAGCGGAAACCCCTCGCTCTTCGATGTAAGCGCGACAAGATCGAATGCAGGGTAAATCTCTTCAAGATCATGTCGAGGGCCAAGCAACACAACCCTTGCCCCAAGATCAAGCTCGTCAATCCAGCCAGACAACACGCTGTTGTCACTATCGAGCCCCTTGCCGACCATGACAAAACGCCCCGGATTGCCACTTTTGACCAGAGTCGCTGCCGCTTCCAAGAATAGACGATGATTCTTGACTGGACTCCAGCGCGCCACCATACCGATCAAAGGAATCGAATCGTTGACACCGAGCGCGAGTCGCCATGCGGCCCTGCGTGCCGCGCCAGGGCGAAACTTCGACACATCGAGACCGTTTGGCAGCACCTCGGTCCGGTCTGCGGGCCACCCCATCGTCGCACAGCAATATGCAGCGCTTCGTGCGGAAACATTGAAGATTGTGGCCACTCGTCCCACATACCAACGCGACAACTTAACAATCCAGCGGGTTGTTGTGCTTAGTCCGTGCGCGGCATCGGGCGTGTCATGGATGCTCCAGCACACCGGCACGCCCAATCGAGCGCCGAAGAAACTGGCTGCGAAATTTCCGTGGTACATCCAACCCTGAAGTAAATCCGGTGACAGCCCTCTGATTAGGGACATCAGGCGGAACATGTCCATCAGTTGCAAGCGCCGTCTCGTCAGACCAACCATGTGGGGCACTACGCCCGCGCGAGCGAATTCGTCCGCCAAGGCATCATCAGCCCCAAGAACCACGAGCAACGGCTCAATGCTTGTGCGATCAAGCGCGCGCAACAACCGCAATAGAACATGTTCGGCGCCACCAAGGCCCAAACCAGAGATGATGAAACAGACTCTTATCGGACGCACTTAGCCACCTGTTACCGCTCCGCTTCATTCGATATGGAGGGCACTGGCGGCTCGACCTCCTCCCACACGCGCATCCAGACCATCTTGCCCGCCAGCACCAAGACCCAGACGAGCAGCAGCACGCCCTGCGACGCGCCACCACGCCACAGCAGCAAGCCCAGCGTGGCAATCGCGGCGTTCAGCGCCCACAGCAAGGGCACCGAGAGTTCCACTGACAGGCCTTTCAGGCACAGGATGTGGTGCAGGTGGGTGCGATCCGGCCGCATTGGCGATACGCCCTGCATCAGGCGCCGCACCGACACGGTGGCCATGTCGAGCAGGGGCAGCGCGACGGCGTACAGCAGCAGCACCGGCGGCATTGCCGGGTTCGGGCCACGCGAAAGATGGATCGCGAACCAGCACAGCAAGGTTCCGAGCGCGAGCGCGCCTGCATCGCCCATGAACACATGGGCGCGGTCGAGCATCGGGTGGCGCGCATTGACGGCCAGAAAACCCAGCACCGAGGACATCAGACCGACGATCAGCAGCACATCGGTCGTGCGCCCCGCCGATACTGCAGCAACGAGGAACACCGTCAGCGCAATCATCACGTGCCCGCCGGCCAGACCATCCGCCCCGTCTGAAAGATTAAGCGCGTTTACTACGCCGACGATGACGAACACCGTAACCGCGGTATCCAGCGGCCCCAGCGGCACGCCGCCATCCAGCCCCGGAAGCGGCACCTGCGCCAGGGTGAAGCCGGTCACGCGCAGCAGCAGCCAGGCGGCCACGCACTGCGCGATCAGCTTCACGCGCGCTGGGACCGGCCGCGCATCGTCGATCACGCCCACCACCAGCACCAGCGCCACAGGCAGCATCGCCTCGAAGAGGTTGCCGCCAATCCCGCGCAGCTTCAGCGCGAGGATGTAGGCACCCATGATCGCGATGCCGCCCACCACGGGCACCGCGCGGCCGTGCTGCTTGCGCGCATCGGGTTTATCCATCAGCGCCAGCCACGGTGCCAGCCGCGCCAGCACGAGGCAGAAAATCAGCGACAGCGCGAAGGGGTAGAAGAGGTAGTTGAAACTCACGCGGCGCCCGCTCCCGCGTCAAGCCCATAGACCTGCATCGTCCGCGCCGCGATGCGCGCGTCCGTCAGGCCCGCGAGTACATCGGCCCGCGCTTCGGCGCCCATGCGTGCGGCGCGCGCCGGATCGTCGAGCAGCGAAATGATCGCCGCCGCAAGCGCTTCGGCATCGCCCGGCGGCACCAGCAAGCCGTTACGTCCATGCGCCACCAGCTCGCGGCAACCGGGCACATCCGTAGCGACCATCGGCCGCCCGCAGGATGCCGCTTCGAGCAAAGCACGCGGCATGCCCTCGCCCTGCGTGCTTGCCAACACGGCCACATCGGCCTGCTGCTGCAGAGCCAACACATCGCTGCGCTGGCCAAGGAATTCGACTGCGCCCACGCCGCGCCATTGCGCCAACTGTGCCTCGCCAATGCTTTCGGGGTTGCCGGGGTCGGGCGCACCGGCCAGCAGCATCCGCGCATCGGGATGGCGCGCGCGCACGATGCGCGCAGCGGCTACGTATTCGGCCACACCTTTGGATGCAAGCAGACGCCCCATCATCAGAACGGTCTTGCCACGCGCTGCGTTGGCGGGCGGCGCGAAGAAAGCGGGATCCACCCCGTCGCCGGGAATCACATGCACGCCGGATCGCTCAAGCACACCCAGCGCCGCCAGCGTGTCGCGGTTGTCGGCGTTCTGGAAAATCACCTGCGTGCCGACCAGCGCACGGCGGTACAGCGCCACCACCACCGGGCGGATCAGCCGCGCCTTGAGCGTGGTCGCGAGCAGCGCGAAACCGAGTCCGGTAATCGAGTTGACGATGCGCGGCACCTGGGTGCGCCGCGCCGCGAAGGAGCCGTAGATCACGCACTTGATCGTGAAGTGGTGCACCAGATCGGGCCGCAGCGCGCAGTAGAGCGCTTCGAGCCGACGCACCGCCTGCAGTTCGAGCAGTGGGTGCGTGCCGCTGCGCGAGAGTTCGAAGGGCTCCCAGCGGAATCCGTCGGCGCGCAAGCGCTCGCCGAATTCACCGGGCGGACTCACCAGCACCACATCGTGGCCCGCAGCGCGCAAGGCGTGGGCGAGCGAGCGCTTGAAGTTCCACAGGAACCAATCGGTGTTGGCGAACAGCAGCACCCGCATTGTGTCAGCTCACCTGGGCGCGGTAGCGCTGGAACCAGGCCTGAAACATCAGCACGTCCCACAGGTAGTAGTGCCAGTGACCTTGCCCGGCCAGATGTTCAGCCCACTTCTTGCGGATCGGCGCCGGGTCGAACAGGCCGCTCTCGGCCAATGCCGAGGGCGCCAGCAAGCTCTCGGCCCATTCGCGCAAGGGCCCACGTAACCAGCCCGCGAGCGGCACGCCGAAGCCCTGCTTGGGGCGCTCGAACAGCGCTCGCGGCACATGGCGCGCGAGCAGTTCGCGCATCAACCACTTGCCATTGCCCTCGCGCACCTTGAGCGATTCAGGCACGGTCCAGGCGAACTCGAGGACGCGGCGGTCGAGGAAGGGCGCGCGAGTCTCCAGGCTAACCGCCATCGCCGCGCGGTCGACCTTCACCAGGATGTCGTTAGGCAGGTAGGCCAGCGTGTCGTGCGCCTGCATGAATTCGATGTCGCTGAGCCCGGCGCGGGCCGCGGCCTCGGCCAGTTCGAGCGGTGCAAGGCGCGCGCCCGGCACCAGGGTCGCGGGGTCCTTCCAGTGCGAGATCAGCTCATCGTAGAAACCGGCTGGCGAGCGCTCGCGCAGCATGCGGGCGATGCGCGAGAACTTGTCGCCGGGTGAATTGCGCAACAGCTTCGGGCAGGCTGGCCCGAGTGCGGCACCGAGCCCATCCCATGCGCGCGACGGCATACAGCCAATGCCCGCAGCGATCGCGCGACGCAAGGGGTAAGGCACCTTGCTGGCACGGCGCCAGAACCCATCGCCGACGAGGTAGCGGGTGTAGCCGGCAAACAGCTCGTCACCCGCGTCGCCCGACAGCGCGACCGTGACATGCTGGCGTGCAAAGTGCGAGACCAGCCAGGTCGGCACTTGCGAGGAATCCGAGAAAGGTTCGTCATAGATCTCGGCCAACTTGGGCACCACGCCCAGCGCATCGCCGCCCGTGAGGTAGAACTCGTGGTGCTCGGTGCCCAGGTGCGCGGCGACTTCGCGGGCAAAACGCGCCTCGTCGAAGGCGTCTTCGCGGAAACCTATCGTGAAGGTTTTGACTGGCTGCGAGGCGCGCTTCTGCATCATCGCAACCACCAGCGAGGAGTCGATGCCACCAGACAGGAAGGCGCCCAGCGGCACGTCGGAGAGCATCTGCTGCTCGACCACTTCGCCGAGCACAGTTTCGAGCCGATCGACCCAGAGGCTGTCGTCACCGGCCGCACCAGTACGCGATGCGGCGCCGGTTTGCATCGCATCGCGTAGCGACCAGTAAGGCCGTGGCGCACTTGCCCTGCGCTCGCGCACCTCCAGCCAGTGTGCCGGTGGCAATTTGGCAACGCCTTGCCACACGCTAAACGGCGCCGGGATGCTGTTGTAGTGCATCAGCATGCCCACCGCGTCGCGGTTGATTGCACCGCGCCAAGAAGGGTGTGCGTACAGCGCGCGGAGTTCCGAGCCGAACAGCAGCGTGCCGTCGGGCATGGTGCCGTAGTAGAGCGGCTTCTCGCCAAGCCGGTCGCGCGCGAGGATCAACCGGCCTGCGGCGTGATCCCACGCAGCGAACGCGAACATGCCATTGCAGCGCGCCAGCGTGCCTTCAACGCCCCAGGTTTCCAGCGCCTCGACCAGCAGTTCGGTATCGGAATGGCCGCGCCAGGCGAATCCGCCGCGCAGCTTTTCGAGCTCGGCACGGGCGACCAGGTAGTTGTAGATCTCGCCGTTGAAGACCACCGTCCAGCGCCCCGACGCGGAATGCATCGGCTGGTGGCCGGCCTCGGTCAGATCGATGATCGCCAGTCGCCGGTGCGCCAACCCAAGCCCCACCGCCGGCAAGGCAAACTCACCCCGCCCGTCCGGCCCGCGATGCACGCTCGCCTCACCCATCGCCCGCGCGATTGAAGTCAGCGCATCGGATGACGCAGACGGCCCCCAGAACCCAGCAATGCCACACATACCTGCGTCTCAATCCAAACGGTGAAGGAGATTATCGGGCGAGCGCGGCGCGTTCAAGCGGCCACCTCGCGAAGGGCTGCTGCAAGGGTTTGCCCGAGCATTTCTGACGCGTATTTCGCTTCGATCTGGGCGCGCCCGGCAAGACCTGCCTGCCGCGCAAGATCGGCATCGCGCAGCAGCGCTTGCAGATGCTCGACCCAGTCGTCGTCGCTGATCGCCGCAAACGCGCCACCGCCGGCGATGACCAGTTGATTCATCCCCCAAGGGGACGCAACCGCCGGCACGGCACAGGCAAGGTAGGTCAGCATCTTGAAGCTGCACTTGCCGCGCGTCCACGGTGTGTCTGGCATCGGCATCAGGCCCACCCAAGCCGATTGCACCGCCGCGACCTCGCGCTCCGGCGACCAGGGGATGAACTCGACGCGTGAGGGATCGATCGTTCGGAAGAGCGGCGGCGTATTGCTGACCACCCGCAGCCTTGCCTCGGGAAGATCCGCCAGCAAGCGCGCAAGCGCCGCTTCGATCTCGTAGAGGTAGGGCAAGCCCCCTGCACTGCCCGACCAGACCAGCGTCGGCTTCGCGTCGCGCACGCCGGGCACCCAGACGCGGGTATCCACACCGGTTGGCAACACACGGACCGGCGCAAAGCGCGCGAAGTGATCCGCAATGTAGTCGTTGCCGCATAACACCAGCCGGCAGCGCGCAGCGAGGCGGTCGATCATGCCGGCGCGCTGCGTCAGCCAAATCGCGTCATCCACATCCAGCACCGCTGGCGCACGGCAAAGGCGTTCGGTCAGCGACAGCGTCGACACCATTTCACGCTGGAAGAGCACCACGTCGGCCGAGTTCGATCGCAACGCCGCAAAGGCCCGCTCTGCCAGGGTGGCGGCCAGCCAGGGCAGGCGTTGCAAGCCGGGACCAGGCGGATAAGCACCAAAACGCGCGGGGCGTTCGACCAGATCGATACCGGCGCATTCGAGTTGCGGCAGGTATTGACGCACACGAAACCGCGCCGACGGCTCCCGGACACCTTGTGTCAAGGCGACAGCCCGCACACGTTGCGTCATACGCCAGGCCTCAGGCACCGAAGGATCAGCGTGCGCAGTCCGGCGGTGTTGAAGGCCAGCATCGCCAGCGCATACACCAGCCCGCCCAACAGCACCTTGGCCGCCAGTGTCGTGGCGACCAGCAGCGTAGCGCCCGCAGACATCGGCACCGCCATCACCGCAAGCGCCATGCCGAGCGCCCCGGCGCCGACCGCGCCAAGATCGCGCATTGCCCAGCGCGGGCTCAACGTGCGCCGCCCGACCCAGTAGCTCGCGACACATCCGCAGCCCTGTGCCAGCACTGCCACCGCCGCCGCCGCCGCGATGCCGTAGCGCGGCACCAGCAAGAGATTGAGCGTTACGCCCAGCAGCGCGCAGCCACCGGCGATTGCACTCTGCACGCCCATGCGCTGGCCAAGATGCAGGGGCAAATCAAACAGGTAGGTGCGCAGCCCGCCGAGCAAGGCCGCCAAGGCCAGCCAGGGCATGACACGCGCGGCATCGTCGCGGAATGCGCTGCCCAGCAGCGCGCCGGCAAGCTCATGCGCGACCAGCGCAAACCCCAGCGTGGCCGGCACCATCACAAGCAGCGAGAGCTGCGCATAGCGGTCAAGCTGGGCCTGCAGATCCGGCGCCCGACGCTCCCACGCCGATATAAGCCGCGGAAACCAAGCCAGGTGGAAGGCGCTGAAGAGCAGGCCAAAACCCTGCTGTGCCAGATCCCCCGCCGCACCGTAAGCGCCCAATTGCGCCGGTGCGACGTGGGCGGCGAGCACCAGCCGATCCCCCCACTGCAAAAGCGCGCCAGTCAGCAGGGCAAAGCCCACGGGCAAGGCGTAGGCTCGGATCTCAGGCAAGCTTGCCGCGCTGAAGCGGCCACGCACCACCGCCACCCAGGCTGCGCGCCCGAACACCGCGGTAGCAAGCAGATAGGCCGCGCACACGGCAAACACCGCCCCCGCCGCGCCCCAGCCCTGCGTCAGCACCGCATAGCCAAGCGCCAGCGCCACCACGGACTTAAACAGGTAGAGCCGGCCATACCGGCGAGCCTGCAAGGTGCTGGAGCAATGCTGCGCGGCGAAATCAAAGACGCCCTGCGACAGGCCCAGCGCAAGCGCCAGAGCAAGGATGCCGGCAGGCAACCATGCGGGAATCAGCGCGTCCAGCACAAGGGCGAACACGGTGACGATGCCCGCAGCCACCAACAGCAGCCGGCCGAATGTCGTAACCAGTTCAGCCCCCCCGGGGCGCGGCAGAAAGCGCGCCAGCGTAGCGTGGATCGGCTGGATCAGCACGCCGGCGACGAAGCTGCTGAGGACAACAGCGAGCGTCCAGTGCGCATAACCCTCTGGGCCGAGCAGGCGCGCGAAGACCGATACGGTTAGCACCGCCATGGCGCCCGAAGCGCCGCGAAAAGCAAAGTAGGCGAGGCTTGAGCGCAACGACATCAGCGAATCAGAGCCGGCGCAGGCGGTATTCGACTTCGTAACAGGGGAACAGGTAGCAGAGGTTCTCTTCGTAGAACTCCTGCAACCAGGTTGTCAGATTGAACACTCGGCCAAGTGTCCGCTTGATCAAGCCTCGAATCGGAAACGGCGAGTCGAACTTCAACGTCACAGCATCCAGCTCAAAGGCCGGCATGCGGCCATAGTTAGGCACCTTGCGCCAGAGCAGCGCATCGCGCGCGTAGTAGGACATGGTGTAGAGGCCGAAAAAGCGGCGGTGGGTCGGATCGGAGTAGAAGTAAGGGTTGGCAAAGTGCGGAACCTTGACCGTCGCGATCTTACCGGGGGCCATGATGCGCGCCAGTTCGTCGATCAGGCGCGGCAGATCGTCAATGTGCTCAAAGAAATGCGCCGAATAGCAGGACGAAACACCGCCTTGCGGCAAGGCGGCGAGCACTTCAAAAACATCGCCCACCAGATCGACGCAATCGAAGTCCAGCGCATCAATCCCCACTGCTGCGGCATCGAGCTTGCGCGGACCACAGCCCAGCTCAATCGAAAACCGCTCTCCAGCCTGAAAGCGGGGCAAAACGCCGTGTTTATCGAGAAATGTCATGGACTTGAGGGCTCTTTAATGCCAGGCAACGCACCAGTATACCGGCGTGCAGCGCAGCAAATCCGGTCAGGGATTGCGCAGGCAGGCGAACGAGCGCAAAGGCAGGGCGGGCTTGTAACGCTGGGCACCATCCACCCATTGGCGCAGCAAGGCATGGTGGCGCGCGAAGCCCTCGCACATCACCCGGGACATCCGCTCAAGCCCGACGCGGTCACCCGCCATCCCCATTGCAAGCAGACACTGCGTACCCAAGCCCCAGGAGGGGCGCACCTTGAATGCCGGCTCACAGCGCGAAACCATGTCCGCCGCTGTCGCCGCATCCGGTAGCCAAGTCTGCAGCGCCATCGACTGCGCATGATCACCGACGATTGACCAGCGCGGCACCCGCTCCACCGCAGCCCGCACGCGGGCGCGATCTTCCAGCGTGGGCGCGGCACGATGGGCATACCAGTCGGCATACGCGCGCTCAAGGATCACATAGTCGCGCGCCACCCATACCAGCCCGATCAGCATCAGCGCTGCAAAGCCGCGCATCACCCAAGCCGGCACAGTAATCGTGCGCTCGGACGGATTGGTCGCTGCCAGAATCCCGCAAAACAAACCCGCCGGAATGATGAAATAGGTGTACCAGAGCGGGTACTCAACCATGCTGTGCAAACCGATAACCGCCAGCCCGCAGAACGCAAACAAGCGCTCCGGCGTCATCGGCGCACGCAACTGCCGCACCAGCCACCAGCCGAGCCCACCAAGAAACAGCACGGTGAACGGCACGCCCATCGTCGCCGCCAGGTGAAGTGGCAAATTGTGCGCATGCTCGGCAAACTTCGAAAACGGCACCGGCGGCGTGAAGGGCATCTGCTCGATCGCCCAACCATGGAAACCGCCAATCCCCACGCCCAGCCACGGATGCGCCTTGATCGCCGACCAAGCCAACGCCCAATCGTAGAGGCGCTGGCCGTTGGAGCCGGCATCGGCGGCACGGGCAATTGACGAAGTCACACCAAGCTTGTCCAGGAAACCGCCATAGGCGAACACCACCTGAACCGCCAGCACGACCACCCCGACCCAGATCGACCGCCACCCCGCCTCGCGGCTATCGGGATCATCCGAACGCAAGGCCCAAGCGCCAAGGACGATGAATGCCAGCATGTAGAACCACGGTGCGCGTGACGCAGAAGCCGCGATGGAAAAGGCAAGCCAAACCACGCACACACCCGTCAGCCAGTTTGGCCAGCGCCAACGCCCAGCGCCGACTACCAAAGCCGCAAGCCCCAAACTTAGAAGCGATGCATAGTGATTCGCTTGGCCGACATTGCCGAACGCCTGCAGATACACCTTGGAAAGCACCAGACCGAAAGCTGAGATGCCAGCGAGCTGCATAGCGCCCGCGAGCGATTGAAGCACGGCGCCGAGTAGCACCCCGAACGAGACAACCTTCGAGACATCACGTGAGAGACTAGCCACGCAACTCACACACATCAGCGTCAAAAGGAAAGAAGAAACGCCAAATGCTGATGCATGCACGCGAGCTGAAAGCAACGGGACGAGGCACGCACCGGCCAAAAAACCTGCCGCCCAAGGGACCTCGCTCATCGCGCGCCAGCTTTGCGCACGACTCAGCCGAATAGACGACCATGTCAGCGCCATTCCACCTACAAGCCATTCCGACCAAAACGTAGCGCTTGGACTTGATCGAAGTGGAAGAATGGAGGCGGCAAGCCCCAAAACTAAAGCAAAATGAACAGAGTTTCTGCCGACAAAGCCAAACACAAAACCCTCTCGGGCAAGTCTTCAATCTGGCCCCTACGGCCCAAAAACGCAGGCTTAGAGCGCAGCTGCGAAGCAATCTAGTTGAGGGCTATGACACGTATCGAGTCAAGTGGGTATTGATGGTTCAATACAACGAAACCTGATGACTTCCTGCCCACCACAGGGTAAGCCCTTAGTTGCGGATCACCCTCAAGCAAAGCGATCACGGAGTGAGGTAACTTTCCACCGGTCGCGCTTCGGCCTGTATGCGCTAGACGACTCCGTGCATCGGAGATGGCCTGATAGCCAGCCGGCATCGCCGCAAACAAAGGCACCGCGGCGGCATTTTCAATCTCTGGGGCCAACTCCATCTCAGTCCGCGCAGTCATGTTAACCGCGACAACAGCCGGACCGAATCCATAGCCCACCCGACCAAACTCTGCCTCGCCGGCAGGGCCAAACAAGTCACCTGCGCGGACGACGAAGAACCTATCATGGACAAAGGCGAGATACGCAGGTCGCTCCGAATAGAGGACCCACACCCCATAGCTCGTAGCTGCGAGCTGTATCAAGACAACGACAATCAGATCGCGCAGTAACTCTCGCTTCTTCGTGTCATACACCGCAAAAGTCAGTAACGGCCCAAGACATAGATCGACGAGCACCACCATTCCCAATACGAAAAAGCCGCCCTGTATCTCAAGCAGATCGTTTGGGTACCAGCAGATGAACACGACTGTTGATATAGCAGCAAGAACCAGTCCGCTGATCGCGAGATGTAGCGAAGCAAAGCGAATCCTTGTCTGGATCTGATTTCTATCCACAGCGCTATTCCACAAAGAAGCAAAGCAAAAACGCCCCGCATCGCGGGGCGTTCTCAGGCGACAATGGCATTAGCGGAAGTTTGCTGGCACGTACTTCTTGTCGCAAGTCGTTGAGCCAGTCCAGGCACTTGCCGAAGGATTAGGCGTCAAAAGAAGGTTACAAGCACCTGAAACGCCGGTCAGCGTCTTGATGCCCACAGTAATTACGCCATTGGTGCCAACCGACGGGGCGTCGCAATATTGGGTATCGGTTGTTGCACAGCCTGCGGCCGCGGTAGTACCCGGCAGGGCATTCATCGACGCATAAGCCTCCGAGACTGACGACTTACATGCGCTTGCTACGCCAGCACACTCGCTGATCTTGGCACGAATGGTGTAGTCCTGGTATGCCGGCAACGCAACTGCGGCCAAGATACCGATAATTGCCACAACGATCATCAGTTCGATCAGGGTGAAGCCTTTTTGGATTTTGTTCGTCATGCTGATTCTCCTCAGTTGAGAAAGTCTCGGCGGGCACATCCCGCTCGAAGCACATCCAGCATGAGCCGTGCCAGATACCAGTTTCGCGGCATTTCCCTGAAAACGCTTGATGTGGTGCCTGAACCTCTTCCCAAGGCGAAAGGGCAAGTGACGCTATACGTCAGTTACACTGCCGTCGCACGGCAGGCACTCAACGAATACACACCTTCCGCACCTGCTTCATGTCCGTCACCCCTTTGAGCACTTTCTCGATGCCGTCTTGGCGCAGCGTGCGCATGCCGTCTTCCATCGCAGCGGTGAAGAGCTCGGAGACGGGGGCGCGGGCCTGGATGAGGTGTTTGACAGGGGCGGAGCCGATCATCATTTCGTGCAGGCCGACGCGGCCTTTGTAGCCCTCGGTGCATTCGGGGCAGCCCTTGGGGTGGTAGAGCAGCAACTGGCCTTCATGACCAAACTCGGCTTTCCATTCAGCAAGGATGGCGGCTTCTGCAGCGGCGGGGTCGGCGCGGAATTCGGGGGTGAGGCGCAAATCCTCGCAGTACTCGTTGAGTAGCGCCTGAATTTCATCTTCGTCGGGGTGGTAGGCCTCTTTGCAGTGTTTGCAGAGGCGCTTGGCAAGACGCTGAGCCAGCACGCCGAGCAGCGCATCGGCGAAGTTGAAGGGGTCCATGCCCATGTCGAGCAGGCGCACCACCGATTCGGGCGCGCTGTTGGTGTGCAAGGTGCTGAGCACGAGGTGGCCGGTGAGCGAGGCTTCGATGCCGATCGTCACGGTTTCCTTGTCGCGCATTTCGCCGACCATGATCACGTCCGGGTCGGCGCGCAGGAAGGCACGCATGATCGAAACGAAATCGAGCCCTGCCTTGCGGTTGATCTGCACTTGCCGCAGGCCGCGCTGGGTGATTTCAACCGGGTCTTCCGCCGTCCAGATCTTGGTATCGGGCGTATTCAGTTCCCGCAGGATCGAATGCAGCGTGGTGGTTTTGCCCGAGCCGGTTGGGCCACAGCAGAAGAAGATGCCGTACGGCTTGTTGATCGTGCCGCGCAGCCGATCAAGGTTGCGCGGCGACATGCCCAGATCCGCCAGTGGCAGCGGTTCGCCGTTGGCAAGCAGACGCATCACCACGTCTTCCATGCCACCGGCGGTGGGCACCGTGGCGACCCGCAGTTCGATATCAAGCGGGCCGTACTTGCGGAAGCGAATCTTGCCGTCTTGCGGCTTGCGGCGCTCGGAGATGTCGAGGTCGCACATGATCTTGATGCGCGTGACCAGCGGGTTGCGGTAGCTGGCGGGGATCTCGATGTAGGGCACCAGCGAGCCGTCCTTGCGGAAGCGGATCAGCGTCTTTTCCTTGCCCGGACGAGGCTCGATGTGAATATCGGAGGCGCCCTGCCGGTGTGCTTCGATGATGACTTTGTTGACCAGCTTGACCAACTCGTTGTCCGCCGCGGCGGAGATGTCGTCTTGCGAAGGCCCATCGCGATCATCATCGCCCAGTCCCGAGATCAGATCGGTCACCGAGGCGTCATCAAAACCTTGCTCAAAGAGCTGTTGAGTGGTTTTCTCGAACTCGCGCCGGGTGGTGACGCGGAACGAAAGCTTGGCGCCGGGGAATACGTTGTCGGCAACCCGGGCACCGCGCACAAGTTCGGGATCGGTCGTCAGTATGACGATGCCTTCCTGGGTTTCTTCCAGCGGCAACCAGCCGCTTTGCAGCACGTAGTCCTTCTTGATGTTGCGCAGCAGGTGCATCGACTTGACCCGTTCTTGCCGAAAGGGCTCGTAGGGCACGCCGTAGAAGCGGGACATCGACTCCCCCACCGCCGCCGCCGCAAGTCGGTGTTCGTCCAGCAGCATGGCTTCGACCGTGGCATTGCGCTCACGCGCAAGGCGAGACATGTCCTCAAGCTGCTCATGGCTGATGAGCCCGGCGCGGGCAAGGTGCTCGTACTTGTTGCGCAACGGCTTCTCTTGCGACAGGCGCTGGGCGAAGGCCACGCCGAGCGTCTGCGCCAGCCCCTGGAGCCCCTCCTCATCAATCGCGGAGAAGGACGAGCCATCGCGGGCATTGATCAATTGCACCACGCCGAGCAGCTCGCTCTCGGCGGCCCCCATGATCGGCGCAACCAGCATCTGTTTGCTGTGGTAACCGCTACGCTCGTCCACTTCGCGGCGGAACTCCAGGTTAGGCGATATCGCGCTCAGTTCGCCGGCGTCGTAGACATCGTGGATGTTCAACAAGGTCTTGTGCAGGGCAACGTAGCCAGCCACGCTGCGGTCTGAAATCGGCAGCCGGATCGCCTTGATCGAATGCAGCCCGGTCTTTACCTTCGAGACGATCGCGGCGCCGGATTCGTCCACCGTGTAGAGCGTGATCCGCTCTGCGCCGAACAGGCTGCAGATATCCGCCGAGAGCTCGAAGATGATCTCGTCGATGTTGTTTGTGGCGTGGATACGGGCCGTCAGCCCTTGCAGACCCTTGAAAAAAGCCAGCCTGCGGCTCAGATCACCTGCGCTGGTGCGCCCCGGAATCGAACTCATCAATCGCCCCCCAATGGCGAAATGCCTCGTTCAGATGATAAACCCGGCAGCCTGCGCCAACGGCGCGATCAGAAGCGGAAAACGTGGTCGTTTGTAAGGATCTTCGGCCGCAGGCGCCCAGCGTATTGTTCAATCTCGGCGGTAATCTCGGCCGCCTGTGCAGGCTTGAGGTGGGTGACAAACACCTCGGGCGATACCAGCAGGCGATCGAGTACCGAAAAAAGCATCTGCGGGCACAAGTGCCGGGCGGCAAGGGCCAGATCGTGCTGCGCGTTCGGAAACGCGGTTTCAATGATCAGCGCGCTCAGATCGTTGATCGCATTGATTGCGTCGATCTGCGGCTCGCAAACCGTTGTATCGCCCGAAAACACCAGACTGGCACCGGTTTCGGAGCGCAACTGGTAACCAACCGCCGGCACCGCGTGCAGCGCAGGTAGAGATGTAATGCGCCGCCCGCCAAGATCGACCGACTCGCCCGGCCGCATTTCGTTGAAATGCATCAGCGGGTGCGCACGATCGGGAATCGCGGAGAAATCTGGCCAGATCAGCCAGTTGAAGATATGGGAACGAACAATCCGCAAGGTTTCGGGCGCCGCATACACCATCAGCGGCCGATCGCGGTAATCACCCACCGTATCGATGATGAACGGCAGGTAGGCCACATGATCGAGGTGCGCGTGCGTGAGGAATACGTGATCAATCGCCATCAAGGCCGGCACATCCAGCATGCCGACGCCGGTGCCGCAGTCGATCAGGATGTCGTCGTCAACAGCCAGCGCCGTGGTGCGAACGTCCAGCCCACCAATGCCGCCGCTGCATCCGAGAACGCGGACCTCCACCGCTCACCCCACCCGCGCGCTCAGCCGGCGCGCAGGTAAAACTCCATCTTGACGCCCGCTAGCTCGATCACGTCGTGATCCTGCAAGGCGCGGGCCTGCGCGTCGATCTCGCGGCCATTGACCACCGGGAACGCAGTGCCCTCAACATGGGTGATGAAATAGCCCACCGAACGACGCGTGATCACCGCCACTTGCAGGCCCGGCTTGCCCAGCGTGGTAAGCGACTTGCTTAGTTCCAACTCACGCCCGGCGTTGCGCCCCGACAGAATTTGTACGACACCGATCTGGCTGACAGCATCCGATTCCGGCTGCGACCAGTTGGTGCCCGACAGCCCGCCCGATGCTGTGACGCCCTGCGTCGCCGTCTGCCCCTCCGCGAAGCCGGTCACCATGGTCTCTGCGGCGGTGCGCATTGTGGTGTTCTGCGTCTTGGTGAAGTCTTGCGGCACTTCGTACGCCATTTCCAGCGAATTGGCGAGTGCCGCGGGGGGCGGCGTGTCTTTGAGGAACTTGAGGCGGTACTTGCCCAGTTCGACGACATCGCCGTCCTTGAGCGCATGTTTCTTGACGGGCTGGCCGTTTACGTAAGTCCCGTTGGTGCTGTTGAGATCTTCGAGGAACGCATCCTGGAGGATCGTCGCAATCGAAGCGTGCTCGCCGCTGATCGCCAGATTGTCGATCTGGATGTCGTTGTGCGGTTTGCGACCGATTGTGATGCGCTGTTTGTCGAGCGCGATTTCCTTCAGCACGAGGCCATCCATGCTCAGGACGATTTTGGGCATTCGGAACTCCAGATTGAGGCGTAAAACCACCCGAGGGCAGCACCACCAAGATCACAATCATGCCCCGCCACGCCCCGGCGGGCAACGGGTACCGGCGAATTCAATAGGGCAGGAGCGTGCCGAGTTTGGCAGATTGCGCGCGAGTAAGCACTTCAACCCCCAAGGCGAGGTCTTGAACGGCCAGACCTTGCGATTCGAAAAGCGTGATCATGCGCTGATCCGATCGGCCCGCCCGGTGCCCCGCGAGGATTTCGCCAAGCTCCACCAGCGCGCCTTCACGCAGACGCCCTTTCTCAAGTGCGGGCAGCAGATCGCCAGCCTCGCGCAAAGCGGTGGCGCGGCTATCCACCACCACCAAACCAGCCCGGGACACACAGGTTTCGTCGATCTCTCGCCGAATCAACGCGTTCGATCCGGCCGCCGTGACATGGCACCCCTCGGCCAGCCATTCCCCCTTGAACAAGGGCGCGGCCGCGGTCGTGATGGTGACCACCACATCCGCCTGCCGCACGGCAGCCTCGATGTCTTCGGCGGGGAAAACCTCGCGCCCGGTCAGTGCTGCCATTTCGCAGCAAAACGCGTCAAGGCGCGTTGCATCGCGTGCCACCACCGCGATCTGCTCAACCGAAGTGGACAAGGCCAATGCCTCAAGCTGGCCACGCGCCTGCCAGCCAGCGCCAAACACCACCGCACGACGGCTGTCTTCACGCGCGAGCGCGCGCGCTGCCACGCCGCCCGCAGCACCGGTGCGCATCATGCCAAGCCGGTTGGCTTCGATCACCGCAAGCGGATCGCCACGCTCTGCGTCGAACAGATGCAGCCAGAAGCGAACGCCTGCGCGCGACGAGGTGTAGACCTTGTAGCCGGTCACCTTGCGGGCATCGAAAAGCCCACCCTGCAGCAAATGCTGGATCGATTTTCCGCTTCGCACACGTTGGCGCGGGCAATCAACCGCCTCGCCCTTCGCCAGCGCAAGATGCGCCGACGCAACGGCCTCAAGCGCGAGCGGCATGTCGACCACGGCCGCGACATCCTGCTCGGTGAGGTAGAGCGCCGCCATCTCAGACGTTCTCCAGTACCCGATAGCCCTTGGCCTGTCGCCGTGAAATCAGCCAGCCGACCAGGACCACCAGCACCGCCCCCAGCGCCGACGCACCGTAATGTGCCCAGCCCGGCATCCCCGCAACATAGGGCCGAACGCCGGGATCGGCAAAAATCATCGCACCCGCCACCCAACCCAGCAGGCCCGCACCAATCGTGACGATCAAGGGGATGCGCTCCATCGCCTTGAGGATGAGCTGGCTGGCAAACACGATGATAGGAATGCTCACGACCAGGCCGAATACCAGCAACGGAATGCTACCGTGCGACGCGCCGGCGACCGCGATGACGTTATCCAGACTCATCACGAAGTCGGCAATGATGATGGTCTTCACCGCGCCCCACACATTGGACGCGCCGCCAATCTCGTGATCGCCGTCTTGCTCGGGCACCAGCAGCTTCACCCCAATCCAAAGCAACAGCAGCCCACCTACCACCTTGAGCCAAGGCCAATCCATCAGCAGCGCGGCAAAGGCCGTCAGCACCACACGCAAACCCACCGCGCCGAACACGCCCCAGAAGATCCCGAGCTTGCGCTGCGCAGGCGCCAGATTGCGGCAGGCGAGCGCAATCACGACGGCGTTATCGCCCGAGAGCACCAAGTCAATCACGATGATCTGCGCGACGGCAGACCAGAAGAGCGGATCAGAAAATTGCAGCATCAGCGTGTTTCTTTGAAAAGCCAAATTCTAGCGGAGCCGCCAGGGCTGGCCGCGCCAAGCGCCCGCTCAAGCACCAAAACGAAACGCCCGGCCAAGGCCGGGCGTTGTTACACAACACTAAGCTCAGGGTCAGAGCATGCCCTTGAGCAAGCGCGCCATTTCAGACGGGTTGCGGGTCACCTTGAAGCCGCACTCTTCCATGATGGCGAGCTTGGCATCTGCGGTATCGGCGCCGCCGGAGATCAGCGCACCAGCGTGGCCCATGCGCTTGCCGGCCGGCGCGGTCACGCCAGCGATGAAGCCAACGATCGGCTTCTTCATGTTGGCCTTGCACCACATCGCCGCTTCGGCTTCGTCGGGGCCGCCGATCTCGCCGATCATGATCACCGCATCGGTATCCGGATCGTCGTTGAACATGCGCATCACATCGATGTGCTTGAGGCCGTTGATCGGGTCGCCACCGATGCCGACAGCCGACGATTGGCCGAGGCCGATTTCGGTCAGCTGCGCGACCGCTTCATAGGTCAGCGTACCCGAACGCGACACCACGCCGATGCGGCCCTTGCGGTGGATGTGGCCCGGCATGATGCCGATCTTGATTTCGTCAGGCGTGATCAGGCCCGGGCAGTTCGGCCCCAGCAGCAGGGTCTTCTTGCCGCCGGCCGCTTCCTTGGCCTTCATCTTGTTGCGCACTTCGAGCATGTCGCGAACCGGGATGCCCTCGGTGATACAGATCGCCAGATCCAGATCGGCCTCGACGGCTTCCCAGATCGCAGCGGCCGCGCCCGCCGGCGGCACGTAGATCACCGATACGGTCGCGCCGGTTTCAGAAGCGGCTTCCTTCACCGAACCGAAGATCGGGATGTTGAAGATCGACTCGCCCGCCTTCTTCGGGTTCACGCCGGCAACGAAGCAATTCTTGCCGTTCGCGTACTCCTGGCATTTTTCGGTGTGAAACTGGCCGGTCTTGCCAGTGATGCCCTGGGTGATGACCTTGGTGTCTTTGTTGATGAGAATCGACATTTCAGTTTTCTCCGGCCATTACTTGACGGCAGCAACGATTTTTTCAGCCGCTTCGGCCATGGTGTCGGCCGCGATGATCGGCAGGCCGGATTCGGCGAGGATCTTCTTGCCCAGATCTTCGTTGGTGCCCTTCATGCGCACGACCAAGGGCACCGACAGGTGGGTTTCCTTGGCTGCGGTGACCACGCCGGTGGCGATGGTGTCGCACTTCATGATGCCGCCGAAGATGTTGACCAGGATGCCCTTGACCTTGGGATTCTTGAGCATGATCTTGAAGGCTTCGGTGACCTTCTCGGTCGTTGCGCCGCCGCCCACATCGAGGAAGTTCGCCGGCTCGGCGCCGAAGAGCTTGATCGTGTCCATGGTCGCCATCGCCAGACCGGCACCATTCACCAGGCAGCCGATGTTGCCGTCGAGCGAGATGTAGGCGAGGTCGAACTTCGAGGCCTCGATCTCGTCCGCGTCTTCTTCGTCCAGGTCGCGGTAGGCAACGATCTCCGGGTGGCGGAAGAGCGCGTTCGCATCGAAGTTGAACTTGGCGTCGAGCGCCTTGATGTTGCCGTTGCCTTCGAGGATCAGCGGGTTGATTTCCGCCAGCGAGGCATCGGTTTCCATGTAGCAGGTGTACAGGCGCTTGAGCGTATCCACGGCCTGCGGAATCGAGGCTTCGGGCACACCGATGCCGCTCGCGAGTTCCTTGGCTTGTGCGTCGGTCAGGCCGGCTGCCGGATCAACGAAGACCTTGATGATCTTCTCCGGCGTGTTGTGCGCAACCTCTTCGATGTCCATGCCGCCCTCGGAAGAGGCCATCATGGCCACCTTCTGCGTAGCACGGTCGGTCAGCGCGGCAACGTAGTATTCCTTCTTGATGTCGGCGCCTTCTTCGATCAGCAGGCGACGGACCTTCTGGCCTTCCGGGCCGGTCTGGTGCGTGATGAGCTGCATGCCGAGGATCTCGCCAGCGAGTGCGCGCACTTCATCGAGCGAACGCGCGAGTTTGACGCCGCCGCCCTTGCCGCGACCACCCGCGTGGATCTGGGCCTTCACCACCCAGATCTTGCCGCCAAGTTCTTCGGCCGCCTTCACCGCCTCATCGACGGAAAAACACGGGATGCCGCGCGGCGTCACAACACCGTATTTGCGCAGGACTTCTTTCGCCTGGTACTCGTGAATCTTCATGGTTGCCCTTCGATCTCTGCCCCCCACCCGGCAAGGCCGGGCGCAGTAGGCTCAAAGTTGGTATCGGGTCGGAATACGGGCAAGCGAGACGGACTGCGCCCCCTTTGACGCAGTGGATCCGCCCCCTCCCCCTTAGCAGAAGCCAGACCGGGCGCGTGGCAGCCCCTTTGCCGCAGTGCAACACCCGGATCGGCGGATTGTAACCGAATCGCCCTTGCGCGTTACTTACGGCTACTCGGTCTCGCCTGGCACATGCGGCCGATACCACCTGGGGTAGTAACGCTGCGCCGCGGCGCCTGCTGAATCAAGAGCGTGGCAGCGATCGAGCTGGTAAGGCTTGCGATCACCCGAGTCATCTTCGCGGATCAGGGTGGCGAAAGTCTGCAATGCCACCGTGGGCAAGGTCAGCAGCAGCTCGGTCAGGTGGGTGCAGCCGTGCACGTCAGCAAAGCGCTCGCGCATAGCCTTGCGAAACCCCTGAAACAGATTCAGCCCGACCAGCTGCCGATAGGCCGGCGCAATGGTTTCGCAGTATCCGGTGTAAGGCGCCCACTCGGTGTCTGCGATCGCATCCAGCACGTTGAAGCGTTTGTCGATGGTCAGCCGCACCCGCATCTGGTGAACCGGCGAGCCGGCCGCGCGGACGCCCGAGAGGATCTCGTAGTCCTGGTCTTTCAGATCCACCAATGTAGCGTCGAGTTCGAAATGCCCGTCGTCACGAAGGTAGCCCTCGGCCTCGATCCGGCGCGTGTGCAAGCGACGTCGTGGCCCCGGTTCTGGTAATGCCATGCTCTCCCCCATTTGTGCTGGCCAATCGCCCCCCGGCGTCGGCCAGCCGCTTCCCTGAGCGTCGGATGATAGCAATGCATGCGGCGGCAGGCCCGCCGACGTGAAAACGGCCGGCGCCTTGCAGCAACCGGCCGTACCCGGGGGAGAGGTGGGTTCTTGGTGGCTGGATCAGCCGTGGACCACACGCCAGGCGTGACGCGCGATCATCAGTTCTTCATTGGTTGGGATGACCCACGCGTTGACCTTGCTGGCGGCGGTGCTGATCTTCGCAAAGCCACGGCAGTTGTTGGCTTCGACATCAAGATCGATGCCCAGCCAGGCTGCCTGCTCAAGGATCTTCGCGCGAACCGTCGGCGAGTTCTCACCGATGCCGGCGGTGAACACCACGGCATCCACTCCGCCCATCGTCGCGGCCAGCGATGCCAGCTCGCGCGCGGCGCGGTAGCAAAAGTGATCGAGCGCCAGCTTGGCATTGCGCTCATCGGACTCTTCCAGCGCACGGCAGTCGCTCGAAATGCCGGACATGCCCAGCAAGCCAGAGCGGTGGTAGATCAGTTTTTCGATCGCACGCGCATCCATGCCGCGCTGATCCATCAGATACAGCAGCACGCCGGGGTCAACCGAGCCACAGCGGGTGCCCATCGGCAAGCCGTCGACCGCGGTAAAACCCATCGTCGTCGCAACGCTACGGCCGTTTTCAACCGCACACATGCTGGCGCCGTTGCCGAGGTGGAACACCACTGTGCGGCCCTTGGCGGCGCGCTCGTCGTGTTGCGCCATGACCGAGGCGATGAACTCGTACGAGAGGCCATGGAAACCATAGCGGCGGATGCCGGCGGCTGTCATTTCATGCGGCAGCGCGTACATTTGCGCAATCAGCGGCTGGTCGCGGTGGAACGCGGTGTCGAAACACGCGACCTGCGTCGCCTTGGTGCCGCTTTCAAGCAGCAAACGGATCGGCAGCAGGTTGTTCGGCTGGTGCAGCGGCGCCAGCGGCACAAAGGCCTCAAGGCGCTTGAGCGTCGCCGGATCAAGGCGTACCGGCTCGGCGAATTCAACGCCGCCGTGCACCACGCGGTGGCCGATGGCCTTGATCTCGAGCCCTTCGGTATGCGCATCAAGGAAGGCGGTGAGGTGCGCCATCGCGCCCTCGTGGCCCAACTGATGGCCCTCGGGCCAGGCGTGTTCGCCCAACACCTTGCCGTCGGCCGTCTTGCCAACGAACTTGGGCGAGGTGAACAGGCCTTCAAGCTGGCCACGCAGGCGCAGGTTGATCTCGCCGTCTTCAACTGCAAACACAGAAAACTTGAGGCTCGATGAGCCTGCGTTCAGCACAACAATTGCATCGGTCATGGGGAAACCTTTTGTTTTTTCAGGGGGTATTCATCGGGATCTCTCCCGTGCTGCGATAGTGCGCAATCAGCGCCATCACGGCGGTGGAGGCCATCCGGATCGCGACAGAGTCGGCCCGGCTGGTCAGAACGATCGGCACCTTGGCGCCGAGCACGATGCCAGCGCTGTCGGCACCGGCAAGATATTGAAGCTGCTTCGCAACCATGTTGCCGGCTTCCAGATCGGGCACGATCAGGATGTCGGCGCGCCCCGCCACCGGCGAGACGATCTTCTTTGTTTTGGCGGCGGCCTCGCTGACGGCGTTGTCAAAACCCAACGGCCCGTCAATCACGCAGCCGGTGATCTGTTTTCGGTCGGCCATCTTGCACAGCATCGCTGCGTCGATCGTCGACTGGATCTTCGGGTTCACCGTTTCAACCGCCGAGATCACCGCTACCTTGGGCAACGCAATCCCGAGGATGTGCGCAAGCTCAACCGCGTTCAGGACGATGTCGACCTTCTCCTCCACCGTTGGGAAGATGTTGATCGCGGCATCGGTCACCAACAGCATCCGCGGGTAGGCCGGCACGTCCATCACGAACACGTGGCTGACCCGGCGCGAGGTGCGCAGCCCGGTGGCGCTCTTGACCACCGCGGCCATCAGCTCATCGGTGTGCAGGCTGCCCTTCATCAGGGCCTGCACCTTACCAAGACGGGCAAGGCTCACAGCATGTTCGGCGGCTGCGTGGCTGTGCTCGCAATCGATTACCTCAAACGGCGACAGATCAACGCCCTCGGCATCGGCCACCGCACGGATTTTCGCAAGCGGCCCCACCAGAACCGGCGTAATCAGCCCCTTGCGCGCCGCCTCCACCGGGCCCAGCAAGGCCTCACGGTCGCAGGGGTGCACTACCGCGGTCAGTACCGGCGGGATGCCGGCGCAGGCGGCGTACATCTTGGCGAACGAGTCGTTGCGCGGCATGTAGAACGCCGTCTGGCGCGAATCGGCAAAACGCCCCTTGGTGCCCGGCGGCAGCACGGTTAACGAGCCCCACAGCACGTTGTCTCCGTGCTGATTCACGATGCGGATGTCGAGCTCGACGGTGCGATCGCCCGGATACTTGTTATGCACCCGCACCGATGCAGTGAGTTCATCGCCATCGGTGATGAAACCACCAGCATGCAAGCTCTGATTGATGATGCGCGAGCCAGGGCCGGGCAAACGGCGCATGACCACGTTGGACATCAAGGCCACCGCGCAGACGCCCTGGACCGAGAGCTTCTCATCGGTCTTGTCGGTTTCGGGGTGAAACGCCTCGGCGTCACCCGAGAGCTGCGAGAGCATCGCAACGTTGGTCGCGGTGACGGTGTGGGTGATTTCCATCGACGCGCCGACGTGCAGATCGTCGTAGGTGAGGTTCTTCAACTCATCCATCGCGTCGGGTCCGAAGAAGGGGTGTCGAAAATTCTGCCATTCATATTGCGCCGCAATATTGACAGCGATCAGCCGCCACCCCGACTCCCACCCAAGCCCTCAATAAACCTTGAGGCCACGCGCCCGGAACTGCTCTTTGACGCGCTCGGTCAGCTCGTTGCTGGGCGGATGAGCATCCGCCAAGGGGTACTTCAGATTGAGCGCATCCCACTTCGAGCGGCCCATCTGGTGGAAGCGCAGTACATCCACGCGCTCAACACTACGGATCGACGCGGTGATGTCGGCAACGCGTTCGACGTTGTCGTAGTCATCGGTCAGGCCAGGCACGAGCACGAAACGCACCCAGGTTGGACGGTTCAGATCCGACAAGCGCTTGGCATAGTCCAGAGTGGGCTGCAGCGGTTGATGCGTCGCGCGGAAGTAGGTGTCCGGGTCGCCGGATTTGATGTCGAGCAGGTTCAGATCGACATCCATCAGCTCTTCGTCCGACAGCTTCTCGCCCAGCCGGCCGCAGGTATCGAGCGCCGTGTGCAGCCCGAGCTCCTTGCAACGGCGCAGGATGCGCTTGGCGAAACGGTGCTGCACCAGCGGCTCGCCGCCGCTGATCGTCACGCCGCCCTTGGACAAGGTGAGCGGGCGCACATACTTCTTGAGCTCCGCCATCAGGTCGCCCGCAGTGGTGGGCGTACCGTGCATCTTGTGCCAGGTGTCAGGGTTGTGACAGTACTGACAACGCATGAGGCAGCCCGAGAGGAAGACCACGGCACGAATGCCGGGGCCATCTACCGCGCTGCCCATTTCGTAGGAGTGGATGTAGCCGACGAGCTGCTGGTCCTCGTTTTCTGCGATGTCCTCAAGATCAGCCTCGTGGATCGCAAAATGATCCGGGCCACCCGACTGGGTGGCCCCGGATTGGACCTTCAGCTCGTAGCGACTGCCGGAAAGGCGTGTCGCCACGAGAGGATCTCCTTACATGGAACCGTGGAAGGTACGGTTGATCACGTCCATCTGCTGCTCACGCGTCAGCTTGACGAAATTCACCGCATAGCCCGAGACCCGGATGGTCAGCTGCGGATACTTTTCCGGGTGCTCCATGGCGTCGATCAGCATATCGCGGTTGAGCACGTTGACGTTCACATGGAAGCCTTCGCTACCGAAGTAGCCATCAAGGCTGCCCTTGAGCTTCTCGGTGCGCTCTTCGGCCGAACCGAGTGCGCTCGGCGAGTACGACAGCGTCAGCGAGATGCCGTCAGCGGCGTCTTCGTACGGGATCTTGGCCACCGACATCATCGCGGCCAGCGCACCATGGGTGTCCTTCTGGTTCGACGGATTGGCACCCGGCGCGAAGGCATCGCCCTTCTTGCGGCCGTCCGGCGTCGAGCCGGTCTTCTTGCCGTACACCACGTTGGAGGTGATCGTCAGCACCGACTGGGTATGCATCGCATCGCGATAGGTCGGGTACTTGCGGATCTTCTCCATCATCGACGTGACGAGGCCAGTCGCAATTTGATCAACCTGGTCATCGTTATTGCCGTAGCACGGGAAGTCGCCTTCAGTGACGTAATCGACAATCAGGCCACGCTCATCACGCACCACTTTGACCTTGGCGAACTTGATCGCCGACAGGCTGTCCGCCGCGTGCGACAGGCCAGCGATACCGCAAGCCATGGTGCGCAGAATGTCGCGGTCGTGCAGCGCCATCTCGATCGCTTCGTACGCGTACTTGTCGTGCATGTAGTGAATGATGTTCAGCGCATTCACGTAGGTCTTCGCGAGCCAGTCCATCATCGTGTCGAGACGGGCCATCACCGTGTCGTAGTCGAGGTAATCGCCTTCGATCGGGGGCAGAACCGGACCCACCTGCTCGCCGGAGATTTCGTCGCGGCCGCCGTTGATCGCGTAGAGCATGGTCTTCGCAAGGTTCACACGGGCACCGAAGAACTGCATCTGCTTGCCGACGCGCATCGCCGACACGCAGCAGGCGATCGCACAGTCGTCACCCCAACGCGGGCGCATCAGCTCGTCCGACTCGTACTGGATCGACGAAGTGTCGATCGAGACCTTCGCGCAGAAACGCTTGAAGCCTTCCGGCAGCGCCGGCGTCCAGAACACGGTGAGGTTCGGCTCGGGGGCCGGTCCCAGCGTGTAGAGGGTGTTCAGCATGCGGAAGCTGGTCTTGGTGACCAGCGTGCGGCCGTCTTCGGCCATGCCGCCGATCGACTCTGTCGCCCACACCGGGTCGCCCGAGAACAGCTCGTTGTATTCCGGCGTGCGCAGGAAGCGGACCAGACGCAGCTTCATCACGAAGTCGTCCATGATTTCCTGGGCGAACTGCTCGGTGATCAGGCCTTCCTTCAGGTCGCGCTCGAAATACACGTCAAGGAAGGTCGATACGCGGCCCACCGACATCGCAGCACCGTTTTGCGACTTGATCGCAGCGAGGTAGCCGAAGTAGGTCCACTGCACCGCCTGCTGTGCGGTCGCGGCCGGCTTGGAAATGTCGTAACCGTACCCGGCGGCCATTTCCTTGAGTTCGGAAAGCGAACGGATCTGTTCCGACAGCTCTTCGCGCAAGCGGATCACGTCTTCCGTCGAATGCACGTCGTTGAGTTCGGCCTTCTCGCGCTTCTTCGCGGCGATCAGGAAATCCACGCCGTACAGCGCCACACGGCGATAGTCGCCGATGATGCGGCCACGGCCGTAGGCATCCGGCAAGCCGGTAACGATGCCGGACTTGCGGCAGGCCAAGATGCTCGGGGTGTAGGCATCGAACACGCCGGCGTTGTGCGTCTTGCGGTACTTGGTGAAGATCTCGGCGACCTTCGGGTCTGCCTTGTAGCCGTAGGATTCCAGCGAGGTTTCAACCATGCGCCATCCGCCGTACGGCATGATTGCGCGCTTGAGCGGGGCTTCGGTCTGCAGGCCGACGATCAGCTCAAGGTCTTTGTCGATGTAGCCGGGCTCGTGCGAGGTGATGCCCGAGGGAATCTGCGAGACATCGAGAATGCCCTTCTCGCGCTCTTCGGCGATCAGCGGCTGAAGCTTTGCCCACAGGGCCGAAATGCGATCGGTCGCGCCACAGACGAAGCTGTCATCGCCCTCGTAGGGCGTGTAGTTGCGCTGGATGAAGTCGCGCACATTGACTTGCTTCTGCCAGACGCCGTCGGCAAAACCGCGCCACGGCTCGCCAACCACCGGGTTTTCCTTTGACTTGACTGCTACATCCATGATCGCCCTCCTGAGGCATTTCGAGTTCAAACTTGGTGCCGTCGCAAAACCCGCATTCAACGCGTTGCGAGAGTTCCGGCATGCGCGCGACTTGAGGCTCCGGCACCCGCCCGCTTACGCGAACACACGCAACGCCGTCATCAAGTTGAGCGCTTAATCGACCTGTACAGCGTATGCCTCTGACGCAACAACAACAAGAACGTCAGGTCAACGATTTTGCTTTCCGGCTTTGCTATAATGCGAAACACGATTGCGCCCAGTGAAATCAATAAGCCGTTCAAATAGGTCAATCAGCGCCCCGTCCGGTTCGCAAGCGCCGCCCAAAGCCTCGCATTTGCCGGGGCGATTCGACGGCGCCACGCCAAACCCCGCCTCCGCGCTCGCTTTAGTGCGCCTCCCGCCTTAAAGTCCACTGTGTTTTGGTCGTTAGAGACACCGTGGTGCGACATCGCATCCATCGTTGCAGCTTCCCACTCGACTTCGATGCAGACTCAATTCGGACGACACGCCTTACTGCTTTGCCTGCTGTTAGGGGCGGCGGGCGCCGTGCACGCGGCCGGCTTGGGTGACGCACGGGTCAGCAGTCACCTGGGGCAGCCGCTTAGGGTTGAGATCGCGCTGGTGGGCGATGACGCATCGGAGCTGGGGCAAGAATGCTTCCGTTCCTATATCCCGTCGGCGGCCAACGATGACTTGCCTTGGGTGCGCGACGCAATCACGCGCGTTGAACACATCGGCCCCGACAAAGCGCGACTGGTCGTCAGCACACGGTATGCAGTGCATGAGCCAGCAATCGTACTAGGCATGCAGATTGGTTGCGGCACCCAGATCCGGCGTGAATTCACTCTTTTGCTGGCGCCTGTTGCCACGGTCGAGCCGCCCCGAACGACCGACGCAAGCGCGAACGAAAGCCCCCGCCAAAGCCGAAAGGCTGGCGCTCGGGAAGGGGACGCCTGGTCAACGGCTGAGGGTGAAAGCGCCGCCAGCATTGCACGTGCGCTGGCCGCCGGCGATCGCCGACTTCAAGCGCAGATCACGCGAGACATCATCAGCGCGAACCCCGATGTCTACGGCGGGGCTTCCGACGCTGCAAAACGGGCCTTGCCCGCTGGCACACGCCTGATTGTCCCCTCGGATCTGACGCTGCGCACACAGCCAAGCGCCGACCCGCAACGCCCCGCCGACGCAAAGCAGGATACGGCCACGCCGCAGGCGCTAGCACCAACAGCGCGCCGCGGCACGACGAGCACGCGGCCGCCGAAGGATCGCCCCACAAGCGCTGATCGCCTCTCGGTGACTGCCGATCAGGGCGACCGCCCCCTACGCCTTTCGCTGGAGCTCGACGAATCGCGCCGACATGCAGTGCCGGATGATTCGACGCGCGTCCGGCTGCAGCGCGAACAGCAGTTGATCTTGGCGATCGACGACAAGATCGCGACCACGCTTGAGCTCAACGACCGCATCCGCCAGCTCGAGGCCGCACAACAAGCACTTCAGGCCGAGAACGCACGCCTGACGCGCCTGATCGCAAGCCAGACCGCAGCCCCCATCCAAAGCGAGCCCGCATCCACCACGCAGGATTGGCGTTGGTTCGCGGCGGCCGCGATGATCCCGCTGCTGGCCTTCGGCGCCTGGTTCGCTTGGCGCCGCCGCCGGATCCAGGTGCAGCCCGTCACCCCCTTGCCTGGTGCCGCGAACCTGGCCGAAGACGAAGAGGTGGAGTTCGAGGCTGAGCCGTTGACGGTTTCGGACATCTGGCCCGACAGTCAAGGCGCTCCGCAAGCGGAGTCCGGCGCACGTGACGCCATCGATTGGTCACCGCCCACCCTTTCGCCGGATGCACTCGGCCCCAGCAGCCTCTTGCATATTGACGACGAAGTCGAAGAGCACGACTCGGCGGTTGAACTGGCCGAAATCATGATGTCCTTCGGTCGTGTGCAAGGCGCCGCCGAAACGCTGGCGGAGTTCATCCGCGCCAACCCGAAGCAAGCAGTCAAGCCCTGGATCAAGTTGCTTGAGGTTTACAAGGCAGCCTCGATGCGGATGGAGTTCGACGCCCTGGCTGGGCAACTGAACAAGACCTTCAATGTGAAGGCGGTGACATGGGATGAGTTCGACACCGTCAAGGCCGCCAACGAAAGCATCGAGCAAATGCCACATGTGCTCAGCCGGATCGAGCAAAGCTGGGGCACACGGGAATGTCAATCGCTCTTGCACACCTTGCTTCGCGACAACCGCAAGGGCACCCGCCAAGGGTTTCCGCTCGGCATCGTCGACGACATCCTGTGTCTGAACGGGGTGCTGGAGATCGAACTGGGCCCCTTCCGCCCTAGCCCGGCAGAACTGCTGGCGATGGAGAATCCGCCTGCACCACATCACATGCCACCGATCATCATCGAGGACGCCGTGGATCGGGCCGCGACGCCTGAACCCGAGACAGAGCCAGCCGCGCCGCCCCCGCTACCGCCGCTCGACGCCATCTTCACTGTCGACAACGACGCGCTGCCGCCCTCAAAGCCACGGCCCGCGCCGGCGCCATTCGTGCCGGAACGCACCGAGTCGATGATCGAATTCAACCTCGACGAAGAACTGCCACCGCTCAAGGCGCGCGACTAGCGCCGGCCCGCTAGGCCGGGTTGTCGATATCGACAAACTCGCAGTGAATGCCAAGTTGGGCCTGCAGATGCGCGCCCAAGGCATGCACGCCGTAGCGCTCAGTGGCATGGTGCCCTGCAGCGATGTAGGGCACGCCGCTCTCCCGCGCCAGATGCACGGTGGGCTCAGACACTTCACCGGAAACAAACAGCTCGGCCCCCGCGGCAATCGCCGCTTCGAACATGCCCTGCGCAGCGCCTGTACACCAGGCCACATGCCGGATCTCGCCTGCCGCCTCACCCACAACCAGGGGCTCGCGCCCCAACCGGGCTCCAATTGAACGCGCCACCTGCATCAGGGGGGCTGGCGCCTCAAGCTCCCCGATCACGCCGATGTCCTGATCGCCAAAACGCCCGACAGCGCGCCACCCCATCAGCTTTGCCAACTGGGCGTTATTGCCGAGCTCAGGGTGCAGGTCGAGCGGCAAGTGATAGGCGTAAAGGTTCAGGTCATGCCCGAGCAGTCGGGCAAGCCGCTTGCGCCGCGTGGCAAGAACGCGCGGGTCTTCGCCGCGCCAGAAGTAACCGTGATGCACCAGCAAGCCGTCTGCCCCGCGCGCAATCGCGGCATCGATCAGGGCCAGGGAAGCGGTAACGCCGCAAACCAGCTTGCGCACATCGGCACGACCTTCCACCTGCAAACCGTTTGGGCAATAATCCTTGATCCGCGGGGCTCCCAGCAGATCATCCAGATAGCGTGTCAGTTCATCGCGATGCATTGAGTCCCACTCTTCCTTCCCGCAGCCGAGCGTTGGCGCGGATACGGCGCTTGGCCCGAACCGGGTAGTGCGCCCCGTTTTGAGAGCATCGATTATGCGCCGCTTGTGGCTGATCTTCTGCCAGGCAGTCACCGTTTCACTGGCCGTGCTATTCGTGGTGACGACACTCAAGCCCGGCTGGTTCACCAAGCAGCCGACCCTTGCCCAGTTCGTTCCTGTGCTCGAAGCCGTGCCTGAGGCAACACAGTCGGCGCCAGTCAGCGCGGCGCAAAGCTCCTATGCCGGCGCGGCCGCCAAGGCACTCCCTTCCGTGGTGCATATTTTCACCAGCAAGGAGATCAAGGCCGCACGCAACCCGTTTGCCGACGACCCCTTATTTCGCCACTTCTTCGGCGACCGCGGCGATAGCGCGACACAGCGCCGGGCTTCGGGACTCGGCTCTGGCGTGATCGCAAGCAATTCCGGCTACATCCTGACCAACAACCATGTCGTTGAGCAGGCCGACGAAATCGAAGTGGCGCTTTACGACGGGCGCAAGCTGCCGGCCAAGATCGTCGGCCGCGACCCGGAGACTGACCTCGCCGTGCTGCATATCGCGGCCGACAAGCTGCCGGCGATCACGTTCGGTGCGGCCGAAACGCTGCAGGTGGGCGATGTCGTGCTGGCGATCGGAAACCCGTTCGGCGTCGGGCAAACCGTGACCATGGGGATTGTCAGCGCACTTGGCCGCTCGCAACTGGGCATCAGTACCTTCGAGAACTTCATCCAGACAGACGCTGCAATCAACCCGGGGAATTCCGGCGGCGCACTGGTCGACGCGCGCGGCAATCTGGTCGGGATCAACTCGGCCATCTACTCGCGCTCGGGCGGATCACTCGGAATCGGTTTCGCAATTCCTGCCTCGCTGACACGAAACGTCATGGAGCAGATCATCCAGACCGGATCAGTCACGCGTGGCTGGATCGGGGTTGAGGTGCGTGAACTCAGCGCCGAACAAGCTCAAACGCTGGGCTTACCCGCGCAGGCCGGCACGCTGATCACAGGCATCGTAAACGGCGCCCCCGCCGACAAAGCGGGCATCGAACCGGGAGACCTGCTCGTTGCCATCAACGGCAAACCCGTGGGGTCACCACCACGCATGCTTGAAGCGATTGCCGGGCTGACCCCCGGTGCGGAAGCAAGCCTTTCACTGATGCGCGGCTCGAAAGCAATCGAGCAAAAGATCGTGATCGGGCGCCGGCCCGCCGTCACCAGCTCGGAATGACTCAGTCGCGCGCCTGAATCGCCGGATCGTCCGGTCGAGGCGTAATCATCCGCGCAATGATGATGCCCAACTCATAGAGCAGGCACATCGGCACCGCCAGCATGATCTGCGAAGTCACGTCAGGCGGCGTGATCACTGCGGCAATCACAAAGGCCCCCACGATCACGTAGGAGCGCACTTCCTTGAGTTTTTCGATCGTCACCAGCCCGGCGGTGACCAGCAGAATCACGACCACCGGCACCTCGAAGGTCAGGCCAAAGGCCATGAACATCGTCATCACGAATGAGAGGTACTGCTCGATATCCGGTGCCGGCGTAATGCTGGTGGGCGCAAACGCCGCGATGAACTTGAATACGGTCTTGAAAACAAAGAAATAGCAGAACGCCATTCCGATCACGAACAGCAGCGTGCTGGCGATCACCAGCGGCGCCGCAAGGCGCTTCTCGTGCGCGTAAAGCCCCGGCGCAATGAAAGCCCACGCTTGCCACAGCAAGAAGGGCAGCGCGATCACGAACGCAGCCATCATCGTGACCTTGATCGGCACGAAGAACGGCGTCACCACGCCGGTTGCGATCATGCGGGTGCCCTGCGGCAGCGTTGCCATCATCGGCGCAGCCAGCAGATCGTAAATCTGCGACGCAAAGGGCATCAGGCAGAGAAACACGATCGCGAAAGCCGCCGCAGCGCGGACCAGACGAGTCCGCAACTCGATCAGGTGAGAGATGAAGCTTTCTTCTTGAAGATCGGCCATGTCGGGTCAGCGCACCGTTTGTTGCGAGGGCATGGGTTGTCCAAACAGATCGAGCTGCGTGTCGTCCGCGCGATCGGGACCGGCCGGCTCAGCCTGTGGGGGCGCCGATGGGTCGGTTGGTGCGGTGGGCTGAAGCTCGACAAGCTGCTCAAGCGCAGGTGCAGCAACAGCTTGGGCGGCCGGCGTTGCCAGCGTTTCAACTTCGTGCGCAATCGGCTTCATCGCGTCTTCAAACTCGCGCGCCTGGTCACGGATCGAGTTTTCAATCTCGCGGGCCGAATCGACAACCTGCGACTGTAGTCGCTTCATTTCGTCGAGCTGGATCTCGCGACTGATGTCGGCCTTGACCTCTGCGACATGACGCTGCATCCGCCCGAGAAGATGGCCGATGGTGCGCGCAACACGCGGCAATTTTTCAGGGCCGATGACGACCAGCGCCACCAGACCAATCACCATCAGTTCTGTGAATCCAACATCAAACATGCACAGGCTCGCTCAGAAATGGAAAGGGCGCCGCCATCGGCGCCCTGCAGACGATCGCAAACCGGCAATCAGCTCTTTTCCTTCTCGCGCGCAGCGACATCTATCGTCTGCTTCGCGATCTGCGCGGCCTCGGCCGAATCGGGGGCGGCGGCGTCACTGCCGTCCTTCATGCCCTGCTTGAAACCTTTGACCGCACCGCCGAGATCTTCGCCGATGTTGCGCAGTTTCTTGGTGCCGAACACGAGCAGGACGATGACCAACACGACCAACCAATGCCAGATGCTGAAAGAACCCATTTAATGCACTCCTCAATACTTGATCATGGCTGGCAACTGTGCCCCGCCACCGATTACGTGTGCGTGAAGATGATACACCTCCTGCCCACCGACCCTGCCCGAGTTGACGATCGTCCGGAAACCGTCTGTCGCACCCTGCTCGGCGGCAATCTTGCCGATAACCGAGAACATGCGCCCAAGCACTTCGGCATCATCGCTGGTTGCTGTTACAAGCGATTCGATGTGACGCTTCGGAATCACCAGCAGGTGCACCGGCGCAACAGGACGAATGTCCTTGAACGCCAGCACAAGCTCATCTTCATAGACCTTGGTTGCAGGGATTTCGCCCCGCACGATCCGGCAAAACAGGCAGTCGCTCATGCCGTGCCTCGCGATGCTTTTTCGTCGATCCCCGAGATGCCTTCTCGACGGCGAAACTCCACCAGCACATCGTCAACCGAAAGGCCGAACTGCGACAGCAGGATCATGCTGTGGAACCACAGATCGGTCACTTCGTGGACGATATGACGCAGATCGCCATCCTTGGCGGCCATGATGGTTTCCGCGGCTTCTTCGGCAACCTTCTTGCAGATTGCGTCCGTGCCCTTGGCGTAGAGGCTGGCGACGTAGGAACTGTCGGCCGAAGCGCCCTTGCGCTCGGCCAGTGTGCGCCCGAGGCGTTGCAGCACTTCTGGATCGATCATTTGTAGATGTCCTTGGGGTCTTTGAGTACCGGCTCCTGCACTTGCCACTGACTGCCGTCGTGCAAACGGGTGAAGAAGCAAGAACGCCTGCCCGTATGGCACGCGATGCCGCCCTGTTGTTCGACTTTCAGCAGGATCACGTCGCCGTCGCAATCAAGACGTATCTCGATGACCTTCTGAACATGACCTGACTCTTCGCCCTTGTGCCAGATCTTGCGACGCGAGCGGCTCCAGTAAACGGCCTCGCCACTCTCGACCGTGCGCGAGAGCGCCTCACGATTCATCCACGCGAACATCAGCACATCGCCGGTGGCGGCATCCTGGGCAATCACCGGGATCAAGCCCTGATCGTCCCAAGTCACCTCGTTCAACCAGCGGGTGTCATTCACCACGGCACTCACAATCTCACCTCGATCCCTTGATCGCGCATGTATTCCTTGGCTTCGCGAACGGTGTGCTGGCCAAAATGAAAGATGCTCGCAGCCAGCACCGCGTCGGCACGGCCTTCGGTGACACCATCGGCCAGATGCTGAAGATTGCCGACACCGCCGCTGGCGATCACCGGAATCGACACGGCGTCGGACACTGCGCGTGTCAGGCCAAGGTCGAATCCGTTCTTCGTGCCGTCACGGTCCATGCTGGTCAGCAGGATCTCGCCCGCCCCGAGCGCAGCGACCCGCTGCGCCCATTCAATTGCATCGAGCCCGGTGTTCTTGCGGCCACCATGGGTGAAGACCTGCCACTTTCCGGGTGCAACCTGTTTGGCGTCGATCGCGACGACGATGCATTGCGACCCGACTTTGCCGGAAGCGTCGGCCACCAGTTGCGGATTGTTCACCGCCGCAGTGTTCATCGAAACCTTATCGGCCCCGGCGTTGAGCAGGCGCCGCACATCGGCCACCTCGCGCACGCCACCGCCAACCGTCAGCGGGATGAATACCTGCTCAGCCACCTGCTCAACCACATGCAGGATGATGTCGCGATCGTCAGAACTGGCGGTGATGTCGAGAAAGGTGATTTCGTCTGCGCCCTGGTCGTCATAGCGGCGCGCAATCTCAACCGGATCGCCCGCATCACGCAGCTCGACGAAGTTAACGCCCTTGACTACGCGGCCGGCGTTAACGTCAAGACAAGGAATGATGCGTTTGGCGAGCATGAATCAACCTTCGCTGACACCGTTGAGTTCGTCAGCGCGCGCCTGGGCAACCTTGAAATCGAACTTGCCTTCGTAGATCGCGCGGCCAGTGATGGCGCCGATCACGCCCTCTTCTTCGACAGCGCAGAGCGCGTCGATGTCGGCCAGGCTACCAATACCGCCGCTGGCAATCACCGGAATCCGCAGTGCCTGCGCCAGCTTCACGGTGGCTTCGATGTTGACGCCACCAAGCATGCCGTCGCGGCCGATGTCAGTGTAGATAATCGACTCGACGCCGTAGTCCTCGAATTTCTTTGCCAGATCGATGACATCGTGACCGGTCAGCTTCGACCAGCCATCGACGGCCACTTTGCCATCCTTGGCGTCGATGCCGACGATGATGTGGCCGGGGAATGCACTGCAGGCGTCATGCAGGAAGCCCGGGTTCTTCACCGCAGCCGTTCCAATGATGACGTAGCTGATTCCGTCGTCCAGATAACGTTCGATCGTATCCAGATCCCGGATCCCGCCGCCGAGCTGAACCGGAATGTCGTCGCCGACCGCCGCGACGATCGACTTGATCGCCGGCTCATTCTTGGGTTTGCCGGCAACGGCACCGTTGAGATCCACCAGATGCAGGCGCCGCGCGCCTTGCTCCAGCCAATGCAGCGCCATGGCGCCGGGGTCTTCGGAAAACACGGTGACGTCTTCCATGTCCCCCTGTTTCAGACGCACACAGTGGCCATCCTTGAGGTCGATCGCGGGAATCAGCAGCATAGTCAGGTCAACACAGCAGAGTTGAAGATCGGCGCCGTTCGGCGAAGCGAGTCGAACAGGAGCGCCCGTTGAAAATCAGCAGCAAGCTCGGTCAGGGATTCCAGCGGACAAAATTCGACAGCAATCTCAAGCCTGCCGAAGCGCTCTTTTCCGGGTGAAACTGGGTCGCGAAAATATTATCCCGCGCCACTGCACTGGTAAAGGCAATGCCGTACTGCGTAGACGCCACCGCATCGGCAGCATTGCGCGGCGCACAGTAATAGCTGTGCACAAAGTAAAAACGCGCGCCGGCTTCAATACCCTCGAACATCGGATGCGCACGCGCGGCGTCGACACGGTTCCAGCCCATGTGTGGAACCTTCAGGTGACTGCCGTCCGCCGCCGTCATGGCAGACGAAAAGCGCGGCACATCGCCGGCAATCAAGGCCAAGCCGGCGGTGTCGCCTTCCTCACCATGATCAAACAGCATTTGCATGCCAACACAGACGCCCAGAAAAGGCTTCGTGCGCGAGGCGCGTTCGACCGCCTCACGCAGACCGCGCGCAAGAAACTCGCGCATGCAGTCGTGCAGCGCGCCCTGCCCCGGCACCACCACGCGGTCAGCAGCGTCCAGCACCGCCGGGTCTGAGGTGACGATGACCTGCGCAGCCGGCGCAACATGTTCAAGTGCCTTGGCGACCGAGCGCAGGTTGCCCATGCCGTAATCGACGATTGCGATTTTCATGGCGACGCGCTCAGAGCGAGCCCTTGGTCGACGGCATCATGCCCGCAGCACGCGGATCAGGTGTCGTCGCCATGCGCAGCGCGCGGGCAAAGGCTTTGAAGATGGTTTCGCACTGGTGGTGCGCATTGCGCCCACGCAGATTGTCGATGTGCAGGGTGACGCCAGCGTGGTTGACGAAGCCCTGGAAGAACTCGAACACCAGTTGCGTATCCAGTGCGCCGATCATGCCGGCGGTGAAATCACAGTGCAGTTCCAGACCCGGACGGCCAGAGAGGTCGACAACCACCCGCGACAAAGCTTCATCCAGCGGCACATAGGCATGGCCGTAACGGGTCAGCCCCTTCTTGTCGCCCACTGCCTTGGCAAAAGCCTGACCGATGGTGATGCCGACATCTTCCACCGTGTGGTGGCCGTCGATATGCAGATCGCCCTCGCACTGCACATCCAGATCAATCAGCCCATGACGGGAGATCTGATCGAGCATGTGATCGAAGAATCCGATGCCGGTTGCGAGATTGGACTGGCCTGAGCCATCCAGGTTGAGCCGCACGGTGATGCGCGTCTCAAGCGTGTTACGGGTGACTTCGACTTGCCGCATGGCTTGCTGTCGGGCGCTGATGCCCGCTGGGGGTTGGGATTGAGGGGGGCATGATAGCATTGCCCCGCTGCGCCGCAGCACTGTTGCAGACCTGCCACTACCCCTTCCGACTACCCGCAAAGACCCATGAGCCGCTTCTGGAGTGATGTCGTTAAAGGCCTGACGCCGTATGTGCCGGGCGAGCAGCCCAAGCTGGCCAACCTGGTCAAGCTCAACACCAACGAAAACCCCTACGGGCCCAGCCCGAAGGCGCTCGCCGCGATTGCCGCAGAAGCGAGCGACGCCCTGCGGCTCTACCCGGACCCGAACGCCGACCGCCTCAAATCGGCGATTGCGAGCTACCACGGCATCCGGCCAGCGCAGGTGTTCGTCGGCAACGGTTCGGACGAAGTGCTGGCGCATGTCTTCATGGCCTTGCTCAAGCACCCCGCGCCGCTGCTCTTCCCGGATATTTCCTACAGTTTCTACCCGGTGTATTGCGGGCTCTACGAGATCGAAGCAGGCATTGTGCCGCTCGATGCTAACTACGAGATCCGGGTCGACGACTACATCGGCCGCGCCAACGGCGGCATCATATTCCCGAACCCGAACGCGCCAACCGGCCGCCTGCTCGCGCTGAGCGAGATCGAACGACTGCTGCAGCACAACACCGGCTCGGTTGTCGTTGTCGATGAAGCGTACGTGGACTTCGGCGGCGAGAGCGCGATCGCGCTGATCGACCGTTACCCGAACCTGCTGGTGGTGCAGACGCTGTCCAAGTCACGCTCGCTCGCTGGCTTGCGGGTCGGCTTTGCCGCCGGACACCCCGAACTGATCGAAGCGCTCGAACGCGTCAAGAATAGCTTCAACTCCTATCCGCTTGATCGCCTCGCGATTGCCGGTGCGGTGGCCGCCTACGAGGATGAAGAGTACTTTCAGGCCTGCTGCGCGAAGGTCGTCGCGAGCCGTGAGCGTCTGAACGACGCGCTCGCCGAATTGGGATTCAAGGTGCTGCCCTCAGCCGCGAACTTCGTGTTCGCGCAACACCCGCAGCACGACGCAGCCGAACTCGCGCGGCAACTGCGCGAGCGCAGCATCATCGTGCGCCACTTCCGCCAGCCAAGAATCGACCAGTTCCTCCGCATCACGATCGGCACCGATGCGCAGTGCGACGCACTGATCGATGCGCTTAAGGAAATCGTCGCGAACTGAATGCGCTGCAGCGGCCAAAAGCCGCAGCAAGCAGACAGTGGAACAAGGCGCCGCTCGTGATGAGCGGCGCCTTTTACTTTGCTTCGACCCGCAACTCAGCAGAACGCGCGTGCGCCTGCAAGCCTTCGCCGTGCGCCAGGATCGACGCCGTCTTGCCCAGACGCTGCGCGCCTGCCTTGGACATGCGGATCACTGAACTGCGCTTCTGGAAGTCATAAACCCCCAACGGCGACGAGAAACGCGCGCTGCGCGAAGTCGGCAGCACATGGTTCGGGCCGGCGCAATAGTCACCCAGCGCCTCGACCGACCAGTGGCCGACGAAGATTGCGCCCGCATGGCGGATTTTCGCGACGAGCGGGTCTGCCTCTTCGACCGACAATTCAAGATGCTCGGGTGCGATGCGGTTGGCGATCTCGCAGGCTTCATCAAGATCGCGCACCTGAATCAAGGCGCCACGCTTGTCGAGCGAGGTGCGAATCGTTGCGGCGCGCGGCATGGTCGGCAACAGTCTGTCGATCGAAGCAGCCACCGCATCGAGGAAGGCGGCATCGGGGCACAGCAGGATGGATTGCGCCATCTCGTCGTGTTCGGCTTGCGCGAACAAGTCCATCGCCACCCAGTCCGGGTTGCCACAGCCGTCCGAGATGATCAGCACTTCAGACGGGCCGGCGACCATGTCGATCCCGACGGTGCCGAACACACGGCGCTTGGCCGCTGCGACGTATGCGTTACCGGGGCCGACGATCTTGTCGACCTGCGGAATGGTTTCGGTGCCGTAGGCCAACGCCGCCACCGCCTGCGCCCCGCCGATGGTGAACACGCGGTCTACGCCAGCCACTGCCGCAGCGGCGAGCACCAGCGGGTTCTTCTCGCCGCGCGGCGTCGGCACCACCATGATCAGTTCGCGCACGCCCGCCACCTTGGCCGGGATCGCGTTCATCAGCACCGAGCTTGGGTAGCTCGCCTTGCCGCCGGGCACATAGAGCCCCGCACGATCAAGCGGCGTGACCTGCTGGCCCAGACGGGTGCCGTCAGCCTCTTCGTATTCCCAGCTCGTCAGCGGCTGGCGCTCGTGGTAAGCCCGCACCCGCGCCGCAGCCTCTTCCAGCGCGCTGCACTGCGCCGCTGGCAAGCCCGCCAGTGCGGCCTGCAGCTCGGATTTCGGCAGTTCAAGCTGCGACATCTCGGCCGCGTCCAGCCCATCGAAGCGGCGGGTGTAGCCCAGCACCGCGAGGTCGCCGTCGCGGCGGACTGCAGCAAGGATTTCGCTCACCGCATGCTCAACCGCCTCGTCGGTGGCGGCCTCGAAGGCCAACAGGCGATTCAAACGCGTGTCGAAGTCAGCGCTGGCGGAATTCATGCGCAGGATGTCTGTCACTTCACGGCTCCGGCAAAAGCGTCAATAACCGGCTGCAGGATCGCGTGCTTCATTTTCAGCGATGCCTGATTGACGATCAGACGCGAGCTGATCGCCATGATTTCTTCTACCTCGACAAGGTGGTTCGCGCGCAAGGTACCGCCGCTGGAGACCAGATCGACAATCGCGTCGGCAAGGCCAACCAGCGGTGCCAGTTCCATCGAGCCGTAGAGCTTGATCAGATCAACATGCACGCCTTTTTGCGCAAAGTGGTCGCGCGCCATCTGGATGTACTTGGTCGCCACGCGGATGCGTGCGCCCGGTTGCACCGCAGCGGCGTAGTCGAAGCCCTCGCGCACCGCCACGCACATGCGGCACTTGGCAATCTGAAGGTCGACCGGTTGGTACAGGCCGGCACCGCCGTGCTCGATCAGCACATCCTTGCCCGCGATGCCCAGATCGGCTGCGCCGTACTGCACATAGGTCGGGGTGTCACTGGCGCGCACGATCAGCAGGCGGACATCGGGCCGGTTGGTATCGATGATCAGCTTGCGCGATTTCTCCGGATCATCGATCGGCGCGATGCCTGCTGCCGCGAGCAGCGGCAGCGTGTCTTCGAAGATGCGCCCTTTCGAGAGCGCAAGGGTGATGCCTTCAAACGCCATCTCAGCTCACCCGCTTCACAGTCGCGCCGAGCGCGCCGAGCTTCTCTTCCAGCCGCTCGTAACCACGGTCGAGGTGATAGATCCGGTCGACCAGGGTTTCGCCTTCCGCCACCAGCCCGGCGATGATCAGGCTGGCCGACGCGCGCAGGTCGGTGGCCATCACGGTCGCACCCTGCAGTTTGTCGACGCCGGTCACCACGGCGGTATTGCCGTCGATCTTGATGTTCGCGCCGAGGCGAATCAGCTCGACCGCGTGCATGAAGCGGTTCTCGAAAATCGTTTCGCGGATGATCGCAGTGCCTTCAGCGACCACGTTGAGCGCCATGAACTGCGCCTGCATGTCGGTCGGGAAGGCGGGGTACGGCGCGGTACGCAGACTCACCGCCTTGAGGCGGGAAGGCGCCTTGAGGGTGATCGCGTCGCGTTCGGAACCGACTTCGCAGCCGGCATCGATCAGCTTGTCGACCACCGCGTCGATGTAGTTGGTGGTCGTGCCGGTGAGGCGGATGTTGCCGCCGGTGACGGCCGCCGCACACAGGTAGGTGCCCGTCTCGATGCGGTCCGGCATGATGCGATGCGTTGCGCCGTGCAGCTTCGCGACGCCGCGGATGCGGATCACGTCGGTGCCGGCGCCCGAAATCTGCGCCCCCATGGAGACGAGGCAGTTGGCCAGATCGACGACTTCCGGCTCGCGCGCGGCGTTCTCGATCACGGTTTCGCCTTCCGCGAGGCAGGCGGCCATCATCAGGTTCTCGGTGCCGGTCACGGTGACCATGTCGGTGAAGATGCGCGCACCGCGCAGCTTGCCGCCCTTGGCATCGATGTAACCGTGCTCGACATGAATCTCCGCGCCCATCGCCTGCAGGCCCTTGATGTGCTGATCGACCGGCCGCGCACCGATGGCGCAACCGCCCGGCAGCGAGACCTTGGCGTGGCCGATACGCGACATCAGCGGCCCCAGCACCAGCACCGCGGCACGCATGGTCTTCACCAGCTCATACGGTGCGAGCGGGTTGTCGAGCCCCTTGGCATCGAGCGTCACGGTATCGCCGTCGCGTTCGATCTTGACGCCCATCTGCGCGAGCAGCTTGAGCATGGTGCCGATATCGTTCAACCGCGGTACGTTGGTCAGCACCAGGGGCTCGTCGCTCAGCAGCGCCGCACACAGGATAGGCAGCGCGGCGTTCTTGGCGCCGGAGATGGCGACTTCGCCAGAGAGCGGGCGACCGCCGGTAATCAGGAGCTTGTCCATATTATTCGCCGAGCTCCTTGCGGAATGCGGCCCATTGTTCGGGGGTGTAGGTCGTTAGTTGCAGCGCGTGGATTTCATTGCCCATCAAGGCGCCTAGCGTGGCGTAGACCGCCTGGTGCTGGCGCACCCGCGGCTTGCCTGCGAACGCAGCGCTCACAACGATGCCGGAAAAATGCACACCATCGTCGCCTTCGATCTGGATGAACTCGCAGGGCAGGCCTTGTGTGATGAGGCTCTGGATTTCTTCAGCTCTAAACATGGTTCTCAATCATTCATGGCGAGCGGCAAGCCGCATCGCCTTAGCCGCGCAGTTTGTAGCCTGAGGCGAGCATGCGCAGGGTCAGCGCCGCCAGCAGGCCGAGAAAGACCGATACGATCGCAAGGCTCAGCCAGGGCGAGACGTCGGAAACGCCAAAGAAGCCGTAGCGGAAACCGTCGATCATGTAGAAAAACGGATTGAAATGCGAGACCCCGTACCAGAACGAGGGCAGCGAATGCACCGAGTAGAACACGCCGGCCAGCATGGTCAGCGGCATGATCAGGAAGTTCTGGAAGCCGGCAAGCTGGTCGAACTTCTCGGCCCAGATGCCGGCGATCACGCCCAGAGAACCGAGGATGGCGCCGCCCATGATCGTAAACACCACCACCCACAGGGGGGAGGTCGGCAGCACCAGCACGAAGAACAGTGAAGCGAGCCAGACCCCAAGCCCCACGGCCACGCCGCGCAGCACCGAGGCCACGACATAGGCGAGGTAGAACTCGCGGTAGGAAATCGGCGTCAGCAGCACGAAGACGATGTTGCCGGTGATCTTGCTCTGAATCAGCGAAGAGCTGCTGTTGGCAAATGCGTTCTGCAGCACCGCCATCATCACCAGCCCCGGCACGAGAAAGGCGGTGTACTCGATCGCGCCGTAGACGGTCACATGCGCTTGCAGCACATGCGAGAAGATCATCAGGTACAGCACGGTCGAGAGAACCGGCGCGCCGAGCGTCTGGAAGCTGACCTTCCAGAAACGGAGGAATTCCTTGTAGAGCAGCGCGCGAAAAGCGGCAAAGGACTCAGGCGTCATCCAGCCCTCCGCATCACATCGACGAACACTTTTTCCAGATCGGGCTGGCCGACCTCGAATTCGCTGATCTGCACGCCCGCACTGCGCAAACGCACCAGGCGCTCGGCGAGTTGCCCGTAGTCTTCCGACGAGAACACCCACCAGTCGCCGTCACGCTCGGGCGGTGCGCCGCCCAGGTCAGCCGGCAATACGCCTTCGACCTTGACGCGCAGCGTGTGCCCATCGACGGCGCGCAACAGGTTCGCCGTGTCATCCAGCGCCACCACGCGCCCGGCCTTGAGCATTGCGATGCGGTTGCAGAGGGTCTGCGCCTCTTCGAGGTAGTGAGTGGTGAGCACGATGGTGTGGCCCTGCTCGTTCAGCTTGCGCACGAAGGCCCACAAGCCCTGCCGCAACTCGACATCGACGCCGGCGGTCGGCTCGTCGAGCACGATGACCGGCGGGCGATGAACCAGCGCCTGCGCCACCAGCACGCGGCGCTTCATGCCGCCGGAAAGCTGGCGCATGTTGGCGTCTGCCTTGCGCGTCAGATCAAGATTGGCGAGCAGCTCGTCGATCCAGTCATCATTGCGCCCCAGCCCGAAATAGCCGGACTGCAAGCGCAGCATTTCGCGCACGGTGAAGAAGGGGTCGAATACCAACTCCTGCGGCACCACGCCAAGCATCCGCCGCGCGACACGGTAATCGTCGACCACGTCGAGCCCCATCACCGCGATGCGGCCTTCGCTGAGCCTGACCAAGCCGGCAAGCGCGGAGATCAGCGTGGTTTTGCCGGCGCCGTTAGGGCCGAGCAGGCCAAAGAATTCGCCGGGCTGGATTTCGAGGTCGACACCGCCAAGCGCCCGCACGTCACCGTAGGTCTTGACGGCCCCGCGAACCGCGATCGCGGCGCTCATGTTGCAGGGGCGTCCAGCGGCAGCAGGTCGCTCAGGTCGTAGAGCGAAGCGAGCGAGCGCAACTGTTGCGGCACACCCTCAAGTCGCAGGCTGCGGCCACTCGCCCGGGCCGCCCGCATCCAGGCCAACACGACGGCGATCGCAGCGGAATCGACCGCGGTTACCCCCGAAAGGTCGATCACCCGCCCACTGCTGCACTCAATCTGCCCACAGAGCGCGCGGCCAGCGTCGAGCAGGCCCGCCGCGGTCTCCATCGTGATCCTGCCCTCGATCTTGAGGCGATCGCCTTCCTCGCGAATCATTTCTTGCCCGTAGCCTCGGCCGGGCCAGCGTTCTGCGTGTTCTTGCCGCGCAAAGACTTGACCAGTCCGTCAATGCCACCCGCCTTGATTTCGGCGCCGAAGGAATCGCGATAGTTGGTGATCAGGCTGACGCCAGCGACCGCCACATCGTAGACCTTCCAGTCTTCGCCCTTCTTGTACAGGGTGTAGTCGACCGAATCCGCCGGCGAGCCTGCCTTGCGAACGTCCGATCGCACCGTCACTTCGGTGTCTTCGGGCTTGAGCTTGAGCGGCTTCACGGTGATCTCGTAGTCCTTGAAGCGCACCACCGCATTGGCGTAACTGCGCACCAGCAGCGTGCGGAACTCGGTTGTCAGCTCGCTCTTTTGCGTAGGCGTGGCACTACGCCAGTCACGCCCGACCGCCAGCGCCGTCATGCGCGAAAAATCAAAGTGCGGCAGAACCTTCGCATCCACCAGCGCCAGTACCTTGCTCATGTCGCCGGACTGGATCGCCTTGTCCTGACGAACGATGGTCTGCACATCGGTTGCGACACCACGAATCAACTCGTCCGGCGCCGGCCCTGCCAGGGCGGCAGCGCTGAGCAGCAGGGCAGAGAGCGCGGCTGCGCCACGGGCCAGGCATTGCGGCATCAACTTCATGGATTCCCTTTCACGGCCGCATCCGGGGCGGCTTCAGTCGATTCATCCCAATAATCATCTTCTTCCTTGGGGCGCGGCGGGTTGCCGTCGTAGACGAGGCTCTGCCGACGCTGCAGGTAGAAATTGCGGATGAAGGCATATTTATCAAGCGCCGCCTCATCCAGCGCCTTTTCCGCGCCAAGCAGGGCGGCGCGGTCGTTGATCAGTTCGAAGCCGGTCAGCGTGTTGCGAATTGCAACGCGCTCGATCACCAGGTGGCGGCCCGCGAAGGCGTAGTCCACCGGCAGCGCGGCCGTATCGCGAACCGTGCTGGGGCCGTAGAAGGGCAGCACGAGATAGGGGCCGCTGGGCACGCCCCACTTGCCCAAGGTCTGACCAAAGTCTTCGTTGTGGCGCTCAAGCCCGAACTCGGTCGCAACGTCGATCACGCCCAGAATGCCAAAGCTCGAATTGAGCGCGATCCGCCCGACATCCGAAACGGCGCTGACCAGCTTGCCCTGCAGCAAGTTGTTGATCGCATTCGGAATGTCACGAAAGTTGTTGATGAAGTTCGTGAAGCCGACCTTCACCGGCAGTGGCGCCACGAAATCGTAGGCTTGCGCCAGCGGCTTGAGCGCAGCGCGGTCGAGCCCGTCGTTGAAGCCGTACATGGCCCGGTTGAAGGACTCGGCCGGATCATCGGCCGACTGCGCCGCAACCGGCGTCGCGGCGACGGCAAGGCAGCAGGAGGCGAGCAAGGCCAGGCCGCGCATCACTTGGCGCCCGAGGCGCCCTCCGATGCCTTCTCGAACAGGAAGCGGCCAATCATGTCTTCAAGCACCATTGCCGATTGCGTCTTGCTGATCACATCGCCCGACTTCAGGTTCTGCTCGTCGCCACCCGGCTTCAGGGCAATGTACTGCTCGCCAAGCAAGCCTGCGGTATTGATCGTGGCAAACGTATCGCGCGAGAAGGTGTAGCGACTATCCACGTTGAGCGTGACCGTCGCCTGGTACTTTTCAGTGTCGTAGTGGATGCCCACCACCCGCCCGACCAGCACGCCAGAGGCCTTGACCGGCGCGCGCACCTTGAGCCCGCCGATGTTGTCAAAGCGCGCCTGCACCTGATACGGCGTCTCGATCTTCTCACCGCCAAGATTGCCCACCTTGAGCGACAGGAACAGCACCGCCGCCACGCCAATCAGGGTGAAGACGCCGACGCCAAGGTCTACCGTCGAACGATTCATGAAAGCTCCCGGAACATGAACGAGGTCAGCACGAAGTCGAGCGCAAGCACTGTCAGCGCCGAACTGACCACGGTGCGCGTGATCGCCCGCGAAATGCCCTCGGCGGTCGGCACACAGTCCCACCCCTCGAACACCGCGATCAGCGAAACCGCCACGCCGAACACAAAACTCTTGATGACACCGTTCAGGATGTCATAGCGAAAATCGACCGCCGCCTGCATCTGCGACCAGAACGAGCCGGCATCGACACCGATGAGCACCACGCCGATCAGCCAACCGCCGAAAATGCCCATCGCAGAGAACAAGGCGGCCAGCAGCGGCATCGCGATGACGCCGCCCCAGAAGCGCGGCGCCACCACGCGGGAGATCGGGTTCACCGCCATCATGTCCATCGCCTTGAGCTGCTCGGTCGTCTTCATCAGCCCGATCTCTGCCGTCACGGCGGTGCCGGCGCGGCTCGCAAACAGCAGCGCCGCCACCACCGGGCCGAGTTCCCGCACCAGCGACAAAGCCACCAGCGTACCGAGCGCATCGCTCGAACCGAAGCGCTGCAGTGTTTCAAAGCCCTGCAGGCCGAGCACCAGCCCGACGAACAAGCCGGACACCGAAATGATCAGCAGCGAGAGCACGCCGCTCATGTAGATCTCGCGCATGGTCAGCGAGCGGAAGCGGCGGACACTCTGGCCTGAAAACGCGAGCAGGCCGAAGAAGAATCGCACCGCGAATCCAAGGCGCCAGACCGCATTGACGATCAGCGCCCCAAGCCGCCGCAGCAGATCGCTTATCGCTTTCATGCGCCCTCCCCGCCCAGCAAAGCCGTGGCGTAGTGATTGGAAGGCACATGAAAGTGCACCGGCCCCTCGATTTCGGAATGCACGAACTGATGCACATACGGGTCGGTCGAGGCGCGGATTTCGTCTGGCGTACCCTGCGCGACGACGCGCCCCTCGCCAATGAAGTACACGTAGTCGACGATCTCGAGCGACTCGACGACATCGTGCGTCACCAGAATCGACGCCGCGCCCAGCGCATCGTTCAAGCGCCGGATCAACTGCCCGATCACGCCAAGCGAGATCGGGTCCAGCCCGGCAAAGGGCTCGTCGTACATCATCAGCATCGGATCAAGCGCCGTCGCCCGCGCCATCGCGACGCGGCGCGCCATGCCGCCCGACAGCTCGCTCGGCCGCAGCTTTGCGGCACCGCGCAGGCCAACCGCGTGCAGCTTCATCAGCACCAGATCGCGGATCAGTTCCTCAGGCAATTCGGTGTGCTCGCGCAGCGGGAACGCCACGTTGTCGAACACCGACAAGTCCGTGAACAAGGCGCCGAACTGGAACAGCATCCCCATGCGGCGGCGCAGACGGTACAACGCTTCGCGCGGCAGCGATGCCACATGCTGACCATCGACCAGCACCTGCCCCTCACGCGGCCGCAACTGCCCGCCGATCAGCGACAGCAGCGTGGTCTTGCCAGAGCCCGAACCGCCCATGATTGCCACAACCTTGCCGCGCGGCACGACCAGGTCGACGCCACGCAGAACCTGGCGGCCCTGGTAATCAAAAGTGACGTTGCGGACTTCGACAAGCGCGTCGGACACGGTATTGGCGGGGGAAGCGAAAGGGCATGGATTTTAGCAGAGCGCAGACGCGCCACCGACGAGCGATGCCGCGACGCAACATCTCTTACACTTTTTTCTGCCTCGCCGGGGAGATGAAGTCGGTCTACACTCGCAGCTGTCCGAATTTCGACAGCCAAGCCAGTGCCTGACACCAACCGCCCACTCTTACTGCTTGTCGACGACGACCCCTCCATCGTTGAAACCCTGGCCTGGGCATTCGAGCCCGAGTTCGACACGCTTGCCGCAGGCTCACGCCCGGAAGCCATTGCCCTGGTCCGCAATAGCACGCGCCCGATCGACGCCGCCCTCGTCGACCTGGGCCTGCCGCCGGCCCCGCATCGCCCGGACGAGGGTCTCGCCCTTGTCGGCGAGCTGCTCAGCGCCGCCCCGGAACTGCACATCGTCGTGCTCTCCGGCCAGGATGCCCTCGCCAGCGCCCGCCATGCCCGCGCGATCGGCGCCTTTGAATTCCACGCCAAACCCGCCTCACCGCCGCTGTTGCGCGACGCCCTTCTGCGCGCCGTGGGCCACACGCGCAACGCGCGCGCGCAGAAGCCACAACGTATGCGCCTGGTCGGCGAATCGGCGCCGATGCAGGCGCTGCGGGCTCAGTTGCTGCGTCTGGCCGACGCCCCCTTCCCGCTGCTGCTCGAAGGTGAATCCGGCACCGGTAAGGAAGTCGCGGCCCAAGCCCTGCACGAAACCAGCAACCGGGCAAAGAAACCCTTCGTTGCGGTGAACTGCGCCGCGATCGCGCCCGGCCTGATCGAGGCCGCGCTCTTCGGCCATGCGCGCGGGGCCTTCACCGGCGCAACCGGTGCGCGCGCAGGGTTCTTCGAAGAAGCGGGCGACGGCACCCTGTTGCTGGACGAGGTCGGCGAACTGCCGCTGGACCTGCAACCGAAGCTGCTGCGCACGCTCGAAAACGGTGAGTACCTGCGCGTGGGCGAGACCACCGCACGGCGCGCCAGCGCCCGCATCATTGCCGCCACCAACCGCAACCTTCGCGAAGAGGTCAAGGCCGGGCGTTTCCGCGCCGACCTCTACCACCGCCTCAGCGTGCTCAACCTGCAGATGCCGCCGCTGCGAACACTCGGCGACGACCGCTTCGTCCTGCTGCAACACTTCCTGCCGCTGCTGGCGGCCGAATCCGGATTGCCGCCCTTCACGCTTGGGCGCGACGCCAGCGCGCTGTGGGGCGACTACAGCTTCCCCGGCAACGTGCGCGAGCTGCGCAACATCGTGTTGCGCCTCCTGGCGCGCTATGCCGGCGAAACGGTGGCGCGGGTACAACTGGCGGCCGAGCTTGACCTCGACCCCGCGCTGCGAGCAGCCGACGAGCCGCTGCCGCCGGACATCCTAGGCGAGGGCTTCTCGCTCGATGAAGCGATGCGCCGTACCGAGCGCCGCTACATCGAATCAGCGCTGGCCAGCGCGCGCGGCAGCATGTCGCAGGCGGCGCGGCTGCTCGGCATTCACCGCACCACGCTGTACGGGCGCATCAACGTCCTCGGGCTCAAGATGCCCACCGGAGATGGCCGTGAGGAATAGGCCGTGAGCAGCACCCTCTACCTTGAACATTTCGGGCTTGATGAGGCGCCCTTCCGCATCACCGCCAACCCCGACTACTTCTTTGCCGGCGCAGAGCGTGGCGCCACCCTCGAAGCCCTGCTCTTTGCGCTGCGCTTCGAGGAAGGCGTGCTCAAGGTCACCGGCGAAGTGGGCGCCGGCAAGACGATGCTGCTGCGAATGCTGCTCGAGAAACTCTCGCCCGAGACCCTGCCGATCTGGCTGGCAAACCCTTCCTTGCCGCCCGATCAACTGCTGCGGACGATTGCAACGCAAATAGGCGCCGCGATCGACGAGAATCCCGATACGGGCATGCTCGACGCAATCCAGCAACGCCTGATTACGCTCTACGGCGAAGCGCGACGCATCATCCTGCTCGTCGACGAAGCGCACGCCATGCCCGCAACCTCGCTGGAACAGGTGCGCCTGCTCTCCAACCTTGAAACGCCACGCCACAAGCTGCTGCAAGTCGTGCTCTTCGGCCAGCCGGAACTCGACCAGCTGCTGGCGACCGATGCCCAACGTGCGCTGCGCGACCGCATCACCCACCATTTTCAGCTGGCACCGCTCACCACGGCCGAAACCCACGCCTACATCTACCACCGCCTGCTGGCCGCCGGCCACCGCGGGCGCCCACCGTTCTCAACCCCGGCCATGTCGGCCATCGCGCGCAGCGCAAAGGGCCTCACCCGCCGCATCAATGTGCTGGCGGACAAGGCCATGCTCGCCGCCTTCGCGGCCGGCAAGCACGACATCGGCCTGCGCGAGGTACGGCTTGCCGCGCGTGACGCCGCCATGCCTGATCCGCTTGCGCTTCGCTCGGCAAGCCTTGCGTTGCTGGCACTGCTGCTGCCAGCCGCCCTCGGTGCATGGTGGTGGCAGCGGCAGCCGGCGCCTGCTCCTGCGCCCGGCCCCGGCGTGCTGGCCCACCCCACCGTCCCCCACGCCCCGCGCGCTCAGCCCCCGGCCGCACTCGCAGCGCCCGTCGCTCCCGCGCCTTTTGCCGACATCCTGGGCGGCGCGATCGCAAACCGGCTTCAGGCGTCGCGCAACTGGGTCAGCAGCACCGACGGCAAGCGCTGGACGATCCAGATCGGCGCCGCGGCCCCGGACAAGGCGCGCGGCCTCGAAACCCTGATTGCCAAAGCGGAGTCCATCGCCACGGACATTCCGGTGCACCTGTATGTCGCGCCGGGCAAACCGATCGGGCGCATCGGCGTCGTCTGGGGTGACTTCGCCAGCGCCGCCGAAGCCCGGCAAGCACTGGCCAGCGCGCCAGACTGGTTGCGCAACGACCGCCCCTATGTCCGCCCGCTCGCGAGCATCCGCCCGGCGCGGCCCCAGGCCATGCCTGCCAAGGCCGTGCCGGTCGCCGCAGAAGCGAATTCAGTTAAGATGAGATCTGATCCCACCGCCCCATAGGACGCCGCACCCTGCCCATGACGCGACGAGCAGACTTTGCCCTTGCCTCGATGGCCGCACTGCTTTTCACGGGTTGCGCCCAAAACCCGGTCGTGCCCGACGGCGGCAAACACCTTTCGGCCGGGCCAGCCACTGCCACCGCGCAAACAGCCCAGGCGCCAATTCCAGACCCCGTCCCGCAGAGCTTCGCGCTCCCGCGCCCAAAGACCGGCGCGCGCACCGAAACCCACTCGGTGGTGGTACACAACGTCAAGGTCCAGGATCTGCTCTTCGCGCTGGCGCGCGACGCCCGTATCAATATCGACGTACACCCCGGCATCGCCGGCACGGTCACGCTCAATGCACTTGACCAGACCCTGCCGCAGTTGCTCAACCGCATCGCCCGCCAGGTCGACATGCGCTGGGAAACCCAGGGCGACACCCTGATCGTGATGCCGGACGCGCCCTTCCTGCGCAATTACAAGGTCGACTACGTCAACATGAGCCGCGACACCAGCGGCAGCGTGTCCACAGCCACCGAAATCTCGACCGGCGGCACCGGCATCAGCGGCCAGGGCGGCATCGGCGCGCGTTCGAGCGGCGGCAGCGACAACGGCTCACGCTCGAAGGTCGACAACACCTCGCGCCACCGCCTGTGGGAGACCCTGGTGCAGAACGTGCGCGACTTGCTGCGCGAAACCGACAAGCTGGTCGACGTCGAACCCGACGAAGCGCCCGCTGCGGCCATCGCCGCCGCACCCGGCAATGCCCGCGCAACCACGCCAGCGCCGGCAGAAGAGACACCGCGGCGCGCATCGGTACGGTTTCGCGAAGCGGCCTCGGTGATCGCCAACCCGGAAGCGGGCGTCATCACCGTGCGCGCCTCGGCCCGCCAGCACGAGAAAGTCCAGTCCTTCCTCGACCGCGTGCTCGAAAGCGCACGTCGTCAGGTGCTGATCGAAGCCACCATCGCCGAAGTCGATCTTTCGCAGAACTACCAGCAGGGCATCGAGTGGAGCAAGCTGAACCTCTCCGGCACCGGCTTCCAGGTGGTGCAGCAGGCCATCGGCAAGATTGCCGCGCCGCCATCCAGCCTGATCGAACTGGGCTTCCTGTCGGCGGGCGGCAGTTTCAACGGGTCGGTCAAGCTGCTCGAATCCTTTGGCACGGTGAAGGTGCTATCCAGCCCCAAGGTTTCGGTGCTCAACAACCAGACCGCGGTGCTCAAGGTTGTCGACAACACGGTGTACTTCACCATCCAGTCAAACACCAACCAGAACCAGAACCAGACGGTCACCACCTACACCACCGAAGTGCATACGGTGCCGATCGGGCTGGTGATGAACGTGACGCCCGAAATCGGTGACAACGACACCGTCACCCTGAACGTGCGCCCCAGCCTCTCGCGCATCGTCGGCAAGGTGACCGATCCGAATCCAGCCCTCAAGCTGGTCGGCATCACCAACGAAATCCCGATCATCCGCTCGCGCGAAATGGACTCGGTGATCCGCGTCGAGAACGGCAACATCGCGATCATGGGCGGGCTGATGGAAGACGCGATCGATCTGAACAAGGACACCGTGCCGGTGGCCAGCAGCGTGCCACTGCTCGGCGCGCTGTTCCAGAACCGCAACGACACGCGCAAGAAGACCGAACTGGTGATCCTGTTGCGGCCAACGATCGTCCGCCGCGCCAGCCTGGAAGGCGATTACCGCGACTTCCGCGATGCCTTGCCCAAAGATGACTACTTCAAGGGCGAAGCCGGGCCGAGCCTGCTCAACCTTGAGCAAATACCCATGGCGGCAGGCGCGAAGTGAGCTTGTTGATCGACGCGCTTCGCAAGGCCGAAGCCAACCGCCAGCAAGGCAACAGCGCAGCCACCACGGCGGCGGAAGTGGCCGAAGCACTGACGCTGGCGCCGATCGATCTCGACAGCGCAACGCTCCCGCCGGCACAAACGCCACCGCGCGCCACACCCGCCAGCAGCCAGATCGAATCGCCGCCGCCACGCCATGCGCTGCCCTCGGCCAGCGCCACCGCGGCCGCCGATGAAGCGGCGCGGCGCAATGCGCGCCAACTCTTCGGCAGCAAACCGCGGCAGCGCGTATCGCCTACCTGGTGGGTGGCGGGCGCCGGGCTCGTCGCGGCCGGCTTGGGCGCTGGCTATGTGTGGATGCAAACCCAACCGCGCAGCCTGGCCATGCCCAACATCGGCAACCGGCCTGCGGTCGCAGCCCCCCTCGCGCTCGACGACGCCACCGCGGCCGGCCCGGCTGCCCAAGCGGACAACAGCACCCGCCTCACCCCGCCCCCGCAGGCCGCTGCCCCGGTGCCCGGCATCGAGGCCCCGCGCCGCCCCACGCGGCGCAGCACGCCGATCAGCGAAGCGGATAACCAGGACGCGGAAGGGGCGATCAAACTGCGCACAGGCGCCGGCACCCAGCGCTCGCCAGCCGCCACCGCCATCGATCTGGCCTATGCGGCCTACGAGCGCGGCGATCTGCCGCTGGCGCGGGCGGCTTACGAAGACGCCCTGCGCAGCGATCCGCGCGCGTCCGACGCCATCAACGGCCTCGCCGCCACGGCACTGCGGCAGGGGCGCGCGGCCGAAGCCGAGCAATTGTTCAGCCGTGCCCTCAAGAACAATCCGCAAGACCCGGTCGCACGCGCTGGCCTGCTTGCCCTAGGGCGCGAAACCGATCCGCTGGCGGCCGAAAGCCGGCTCAAGCTCGCGGCTGGCGAACAGCCGGATGTCGCCAGCAACCACTTCGCGCTGGGCAATCTGCAGGCCGCAGGCGGGCGCTGGCACGATGCGCAGCAGGCCTACTTCAAGGCGGTGACGCTGGAGCCGGACAATCCGGACTTCCTGTTCAACCTGGCGGTGGCGCTCGACCGGATCAACCAGCCCAAGCTGGCGCGCCAGTACTACGAACGCGCGCTGCAGGCGGCCAACAACCGCCCCGCCGCCTTCAACCGCGACGCCGCACTGCGGCGGGCCCAGTCACTCACCCCCCAGTAAGCCGATGAGCGATCCGCTGACGCTGAATCGACAGCCCCTCGGGCAGCTCCTGATCACGCAGGGCCTGCTCGGCGAGGACCAGCTGCGCATCGCGCTGATGGAACAGGCGCGGACCAATCAGGCGCTCGGCAAGTTGCTGATCGAGCTGGGCTTCGTCACCGAGAGCACGCTGCGCGACGCGCTCTCGCAAACGCTCGGCAAACGGGCGGTGGATCTGTCGCGGGCGATTGTCGACCCGATCGCGCTGAGCCTGGTGCCGCAAGACCTGGCCAAGCGCCACCGCATGCTGCCGCTCTCGTTCGATGCGCACGGGCGCTCGCTGACGGTTGCGGTCTCCGACCTCGACGACATCGTCGCGCTCGACAAACTGCGCAGCGCGCTGCCGGACGACATTTCGATCGAGACGCTGCTGGCCGGCGACTCGGAGATCGTGCGCGCGATCGACCAGCACTACGGCTACGAGCTTTCGATCGACGGCATCCTGCACGAAATCGAAACCGGCGAAGTCGACTTCCGCAGCCTCTCGTATTCGGGCGACGAGTACAGCCAGCCGGTGGTGCGCCTGGTCGATGCGCTGCTGGCCGATGCGGTGAAACGCGAATCCTCCGACATCCACTTCGAGCCGGAAGCGAACTTCCTGCGCATCCGCTACCGCATCGACGGCATGCTGCGGCAGATCCGCGCGCTGCACCGCTCGTACTGGGCGGCGATGGCGGTGCGGCTGAAGGTGATGTCCAACCTGAACATCGCCGAGACCCGCGCGCCGCAGGATGGCCGTATCTCGATCAACATCAGCGGCCGCGCGGTGGACTTCCGCGTCTCGGCGCAGCCGACGATCCACGGTGAGAACATCGTGCTGCGGGTGCTCGATCGCCAGAAGGGCATCGTGCCGCTGGACGACCTGGGCCTGGCCGACGCACAGCTGGACATGCTCAAGCTGATGATCGCCCGCCCCGAGGGCATCATCCTGGTCACCGGCCCCACCGGCAGCGGCAAGACCACCACGCTGTACTCGATCCTTCGCCATATCAACGACGAAGGCATCAACATCATGACGCTGGAAGACCCGGTCGAGTACCCGATGGCGATGATCCGCCAGACCTCGATTTCGGAAGCCTCCAAGCTGGACTTTGCCAACGGCGTTCGCGCCATGATGCGGCAGGACCCGGACGTGATCCTGGTGGGCGAGATCCGCGATGCGGAAACCGCCGAGATGGCCTTCCGCGCCGCGATGACCGGCCACCAGGTGTATTCGACGCTGCACACCAACTCAGCGCTCGGCGTGATCCCGCGCCTGCTCGACATCGGCATCCAGCCAGACATCATGTCGGGCCACATCATCGGCGTGGTCGGCCAGCGCCTGGTGCGCAAGCTGTGCCCGTACTGCAAGCGCGCCCGCGCGCCCGAATCCTTCGAGCTGCGCCTGATGGGCATCGCGCCCGAGCGCGCGCCCGCCGCGATCCACGAACCCGGCGGCTGCACCCGCTGTGAATTCCAGGGCTTCAAGGGCCGCGCGGCGATCATGGAAGTGATCCGCATGGATGGCGACCTCGATGAGCTGGTGGCGCGCCGCGCAACCCTGCGCGAGATCCGCAACGCCGCGCGCGCGAAAGGCTTCCGCACGCTGGCCGAAGACGGCGTGCGGCGGGTGCTGGACGGCACCACCTCGCTTGCCGAACTTGCACGGGTGGTCGACCTCACCGACCGCATGAGCTGAGGCCCCGCCGCCCATGGCCGTTTTTGCCTACCGCGCAATGAACCGCACCGGCCGCGTGATCCGCGGCGAAATGGAGGCGATCAATCTGGTGGACCTGGAACTGCGGCTGCGCCGGATGGATCTGGACTTCATCAACGGCGAGGCCACCCGCAGCGGCATGGCATGGCGCCGCGGCAAGGTCCCTCGGCGCGAGCTGATGCACTTTTGCTTCCACCTCGAACAGCTCACCCGTGCCGGTGTGCCGATTCTTGAATCGCTCTGCGATCTGCGCGACTCAACCGTACACCCGCGTTTTCGCGAGATCGTCGCCGGCCTGGTCGAGAGCATCGAAGGCGGGCGCAGCATGTCGCAGGCGATGCAAGAGCACCCCAGCGCCTTCGATTCCGTGTTCTGCGCGCTCATTCGCGCAGGTGAAGCCACCGGCAACCTGCCCGAAGTGCTGGGCGCCTTGAACGAATCGCTCAAGCGCGAAGACGAACTCTCCAGCTACACCCGCCGTCTGGTCATCTACCCGAGCATCGTGATCAGCGTGATCCTGGGCGCCATCACGGTATCGATGGTGTATGTGGTGCCGGAACTGGCAAAACTGTTCCTCTCCACCGGGCAGGCCCTGCCGCTGCACACCCGCATCCTGATCTGGGTGTCGAATCTGGTCAGCCAGCACGGCTGGTGGCTGGCACTGGTGGCGGTCGGCATCGTGATCGGCCTGCGCCTGCTCGCGCTCAACCACCCCGGGGTTCAACTGCGGATCGACCGCGCCAAGCTTTCCGCGCCCTTGTTCGGCGAGGTCTATCGCAAGATCGTGCTGGCGCGCTTTGCCTCGCTGTTTTCGATGATGTACGGCTCCGGCATCGCCATCATCGATGCGGTTCACATCGCGCAGGATGTGGCCGGCAACAAGCTCGTGCAACGCGCGCTGGTCATGGTCGAACAACACATCGCCGAAGGCCAGAACGTGACCGCCGCTTTTGGCAAGGTAGGCCTGTTTCCGCCGCTGGTCACCCGCATGCTGCGCATTGGCGAGAACACCGGTGCGCTGGACAAGGCGCTGCAGAACGTCAGCTACTTTTATGAGCGCGACGTGCGTGAATCGATCGCGCGCCTGCAAGCCATGCTCGAACCCCTGCTCACGCTGCTGATGGGCGCGCTGCTGCTGTGGGTGATGATGTCGGTGCTCGGGCCGATCTACGACATCATCACGAAGATGAAGGTCTGAAGCGATGCTGCGCCACCTGCTCTACCTCGACGCAAGCGGCCTCTCGTGCTGGTACTGGCAGGCCCGCGCGCTCACGCCCGGCCCCAGCTTCCGGCCGGACGACGCCGGATACGCTGAGTTTGCCGGCTGGCTTGAAGATAACAAGGGCGGCTACTTCACCCTGCTCACCGACTGCGTGGAAGAGGGCTTCCAGGTCGAAACCACGCCCTACGTTGTCGGTGCTGACCGCCGCGCGCTGATCGCACGCAAGCAGAACCAGTTCTTCTATGGCTCACCCTACGCCAGCGCGGTCTCGCTCGGGCGGGAGCGTAGCGGCCGGCGCGACGAACGCATCCTGTTCGCCGCCCTGACGCGGCCCGCCCTGCTCGAACCCTGGATGGAGCGCCTGCGCGCGGCCGACGTCGTGCTCACCAGTATCACGTCGCCAGCGCTGTTGCTGGGCCATGCAATGCGCCACCAGGTGCGCGCCAATGCCCGGCTGCTGGTGGTCACCCGCACGCCGGCCGGTCTGCGGCAGACCCTGTTCGAAGACGGCAGCCTTCGGTTCTCGCGCCTCGCCACGACGGCCGAGTCCCACACCAGCGCGTGGGGCGCATCGATCCCCTTCGAAGTCCAGAAGACTTACCAGTACCTGGTCACGCAAAGGGCGCTGGCGCGCGGCACGCAGGTCGTCGTGGCGGTGATTGTGCACGGCAGCGATCTGGCGGCGGTGCGCAGCGCCTGCGTCGATTCGGATTCACTTCACTACCTTTTGCTCGATAGCGGTGAGCGTGCCGCCACCATCGGCCTGGCGACGCCGCCAGAGGATTCCGACGCCCTGCCGCTGCTGCTTCACACCGCAGCCACACACGGCGGCAACGCGCAGTTCGCCCCGCCCCGCGACCGCATGGCCTGGCGCTGGGCCATCGCGCAGCGCGTCACCCTGGCGTGCGGGCTGGTCGCGCTCGCCATCGGGCTGATGCTGGCAGGCAAGGCCGTGTTCGATACGCGCATGCTGCGTCAGTCGATCGAAGACACCTTGTTGGATGCGCAAAGCAACGAATTGCGCTATGAGCGCCTGCTCTCCACCATGCCCAAGCTGCCGGTGTCGCTCGACGCGCTGCAAGCGGGGATCGGCGGCATTGAACGCATCGATTCGCTCGCCGACGGCCCGGCAGACGCCCTGGTAAGGCTCAGCCGCGCGCTCGATCGCCACCCCGCCGTCACCGTCAAGCGCATCGAATGGAGCTTGGCCGCCGAGCAGGTCGACGAGGCATACCGCGCCAGCGCCGCCAGCCCTGCCAAGGCGGCTGCGGTGCGCGATGTCGTCACGCTGGAAGCAACGCTCCCCGCCAATACGCCGCTCAGCCAGCGCGAAGCGGTCCTGGCGATCAACGAGATCATCGAAAGCCTGCGGCGCGAAGGCGCCATTGAGGCCAGCGTCGTGCGCCTGCCCTTCGAATACACCTCTGACCGCACGCTGCGAAGCTCGGTCGGCGGCCGTGACCCCGACCCGCGCTTTGTGCTCAAGGCGAGCTATCCAGAACGGCGCGCCAAATGATCAACACGCCCTCGGCCCGTCGCTACCTCATCGCATTGGTCGCTGCCCTGGCCATGGCGGGCCTGGGTGCGGCCACCTTCAGCATTGCGCAGAAGGGCAGGCGCATCGCAGAACAGCAGCACGGCGAAGCGAACGCAGTGCGTGACCAGGTCACCGGCAAACTCAATGCAGCGCTGCGCGACGAGCCAGAAATCCGCCGTGCGCTGGGTCGATTCGAACAACTGCGGCAGTCCGGGCTGATTGGCAGCGAGCGGCGACTCGAATGGGCCGAGGCAACAACACGGCTGCGGCAGCAGCTCAAGGAGCCCGCGCTCGACTTCGAACTGGCGCCACAGCGCCCCTTGCCGAATGCCAACAACGAGTTGCCGCTTCAGGCAAGCACCATGACCCTGAGGGCGAGTCTTTGGCACGAAGGCGATCTGCTGCGAATGCTGGCCGTGCTGCGCGAGCAGCGCAGCGCAAGCGTGCTGCCGCGCCGATGCACGCTCGAACGCGAGGCGGCCGATGCCGGCGCGGAAGCCCCGCCCGTTAGCGTGGTTTGTGAGCTAGACTGGATTACGCTTGGCACGCCCGGCCCGGTCGCAAAATGAAACCCATCCTGATTCTCCCGCTCCTGATCTGCAACGCCGCGCTCGCCCAGGTGCCAGCGCGGCCAGACCCCGCCAGCCAGCTCGGGCGCCTGTTCAACACGGCCGAACAGCGTGCACGGCTCGACAACATGCGGGCACGCAACGTCGAACCCGGTGTGGCGAAAATCGAAACAGAACTCAGGCTGGACGGCATCGTGCGCACAAGCGACGGCCGCAGCACGATCTGGGTCAATGGCGAGGCACGCACCGACCGCGGTGCCGTGCAGTCCTTCACCGAACACAGCGCGCGAATCAATACCGGCGGCGGTCGTTCGGTCGAAGTGCCGGTAGGCAGCTCCATCCGCATGGTCGCCGACGACAGCTACCCGTGAAACGCGCCAGCGAAGACGGCTTTGCGCTACCGATCCTGCTGATCCTGCTCACCGCCGTCACCATCTTCGTCGCCAACCGCACCCTGCAAACCTTCGGTGGTTTCGATCTGCGCGCGAGCCTGCGAACCGACATGGCGCTGCGCAACGCTCGCCATGCGCTCATCCAGTACGCCGCCTGGGAAGATACGTCGCCCGGCAGCCTGCCCTGTCCGGATTTCGACAATGATGGCGATGCCGATCTGAACTGCGCATCGAATGCTGTCGGCCGATTTCCGTGGAAGACCCTCGGTGTCGAGCGCCCCTCGGACGGAAACGGCGAGTGCCTGTGGTATGCCATCTCGCCGAAGGCCCGCAACACACTTCAGGCCTACACGCGGGGCCCCGACGGCACGCAACCCGCCATCAACCCCAGCTATCAGGGCGAACTGAGCGTCCTCGATGCCTCCAGCGGTGTCAGCGCAGCGGCCATTGCCGTGATCGTTGCGCCCGGCACCGCACTGCAAGGGCAAAGCCGGACGGCAACTCCCGCATGCAGCAATGGGCCATCCTCTGCGTTTCTCGAAAGCCGTGCCGGCATTAGCAACGCCGCCGGCGGGCCGGCTTTCGTAACGAGTCGAGCAGATCCCAGTTTCAACGACCGCGTCCTCCCGCTGACTGCCGACGCGCTCTTCGTTCCGGTGCGCGCCCGCGTGGCGATTGAACTGGCCGGACGCACGCCCGCGGCAAACAGCGGTTTGCGCTACTTGTTCGCAGCCGGCAACGATGCTGGCAGCTACCTTGCAAGCGATGGCAGTGGCCGCCTGGCGCTGGATTTTCACGATCCACAGACGCTTGCAGCCTTCTCGCCACCGCTGACCGGTACCACCACTATCAAGGGCGCCTGCACGCACTACGATGCCGGCGGTAACCCCACCGCCGAGTGGTTGTGTTTCAACCGTTGGCTGGAATTCACCCAGTACACCCCTGTCGCGTCAGACAGCGCCCGGCTCGCTTTGGCCGGCTGGCAGACCGATTTCAGCATCACCAACCCGCCTCGCCTCAAGCGCACGCAATGAGAAAAGCGCCCAACTCCGCACACGCCAAGGCGCGTGGCTTTACTCTGGTTGAACTTGCCATCGCGCTCGCGGTGATTGCCATCCTCAGCACCAGTGTGCTGATGGCCGTTAGGGTGCAGACAACCCAGCGCCAGACCTCAGATACCCGCCTCGCGCTCGACGAAGCGCGCAGCGCGCTGCTCGCTTACGCGGCCGTCAATGGCAAACTGCCGTGTCCGGCACAAGGCGGTGCGCCAGGCAAGGGCCAGGAACTCGCACGAGTCGCCGGTCGCTGCCCGGCCATACGCGGGCTGCTCCCTTGGGAAAGCCTGGGCATCACCGCGATTGATGGATGGGGACGCCGCCTTGCGTACGTTGTGACCAATGACTTCGCGGAAGACGATCTGCTTAGGCTGGACACCCCGGGCAGCATCCAGATCGCCGCAGGTGGGGCAAGCCCGGCGCAGCTTGCAAGCGATGGCGCCGTAGCCGCGGCAGTGTGGTCGTTCGGCAGCAACGGCAGCTTTGGCACGAATACTGATGGCAGCCAGATCCCCCCCGACTCCAGCACCGGGGCGGATGAGCAAACCAACGGGAGTCTCACCGGCCAGATCGTGGTGGCTCGTGATCTGGCAGAAGACCCCGGCAGCGCAAATGGCGTATTCGACGATCAGGTCATCTGGATCTCGCGCTTCGTGCTGGTTGGGCGACTGATCGAAGCCGGCCGCCTGCCGTGACGTTTGTCACACTCGCTTGACGCACGTCGGCCGGGGGCGACACACTTGCCGCATGCATGCATCGGCATCCATTTTCCAGCGCCTGCGCAATGCGGGCATCAATCCGGGCGACAGTGAAGAGCTGCGCCTGCAGAAGTCGCTGCTGGTGTTCGCCAGTGGTCTGGTGTCGATTGCCGCGATTGGCTGGCTGCTGATCTACTGGGGCCTGGGCCCGAAGCTTTCGACCACGCTGCCTTTCGTATTGCAGGTGCTGGTTGCCACCAACCTGCTGATTTACGCCTTGAGCGGCAACTTCGCTGTGTTCCGCTTCAGTCAGTTGGCGATCTTCCTGTTCTTCCCATTCATTGCGCAATGGGCGATGGGCAACTTCGTCACCGCATCGGGCGTCATTCTCTGGGGCCTGCTGGCGCCGGTGGGCGCGCTGCTGTGCGCGGGGCCGCGCGAGTCGGTGCCCTGGCTGATTGCCTATCTGTTCCTGACGCTGCTGACCGGCATGTTCGACTTCCTGCTGGCCGACTTCATCGTCACCACGCCCGCACCAGTACCGCTCAAGGCCTCGATGGCCTTCTTCGCGCTGAACTTCGCCACCATCTCGGCAATCATCTGGCTGCTGATGCGCTTTGCCATCGTGGAGCGGCAAAAGGCGCGCGGCGAACTTGAAGACGCTCACCGCCAGTTGCGGATTGAGCAGGGCCGATCGGAACGGCTGCTGCTGAACATCCTGCCGCATCCGGTCGCACAACGCCTGAAGGACGACGACTGCACGATTGCCGACGGCTTTGCCGAAGTCACGGTGATGTTTGCCGACATCGTCAACTTCACCGAGCTGGCCGCCGACATGACCCCGCAGCAGGTATTCGGCATGCTCAACCGCGTGTTTTCGCAGTTTGATGAGATGGCCGAGCGGCACGGGCTGGAGAAGATCAAGACGATCGGCGATGCCTACATGGTGGCTGGCGGGCTCAACACCGAACTGCGCGATCCGTGCGAGGCGGTGGCGCAGCTCGCGCTGGACATGCGTGACTGGCTGGCCGGCGCCGGCGCCCGTGGCGCGAATCCGATCCGGGTGCGCATCGGCATCGGCACCGGCCCGGTAGTTGCGGGCGTGGTGGGCAAGAAGAAGTTCATTTACGACTTGTGGGGCGACACGGTGAACCTTGCCAGCCGGATTACCGGCGAAGGCGCACCGGGCTCCATCCAGTGCGATGCCGCCACCTACGCGCGGCTGCGTAACCGCTTCAACTTCGATCCGCCGCACATTGTGCCGATCAAGGGCAAGGGCACGGTGGTCGTGCACCGGCTCGCTTCACGCCACGAGCTGGAGCGCGATCCGCCGCAAACGGATGGCGCTCAGGTGGCGTCAGTCTCGGGCTGATCGCGTTCGATCTGGAAGCTCACCGCGCCATCGCGGTTTTCCACCAGACGCACCCGCCACCCCATCAAGGTCGCCTCGCGGGCCACCTGCAACAAGCCAACACCAAGCCCAGCCTCGGAACTCACCGTTTCCCGCGTGAGCCTCGCGGCGCGCTCGGGCGCAATCGCGGCGCCATCATCGGACACCCGCACCGCGGGATGCCCGCGTTGCTCGAACAGCGTCACGCACGCTTGCGGAACCCCGCGCGCGCCGGCCTTGTCGCGCACGTTCTGGATGCAGTTGTCGACGAAACGGTCGAACAAGCCGGCCGGGACGAACTGCCCTTGGCCCGCCTCACCTTCGCACCGCACACCATGGAGCCGCGCACGCAGCTGCGCCCACCATGCCGCCAGGCTCTCCTGCGCGCATTCTTCAAGGCCCGGCTGCCGCAGTTTTTCAAGCGTGAGTTTCAGGCGTGCCGCCAAAGCGGGCAGCTGCCGCTGGATCAGCGCACGCGTACCTTCCGGGTCACGCCCGAAGCCCACCTCGGCCGCGAACAGAATGGCTTCGAAAGACTGCAGCAAGTTCTTCACGTCGTGCGTGAGCCGCGCGCCGGTCTCATGAATTGCCCGCAGATAGCCAATCTCGGCCAGATCGCTCGCCTGCCGCCGGGCACGATGGAATTCGGCCAGAATCTTGACCATCAAGTCCCAGCGCCACAGCGTGACCGCATCGGCACTGCCGCGGGTCTGCAAAACCACCTCCAGATCCCCGTGGGCGATCCGCGTTTGCTGGCGCCCGGTCTTTCCGCACTGTCCGGCCGCGCCGCCGGCCACGCGCCACTGCACCCCGGCAACATCCGGGAGATCAAGCATGCGCTGGCCGGTGGCCGCAAGGAACGCATCTGCCGAGCTGGCCCGACGCGCCTCTTCAGCCACCTCTGCCAGCCATTCCTCCAGCGGCAAACCGCCTGCAAGTGCCCGGCGCGACAACAACAAGGCCATGCCGGCATAGCCGCCGCGCGGGTTCCACAACCAGCCCAGCAGAAGCAGCACAGCCGCCACCGACGCTACCGACTTGAGCAATGCACGCTCGTAGGGCTCACCACCGAGGAACATGAACGCGAGCGCCGTCAGCACGATGGTACCAACGGACAGCACGGCGCTTGCCGCAGCGGCAAAATCCGGCAAAGCCGGACCACGCCGAACCCGCTTTGCAACGGCCGCAATCGCCACCAATACCACCGCAACATAGCCGGCATTGCAGGCAGCACGCTCGAGCAGCCGGCGCACATCCGGATCGGTCGGCGCCCCGCTTGGCACCACCCAAGCGAACAAGACCAGCACCAGATAGCCAAACCCAAGCAGTTCAGGCAGACGATCTCGGCGTGCGCTTCGGGTTGCCGCCTGTGCCACCACCAGACCGGCAAGCATGCCGATCCACACCGCCAGACTGATCCAGCCCAGCAACCACTGGAAGGCCGCCAAACCCAGCGCCATCAGGAGCAGCGGCACCGCCTCGATCCTGCGCTCGCTCGATACAACCGGTTGCCAGAGCAGAAAGGCCCCCAGATGTGCGGTCAGCAGCATTCGGCCAATCATCCCTTCGAAGCCCGCCACCATGGCCATCTGCAGACATGCCAGCATGATCGCCAGGGCATAGCCCGGCATGCGGGCCGCGTCGCGCCAGACGCGCCACTCAAACATGCCGCCTCACCCGCTTCGTCGAAAAACGGTCGCCAAACCGTCCAGATTCAGACAGCCCGGACCTCTGCGGCCGCTCTGCCGGTGCAAAATGGCTCGAAATCAATGACGAGCGCAGCCCCAAGCGCATCGGCACACTTCCTGCATGGCAATTCGCATCAACTGTTGTCACCTGGAAACTCATCATGAAACGGCAAGCCGGCTTCACGCTCGTTGAAATCGCGATTGTATTGGTCATCATCGGCCTGCTGCTCGGCGGCGTGCTCAAAGGCCAGGAGCTGATCGAAAGCGCCAAGGTCAAGAACATCGCACAAGACATGCGCTCGATCTCGGTCGCCGTGCTGACCTATCAGGACAAATACCGGGCACTGCCGGGCGATGACCGTGGCGCGGTGGCGCGCTGGGGCGCAGGCACGTGCGACCCCGCCACGAAGACAACACAGGGCAATGGCCTGATTGATAGCGGCTCGTTTGCCGACAACGCCGCAGGCGCGGGCGGGACGAAATCGGAACCGTCCTGCGTTTGGGACCATCTGCGCCGCGCGAATTTGCTCACCGGCGATCCCGGGGCCGGGAACCCGACTCATGCGGATGCCGGCGTATTCAGTGTGGTCAGCGCGAGCACAAGCGCCGCGATTACCGACACGCCGGGCACGCTGATTGTTTGTGGCACCAATATTCGCGGTCGCCACGTGGTTCCGCTTGATGCGATGCTGGATGATGGCGTGGTTCACACAGGCGCGATGCGCGCGATCAAAAGCACCACGGCAGGCCCCTCCGCGGCTCAGTCCGGGGCAATCGATGAGGGCGCGGGATTCCTCGTCTGCATGGGCTTCTAAGCACCCAACACACCGGAAACGGGCCACGTCAGTGGCCCGTTTCCATTTCAAGCCCCCTGCAACAAACGCGCTTCGGCAAGCGCCAGAGCCTCAGGCGTTCCCAGCAAGACCACCACATCCCCTGGCTCGAACACCAGATCCGGCTCAGGGTTCAGCGCGCGGATGCCACGGCGCCGCACCGCTGACACCTTGGCGCCGGCCTCTGGCAAATCCAGTTCGGCAATCGAACGGCCGATGCTCCCGGCACCTTCTGCCAGCGCAACCGAGTGCAAGCGTTCGAGCGTCGCATCCGGGTCATCGGCCACATCAGAGCGCCCATGGAAGTAGCCTCGCATCAACGCGTAGCGCTGCGAGCGAATGTCGCGCACCCGCCGGATAACGCGCGAGAGCGGCACGCCGGTAAGCGCCATGGTATGGCTCGCGAGCGTGATGCTCGTCTCGAAGATATCGGTCACCACTTCCGCCGCGCCGGCGGCGGTGAGCTTTTCAAGTTGCGCCTCTTCGCCGGCCCGCACAACCACCGGAATATCCGGCCGCAGTTCGCGCACCAGATCCATCACTCGGCAGGCAGAGCCAACGTCGGCGTAGGACACCACAACCGCCGCGGCACGCGATACACCCGCCGCAATCAAGGTTTCGCGACGAGCCGCATCGCCATACACCACCGTCTCGCCGGCGGCGCCGGCATCGCGCACGCGATCCGGGTCGAGGTCGAGTGCCACATACCCAACCTCTTCCTGCTGGACAAAGCGGGCGATCAGCTGGCCGGTGCGGCCATAACCGCAGATGATGACGTGCCGCTCGGTCGTCATCGACTGCACCGCCACGCGCGTCAGCTCCATCGAGCGCAGGAGCCACTCGGATTTGACGAAACGCATCACCAGACGGTTGCTGGCCTGAACCAGAAACGGCGCAGTCAGCAAGGACAGCACCACCGCCGCAACCGCCGACTGAATCAAGGCTTCGCTGCCCAAGCGGTTCACCGACATTTGCGAGAGCAGCACGAAGCCGAATTCGCCCCCCGCGCACAGCCAAAGCCCGGTCCTCACCGCATTGCCGGGCGTCGAACCAAATAGCCGCGCCGCCCCGACTACCACGGCAAACTTTGCCGCCAGCATCACAAGCAAGAGACCGATCACGAGCGGCAGATTGCCCAGAATCACCCGCGCATCAAGGAAGGTACCCACGGTGACGAGGAAGAGCCCGAGCAGCACATCGCGGAAGGGCTTGATGTCCTCTTCCACCCGGTACCGGTATTCGGTTTCCGAGATCAACATGCCGGCAATGAAGGCGCCCAGGGCGAGCGACAAACCAAAGCGCTCGGTTAGCCAGGCCAGCCCGAGTGTCACCAGCAGCACATTGAGCATGAAGAGCTGGGACGAGCGACGCCGCGCAACCAGCAGGAACCAGCGCCCAACCAGGCGCGGCCCGAAATACAGCACGGCCGAAAGCAGCACGGCGGCCTTCAGCGCGGCCAAGGCCAGCAGTTGCAACTGGGCCTCGGGCGGCTGCGACAGCGCGGGAATCAGCACCAGCAAAGGCACGACCGCCAGATCCTGAAACAGCAGCACGCCCATGACCATCCGGCCGTGCGCCGCATCCAGTTCCATCCGATCGATCAAGAGCTTGGAGAGCAAGGCGGTCGAAGACATCGACAAGGCCCCGCCAAGCACCAGCGCCGCCCCCGCCGGCACCCCAAGCAGGCTACCCAGCGCGAGCGCCAGCAACATGGTCGCGCCAACCTGCGCAGCGCCCAAGCCGAACACCAGGCGCTTCATGCTCAAGAGGTGAGGCAGCGAAAACTCGAGGCCAATCGTGAACATCAGGAACACGACGCCGAATTCCGCCAGCGCCCGCGCGCCCGCCTCATCGGGAATCAGGTTCAGGCCCGCGCGGCCGATCAGGGCGCCCACCGCCAGATAGGCCAGCTCGCCCGGCAGGCGAAAGCGGTTGAACAGCATCACGCCGACCACCGAAGCGGCCAGCAAAAGCAGCACAAAATCAAGGGTATGCGTCAATGGCATCAGCGTCGCGTTTCGCCTGGCGCGGCCTGAGGCCGCAAAAACCCGTCTGATATAATGAAAATCTAGTGTAACCGCAGCGTGACCATGCAAGAAACCAAGCCACAAGCCGTTTCCCGGGCAACCGACGAGCAATTGCTCGCCCTCGGTCGCGAAGTGCTCGCGATTGAAGCGGACGCCGTCAGCGCGCTTGCGCGCAAGCTCGACGCCAGCTTCGTGGCCGCCACGCGAATGATCCTCGCGGCACAGGGCCGCGTCATCGTGACCGGCGTCGGCAAGTCCGGGCACATCGGACGCAAGCTTGCGGCGACCTTCGCCTCAACCGGCACACCCGCCTACTTTGTGCACGCCGCAGAAGCCGCTCACGGCGACCTGGGCATGATCACCGGCGGTGATGTCGTGATTGCCTTGTCGAACTCGGGCACCACCGCGGAAGTGCTGACCATCGCACCGTTGATCAAGCGCCATGGCGCGCGCTTGATCGCAATCACCGGGAATCCCGCTTCGGCCCTCGCAAAACTCGCCGACGTGCACCTCGACGCAACGATTGAACGCGAAGCCTGCCCGCTGAACCTCGCCCCGACGGCCAGCACGACCGCGGCGCTGGCTCTGGGTGACGCCCTTGCGGTGGCACTGCTCGACGCACGCGGCTTCGGCCCCGACGACTTTGCGCGCTCGCATCCGGGCGGCGCACTGGGGCGGCGCTTGCTGACCCGCGTGTCCGACGTGATGCGTACCGGTGATCGCATTCCGCATGTGCGCGAATCGGCCAGCTTTGGTGAAGCGCTGCTTGAAGTCACGCGCGGCGGCATGGGCATGACGGCGATCGTCGACGAAGCCATGCACGCGATCGGCATCTTCACCGACGGCGACCTGCGCCGCCTGCTCGGCGCGCAAACCGACTTCCGCGGTCTGAGCGTGGCCGACGTCATGCATCGCTCGCCGCGCAGCATCGGCCCGGATCAACTGGCCGCCGAAGCCGCCGCCACGATGGAACGCGCCCGCATCAACCAGATCCTCGTGCTCGATGAATCGGGCGTGCTGGTCGGCGCACTCAACACCCATGACTTGATGGATGCCAAGGTAATCTGATGACCCGAGCCCGCGAACGCGCCCTGCGCCTGAAACTGATGGCCTTCGATGTCGACGGCGTCCTGACCGACGGCACGATCTGGTTCACCGCCGAAGGCGATGTAATGAAGGGCTTCTCCACCCTCGACGGCCACGGTCTGCGGATGCTGCAGCAAGCCGGCATCGAGCTGGCCATCATCACTGGTCGCCGCTCCAAGGCGCTTGAGCAGCGCTGCGAAAACCTGCAGATCACGCGCCTCTACCAGGGCGTTGAAGACAAACGCGCCGTGTTGCGCGGCTTGCTGGCCGAACTCAAGCTCGATGCGAGCCAGGCCGGCTACATGGGTGACGATGTGGTCGACCTGCCAATCCTGCGCGCCTGTGGCTTTGCCGCCACCACGGCCGATGGGCATCCGCTCGTGCGCCAGCATGTCGATATGGTGAGCAGCCGCCCAGGCGGCCGTGGCGCGGTGCGCGAAGTCACCGACTTCATCCTCGAAGCGCAGGGGCAGCTTGCCGCCTTCAACGCGCGGTATCTTGCCGACGAATGAAGCGCGCCTGGACTTCGCTGTTCCCGGTGCTGCTTGCCGCCCTGCTCGCAGGCACGGCGTTCTGGCTTGAACAGTATGTGCGCTCCCAGGCGGCGCGCCCGGACGGCCGCTTGCGCCACGATCCGGACATGATCGCCAGCAAACCGGTGCAGGAGCGCTTTGATGCGACCGGGCGCCGTCTCTACATTCTGGAAGCCGCCACCGCGCGTCACTACCCGGACGACGAAACGACGCATGTCGAAGACGCCAAGCTTGCGCACTTCGGCAAGCCGCAAACCCTGCACTTGAGCGCGCGGACCGGCGAAGTGTCCGGCTCTGGCGACCAGGTGAAACTGGTCGGCGACGTCCGTGGCCGGCGCGACGCGGCCGAGGGCGCCCCCGAGATGACTTTTGAAACCAGCGAGATCCTGATTCGCCCGAACGAAGAGAAAGCAACGACCGACAAGCCGGTGCGCATGACACGCGGCGCCTCGGTGCTTGACGGCGTGGGGCTCGAAATTGACCAGATCAACGGCACCGCGGTGGTCGGACAGGTACGCGCCACGATCTACCGGAACAGACAAGGAAGCGGGCAATGACACTCGCAGCACCGTCACGTCAGGCAATCTGCCTGGCACTCCTGGCCTTCACCCTCTGCGGCGGCATCGCCCGGGCCGAGCGCGCCGACCGCGACAAACCGGTCAATGTTGAGGCCGATCGCGTCACGGTGGACGACAAGAACAAGGTCCAGATCTTCGAAGGCCGCGTCAAACTCACCCAAGGCACCCTGAGCATCCTCTCCGACAAGGTTGTGGTAACTCAGGATATTGAAGGCTTTCAGAAAGGCGTTGCGACCGGTGGTCAGGGCGGCCTCGCGCGCTTCCGCCAAAAGCGCGAACTCAAGGATGAATGGGTGGACGGCGAGGCCGAGCGGATCGAGTACGACGCGAAGACTGACCTCGTACAGCTCTTCAATCGCGCCAAAGTCAGAAGCGGCAAGGACGAGGTCGACGGCCAGTACATCAACTACGACGGCTACAACGAAACCTACCTCGTCACCAATGGGCCCAATGCCACCGTCGAGCCTAACGGCGAGTCGCGCGTCAAAGTGACGATCCAGCCAAAGAAAACAGCGCCTGCGGCCAAGCCGGCCAACAGCACCGGCCGCTGATCGCGGGGATGTTGCCGTGCCGGGGGGCATGGCAGCGCCAACCATCAGGGGGGAAGATGGACTACCAGACCATCCTGGTCGAACGCCACGCGCGCGTCGGCCTCATCACGCTCAACCGCCCGAAGGCGCTCAACGCGCTGAATGATCAACTGATTGACGAACTCGGCCACGCCCTTGCAGGCTTCGAAGCGGATGAGGCAATCGGTGCGATCGTCATCACCGGCTCGGACAAGGCGTTCGCCGCCGGCGCCGATATCGGCGCAATGGCGGACTGGGATTACATGGACGTCTACAAGTCCGACTTCATCACCCGGAACTGGGAAGCCATCCGCCGCTGTCGCAAGCCAACCATCGCCGCGGTCGCAGGCTTTGCGCTGGGCGGTGGATGCGAGCTGGCAATGATGTGCGACATCATCATCGCCGCCGAGACCGCGCGCTTCGGCCAACCCGAGGTCAAGCTCGGCATCCTGCCGGGCGCGGGCGGCACCCAACGCCTGCCACGCGCCGTTGGCAAGGCCAAAGCAATGGATCTGTGCCTGAGCGGACGGATGATGGACGCCGCCGAGGCCGAACGTTCCGGCCTTGTTTCACGCGTGATCCCCGCCGATCAGCTACTTTGCGAAGCGCTCGATGCCGCGCAGGCCATCGCCAGCCATTCGCTGCCGGTGGTCATGATGATCAAGGAGTCAATCAACCGCGCCTACGAAAGCAGCCTGTCCGAAGGCCTGCTGTTTGAGCGGCGCGTCTTTCATGCCGCCTTTTCGCTGACCGACAAGCGCGAAGGCATGGCGGCATTCCTGGAAAAACGCGCCGCGAAGTTTGTCCATCGCTAGATCAGCCGCACGCGATTGGCATGCGGCAGGGCGCCAATTCGGATACAAGCCGGGGCCCGAAGCGGGGCCAGAAGTCGTCGCAATTTCTTAATAAAATCAACACACAAGACGATCTCCAAGCTCACTGCCACAATAGATATTGCACCGCAGCAAAAAACGCTTGACGGGCGAGGCGGCCCGCCTATAATCGGAATTGTTGCGGTGCAAAATCTTTCGCCCTGAGTCTTTCCTAGGAGATCACATCATGTTCGCTACCCCTGAACAATTCGCTGCGTTCAACAAAACCCAAGTTGAATCCCTGCTGAGCGTTGCCAACACCACGTTCGCCACCGTTGAGCGCCTCGCCAACCTGAACATCACTGCCGCTCGCGCACTGATGGAAGACAGCCTCGCCAACGCCAAGACCGTACTCGGCGCCAAGGACATTCAAGAGCTGATGACCCTGCAAACCGCGCTGGCCCAGCCGATGGTTGAAAAATCGGTAGCCTACTCGCGCAGCGTGTACGAGATCGGCGCACAAGCCCATGAAGAGATCTCCAAGCTCTTCGAAGGCCAGCTTGCAGAGATGAACAAATCGGTTTCGGCCAGCCTGGATAAGGCCGCCAAGTCGGCACCGGCCGGCTCCGATGTCGCGATCGCCGCAGTGAAGTCGGCCATCGCCGCCGCCAACTCGGCTTACGACAGCCTGAGCAAGGCCACCAAGCAAGTCGCTGAGATCGCTGAAGCCAACGTGACCGCCGCGACCGACGCGACCGTCAAGGCCGTCAGCGGTGCAACGCCGGCCAAGGCAACCAAGAAGGCTGCCTGATTCCGGCAAGGGCCGCACCATGCGGCCCCGGTTCTGCCCTCCATCGGGCGTCGCGCGACAACGCGATGCGTGACGTCCGACTTAAAGCCGCAGCGCAACCCTGCGGCTTTTTCTTATTGTGCGCCGGCTACTAGCCCGCTGAACCCTGCCCGAGTGGCCGGGTTTCGAACCCGCGCTCGGCGAGTGCGGCGCGCATCACGTCCATGGCCGCCGCAACCTGATCTGGCGCCCCCTTGGCGCCCAGTTCAATCTGCCGCCGACCGCCCGGAGCGTGCGCATTCGGGAGACTGAACACCGTCACCGCAAAGCGGCTCTGAAGCTCGCGCATCAGATCGGTAATCTGGCTTTCTTGCGCATCGAACACCCACATCGAATCCTCAAGATAGGGCTCGGCGTGGTGAAGCGACTTGAGCTGCCCATCGAGCACCCACTCCAGCATCGGCCAAGCCATGACCGGGAAACCGGGTACGAAATGGCCGTTCGCCACGGAAAAACCTGGAATCCGGTTGTACGGGTTCGGAATGATGTGCGCGCCCGCCGGGTAGGTGCCCATCTCAAGCCGGTTCGGCGTGGTCTCGTCGCCGAAGCGCGCCCGGATCTCGGCCTCGGCTTGCGGATGCAGCGCCAATGGCAGGCCCAGCGCAGCAGCTGCGCACTGCCGGGTGTGGTCGTCTGGCGTTGCACCGATGCCACCAAACGAGAAAAAGACATCGCCGCTTACAAAACAGTCGCGCAGCGTCCGCGTCAGGCGCTCCGGGTCGTCACCACACAAGCGCGCCCAAGCCAGGCGAAGCCCACGCGCCGCAAGCATTTCGATGGACTTGCTCAGATGCCTGTCCTGACGGCGCCCCGAGAGTATCTCGTCGCCAATGATCAGAATGCCGATAGCCATGCGAAAACATCCTCATGTTCAATCGGCAGATCATACGCTGCGACGGCAAACGGCCTGAAACCGACTCGCCTCAGGCCGTGACGGTGAACTCCAGAACCCGCTTGACCGATCCGCCAGCAAGAAAGACCCGCACCGGCTTGCCGCAGTCAAAGTAGCACCCGAATCCCTGCTCGCCGCCCTGCTCCACGCGCATGAACGGATCCACCCGCAAAACAAGCTCATGGTCGGTCACCAGAACGCCTTCGAACACCACACCCACCGTGGGTTTGCGTGCAAACAAAGCGTTGCGGAAAGTCGGCTCCGAATGAACCCGGTGCCGCTCGCCCTGGGCCAACGCAAAACGGTACAGATCCGTGGCGCCCTCACCCAGCGCGCCCCAGGCGCCATTGCGCACACCTTGCAGCAGCACCGACAGGTACGAAGACAGACTGGCGGACACCCGCTCTTCCTGCGAGGGCGCACCGAGTCGATCAAGCGCCGAGGGCGTCAGCACCCCGAGGAAGCCGCGCCCCTGCCCAAGAACTGCACGTCCATCACGGAAGACCAGGCCCGGCAGTACGGTCGGGCCGGCATCAAGGTATTGGGCATGCGGCAAATCGAACATCGTACTCACGAGCACTCCTCAGCTGATCTTGTAGGTAAAGCCACCCTTCTTGCTGACGCCGACCTTGATCTTTGCAATCGCGGCGCCTTCGGCCATGCGCGTCAGCACGCTTTCAGAAATCTCGGGCAGCAGCGTGCCGCTGAGAATGTTGTCCACGTTCCGCGCGCCCGAATCCGCTTCGACACAGCGGGCGAGCACCGCCTCGATCAAAGCCTCGTCATGGCTGAACACCGCCTTGTGGTTCTCGGCCACGCGACGTGCAATACGCGCGAGCTTGAGGCGAATGATGCTGGCCAGCACATCGTCCGAGATCGGGTAGAACGGCACAACGCTCAAGCGGCCAAGAAAGGCGGGCTTGAAGGCCTTGTAGAGCTGCGGCCGGATCGCGTCGAGCAAGGCGTCAGGCGCCGGAATCTCGTCGGCCGGTTTGTTGATGCAGGCCGACATCAGGGTGCCCGAGGCCACGTTCGAAGTCAGGATGATGATGGTGTTGCGGAAGTCGATCTCGCGGCCCTCAGCGTCGTCCATCACACCTTTGTCGAACACCTGGAAGAAGAGCTCCAGCACATCCGGATGCGCCTTCTCCACTTCATCGAGCAGCACGATGCTGTAAGGCTGCCGCCGGACTGCCTCAGTCAGCACGCCGCCCTCGCCGTAGCCGACGTAGCCCGGGGGAGAACCCTTGAGGCCAGAGACCGAGTGCGCCTCCTGGTACTCACTCATGTTGATGGTGACCAGACTGCGCGCACCGCCGTAAAGGATCTCGGCCAGCGCGTGGGCGGTCTCGGTCTTGCCGACCCCTGAGGGGCCGACGAACAGGAAGACGCCCTTGGGCTTGTTCGGATCTTCAAGATTGGCCCGCGCGGTGCGCACCCGTTGCGCGATCGCTTCAAGAGCATGGTCCTGGCCAATCACGCGTTCCGCCATGGCCTTGCGCAGGCCCAGCACGGCCTTGATTTCGTCCTTGACCATGCGCCCGAGCGGAATGCCGGTCCAGGCCGCGATGATCTCGGCCGCGGTACGGCCATCCACCTGTAGCGGCACCAGCGGGTTTTCACCCTGCGTCTGGCTCAGCCGCGCCATCAAGTCGGCCAGTTCTGCGTGGCGCGGATCATCGCTTGCTGCGCCATCCGCCAGCGCCGACCGCAGGGCGAGGATCTGCGACACCATCTCGCGCTCTTGCTGCCATTGCGTTTCGAGTCCCTGCAGGCTCGCGGCAAAGGCATCGCGACGTTGCGTCAGCTCTTCACGGCGCGACGCATGCAAGAGGCCAAGCGCGCCTTCGCGTGTCAGGCTCGCCAACTCGGTATCGAGCCGCGCGATCTGTTTGCGCAAGTCGTCGATCGGGCCTGGGGTGGCGCTCTGAGCCAAGGCAACACGCGCGCAGGCGGTATCGAGCACGCCAATCGCCTTGTCGGGCAATTGGCGGCCCGTGATGTAGCGGGCCGAAAGCGTCACCGCTTCCGTGATGGCCTCGTCGAGGATGCGAACGCCGAAGTGCCGCTCCATCAGCGGCGCCATGCCGCGGAGCATCGCGCAGGCAAGCTCGGGGGTGGGTTCCTCGACCTTCACCACCTGAAAGCGCCGGGCCAGTGCCGCGTCTTTTTCAAAGTACTTCTTGTACTCGCCCCAGGTCGTCGCGGCGATCGTGCGCAACTCACCGCGCGCCAGTGCCGGCTTGAGCAGATTCGCAGCGTCATTCTGGCCGGCGGTGCCGCCTGCGCCAATCATCGTGTGGGCTTCGTCGATGAACAGGATGATCGGCGTCGGGCTCTTCTTGACCTCATCAATCACACACTTGAGCCGGTTCTCGAACTCGCCCTTGACGCTGGCGCCAGCCTGCAGCAGGCCCATGTCGAGCGAATGCAGATTCACGCCCGCCAGCGGCGGCGGCACATCGCCCGACGCAATGCGCAGCGCAAGTCCTTCGACCACCGCGGTCTTTCCGACACCCGCTTCACCGGTGAGGATCGGATTGTTCTGCCGACGGCGCAGCAGGATGTCCATTGCCTGACGGATCTCGGTGTCGCGCCCGATGACCGGGTCGATCTTGCCCTCCGCCGCACGCGCGGTAAGGTTGGTCGTGTACTGGTCGAGCGCCGGCGTCGGCGAGCGCTTGGCGCCTTCTTCCAACGCGAGATCCGCCACCTCGGGCGCCGCGTCTTGGGTCGCCGCAGCTTGGGCAGCCTCAACCGAGCCGGCCGACAGCGCGGTCAGATCGTGTTTGAGCGCATCAACCGGGAACTTGGCGAAGAGCTTCGACGCACGGTAGGCCATCTGGGCCAGCTTGCGGTCGGAGAGCAAGGCGTGCAGCAGATGCGCGCTGCGGATTCGCGCCTGGGAATCATCGATTGATGCGATCAGCCAAGCCGCCTCAAGCAGTTGCGGAATCCGCTCGGCGAAGACCGGGGTGCGGGTATTGCCTGTCGGCAGTCGGGCAAGCTCGGCTTCAAGATCATTCAACAGCGCCTGCAGACTGATGCCGGAGCGATGCGCGATCACGGCCAGGTCACTGTCGGCCTGTTCGCCGAGCGCGACGAACAAGTGTTCGATATCCACTTCATAGTGGCCACGACCCATGCATACGCCTGCGGCGCGCTCGGCAGCCTTGCGGCAGGTGTCGTTCAGTTTTCCGATCAGGACTTTGAGATGCGTACTCATATTGGGCTCGTTGAAGGTTGTGCTTGCCCGCGCATAAAGCCGGGCATGAAACGATAGGTGGCGTCGTCGGGGTCGCGTTCAAAGCTTTCGGTGGCGAGCCAGCTGTCCCAGCCCAGGCGCCCGCCACCTGCAAGGCCCACCTTGAGCGCTTGGACTTCACGCCGATCGAGCAACACGCGCACTTCGACTTCGATGGTCGGACCCAGAACCAGGCCCAGCAAGCGATCCAGCGCGCGCGCCGAAGCGCCGCCCGGCATGAACGCCAGAAATGCAGAACGCGACAGTGGCCCGACTTCGATCTGGATGCGCGAATCCCGCTGATAAATGCGGGCGCCGCAGACGGCATCGACCCCCAGGCTGGCATTCGCAAGCCCCAGTTGCGCGAGGCTCTCGTCCGGCAGCCGGAACCATTGCCCAACAAAGGGCACAAGGCGAACGGACGCAGCGAAGTAGTCCGACAGGACGGCGGCAATCGACTGCGCCGAGCGCGGCGCGGCGCGCAGGATGCTCGCGTAGTAGGCGATCGTCTCGTCGTAGAGCGATGCATCCGAACCGTCGTCCAGACGTTCTTGCAAAGCCGGCGCACCGGCACCCGCCAGCGCCAGTACTGTCGGGAGGTAACGTGAGCGCCCCTCCGCTTCGAACTGAAAGTGCGGGCGGTATTTTTCCCAGGCACCGAAGTACTGCACAGCACTGCGGTTGGCGAATATGTCGAGGAATGCACGCGCAGCACGATCGCGGTGATTGACCTCGCGCTCCAGCAGGCGCTCGGTGTAATGCTGGGGCAGGACACCCTGATTTCCCGTCAGGCCAATGAAGGCTGGGGTGAGCTTCACCCGCGTGACAGGCGCGTCCGCAGTCGTGCTTGCAGGAGAGATGTCTTCAAGCTTTTCGATCTCGCTGGCGGGAAATGAAAGCGCCAGCGAGTTGCCAAACTGCACGCGATCGCCCAGCGCGTCGCTGGCCCGCATGTCGCGCCCTGCCAGGTGACGCCGCAACAGACGCACCGCCTGGAAGAATCCGACACGTTGAGGCTTGGCGAACAGTCGCCCGATTGCGCTGCTGAACCTTGCCTTCACACCAGCACCACATCCCCACTGCGTGGCTTGCAGGCAATCAGGACCTCGCCACTGCGCGTGGATCGCACGCGCAGCCGGGTGAAGCTGTTGAGGTGCACGTACAGCGCAAAGAAGTGCTCAAGCACGGCGGTGAACAAGCTGAGCCCGACCCCGACGAAAGCCTGTTCATCGACCCCGATCTCGATATCGACCCCACGCACGAACGCCGGGAAGGGATCGCCTGGCAACATGGCGCTGGCGGGTCGGTGCTCAATCGTCTTGAGTCCATCGAGCATGCGCTGGTTACTGGCAGCGCGGCTCGCGTTATAGAGCCCGAATGTTTCTCTGAGCGCTTCAAGACCATTTTCAGCAAGCGACAGGCGATTGAGCGACAGGTGCGAGATCAGGCGCCACAGCCCCTCGTCCTCAGTGCGGAATCGGTAGGTCGGCGTCGGCCGCCGCAAGAACGCGATGCGCCTCGCGATGGAGCCGCCCTCAATGAAGAGGTCACCTTCAGGCAGCCCGTAGGGCAGTTGCGACGGCAAGTCACGATTGGTTGCCGTCACTTCGATGCTCAAGGTCTCGGTGCGCTCTTCCTCGAGGTCTTCGGTCGAGTCGACCAAGGCAATCTCGTACTCGTAGCCCGGCGACACGCTTGCCACTTGCGCATCGCGGCGCAAGTGCCAGTAGCGCCCCTCACCGGCGGGCGTTTCTGCGTGGCGCAGGCCGTAAAACGGCCGAAACTCGGAGATCCGCTCCCCCCTTGCGCTCTTCTCGACCCGAGACACGCGATTGACCGAGTACAACTCGAACGAAGCCGCGCGGCGTGCATCCACCACCAAGGGGTAATCGGTGCGGCTGTGATCCAGACGAATCGGTTCGGCGTTGCGTTCGAACAGATTCACAACCGGTGTGCAGCCCATCGCGAAGTTCGCGGACGACACACGCTCAAGCAGCGCAGGCTGCAATTCGGTTGCGCCGCGCCCAAGGAAAAACTTGATCTCAAACCGCGTCGTACCCGGCGGCAGGGCTGCGCGAAGCGCCGCAAAGTCCAGATCGAAGAAGTCGAACTTGGCCGGAAAGAGGAAGAACTCGGTCAGCAGGCGATACGCAAGTTGCGATCGCGCGTCGTAGTCGAGCAGGCCTTCATCGATGCCGAACCCCACAGGCTGAACCACATCGCGATTGAGCACCTGCCAGGCATTCTGTTCGGGCGAACCCACCGCAATCCCGCGCAGCGACGAGAACAGTGCCTCACGCAGGTGGCAGACCAGCGAAGGCTCACCATCCAGAAACAGTCTGAGGCGATCGAGCCTGAGCGCGTTGAGCGGGTTCGCCGCGCTGCTTGACTCGATCGTCAGCGTCAGCGCGCAGGATGTATCCGGCGGCACTCTCAAGCTTCGCCCAGAGATTACCGGCTGCTCGAAGCCAGCCGCCGCAATCCGTATCGGCGCCAAGGTGACGTCGTAGGCGGTGCGAAAACGGCATGCCACCCCGCCCGAAGCACGCGTAGACAACGAGGTGCCGCGCGGCAGGCTCACGGGCTCGGAGAGTTGCGCGTCGGCGCCGCCCATGTCGAAGCGCGCGATCGAACAGGAAGGCAGAGGCTTGAGGTAATGCGGCGCAATGACGCCAAGCAGGCTCTCGGTCAGTTCAGGAAAATCGTCATCGAGCTTCTTGTGAACACGGGCCGAGAGCAGCGCAAAGGATTCGAGCATCCGCTCGATATGCGGGTCTTCGCAGGTCTCGCCAGAAAGCAAGAGACGCGAAGCGATCTTCGGGTAGCGTTCGGCGAACTCGCGCGAATGACGCCGCAGGAAGGTCAGTTCCCGCTCGTAGTAAGGCAGCAGATCGTTCATACCACCGCCTGAAGGGTGCGACGACTGCTCGCAACCAAGTACTGCTGCGTGCACGGTTGCAGCACCGCATCAAAGCCAACCGGCTCGGCGGTGGGCGGAACATGCAGGACAGCCTGAATCGTGAAGTTGAGGCGGCCCACGCTGCGCTCGTCGCCTCGCAACCCGACAATCACCCTTTTGAGGCGCGGCTCGTGCTGGAGGATGGTGCGCTCAAGCGTGGCGCAGATACGCGCGCGATCAGCCGGATTCGCCAGGCTCAGACCAACGAAATCGGTCATGCCGAAACTGGCAAGCGAACGCGACGCCTCGGGATATACGGCAAGCGAAGACTCACGCAGACCGCAACGACTGTTGAGCAGCGATTCCAGATCGCGCGCCACGCTGTCCTTGAGCTCCTCGACAGACCAGCGGCGCAAGGGCGCAGGATCATCGCCGCGATGAGGCGCCTCGTCGAACAGTCGCTCAAACAGCGTGGGATTGAAACCTTTCATGGCGCGCTCATCTCATGCAGCGCACTGCGCCGGGCGTGCCGGCGCAGTGCGACCACTTGCTTAGACTTCGTAGCTGGCGGAGTTCTTGGCCAGACTCCACTTGGCAACCTTGTTGCCCTTGGTGCCGCCCTTGATGTCCTGCGCGGTATAGGTCCACTGCACAGCGGCGTACTTCAGGGTGAAGGTTTCGGTGGGGATGCCCTCGCCTGCCACCGATGGCGTCACCGACGCGATCAGCACATGCTTGAGCTTGATCTCGAGATACTTGACGCGCTTGTCGCCGTCAGCACGCATGAAGTCGATGGTGACTTCGTCGAAGGTGTGGCCCGCGGAACAGCCTTCCCACAACCGCGGAGAGGTCAAGTCCATGTCCTTCACGAAGATCATCTCGCCATGCTCGCAACGTTCGGCGGTATGGCCACCGGAGGTCGATGCCGTGGCCGAGCGTGGTTGACGAATCAGGTGGCTCCATGAGCTCACTTCGATCCACTCTTTGTGCTCGCCATCGCGCGACTCGCCCTTGACGTCGTACTTGCCTTTGAACTGCAGGTAAATGTCTTTCACTTATGGCTCCTTCAATACTCGGGGTAGAGAGTTACGAATTACGCGCCTGCGGATTGAGGCAGCTCGGCCACCAGGCGCAGTGAAACCGTGAGCTCATCCAATTGGAAGTGCGGGCGCAGGAAGGCGACCGCACGATAGACACCCGGCTTGCCCGGGACCTCGGAGACCTGCACCGACGCCTCACGAAGCGGGAACTCCGCCTTGGCTTCCTGCGACGCGCCATCGTCGAGCAGGACATACTGCGCAACCCAGCTATTGAGATAGTTTTCAACATTGCCGGCCGAGGCAAAGCTGCCGATCTTGTCGCGCATCATCGCCTTGAGGTAATGCGAGATACGGCAAACGGCAAAGATGTACTGAAGCTGCGCCGACAACACCGAATTGGCATTGGCCGCATCCGTGTTGTACTTCTTGGCCTTCTGGGCCGACTGCGCGCCAAAGAAAGCGGCGTAGTCCGTACCCTTGCAATGCACCAGCGGGATGAAGCCCAGATCCGAGAGCTCCTTCTCGCGGCGGTCGGTAATCGCCACCTCGGTCGGGCACTTGAGTGCCACTTCACCTTCGTCGGTCTTGAAGGTATGCGTCGGCAAGTCTTCGACCAGACCGCCGCCTTCAACGCCGCGGATCGCCGCGCACCAGCCGTACTTGTCAAACGCATCCGTAATGCGCGAAGTGAAGGCGTAGGCCGCGTTCACCCACAGATACTTGCTGTGATCGGTCCCATCAACGTCCTCGACAAAATTGAAACCCTCAACCGTCGTGCCGTCCTTCGGGTTGTACGGAAGGCGCCCAAGGAAATGCGGCAGGGTCAGCCCGACATAGCGGGCGTCTTCAGACTCGCGGAAGGTCTTCCACTTTGCATACTCGACGGTATCGAATACCTTGGAAAGATCGCGCGGCTTGCCCAGATCGGTAAAGCCTTCCAGACCGAACAGCTCCGGCGACGCGGCAGAAATGAACGGCGCGTGCGCCGCAGCCGCCACATGCGACATCTGCTCGATGAAGTACATGTCTTCTGGCTGGCGGCTGATCTCAAAGTCGCCCAGCAGGGTTCCGAACGGGGCGCCACCAAAGGTGCCGAATTCCTCTTCGTAGACCTTCTTGAAGAGCGCGCTCTGATCGAACTCGATCGCACCGCGAAAGTCCTTCACCAGCTCACGCTTGGTCGCGTTCATCAGCTTGATCTTGAGCATCTGGCCGGTTGAGCTCTGTTTGCACAGGTACTCCAGACCACGCCAGGACGATTCGAGCCTCTGGAACTCCGGCGCGTGCATCACAACCGAAAGCTGTTCGGAGAGCATCGCGTCAAGTTCTGCAATGCGCGCATCAAGCGTGGCGGCAAGGTTCTCCGACATCACGACGGTGCCGCTCATGACCTGGCTGACCAGCTCGGAGATCAGGTCGCGGGCACGATCGTGTTCGACCGAAGACCGCGCGACGCGGCTCTCGGACACGATCTGATCAAGCAGACTGGTTTGCGCCTCGACGGCTTGTTGCACATGGGCGACGGACGGTGAATTCATGGCTTACTCCTCCACCTTGGCTTCGGCGCTCAGGGCGGCGAGTTTCTCGGTGCTGTTGAGCACGTCTTGCAGAATGTCTTCGAGCTTGTCGTTGCCTGCGAGCTTGTTGCGCAGATCTGCAAGCTTGCTGCGAGCCTCCAGCAGCTTGCGCAGCGGGTCGACCTGCTGGACGACGGACTCGGGCCGGAAGTCTTCAATCGACCGGAACTTCAGATCGACAGCGAACTCGCCGCCTTCCGCCGTCAAGCGGTTGTCGACGCGATAGGCTGCGCGCGGCTCAAGCCCTTGCATAACATCGTCAAAGTTGTCGCCGTCGATATTCACAAATCGACGATCACGCAAGCGCGGCTGCTCGATCTCGGACTGGCCGGCGAAGTCGCCCACCACGCCCACGACGAAGGGCAGTTCCTTCTGCTCAACCGCGTCGCCGCGCTCCACCTCATAGGTGAGTTGGACGCGAGGCGGGCGAACGCGGGTCAGTTTTTGCTGAACGCTGTCTTTCTTGGCCATGGTGCTTTTTTCCTGTTCGGTTCGTCTGGTGGGGGGCGGTTACTTCAACGCGCCGAACGGGTCGGCGGAGGCTTTGGCGGGCGCGGCAGGAGCCTTGGCGGCCGGGGCTGCCGGCTTCGCCGGCGCCGTCGACACGGCCGCTGCGGGGGCAGCGGATGCGGCAGGCGCCGTCTGAGCAACCGGCGAAGCCTGCTTGGCGGACGCGGTACGCGACTTCTTTTTGGTCTCGCCACTTGGCGCAACCGGAACAAGAACGTCTTCCTTGATCGTCTCGCGCAGCGTGCGAGCCAGACGCTCCGCCTCGCCACGCGTATCGCCGCCAAGTGCGACGCCGCCGCGCAGCTCCTGAATATTGCGAACCGCGATACGCAAGCTCGCAACCAGGGCCAAGCCTTTGGCTTGGGTGTTGTTTGCATCGCGCTGGACGGCCTCTTCGGCGGCGGCGATCGTGCCCGAGTAGTTCCCCCGGTCAAATTGCAGTTGTGCCAGTCGAACCCACGGCGCGGGGTCAGTCGGATTAGCCTTCGCAGCCCCTTCAAGCATCGCCTGTGCTTTCTGCACGTCACCCGAACTCACAAGCTCATCAACGCGCTGTTGAACCGCTGCGACGTCCTTGAACTGATCGAGTTCAGAGACTTGCGGCGTGGTGGCGCAAGCGGCAAGCAAGAAGGCTGCGCAAAGCGGAATCAATCGCTTGCCGCCCAGCACGCGGCGTATGTATTGGTCATTCATGGTCGGCTCCCTATCTTGGTCTTGAGTGCTCGTGTGCGGCTTCATGCTGCACTTCACACCTTGCCCGCATATCCCGTTGGCGTATGCGGCATGGGTGGTACTCTACGAACAAGGAAACACGCTTTCAATGACGATGCCATACGCACTGTGCAGTTCTTCCGCATCAGCAGGCAGTCGGTCGAATCCCAGACTGGCTGTAGCAGCGCTCGCGCTGATGATGTGCGCATGCAGCACGACCGAGACCGCGACCATGGTCGGATCGGCTGCAGATAGCGCGCTGAACAGAGTGGGACTCAAACGCGCAAGCCTCGACTCAACAGAAGGTTTCGATGAAGTCCCGCTGCGCATCCACGCCGCGCGTAACCTGAATGCAACGACGGACGGCAAGGGAACCGCGCTGGTGCTTCATGTTTACAAGCTGCGCAGCGCTGACGCCTTCCTTGCGATGTCGGCCGATGCGGTTCTGCAGCCTGGTAAGGAGAAAGAGGCGCTCGGCGCCGATTTAATCGAAGTCCGCGAACTGATATTGACGCCCAACCAGAAGCTGGAGCTGAAGGAGAAGGTCAGCAGGGAGGCTTCGTTTCTTGCAATTGCTGCCGGGTACCGAACGCCGGCGCCGATGCGCTGGCGAGTCGCCTTCGAGCGCGCAGCTGCGGCGAAGAGTGGTGTGCTGTTGGGCGCACACGCATGCGCGCTGAGCGTCAGCGCCGGGGCGACAATCGGCTGGGCAGAAGATCAACCCGCCCGCTTGGCAGCAGCCCGATGTGGCGCAGCTCCCCAAGAATCGAAGTAGCCGTATCAGGAGAAGCATTTTGACTTCAGCAGCAAAAGTCTTGTGGGGAGAAGGCCTCTTCCTGCGGCCGCAGCACTTTCAGCGCCAGGATCTTTACCACGAGACCCGCCTGGCGGAGTTGAGCCGGACGCTGCACCCCTATGCCTGGGGTTTTCGAAACCTGCGAATCGACAAAGAAGCCCTTGCAAGCGGCATCCTCCGGCTGGACGAAATCCGCGCCGTCTTCCCCGATGGTGATTTCTATGCCGCGCCGGACGCGGACGAACTCCCCGATCCAGTCAACCTATCGCAACGAGAGTTCTCGAGCGACGCGATCACTTTTCATTTGGCGCTCGCGCATCTGCGGCAAAGTGGCGGCAACCACGCGCAGCCCGGCGACAACCGAACCAACGCACGGTTTCGCCCCGCAAGCGAGCACGCGCCTGACCTGTTTACCCGCGCAGCCGAAGCGGATGTGATGCTGCTGCGAAAGCAGCCGCGCTTGCTGAGCGAAAACGATGCGCTTGAACAGTTCGTAACCTTGCCTGCCGTCAGAGTGCGCAAGACGTCGACCGGCGGCTATGAACTCGATCCGAGCTTCATGGCGCCGGCCGCGTCGATCGACGCACTCCCAACCCTGCTGGCAATGCTGCGGCGCACCCTCGACATCCTCCAGGCAAAGTGTGCTGCGCTGTACGGATTTCACCGCGAACCCAGCCGCAATATCGTCGAGGTGCGTTCAGGTGACATTGCGTCGTTCTGGCTGCTCCATACGGCAAGCAGTGCATACGCGCGGCTCAGTCACCTGTTCCGGCACCCTCGCCTGCACCCCGAACGCCTGTTCGAGGGCTTGCTCGAAGTCGCCGGCGCATTGATGACGTTTTCGAAGAGCTACACCCTCGATGACCTGCCAAGCTACGATCACCTCGCTCCGGCGCCATCGTTCTTCAAGCTCGACCGAATCATCCGCGAACTGCTTGAGACGGTCATCTCCACTCGTTGCGCAACCATCACGCTGAACGAGACCAAGCCCTCGTTCTACGTCGGGCGCCTCGACGGCGAAAAGCTCAACGAAGGTACGAGCTTCTACCTGGCGGTGTCGGCAGATATGCCGCCGCCCGAACTGGTCGAGGCGGTTCCGCTAAGGTTCAAGCTGGGCGCGCCGGATGACGTCGATAAGCTGCTGCTCTCTGCGATGCCCGGGGTAAAGATCACCGCCGCCCCCCAGGTCCCCGCCGCAATACCCGTCCGGCCGGGCAACTACTACTTCTCAATCGAGCCAAGCGGCCCGCTCTTTGAGCGCATGCTGCAGGCCCAGACGATCGCCGTCTATACGCCATCTGGATTCCGAGACCTTCGGGTCGAACTCTTTGCGCTGGTGCAATGATGACTCCCAACAGCCCTCCCTCTCTCTTTGGCGACGCTGAGATGCGACGGCGTCCCGCGGACGCCCCGCGCCAGTCAAAGACCCTCGCCGATCTGATGTATGACGGCTTCTATCTCATGTTCCTGGTGCGAAACCGCGCCGCGCCAAACGATGCCGACGCATTCAGGAATCGGCTCAAAGAGTTTCTGGACGAATTCGAGCGCAACGCCAAACGGGTCGACATTCCGACCGAAGATATCTTCGCCGCCAAGTACGCCTTCTGCGCAGCAATGGATGAACACATCCTCTCGTCGCGCCTGTCGATCCGCGACAGCTGGGAACGTCAGCCGCTGCAGCTCGCGTTCTTTGGCGACCAGCTCGCAGGCGAGCGCTTCTTCGAACGCCTTGAAGGGCTCAGAGCAGAAGGGACGGCTCGTCTCCAATCCCTGGAGGTCTACCACCTGTGCCTCCTCCTTGGGTTTCGCGGAAAATACCTGCTCGAATCGCCCGAGAAGCTCGGCTACCTCGTTGGCCGGCTCGGAGACGAAATCGCCCATTTCAAAGGCAAACGCCCCGGCTTCGCCCCGGACTGGGCGGCACCCGACTCCATTCGACACGCCCTGCGACGCAACATACCGCTCTGGGCCGTGTTAAGCGGCTACGCCTTCATCGCAATGCTCGTGTTCGCGGGCCTGCAGACGTTGATTACCCGCAACACAAACAAAGAACTCGAGCAGTTCAGCGACATCGTCAAAGTCGCTCCGAGGCAGGCGCACGTCACGATCAGCTTGCCGTGACATCACATGGCGGGTTCCCCGGACGCATACGGGTAAGTGTCCGCCCAACCCGTCTTGACGCGGTACAGGGGCACGCTGTCCGACGTCAATTAGATTTGACGGTGGCGACAATTAAATCTGCAGCCGTTTAGCCGACCGCCGCGACGGCGGCGGTGCGTGCTTTCTGTGATGTACCGGCCGCTTGAGTGCGGTAGCTGTCGACGGCCATTAGATCGAGCACGACGCTGTGATGCACGCCCCGATCGAACGCCGCCATGGTTGTCATCGGGTCCTTGAAGATGCGTCCCCATTCGGAGAACACGAGGTTCGTGGTGATGACGACGCTATTGCGCTCGTAGCGCTCGGCCAGCAGCGTGAATAGCACTTCCATCTCGTCGCAGTCGTGCTGAACATAGCCGATGTCGTCCAGAACGATGCACTCGAAGCGGGCCATCGACTACAGCCTCAAACGCTGGGGCGCGCTCACGCGCTATCTGGCCGACGGGGCGCTTCCGATCGACAACAACCGCGTCTAGAACGCGATCCGCCCGGTCGCACTCGGACGCAAGAACAGCCTCTTCGCCGGCAGCCTGCACGCGGGCCAGCGGGCCACCGCCGTGATGAGCCTGGTGCAAACGGCCCGGCTCAACGGGCACGACCCCTACGCCTACCTCAAGGATGTGCTGACGCGCTGTATCCGTCCGGCGAACCCATCTTGAGCCAGCGTCGGCCGGCGTGAAGGATAGTGTCCACTAAGAAAACTGGTGGACACCATGCAAGAGTGAATCGCCCCGGGTTTTGAGGAGGCTCCCACTCTTGAGAAGATGGAGCCATGAAGAAATCGAACAAGTTCTCGCCTGAGGTTCGTG